>NZ_JBNCLA010000002.1:444189-705618 GCF_049841835.1 Micromonospora sp. DT227 | reverse complement strand
CAGACGAAGAGTCACACCCACTGCTGCCAGCTATCAGCTCACCACCGCTGAACCGACCCCGCCATGCTCACAGTCAGTCGAAGAAGCGGGCCAGGTGGGAGAGGGGTGGGGCGGGGGCGTTCGGGGGGAGCGGGGTCAGGTCGGCGAAGACCGAAGCGCCGTCGCAGCCGACGTGCAGCGGATACCAGCGCGGGGCGCCGGGCGGGCGCTGACCGCAGATACCTTTGAACGTCTGGACGTCGAGCAGGCGGACGTGAGTCGGGTCGGCCACCGCGTTGACGTGCCGCCACCAGGGGCTCATCACGTGCAGCACGCCGCCGGGCCGGAGCACCCGGTGACACTCGTCGAAGAGCGGCAGGAAGTCGATCAGGTGCTCGACGATGTGCACCGCGAAGAACACGTCCACCGAGTCGTCGCGTAGCGGCAGCGAGCCGGAGAGGTTGGCGACCGCGTCCACCCCCGGCGCCGGATAGATGTCCAGCCCCAGGTTGCCCGGCCACTGCTTGGTCGCCCCGCAGCCCAGGTCGACGACCACCGGCGGACGGCCGGCGACAGCGACCCGGCACCACACCCCGAGCACCCCGGACAACCTGCCGATCAGTTCGCGCACCAGCCGTAGCTGCGCCGGATCGTCGACCTCGCCGGTCAGATGCGCCACGCCCCGGTCGAACCGCACCTCGACCGTCGTCCCGCGCAACCGCTCGTCGTGCTCGGCCAGGTCGGCCCACGCCTCGGCGAGGAAGCCGTCGGCCTGCCGGAGCCGCTCACCCGAGAGCGCGGCCTGCCCCATCGCCACCATGCGCCACCTCCGGCGGCGCGTTACCCCCATTCCGCCCAGATACACGCCCACCTGCGGCCGGACGCCCCGCCCCCACCCCCGCCCCGTCCCGCCCTCCCCCGTCCTCGCTCATCACCCCCCGCTCCCGTGATCAAGGAGTTCGCGTCTCCCGCGCCCGCCGCTCCAGACGCAATCTCCTTGGTCAACAAGCCCTCCGTCCCTACCCTCGCCCGCCCCGGCCTGGGGCCCAGCCGGTGTCGAGCCGGGCCAACCGAACCAGCCGGCCCGGTTCGGCACCCAGCCGTGCCCAGCCGTGCCCAGCCCGTGCCCAGCCGTGCCCAGCCGTGCCCGGCCGAGCCCAGCGGGAGGTCCCCGGGTCCGCCCGATGCCTAGCCGGGGTCCGCCGGAGTGATCAAGGAGTTTGTGTCGTCGGATGCGCTGTCCACTGACGCGAACTCCTTGGTCAACTCCCGCGGGCCGGGGCGGGCCGGGGCGGGCCGGGCCGGGGCGGGCCAGGGCTGAGCGGGCCAGGGCTGATCGGGCCGGACCTGGGTCGGCCGGATTGACCGGGCTGCTCGGGAGCCATACGGGTGGGGGTCGCGCGGCCGGGCGGCCCGTTGACCATGAGGTTGGCGGGGGCAAAACGGGCAGCGGCTGCCGCCAACTTCATGATCAACCCTGAGGGGCCGGGGGAGGGGCCGGGGGTGGGGGAGGGGGTGGGGGAGGGCGCGAAGGGAGGAGAGGGTGGGTCAGGTGGGGAGGGTTCGGCGGGTGGGGCGGGTCGGGCGCATGCGTTGGCGGGGCTGGGGGGAGGCCGGCTTCGGGCGTTTGAGGTGGTAGCGGTGCAGCTCGGCGTTGCCGGGCAGGGACGGGTCCTCGCTCATCGAGACCAGCTCCCAGCCCTGGTCACCCGCCCGGTTCAGGTGGGCCAGCGCGGTGTCGCCGTACGGCGTCACGTCGATCATGGAGCCGTCCGGGCCGTACCAGATGAAGACGATCTCCCACCCGGCGTCGGTGGCGGCCGCCTGGCGGCGGCGGACCAGCAGCGCGTACTCCCACTTGAGCATGAGGTCATTGTGGCCCCGGGCCGGCCGGTCGGCACGGATCAGTCCTCGGCGATCCGTCCCTCGTTCACCCGCAGCCGCCGGTTCACGCTCACCGCGTCCAGCATCCGCCGGTCGTGGGTCACCAGCAGCAGCGTGCCGGGATAGGTGGCGAGCGCCGACTCCAGTTGCTCGATCGCGGCCAGGTCGAGGTGGTTGGTCGGCTCGTCGAGCACCAGCAGGTTGACGCCGCGACCCTGGAGCAGCGCCAACGCGGCCCGGGTCCGCTCGCCGGGGGACAGCGTCGCCGCCGGCCGCAGCACGTGGTCGGCGCGCAGGCCGAACTTGGCCAGCAGCGTGCGGACGTCCGCCGGGTTGAGATCGGGTACGGCGGCGGCGAACGCGTCGAGCAGTGGCTGGTCGCCGAGGAACAGCCCGCGTGCCTGGTCCACCTCGCCCACCACCACGCCCGGCCCCAGCGCGGCGTGCCCCTCGTCCAGCGGCAGCCGCCCCAGCAGCGCGGCCAGCAGCGTGCTCTTGCCGGAGCCGTTCGCCCCGGTGATCGCCACCCGGTCCGCCCAGTCGATCTGGAGGTCCACCGGGCCGAGCGTTAAGCCGCCCCGGCGTACCACGGCTCCTCGGAGCGAGGCCACGACGGCGCCGGCGCGGGGCGCGGCGGCGATCTCCATCCGCAGCTCCCACTCCTTGCGCGGCTCGTCGACCACCTCCAGCCGCTCGATCAGGCGGGCGGTCTGCTTGGCCTTCGCGGCCTGCTTCTCGGTCGACTCGGTCCGGAACTTGCGGCCGATCTTGTCGTTGTCGGTGGCTTTGCGCCGGGCGTTCTTCACGCCCTTCTCCATCCAGGCGCGCTGGGTCCGGGCGCGCGCCTCCAGGTCGGCCTTCGTGTCGGCGTACTCCTCGAACTCCTCGCGGGCGTGCCGGCGCGCCACGGCGCGCTCCTCCAGGAAGGCCGCGTAGCCGCCGCCGTAGTGGTTGACCTGCCGTTGGTGTAGGTCCAGCTCGACGATCCGGTTGACCGTGCGGGTGAGGAACTCGCGGTCGTGGCTGACCAGCACCGTGCCGGCGCGCAGCCCGGTGACGAAGCGTTCCAGCCGGTCCAGCCCGGCGAGGTCGAGGTCGTTGGTCGGCTCGTCGAGCAGGAAGATGTCGTAGCGGCTGAGCAGCAGCGACGCCAGCCCGGCGCGGGCCGCCTGCCCGCCGGAGAGCCCCGTCGTCGGATGGTCCAGGCCGACGTCCAGGCCCAGCTCGGCCGCGACCTGCTCGGCCCGTTCGTCCAGATCCGCGCCGCCGAGGTCGAGCCAGCCTTCCAGGGCATTCGCGTACGCGTCGTCGGCGCCGGCCGCGCCGGCGGTCAGCGCCTCGGTGGCGGCGTCCAGCGCGGCCTGCGCGGCGGTCACGCCGGTACGCCGGGCCAGGAAGTCCCGGACCGTCTCACCCGGCCGACGTTCCGGCTCCTGCGGCAGGTAGCCGACCGTGGCACCGGGCGGGCTCAACGCCACCGAACCCTGCTCGCGGGGCTGGAGCCCGGCGAGCGTGCGCAGCAGCGTGGACTTGCCGGCGCCGTTCACCCCGACCAGGCCGATCACGTCGCCGGGCGCGACGACCAGGCTCAGGTCTTCGAAGAGGAGACGGTCACCGTGGCCGGCGGTGAGATCCTTGGCGATCAACGTGGCGCTCATCAGGTCACCGAGCCTACCGGCGGGCGCATCCGGATTACCGTGACCCGCGCTCGGGCAGGTACACCGCTGAGGGAGACTCACAGCCGTGGCGACCACACTGGCGATCGACTGCGGGGGCGGCGGGATCAAGGCCTCCGTGCTGGACGCCGCCGGCACCATGCGGGCCCGCCCGCTGCGTGTGCCCACGCCGTACCCGCTGCCCCCGACCTTGTTCGTGCGGACGCTGTTGGATCTCGGCGCCCGGCTGCCCGCGGCGGACCGGCTCACCGTCGGCATGCCCGGCATGATCCGGCACGGCGTCGTGGTGGCCACCCCGCACTACGTGACCCGCGCCGGGCCGCGCAGCCGCGTCGACCCGGACCTGGTCGCGGAATGGTCCGGGTACGACGCGCGCGGCGCGCTGGCCGAGGCGTTCGGGATGCCCGCGCTGGTGCTCAACGACGCCGAGGTGCACGGCGCCGGCGTGGTCGCCGGGACCGGCTGCGAGCTGGTGCTGACGCTCGGCACCGGGCTGGGCAGCGCGCTCTTCGACGGCGGGACCATCGCGCCGCACCTGGAGCTGTCGCACGCGCCGGTGCGGTGGAACACCACCTACGACACGTACGTCGGGGAGCCGGAACGGCGGCGCCTCGGTGACGCGTTCTGGTCCCGGCGGATCCGGCAGGTGGTGGACGGCCTGCGGCCGGTGTTCCACTGGGACCGGCTCTACCTGGGCGGCGGCAACTCGCGGCTGATCCGGCCGGAGCAGGTGGCCCGGATGGGGGACGACGTCGTGGTCGTCCCGAACACAGCCGGAATCGTGGGTGGTGTCCGGGCCTGGGACCTGGTGGGCGACAGGTACGACCCCACGCCCTGATCCTTACCCCGTGGAACACTCGCGCTTCCGCCGGTGTTGTGCCAGCGTCGGACAAAGGGCTGACGCGACACGAGGAGGTGGGTCGAGTGGACCTTCTGGCGGAGTACCGGCGGGCGACCATGTTCTTCGACTCGGGGGACCCGACCGGAGCGGCCCGGCTGCTGGAGCCGATCATCGAGGCGGAGCCCGACAACTCCTCGGTACGGCAGTTGCTGGCCCGGGCGTACTTCCAGTCGGCGCAGCTCAACCGCGCCGAGGAGCACCTGCGCGAGCTGGTCGACCGGGACCCCAGCGACCACTACGCGCACCACGTGCTGGGCCGGACGCTGGAGCGGATGAACCGGCCGGCCGACGCGCTGCGGCACCTGCGCATCGCGGCGGCGATGTACTCGACGAACGCCGACTACACCACCGCCCTCAAGCGGGTGGAGAGCCGGGTCGGTCGTTAGTTCTCCCGAAGGGCAGCCCGGCTGGGCTGCCCTTCGGCGTACCTAGGATGGACTCGTGAAGCTGAAGCTCGATCTCCACGACATCTACAACAAGGGCCACGACATCGACCGCGCGCTGCGCGGGATCATGGACGAGGCGGTGGCGAAGAAGGCCACGCTCGTGGAGATCATCCCGGGTAAGGGCTCCGGCGCGCTGAAGAAGAAGGTGCTGCGCTTCCTCGACCAGAAGGACGTGAAGCAGCTCTACCACCGCGTCGAGAAGGACTCGAAGAACTTCGGCCGCCTCTTCGTCCACTTCCGCTGGAAGTAGCGCCCGCTCATCTGCCCGCTCGCGCTTGATCCACTCCACTTCGCCGAGGTGGTGACTTCCTTCGAGATCTTGGAACGAAACGGCCCCCATAGGGGCCATTCCATACCAAGATCTTCAGCGGTGGTGGAGCTACACGCAGACCCAGCAGTACAGCCGCTCGCCGCGGGTCGCCGCTCGACGGGCCAGGCCCGCCAGCTCGATCAGGGCCTCGGCGAGGATCGACGGCTCCGCCTGCCCCCAGAACTCCTCGGTCTCGGACCAGGGCGCAGCCACCTCGCGGAGCCGGCTCTCCGAGGCGGCAGCCAGCGCGGCGCGCAGCTCGTCGGTCAGCGAGATGACCAGCACCTCGCCGTCATTGTGGATCGCGACAGCCTTGCCCTGCCTCGGGTTCCGCGTCACGACGTCGTAGTCGACGCCGGTCAGGAGCGCCTCCAGCGTGCCGAGCTGCACGGTCGGTTCGAGCCCTTTCAGTTCGACGACGTCGAACCCGGGCTCGGACGCGGCGCGCGGACCACCAAGGACGTCGGCGACTGCGGCGGCTGTCTCGTCGGTGGGAGCCGAGAAGTAGTCACAGAGAATGCCCACGGGTGTGGATCATGCCAGCGAGGGCCGACACCGGGAGGTGCCTAGAGGTCCCGGACGGCGACCGTCTGGCCGCCGCTCTGCTCACCTGTCGGCCGGAAGCCCAGCTTGAGATAGAACGGCTCCGGCCCGCCGGGGCGTGGCTCCCAGGTGACGTACGCCCGGTCGCCGCCCCGGGCCCGGATCTCCTCGCACACCGCCTCTACCGCGAACCGGCCGTACCCGTGGCCCTGCGCGTCGGCCGCGATGTTGAGCCGCCAGAGACCGGCCCGCAGGTCGTCCGGGTTGTCGCCCCACGGGATGTCGAAGAACGCCATCAGGAAGCCGACCAGCCGGTCACCGTCGTAGACCAGTCGCGGCCAGGCGTGCTCGGGGAAGACGTACGCCTCGGCCAGCGACTTGACCACCGGCGCCACCAGATCCTCCTGGTCGGGGCGTACCGACAGTGCGAGAGCCGCCTCGTAGTTGTCGGGGGTGATCTTCGCCAGCCGCATGCGGGGCAGCGTAGCGAGCATGGTGCGCGCCAGGCCAGGAGGTTATTGATCTGCTGAACGGTACCGCGTGGTACAGTGCGGTACATGACGACGATGACGCTACGAGAGTTTCGCGACGGCGTTGGTCGCGTGCTGGAAGCGGTCGAACGCACCGGCGAGCCCGTCATCATCACCAAGTACGAACGACCCGTCGCCGTGCTGGTAGGCATCGACGAGTGGGAAGAGATCGAGGCGTTTCGGGACCGTCGGGACTCGGAGGTGATCGCTCGGTCCCGCGCGGACGGTCAGTTCGTGCCGCTTTCTGCTGCCCTGGAGTCGCTCGGGGTCGACCCGAAGGAGGTGGAGGCCCTCCTGGCCGACCGGGCCAACGGTGAGGCGGCATGAAGGTCCAGATCGACCGCGACGTGCTGGTGTGGTTGCACAAGCAGCCGCGGAACATCTTCGGACACCGGATAGACGTCTACTCCTGATCCGCTCGTGTCAGCCCGGATGAGTTGATGGGCTGCGACCTTTGAATCCGAGTCAGGAGAGCGGGAACCCAGTGGTTCCCGTACCGGTGTTGGAGGTCTGTCAGCCGCCAGTCGTCGCCGGTCACGATCCGACGGCAGCGCGCCGAGCCGCATCCGCACGCCATGACGAAATCGGCGGTGCCGGTGCTGGTGCCGTAGTCGTTCGTCAGTTCCTCGCCGGCCGCGACGTCCCGGCGGGTGACCAGGGTGAAGGGCGCGTCCCACCACAGGTTCGGGTCGCAGCCGTGGTTGCCCTTGCCGTTGGGACGTCCGGGCGGCAGGACGAGGTGCAGATCGTCCACCGTGATGGTGTCGATGTAGGGCCGGTCCGGTCGGGCGAGCAGGTCGCGCAACTCCGCGTCGGTGACGAGTCGACCGCCGAGCCGAGACACCGGCGTCCCGGCGGGGAGGGGAGCACGGGCGAACAGGCCTTCACCCGAGATCCCGGACGGACGGACCTCGGCGTCCGGGTGAAGCCAGCAGTCCGGTTCCGGTGTGTTCCACACCCGTCAACTTCTCCCCGCTGCCCGGGCAACTCAATGCGAGGGGACGATCAGTCCTCGTCGGTCGGGCCGGGACGGTTCTTGGCGATCCACGATCGAACGGCCTTGCCGTCCCAGACGCGGCCCATCTTCAAGGTGACGAGCGGGTCGGGGAATCCCTTCCGGCCGACGATGATCGTGGCCCGCTGCTTGCTGATCCCGCCCAGCAGATCGCGGATCTCATCCAACCCGAGCAGCTCCACGATCCGACGGTATGACCTCAGGGTATTGCAGTAAATTAAATAGGGTAAGACAACTGCCAAGGGGGTTGTACGAAGGCAACTCCTTGTGATGCGATGAGGCGGTGACGGACCACGGACCTGTTCTGCCCCTCTGGACATGTGCCGGGTGTGCCCTGCCCTGGCCGTGTCCCGCACGTCGCCGCGAGCTACTGGCCGAGTTCGCCCGTGCGCGGGTGTCCCTGTCGATCTACATGGCCTTCCTCAGGACGTGTGGGACGAGATGGTCCGGCAGCACAAGGAGCAACACCTCCGGCCACCCAAGCGACCGGGCATCGCGCGCCGCTCGATCTGACCTCGCCCCAGCCCTCCGTGGTGATCGGGAGGCCGGGGCGACGAAGGATCAGGCCGGTCGGCGTACCCGGTAGGCCAGGTGGGTGACGTCGACGCCCTCGACCACCCGGAACGGCCCGTCGAACTCGACCGGCGCGATGCCCAGCCCGGAGAAGAACGGGATCCCGTCGCCGAGCAGCACCGGCACCAGGTCCACGTGCACCTCGTCGAGCAGTCCCGCCTCCAGCACCTGCCGCGCGATCGTCCCGGCGTTCACGCCGACCTCCTTGCCGCCCGCCAGGGCGCGGGCCCGCTCGACCGCCCGCTCGATGCCGTCGGTGACGAACACGAACGACTCGCTCTCGGGCGCCCAGCCCGCCGGCACCCGGTGGGTCACCACGACCACCGGCATGTCCAGCGGGTGCCGGCCGCCCCAGCCGTTGGTGATGTCGAACAGCGTGCGGCCGACGACCAGCGCGCCGGTGCGCTCGGTCAGCGCCCGGATGTGCGCGGCGCTGGCCGCCGACGTCCGGAACGTCATTTCGGGGTTGGCGGTCGGCACCGCCACGTCGCCGTTGTTGTACCACCGGAAGAGGTGGTCGAAGCCGCCGTGCGAGGCGTCGGCGATGTAGCCGTCCAGGGACATGGTCGCGCCGGTGGTCACCGTGCTCATCGGGTTTCTCCTCGGGTCGCAGCATCAGCCTTCACCCGGGAGTAGAAGCCGGCCGGCCTCCCTCGACATCCGTCCGGAAAAAAATCTAGATCGCGTACGTCTGGGCCACCGCCAACATCTCCGAGGTGTGCGAGCCGACCACGCCCACGGTCGCCGGCCGCTGCCGGAAGCCGGGCAGCGCGGACAACCCGTCGCTGGCGTCCATGGCGCGCAGGTTGACCGTGTCCGCCGAGGTCGTCAGCGTCAACGTCACCTCGACGCCCTCCGGCGGCGGGGCGTGGAACACGATCCCGAAGCCCCACCGGCCCTCGCGCGCCTTCACCGGCACGTCCCGCCCGGCCACCGAGGCGGACCGGACGGTGGCGGTGCGCGTGTCCACGTGCAGCGTGAGCAGCCGTACCGTCCGCTGTGGCGTGACCCGCACCCGCAGCACGCGCTGGTCACCGTTGCGGGTGTCGGCGAGCGTCTCCAGCTTCGGCGCGGGCAGCGACGCCGCCGGGGCCGGGCCGGCCCGCAGCTCGCCGTCGCCCAGGCCGGGGAAGTCGTCGGCCACCGAGATGGTCCGGTCGACGTAGCGGTCGGTCCAGGGCTGCGGGATGTCCTCGTGACTGAGCCAGGCCGCCTTCTTCGAGCCGGCGTCCAGCGCGTACATCAGGTGGGTGGGCACCGGGTGCGCGGCGTCGAAGCGGTCGACGGCCAGGCCGACCCCGGCGAGCGTCACCGCCGCGACGAACGCCGCGCCGGCCGGCAGCGCGCCGAGGCGGCGGGCCCGCAGCGCCAGCAGGCCGCGCTGGCCGCCGGCGCGCGGGTGCAGCAGGTCCACCACCGGCAGCAGGGCCAGGCCGAGCAGCACCGCGACGAGCGCGGCCACCGCGCCCATGCCCATGCCGAGCGCCGGGAACAGCAGCACCACCGGGGGCAGCAGCACCACCACGGCCACCGCGCCGGCCAGCGTCACCGCGACCACCGGCCACGGGCCGTCCAGGCGGGTGGCCAGCGCCGCGAGGCCGGCGACCGCGCCGGCCAGCGCCGGCAGGGTCGTCAGGTACGCCCCACCGGGTACGAGCACGGCGAGCAGCACGCCGAACAGGGCCAGCCAGAGCAGCCCGCCGAACGCCAGCGCGGCCGGGCCGACGCGGCGGCGCAGCAGCGCGTACCAGCAGAGGAGCACCGTGGCGGCGAGCGCCACCACCGCGAGGCGGTACCAGACCGGGCGGTACGGGTCGAGCAGCTCGGCGTACCCCGGTCGGATCGTGGTGATCGCGGCCCAGAGCAGCCAGGCGCCCAGCGGTGCCACGACGACCGGCACCAGGGCCAGCCCGGCCCCGGCGGCGAGCGTGCCGATGGTGGCCCGGCCCCGGCGGCGCAGCAGCCAGCCGAGCGCGCCGATGGCGAGCAGCGCGGCCACCGCCAGCGGCAGGGTCAGCCCGCCGGGGTAGCGGACCAGCCCGCCCGGCACCGGAAAGTAGGTGTCGTCGTGGCCGGCACGCAGGTCGCCGAGGTCGGTGCGGCCGAACTCGCGGGCCAGGCCGAGCGCGTTGTCGCCGTGCATCTGGAGGCTGCCCCGGTCCATCCGGGCCGGCACGTCCAGCGGGGTGTGGTAGATCGCGCCGCCGTCGATGTAGGCGGAGTTCAAGCCCGCGAAGCGGCGGTCGGAGAACGCGGTGAAGTCGGTGTCGTTGGGCAGCGCCCGGTAGATCTCCACCGCGAACGACGTGCCCACCGGGTGCGGCGCGGCCCGGCCGAACACGTCCACCAGCTTCGCGTTGTTCCGGGACGTCTCGAACATGATCACCGGGCCGGTGGAGCCGCGCGCCTCCAGGTTGAGCACCACCCCGCCGTCGGCGGCGAGCGGATGGTCGGCGGCGAAGCCGGCCGCGCCGCAGAGGCACGCCTCCTCCGCGTCGGTGAGCACGAAGACCACGTCGTTACGGGGGCGCGGGCCGGTGGTCAGCGCGCGGGCCACCTCCAGGATGGTGGCGGTGCCGGCCGCGTCGTCGTTGCCGCCCGGCCCGGTCTGCACCGAGTCGTAGTGCGCGACCAGGAAGACCTTGCCGGTCGGGTCGGTGCCGGGGAGGCGGGCCACCACGTTGCGGACCCGGGCCAGCGTCGCGCCGCCGGCCGCGCCGGACAGTTGCCCGGCCTCGGGCGCCACCGCGTCCTGCACCTCGGTCTCCAGGCCCAGCCCGCGCAGCGTGCCGACCAGGTGCTCGCGGACCTGGTCGTTGGCCGCGCTGCCGGCCACGTGCGGCCGGGCGGCGATCACCTCGACGTTGCGGTACGCCCGCGCGGCGCTGAACTCGCCGGCCGGCGCGTTGGCCGGGCGCGGCGCCGGGGTGGACAGGGTGACCAGGACGCCCGCCCCGACGGCGAGCAGCGCGACAAGCGCGGCGACGGCGGCGGGCAGCCGGCGGCGGGGCTTGGCGAACGCCCGGTCGGCGGGGCGGGTGGGGGGTGCGCCCACGGGGACTCCTCGGGGGTGGATCTACGGGGGTGGGGATCATCCTGCACCCCCGCCCGTCGTGGCGGCACTCCCCGGTCGGTGCGCTGCCGGACTGGTCGCGCTCCCGCGTAACATCGGGGGTCGGCCGCGTCGCTGTCCGGGTGGACGGGCTCACCCGACCGCCTCTGCCGACGGCGGTCGGGTGGGGTGCGGCCGGTTGTCTTAGCCTGGATCGCCCACGGCGCTCGGAAGGAGCACGTCATCACCAGCGACCTCCCGCGACTCGCGGCGGTGGCCCGGCCGCACCGGGGGACCGGCGTTCCGGGTGCCGCCGTCGTGCCCCGGGCCGGCGCGGGGCTGCCCGGCGGCCTGCCGCCCGGCGAGCGGCTGCGGGTGCTGCTGGTCGAGGACGACGAGGGCGACGCCTTCCTGGTCGGCGAGCTGCTCGCCGAGACCAACTCGATGATCGACCTGCTGGTCGCGACCAGCCTCAGCGAGGCCCGCCAGCGGGTGATGGGCGTCGACTGCGTCCTGCTCGACCTGGGTCTGCCCGACGCGCAGGGCCTGGACGGGCTGCGCCGGGTGCTGGAGATGGCGAGCGGCGCCGCGGTCTGCGTGCTGACCGGCCGCTCCGACGAGCACCTGGGCATCGTGGCGGTCGCCGAGGGCGCGCAGGACTACCTGGTCAAGGGCCAGGTCGACGGTGTGCTGCTGACCCGGGCGCTGCGGTACGCGGTGGAGCGCAAGCGCGCCGACGAGAACGCCCGCCGGCTGCGTGAGGTGGAGCTGCGCCAGGCCGAGTCGGCCCGCCTGGAGCGCGGTCTGCTGCCGCAGCCGCTGATGACCACCGACGAGGTGTCGGTGCACACGTTCTACCGGCCCGGCCGGCACGCCGCGCTGATCGGCGGCGACTTCTACGACGTGGTGCAGACCCGGCCGGACCGGATCGACCTGATCGTCGGCGACGTCTGCGGCCATGGCGTGGACGAGGCGGCGCTCGGCGTCGAGCTGCGCGTCGCCTGGCGGGCGCTGGTGCTGGCCGGCGTGCCGGACGACGAGGTGCTGCCGGCGCTGGAGCAGGTGCTGATGAGCGAGCGCCGGCTCCAGGAGATCTTCGCGACGGTGGCCACCGCCCGCCTCGACCTGGCGTCCGCGCGGGCCACCGTGCGACTCGCCGGTCATCCGCCGCCGCTGCTGCTCAGCGGCGGTAAGGTCGCCCCGGTGCCGGCCAAGGGCGGGCTGCTGCTCGGCGTCCGGCCCCGTCGTCCCGTTGCCTTCGACCTGGAGTTCGAAACCGATGACTGGTCCCTGCTGATGTACACCGACGGCCTCATCGAGGGTCGCGTCGACGGCGGCGACGAACGGCTCGACGTGCCCGGGTTGACCGGCCTGCTCGCCGACCCGGCCAACCGGGCGGTGCCGCTCTCCGAGCTGCCCGCGTGGCTGGTCGGCCGCGCCGAGCAGATCAACGGCGGTCCGCTCGCCGACGACGTGGCGATGCTGTTGGTGACCCGGGGCGGGGGGCGCTGACCGTGCAGAGGTACCAGCAGGGGTGGACGCTGCGGCGGCGGGTGGCCGCGCTGCTCGGCGTGGTCCTCGCGTTGCTGCTCGGGCTGGCCGCCGCGGAGGCGGCGGTCGCTGCGAAGAACCGGCAGAACATCGACGCGGTGCTGCTCCGGACCGGCCCGCTGCGGGTCCAGGCGCAGGAGCTGATGAGCGTCCTGCTGGACCAGGAGACCGCGGTCCGCGGGTACGCGGTGAACGGCGACCGCAACGACCTGACCCCCTATCAGGAGGGCGTGCGGCGCGAGCAGGAGTTGATCACCTCGATCCGTGGTCTGTCCGCCGGCTACCCGGACGTGCGCCGCGAGGTGGGCGTGGTCGAGCAGCAGACCGCGCAGTGGCGGGCCCAGGTGGCCGAGCCGGTGATCGCGACCACGGAGCGCAGCGGCCCGGCCGCCGGCCAGGCGTTGATCACCGACCGCACCCGGCAGCAGTTCGACGGGATAAGGGCGTCGGTCACCACGCTCCAGGACGAGATCCTCACCGTCCGGAAGCAGACCGCCGACCGGGTCAACTCGACGAGCAACACGCTGGTCATGCTGCTGATCATCGCGGCGCTGGTGGTGGCGGTGGCCGGCGCGGTCATGCTGGTCTCGCTCGACCGCATCCTGATCCGTCCGCTGGCCGCGCTGGTCGGTCAGGTGCGCGAGGTGGCCGAGGGGGACTACCAGCACCGGATCTCCGGCTCCGGCCCGCCGGAGTTCCTGCGGCTCGCCGACGACATCGACCAGATGCGCCAGAAGATCGCCCAGGATCTGGACGAGGTGCGTCAGGCCCGGGAGCGGATCGAGTGGGTGAACGACCAGCTCCAGAAGCAGGCCGAGGAGTTGACCCGCTCCAACCGTGACCTGGAGCAGTTCGCGTACGTGGCCTCGCACGACCTCCAGGAGCCGCTGCGCAAGGTGGCCAGCTTCTGCCAGCTCCTCCAGCGGCGCTACGCCGGGCAGCTCGACGAGCGGGCGGACCAGTACATCGCGTTCGCGGTGGACGGCGCGCAGCGGATGCAGCGGCTCATCAACGACCTGCTCGCGTTCTCCCGGATCGGCCGGCTCACCACCGGCTTCACCGAGGTCGACCTGAACCGGGTGATGGGTGACGTGGCCGGGCAGACCGAGGCGGCCCGGCAGTACGCCGACGCGGAGCTGACCTGGGACGAGATGCCGACCATCCGCGGCGAGGAGCCGTTGTTGACCAACCTGCTGGTCAATTTGGTGAGCAACTCGGTGAAGTTCCGCCGTCCGGACGTGCCGCCGAAGGTGCACGTGTCGGCCCGGCTGGTCGACGGCGAGTGGGAGATCGGCTGCCGGGACAACGGCATCGGCATCGAGCCGGAGTTCGCCGACAAGATCTTCGTGATCTTCCAGCGGCTGCACTCGAAGGACGCGTACCCGGGCACCGGCATCGGGCTGGCGATCGTCAAGAAGATCGTGGAATACCACGGCGGCCGGGTCTGGGTGGACACCGACGCCGAGGAAGGCACCACCATCCGGTTCACGCTGCCCGCGCTGGAGGCCGACGTCGAGGCCGCGCAGGCGGCCGAGAACGCGGCGGCGGAGGAGACCGGGGCCGCCGGGTCGGCCGAGGACGCCCCGGTGGACGTCGCCCGGCAGCCGGACGGCGCGGCAAGCGAGGAGGCGCCCGTGGCGGCGGACCGGCACGAAACCAACGGTGGCATGAAGGAGACGGTGGGATGACGGCGCCTGCGGACGGCAAGAGCCCGATCGAGGTCCTGCTCGTCGAGGACGATCCGGGCGACGTGCTGATGACCCAGGAGGCGTTCGAGGAGCACAAGCTCCGCAACCGCCTGACGGTCGTCTCCGACGGCGCCGAGGCGCTGGCCTACCTGCGCCGGGAGGGCCAGTACACCGACGCGGTGGTGCCCGACCTGATCCTGCTCGACCTGAACCTGCCCCGCCGGGACGGCCGGGAGGTGCTGGAGGAGATCAAGAAGGACGAGCACCTCCGCCGGATCCCGGTCGTGGTGCTCACCACCTCGCAGGCCGACGAGGACATCCTGCGCAGCTACCAGCTGCACGCCAACGCCTACGTGACCAAGCCGGTGGACTTCGAGCGCTTCATCTCGGTGGTCCGCCAGATCGACGAGTTCTTCGTCAGCGTGGTCAAGCTGCCGCCGCGTGGCTGACCCCCTGCTGGACGACGTCGCCGGGCTGCTGCGGGAGGCCGCGGCCGAGGTCGTGGTGCCGCTGTTCCGTCGGCTCGACCCGTCCGACATCTCCGAGAAGGCGCCCGGCGAGGTGGTCACCGTCGCCGACCGTGAGGCCGAGAAGCTCATCTCCGACGGGCTGCGCCGGTTGCGTCCCGGCTCGGTGGTGGTCGGCGAGGAGGGCGTCGCCGAGGATCCGGACCTGCTCCGGCACCTGCGCGGCGACGGTGACGTCTGGCTGGTCGACCCGGTCGACGGCACCGCCAACTTCGCCGCCGGGAAGCGGCCGTTCGCGCTGATGGTGGCGCTGCTCACCGACGGCGTACCGGCGGCGTCCTGGGTCTACGACCCGCTCGACGACACGATGGCGGCCGGCCGGCTCGGCGCGGGCACCCGGCTGGACGGCACGCCCGTCCGGCCCGACCGGCCGGTGCCCGAGGTGGGCGCGTTGCGCGGCACCGCGATGACGAAGTTCCTGCCCGCCGACTTCCGCCGCGACGTCGAGGCCGGGGGCCGTCGGATCGGCGAGTTGCTGCCCGGCCAGCACTGCGCCGGCCGGGAATACCTGGACGTGCTCACCGGCGCGCAGCAGTTCGTGCTGTTCTGGCGCACGCTGCCGTGGGACCACACCCCCGGCACGCTGCTGGTGCGGGAGGCCGGCGGGGTGGCCCGCCGCTTCGACGGCACCGACTACCACCCGGCCGACGAGGGTCGGGGCCTGCTGGTCGCGGCCAGCGGGGAGATCTGGGACGAGGTGTACGCGGCGCTGCTGGCACGCTGAGCGTCGACGGCGGCACGCTGCGTCGACGTTGCGTGTCCCGGGCGGTCACCGGCCTGGCGCGGCGCGTCCGGTCCGGTATCGTGACCGGCGGTCTCCGCCAGCAGGCCGCCGCCCGGCGCCGGTGGAGCCGCCGCCGCGCACGGTCGAATCGGGGGCCGGCGGTCGACGGAAGGACCATCACGTGCCCAGGACCAGGCTCACCGGCCGGCGCGTCCGCCGGTCGCTGCTCGCGCTGCTCGCCGCGACGGCCGTGCTGCTCGGCGCCGGCCTCGCCACCGCCGGCCCGGCCGCCGCCGCGCCCAGCCCGAACGCCCCCGACGAGGGCGGCAGCAAGAAGCTCCGGGACGCGCTGGAGGCCGCGGCGAAGGGCCACATCGAGGCGAAGAACCGGCTGGACAACTCCAAGCGCCGGCAGAGCGCGCTGGCCGCCCAGCTCAAGGACATCGAGGCACGCCTCGTCGGGCTGACCGCCCAGGCCGGTGAGGTGGCCGTGCAGTCCTACCGGCAGGGCCGGCTGACCCCGGCGTCGATGCTGCTGGCCGCCTCCGGGCCGGACGACTTCCTGCACCGGGCCGCCGAGCTGGACATGATGGCCCACCGGGACAGCAAGCGGCTCGGTGACCTGGCCGACGCGAAGGCCGAGGCGACCGAGTCGAAACTGGCCCTCGACGCCGAGGTGCGCGAGCAGCAGAAGCAGCTCGCCGTGCTGGCCAAGAAGAAGAAGGACGCCGAGGTCGCGCTCGCCAAGGTCAGCTCCGGCGCCGGCTCCGGCTTCAGCGGCAGCTCCTCGTCGGCCAAGCCGGCGCCGCGCAACTCGGACGGGTCGTGGCCGTCGGAGTCCTGCTCGGTCAGCGACCCGACGCCGGCCGACGGCTGCATCACGCCACGCACGCTGCACATGCTCCAGCAGGCCCAAGCCGCCGGGTACAAGCGGTACGCGTCCTGCCACCGCAGCGGCGGCGGGGGCGAGCACCCCAAGGGGCGGGCCTGTGACTTCTCCGCCGCCAGCGGCGGCTTCGAGGACAAGACCGCGACCGGCGGCGACAAGTCGTACGGCGACAGCCTCGCCAACTGGGCGAAGAACAACGCGGGCCGGCTCGGCATCATGTACGTGATCTGGTACCGGCAGATCTGGATGCCGAACACCGGTTGGCGGGCGTACAGCGGGGGCGGCAGTCCGGCCGCCGACCACACAAACCATGTTCACATCTCGATGTACTGACCCGAACGGTCAGGAACGCCGCGTAACCTCGCCACGGTGAGCAGCACATCGGACATCGTCGCCGCGCCGGCGACCGAGACGCCGGCCCCGCCCCGGGCCCTGCCGAACGGGTTGGCCGCCTTCCTGGTCTTCCTCTCCAGCGGGGCGGTGCTGGTGCTGGAGACCGTCGCGCTGCGCCTGGTCGGCCCGTACGTCGGGGTGACGCTCCAGGTGACCAGCTCGGTCATCGGCATGGCGCTGGCCGCCATCGCGTACGGGGCGTGGATGGGCGGGTGGCTCGCCGACCGGCGGGACCCGCGCGCCCTGCTCGCCCCGGCGCTGGTGCTGGCCGGCATCGCCACCGCGGTCACCCTGCCCATCGTCAGGTACGCCGGTGAGGCGCTGCGCGGCGGCGCGGCGAGCGCGGTGCTGCTGCTGACCGCGCTGACCGTCCTGCTGCCGGCCGCGCTGCTGGCCGGGATCACCCCGCTGGTGGTGAAGCTCCAGCTCGCCGACCTGCGCCGCACCGGTCAGGTGGTGGGCAAGCTGTCCAGCATCGGCACGCTCGGCGGCATCACCGCCACGCTGGGCACCGGCTTCATCCTGGTGGCGGCGCTGCCCAGTTCGGTGATCGTGCTGGCGTTGGCCGCGGTGCTCGGCGTGACCGGGTTGGCGCTCGGGTTCTGGCTGCGGCGACGCTCCGGCGCGGCGCTGTCCACGCCGGGCCGGGCCAAGGCGGCGCTGGCGCTGATCGGGCTCGCCGCCGCGGGGCTCAGCGCGGCGGCGCCGAACCCGTGCGACGTGGAGACCGCCTACCACTGCGCCCGGGTCGAGGCGGCCCCGGACCGGACGGACGGGCGCACGCTCTACCTCAACTCGGCCCAGCACTCCTACGTCGACCTGACCGACCCGAGACACCTGGAGTACGCGTACACCCAGTGGATCGGCCTGGTCGCGGACGTGGCGCGGCCCGCGGAGCAGCGGATGGACGCGCTGCACCTGGGCGGCGGCGGCTTCACCGTGCCGCGTTACCTGGCCGCCACCCGGCCGGGCACCGACAACCTGGTCTTCGAGGTCGACGGCGGCCTGGTCGAGCTGGACCGGCGGGAGCTGGGCCTGCGGACCGGCCCGGAGCTGACCGCCAGGGTGGGTGACGCCCGGGTGCTGCTGCGCGCCGAACCGACCGACAGCCGGGACTTCATCGTCGGTGACGCGTTCGGCCACCTGGTGGTGCCGTGGCACCTGGCCACCCGGGAGATGGCCGCCGACATCCGCCGGGTGCTCCGCCCGGACGGGATCTACGTGCAGAACGTCATCGACTACCCGCCGGGCCGGTTCATCCGGGCCGAGCTGGCCACCGTCTCCGCCGTGTTCGACCACGTCGCGCTGATCGCCCCGCCGGACGCGGTCGACGGCCGGCAGGGCGCGAACTTCGTGATCGTCGCCTCGGACGCGCCGCTGCCGCTGGCCGCGATCCCGCCCGGCCTGAAGCCGCTCCCGGAGCTGGCCGAGCTGCTCGACGAGGCAGCGACCGCCGAGTGGATCGGGGACGCGCGGGTGCTCACGGACGACTACGCCCCGGTGGACCAACTCCTCGCGACCGCCTGATCGGGTGATGTTTCTGACCGATTCCGACAGTCCAGGTGTAGCGGGGGCCACTTCGGGCAACTGCACCGACCATGGGTGGACCGGTCAGGAACGGCGTGCAACTGCTCGGTGAGCGGTACCGCCTGGTCGAGCAGTTGGGCGCCGGCGGCATGTCGGTGGTCTGGCGCGGCTACGACGAGGTGCTCGGCCGGCAGGTGGCGGTCAAGGTGCTCGCCTCCCGGCTCGCCAGCGACAAGGCGTTCCGGCACCGGATCCGCGTCGAGGCGCAGGCCGCCGCGCGGCTCTGCCACCCCAACATCACCAACGTGTACGACTACGGCGAGTCCGTCCAGGTCGGGCTGACCGTGCCGTACGTGGTCATGGAGCTGGTCGACGGCGGCCCGCTCAGCAGCCGGCTCGGCCGGGACGGGCAACTGCCCTGGCGGGAGGCGCTGACCATCGGCGCGGAGGTCGCCTCCGCGCTGGCCACCGCGCACGCCCGCGGCGTGGTGCACCGGGACGTCACACCCGGCAACGTGATGCTCACCGCGACCGGCGTGAAGGTCGTCGACTTCGGGATCTCGGCGCTGGTGGGGGAGAGCGACAAGGGGCCGGACGGCGCGCTGCTCGGCACGCCCGCCTACCTGGCCCCGGAACGGCTGGACAACGGTCACGTCTCGCCCGCCACCGACATCTACGCGGTCGGCCTGCTGCTCTACCGGATGCTCACCGGCCGGCTGCCGTGGCAGGCCAGCACGACAACCGAGATGCTGCGCGCGCACATGTACCGCGACCCGGACCCGATGCCGCCGGTGCCCGGCCTTCCCGGCCAGGTCGGCGAACTGGTGCACCGGTGCCTGGCGAAGCGCCCCGAGGACCGCCCGCCCACCGCCGAGGTGGCCCGTACGCTCGCCGAGGCGGTGGGGATCGCGTCGATCGTGCCGGTGTCACCGGCGTTCGGCGGCATCGACCCGGCGTTGATGGCGAACGCCGGCACCACCATCCTGCCCTGGTCGGCGGCGACCGACGCGGTGCCGTACTCGGCGATCCGCACCCGGACCCGGGGGGCGGCGGCCCGGCGGCGCAAGGTGGAGGCCGGGGTGGCCGCCGCCGGTCTGCTCGCGGTGACCGCGACGATGTGGGGGCTGACGTCGCGGAGCCCGGCCAGCGGCGGGGTGGAGCCGACCGAGGCGCGGATGGGCCTGCCCGAGCCGGTGCCCTGCGCGGTCGACTACTCGCTGCGCCGCGACACCGGCAAGGACTTCTCCGCCGAGCTGACGCTGACCAACACCGGCCCTCGGGAGCTGCGCGGCTGGACGATGAGCTTCAGCTTCCCCGGCAAGCAGGCGGTCACCGCGGCGCAACCGCCGGTCCGGCAGGTGGGGCGCACCGTGTCGGTGGCGGCCCCGAAGCCGGACGCGACGCTGGCACCGGGCGCGTCGACGAAGCTCACCTTGAGCGGGCGCTACACCGGGAGCAACACGCTGCCGGTGGAGTTCAAGCTCGACAACAGCACGTGCGGCGTGCAGGTGTCGGGCATCGCCGGCTCGGTGCCGATCACCACCGCGCCGAAGACGACGAAGGCGCCGGTCAAGCCGGCCGCCAAGCCGGCCGCGAAGAGCGGGCCGACCAGGGCGAAGCCGGCGCCGAAGCCCAAGGCCGAGCCGCCGAAGCCCAAGGGCAAGGGCGGCAAGGAGAGCGGTAAGGGAAAAGGGAAGTGAAGCAGCCGAAGGGGGGTGGGCACGGCAAGGGCAAGGGCAAGGGACCGAAGGGCTGACGGTCGGGTCGGGGTCCGCGCCGGTCAGGTCAGCGCCGCGAAGCGCTGCACCTGGGTGATGCTGCCCTCCACGATGAGCACGCTCTCCGGCGCCAGCACCGTCTCCGGCCCGGCGTAGCGGAACGGCTGGCCGGGCAGCTTCGCGCCGACCACCATCACCCCGTAATGCTCCTGCGGGGACAGCTCGCGCAGCGCGCGTCCGACAAGCGGCGCGGGCACCCGTACCTTGGCGATGGCGAAGTCGTCGCCGAACTCGATGAAGTCGAGCATCCGGCTGACGATCAGGTGGGCGACCCGTTCACCGGTCTCGGCCTCCGGGAACACCACGTGGTGCGCGCCGACCGAGTGCAGGATCTTGGCGTGCTTGTCCGACGTGGCCCGCGCCCAGATCTGCGGGACGCCCAGCTCGGCCAGGGCCAGCACGGTGAGCACGCTCGCCTCGACCGAGGCGCCGATGGCCACCACCACCCGGTGGAAGTCCGCCACGCCGAGCTGCCGCAACGCCATCTCCTCGGTGGCGTCCGCCTGCACCACCCGGTCCAGCTCCGCCGACCACCGCTGGACCCGGGCCGGGTCCCGGTCGATGGCGAGCACCTCGTGGTCGAGGCGTGCCAGCGAGCTGGCGAGGTGGTGGCCGAACCGGCCCAGGCCGATCACGACGACACCGGTGTCGTCCGCGTGTCTAGCCGACAATGGGTTGCTCCTCCGGGTAGCGGTACAAACGTCGTCGGGTGTTCAACGCGATCGCCGAGCCGAGCGTGAGCGGGCCGATCCGACCGATGTACATGAGCGCGGTCAGCACGTACTGGCCGGGCGCCGACAGCCGCTGGGCGAGGCCGACGGTCAGACCGGTGGTGCTGAACGCGGAGGTGACTTCGAAGAGCGCGGCGTAGAAACGGACGTGCGTGGTCATCGCGATCAGGCCGACCGTGCCGGCGGCCACCAGCGCCACGCTGAGCAGCGCGACCGTCAGCGCCTGCCGCTGGCTGGCCGGGGACACCCGGCGGTGCCCGACCGTGGTGTCCGGCTCGCCGCGCAGCTCCGCCCAGATGGCGAAGCCGAGCAGGAAGAACGTGGAGACCTTGATGCCGCCGGCGGTGCTGGCGCTGCCGCCGCCGATGAACATCAGGGCGATGAGCATCGGGTAGCTCTCGTCGGTGAGGTGCCCGACGTGGATCACGTCGTAGCCGCCGGTGCGGCTCAGCGCGATCTGGGTGAACGTCGCCAGCACCTTGCCCGGCACGTCGAACCGGCCGATCGTGTCCGGGTTGGTCCACTCCGCCAGCAGCAGGTAGCCGAAGCCGCCGACGGTGAGCACCAGGCTGCCCCAGACGGTGAGCTTGGTGGCGACCGCCCACCGGCCCGGCCGCCGCCACTCCCGGGACGCCTCGAACAACGCCGGGAAGCCGAGCCCGCCGATGATCGCGCCGGCGCCGAGCGGCAACGCCACCCACGGATCCCGGGCGAAGGCGACCAGCCCGTCGGAGTAGAGCGCGAAGCCGCCGTTGTTGAACGCCTGGACCGAGTGGAACACCGCGTACCAGAGCGCCCGCCCCGGCGGGTAGTCGTAGGCCAGCCAGAAGCGCCCGCCGACCACGGCGGTCATCAGCGCCTCGGTGACGAAGACGGTGGCCGCGATGCGGAGCAGCAGCCGGCGTACGTCGCCGAGGCCGAACTCGGCGGTCTCGGCCTGCACCAGCAGCCGGTTGCGCAGTCCGAGCTGACGGGAGACGGCCAGGATCAGCAGGGACGCGCCGGTCAGGATGCCGAGACCGCCGAGCTGCGTGAGCACGGTGATCATCACGAGCCCGAAGTCGGTCCAGTAGTTCGGGGTGTCGGTCACCGCCAGGCCGGTCACCGAGACCGCCGAGGTGGACGTGAACAGCGCGGTCTCGAACGGCGTCCAGTGCTGCGTACGGGTGGCCCAGGGCAGCATGAGCAGCCCGGTGCCGACCAGGATCACCGCCAGGAATCCGAGCGGCACCAGCCGGACCGGCTTCCGGAGCAGGCGGCGCATCAGGTCATCTTCCGTCCGGAGATTCACCGGCAGGTCAGGAACCGACCAACTGGACGTCAACCGCGCCGGGTCTGCTGTGCGTACCCATCGACGACAGGAGACGGCGTTGCGACGTACCCTTTCTGCCCTCGGCGTGGCCGGCGCGCTGCTCGCGGCCGCGGCCGTGGTGGTGCCGGCCGTGGCCGCCCAGGCCGGCCCGGACCCGCGCGCCGAGCGTCCCCGCGCGACCCAACGGCCGATCGTGATCGGTCATCGCGGCGCGAGCGGCTACCGCCCGGAGCACACCCTGGAGTCCTACCGGCTCGCGATCCGGCAGGGCGCCGACTTCATCGAGCCGGACCTGGTGTCGACGAAGGACGGCGTCCTGGTCGCCCGGCACGAGAACGAGATCTCCGGTACGACGGACGTGGCGGCCCACCCCGAGTTCGCCGCCCGCCGGGCCACGAAGACCATCGACGGGGTGGCGGTGACCGGCTGGTTCACCGAGGACTTCACGCTCGCCGAGCTGAAGACGCTGCGCGCCAAGGAGCGGCTGCCCCAGGTGCGGGTGACCAACACCGCGTTCGACGGCCAGTTCGAGATCCCGACGTTCCAGGAGGTCATCGACCTGGCGCGGGCCGAGTCGAAGGCACGCGGCCGGACCATCGGCATCTACCCGGAGACGAAGCACCCGACCTACTTCGCGTCGATCGGGCGCGCGCTGGAGGAGCCGCTGGTCGCGACGCTGCGGAAGAACAAGCTGACCCACCGCAACGACCCGGTCTTCGTGCAGAGCTTCGAGACCGCCAACCTGCGCAAGCTCCACACGATGACCGACGTGCGGCTGGTGCAGCTCATGGACGCGACCGGCGCACCCTATGACTTCACCGCAGCCGGGGACCGCCGGACCTACGCCGATCTGGCCACCGCCGCGGGCCTGGCCTGGGTGTCCCGGTACGCCGACGGCGTCGGCCTGAACAAGAACCTGATCGTGCCCCGCGACGCCGCCGGCCGGCTGTTGGCGCCGACCTCGGTGATCCGGGACGCGCACCGGCTGCACCTGGTGGTGCACGCCTGGACGTTCCGCGCCGAGAACCAGTTCCTGCCGGCCGACTTCCGGCTCGGCGCCGACCCGAACGCGCGCGGTGACATCACGTCCGAGTACGAACTCTTCTTCGGCCTGGGCCTGGACGGCGCGTTCGCCGACCAGCCGGACACGGCGGTGGCCGCCCGCGCCGGCCGCTGACGCCCAGTCGGCTCGTTGGCTCGTCGGCTCGTTCGGGGCGCCCGTGTCGCGCGGGCGCCCCGGCGCGCGTTCGGCGGCCGGTAGGGCATGAGCCAGGGTGCGGCGTCGGGCCACGAGGATCGGCGGGTGAGTCGTTGCTGCTATCAGCTCCGAAGGCGGCGAGGGAAAGTGGCCCGCGTGGCGCCTAGCAACGTGATGTCACCTACGCCATCAAGTTGCTAGGGAGTCGGGGGCTATCGGGCCGGGGCAGGGAGGGCGAGCGGAGGTGACGGACGCTCACCATCGGCGAAGCGGCCCGACAAACGGACATATACCCCAATACTGGCCTGGTTGCCTCGCGGCAGGGGCAGGCATGTACGGGGGTTGTGAATGTCCATTCTCACGATGACACGTGGGCGGCGCCGCTGGTGCGCGACCGCCGTCCTGACTCTGGTGAGCGGCCTGGTGCCGCTGGCGGGACCGCACGCGGCGACGCCGGCGCGCGCCGCCGACGCCGACAACGCGACGCTCGTCGTCAACAAGGGTGGCGACCGGACCGGGGAACAGACCGTCGGGCCGCTGGCCGGCGCCACCTTCGACTTCTACGCGGGCGTCAGCGGGACCCGACCCGGCCCGGGTGCCACGCCGGACGCGTCCTGCACCACCGACGCCAGCGGCAAGTGCTCGGTCGACGTGCCGGGACGGACCGGCACCAACCAGGGCTACTGGATCGTCGAGCGCAGCGCGCCGAGCGGCTGGCGGATCGTCGACAGCCTGGTCACCGGCAACGGCGGCAGCGCGCCCTACCAGTCCACGCCGTACCACGGGGTGTTCACCGGGGCGGTGGCCAACAACCTGACGTACACCTTCCCGGCGGTGACCACCGGGAACACGAACCGGACCGCGCGTGGCGCGGTGTGGGCCGACGAGCGGGACAACCCGGCCCTGCCCGCCTCCTGCGGCCTGCGCGTCGCGCTGCTGATCGACGTGTCCGGGTCGATCCGGCCCGACCTGCCGGTGGTCAAGAACGCGGCGAACGGCTTCGTCGACGCGTTGACCGGCACCCCGTCCCAGGTCGCGCTCTACACGTTCGCGACCGACGCCTCCGCGGTGCTCAACCCGATCCCGGTCTCCGACCAGAGCGGCGCGAACACGGTCAAGGCGGCGATCAACGGCCTCACCGCCGGTGGCACCACCAACTGGGACCAGGGGCTGTGGCAGATCGCCGCCGCGCCCTACGACTACGACGCCGTGATCATCCTGACCGACGGCAACCCCACCGTGTACGGCCCGCCGCCGGTCCAGGGAACCGGCAGCTTCACCCGGTTCGTCGAGGTGGAGAACGGCATCTTCTCCGCCAACGCGGTGAAGGCCAAGGGGACCCGGGTCGTCGCGGTCGGTGTGGGCGCCGGCGTCTCCGGCGCGCCCGACAACCTGGTCGCGATCTCCGGCCCGGTCGCCAACTCGGACTACTACCAGACCGACTACGACCAGCTCGCCGCCGTCTTCCGGGAACTCGCCCTGGACAACTGCCGGGGCACGGTCAGCGTGGTCAAGATGGTGATCCCACCGGGCGGCGGCGACCCGCAGCCGACCGGCGGTTGGACCATCTCGTCCAGCAGCACCGGAGTGACCCCGCCGAGCGCCGTCACCGACACCTCCACCGGCGCGGTCAACCTTGCCGTCGACCTGAACGGGCAGCCCAGCCGGGCGGTGGCGATCGCGGAGACCCCGCGGGCCG
Organism: Micromonospora sp. DT227; assembly: GCF_049841835.1. Classification (NCBI taxonomy): domain Bacteria; kingdom Bacillati; phylum Actinomycetota; class Actinomycetes; order Micromonosporales; family Micromonosporaceae; genus Micromonospora; species Micromonospora sp. DT227. The sequence continues at coordinate 680,692 of NZ_JBNCLA010000002.1, read as the reverse complement.
GATATTCGCTTGTCCAGCAGGAGGGCGTCAACGCCACCTGCACGGCCGGCGGCCAACCGGTGCTGGTGGCCAACAACGGCGAATTCGGGTTCAGCGTCAACGCGTTGGCCAACGACGCGGTGGCCTGCGTGATGATCAACCAGGCCGAGCCGCAGCCGGCGACCGTGGTGGTGAACAAGACCTGGGTGGTCAACGGGCAGAGCGTCCCCGACCCGCAGCAGGACGTCTCCATCCAGGCCGCGCTGGTGCTGCCCGGCGTGGACCAGCCGGCCTGGGGCGTCGCGTACAGCACCTTCCAGGCGGGGCAGTCGGTCGTCATCGACGAGACCATCACCGCGCTGCCGCCCGGGTGCACCAACACGGCCAGCGGCGCCCTCGGTGAGCAGACGCTCGCCGCCGGCACCAACACCTACCAGATCACCAACACGGTGACCTGCGAGACGAAGCTGATCCTGGCCAAGTCCGTGCAGAACCCGTACGGTCTGCCCGCGCCGCCGGCGACGGCCTGGGACCTGACCGCGTACGGGCCGAACGGGTTCACGGTGAAGAGCGGCGACCCGGCCCACCCGGTCGTCGAGGGCGCCGTCTACTCGCTCGGCGAGAGCACCGTTCCCGGTTTCACCCAGACCGTGGTGCCGGGTGCGGTGATCGAGCCGCCGGCCACCGGTAGCTGGAGTTGCGGGGTCCGCGACCGCAGCGGACCGGGCGTCAACCCCGACTTCGGCGGCGAGAACGGCCAGGTGGCCGTGCAGATCGGTCAGACCGTGGTCTGCGTCGCGGTCAACCAGGCCCAGGCGGCACAGGTGACCCTGGTCAAGGAGGTGCGCAACACCCACGGCGGCACCGCGAAGCCGACCGACTGGGTGCTCAGCGCCACCCCGCCGCAGGGTTCCGGCGCGAACCCGGTCAGTGGGCGCAGCGGCGAGCCGGCGGTGACCGGCGTCGAGGTGACGGCCGGCGTGCCGTACGGCCTCAGCGAGAGCGGCGGTCCGGCCGGGTACGAGCTGACGGAGTTGCGCTGCGTCTTCAACGACACCGGCGAGCCGGCGCCCACGCCGGGCAACGTGCTCACCCCGGCCGCGGACCGCGCGTACACCTGCACCTGGCGCAACGGCCAGCTCGACCCGAACGGGGCACACCTGACCCTGGTCAAGAAGGTCTGGGGCAAGGCCGCCCCGACCGAGTGGACGCTGACCGCGGCACCGACCAACGCGGCGACCCCGATCAGCGGCCCGTCCGGCAGCCCCGAGGTCACCTCGGTGCCGGTGCAGGTCGGCGTGGGTTACCGGCTGAGCGAGTCCGGTGGTCCGAGGGGCTACCAGCAGGCCGGGCCGCCGGAGTGCGTGCTGACCGGCACCGACACCCGGGTGCCGGTGCTGGACGGCGTGGTCACCCCGGCGCGGGGGCAGGACATCACCTGCACCTTCACGAACCGGATGGCGGCGAAGCCGTTCCCGCCGTTCCACCCGGGCAAGCACCTGCCGGTCACCGGCATGAAGCTGACCGGGCTGATCGGTGGTGGCGCGCTGGCGACGACGGCCGGTGTGGTGCTGACCGTCCTGGGTTGGCGGCGACGCCGGACGATGTGAGGCGGAGGCGTCGGCCGGTGACCGGCTGACCGGGCGGCCCGGCGGGGAGTTCCCCGCCGGGCCGCCGCGCGTACGCGGGGCGCGATGGGCGGGAGCGACACCGTGGCCGCGTTCCGCGTGGTGGGGCGGGCCATCCCGGGTCGGCCGGGTTACGTGCCGATGTCCGGGGTTGTAACGTGCGGCCATCCCGTCCCGGGCACTTGTGTGCGTCGACCACATAGCTCGTGGGTGACGTCACTTCTAGCGTGAGCCGACAACTGACAATCCTCCTGTCCTCACCTGGAGTCGCAATGACGATCCGGCACACGCGACGGGTGTTCCTTTCCGCCGCCACGATGATGGCGGCCGCGCTGGCCGCCACGGCGTGTGGCAGCCCGCAGGACACCGCCTCCGGCGGCGGCGACGCCGCGCCGGTCAAGGTCGGCCTGGTCTACTCCCAGTCCGGGCCGCTGGCCAGTTACGGCAAGCAGTACATCGAGGGGTTCAAGGCCGGCCTCGACTTCGCCACCAAGGGCACCGGCAAGGTCGGTGACCGGAAGATCGAGCTGAGCGAGGCCGACGACGCGGGCGACCCGGCCAAGGCCGTCTCCGCCGCCAAGGACCTGATCGGCAAGGGCACGAAGATCATCGCCGGGTCCACCTCCTCCGGGGTGGCGCTCCAGGTGGCCCCGATCGCGGCGCAGAACAAGGTGCTGTTCATCTCCGGTCCGGCCGCCACCGATGGGGTCACCGGCGCGAACAAGTACACGTTCCGCTCCGGCCGGCAGTCCTGGCAGGACGTGGTGACCGCCAAGTCGTTCATCGGCGACGCGGCCGGCAAGAAGGTCGTGGTGTTCGCCCAGGACGGCGCGTTCGGCGACGCCAACGAGGCCGCCGTGAAGGCCGTGATCGGCGGCGCCGGCGCGACGGTGAGCAGCGTCCGCGCGCCGGCCAGCGCCACCGAGTTCACGCCGTTCGCCAGCCAGATCAAGGCCGCCAAGCCGGACCTGCTCTTCGTCGCCTGGGCCGGCACCACCGCCGGTGCGATGTGGCAGACGCTCGACCAGCAGGGCGTGCTCGCCGCCACCACGGTCGTCACCGGGCTGGACATCCGCGCCTCCTGGCCGACGTTCGGCGCGGCCGGCAGCAAGATCTCGTTCCTGTCGCACTACTTCGACGGGGCCAGCGACACCGAGGCCGCCAAGGCCGCCAAGGCGAAGATCCCCGGCGGCACGCTCGACCTGTTCCACCCGGACGGGTTCGCCGCCGCGCAGATGGTCGTGCGCGCGGTGCAGGAGGGCGGCGACGACGTGGCGAAGATGGTCACCGCGCTGGAGGGCTGGGAGTTCGAGGGCGTCAAGGGCACCATGAAGATCCGCGCCGAGGACCACGCGCTGCTCCAGCCGATGTACCAGGCCAAGCTCACCGGCAGCGGCACCGCGTTCACGGCCACCGCGCAGAAGACGCTGACCGGTGACGAGAGCGCGCCGCCGGTCGCGCAGATGAAGGGCTGACCGATGCTCGCCACCCGCGGTCTGACCTGGCGGATCGGTGAGGTCGCCATCGTCGACTCCGTCTACCTCGATCTGGCGCCGGGGGAGTTCCTCGGCGTGATCGGGCCCAACGGCGCCGGCAAGACCTCGCTGTTCAACCTGATCACCGGCCTGCGCCGGCCCACCGAAGGAAAGATCCTGCTGGACGGCGCGGACGTCACCACGCTCCCGCCGCACCGGCGGGCCCGGCTCGGTCTGGGGCGCACCTTCCAGGCGTCCTCGGTCTTCGGTTCGCTGACGGTCCGGGAGAACGTCCGGCTCGCCGTACAGGCGCACCGGGGTGGCTCGATGAAGCTGTGGCGGCGGGCGGCGGCCGACCGGGAGGTGGCCGCCGCCGCCGACGCGGCGCTCGACCGGGTCGGCCTGCACCACCGGGGTACGGCGCTGGCCGGCACGCTCGCCCACGGCGAGAAACGCAAGCTGGAGATCGCGCTGCTGCTCGCCGGGGAGCCCCGGGTGATGCTGCTGGACGAGCCGATGGCCGGGGTGAGCGCCGAGGACGTGCCGGAGCTGGTCCGCGTGATCAAGTCGCTGACCGGGGACAGCGGCCGGGCGGTGCTCATGGTGGAGCACCACATGGACGTGATCCTGGAACTGGCCGACCGGATCGCCGTGATGCACCACGGCGCGCTGCTGGCCTGCGACACCCCGGACACGGTGATGGCGAACGCCACCGTGCAGGAGGCGTACCTGGGGGAGGCGCTCTGATGGTCGAACCTGTCCTGAGCGTGGAGGGCCTGTCCGTGCGGATCGCCGGACTGCACATCCTCCAGGGCGTGTCGTTCGAGGTGGCGCCGACCGGCGTCACCGTGCTGCTCGGGCGCAACGGCGTCGGCAAGACCACCACGCTGCGCGCGATCGTCGGGCTCACCCCCCGGGGCGGCGAGGTGCGCGGCACGGTGCGGATGGGCGCGCGGAGCCTGCTCGCCCGCCCCACCCACCGGCTGGTCCGCGACGGGCTCGGCTACGTGCCGGAGGACCGGTGCGTCTTCGCCGGGCTCACCGTCGCGGAGAACCTGCGGCTGGCCGAGCGGCGGGGCACCACCCCGGCGTACGACAAGGTCTTCGCGCTCTTTCCGGAGCTGGACCGGCGCGGACGGCAACGGGCCGGTTCGCTCTCCGGCGGGCAGCAGCAGATGCTCGCCATCGGCCGGGTACTGCTCAACGACAACCGGCTGCTGCTGGTCGACGAGCCGACCAAGGGGTTGGCGCCGAAGGTGGTGACCGAAGTGGCCGAGGTGCTGGAACGGGTCGCGGAATCCGTGCCGGTGCTGCTGGTCGAGCAGAACCTGGCGGTGGTGCGACGGCTGGCGTCCGACGCGGTGGTGCTCTCCGCCGGCCGGGTCGCCTGGACCGGCGACGCCCACGAGCTGCTGCTGGAGACCGCGCTGACGAAGTCGCTGCTCGGGGTGGGTTCGGCGGAGGTGCACTCGTGAACACCGTGGTCCTGTTGACGCTGACCGGGCTCGGCCTGGCGGCGCTCTACTTCCTCGTCGCGTCCGGCCTGTCCCTGGTCTTCGGCCTCGCCGACGTGCTCAACTTCGCGCACGGCCTGTTCCTCGGCGTCGGCGCGTACGCGACCTGGTGGGCGGCCGGCAACCTGCCCGGCGCCGGGTCGGACGGCCTCGGGTTCGTGGTCGCGGTGCTGTTCGGCGTGCTGGCCGGCTCGCTGGTCGCGGTGCTTGTCGAGCTGGTGCTGATCCGGCCGCTCTACTCCCGCACCATCGAACAGGTGCTGGTCACCGTCGGCCTGTCGCTGGCCGGCGTGGCGCTGCTCCAGGCCACCTGGGGCGCCGACCCGCGCACGTTCCCGCGCCCCGACTGGAGCCGGAACGTGACGGCGGTCCTCGGCGCGCAGGTGCCGAACGCCGGGCTGCTGCTGATCGTCGCCGCGGTGCTGGTGCTCGGCGCGCTGCTGGCGTTCCTGCGCTGGACCCGGTACGGCCTGATCATCCGGGCCGGCGTGGAGAACCGGGAGATGGTGACCGCGCTCGGCATCGACGTGCGCAAGGCGTTCACGCTGGTCTTCGCGATCGGCGGGGCCGCCGCCGCGCTGGCCGGCGCGCTCGGCGGCGTCTACTTCGGCACCGTCTCACCCGGCCAGGGCGGCTCGCTGCTGATCTTCGCGTTCATCGTGGTGGTGATCGGCGGAATGGGCTCGGTCGTCGGCTCCGCGTACGCGGCGGTCGCGGTGGGGCTGCTGCAACAGTTCGTCAACTACTACGGCACGTCCGGGCTGGGCGATCTGTGCGTCGTCGGCCTGCTCGCCGTGGTGCTGCTGCTGCGTCCGCAGGGCCTGGCCGGAAAGGTGGCTCACGCATGACCGAGGTCAAGAGTGCCGAGGTGCCCGCGCCGCCGGCCACGGTGCCCGACGAGTTGACCCCCGGGCGCTCCCGCTGGCACGGGCTGCGTCCGTACCTGCCGCTTGTCGCGCTGGTGGTGGCCGCGGTCCTGCCGTACTCGACGGTGAACCTGCCCGGCATCTTCGAGGGGCCGCTGAACTCGCCGGGCACGCTGCAACTGCTCGCCATCTGCCTGGTCTTCGGCGGGCTCGCGGCCGGCTACGACCTGCTGTTCGGGCGTACCGGCATGCTCTCCTTCGGGCACGCGCTCTACTTCGCCGCCGGCGTCTACGGCACCGACGTGCTGGTCACCAAGGCCGGGCTGCCGCTGTGGCAGGCCGCCGTGCTCACCGTGGCCGGCGGCACCACGCTGGCCGCGCTGCTCGGCGCGGTGGCGCTGCGCACCGTGGGCATCGCGTTCGCCATGGTGACGCTGGCGTTCGCGCAGGTCGGGGCGATCCTGGTGGCCCGCGACTTCGGCGGGCTGACCGGTGGCGAGGAGGGCCTGCCGCTGGACGTGTCCGGGCTGCCGTCGGCGCTCGTCGGCGTCACCAATACGGTCAACCTCTACTGGCTGGCGCTGGCGTACCTGGCGCTGGTGGTGCTGGTGTTGCACCGGGTCAGTGGCTCGCCAACCGGGCGGGTGCTGGCCGGGCTGCGCGACGACGAGCGGCGGATCGGGGTGCTCGGGCTCGACCCGTACCGGTTCAAGCTTGTCGCGTTCACGCTGGCCGGCGGCCTGGCCAGCGCCGGCGGGGTGGTCTACGTGCTGATCGTGGGCGGCGCCAGCCCGCACATCACGTCGTCCGAGCTGACGCTGTCGCTGCTGGTGATGGTGGTGCTCGGTGGCCCGGGCACCAGGTGGGGGCCGGTGCTGGGCGGCGTCCTCTACATGTACCTGGACCACCGGCTCACCGCGTTCGGCAGCAGCGACGCGGTGAACAGCCTGCCCGCGTTCCTCAGTCACCCGCTGAGCCAGCCGCTGTTCGTGCTGGGCACCGTGTTCATCCTGGCGGTGTACTTCTTCCCCGGCGGCCTGGCCAGCCTGCGCACCCGACTGGCACCCCTCGGGTCCGCGCTGCGCCCGCGCCGCTGACCCCCGCGACGGGCGGCGGGCCCCCGTGTGGCCGCCGCCCGTCGCGCTGGTCGCGGGTCAGCCGTTGAGCATCTCGTACACCAGGGCCGGCGCCTTCTGCACCTGGTCCCCGGTGGGCTCGGCGATCTTCGGCGCCTTGCCGTAGTCGTAGTATCTGGTGATCAGCTTCATCGCCTTCTGCTTGCCGGCCGCCGGCACGTTCAGGGTCAGCGAGGCCAGGTTGCCGTCCGCCCCGATGACGGCGGTGAACGGCACCCTCTTCCCCGCCTCACCCAGCGCCGTCAGGTCCACGTTGTCGAACGTGCTCTGCACGTCGGCGTTGTCGGTCAGGTCGGCGAGCCCGGTGTACGTACCGTCGCCCTTGGCCTCGACCGTGTCCGCGGTGCGGATGACGGCGGCGGTGTTGCCCGGGTCGGCGCCCTGGTAGGCGGGGATGCTGGACTCGTCCTTCAGCTTGTCGCGGTCCATCGCCATCCAGCGCTTGGGCAGCTTGAGCGAGTCGGGTACGTCGGTGAGGCCGGTCAACTTGACCCGCATCCACAGCGCCTCGTCGATCCACCGGAACGTCATGTCCATGGTGAACTCCGGGTCGTCGTTCCGCTGTTTGACGGCGAGGTCCATGGCCTCGGTGGCCGGGTCCAGCACGCCGGTGAACTTGTCGGTGCTGTCCTGGAGCAGGAACCGGAACGCCGGGTCCTGCTCGGTCGGCACGGCGGCCAGCAGGGTGGCCTTGGGGTCCGCCGACGGGGCCGGCGCGGGGCCGGCGCCCTCGGAGGCGTCCCCCGCGCCGCACCCGGCGGCCAGTGCGGTGGTGGCCAGCACGGCGGCCGCGCGGAGCCCGATCCGCCGGACGGTCGCGGCGGTGCCGTTTCGCTGCGTCATCTTCGTTCGACTCACTTTCCCAGGTGGCTGTTGCCGGGGAAGCTTCGCAGGCCGCCATCGCCGTTCCACTGCCGATATGCTGCCGTCCGACTGCCGCCGGCCACGGCGGGCGACGGCCGGGGGTACGGGGGCGGGAAACTCGCATGTCAGAGGCGCTGCGTTTCGAGCTCCTCGGTCCACAGCGGGCCTGGTACGCCGACCGTCCGCTCGATCTGGGCCCGGCCAAACAGCGGGCCGTGCTGGCCGTGCTGCTGCTCGCCGCCGGCCGCCCGGTCCCCACCGGGCAGATCGTCGAGGCGGTGTGGCCCGAGGAAGCGCCGGTGAACGGCCCCAACGTGGTGCAGAAGCACGTGGCCGGTCTGCGCCGGATGCTGGAGCCCGACCGGTCACCGCGTACGCCGGCCCAGGTGCTCACGCTGACCGACGCCGGATACCTGCTGCGGGTCGCGCCGGAGTCGGTCGACGTGACGCGCTTCGAGCGGGGCGTCCAGCGCGCCCGGCAGGCGCAGGCGGCCGGGCGTACGGCGGAGGCGCTGGCCGAGGTGCACGCCGCGCTGGAGCGCTGGCAGGGCGAGCCGTTCACGGGGTTCGCCGGCCCCTGGTTCGACGCCGCCCGGCACCGGCTGGTGGAGTTGCGGGCCGTCGCGCTGGAGACGCGTACCGAGCTGGAGTTGGCCGCCGGTCGACACGGCGAGGCGGTGGGCCGGCTGGTCGAGCTGGTCGCCGAGTTCCCGGTCCGGGAGCGGCTGCGGCTCCAGCTCATGCTGGCGCTCTACCGGAGTGGCCGGCAGGCCGAGGCGCTCGCCGCCTACCGGGACTTCGCCGACCTGCTCCGCGACGAGTACGGCATCGACCCCGGGGAGCCGCTCCGGGACCTGCACCAGCGCATCCTCCGCGCCGACGCGGGCCTCCTGCTGCCGGCCGCCGGCCCCGGTCCGGCCGCTCCGTCGGCGGTCCCGCCGGTCCCGCCGGCCGCCGTTCCGTCGCCGGCCCCGTCCACGGCGGCGCTGGTTGAGCCGGTCGGTGCGGCCCGATCCCCGGTGCCGGACATGTCCGAGCCGCTGAGACTTCCGCCGCCCTTCCCGACGGCGTCCCGGGTGCCCGGTTGGCTGAGTGTCGGCGCGACCGTGGTGGGCGCGCTCTGCTCGCTGCTGTCGCTGGGCCTGCTCGCCTGGCTGGTGGTCCTGCTCTACGGGATCTGGCGCCGGAGCTGGGTCACCCTCCTCGCGGCGGGCTACTACCTCAGCGTGGCCGTCGGTTTCATGGTGGTGTTCAGCACCGACAAGGAGCCGGAGGAGTTCAGCGTCCCGGAGGACGTGGTCGGTTTCACCTGGCTGTTCACCTGGCTGGTCAGTGTCCTGCACGTGGTGTTGCTCAACGGTCGGCTCCTGGCCTGGTTGCGCGACCTCCGGCGGTACCGGCCGCACGCGACCGGCCGCCGGCAGCGCCGGGAACACGCCCGCCACCTGCTCCACCACTACCCGTCGGCGCGCGCCGAACTGCGCATCGGCCGCCCCGATCTGCCCCGCGCCTACGACGACGGCGGCCTGGTCGACGTCAACTCGGTGGCGGACCCGACGATCCTCGGGCTGCCGGGGCTGAGCCCGGCGCAGGCCCGACATGTGGTGCTCGACCGCCGGCTGCGCGGCCCGTACGGCTCGTTGGAGGAACTGGCCGGGCGCTGCCACCTGCCGTCGTCGACCACCGAACCGCTGCGCGAGCTGCTGCTCTTCCTGCCGCCCGAGCCGTCGCCCGCCCCGCCGGTGTGGTCGGCCGTCCCTGGTAGAAATGCCGGATGAGCCAGGATCGGAACGCCGTCCGGGAACGCGCCGAGGCGGTCCTGCGGCGGCTGGCGGGTGACCACGCCCGGCTGCGCGAGGACCAGTGGCGCGCCATCGAGGCGCTGGTCGTCGACCGGCGGCGGGTGCTCTGCGTGCAGCGCACCGGCTGGGGCAAGTCGGCCGTCTACTTCGTGGCCACCGCGCTGCTGCGGTCCGGCGGCGGGCACGGGCCGACGGTGATCGTGTCGCCGCTGCTGGCGCTGATGCGTAACCAGGTCGACGCCGCCGCCCGCGCCGGCATCCGGGCCCGCACCATCAACTCCGCCAACCTGGACGAGTGGGACGAGATCACCGCCGAGATCCACGCCGGGACGGTCGACGTGCTGCTGATCAGCCCGGAACGCCTCAACAACCCGGACTTCCGGGACGGCGTGCTGCCGAAGCTGGCCGCCACCACCGGGCTGCTGGTGGTCGACGAGGCGCACTGCGTCTCCGACTGGGGGCACGACTTCCGCCCCGACTACCGCCGGCTGCGTACGTTCCTGGCGAACCTGCCCGAGCGCACGCCGGTGCTCGCCACCACGGCCACCGCCAACGCCCGGGTCACCCGCGACGTGGCCGAGCAGCTCGGTGACGCGCTGGTGCTGCGCGGCACGCTGGACCGGGAGTCGCTGCGCCTCGGCGTACTCGATCTGCCGAGCCCGGCCCACCGCCTGGCCTGGCTGGCCGACCACCTGGACCGGCTGCCCGGCTCGGGGATCGTCTACACGCTCACCGTGGCCGCGGCCACCGAGACGGCGGAGTTCCTGCGCGGCCGGGGCTGGTCGGTGGCGTCCTACACCGGGCAGGCCGAGGACGCCGACCGGCGCGCCGCCGAGCAGGACCTGCTCGACAACAAGATCAAGGCGTTGGTCGCCACCAGCGCGCTCGGCATGGGCTTCGACAAGCCCGACCTGGGCTTCGTGGTGCACCTCGGAGCGCCGCCGTCGCCGATCGCCTACTACCAGCAGGTCGGTCGCGCCGGTCGCGCCGTCGAGCAGGCCGAGGTGCTGCTCCTGCCCGGCGTCGAGGACGCGGCCATCTGGCGGTACTTCGCCTCGCTCGCGTTCCCGCCCGAGGAGCAGGTCCGCGCCGTGCTCGCCGCGCTCGACACCGACCGGCCGATCTCCACCCAGGCCCTGGAACCGGTCGTCGACCTGCGCCGGGCCCGGCTGGAGCTGATGCTCAAGGTGCTCGACGTGGACGGCGCGGTCCGCCGGGTGCGCGGCGGCTGGCTCGCCACCGGCGAGCCGTGGACCTACGACGAGGCCCGGTTGCGGCGCGTCGCCGACGCGCGCACCGCCGAGCAGCGGGCCATGCGGGAGTACGCGGACACGTCCCGCTGCCGGATGCGCTACCTGCGGGAAGGGCTCGACGACACCGGGGCGGAGGACTGCGGCCGGTGCGACAACTGCGCCGGCCCGCTGTTCGACGCGGACGTCTCACCGGAGGCGCTCACCGCCGCGCAGACGTTCCTCGGCCGCCCCGGCGTCCAGATCGCGCCGAAGAAGCTCTGGCCGACCGGGTTGGACGCGGTCGGCGTACCCCTGAAGGGTCGCCTCCCCCCGGCGGAGCAGGCGCTGCCCGGGCGGGCCGTGGGGCGCCTGTCCGACCTGGGATGGGGCGGGCGGTTGCGGGGCCTGGTCGGCCCGGACGCGCCGGACGGCCCGGTGCCCGACGACGTGGCGGCGGCGGTCGTCGAGGTGCTGAAGGCGTGGGCACACGGCGACGACCCGTGGCCGCGCCGCCCGGCCGGCGTGGTCGCGGTCGGCTCCCGGAACCGGCCGACGCTGGTCGGCTCGCTGGCCGAGCGGATCGCCGGGGTCGGCCGGCTGCCGTTGCTCGGCGTGGTCGTGCCGACCGGTCCGGCCGGTGCCGGCGGGCCGCGCGGCAACAGCGCCCAGCGGGTACGCGCGCTGCACGACGCGTTCCACCTGCCGGACGAGTTGGCCGGCGCGCTGCCCGCGCTGGACGGGCCGGTGCTGCTCGTCGACGACCTGGTCGACTCCGGCTGGACGATGGCCATGGTGGCGCGCCTGCTGCGCCGCGCCGGTGCGCCGGACGTGCTGCCGCTCGCCCTCGCCCTCGCCCTCGCCGGCTGAGGGGTGTAAGGCGGGGCCCCCTGTTAACGCATTCTGCATAGGAAGGGGCCCCGCTTAACACCCGTGCCCGCCGCGTGGGAATGGACCGTCGCGCTGCGGGGTGCGAGCGACGCCACCGTTCGCGCGGGCGTCGTCCGCGGGCGACCCGGCCGGCGGTACCGTGGGGCCATGACCGAGCAGCGACCCGTCGTCCAGACGTACACCGTGACCGGGATGACCTGCGAACACTGCGTCCGGGCGGTGACCGGGGAGCTGTCCGCGCTGCCGGGCGTCGAGGAGGTCCGGATCGACCTGGTCGGGGGCACGGCCACCGTCACCAGCGCGGCTCCGCTGCCGGTGGAGTCCGTCCGCGCCGCCGTCGACGAGGCGGGTTACGAGTTGGCCGGCGGCGTTGCCTGAGTCGCCGTCCCTCGCCGAGCCCGCGCCCGACATCGACGGCCCGGGGCCTGGCTCGGGCGGTCCCGCGTCGGGCTCCGACGGTCCCGCGTCCGACATCGGCGGCCCGGCGTCGGGTTCCGGCGGTGCCGTGTCGGGTTCCGGCGGTCCCGCGTCGGGTTTCGGCGGTTCCGCGTCGGGTTCCGGCGGCGCGGGCGCGGCGACGGGTCCGGCGGTGGTGGACCGGGACACGGTACGGCTCGCCCTGGTGGTGGGCGGCCTGGTGCTGGCCGTGCTGCTCGGTTTCGGGCTCGGTCGGTTGAACCCGCCGGCGAACCCGGGCGGTGGCGCGGCTCCGGCCGGCACGGTCCCGGCGGGCGGCGCCGCCCCGGCCGGTGGCGCCCACTCCCACGCGCCCGGCGCCGGCGCGCACTCGCACGACGGAGCCACGGTCACCCAGGGCGGTGGCGACGGCGCGACCGGGCTGTCGATCAGCTCGGCCGGCTACACGCTCGTCCCGTCGACCGGGGGCTTGACCGCCGGCCGCGTCGGTGAGCTGCGGTTCCAGGTCCGCGACGACAATCGTCGGGCGGTGACCCGCTTCGCCGTCGTGCACGACAAGCCGATGCACGTCATCGTGGTCCGCCGCGACCTCACCGGCTACCGGCACCTGCACCCGACGATGGCCGCCGACGGCACCTGGTCGGTGCCGTTGACGCCTGCCGCGCCGGGGGCCTGGCGGATGTACGCCGACTTCACCGCGGTGGCCGACGACGGCCGGCAGGTCGCCGCCGTGCTCGGTGCCGACCTGGCCGTGCCGGGTGACTACCTGCCCCGGCCGCTGCCCGCCCCGGAGCCGTCGGCCACGGTCGACGGGTTCACCGTCGGGTTCACCGGCACGCCCGAGGTGGGACGGTCGGTGCCGTTGCGGTTCCGGGTCACCGACGCCGGCGGCGCGGCCGCTGCCCTGGAGCCCTACCTGGGCGCGTTCGGTCACCTGGTGGCGCTGCGTGAAGGCGATCTCGGCTACCTGCACGTGCACCCGGAGCCGGTGCGGGACGGCGACGCGGTGACGTTCTGGTTGACCGCCCCCGGGCCGGGCCGCTACCGGATGTTCCTGGACTTCCAGGTCGGCGGCGTGGTGCGGACCGCCGAGTTCACGCTGACCGTCGCCTGACCGGCCGCCCGTGTCTCAGCCGGCACCGGCGGCACGCCTGACCGGCCGACTCGTACGGTCAGCCGGCTCGTACGGTCAGCCGGCGCGGCGGACCGGTCGGCGGGCCAGGTAGCGCAGCAGGTCGCGGATGTGGTGCTTCTCCTCGGCGGGGACGTTCGGGTCGGCCAGCCGTTCCAGGATGACCCGTACGTCTGCCTCGACCGGACCGTCCTCGGCGGCGCGTCGGCGGGGCACCGCCCCGGCGTCGGGCAGACCCAGGGCCCGGAACGCGGCGGCCACCGGCAGATCGAGGGCGGCGCAGAAGCCGCGCACCTTGGCGAGCTCGGGGTAGTCCTGCCAGTCGCCGGCCAGCCAGCGGAACACCGTGGACCGGCCGACGCCGGTGTGGGTGGCGAGGTCGGTCACCGTCCAGCCGCGCTCCTCACGCGCGTCGTCGATGGCCCGTCGCACGAACCGTGCGAAGGCCATCTGCGGCGAAACCTCTGCGGCGCCCATCCCTCCTCGGCTGTCCCCTTCCGCCGGTGCGCCCGGCTCTGCGCCCCGAGCCTAGTACGCCCGGGGGAAGAAGTAACTGACTGATCGGTCGGAAGGGTCTCGTGGGCGGGACCGACGCAGCGTGAACAGTTGCGGACTGTCAACTAAGCTGAATGAATCCTCCCCGGCAGTGACTTCAGAGGAGCAGCATGGCCGAACCGGACCGTCCCGTTCCGCACCGTCCTGGCGCGGTGAGCCTCTTCTTCGTGGCGAAGGCCGGCGTGTTCGCGCTGGGTTTCTGGATCTGGCTGCTGGTGCTGGCGGTGCGGGGCGACCCGGCGGAGGGCGTGCACCTGATCGCCGCGACCGGCGCGGTCTGCACCACCTTGGTCGGTGTGGTGCTGGGCGCGCGGATGGCGCTCCAGCGCAACGCCGCGGCCCGGCACGCCGAGCTGAAGCGGTTGCTTGTCGACATCTCCTGGAACGCGTTCGCCGCCGTCGGCAACTCCGACCAGCAGCAGGCGAAGGTGGTCCCGTTCCCGACCGTGCCGCCGGACAGCGATCGGGCCACCAACCGCGGCCCCGGCGAGCGGGTGTCGGCGCTGGACCGCGGCGACCGCAACCGCGGCGAGCGGCGCCGCTAGACCGAGGCCGGGTCCGGGTTCGGGGCGGCGAGCAGCGTCTCCAGCCGGGGCGTGACGCCCCACCGGTCCACCAGCTCGCGGTATTCGGCCCGCTGGCCGTCGGTCGGCGAGCCGGCCGTCCGTCGGGCCCGGATGAGCAGGTTGCGTGGGGTGTGCTGGGAGTCGACGAACTCCACCACCTCGGCGCGGTAGCCGTGCAGCCGGAGCAGCCCGGCCCGCAGCGCGTCGGTGAGCACGTCGGCGAACCGCTCGCGCAGGATGCCCTGGCGGGTGAGCAGTCCGTCCGGCCCGGGCGCGGGCCGGGCCCGGAGCTGGGCGGCGAGGTCGTGGTGGCAGCACGGGGCGGCGAGCACCCAGCGGGCGCCCCAGTGCACCGCCCGGGCCAACGCCTCGTCGGTCGCCGTGTCGCACGCGTGCAGCGCCAGCACCAGGTCGGGAGCCGGTTCGACAGGGGCCTGCGCGATGGTGCCGGCGACGAAGCTGACCCGGTCGGCCCAGCCCAGCCGTTCGGCCAGCTCCGTGTTGCGGCGGCGCTGGTCCTCCCGGACGTCGACGCCGATCAACGTCACGTCCAGGCCGCGCCGGGTCAGGTAGCGGTGGGCGGCGAAGGTCAGGTACGCGTTTCCGCAGCCCAGGTCCACCACCCGCAGCGGGCCGGTGAGGTCGTCCGGCAGCGTCGCGGCCAGCGCGCGCAGGAACGCGTCGACCTGGCGGCGCTTGGCCGCCGAGCCGCCGATCGCGGCGAACAGCGGATCACCCGGGTCGAGCAGCCAGTCCTTGGCCCGGTCGTGTCCGTCCGGCTCGGCGACCGTCCGGCTGGCCTTGGCGCGGTGCACCTGCGCCTCGCCGGACTTGGTGACCCGGAGCTGGAGCGTGGTGCCGGTGGTCTCCACGTGCCAGTTGCCGAACGGCTCGGCGAGCAACGCGTCGACGGCCGTGTCGGCCTCCTCCGTACCGGGGGTGACGTTACGGGTGTGCGGTCGGGCGCCGTCGGAGGTGGCGATCTGCAACCGCGCGCCGGCCTTCAGCGTGACCGGGCGCAGTTCCGCGCGGACCACCGAGGGCCGCTGTCCTCGTTGCCGGCCGGCGGCGACCGCCCGGGTCAGACCGGGGTCGAGCAGCAGTGCCCGCACCTCCCGTAGCGCCGCGTCCAACGCTTCCGGCATCCCTGCTCCTCCCGTCCGGCAAGCCTCCCCGCCCGCCGTCCCCCGCTCGCGCCCGGTCGATCATGAGGTTGGCGGCGCGACACGCCGGGCGGGCGGACGCCAACCTCATGATCGACGAGGAGAGTGCCGGGGTGGGGACAGGGAGCGGCCCCCGGAGCGGGTCCGAGGGCCGTCGTGTGTGGGTGCTCTGCTCAGTCCGTGGTGGGGGACTCGGCGGTGGCGGTGGCGGTGCCGCTGCGGCGACGCCGACGGCGACGCGGCTTGGTCGCGGTCTCGTCGCCGCCGTCAGCGGTGGCGACGGTGGTGGCGGTGGTGGCGGTGGTGGTGGGCTGCTCCGTCGCGCCCTCGGTGGCGACCGCGGTCGGCTGCTCGCCGGCCACCGTCTCGCCGGCCCGGCGGCGACGCCGCCGGCGCGGGGTACGGGTGCCCTCATCCGTCGCGACCGCTGTCGCTCCGCCTTCGGCGGGTGTGTCGCCGGTCTCGCCACCACGCCCACGTCGGCGGTCCCCGCCGCGACCGCGGCTGTCGCCGCGGGTGTCACCGCGCCGGCCGTCCCGCCGGGACCGGCCGCCGCCCAGGTCCTCCTCGACCTCGGCCGACAGGCCGGCGCGGGTACGCGCGGCGGTCGGCAGGGTGTCGCTGACGTCCGGGGAGATGTCCAGGTCGGTGTAGAGGTGCGGGGACGTGTGGTAGGTCTCCGGGGGCTCGGGCATGTCCAGCCCGAGCGTCTTGTCGATGATGCGCCAGCGGGGCATGTCGTCCCAGTCGACGAACGTCACCGCGACACCTGTCGCCCCGGCCCGGCCGGTGCGGCCGATCCGGTGGGTGTAGGTGTCCTGGTCCTCGGGGCAGTCGTAGTTGATCACGTGGGTGACGCCGGTGACGTCGATGCCCCGGGCCGCCACGTCGGTGGCGACGAGCGTGTCGATCTTGCCGGCGCGGAACGCCCGCAGCGCCCGCTCCCGGGCACCCTGGCCCAGGTCACCGTGCACGGCCGCCACGGCGAAGCCGCGGAAGTCGAGATCCTCGGCGACCCGGTCGGCGGCCCGCTTGGTGCGGCAGAAGATCATGGTGAGCCCGCGCCCCTCGGCCTGGAGGATCCGCGCCACGATCTCGACCTTGTTCATCGAGTGGGTGCGGTAGGCGAGCTGCTGGGTCTGCGGCGACGGGCCGGTCTCGGCGGTGTGCCCGGCGTGGATGGTGACCGGCCGGCGGAGGAACCGCCGGGACAGCGCCACGATCGGGTCCGGCATGGTGGCCGAGAACAGCATGGTCTGCCGGTCCTCCGGCAGCATCGCCAGGATCTTCTCGACGTCGTCCAGGAAGCCCAGGTCGAGCATCCGGTCGGCCTCGTCGAGGACGAGCGCGCGGACCCGGTCGAGCCGCAGGTGCTTCTGCTTCTGCAGGTCGAGCAGGCGGCCGGGCGTGCCGACCAGGATCTCGACGCCCTTGCGCAGCGCCTCGATCTGCGGCTCGTACGCCACGCCGCCGTAGATCGGCAGCACCCGGACACCCCGGGTGCGACCGGCGGCGTCGAGGTCCTTGGCGACCTGGATGCCCAGCTCGCGGGTGGGGACGACGACGAGTGCCTGGGGCACGCCGTCGCTGCCCTCGGACGGGGCGAAGACCCGCTCCAGCAGTGGGATGCCGAAGCCGAGCGTCTTGCCGGTGCCGGTCGGGGCCTGCCCGATCAGGTCGACGCCGCGCAGCCCGATCGGCAGCGCGTACTCCTGGATGGCGAAGGCGCGGGTGATGCCCGCGGCGGCGAGCGCCTCGACGGTCTCCTGGCGGGCGCCGAGCGCGGCGAATGTGGGTGCCTCCGGGGGGACCGGAGCGGTGGGGGCCAGTGGCTGGCCTGTGCTCTGCTCACTCATGTGGATGTGGGGGTGCCCTCTCGTGGTGCGCCCCTCATGTCCTCAGGGCGCGGACGGTTTGACGCGGGCCACGCGGTCGGGGGCGGTTTCGCCGAGCCGGACCGGGCCGCACGCGCGCCGGGGACCGGTGCTGATCAGCGATGCTGGCCAGGTCGGTGCCCACGGCAACTGCTTCATCCTACCTGAACGGCCTCCGAGCCGTCCCGATTCCAGGTGTCGGCCAGGCAGCCGGGGGTGCTTCCTGTGACCTGCATCACAGCAAGTGGGCGGTAGCCTGCGCTCGTGTCCGCCCCCGATTCCGCCGCCGTCGGCCTGTTCGGCCTCGTCGCGTACGGCGAACTGCTCGCCTTCGACCGGCTGGCCGCCGACGCCCGGCTCGCCCCCGACCTGCGCCGTCGCGCCACGCTCAGCGAGCTGGCCGCAGGCGAGATGGCGCACTACCGGTGGCTCACCGACCGCCTCACCGCGCTGGGCGTGACCCCCGAGGAGGCGATGGCCCCCTACGTCGAGGCGTTGCGGGCGTACCACGACTCGACCGAGCCGCGGGACTGGGCGGAGGCGGTGACCAAAGCGTACGTGGGCGACGCGATCACCGACGACTTCCTGCGCGGGATCGCCGACGGCCTGGCCGGGCCGGACCGCGCGCTGCTGCTCGACGTCCTGCACGACTCCCGGTACGCCGAGTTCGCCGCCACCGAGATCCGGGCCGCCATCGAGGCGGACCCCAGGGCGGCCGGACGGCTCTCGATGTGGGCGCGTCGACTGCTCGGCGAGGCGCTCTCGCAGGCCGGACGCGTCGCCGCCGCCGACCGGGGCGCGCTCGCCGCATTGCTCGGCAGGGCCGGCGACGACGTGCCGGCGGTGCTGCGCCGGCTGACCGAGGCGCACGCCACGCGGATGTCGGCGGTCGGGCTGAACAACTGAGCCGTCGGGCCGCGCAACTGAGCCGTCAGGCCGCACAACTGACCGTCGGGCCGACCACCTGATCGGTCGGTCGGGACAACTGAGCCGCCGCGGCGGGTCTCCCCGCCACGGCGACCGGTGCGACGCGGATCAGCGGACGGTGAACCCGACCGCGCGGGGCGAGGCCTCCGCGATCTCGACGTAGGCGACCTTGCCGACCGGCACGATGACCCGCCGGCCCTTCTCGTCGGTCAGGGAGAGCGTGCCCTCGCTCCCGGCGAAGGCATCGGTCACGATCTGCTCGATCTCGGCCGGCGACTGCGCGCTCTCCAGGACCAGCTCCCGCGGCGCGTACTGCACGCCGATCTTGACCTCCACTGTGCCTCCTCAACTGGGGCGAAAAAGCCACCGTGGGAAGGCTATCCGATCGGGCGGCGCGATGGTCAGGCTGACTCACCTTGCAGCGGGAAGCTGGCGATGCCACGCCAGGACAGCGCCGCGACCAGCGCTTCCGCCTCCGGCTTGGCCACCTGCCGACCGCCCGCCAGCCAGAACTGCGCGGCGGTCTCCGCGGCGCCGACCAGGCCGGACGCGAGCAGCTCGGCGTGCGCCCGGCTCACCCCGGTGTCCGAGATGATGGTGTCGGTGATCGCCGCGATGCAGCCCTGCTCGACCCGCTCGACCCGCTGCCGCACGGCCGGGTCGTTGCGCAGGTCGGATTCGAAGACCAGGCGGAACGCCTCGCTCTCGTGGTCGACGAAGTCGAAGTAGGCCCGCACGGCGGCGCCGACCCGCTCCTTGTTGTCGTTGGTGCCGCGCATGGCGTCGTGCACCTTCGCCACGATGGCGTCGCAGTGGGTGTCCAGCAGCGCCAGGTAGAGCTCCATCTTCCCGGGGAAGTGCTGGTAGAGAACGGGCTTGGAGACGCCGGCCCGCTCGGCGATGTCGTCCATCGCGGCGGCGTGGTAGCCGTGTGCGACGAACACCTCCTGGGCCGCGGCGAGCAGCTGCTTGCGGCGCGCCGAGCGGGGCAGGCGGGTGGGCCGGCCGGCCGTGTGTGCACCGTTCCCCACTGCCGTCATGGGAACCTCCGAGTATCTGCGTCGAGCCGGCACGTA
This sequence comes from Micromonospora sp. DT227, assembly GCF_049841835.1. Classification (NCBI taxonomy): domain Bacteria; kingdom Bacillati; phylum Actinomycetota; class Actinomycetes; order Micromonosporales; family Micromonosporaceae; genus Micromonospora; species Micromonospora sp. DT227. Next base: position 661,598 of record NZ_JBNCLA010000002.1, on the reverse strand, counting down.
TCGCCCGAACCGGTCCGGGTTCGTGAACCCGTCGCGGAATTGGCCCGCCGCTGTAACTTATCGCCACTGTCACCACACGGTAGCCTCAGCGGGGGCGACCAAGGAGCGCGCGGTGAGTGAAACAGGGCAACCCGGAGCCGCCACCCCGGGAGAGCACGGCGACGGGACGGGCCAGCACGACGACCCGGCCCGCACCGGCGGCGGATGGGCGCCCCCGGCGGACGGCTGGTCCCGCGGCGCCCCGGCGCCCGGTGGCTGGCCCTACGGCGACCTCGGTGGCGGGTGGGCGGCGTCCTCGCCCCGGCACGGCGACCTGCCGGCCCCGCTGCCCGGCCACCCGGCCGAGGAGCCGCCGGCGCGCGTCAACGGCCGCCACGTCAACGGCGTGCACCACGCCGGGGAGGAGTCACCCGTGACCCGCCAGGCGCCGGTGAGTGCACCGCCCGTGGGCGAGCCGCCGCGGGAGACCGACGGCGACCGGCTGGCCGTGCCCGCCCCTCGCCCCGCGCCCGCCGTCGAGCAACGTCCCGGCCCGACCGACCCCACCGGCTCCCGGCACGCCTCGGACGACACGTCCGCCGGGCGGTCGCCCCGCTGGGCCGAGAGTGGTCCGGCCTCCGCGCCCCCCGCGCTCCAGGTGCCGCCGGTCGGCGCCGCCGCCTCCGGCTTCGAGGTGCCGCCGGGCTTCCACGCCCCGACCGTCGACCCGGCCCCGACGCTGCACCAGGGCTGGCCCCACCGGGGCCCGGCCGAGCCGCCGGTGCCGGTTTCCGGCCGGGGCGAGCCGCCGGCGGCGGAGCACCACCCGGGCGGCGCCCACCCCGGAGAGGATCAGCGGACCGCCGCCGATCCCCACGCCGCCGCGCCGAACGACCCGGGCCCGGGGCCGGCGGGCGAGCCGGAGTGGCCCGGGCCGTCCTGGAACCGCCCGAGTTGGGGCGACGGCTGGGCCCCGCCGTGGGCCCGCACCGACGAGCCGGTCGCGCGCCGCTCGGCCCGCGACGACGCGCCGGCCGAGCGACGGACCGGGGACGACGAGCCGACCGGCCGCCGCGCCGCCCGCGAGGACCGCGCGTCCGAGTGGGCGCCCGAACCGATGCGACAGTACGAGCCGGCCCGCGTCGAACCGCCCACCGGCTACCAGCCGACCCGCGTCGATCCGGCGGGCGGTTACGAGCCGCGGCCCGAGCCGGTCCGGCCGTATGAAGCGGTGCGGGCCGAGTCGACGACCGCGCCCGAGCCGCCGCGTCCCGAGGCGACCCGGCCGTTCCGGCTGCCCCGCGAGGACGCCGAGTCCCGCTCGGGTCACGAGCCACCTGCCGAGCGGCCCTCCTGGGCGGGTCCGCCGGTGCCGGTGACCCCGTTCGGCCCACGTCCCGAGTCGGCCGGCGCGCCGCCGGTCGCCCGTGAGCGCGAGACGCCGGCCGGTCCACCGCCGGCGGCGTACGCTGCGGGGCCGGCCGCCCGGGCCGTCGGTGAGCCGGCCGCCGCGTACCCCGCACCGGACCCTTCGCACGGCGAGCCGGCCGGCGTCCCCGCGCCGGGTGGGACGGCGCGGTTCGATCCGCCGTCCGCGCCCCGCCCGACGAGCGCCCCGCCCTACGCGGCCCGCCGGTCCGCCCCGGAGCCGACGCCGGCCGCCGAGGCGGCTGCCGGGCCGGAGTCGACCGAGTCGGCCCCGGCGGTGCTGCCGCAGCGCGTCCCCGCCGAGCCGGACGTGCCGGTCGTGCCGGAGCCGCCGGCCGTGGAACCGTCCGCCGAGACCCCGGAGTTGGCCCGCATCGCCACCCACCTGCGTCGGGACGACGAACCGGCGCCGCTGCGCGAGCGGCCGGAGGGCTTCGACGTCAACGCGATCCTGGACGCCGTGCGCGAGGTGGCCGGCGTCCGGGACGCCGCGCTCCGTCGCACCCCGGCCGGTGCGCACAGCCTCCGGCTGGATCTGGCCGACGGCGCGGACCCGGCCGAGGTGAGCCGGCTGGTGGCCCGGCTGCTCCAGGATCGGATGGGTCTGGCCGCCGCCCCGCAGAACCTGCCCGGCGCGCCGGCCGTACCGCCGCCGCCGGTCCGCCGCCGGTCCGCCACCGCGCGCGCGGACCGCCTGGCCGAGGCCGCGGCCGGCCGCGACCGTCCGGTGGAGGTCCCACCGGGCCGCGCCGACCGTCTCGCCGAGGCCCCGCCGGTCGCGGAGTTCCCGCCGGGCCGTGCTGCCGACCGCCCGGCCGAGCCCCGATCCGGTACGCCGCGCGCCGACGACGAGCCGGGTGCTCCGGCGCGGGGCGGGGCCTCGTCCGGTCCGGCCGAGGCGGACATGCCAGCGCGGGCCGGCGTGGTGCGGCCGACGTCGAACCGGCCGGCCGAGAACCGCTCCGGCGAGGGCCGGTTCGGCGGCGTGGAGTCGCGTGCCGGCCGGCTGGTCGACGCGCCGGGGGAGGACGCCGACGAGCCGCCGCGCCGCCGCCGGCAGGCCACCCACCGGGGCCGGGCCACCGTGGACGAGACGTCGCTGGCCGCCGCGCCCACCGGCATGTCCACCGGCAGTCCGGTCACGCTCGGCACCTCGTACTCCGGTGGGCAGATCACCACGACGGAGACCGCGCCGTCGCGACCGCTGGATCCGGGCGGCGTGCCCGGGCCCCGGGTGGTGATCGACCACGTCCTGGTGAGCACGTTGGGGCTGGACGCCACCACCGAGGTCCGCCTGCTCGCCGGGGACCGGATGGCCGAGGGGCACGCGACCGGGCCGGCCGTCGACGGGTACGTGCTGCGGCTCTGCGCGGTGGCCGCGGCTGCCGCGGTGGACGAGCTGCTCGGCCCGGCCCTGCCGGCGGGCGAGCGGGGCCGGTGCTTCGTCGAGCACGCCGCCGTGGTGCCGTTCGGCAACTGCGAGGTGGCGACCGTGGTGGTGCTGCTGGTCTGCGACGGGTGGGTGGAGCAGTTGGCCGGTTCCGCCCTGGTCGCGGGCGATCCGCGGCAGGCTGTGGTGCGGGCCACGCTGGCCGCGGTGAACCGGCGTCTGGAGGCGCTGCTCGCCTAGGGGACTGTGCGGACGGGGCCGGCGCGGGGAAGACTGAACGCATGAAGCGTGCCGCGCTCGGGCCCGAGCATCTCCTTCCCGCGCATCATCTCCCGCCGCCCTGGCCGGGCCGGCACGTGCGGCTCGACGGCACGCTCGTGCACGTCCGGGACACGCCGGCCACCGGGCCCGACGCCGAGCCGGCGCTCTACGTGCACGGGCTCGGCGGCTCCGCGCAGAACTGGACCGACCTGGCCGGCCTGCTGGCGCCCCGGCTCGACGGCCAGGCGATCGACCTGCCCGGCTTCGGGCGCAGCGAGCCCGGCCGGCGGTACACGATCCCGGCGTTCGCGGACCGGGTGGTCCACTGGATCGAGCACAGTGACCGGGGCCCGGTGCACCTGTTCGGCAACTCGCTCGGCGGGGCGGTCGCGGTCCGGGTGGCGGCGCTGCGTCCGGATCTGGTCCGCACGCTCACGCTGATCTCGCCGGCCCTGCCGTTCCTGGACTTCCGGCGCTCGTTGCAGGGGCGGATGCTGCCGGTGCTGGTGATCCCCCGGGGTGAGCGGCTGGCCGCCTGGCGGCTGGCCCAGCTCGCTCCGGAGGCGATGGCGCAGCAGGTGATGGAGTCGTGCGTGGCGGACCTGACCCGGATCAGCGAGCAGCGCCGGCAGGAGACGATCGAGGAGATCCGGATCCGGTACGAGGCGGCGCACTACGCCGCCGCGTACGTCCGGACGTTCCGGGGCCTGGTCGGCAGTTTCCTGCGGTCGTACCTGCCGGGGGAGGGCGCGCTCTGGCGGCAGGCCGCGGCGGTGCGGGTGCCGACGCTGGTGGTGGGCGGGCGGCAGGACCGGCTGGTCGACGTGCGGGTCGCTCCGCAGGCTGCCCGGGTGATCCCGGACAGCCGGCTGCTGATGCTGGACGGCGTCGGGCACGTGGCCCAGTTGGAGGTGCCCCGGACGGTGGCCCGGGCGGTGCTGGCACTGCTCGACGAGGCGGCGCCGGCCGGGTCGCCGGAGGCCGCCACGCCGGGGTCGGACGGCCGGAAAGCGCAGGTCACGGCGCTGGTGAGCGGAACGGGGGAGAGCGGCGGCGTCCGCGACATGGCAGGCTGAGCGGGATGCCCAGCTCCCGCCGTCCGCGTTTTCCGCGGTCCCTGTCCGCTGCCCGTCGGTGGCGCTCCGCCGTGGTGGTCTGCGCGTTCCTGGCCACCGCCGGGGCCGGCGTCGGCGTGGCGCTGCAACTGCCGCCGGCCGGCGCGCGGGAGGTGGTCGCCGACGGGTTCGTCGCCCAGCCGCCGGCGCCGGTGGCACCGAGCGTCTCGTCGTCGCCAGCGCTGGCCGCGCCGCCTCGCTCGCCGGCGCCCGTGCTGAGTCTGCCCGGTCCGGTGCCCGCGCGGGGCACGGGCGGTTTCGGATACGACGACCGGGCCGGCGGCGTGCTGGGCCGGGGCGGTGAGCTGCGTCGCTTCCGGGTGGCGGTGGAGCGGGGCGTCGGTGAGGACGTCCGGGCGTTCGGGGACGCGGTGCAGCGCGCCCTGGCCGGGCCGGGGAGCTGGGTGGACAGCGGCCGGCTGCGGTTGCAGCGGGTCACGCCGGGCAGCCGGTACGACTTCACGATCTATCTGGCGAGCCGGGACACCGCCGGCCGGCTGTGCGGGGCGGGCGGGATCGACATCCGCAAGGGCGGGGTGCCGTACACGTCCTGCCGGGTGCCGGGCAAGGTCGTGCTCAACCTGGACCGGTGGCGGTCGTCCGCGCCGCACCTGGTGGCCGCCGGGATGCCGCTTGACTCGTACCGGCTCTACGTGGTCAACCACGAGGTGGGGCACCAGCTCGGGCACCATCATGAGGCGTGTCCGGGCGCCGGGCGGGCCGCGCCGGTGATGCAGCAGCAGACGCTCTTCCTCGACGGTTGCCGGCCGAACCCGTGGCCGTACCTGGGTGGGAAGCGGTACACCGGACCGGCATTGTGACCGAGTTGTGAGTAATTCTCAGGACTTGCGCCGCAAAAGCAGCTAAATGCCCGAATTGCGTGGCACGCTGTCCGCATGACGTCGTACCCGTCCGAACGCCCCGGGCTGCGCCGGATGCGCCGCCGACGCCGACGCGCGGTGCTGCTGCTGGCGATGCTGCTCGCGGCCGTCGGCGGCGCGGCGGGCATCACCCGGCTGAGTGAGCCGCCGCGTCCCGTGCGGGTCCCGCTCGCCGCCGAGCCGACGCTGATGCCGGACGCCGACACCGACACCGCCGCGTCGGCGTCGCCGACCGGCTACCCCACCGCCGGCCCCGGCACGTTCGCGGTGGCCGACGGGCGTTCACCGGTACGCGGCCACGCCGGCCCGCTGCGTCGCTACCGGATCGAGGTCGAGCACGGTACGGGGCAGGACGCCGACGCGTTCGCCGCGACCGTGGACGCGGTGCTCGGCGACCCGCGTAGCTGGATCGCCTCCGGGGAGCTGCGGGTGCAGCGGGTGCCCGAGGCCGCCGCCGCCGACTTCACCGTCTACCTGGCCACGCCGGCCACCTCCGAGCGGATGTGCGCCGAGGGCGGCCTGCACACCGAGCGCTACACGTCCTGCCGGCTGCCCGGTCGCGTGGTGCTGAACCTGGCGCGCTGGATGACCGCGGTGCCCGACTACGGCGCCCCGCTCGACGTCTACCGGACGTACGTGGTCAACCACGAGGTCGGGCACGAGTTCGGCGAGCTGCACCAGGCGTGCCCGCGCCCCGGCGCCCCGGCCCCGGTGATGCAGCAGCAGACGTACGGGCTGGACGGCTGCCTGCCGAACGCGTGGCCGTACGTCGACGGGGTGCGGTACTCCGGCGAGCCCACCGACGGCGTCTGAGATATTCCCGGTCCCGCAGTTCGGGCCGGGTGTCCCTCGTCATGGCCGATCCGCACTCCGGCGAGCGACAATGGCGCGGTCCCACCGCCGATTCCGGGGAGTCCACCGTGTCGTTGCCCCCGCTCGTCGAGCCCGCCGCCGAGCTGACCGTTGACGAGATCCGTCGCTACTCGCGCCACCTGATCATCCCGGACGTCGGGGTCGAGGGGCAGAAGCGGCTGAAGAACGCCCGGGTGCTCTGCGTGGGCGCCGGTGGTCTCGGCTCGCCGGCCCTGCTGTACCTCGCCGCCGCCGGCGTCGGCACGCTCGGCATCATCGACTTCGACACCGTCGACGAGTCGAACCTCCAGCGGCAGATCATCCACGGCGTCTCCGACGTCGGCCGGTCCAAGGCCGAGTCCGCCGCCGCCTCGATCCGCGAGATCAACCCGCTGGTCACCGTGGAGATCCACGACACCGCGCTGGACCGGGAGAACGTCCGGGACATCTTCTCCCGGTACGACCTGATCGTCGACGGCACCGACAACTTCGCCACCCGCTACATGGTCAACGACGCGGCCGTGCTGCTCGGCAAGCCGTACGTCTGGGGTTCGATCTACCGCTTCGACGGCCAGGCGTCGGTGTTCTGGGCCGAGCACGGCCCGTGCTACCGCTGCCTCTACCCGGAGCCCCCGCCGCCCGGCATGGTCCCCTCCTGCGCCGAGGGCGGCGTGCTCGGCGTGCTCTGCGCCTCCATCGGGTCGATCCAGGTCAACGAGGCGATCAAGCTGCTCGCCGGCATCGGCGAGCCGCTTGTCGGCCGGCTGATGGTCTACGACGCCCTGGAGATGAGCTACCGCAAGATCAAGGTGCGCAAGGACCCGAACTGCGCGCTCTGCGGCGAGAACCCCACGGTCACCGACCTGCTGGAGGACTACGAGGACTTCTGCGGCGCGGTCTCCGAGGAGGCGCAGGAGGCGGTGGTCGACTCCACCATCACCGCGCGGGAGCTGAAGGAGTGGCAGGACGCCGGCAAGGACATCTTCCTGGTCGACGTGCGCGAGCCCGCCGAGTACGAGATCGTCCGCATCCCCGGCTCCACGCTGATCCCGAAGGGGGAGATCCTCTCCGGCGAGGCGCTGGCGAAGTTCCCGCAGGACCGGCAGATCGTGCTGCACTGCAAGTCCGGCGTCCGGTCCGCCGAGGCGCTGGCCGCGCTCAAGGCGGCCGGGTTCAAGGACTCGGTCCACGTGCAGGGCGGCGTGCTCTCCTGGGTCAAGCAGGTCGACCCGTCGCTGCCCGCGTACTGACGTCGATGTGGTGAGGGCCCTTCCGGTGCGCCGGGAGGGCCCTCGGCGTCTGCCGCTTTCTGGCCGAGCTACCGAGGCGGGACCGCGTCCGCGCAGGTAGCGTCACGACCGTGGTCGATCTGGAAGCGGCGATCGGGTTCGTCGTGGCACACGGGGACGCGGTGGACCGCGCCCGCCTGTCCCGACTGCGTTCCGGCACGCCGGTGCCGCCGGCGGTGCTCGACGCGGCGGAGTCCGGTCAGGCTCCCGGCGGTGGCTGGCCCGCCGTGCTCGGCGGCGACGTCGCCTCCGTCGACGCGACCTGCTTCCGCCTCGCCGAGCTGGACGACCTCGGCGCGCTGGGCCGCCCCGCCGCCCGGCACGCGCTGGACTGGCTGGCCGCCGGCCAGCTCGCCGACGGTGGTTGGGACGAGCACCTGTCGCTGGCCGGGTTCGCGCCGGAGTGGGCCACCCCCGGCGACCCCGAGGCGCGGTTCTACCTGACCGCCGACGCCGGGTTCTGGCTCACCGTGGCCGGGTTGGACGCCCGAGCCGCCGGCCCGCTCGACCACCGCGTCGGCGGGGCGTACGCCGGGGTGGTGCAGGCGGCGGCCCACACGCTCGCCGCGCAGCTCGCCCCGGACGGGAGCTGGCCGTCGTTCCTGCCCGCCGGCTGGCTCGCCGCGGCGGTGCTGCACCGCCAGCGGATGTACCACGAGTCGGCCCGGATCCAGGCGGTGCTCGCCGACCGGATCCCGGAGATGTCCCCGGCCGACGTGGCGTGGCTCGCCGCCACGCTGCGCCGGGTGGAGGTGGGCGAGGAGCAGTGGCTGCTGGTCTCGGCGCGGCGTCGGCTGGCCGGGACGCAACGCAGCGACGGCGGCTGGGACAGCGACGACGGTCACCAGTTCGACGTGCACACCACGCTGCGCGCGATCCGGGCCTGCCGGCCGACCGAGCCCGAGGTCGCGGCGTCCGGGGCCCCGTTCGTGGCGCCGCGCGCCGTCGCGCTGCCCGAGCCGCCGTCCCGCCGCCGCGCGCCCGCGCCGCCCGTTCCGCCCGCGCCGCCCGTTCCGCCCGCGCCGCCCGTTCCGCCCGCGCCGCCCGTTCCGCCCGCGCAGCCCGCTCCGGCTGAGCAGGCCGCGCCGGCCGTTCCCGACCCGGCCGCGCCCGCGGCCCCGGCCCTGCTTCCGGCCCCGGCCGTACCCCCGACCCGGCTTCCGGCCGCCTCCCCGGCGCCGACAGGGCTTCCGGCCGTGGTCCCGGCTCCGGTCGTGGTTCCGCCTCCGGTCGTGGTTCCGGCTCCGACTGTGGTCCCGGCCGGGACGGCGGGTCCGGCTCCGGTTGTGGTCCCGACCGGGATGCCGGCTCCGGCCCCGAATCCGCTCCGGGTGGCGTAGCCCGCCGCCACGGCGCGAGCCGGGGCCGGGTGCGGCTCAGCGCAGGTGGCCGTCGCCGGTGACCACGTACTTCGTGCTGGTCAGCTCCGGCAGGCCCATCGGGCCGCGGGCGTGCAGCTTCTGGGTGGAGATGCCGATCTCGGCGCCGAACCCGAACTCGCCGCCGTCGGTGAACCGGGTGGACGCGTTCACCATCACGGCGGCGGCGTCCACCCGGGCCACGAACTCCCGCGCCGCCCGCTGCGAGTCGGTGACGATCGCCTCGGTGTGGCCGGTGCCGTAGCGCCGGATGTGTGCGACCGCCGCGTCGAGCGAGTCGACCACGGCGACCGAGATGTCGGCGGACAGATATTCGGTGGCGAAGTCCTCCTCGGTCGCGGCGACCACCGCGTCGGAGTGGGCGGCCACCTCCGGGCTGCCGTGCACGGTCACCCCGGCCTCGGCGAACGCGGCCAGCACGGCCGGCAGGAACGCGTCCGCGACGGCCCGGTGGACCAGCAGCGACTCGGCGGTGTTGCAGGTGGACAGCCGCTGCGTCTTGGCGTTCAGCGTGATCGCCACCGCCTTGTCGAGGTCGGCGGCGGCGTCCACGTACACGTGGCAGTTGCCCACCCCGGTCTCGATCACCGGCACGGTCGACTCCTCGACCACGGCCCGGATCAGCGACGCGCCGCCGCGCGGGATCAGCACGTCGACCAGGCCCCGGGCGCGCATCAGCTCCTTGACCGAGTCACGCGTGCTGGCGTCGAGCAGTTGCACCGCGTCCGCCGGCAGGCCGGCCCCGGCGACCGCGTCGCGCAGCACCGTGACCAGGGCGGCGTTGGAGTGCGCCGCCGAGGACGAGCCGCGCAGCAGCGCCGCGTTGCCCGACTTCAGGCAGATGCCGGCCGCGTCGACTGTCACGTTGGGCCGGCCCTCGTAGACGATGCCGACGACCCCGAACGGCACCCGCACCTGGCGCAGCTCCAGCCCGTTCGGCAGCGTGGACCCGCGGACCACCTCGCCGACCGGGTCGGGCAGCGCGGCCATCTCGCGCAACGCGTCCGCGATGGCGGCGACCCGGCCCTCGTCGAGCGCGAGCCGGTCCAGCACGGCCGCGCTCAGCCCGGCGTCGCGCCCGGCCGCCAGGTCCGTCGCGTTCGCGGTCAGGATCTCCGGGGTACGCGCCACCAGCGCGTCGGCCATCGCGTGCAGCGCGGCGTCCTTGGCGGTACGGGTGGCCGCCGCCAGGGCCTCCGCCGCGTCCCGGGCCCGGCGGGCCTGCTCGACGACGCTCATGGTGCGCTCTCCTTCACAGAGGTGTTAGGCGGGGGCCCTTCTTATGCAGAATGCGTTAAGAAGGGCCCCCGCCTTACAACAAGACGAGGTCGTCGCGGTGGACGACCTCACGTTCGTAGGCCGGGCCGAGCGCCGCGGCGAGTTCCGCGGTGGAACGGCCGAGCAGGCCGGGCAGCTCCACCGCGTCGTAGTTGACCAGGCCACGGGCCACCGGCGCGCCGGCGGTGTCGACCAGGTCCACCGGGTCCCCGGCGGTGAACGCGCCGTCCACCGCGGTGATGCCGGCCGGCAGCAGCGACTTGCGCCGACCCACCACGGCCTGCACCGCGCCCGGGTCGAGGTGCAGCCGGCCGCGCGGCGCGGTGGCGTGCGCCAGCCAGAACAGCCGGGCGGCCGGGCGTCGGCTGCTGGCGTGGAAGAACGTGCCGACCGGCTCGCCGGCCAGCGCCGGGCCGGCCAGCGGCGCGGCGGTGAGCACCACCGGGATGCCGAAGCCGGTGGCGATGCGCGCCGCCTCCACCTTGGTGACCATGCCGCCGGTGCCCACCCCGGCCCGGCCGGCCCCGCCGACGTCGACGCCGGCCAGGTCGCCCTCGCCGTGCACCTCGGTGACCCGGGTGCTGTCCGGACGGGTCGGGTCGCCGGTCCAGAGCGCGTCCACGTCGGAGAGCAGCACCAGCAGGTCGGCGTCGACGAGCGCGGCGACGAGCGCGGCGAGCCGGTCGTTGTCGCCGAACCGGATCTCGTCGGTGGCCACCGTGTCGTTCTCGTTGACGATCGGCACGGCCCGCAGGTCGAGCAGCTTGCGCAGCGTGCGGTACGCGTTGCGGTAGTGCGCCCGCCGGGTCACGTCGTCGACCGTGAGCAGCACCTGCCCGACGGGGTGACCGTGCCGGGCGAACGCGGTGGCGTACCGGCCGATGAGCAGGCCCTGGCCGACGCTGGCGGCGGCCTGCTGGGTGGCCAGGCCGCGCGGGCGTCGGGGCAGCCGGAGCGGGGCGAGGCCGGCGGCGATCGCACCGGAGGAGACCAGCACCACCTCGCGTCCCGCGCCGATCAGGGCGGCGAGCGTGTCGACGAGCGCGTCGACCCGGCCGTCGTCGAGGCCGCCCGTCGCGGTGGTCAACGAGGACGATCCGATCTTGACCACGATCCGGCGGGCCGAGGCGACTGCTTCACGCACCCGACCATTCTGCGGGTCGCGGTCCGCGCGATCGTGGCGCGTTCCCATATCGTGGCAGCTCGTGACACCTGACGAGTACGTCGAGGCGGTGCTGACGCTGGTCGAGCGCATCCCGCCCGGGCGGGCGATGTCGTACGGGGCGGTGGCCGACGCGCTGGCCGAGCGGTCGGGGCGGGCGTCGGCGCGGCTGGTCGGCTCGATCATGGCGCGGCACGGGGGCGGGGTGCCGTGGCACCGGGTGGTGAACGCGGCCGGCCGGCTGCCGCCGGGGCACGAGCTTCAGGCGCGGGCCCGGCTGCGCGCCGAGGGCTGCCCGTTGCGCGGGGATCGGGTCGACCTGGCGGTGGCCGCCTGGTCGCCGGAGGAGGGGATGTGACCGCGACCATAACGTGAGTAGCATTCGGCTCCATGACAGCTTCGGGCCTGCCCCGCCGGGTGCACCTCGGGTACGCGTCGGGCTCGCTGGTCACCGGCGCGTTCGGGACCGTGCCCGGGCTGCTCCTGCTGCCGTACCTGACCGACACGCTGGGCGTCGCGGCCGGGCTCGCCGCGCTGCTGGTGCTCCTGCCGAAGGCGTGGGACGTGCTGGTCAACCCGGTCGCCGGCCGCGTCTCGGACCGGACCCGCTCGCGCTGGGGCGCCCGCCGGCCCTACCTGCTCGGCGGCGGGCTGGCGCTGGCCGTGCTGTTCGCCGCGATCTTCGCCGCCCCGTTCGGGCGCGGCCCGGCCGCCGCCGGATACGTGGCGCTGGCGTTCCTGGCCACCGCGACCGCGTTCGCGTTCTTCCAGGTGCCGTACGTGGCCATGCCGGCCGAGCTGACCGCCGACCCGGCGGAGCGTACCCGGCTGATGACCTGGCGGATCGCGGTGCTGGCGCTGGCCATCCTGGTCTCCGGCGCGGTGGCCCCGGCGGTGGTGGCCGCCGGTGGCGACGGCGTGCCCGGTCACCGCTGGATGGGCCTGTTCGTCGCCGCGCTGATCGTGGTGGGCGCGGTCGGTGCGTTCCTCGGCACCCGGTCCGCGCCGGCCGGGACGGTCGGGGAGAGCGAGCCGAGCCTGCGCGCCCAGCTCGCGGTCGCCGGCCGCAACCGGCCGTTCCGGGTGCTACTGGTCTGTTTCGTGCTCCAGTCCGCCGGGGTGGCGACCGTGCTGGCCGGCGTGAAGTACTTCGCCGACCAGGTGCTGCGCGCGCCGGACAGCGGGCCCACCCTGCTCTTCGCCTGCTTCGTCGCGCCCGCGCTGCTGGTCATGCCGCTCTGGCGCCGGGCCGGCGACCGGCTCGGCAAGCGCACCTCGCTGGTCACCGCGTCGCTGCTCTTCGCGGCCGGCGCGCTCGCCCTCGTCGCCGCGCCCGCGCTGCCGGCCGCCGGGGTGTACGCGGTGGTCGCGCTGATCGGCGTCGGCTACGCCGGCCAGCAGGTGTTCGCGCTGGCCATGCTGCCGGACTGCATCGCGTACGACACCGCGCGCACCGGCCGGCGGCAGGCCGGTGTGTTCACCGGCCTGTGGACCGCCGGCGAGACGTTCGGCCTGGCGCTCGGGCCCGGCATCTACGGCCTGGTGCTCCAGCTCTCCGGTTACGTCTCCTCGTCGACCGGCGCCGCCGCCGTCCAGCCGGACTCCGCCCGGCTCGGGGTGCTGCTCGGGTTCACCGTGCTGCCCGCCCTGCTGGTGGCCGCCCCGGTGGCGCTGCTGCGCGGCTACACGCTCACCCCGGCCGACCTGACCACCGCGTCCGGCGGCGCCGGCGCGTCCGGCGGCACCGCGTCCGGCGGCACCGCGTCCGGGTCGGGCGACACCGGTACCGCGCCGGTGGCTCGGGCGTGAGGCACCGCATCCGTCCGTCGGTCGACGCGGACCGTCACGAGAGGAACACCTGATGAGCGACACGGCGGGGACGGGCGCGCTGCCCGCGCGAGGGGTGCCGGCGGCGCGGGTGCTCGACGAGATCCGGGCGCTGCGGTCGGCCGACCGCCCGACGCACGGCGGCCGGCTGTTCGCCTACGTCTACGACCCGGGCGTGGCCGGCCTGGACGAGCTGGCCCAGGCCGCGTACGCGGCGAGCGCGCACGTCAACGGCCTCGACCCGACCGCCTTCCCGTCGCTGCTGGCGATGGAGAACGCGTTGGTCGCCGCCGCCGCCCGGCTGCTCGGCGGCGGCCCCGGCACCGCCGCGCCGGACGTGGTGGGCAGCGTCACCGGCGGCGGCACCGAGTCGCTCCTGCTCGCCGTCAAGGCCGCCCGGGACGCCCGCCCCGAGCTGACCGCGCCGCGGCTCGTGGTGCCGGCCAGCGCGCACGCCGCGTTCGCCAAGGCCGCCCACTACCTGCGGGTCGAGCTGGACACGGTGCCGGTCGACCCGGTGACGTTGCGTCCGGCGGTGGCCGACGTGGCCGCCGCGATCCGGCCGGAGACCGTGCTGGTGGTCGCGTCCGCCCCGTCGTACGCGCACGGCGTGGTCGACCCGGTGGCCGGGATCGCCGAGGTGGCGGCCGGAGCCGGGGTGCGCTGCCACGTGGACGCCTGCTTCGGCGGCTGGGCGCTGCCCTGGCTGCGTCGGCTCGGCGCGCCGGTGCCGCCGTTCGACTTCGCCGTGCCCGGCGTCACCTCGGTCTCGGTCGACCTGCACAAGTACGCGTACGCGCCGAAGGGCGTGTCGGTGCTGCTGCACCGCGATCCGGCGCTGCGCGCCCCGCAGTTCTTCGCGTACGCGGACTGGCCCGGCTACACGATGGTCAACCCGGTGATCGCCTCCACCCGGTCCGGCGGGCCGATCGCCGCCGCGTACGCCACGCTGCGGCACCTCGGCGAGGACGGCTACCTGCGGCTGGCCGCGTCCACCCGGGACGCGGTCGCCGGGCTGGCCGACGCGGTGCGGGCGTCGGACGGGCTGCGGCTGATGGCCGAGCCGGAGTCCACAGTGGTGTGCTTCACCGCCGACGACCCGAAGCTGGACCTGTTCGTGCTGGTCGACGAGCTGACCGCGCGTGGCTGGCACACCCAGCCCCAGCTCCGGTACGCCGACCTGCCGGCCAGTGTGCATCTCACGGTGACCGCCGCGGTGGCGTCCCGGGTGGCCGAGTTCGCACCGGCGCTGGCCGACGCGGTCGCCGCGGCGCGGGCCGCCGGCCCGGTCGTGCTGCCGCCGGAGCTGCGGGCGCTGGCCGCCGGCCTCGCCCCGGAGGCGCTCACCCCGGAGCTGGTGGCCGGGCTGGCCGAGGGGCTCGGCCTGGCCGGCGGGGTCCCGGACCGGATGGCGGTGGTCAACACGCTGCTCGACGCCGCCCCGGCGGCGGTACGGGAGCGGCTGCTCGCCGAGTTCGTCGGCCTGTTGCAACGCCCCGCCTGGGGGCGCACCCCGGGCGGCTGAACACGGTCTGACGATTCCCGGGCTGCCTCTCGAACCGGCCGGATCCGCGGCCGGGGAGTGTGGTGAAAAAGCCGGATCGCTTGTATCACGGGCAGTCAATGCGGAACAGGAAAATGTCGATACCTGCGACAGATGTGGGGCCGCCCTATTCTGTTGCTCGTGACTGGCTTGGCCGAACATTCGATGCGTCATGCCGGGTCGTACCGTCGATGACGGGATCCGACCGCGCCGGGTCCACCCCGAGGGCTGGCGCTGCCCGGCGGCTCGGCACGACGCCGGGTGACGAGGTCGTCTGGGACGACGTGATGGCGTTCCGGGCGGTCGCGGAACAGCTCAACTTCACCGCCGCCGCCCGCCAGATGCACGTGTCCGGCCCGACCCTGTCGCACCGGGTCGCCCGGCTGGAGGCCGCCCTCGGGCTGGTGCTGTTGGTCCGCACCACCCGTTCGGTGCGACTCACCGAGCCGGGGGCGGTCCTGCTCGACTGGGCGGTCGAGGCCGGCGATTCGTGGCGGGACCTGCGCGCGTCCCTCCAGCGTGAGGCGGGCCCGGCTGAGCCGGCACGGGCGCCCGCGCTGCGCGGCGTCCTGCGGTTCGGGCACGCGAGGATGGACACGACCGACCTGTTCGGGGAGCTGCGGCGCGCGGTCCCGGGCGTCGTCTGGCACACGCGGGGCATGCCGACCGGGACGGCGGGCCTCGTCGCCCTGGTCGAGGGGTCACTCGACGTGCTGCTCTGGGCGGACTGGCTGTCCTGGGGGCTTCACCAGGCACCCGGCCGGGTGCTCGAACAGGTCGAGTCGGCCCTGGTCGTCAACGAACCCCTTTGGGTGTACCTGCCGGTCGGCCACGCGGCGGCCGGTCAGGACACCGTGGACGTCGGCCAGCTCGCGGAGGACGACTGGATCGCCTCACCGCAGGAGGTGCCGATGCGGATGGTGCGGCACACGGCCCGTCGCTACGGGCGGTTCGAGCCGCGGATCCGGCACGTCACCGACGATCCGAGGATGGCGATGAGCCTGCTGACCGAGGGGCTCGCCGTGGACGTCGGACCACCGCCGTGCGCGCCGCTGCCGCCGCAGGTGGTGGCCCGGCCGCTGCGTAGAGCGCCGCGCACCCGGATCCAGTTGAGCAGATGGCGCTTCGGCCCGGTGCCCGCGCAGACCTTCCGCGCCGTCCACCACCGGATCGGCCACTGGTACGTCGACGGCTACCGCGAGGCCAACCCGGACTACTGGCGCTGGCTGGTCCGCCGTTCGGAGCGGCACCCGGGTCTGCGGCGTGCGTTGCGGGAGTCCGTCGACAGCCGGCGGGTCGCCTGGTGAAGTGGCCGCAGTTGCACTCCTTCGTGGCGGTCGCCGAGGAGGAGAGCTTCACCGGTGCGGCGCGGCGACTGGGCGTCAGCCAGCCCGAGGTGTCGCGCCGGGTCCGCCAACTGGAACGGCAGGTGGGCGCCAAGCTGGTCCAGCGGACGACGCGCCAGGTGACGATCACCGCCGCCGGTCGCGAGGTGCTCCGCTGGGCGGTACGCACGATCGACGGCTGGGAGCGGGTCAACCGCCGGCTCGACGGTTACCGGAGTCCGTCGGACCCCAGGTCGGAGGGCATTGATAGCAGTAAAGAGAAAAAGCGAGTGGATTAAGAGGATTTTCATCCTTCCAACGTTGGAAACCTGCCGGCAGACTCGATGTCGCGGGGAACTCCGCAGCCGGAACGTTGAAGGGAAACGCCACATGCGGTTGAAGCGAACGATCGGATCCGGGTCCACCCTGGCCGCCATCGGCCTGGCCGCCTCCGCCGGGGTGCTGGCCGTGCCGGCGCCGGCCAGCGCGGCCGTGGGACCCGCCCTCCTGGGGACCTGGTACAACAACTACGGCAACGTGCTGAGCATCCGGGAGGACGGCGCGCACGGCGCACCGGTCGGCACCTGCGGTGACCTGACCATCAAGGACATCAACGTGGTCGACGGCGCCGGCCTGGTGATGACCGGCCAGTACCGGACCGCGGCCTCCGAAGGGGTCCTCAACGGTCAGGTGATGTGCGTCAGCTACACCTTCACCAATGTGCTGATCACCGTCAACGCTCAGCAGAACCAGTTCACCCTGACCGGCGGGGTCAACAGCACCTTCACCCGCGCCTCCTGACCACGTGCGCACCCGGTAGGCAGGGACTCGTGGCCCGGCCGGCACCACGCCGGCCGGGCCACCCGCGTCGCCGCAGCGCGCGCCTGCTCCGGGGTCAGCCCGCGTCGGCCACCGTCACGGTGAACGAGGCGGCGTTGTCCGCCGGGGCGGCGTCGGGCACCGTGACGGCGTCCCACTGGGTGTTGAGCTGGAGCGTGGCGGCGCCGAGGTCACCCGGCGCGGTGCCCGGCTCGGCGTAGAGCAGCACGTCGAAGCTCCGCTGCTCGCCGGCCATGAAGCGTCCGCCCGGCACGCTGAAGCTGGTGAAGAAGCTCGGTGCGTCCTGCGGGTCGGTGCCCCAGATCTGCACGCCCGCCGGCAGCCCGGTCGCCTCGGCCCAGAGCTGGTCGTGCGCGGCGTCACCGGCCCACCCGACCGTCACCGGCAGTCGGCCCCGGTAGCTGCCGTCCTCCTGGCGGGTCAGCGTCGCCGCCCCGGCCGTGGTGATCGAGGCGCGGGCCTGGGTGTCCTGCACGTAGGGCACCGGGTCGCGCAGCGACCCCGTGGTGGAGCGGAACCGCGCCGCGTAGCTGGCCCGGTCGGCGACCTCGTCCCGGCCGTCGCCGACGTTCACCGAGATCTTGCCGCCCTTCGCGATCATCGCGACGTCGCGGGTCGCCGTGAGCACCTCGAACGTGACGGTGAACTGCCGGCTCTCGCCCGGTTCGATGTCGCCGCCGGGCACGCCGCAGGTGGCGGTCCGCCGGTTGTCCTGCAACGCCCCGAAGCCGCACGCCTCCTCCGGGTTCACGCCGCGGAACGAACCGGCCACCGGCTCCCGCAGGAAGACGCTGAAGTAGGTGGCGACCGGGCCGTTGTTGGTCACCGTGACCGGCAGGCTGCCGTGGTAGCCGCGCGCGCCCGGTTCGAGCACCAGCCGACCCACCGAGATGTCGGCGGCCGGGTCGGTGGTGGGCGCGGCGGCGGCCGGAGCGGTGAGCGCCAGCAGCGCGGCGGCCGAGCCGAGCAGGACGCCGGCGAGCCGGCCTCCGATACGTGTCCTCATCTGGAAGATCCTCCAAGGTCCCCGTCACCGCGCGGCTGGTCCGCGCGGCGTCACCGGTAGCACGCGACGGGCGTCGATCCGGTTGCGATCTTTTCTGCAGGGAATCCGACAGCGGTTCAGCGAGTGGTGTAGCGGTCCTCGTCGTTCTCGTGGTTCGGGTCCAGCAGCGGGTCGGCGTCGGTGCCGACCGGCGTCACCTCGGCGATGCCGATGTCGCCGGGGCCGTTGGAGTTGCGCAGGCCGAACCGGAAGGTCCGTTCCGCGCCGGGGCCGAGCGGGCCGAACCGGCAGACGATCGGCCCCTTCGGCGGTGCCCCGTCCCGGCAGGCCGACCATGCCGGGCCGTCCGCGACGGTCCCCACCTGCATCCGCAGGTGCAGCTGGACCAGACCTGCCGGTACCGCGCTGAGGTTCCGGACCGTGACCGAGATCGTCCCGGTCCGTGTCCCGTCGGTCTCCGGCGCACCCAACCGCACGTCTCCGGCGGACACCGTCAGGTCGGCCAGGTGCGGGTTCGGGCCGAACGAGGTGGGCCCGTCCACCTGGTCGAAACGCTTCCCGGTCCACCGGTAGCCGCGCCACTGCCGCTGCGACCAGTCCAGCGACCAGCCGCCGCCGGGCGCGATGTCCGCCATCTCCACCCGGACCGTGCCGCGGTCGGTGACCTGTGCGTCCAGCAACCACTCGGGAGCCGCCTTCGCGGACCGGGCGATCTGGCCGAGGACGACGATCCGGCCGTCGGCGTCCCGGTCGAGCGCCACCACCTGGGACGGGCCGTGCTGGAAGATCTGGCAGCGGAGCAGGGCGACCGTCTCCACCGTGCCGTCGCCGTCCACGTCACCGTGGACGAGCTCCTCCAGCAGCACGTCGCCCTCCTTGCGGTAGCTGGCGGCGATCCGGGTCGGACCCGCCGTGCAGTCCGGGTCGGGTGTCCAGGCCGGCAGGTCGACCCGGGCAGCCAGCAGTTGGGACCGGCTGATCCGTCCGTCCGGTGCGGCCCGGCTCGGGCTGGCGGTGCTCGGCGCCGGCGTCGTCGGCGGCGGGGGTGGCGACGACGTGGTCTCGGACGGGCTCGGGGTGACGGTCTGGGCCGGCGTCGGGGGCGGCCCGGTGCGCCGGTGCAACGCCCCACTGGCGCCCACCGGGACCGCCACCGCGAGCACCACCGCCGCGGCGGTCACCACCGTGGTCCGCCGGCGGCGTCGGCGCACGGTCCGCCGGACCGCCGCCGTCCCGGCCGGGTGCACCACCGGCACGTACGCCGCGCGGAACCCGGCGAACTCGCCGCCGACCAGGATGTCGTCGGGCTCAGTCATGGTGGTGCACCTCGTTCGTGGTGGTGAGTTTCGCTGCCAGCGCGGCCCGCCCCCGGTGCAGCCAGGACTTGACGGTGCCCTCCGGCACGTTCTCCTGGGCCGCGATCTGCGCGACGCTGAGATCGGCCAGGTAGTGCAGGACCACCGCGCGACGCTGGTTGGCGGGCAGGTCGGCCAGCGCCGCGGTCAACGCGACGCGGTCCGGCCCGGGCCCCGGCACGTGCTCCTCACGCTGCCGGTGCAGCCACGCCTGGGCCGTCCGCACCCGCCGCCACCGGCTCGTCGCCAGGTTCCATGCCACCCGACGGATCCAGGCCAACGGATCGTCGTAGCGGGACACCCGGGACCAGCGCGCGAACGCCCGGCAGAACGCCTCCTGCACCATGTCCTGCGCCTGGGCCAGGTCACCGCAGTAGGCGGTGAGCTGAATGGTCAGCGACCGGAAGTGCGCATGGTAGAGACCGTCGAAGTCGACCGGCCCCGCTCCGGCCGGGCGCCTCGTGGTCTCCTCGGGCGGCGGCTCGTCGAGCCGCGGCTCCCTCGTCACTGTCATCCGGTCCTCCCCGTGAGCATGCCGCCGGCGCGGTCACACCGGTCACACGTCCGGACGCCGGTACGGGTTGCGGCCGTTGCCGTACCGGCGGGTGGCCGACTGTCCGGTCGGGGACAGCGGCGGTGGCCGGCGGCCGGTCCGGGCCCCGGACGCTGTGGTTGACTGTCGGTTCGGGGACCGTGGAGGGAGAGTCAGGTGCAGTTGCCGGCCGTGCTCGGTGAGCCGATCCGGTTCGTGCTGAACTGGGGCCGTCGCTACTCGCTCTGGGTGTTCAACTTCGGCCTGGCCTGCTGCGCCATCGAGTTCATCGCGACCAGCATGGGCCGACACGACTTCATGCGCCTCGGCGTGATCCCGTTCGCCCACGGCCCCCGGCAGGCCGACCTCATGGTGGTCAGCGGCACGGTCACCGACAAGATGGCCCCGGCGGTCAAGCGGCTCTACGACCAGATGCCCGAGCCGAAGTACGTCATCTCGTTCGGCGCCTGCTCCAACTGCGGCGGCCCGTACTGGGACTCCTACTCGGTGACCAAGGGCGTCGACCAGCTCATCCCGGTCGACGTCTACGTGCCCGGCTGCCCGCCCCGCCCGGAGGCGCTGCTGCACGGCATCCTCCGCCTCCAGGAGAAGATCGCCGCCGAGCAGTCCGGCCTCGGCGGCGTACCCCGCCCGGACCGGCTCGCCTCCCCGGCGGACGTGGTCCCGCGCCCGGTCGAGGCGCTGACCGCGCCCCCGGTGCGTCCTCCGATCGGCTGACCCGCTCCGGTGGCGCGGCGGGGCTAGCCTGCGGACCATGACCGACTCCGCGGAGAAGCGTTCCGCCTACATCGTCGACGTGCTGACCGAGGAGTTCGGCGCGTCCATGGCGATCGACCCGGCGGCGTTCCGCCGGAAGTTCCGCAAGATGGCCGCCTCGCCGTTCGCGTTCTACCGCGGCAGCGCCTCGCTGTTCTACGCCGACCAGCGCGGCGACTTCGCCAGCGACCGGTTCCTCGACGACCGGACCAGCCGGGTGTGGATCCACGGCGACCTGCACGCCGAGAACTTCGGCACCTACATGAACGCCTCCGGCCGGCTCGTGTTCAACGTCAACGACTTCGACGAGGCGTACGTCGGGCCGTTCACCTGGGACCTGAAGCGGTTGGCCGCCAGCGTGGCCCTGCTCGGCTACGCCAAGGCGCTCTCCGACCGGGTGATCGGCGAACTGGTGACCGGCTTCGCCCGGTCGTACCTGACCGAGCTGCGGGCGATCGCCACCGGTGGGGACGACGCGATCGGCTCGATCACGTTGGAGAACGCCGACGGCGTGCTGCGTCGGGTGCTCCAGCAGGCCCGACTGAGCACCCGGGTGGACCTGCTCGCCGCGCAGACCACCGTCGACAACTACGAGCGACGGTTCTCCCTCGGCGACGGCGTGCACGAGATCGACGCCGCCACCCGGGAACGGGTCTGCGCCGCGTTCGGCGACTACCTGCACACGCTGCCGGAGTCGAGCGCCCGACTGCGCCCGGTGGCGACCACCATCAAGGACGTGGTGCTGCGCAAGGGCGTCGGCATCGGCTCGGCCGGACTGCCGTCGTACAACCTGTTGCTGGAGGGGCACACCGAGGCGCTGGAGAACGACGTCGTCATCTACATGAAGCAGGCCCAGGTGCCGGCCGTGGCGCGGCACATCGACGACGAGCGGGTCCGGTCGTACTTCCGGCACCAGGGGCACCGCACCGCCGAGTCGCAGCGGGCGTTGCAGGCGCACGCCGACCCGTGGCTGGGCTTCACCGAGCTGGACGGCGTCGGCCAGCTCGTCGCCGAGGTCTCCCCGTACGCGGCGGACCTCGACTGGGCCGACGTGAACGAGCCCGAGGACCTGGCCGGGGTGCTCACCGACCTGGGCCGGGCGGTGGCCCGGATGCACTCGGTGGCCGACGACGAGTCCAGCCACGACCTGGTCGACTACTCCACCGAGGAGTCGATCGTCGCGGCCGTGGACGCCGACGCCGACGGCTTCGTCGACCACCTGGTCGACTTCGCCCACCGGTACGGCATCCGGGCCCGCGAGGACCACCAGCTCTTCGTGGACCTGTTCCGCAACGGCCGGCTGCCCGGCATCTGAGCCGGCGCCCGGCTCACTGGGCGAAGTCCAGCACCACCTTGATGTCGTCGCCGGTCGACGCGTACGCCTCCCGGTACGCGGAGACCGGCACCCGGCGGGTGACCAGCGAGGCCAGCCAGGAGCGGTCGGCGCGGGCGAGCGCCTCGGCGGCCAGCTCCCAGTGCCGGCGGCCCGCGTTGACCGACCCGAACACCACGTTGTTCTCCAGCACCAGCTCCCGGTTGAGCGCGCCGGCGTCGAAGTCGATGGTCCGGCCGCCGCTGGACACCCCGGTCAGGCAGACGATGCCGTTCGGCGCGGCCTTGCACATCGCGTCCAGCACCACCGGCGGCGCGCCGGTGCACTCGACCACCACGTCCGGTGCGAGGTCCAGCTCGGCCACCGTCGACGTGTGGTACGTCGCGCCGAGCGCGCGGACCAGGTCCGGCTTCGGGCCGGTGGTGTTGCGGTCCAGCACGTGCACGGACAGCTCACGCTGGCTGGCCAGCAGCGCGGCCAGCAGACCGATCGGCCCGGCGCCGGTGATCAGCGCGGTCTTCGGTTTCCACTCGGCCCGGCGGCCGATCCGCTCGATGTGGTCCCACGCCTTCGCCACCACGCTCGTCGGCTCCAGCAGCATGCCCACCGACTCCAGCGCCGGGTCCAGCCCGACGGCGAACTTGGGCGGCAGCCGCCAGCGGTCCCGGGCGAAGCCGGGCAACCCCTTGATGCCGTGCTCGGTGTACCGCCCGTTGCGGCACATGTCCCACTCGTCCACCGCGCAGTTCGCGCAGGGCACCGGGTCGGGGCGGCGGACCACGCCGGCCACCAGGTCACCGGGGTGCAACGTGCCGGTCGGGTCCTCCAGCACCCGACCCAGCGACTCGTGCCCGAGCACCAGGCGCTCCTGACCCGGCGGCGCCTCGCCGTACTCCCCGGCGATGATCTCCTGGTCGGTCCCGCAGATGCCGACGGCCAGCGCCTCGACCAGGATCGCGCCCTCCTCGGGCGCCGGCTCGGGCCAGTCCTCGGTGAGCCGCAGCGAGTCCGGGACACCGGGGGTCACAGTCACAGCGCGCACGGCCTCATCTTTCCCCGCCGGCCGGCCGGCCGCTCGGCAAAGCGGCGAACCGGGCCCGGACGGCCCGACCCGGCCGCGAGCTGCCGGCCATAGGATCAGCGCATGACTCCGGAAGAGGTCGGCCGTCGCGTGGTCGCGCTGCTCGCGCCCGTCGAGGCCGCCGCGTCGGTCTCCGGCGGTCAGGGGTACGCCCGCGCCACCGTCGACGTACCGCCGGCGAGCTGGGCGGACGCGGTGCGCGCGGCGCGCGACGACGCCGAGCTGGGCTGCGACTTCCTCGACTGGCTGTCGGCGGTGGACGAGCTGGCCGACGGCTTCGACGTGGTGGCGCACCTCTGGTCGGTGCGGCACCGGCACGGGCTGCTGCTGCGCACCCGGGTCCCCCGGGACACGCCGGTCGTGGCCTCGGTGGTCGACGTCTTCCCCGGCGCGGCCTGGCACGAGCGGGAGACCCACGAGATGTTCGGCATCGACTTCGCCGGGCACGGCGAGCTGCGGCCGCTGCTGCTGCCGCCGGAGTTCGAGGGGCACCCGCTGCGCAAGGAGTTCGTGCTGGCCTCCCGCGTGGCGAAGCCGTGGCCGGGCGCGAAGGAGCCGGGCGAGTCGGAGGCGGGCGGCGGTCGCCGGCCGGTCCGGCCGCCGGGCGTGCCCGCGCCGGGTGAGTGGGGGACGACGCCCACGCCGGCCGGTGCGGCCGGCGTCGGCGAGGGCCCACGCGGCGGTACGCCGGCCCGCCCGGCCCGCGAGCGCCCACCCCGCCCGGCCCCGGGCGAGCGTCCGGCGCGCCCCGCGTCCGGCGAGCGCCCCGCGCCTCCGGCCTCCGGCGAGCGTGCGTCGCGTCCTCAGGCGGGCGAGCGCCCGGAGCCCGGCGGGCCGCCCGTACCTCCGGCCTCCGGTGAGCGCCCCGCGCCTCCGGACTCTGCTGGGGGTGGGACGCGGCCGGGCCCCGAGGCTCGTCCGGTCCCGGGCGCGTCCCGGCCGACCGGCCCGGCCCGGCGGGAACCCGCCCCGCCGCCGGCGGAACCCGGCCCGCTCGGGCGCCCGCTGCCGGGGGAGCGACCGACCGGCCCCGCACGGCAGGAACCGGCGGACGACCGGCCCGCCGGCCCGGCCCGGCCCGACGCGGGCTCCGGCGCCGAGGCGGGGGAGGACTGATGCCGGACTGGTTGGAGCTGGTCCTGCGGGTGGCCGGCGTGCTGGTCGCGTTCCTCACCCTGCCGCTGATCGTCGGCCAGGCCGAACACAAGGTGATGGCGCACATGCAGGGCCGGCTCGGTCCGATGTACGCGGGCGGCTTCCACGGCTGGGCGCAGCTCGTCGCGGACGGCATCAAGTTCGTGCAGAAGGAGGACGTCACCCCGCGCGAGGCGGACCGGTCGGTGTTCCGGCTGGCGCCGGCGGTGGCGCTGGTGCCGTACCTGGTGGTGCTCCTGGTCATCCCGCTCGGCCCCGCGGGCCTGGTCGCCCAGCCGCTGGACATCGGCCTGTTCTTCGTGCTCGCCGTGGTGGGCATCGGAGTGCTTGCGGTGCTCATGTCGGCCTGGGCGTCGGCCAACAAGTACAGCCTGCTCGGCGGGCTGCGCGGCGCGGCCCAGTTGCTCGGCTACGAGCTGCCGCTGGTGTTGGCCGCCGCCTCGGTGGCGATGGCGGCCGGCACGCTGAGCCTGAGCGGCATCGTCGAGGCGTGGCGGCCGTGGTGGCTGCTCTGGCAGGCGCCGGCCATGGTGATCTTCTTCGTGGCCGGGCTGGCCGAGATCCGCCGCCCACCGTTCGACATGCCGGTGGCCGACTCCGAGCTGGTCTTCGGCTACATGACCGAGTACACCGGCCTGCGTTTCGCGTTCTTCCTGCTCGCCGAGTACGTCGGCATCGTGGTGATCGCGGCGCTGACCACGGTGCTCTTCCTCGGCGGCTGGCAGGGCCCGTTCGCCGACGCGCAGCTCGGCTGGCTGTGGACGCTGCTCAAGGTGTTCGCCGTGGCGTTCGTGATCATCTGGCTGCGGGTGAGCTACCCCCGGCTCCGCGAGGATCAGCTCCAACGCCTCTGCTGGCTGGTCCTGGTCCCCCTCGCGCTGGCCCAGCTCGTCCTCACCGTCGCCGTCCGCCTGGCGCTGTAAGGCGGGGCCCCCTCTTAACGCATTCCGCATAGGAGGGGGGCCCGCTTAACACCACAGCTCAGCGCAGGGGGGTGTGGGCGGGGTCCACGCGTTCGGCGGGGGGCGGAGGCGGGGGTGGGGTGCCGTCGCCGAAGGGGCGGCCGCCCAGTTCCTCGCGGCCGTGCGGGGTCAGCCAGTTCGACAGGTCGGGGCCGAGCGGCACGATGCCGGTCGGGTTGATGTCCCGGTGGACCTCGTAGTAGTGCCGCTTGATGTGGTCGAAGTCGATCGTGTCGCCGAAGCCCGGCGTCTGGAACAGGTCCCGGGCGTACGCCCAGAGCACCGGCATCTCGCTCAGCTTCTGCCGGTTGCACTTGAAGTGCCCGTGGTAGACCGGGTCGAAGCGGGCCAGCGTGGTGAACAGCCGCACGTCCGCCTCGGTGATCGTGTCGCCGACCAGGTAACGCTGGCCGGTCAGCCGTTCGCTCAGCCAGTCCAGCCGGTCGAAGAGCCGGTGGTACGCCTTGTCGTACGCCTCCTGGCTGCCGGCGAAGCCGCACCGGTAGACACCGTTGTTGACGTCGGCGAAGACGACCTTGTTGACCTCGTCGATCTCGGCGCGCAGCGGCTCCGGGTACAGCTCGGGCGCGCCCGGCCGGTGGAGCGCGGTCCACTCGGTGGACAGGTCCAGGCTCATCTGCGCGTAGTCGTTGGTCACCACCTGGCCGGTGGGCACGTCGACCAGCGCCGGCACGGTGATGCCCCGCTCGTAGCCGGGGAAGCGGGCGAAGTAGGCGTCGGCGAGCCGCTCGATGCCGAGCACCGGGTCCTTGCCGCCGGGGTCGAGGTCGAACGTCCAGCTCCGCTTGTCGTGCGTGGGGCCGGCCACGGCCTGCGAGATGGCGTCCTCCAGCCCGAGCAGCCGGCGCACGATGATCAGCCGGTTCGCCCACGGGCAGGCCCGGCTGACCGCGAGCCGGTAGCGGCCCGGTTCCACCGGCCAGCCGTCCCGCCCGTCGGCGGTGATCCGGGTGGCGATGTACCGCTGGTCGCGGGTGAACTCGCCGCCCGGTTCCACGTACTTGCCGCCGGTCCGGTCGAGGATCTCGTCGTCGCTGCCGCCCACGCCCACCTCCCAGGTTGTCGTCACCTCCCATCATGGTCGCTCGCACCCGTCCCGGCAGTTCGAGCGGCGGAGACGGTCGCCACGACCGTTCGAGCGGCGGAGACGGTCGCCACGACCGTTGGAGCGGCGGAGACCGTCGCGCCGGTCCGTGGCGGCGGGCCGGGTGCCGCCGGGCCGGCATAGGCTGCCGGCCGTGACCGATCTGGAGGCGGCGGCCCGACGTTTCATCGCCGACGTGTGGAACGCCGGCCGCGAGGAGACCGCGTACGAGCTGGTGGCCCCGGGGTGCCCCGGGCTGGGCGGCGCCGGGCCGGCGGCGGTGCTGGCCGGGCACCGGGACCGGCGGGCATCCTTCCCGGACCTGCGCTACAAGATCGTCGAGCTGGTGGCCGGCGACGGGCGGGTCGCGGTGCACTGGCGGGCGGCCGGCACCCAGGCCGGGCAGTTCGGCCCGGTGCCGCCGACCGGGCGGGTGGTCAGCTACTCCGGGGCGTCGTTCCTGCGCTTCGACGACACCGGGCGGATCGTGGACGTGTGGAGCGTCAACGAGCTGTTCCAGGTGCTCCAGCAGCTCGGCGTGGAGATGTTGCCGCCGCTCACACCCGGCGGGGCGTGATCCGGCTGATCGGCAGGTTCACCGGGAACGGCTCGCCGGTGTCGACGAACTTGGTCCACCGACCGGTCTCCGCGTAGACCTCGTGCACCGGATCGATCTTGTAGGTGTGGACGACGAGGCCCTCGTCCTCGATCTCGATCCGCCAGTAGAACGGGATGCCGGCCTGCGCATAGAGCGCCGGCTTGAGCACCCGGTCGATGGAAATGGTGCGAGGCGAGACGATCTCCACGGCGAGCACCACCTCGTGCGGCTCGTACCGGGACGGCTCGCGGGCGGCGGCTGCCGCGGTGGTGACCAGTACGTCCGGGATGAAGGAGCGGTCCCGGTCGAGCCGCACCCCCACCGCCTGGGTCACGTCGTACCCGTCGGGGCAGTCCTCGTCGAGGGCCGCCATGAGCAGGCCGGCGATGCTCTGGTGCGTCCGGCCGCGCAGGGACAGGAGCATCGCGCCGTCGACCAGTTCGCGACGGCGACCGTCCTCCGGCAGCAGGTCCAGGTGGTCGGTCGTCCAGCCGCCGGCCGGCGGGCACAGACTCTCCAGGTCGGCGGTCATCGACCGGCCCTTCCCGGTGTGTCGTTCTCCCCGCGCTCACGATAGCGCCGCCAAGAGTCGGGTGGTGGTCGCGCGCGCCGGGGGCACAGGGCAGGATGGGCGGCATGAGCGAGCACGGTGGAGTGCCCGGCGGCGGGCTGGTGAAGGGCCTGGCGGTCACGTTGAAGACGATGACCCGCCGGTCGACCACCCAGCAGTACCCGGACGTGGCGCCCGAGCTGCCGCCCCGCTCCCGTGGCGTGATCGCGCTGCTGGAGGAGAACTGCACGGTCTGCATGCTGTGCGCCCGTGAGTGTCCGGACTGGTGCATCTACATCGACTCGCACAAGGAGGAGGTGGCGGTGCCCGGCGCCGCCCGCCCCCGGCAGCGCAACGTGCTCGACAAGTTCGACATCGACTTCTCGCTCTGCATGTACTGCGGCATCTGCATCGAGGTCTGCCCGTTCGACGCGCTCTACTGGTCGCCCGAGTTCGAGTACGCCGAGTACGACATCAAGGACCTGCTGCACGACAAGGACCACCTGGGCGAGTGGATGGGCACCGTCCCGCCGCCGCCGGCCCACGACCCGCTCGGCGACCCCTCGAAGGAGGAGACCACCGCCGCCCGCAAGGCCGCCGCGCCCGCCGCTCGTCCGGCCCCGACCCGGGTACGCTCCGACGACGCCGACTCCCCGGGCGGAGGCGCGGCCTCATGACCGGTGCGGACGTGCTGCTGCTCGCGCTCGGCGCGGTGGCGGTGGGCGCGGGTGCGCTGGTGGTGGGCACCCGCCACCTGGTCCGGGCCGGGCTGTGGCTGGTGGTGTGCCTGGGCGCGCTGGCCGGCGACTACCTGGTGCTCACCGCCGAGCTGGTGGCCTGGGTGCAGGTGCTGATCTACGTGGGCGCGGTGGTGGTGCTGCTGTTGTTCGCGGTGATGCTGACCCGGGCCCCGATCGGCCCCTCGGACGACCTGGACCGGCCCGGCTGGCCGGCCGCGCTGGTCGGCGCCGGCAGCGGCCTCGGCCTGGCCGTGCTGCTTGTCGACGCGTTCCGGTGGTCGCGGGTGGAGTTGCCGGCGGCGGGGACCGCCGAGCGCCTCGGCGAGCAGGTGTTCCGCTCCTGGGTTCTGCCGTTCGAGGTGCTCTCGGTGCTGCTGCTGGCGGCGCTGGTCGGCGCGATCGTCCTCTCCCGCCCGGACATCGGCCGCCCGACCGGGCCCGTCGACACCGCCGGTCCGGCCGCGGGCACCGGCCCGACCGGCAGTTCCGGGCCGGCCGGCGAATCGGGGCCGGCCGCCGGCCTGGAACCGGCCGCCGCCGCAGCCGCCGACGAGGGCGGGCGCCGGTGAGGCCGGTCATCCCGTACGTCACCGCCGCGCTGCTGTTCGGCCTCGGCGTGTACGGCGTGCTGCGTCGCCGCAACGCGGTGCTGGTGCTGATGGCGGTGGAGTTGATGCTGAACGCGGTCAACCTGGTGCTGGTCACCGCGGACACCACGGTCCGGGCCGCGTTGCCGCACTCCGGGCAGGTGTTCGCGCTGTTCGTGATCGTGCTGGCCGCCGCCGAGATCGGTGTCGGGCTGGCCATCGTGCTCCAGCTCTACCGGCTGCGGGCCAGCGTCACGGTCGACGACGTCCCGCTGGCCGAGCGGTCCTCGGAAGGCGCGGCCCGATGAGCGCGTCGACGGTTTGGCTGGCGGCGGTGCTGCCGGCCGCGCCGCTGGTCGCCGGCCTGCTCGGGCTGCTGTTGCCGCCCGCGTCGCACGGGGACCGGGCCCCGGCCCGGAAGCTGGCGGTCGGGCTGGGGGTGACCGGCGCGGCGGTGGCGTCGCTGGCCGCGCTGCTGTTGCTGGTCCGCGTGGACGGGCCGATGGAAGCGGCCACCACCTGGGTCGAGGTGGGCGGGCTGCGGGTCACGTTGGGCCTGCGGCTGGACGGCGTGGCCGTGCTGGTCGCCACCGCGGTCACCGTGGTGGCGCTGGCCGTGCAGGTCTACTCGACCGGTTACCTGCGTCGCGGGCCGCACGACGACGTGGACGTGGACCATCGCTACCCGCCGTACGCGGCGCAGCTCAGCCTCTTCACCGCCGCCATGCTGACCGTGGTGGTCTCCGGCGACCTGATCATGCTGCTGGTCGGTTGGGAGGTGATGGGCATCTGCTCGTACCTGCTCATCGCCCACGACCGGCGGCTGCCGGAGGCGCCCGGCGCGGCGGTGAAGGCGTTCCTGGTCACCCGTGTGGGTGATGTGGGCTTCCTGCTCGGCATCGCGCTGCTCGGCGTGGGCGCGGGCAGTTTCCGGATCGCCGACGTGCTGGCGCACGACTACGGCACCGGCACGCTGACCGCGGCCTGTCTGCTGCTGCTGGCCGGCGTGGCCGGCAAGAGCGCCCAGTTCCCGCTGCACACCTGGCTGCCGGACGCGATGGCCGGCCCGACGCCGGTCTCCGCGCTGATCCACGCCGCGACCATGGTGGCCGCCGGCGTGTACGCGGTGGCCCGGCTGTTCCCGCTGTTCGAGCGGGCCCCGGCCGCGCTCGCCGTGCTGGGCGTGATGGCGGCGGTCACGATGCTGCTGGGCGCGTTCGCGGCCACCGCCCAGGACGACCTCAAGCGGGTGCTGGCCTGGTCGACGGTCTCCCAGATCGGGTACATGACCGGCGCGCTCGCGGTCGGCGCGCCGGCCGCCGCGCTGTTCCACCTGCTCACCCATGCCGCGTTCAAGGCGCTGCTGTTCCTCGCCGCCGGTGCGGTGATCCACGCGGTGGGCACCACGCTGATGTCCCGGATGGGTGGCCTGCGCGCCGCCATGCCGGTCACGTTCTGGTGCATGGTGGTGGGGCTCGGCGCGTTGGCCGGGGTGCCGCCGCTGTCCGGTTTCTGGAGCAAGGACGGCGTGCTGGCCGCCGCCGAGGCCGCCGCGCTCGACGACGCCGGCCCGACCGCGCCGTGGGTGGGCTGGCTGGTCTGGCTGGCCGGGCTGCTGGGGGTGGCGGTCACCGCCTGGTACGCGACCCGCCTGCTGCTGCGCGTGTTCTTCGGCGCGACCCGTACGCCGCTGCTCCGGCCGCACGATCCGCCGGCGTCGCTGCGTTGGCCGGTGCTGCTGCTGGCGGTGCCGGCGGCGCTGCTCGGGCTGGCCGCGTTCGCGCCCTGGTTCGCCGACCGCCTGCGGGCGCCGGGTGACGCCTCCGGCGAGGCGGTCGAGCTGGTGCACCTGGCGCCGAACCTGATCCTGCCGTTCCTGCTGCTGGTGGCCGGCGCGGGCGGGGCCTGGGCCGGCTGGCGTCGCGACCCGGCCGCCGACCCGGCCCGCTTCCTGGGTCCGCTGCGGCCGGTGTTCGCCCGGGCGTTCCGGCTCGACGACGTCCAGCACGCCCTGGTCGTACGCCCGACCGGCGCGTTGGCGCGGGCCGTGCGGGCCGGCGACGAGCTGGGCGTGGACGGCCTGGTCGAGGGCACCGGCCGGGCGGCGGTGGAGGCGGGCGGCGGGCTGGCCGCGCTGCACCGGGCGGCGCTGCCCCGCGCGGCGGCCGGCGTGCTGGCCGGCGCGTTGCTGATCGGCCTGGCGGTCGCCCTGATCGGAGTCACCTCATGACGTTCGGGCAGGTCCTGCTGGTGGCCGTGGTGGCGGTCCCGGCGCTGGGCGCGGTGGCGACCGCCGCCGTGCCGGGTGACCGGGCCGGCCGGCTGGTCGGCACCGTCGCCGCCGCGTTGACGCTGCTGGCGACGCTGCCGCTGGTCGGCGGTGAGCACGGCTGGTTCGGGTACGGTCCGCGCCCGGCGGTGCAGCCGTGGCACCGGCTCGACGTGCCCTGGGTGCCGGGCCTCGACCTGCGCTTCCACCTGGGCGTGGACGGCATCTCCTGGCCGCTGGTGGTGCTGACCGCGCTGCTCACGTTGCTGTGCTGCGGCTACACGTGGTGGCGGGTGCCGGCCGGCGGCGGCAGCGGGCGGGCGCTGGTGGCGTTGCTGCTGGTGGTCGAGGTGGGCATCCTCGGCACGTTCCTGGCGCTGGACCTGGTGCTGTTCTTCCTCTTCTTCGAGGTCGTCCTGCTGCCGATGTACGCGATCATCGCCGGCTGGGGCGGCGACGACCGGCGGCGGGCGGCCCGCAAGTTCGCGCTCTACACGCTGTTCGGTTCGGTGTTGCTGCTGGTCGGCGTCTACGTGGTGGTGGCCGCCGCGGGCACCGCCGACCTGGTCACGTTGACCGGCGGCGCCGGCCTGTCGCGGAGCACCCAGCTCGCCGCGTTCACGCTGCTGGCGTTGGCGTTCGCGGTGAAGAGCCCGCTGTGGCCGCTGCACTCGTGGCTGCCCGACGCGCACACCCAGGCGCCGACCGTGGGCAGCGTGATCCTGGCCGGGGTGCTGCTGAAGATGGGCACGTACGGGCTGATCCGGGTGGCGGTGGGGGTGGCCCCGGAGGGGGCCCGCTGGGCGTCGCCGGTGCTCGGCGCGCTCGCCGTCGCGGCCATTCTGATCGGTGGCCTGGTCTGCCTGGCGCAGGACGAGCTGAAGCGGCTGATCGCGTATTCGAGCGTGGGGCACATGGGCTTCGTGCTGCTGGGGGTGGCCACGCTCACCGCCACCGGTCTCCAGGCGGCGCTGATCGGCAACATCGCCCACGGGGTGCTCACCGGCCTGTTGTTCTTCCTGGCCGGGGCCGTCAAGGACCGGACGCACACCGGTTCGTTGGCCGAGCTGTCCGGGTTGCGGGAGACCGCGCCCCGGTTGGCCGGGCTGCTGGGCTTCGCGGCGGTCGCCTCGCTGGGGCTGCCCGGCCTGGCCGGCTTCTGGGGTGAGGCGTTCGCGGTGGTGGCGGCCGTGCGGCGGGGCGGCGCGCTGTGGCTGACGCTGGCGGTGCTGGCCGCGCTGGGCGGCGCGCTGGCCGCCGCGTACCTGTTGCGGTTGTTGCGCCGGGTCACCCACGGCCGGCCCTCCCCGGCGGTGGCACCGCTCGGGCCGGGGCTGGCCGGCGCGGAGCTGACCGCGTGGGCGCCGCTGGTGCTGCTGGCGCTGGCGGTCGGCCTGGCCCCGGCGTTGGTCCTGTCCTACGCTTCCGGCCCGGTGGAGGCGCTGCTGGGGGTCGTGCCATGAGTCTGGTGCAGAGCGTCGACAACGTGGCGTTGCTGCCGGGTTACCTGGCCGCCGGCACCGCGATCCTGGTGCTCCTGGTGGACCTGCTGGTGGCCCGTCCGACGATCACCACGGTCGTGGCGGCGCTCGGCGCGGCCGGCACCGCGGCCGGTGCGGCGCTGGTCGGCGCGGCCGGCACCCGGCGCACGTTCTGCGTCGGCGCGGACTGCTCCTGGGTGTGGAACGGTCGGGCCGCGTTGACGGGGGTGGTGATCGCGTTGCTCACGCTCGGCGTGCTGGCGATCTCCGGTCCGCTGCTGCGCGCCGGGCGGACGCCGGCCGGCGAATACTGCTTCCTGCTCGCCTGCGCGATGACCGGCGGCGTGGTGCTCGGCGCGGCCGGTGACCTGATCACGCTGATCGTGGCGTTGGAGACGTTGACGCTGCCGTTGTACGTGCTGGTCGGGCTGCGCCGGGCCAGCCTGGCCGGGGCCGAGGCGGCGGTGACGTTCTTCGTGGTCAGCGTGGTCGCCACGACGGTGACGCTGCTCGGTGCCGCGCTGCTCTACGCGGTCACCGGCAGCCTGCACCTGGACCGGCTCGGCGCCACCCTGGCGGCGCGGGACGACCTGACCGACCTGCCGCTGACCACTGTCGCGGTGGCGCTGGTGGTGGCCGGGCTGGCGTTCAAGGTGGCGGCGGTGCCGTTCCACGCCTGGGCGCCGGCCACCTACGACGGCGCGCCGCTGCCGGTGGCCGCGTACCTGTCGACCGCGTCGAAGCTGGGCGGCGTGGTGGCGTTGCTGGCGGTGGTGCAGCGGGCGCTGCCGGGTGGGGTGACCGGTCCGGTGCTGGCGTTGCTGGCGGTGCTGACGATGACCGTGGGCAACCTGGTGGCGCTGCGCCAGCGGCGTACCGTGCGGTTGTTGGCCTGGTCGTCGGTGGCCCAGGCGGGCTACATTCTGGCCCCGCTGGGCGCGTTGGCGTTGGCCGCCGGGCGCACCCCGGACGCCCGCGCCGGGGCGTACGCGGCGGCCGTCGCGTACGCCGTGTTCTTCGTGCTGCTGGAGCTGGCCGCGTTCGCCGCGGTGGTGGCGTTGCGGCCGGCGGACGGTGACGGCGGCACGCTCGCCGACCTGCGCGGTGCGGCGCGGCGGCACCCGTGGGTGGGTGGCGCGTTCGCGTTGGCGCTGATCGGGCTGGCCGGGCTGCCGCCGGGGCTGGCCGGGCTGTTCGCCAAGGTGACTGTGGTGCGGTCGCTGCTGGCCGGGCACGCCGGCTGGCTGGCCCTGGTGGTGGCGTTGAACGCGGTGCTGGGCCTGGCGTACTACCTGCGGGTGACGGCGTCGCTCTACGCGGTGCCGAGCGGCGTCGCCGCGGCCCGACCGGCCCGCGCGGTGGCGGTCGCGCTCGGGGTGGCCACCGTGGCGGCCGTGGTGATCGGGGTCGCACCGCAGCTCGTGCTGGACGTGGCGGCCCGCTGACCGGTTCCTGCCCGGGTGGGCGGTCGGTTCAGCAGGCGCACAGGAATCCCCAGTCAACTTTCAGCCATGAGCCGGATGGTTGACGGGTACCGGTGTGTTGGACCGGTCAGCGGGTTCCCGTGCGGCCCCGCGGCACCGAAGGAGCGATCGTGCATCACAACCGTCTCAAGACCGCAGCGCTGCTCGGCCTGTTGACCTCGCTGATCCTCGCGGTCGGCTACTGGTTCGGCGGTAGCGGCGGTCTCGTCATCGCCGTGCTCGTCTCGTTGGTGATGAACGGCGTGACCTACTTCTACTCCGACAAGCTGGCCCTGCGTTCGATGAAGGCGCAGCCGGTCAGCGAGGCCCAGTTCCCCGAGCTGTACCGCATGGTGCGGGAGCTGTCCACGCAGGCCGGCAAGCCGATGCCCCGGCTCTACGTGAGCCCGACGTCGCAGCCGAACGCGTTCGCCACCGGGCGTAACCCGGAGCACGCGGCGGTCTGCGTCACGCAGGGCATCGTGGAGATCCTGGACTACCGGGAGCTGCGCGGCGTGATCGGGCACGAGCTGTCCCACGTCTACAACCGGGACATCCTGATCTCCAGCGTGGCGGCCGGTCTGGCCGGCATCATCACCATGCTGGCGAACATCGCCTGGTTCATCCCGTTGGGCTCCTCGGACGACGAGGACGGCCCGAACCCGGCGGTGCTGCTGCTCACCCTGATTCTCGGCCCGATCGCGGCCACCGTGATCCAGTTGGCGATCAGCCGCAGCCGGGAGTACCAGGCCGACCAGTCCGGCGCGGAGCTGAGCCGCGACCCGCTGGCCCTGGCCAGCGCGCTGAAGAAGATCCACATGGGTACGCAGGCCCGCCCGCTCGCGCCGCAGGGCCAGCTCACCAGCACCGCGCACCTGATGATCGACAACCCGTTCAAGCGGGGCGGCGGCATCGCCGCGATGTTCGCCACCCACCCGCCGATGGAGCAGCGGGTGGCCCGGCTGGAGCAGATGGCCCGCAACTCCGGGCCGGTGCAGTTCCAGCGCTGACCCGTCCGTCCGTCACCTCCGCCCGCGTCCGGCCCCGGACGCGGGCGGAGTCGCGTTCGGGCCGCCTCCCGACGGGGCCGGTATCAGGCAGGTTCGGGAATCCGGTCCAGCCGGGTGAACAGCCCCACGACGAGCAGCAGCAGCCCCGCCGCCAGATAGGCCGCGGCTGGACCGAACAGCGCGGCGGTGCCGCCGAGCAGGAAGATCCCGACGCCGGAGAGCATGATGTTGCCGGCCACCATGGTCGCCTCCACCTGCCCCATCCGCTCCCGGGGCGCCAACCGCGCGAACGTCGCCTGCGCGCCGATCAGCCAGCCGCCACCGGCGCCGACCAGCGCGTTCGCCACGGCCAGCGCCCAGAGCGGGGCACCGGTCACCACCAGCAGGGCGGCCAGCAGGAACGCGGTGCCGAGCGCGCGGGTGGCCAGGACCTGGCCGGCGATCCGGGCCAGCCAGCTCCGACGCCCGACCACAAGCACGAACACGGCCCCACCGAACGACGAGGCGGCCAGCAGCACCGGCCGCCAGGCCCCGCCGGTCAGGTCCGGGGCGAGCGTCTCCGGCAGTGCCCCGGACAGCGCGGTGGTCACCGTCAGCAGGGCCACCCCGCGCAGGACCGGATGGCCGGCGATGATCCGCAGGCCGGCGGTGGCGGGTGGCCGGGGACCCCGGCTCTCCTGCCGGCCGACCGGCAGGCCGGCGAGCACCACGGCCGCGAGCAGGAACGACACCAGGTCGATCACCAGGGCCGTCCGGGGGCCGAGCGCCACCGTCATGCTCGCGCCGGCGAGCAGGCCGACCACCTGGCCGCTCTGGTTCGCGAACGCGGAGAGCCCGAACAGCGGCAACCGCAGCGGCGCCGCCACCGCCTCGGCGGTGACCGCCACGTGCACGCTCGAATACCCGGCCCGGACCGCGCCGAGCAGCCCGGCGGCCATGATCGCCGGCAGCGGCTCGGGCACCACCACCGGTACGGCGATGAGCGCCGCGCCGGCCAGCGACAGCCCGACCAGCATGGTGCGTCGGGCCGGCACGTCCAGCCAGCCACTGAACACGGTCGCGACCAGCAGCGCGGGCAGCGTCCGGGCGGCGTAGACGGCGGCCGGCCCGAGCACCGAGTCGGTCTGGTCGTAGGCGAGCAGCAGCAGCGCGGCGAGCCCGACGAAGTCACCCAGCTCGGAGATGCCCCGGGCGATCAGCAGCCGGGACGCCACCGGATGCCGGAAGAGCGCCCGGTAGCCGGGCGTCGCGGGGTCGGTCATCGGGCTGACGGGTCCGCTGTCTCGACCCGCGACGGCGCACCCGCCGTGCCGCTCATCCGACCTCCGTAGACGCCGACGGCGACCCTGCCGCCGTTGGCATGGACTCAATTCGATGAGGAACCTACCCCGTACCGATCGGTACGGCAGCCCCTGTTTCCGGGCGGTGGTGCCGACCGCGTCGCGACGCCGCGTCAGCTCGGCTTTCCGCAGAGCCGGGTCTGGGAGAATGGCGGTCCCGGCGGCACGTGGCCCCGCCAGACGTGGTTGAGGGTGATGGCCAGCGTGGGGGCCTGCCAGGCGGCACCGAGCTGTTGGAACGTGCCGTACTCGCGCCGCCGCGACCGGATGTCCTCGCCGGAGAGGAACGCGATCGCCCGGTCGGTGATCGTCTTCTCTCCCAGCAGTCCCCCGTGCAGGGCGGGCACCTCGTAGACGGGGATCTGGGTGAACGGGCCCGGCGGGAGTTCGGTCGCGCTGACCGTGGGCAGGAAGGCGATCATCCGGACCCCGGGGACCGGGCACATGGTCTGGAACCGGTAGAACGGCGCGTGGTCCAGCAGCGAGCGGATGAACGGCTCGTCCGGACTGTCGCCGCCCCCGCTGAGGCGGGCCGCCAGCGCGAAGATCCCGCGTAACTGCCAGCCAGGGGCGATGCCCCAGCCCGTC
The DNA here is from genome assembly GCF_049841835.1 of Micromonospora sp. DT227. Taxonomy (NCBI): domain Bacteria; kingdom Bacillati; phylum Actinomycetota; class Actinomycetes; order Micromonosporales; family Micromonosporaceae; genus Micromonospora; species Micromonospora sp. DT227. The sequence continues at coordinate 625,117 of NZ_JBNCLA010000002.1, read as the reverse complement.
GCCGCGTCCTCCGGGGGGTAGTACTCGCGGGCGGCGCGGACCAGTGGGCTGAACATCAGCAGCGCCTTCACCGGGGAACTCGGCCGGTCACGCAGGTACGTCCGCCCGACCATCGCCCCCTCGCTCTCGCCGAGCAGCGCCACCGGCCGGCCGGTCCGGGCGTGCAGCGCGTCCACCTGCCGGGCGAGCAGGACCGAACTGGAGTCGAGCGAGCGGTGCGTGTCCCGGGACTGGTAGGGCTTCGGACGACCGGCGGCGTCCGGACCGGTGTAGGAGAACGTCTCCACCGCCGGGTCGGCGGCGGGCCGCCCGTCGTACCGCGAGTTGTGCGGGCCGATCACGATCACCGCGTACCGGACGGAGGAGGGTAGCCGTCGGTCGAGCAGCAGCGGCCGGAACGCGCCCACCTGGTACGACGGACTCGACGTCACCGCCTGCGCCGCCAGCGGGATGGCCAGGGCGAGCACCACGACGAACGGGGTCACCGGCACCCGGGGCCAGTGGACCCGGGACGGCAGCAGCGCCGCGCGTACCGACCGGTTCCACAGCAGCCCGTTGGCGGCCCCGGCGAGCGCCGCCACCAGCAGCGTCCACCAGCCGGGCACCCGCCAGACCACCGCGCCGGCGATGGTGATCACCACGAAGTCGAGCAGCGACCAGCCGACAAGCGCCGCCGACGGCAGGCCGCGCCACCCGTGGGCGTTGACCGCCGCCCGTTGCAGGAACGGCGCGAGCAGCAGCATCGGCCCCACGGCGGCGAACACGAACCAGGACAGCGACACCACGCCGGCGGCGACGGCGAGCGCGGCGAACGGGGTGACGATCACCGCCGTCAACGCCGCGATCCCCAGGTTGCGCAGCAGGATGCGTCGGCGGTCGGGGCGGGTCGCCTCGACCGGCCAGGCGAGGCTCACCAGGGTCGCGGACAGCAGCCCACGCAGCCCGATGGCGATCATCAGCCCGAGCAGGTAGTCCTGCCAGGAGTCGTGGTAGACCAGCAGCCACCGCATGTCGTTGTACGAGTCGTACGGCCAGACCGCCGAGCCCTGCGGCGAGAGGCCCTCCGCGCTGCGGAAGTCAAGCGCCAGGAACAGCACGTTCTGCAGCACCGGGACGATCGCGGCGAGCGCGACGAGCCCGAGCAACCTGCCCCTCGGGTGGCTCACCACTCCTCCTCGACCCCGGTCTCCCTCCCCGACTCTCCGACGCCGGCTGGCCGCGCGGGGCGGAATGCCGGAAATCGCTGGCGCGATCCGGGTGTGCCGGGCCACTGTGAGGCAGCCGACCGTTTCCATCGCCCCCGGTCGGCGTTAGGGTCGAACGGCTTCTGACTCGTTACATCCCTGGAGGTCGACAGTGGCCGCGCTGCGCCAGTACCTGGGTGTCTGGCGGATCCCCGGCGCGCCGATGCTGTTGATCCTCGGCATCATCGGGCGGCTCGGGATCGGCATGACCCCGCTGGCGCTGCTGCTGGTGGTCGAGCAGGTCACCGGCCGCTACTCGCTCGCCGCCGTCGCCGGCGGCATCTACGCGCTCTCCGGCGCCGCGCTCAGCCCGATCGCCGGCCGGATCGCCGACCGGGTCGGCCCCACCCCGGTGCTGCTGGCCACCGCGCTGGCCCACCCGCTTGCGCTGCTCGGGCTGCTCGGCGCCAGCCGCTCCGACGCGGGCAACCTCGCCCTGATCTACCTCGCGGCGGGCGTCGCCGGCGGCACGTACCCGCCGCTGACCGCCGCCATCCGGGGCGCCTGGAACGACCTGACCACGCCGGCCAGCGGGCGCGGGCACCTGCGCAACACCGCGCTCGCGGCCGAGACCTCCCTGTTCGAGGTCGTCTTCGTGCTCGGCCCGCTGCTGGTGGCCGGCTTCGTGCTGTTCGCCGACGCGTCCACCGCGCTGCTCGGCGCCGCCGTGGTCACCCTGGTCGGCACCGGATCGGTCGCGCTCGGCCGGGTGATGCGCGCCTGGCGTCCGCACCCGCGCGAACACCACGCCCGGGGGCTGGGCCCGCTGCGGGTCGGTGGCTTCCCCGCGCTGCTGCTCTGCGTGGCCAGCCTCGGCATCGCGTTCGGCGCGTCCGGCGTGATCGTCCCGGCCTTCGCCGGCAACAGCGGCGCCGCCGACCCGGAGAGCCTGGCCGGCGTGCTGCTCGCCGTCTGGGGCATCGGCAGCGCCGCCGGTGGCTTCACCTTCGGGGTACGCAAGCCGGCCGCCAACATGACCCGCCAGTTCGCCTGGCTGCTCGGCGCGGTGGCGGCCAGCTTCGCCGTCTTCGCGGTGATGCCCGGCCCGGTCGCGCTCGGCGTCGCGCTGGTGCTCGGCGGCGCCGCCATCGCGCCCGCGCTCACGCTGGAGAACACGCTCGTCGGGCGGATCGCCCCGGCCGGCATGCTCAACGAGGCGTACACCTGGGTGGTGACCATGTCGGTCGCGGCGAGCGCGGCCGGCGGCGCGGTCGCCGGCCTGATCGTCGACCACGCCGGCGGCGTGCCGTGGGCGTTCCTCTTCGCCGGCGCGGCCGTCGCCGTCGGGGCCGTGGTCGCCGCGCTGCCCACCGGCCCGATCGCCCGCGCCGAGGCGTCCGCGGTCCGCGCCGAGCAGTCGCTCGCCGCCTGAGCCCCTCCTACCCTCTCCCTCGCGCCGCTCCCTCGCGCCGCTCCCTCGCGCCGCTCCCTCGCGTTGATCATGAAGTTGGCGGCAACCTGCGCCCGATTTGTCACCGCCAACTTCATGGTCAACGCGACAATTCCCGGGCCGGCGGAGCGCGCCCGCCCCGGCTGCCAGCAGACCCAGCGCGATGGTTCCGACCGCGCACACCAGCAGCGTGGGCCGCGCGCCCAGCGCGGCGGTCGCCGGGCCGCCCAGCATCGTGCCCAGCGGCACCGCCAGCACCGTCACCGCGCCGTTGGCGGCCAGCACCCGGGGCAGCTCCGCCGCGCCGGCCCGCCGCTGGAACAACGCGGTCGCGGTCGGCAGGTACGGCGCCCAGACCAGGCCGGCCAGCGCGAACGCCGGCAACGACACCACGACCGGCGCGCCCAGACCCAGCGGCAGCAGCGCGGCCCCGAACGCCACCACGATGCCGAGCAGCGTGGGGCGCAGCGGCCGGTCCCGCAGCTGACCGGTGAGCAGCCCACCGGCCAGCGACCCGACGCCGAACGCGGTGTAGTAGCCGCCCAGCGTCGCGGCGGACGCGTGCAGGTCCTCGGTCACGTGCACCGGCATGGCCACGTAGAACGGCCCGAACAGAAAGAAGAACCCGCAGCTCAACGCCAGCAGGCCGAGCAGCGACCGGTCCCGGCCGATGACCCGGAAACCGGAGGTACGCGACGGGCCGGCGCCCGCCGCCCGACCCGCGCGACGGCGTACGGCCGGGACCACGAGCCGGTAGCTGACCGCCAGCACCGCGAAACTGGCCGCGTCGATCGCGATCACCCACACCGCGCCCGTCCCGGCGATGAGCAGCCCGGCCAGCGGCGGCCCGACCACGGTGGCCGCCTGCCCGAACAACCCGAGCAGCGCGTTGCCGGCCAGGTGGTCCCGTTCCGGCAGCAGCTCCGCCACCAGCGTGAACCGGCCGGCCGACCCCCACGGGTGCAGCAGCGAGGAGGCGGCGAGCAGCGCCACGTACAGCCCGACGTCCAGCACCCCGGCGAGGTGCGCGACCGGGATCGCCCCCAACGCCAGCGCCCGCAGCGTCGCGTCCCAGCCGGCGAGCTGCGCCCCGCTGCGCCCGCCCAGCATGCGCCCCAACAGCACCGCGCCGGCCGCGCCCGGCAACGTGTACGCGGCCACCGCGAACGCCGTCCAGGTGCCGCGCTGCCCGACCGGCGCGAGTTCCAGCGCCAGCCACGTCACCGCGACCAGGGCCAGCCCGTCACCGAGCGCGGAGACCGCGAGCCCGGGGAGCAGCCGGCGCAGCACGGGTTGGGCGAGGACCGGGCGGTAGGGGAGGAGCGGCATGGCTCCCACCCGACCGCACTGTGGGCCCTCACCTCAACGAAGTTGCCTCAGGGCAGAAGAACTGGCGTCGTACGGGTCACGGGCGGCCAGCGCGGCGGCCTCCGACATCCCGAGCCGGTGGCCGACCCGCCGCCGCGCCCGTACCTGGGCACTCGTGCGGGGCCGGAACTTCGGCTCCCGCCCGCAGCCGCACATCTCGAACCCCTCGTACCGCAGGCCCGCCCCGAGCACCGCCGCGACCGCCGCCCAGCCGGAGTCGTTCCGGCGGCGGGGCGCCGCGAAGTCGTGCCCGGCGAACACCATCGGCCGCCGGCACGACGTGCAGGGGTGCGTGGCGTCGTCCCAGGCGTACTTGTGGCTGCGACGGCACGGCACGCACACGTAGTGGACCCGGTAGAAGGTCATGGCGTACCGGCACATGCCGGCAGCGTAGCGGCGCGGCGGACGAAGGTCGCGGCAGTATGTCGCTGTCTCGCCTCAGCCCTTTCCTGCGGCGACCGCGACGCGGGGGACCGAGCCGGTCGCGGCGACCGGGCCGTGGTCGGCGACCCGTGCGCGCCAGGACAGCAGCAGAGTCAACGCGACGGCCACCGCGACGATCGCCAGCCCGTTGATCCCGGCCCAGAGCGTCGCCAGCTCCCGCAGCGTCGCGGCGTCCTCGGCCGGGTCGCGGAAGCGCGGGTTCACCGAGGAGATCAGCACCGCCTTCGCCGCCACCGCGACGGCCAGCGCGGCCAGGGCGAGCCGCAGCCGACGGACCACCCAGCCCGGTGCGCCACGGGTGGCGAGCCGGTGCGCGAGCACCGCGACGAGGACCACCCCGAGTGGCGCCCAGGGCAGGTAGTAGTACATCGGGCTGCCGGCGTCGAGGGCACCCACCGCCTCGCCGGGCTGCGGCCGGGCGAGGACGGCGACGTTGCTGACCAGTTCCTCGTAGAGATTGCCGAAGAGCTGCACGGCGAGGCAGAGCGCCGCCGCCAGGGTGAGCGTCCGGGTGGACCGGAGCAGCGCGACTCCGGTCGCGCCCGAGGTGGTCGTGGACATGGAACCTCCCAAGAATCAGTTGCCTGATACTCAGAGTATCAGGCAACTGATTCTCGCTGCCACGTCAGCCGCGCTCGGTACGGTGGAGCCGTGACGAGCCGTACGCCCGGGCGACCGCCCGACGAGTTCCTGGAGTACCGCCTGGTCCGGTTGGCCGGCCGGCTGGAACGCCGCTTCGCCTCGGCGCTCGCCCCGACCGGGCTCTCACCCCGCCAGTTCAGCGTGCTGGCGGTCCTCACCGAATCGCCCGGCGTGACCTCCGCCGACCTCGCGCGGGTCGTGCTGACCACACCGCAGAGCATGGGCCCGCTGCTGGACCAGATGGAGGCCCGAGGGTTGGTCGAGCGGACCGCCGGCCGTGGTCGGGGCCGAGCCGCGCCGATCCGGGTGACCGACACCGGAGCGGCGCTGCTGCGGGAGGCGGCCCGGTTGGTCGACGTGCTCGACGACTCCACCCGGCGGCGGCTCGGCGAACGGGACCACCGGGAGCTGAACCGCCTCCTGGCGATCCTGGCCGAGCACGTCGGCGACGACTGACGCCGGCGCTCCTAGCGGTAGTTGGTGAACTGGAGCGCCACCCCGAAGTCCTCGCCCTTGAGCAGCGAGATGACGGCCTGAAGGTCGTCCTTCTTCTTGCCGGTGACGCGGAGCTGGTCGCCCTGGATCTGCGCCTGCACGCCCTTCGGGCCCTCGTCGCGGATCTTCTTGCTGATCGCCTTGGCCTTCTCCGTGTCGATGCCCTGGATCACCTTGGCGTCGATCTTGAAGATCTTGCCGGACGACCGGGGGTCGCCCGCGTCCAGCGACTTCATGGAGATGTTCCGCTTGATCAGCTTCTCCTTGAAGACGTCAAGCGCGGCGCGCACCCGCTCCTCGGTCTCCGCCTGGAGGCTGATCGCCTCCTCGCCCGACCAGGAGATCTCGGCCCCGGTCCCGCGGAAGTCGAACCGCGTCGCGAGCTCCTTCTCCGCCTGGCGGAGGGCGTTGTCGACCTCCTGGCGGTCAACCTTGCTCACGATGTCGAACGACGGGTTCGCTGCCATGATCATGCTCCTGCTGTCCGGCGGTGTGTCCTGATCCGTCCCGCACTGACCAGCGTGGGACCCCCTGACGGTACCCCGTTGCGCAGGGGGCGGGGACAACCGCTATCCTTGCTTCCGCTGCCGCGTCACGACGCGGTGGGTGCCCTGGCGGGTTGCCCGAGCGGCCAATGGGAGCGGACTGTAAATCCGTCGCGAAAGCTTCAGAGGTTCGAATCCTCTACCCGCCACCAGGTGCAGATGCGGCCCCTGACCAGTAGAGATGCTGATCGGGGGCTGTTTTCGTTGATCTAGTGGAGTCCGGCTGAGTCCAGCCGTTGACGACTGACGGTGGCTCCCACGAGCGACGCGGACTCAAGGAACGGGGGAGAGCCGAGACTCGGACGGTCCCGATCCCGCCCCGGCTCGTCGAACTGCTGTGCGCGCACGTCGACAACCACGGGGTTGCCCCCGGACGGTCGCTTCTTCCGGATCTGCACGGCGGTCCGCTCTCGGAGTCGGTCTACGACCGGTGGTGGAAGCTCGCGCGGGGAGAAGGCACTAGCCGAATCGCAGGTCTCCTCGTCGTTCGTCCGCCGGCCCTATGACCTGCGGCATGCGGCGGCCTCGTTCTGGCTGAATGCCGGTGTCCCGCCGACCGGGGTCGCCCGACGCCTGGGCCACGGCGTCGCCGTCCTGCTCCGGGTCTACGCCAACTGCATCATCGGGGGAGGGGACACCATGAACGACAAGATCGGCGATGCGCTCGGATGATGTCGCAATTCAGTGGCAACGTCCTCGCCGTCAGCACGCCTGGACCCTCGACAACCTCGCGGTGCCATACGGTGATCGACATGACGCGGACCGAGGCTCTGCGTGATCTGCTGGACAACGGCCGGGAATGCGACACTCCACGGCTGGAGGCGATCGCCGTCGAACTCGACCTACCCGTGGCTGACGTCCTCGTGGTCGCGGGTCACCCGGTACCGGGGGACCTGCTGCCGCCCGACCGCGATAAGACCGTTATGCGGGCGTTCGCCTACCGCGTGACCTACTGCAACCACCCTCAGTTGGCGGCGCTGCGCGAGTTCCTGCTCGCCATGCCGGATGAAGGCGCGGCGCCTGAGCCTCGGCCGGCTCGCGATCCGGCCGACCCGGGCCCGTTCCCGGCCGTCCTACACGGTCTTATGCGTAACCGAGGCTTTGGGGTGCGGGAGTTCCCGTTCGTCGGTCTGTCGATCAGCACCATCAGAGGCATGCTGGGCGGGGCATGGCACCGGCTCTCCCAACTGCAAGCCGTGGCCGGTCCGCTGGGCTGGAGCACGGAGGACCTGGCCACCCTGGCGGGCGAGCCGCTGCAACCCCTCGAATACGGTCCGATGTTCTGTCACCACGTCGGCGCGGTGTTCCTGGCCGCCGTCCCCCGCACCACCGATCAACTGGTGCGAGCCGCCCGTGAGGCGGACCGGTTGAGCGCGCGCGAGGACCACGGCGCCTGGCAACCAGTATCCGAGGGCATCTACGACTGCCCGGACGCGTAGGCGGGCCCTTTCGAACACGCTCCAAGGGCGGCCCGTTGTGGGATGCCGAAGCTCAGTTGCGGGATCCGCCCCTGACGAACTCGACGAAGGAAGCCCACCGGGCCGCGTTGAACGTCAGCGACGGACCGGCGATGTCCTTGCTGTCCCGCACGCCCACGATGCCCGGAAGATTGTCGGCAACCTCGATGCAGTTGCCCTCGTTGCCGCTGTAGCTGCTCTTGCGCCAGTGGACCGTGGTCATCTCAGTCATCGAAACTCTCCTTGATCACGGCACCCACGAGATCCTCGGAGGCGCGCTGGTCCAGGGCAAGGTCCCACAGAGTCTCCCAAGCCGACGAGTAAGTCTCTACCTCGCTTGGTCGATCGAGGTAGATGCTGCCGGTTATCGACTCGCTGTAGACCGTGGTCGGCTCGGCGGGCCGGGTGCCCTTTGCGGGGAAGTCGAGCAGTACGAAGTTGCCGGCGACAGACGCCCGGTGTGGGCCGATGTTCGTCGGCAGTACGCGGACCTCGATGTTCGCTGCCTGGGCCACGTTGACCAGGTAGGCCAACTGGGCGCGCCAGGCTTCCACGTCGCCGATCGGCCGGTGGAGCACAGCCTCGTCGACGATCGTTTCGAAAAGCGGTGCTGCTGGACTCTTGCGGGCGAGAAGCTTCTGTCGCTCCATCCGGAGCGCGACCTTCTGCGCCACCTCTTGCGGCGTCCGGCCCGGTTTGGTCTCGAAGACCGCCGACATGTACTCGGGCGTCTGGAGTAACCCGGGGATCAGGTTCGGCTCGTACTGCCGGATGCGGCGGGCTGCCGCCTCCATCCCGACGTACAGCTCGAACCATGCCGGGATGACGTCGCCGTAGGAGTGCCACCAGCCCCGGCTCTTGCTTTCCCGGGCGAGCGAGACGAGGACTTCGGTCAGGTCCGTCGAGGTGCCGTAGAGCTGGCACATGAGGTTCACGTCGTGGGTGCGCAGTGAGGTGTGGCCGGCCTCCAGCCGATACATCTTCGCCCGCGACCACTCCAGCGTCTTCGCGGCGGCTTCCAGGTTGATGCCGGCTTCCTCGCGCGCCTGCCGCAGCAGCCGACCGAGTTGTCGACGCGGGACGGAAGATCCCGTCTCGGCCATCTGATCCCCAATCTCACCTCAACCGCCTGTGTGTCTCACTTCAGCCACCCTGCCCGCCCGGATGGCACGACGTCAATCTCGATGTCTGAAACCCGCGATGAGATGTTGCAGTGACGGTGCCACTACGCCACGTTGACAGCCGAAGGGGTCGGTTGACGATTCGCCGGAGGTGCGCGATGCCCCGCTGGAAGTGGTTCCACCGCAGCAACGAGCCGGTCGATCTGATGCAGCGGCCGACCAGCAGCGAGCGCCCTGGCGAAACCGGGAAGCGGAACGACGGCGCCAACGTCCTGCCGTTGGTCCGCTCTCCAGCGACCCGGGCCGCTCAGGCGCGAACAGAAGATGGCGGGAAGCGTCGTCACGGTGGCGAGCCGTGAGGCCGGAGCGGAGACCGGACACGCCCCTCATCGTGGCGGTGTCCTGGGCCGTCATCGACTACCACGCGGCGTACACCTGCTCGCGTTGCCGGCCGTACGGATGGTGTCCCCGGGTGGTCGTCGCCCGCGCCCGCATCCGCGCCTGGCGCAAGGTCTGTGGGCAGTGACGGAGCTGAAGCCCGGCGTGCTGCTCCTCGTGGGCAGGGCGGCCGGCGTGCAGTTCGCGAGGCCGTTCCACTTCCGGCTGATCCGCGTCCTCGACTGGAGCACCTACGACGGCTGGACGTGGCTGGACGGCTACCAGCTCGACGAGCAGGGCGACGCCGTGGCGCGGCGGTCGATCTTCGTCAAGCGGTGCGGGTTGAGCGCAGGCTCCGCTTCTTCACAACGAATGCTGGGGATGAGGCCGGCTCCGGACGGCGGGCGCCGGAGCAATGGAGCGCGGGTGCCGGCCAGTCGCCCCTCTCCCCGCTCGGCGCGGCAATGGACAGGACAGGGACGGGCTGATGGCGCGTAGTTGGCGGGACACCCGCTCCCGGATGAACCCCGACGAGGCAAAGGTGGCTGCGCACAGGGAGCGGATGCTCGCCGAGGCCAGGGCATTGCGGCCGGAGCCACCACCCCGTCCGATCGACCGCACCAACGGGCCGGGCCGGGAGGAGCCGCGATGACCACTCACCGCACGCCGGCGGCCCAGGTGGTCGACGTGGCCGCCGATCGTCTGCACCGCCGGTTCCTGGGTTGGGCGCGGTGAGCATCCTTCGGACCGGCGACGAGAAGTTCCACTACAGCGACGGCTCGCACCGGTGGATCCCGCCGGACCCGGACTACGACCAGGAGGTCTGGGACGAGCAGGTGCGCCAGCACAAGCAGGGTCACCTGCGGAACGAGCGTCCGACCGTCCGCATCCAGCGCTTGGTCTGAGCGCCGCCGCTCAGGGTTCTACGCACCCCTGGCGTTCCACCCGCCGGCCGGGTCGCCATCGGGTGGAACGCTATGGCTGTCTCCGGCGCGCTGATGCACCCATGGCGTTCCACTCGCGGGCGTCTGGGAGCGCGACTGGAACGCCACGGGTGATCTGACGAGAAGTCCCTTGCAGTGACGGCCCGCCGGACCCGGACTACGACCAGGAGGTCTGGGGCGAGCAGGTGCGCCAGCACAAGCAGGGTCACCTGCGGAACGAGCGCCCGAAGGTCCGCATCCAGCGCTTGGTCTGAGCGCCGCCGCGCCGCGTACAGGAAAAAGGTCGTACCGTGCGGTCATGCTCTATGTCGGCCTGCTCGGCTGGGTGCTGATCCACGTGCTGGCCCTCGCCGCGGTCGTCGCCGTCGTCTGCCTCTCGCGGTGGCTGTGGCGGTCGACGCGACGCGGCGTGGCGGCGCTGCCGGGCCGGCTGCGGGCGCTGCCCGGCCGGCTTCGGTCGTTCACGGTCGAGCCGCCGCCGGGGGCGGCGTTCAACGACGCCCGGGACGTGTGGCCGATGCCGGTGGACGACTGAGGCGCAATCGGCAGGTGAGGGGATGTGTCGGTGATTCGCCAGCGATTGACCCGTATCGCCCTCTGGTGCTGAGGCGAGTTATAGGTATGGTGGTCTATGCCCAGGGTCGTCCGAGCCACGGGGATGGGGAGTGCGGCCGGGCGCAGCGGCCCGATCGCTTCGAGGCCGCCTAGATCAGTTCGCGCTGAAGGTCGGAATACGCAATGGACGGACGGCCGCGAGGCCCCTGAGCCCGCTGATCTGGCTTCGCGTCCCTCTGGCACCGGGCCGATCGGCGAAACCTTTTCGACGGTCGGATCGGGCCTGTTCCCACCGCTTTCCTGCGTGCGGGCCCTGTGGCACGATCGTGGAACCTCCACCATCCCCGGTGTCCCATCCCCGACAGGAGAGCGAACATGTCTGGTCGAAGACTGGGCCGGCTGCTTGGCTCAATGCTGGTTTTTGCCGCTGTCATGAGTGGCGTCCTGGTCGGCGCAGGGCCCGAGCTCGGCGACATGCAGACCGCGGACGTCATCTGGAACATGCCTGCGACTCGCTGACGTTCACCGTCCCCTCCGAGCCAGGCGAACGTCGATCGACGGAAGGGGCGGCATGTCCGCACAGCCCGTCAAGGGCTCGCGGTCCAATGATCACGCTTGGCTGATCACCGGGCCGCTCGTCCTTTTCGCTGTCGTCTGTTCGACGGTGACCGGTCTGATCAGTGACCATCCGTTCGGCGGCTGGCCGCTGGCGGTGGTGCTGCTGGTGGCGATGGTCGCCGCCGGGCTTCCGGTGCTCAACTTCACCGTACGACGCCAGTCGCTCGGTGTGACGATCACCGAGATCCCCTTGGTGCTCGCGTTCTATCTGACCCGTCCGCTGACGGTGGTCGCGATCTGCACCGGGGCCGCGATCCTCACCCATCTCTGGCACCGGATGGGCGCGACGAAGCTCTGGTTCAACGTCGCCCGTGCGGCGGCCGGCTCCTCGCTCGCCGTGCTGGTGTTGCAGGTGCTGCCCCCGGTCGAGGGTGTGGGCCCGCGCACCTGGCTGACGCTGTTCACCGCCGCCATCATGGTCAACCTGGTCAGCATCACGTCGGTGGCCGGCGTCTACACGCTGGTCCAGGGCTGGCAGACCGGCCGCGACGCGTTCCGCAAGTCGCCCTCCGCGCTGTTCTCCGCCGGCATCAACATCGTCGCCGGTCTGATCGTCCTGATCCTGATCACCTCCAACTGGTGGTCGTTGGTCCTGCTCTCCGCGCTGATCTCCGCGCTGGCGCTTGTCTACCGCGCGTACGCGCAGTTCTTCCGGCAGCACCGGACGCTCTCCGACATGTACGAGCTGAGCCGCGCGGTCAGCGGCAGCGGCCAGGACGGCACGCTCGCCGACGCCCTGCTGGGCCGCGTCCGGTCGATGCTCCAGGCGGAGTACGCGACGCTCTGGCTGCCCGCGCAACGCCGCCACCCGGAGGTGCTGCTGACCTCCCGGATCGCCGACCCGGGGCTGCTGGACGTGGCGCCCACGCCCGCCGCCCTGCGCGAGCAGGTCCGCCGGGACGGGCAGACGCTTGTGCTCACCCGCGGCGCGGGCGCGGACGGGAAACTGCGGACCGCGCTCACCGAGCAGCGGGTCAAGGACGTCATCGTGGTGCCGCTGCGCTCCGGGCAGGCGGTCGTCGGCACCCTTGAGGTGGCCAACCGGCTCGGTGCCAGCAACTCGTTCAGCCGCACCGACGTGCCGCTGCTGGAGACCGTCGCCGCGCACGCCGCGGTCGCGTTGGAGAACTCCCGCCTGGTCGACCGGCTGCGGCACGACGCCGAGCACGACACGTTGACCAAGCTGCCGAACCGGCGGCGACTCATCGCGGCGGTGGGGGAGGCGGTCAAGATCCGCGCCCCCGGCGAGGTGGTGGCGCTGCTGCTCTTCGACGTCGACCGGCTGCGCCAGGTCAACGAGTCGTTGGGCCACGCGGCCGGCGACAAGGTGCTGGTCGAGGTGGCCGAGCGGCTTCGGGCCTGCGCGCCCTCCTCGGCGCTGGTCGGTCGCGCCGGCGGGGACGAGTTCCTGGTGACGCTCCGGCTGGAGGGCGTCGAGGCCGCGCTGGACCTGGCGACCCAGCTCCGGGAGCAGATCCGGGACGAGATGGTCTTCGACGCGCTCACCCTGGACGTGGACACCGCCGTCGGCGTGGCCGTCCACCCCGACCACGGTGGGGACGCGGTGGCGTTGCTCCAACGCGTCGACCTGGCGGCCAACGCGGCGAAGTCGGTGCCGGGCAGCGTGCAGCTCTACAGCCCGGCGCTGGAGTCGCGGTCGCTGCGCCGGCTCGGTCTCGCCGGCGACCTGAAGCGGGCGCTGGAGGACGGCGCGCTGGAGGTCTACTTCCAGCCCAAGGTCACGCTGCGGGACCGCCGCCTGGTGGGCGTGGAGTGCCTGGCGCGTTGGGAGCACCCGGCGCACGGCACGGTCTCGCCGGACGACTTCGTGGCGGTGGCCGAGCACACCGGCCAGCTTGGCCGGCTCACCGAGTTCGTGCTGCGGGAGAGCCTGCGGCGCAGCCGCGACTGGAGCCACGGCGAGCAGCCGCTCTGCGTCTCGGTCAACCTGGCCGCCCGGACGGTGAACGACCCGCGCTTCCCGGGTCTGGTGCGGGAGCTGCTGACGGAGTACGGCGTGCCGCCGCAGCGGCTCACGCTGGAGATCACCGAGGCGGGCGTGCTGGACGGCACCGAACGGCCGGTGCCGATCCTGCGTTGTCTGCGCGACATCGGGGTCCGGCTCTCGGTGGACGACTTCGGCACCGGCAACTCGTCGCTGGCCCAACTACGCCGGCTGCCGGTGCACGAGGTGAAGGTGGACCGGTCGTTCGTGCAGGGCATGGCGACCGACCCGGGCGATCTGGCCATCGTCAACGCGGTGGTGACGCTCTCCCAGCAGTTCGGCCTGACGGTGGTGGCCGAGGGGGTGGAGAGCGAGCTGACCCTGGAGCTGCTCCAGGACATCGGCTGCGAGATCGGCCAGGGCTTCCTGTTCAGCCGGCCGCTGCCGTACGAGCGCCTGGAGGCGTGGTTCGGCGCCCAGGTCGACCCCGAGACGGTCGTCGCGGGGGAGCTGCCGCGCCTGCGTGTGGTGCCCTGAGCAGGGCTGGCACCTGTCGGGGGGATCCGATTTCACCTCCGCGACGCGGTCGTGTACTGTTTCCTCTGCGCGACACCCGAAGGGTGATCGAGCAGGCCCCCTTAGCTCAGTCGGCAGAGCGTCTCCATGGTAAGGAGAAGGTCTACGGTTCGATTCCGTAAGGGGGCTCAAAGGGTCCGGCTGGACCCGCCACGGCGGTGTAGCTCAGATGGTAGAGCAAGCGGCTCATAATCGCTGTGTCGCCGGTTCAAGTCCGGCCACCGCTACTCTCGTCCCCCGGGTCCGCCCGGTGGTCGGTGGGATGGGCGCCACAGGGCGCCCACTTTGCATGTCCGCGTGGTCAGCGCGTAGGCTGACACGCCGTAGTTGATATCCGTGAGCGAGGAAGGCACTCCGCCGTGGCGAAGGCGACCGATGTCCGGCCGAAGATCACTTTGGCGTGTGTGGAGTGCAAGGAGCGCAACTACATCACGCGCAAGAACCGCCGTAACGACCCGGACCGCATCGAGCTGAAGAAGTTCTGCCCCCGGGACGGCAAGCACACCGTCCACCGCGAGACCCGCTGACGCCCGGCCGGCACCGCCGGCCCCGCAGCAGCATCCCGTACGCCGATTCGCACCGGTCGACGGCCTGAGAAGGTCGCTCGACCGCGCGGATCGGCGTTCGTGTGTTCCGTGTAGGTTCGCGGCATGTCCCTGGACCCGTCCTTCGTCGGCCGGACCTATCCGCCGACCGCCCCCTACCTGGTGGGCCGAGAAAAGATCCGCGAGTTCGCCACCGCCATCGGCGCGATCGACCCGGCGCACCACGACCCGGAGGCGGCCCGGACGCTCGGCCACCCCGACGTGGTCGCGCCGCCGACCTTCCCGGTGATCATCACCATGGCGGCCAACCAGCAGATCGTCGATGACCCGGCGCTGGGCGTCGACTACAGCCGGGTGGTCCACGGCGACCAGCGCTTCGCGTACACCCGGCCGGTGGTGGCCGGTGACGAGCTGGTGTGCGTCAGCGTCATCGAGGACGTCAACAGCCGGGGCGGGCACGGTTTCCTGACCACCCGCACCGACGTGGGCACCGTGGCCGGTGAGCCGGTGGTCGCGGTCTGGTCCAAGATCGTCGTACGTCGGGAGGAGGCGTGAGCATGGAACTGCCCGTCCAGACGTTCCGGGTGACCCGGGCGGACCTGGTCCGCTACGCCGGCGCCTCGGGGGACTTCAACCCGATCCACTGGAGCGACCGGACCGCCACCGGGGTGGGCCTGCCCGGGGTCATCGCCCACGGCATGTTCACCATGGCGCTGGTCGGTCGCGCCGTCGCCGGCTGGGCCGGCGCGCCGGACGCGGTGATCGATTTCGGTGTCCGCTTCACCCGGCCGGTGGTCGTGCCGGACACCGACGAGGGCACCGAGATCGAGGTCGCCGCCGTGGTCAAGGAGGTCACCGAGGCGGGCTTGACCAGGCTCGACATCACCGCCACCTGTCGGGGCGAGAAGGTGCTGTCGCAGGCCCGGGCACTGATCCGTACTCCTCGCTGAGGGGCCACCCGACGCGCGAGGGGCAGACCGGTTGGGAAAGTCGCACGACTACCCGTACACTGGTCCGCCGTGGGGCAAGTGACCCCCGCTCGGCACAACATGTCCGGGTGGAGGTGAGTTGCCGCACAGGGGTGTAGCTCAATTGGCAGAGCAGCGGTCTCCAAAACCGCAGGCTGCAGGTTCAAGTCCTGTCACCCCTGCGCCTCAGGCCTGACCGTTCCCGTGGGTCGCGCCGCCGTTCGCGGCGGCGTCCGGCCCGTGGTGGTGGCACCGGTGGGGTGGTTCCGAGGCGTTCGGGGCCCTCCCGTCCGGTCCGCCGGCCGCGGCCCGTCGCGGGACGGTTGGTCCGGCCGGCGTGACCAACACGCCGCGCACGCCGCCCGGCGTGCGACCCCATACCCGCACGGAGGGCGAAGTGGCCGAGAAGAAGCGGCGCGGCGAGGACGACGGCGACGAGCGTCTGAACGACGACGCGACCGTCGACGGCGTGGCCGACGACGACGTGGCCGACGACGCCGCCGACGCGGACGAGCCGGTCTCCCGGGGCGGCACTGCCACCCGCAAGCGCGCCCAGGCCGAGCCGGCCGAGGGCCGGAAGACCCGCAAGGACACCGAGCGGATCGGGCTGTTCGCCCGCATCGCGCGGTTCTTCCGCGAGGTCGTGGCCGAGCTGCGTAAGGTCATCTGGCCGACCCGCAAGGAGCTGCTGACCTACACGGCCGTGGTGGTCACCTTCGTGGCGGTGATGCTGGCGATCGTGGCCGGTCTGGACTACGGCTTCGCCAAGGCGGTGCTGTGGGTCTTCGGCAACCCCAGCTGACCTGCGCACAGTAATACTGACGGAAGTGAGCGAGCGTGCCTGAGTACGACGAGACCGCCGAGACCCCGGACGAGCAGTCCGCGGTGGCGACGGCGGCCAACAACGAGTCGGTCGAGGCCGCCAGCGAGCCGGAGTTCCCGACCACCGAGCCGGCCCCGGACGAGGACTTCGACCCGGTCGCCGAGCTGCGCCAGAAGCTGCGCTACGCGCCCGGTGACTGGTACGTGGTGCACTCGTACGCCGGCTACGAGAACAAGGTCAAGACCAACCTCGAGACCCGGATCACGTCCCTCGACATGGAGGACTACATCTACCAGGTCGAGGTGCCGACCCGGGAAGAGGTCGAGGTCAAGAACGGCAAGCGGTCTCAGGTCCAGGCGAAGGTCTTCCCGGGCTACATCCTGGTCCGGATGGAGCTGACCGCGGAGTCCTACTCCTGCGTCCGGAACACCCCGGGGGTCACCGGCTTCGTCGGCGCCACCGACCGGGCCGACCGGCCGGCGCCGCTGAGCCTCGACGAGGTGCTCAAGTGGCTCGCCCCGGCGGTCGAGACCGAGCAGAAGAAGGCCAAGCCCGAGATCAAGGTCCTCGACTTCGAGGTCGGCGACTCGGTCACCGTCACCGACGGCGCGTTCGCGTCGCTGCCGGCGACGATCAGTGAGATCAACGCTGACCAGCAGAAGCTCAAGGTGCTGGTGTCGATCTTCGGCCGGGAGACCCCGGTCGAGCTGAACTTCAACCAGGTCGCCAAGATCTGACGGATGTCCGCACCGGCGGTCGGCCTTCCCGGGCCGGCCGCCGGTGTGCCGTTCCACCGGTCGCCGACCTCGGCGGCAAAGCCGGTAGCGGGTTGCGCTACCCTTGAACGTCGGCCGTCCGCACCGCGCTGACCGTGCGCGCCCGCGGGCGGCGGAGAATCCAGTTTCAAGCCCCAGGAAGAGACATGCCTCCGAAGAAGAAGCTCGTCAAGACTTTCACGCTTCAGCTGCCGGCGGGCCAGGCCACCCCGGCGCCGCCGGTCGGCCCCGCGCTCGGCCAGCACGGCGTGAACATCATGGAGTTCTGCAAGTCCTACAACGCGCAGACCGAGTCCCAGCGTGGCGACGTCGTCCCCGCCGAGATCAGCGTCTACGAGGACCGCACCTTCACCTTCGTGCTGAAGACCCCGCCCGCCGCCCGGCTGCTGATCAAGGCCGCCGGCGTGCAGAAGGGCTCGGGCGTCCCGCACAAGGAGAAGGTCGGCTCGGTCACCCGCGCCCAGCTGCGCGAGATCGCCGAGAAGAAGATGGCGGACCTCAACGCCAACGACATCGAGCAGGCCGAGAAGATCATCGCCGGCACCGCCCGGTCGATGGGCCTGACCGTCGCCGACTGATCTCGTCGTACCCGCTCCACCCGATCCGTTCGTGGGAGGGCCGCGAGTCCCGCGCGCCCGCCAGAGACCACAGGAGTCACCAGAAATGCAGCGCAGCAAGAGCTACCGCAAGGCCGCCGAGGTCATCGACCGGTCGAAGCTGTACGCCCCCGCCGAGGCCGTGAAGCTGGCCAAGGAGAACACCAACGTCAAGTTCGACGCCACGGTCGAGGTCGCGATGCGCCTCGGCGTCGACCCCCGCAAGGCGGACCAGATGGTCCGCGGCACGGTCAACCTGCCGCACGGCACCGGTAAGACCGCCCGCGTGATCGTCTTCGCCGCCGGCGCGAAGGCCGAGGAGGCCGCCGCCGCGGGTGCGGACGAGGTGGGCACCGACGAGCTGGTCGCCCGCATCCAGGGCGGTTGGCTGGACTTCGACGCGGCGATCGCCACGCCGGACCAGATGGCCAAGATCGGCCGGATCGCGCGGATCCTGGGCCCGCGCGGTCTCATGCCGAACCCGAAGACCGGCACCGTGACCATGGACGTCACCAAGGCGGTCGCGGACATCAAGGGCGGTAAGATCACCTTCCGGGTGGACAAGCACTCGAACCTGCACCTGATCATCGGCAAGGCCTCCTTCTCGGAGAACCAGCTGATCGACAACTACGCCGCGGTGCTGGACGAGGTCCTCCGTGCCAAGCCGTCCGCGGCCAAGGGCACGTACCTCAAGAAGGTCACGCTGACCACCACCATGGGCCCGGGCGTCCCGGTCGACCCGAAGCTCATCAAGAACCTGCAGGAGGGCTCGGCCGAGGCCTGAGCACGCACCTCCCGGACGGGGCCCCGCCACCACGTGGCGGGGCCCCGTCCGTCTGTCCGTTGTGGCAGGCTCGGCGCATGCGGCTCGACGGCGTCTGGCTCCGGTACCACCGGCACGGCCCCTGGGTGCTGCGACAGGTCGACGCGACGATCGGTCCGGGCGAGGTCGCGGTCGTGCTCGGCCGCAACGGCGCGGGCAAGTCCACGCTGCTCCAGCTCGCCGCCGGGGTGCTGCGGCCGAGCCGTGGTCGGGTGGTCGACCGGCCGGCGACAGTCGGTTGGGTGCCGGAACGCTTCCCCGCCGACCAGCCGTTCACCGTCGGGGACTACCTGGCCGCCATGGGCCGCGTCGCCGGCCTGCCCGGTCCCGCCGCCGACCGGGCGGTGCGCCACTGGGTGGAGCGGCTGGGCCTGACCCGCTTCTCCGACGTGAGCCTGCCGCAGCTCTCCAAGGGCACCGCGCAGAAGGTCGGCCTGGCCCAGGCGCTGCTGCGCCCGCCCGGCCTGCTGGTGCTCGACGAGCCCTGGGAGGGGCTCGACGCGGCGGCCCGCGAGCTGGTCCCCGAGATGATCGGCGAGGTGCTGGCCGGCGGCGGTGCGGTGCTGGTCAGTGACCACCGGGGCGAGACGGTCCGGCTGCCCGGCGCCCGCCGCTGGTCGGTCACCGACGGCACGCTGGCCGAGGAGGCGTCGTCCGAGGGCTCGGCCGTCGCGGTGGTCGAGCTGGCGGTGCCGGCCGCGGGGCTCGCCGCCGCCGTCGCCCGCCTGCGCGCCGACGGCCACCAGATCCTTCGGGTACGCGAACCCGCCGTCCCGCCCGCCGCCGGGTCACCGGCACCGGCTCCCGCCGGCGGGCCGGGCGTCGAGGCCCCCGGCGAGTCGCCGGCGCCGGGCCGGTCCGACGCGTCGGCGGTCGGGGCCGATGCCGGACCACCGGTCCGGTCCGGCGTATCGGTGGTCGAGGCCGATGGGGGGTCACCGGTCCGCTCCGGCGCGTCCGCGGTCGGGGCCGATGCCGGACCACCGGGCCGCTCCGGCGCGTCTGTGGTCGAGGCCGATGGCGGGTCACCGGATGTCCCCGGCGTGCCGGGCGTCGGGGCCGGGGCCGGGTCGGGGACGCCGGATGCCGGTGCCGGCCGCGCCGGCGTGGCGTCGGAGGTGGGCCGGTGATCGCGCTGGTCCGGCTGCGGCTGGCCGGCTTCGTGCGTACCGGACGGGCGCTCGCGCCGGTGCTGACCGGCCTGCTCGCCCTGGGCATCCTCTACGGCGGCGGTGGCGCGGGCCGACCGGCGGAGGTCTACGGCGTCTCCGCGGTGGTGATCTTCCCGGTGCTGGCCTGGCAGACCAAGATCCTGCTGGACGTCGAACCCGACGTGCAGCGCCGGTTGGCCCGGGTCGTGGTCGGGCCGGCCCGGGAACGGGCGGCCGGGCTGCTCGCGGCGCTCGTGGCCGGGCTCGCCGTGGTGCTTGTCGCGCTGGCGATGCCGTGGCCGCTCGGCGCGGTGTCGCTGGCGGGCGGGCCGGGGGGCCGGCCGGCGCTCGTCGGGGTGGCGCTCGGCGTCTGGGCGCACCTGCTCGCGCTGCCGGCGGCGGTGGCGCTCGGCGCGCTGGCCAGCCGGCCGATCACCCGCAGCGCCGGCTACGGTGCGGCGGTGCTGGCGGTCGGCGTGGTCGGGGTGGTGGTGTGCGGGTTGTCCGACTCGGTGGTGCCGTGGCTGGTCCCGCCGGTGATGGCGACCGCGCGGGCGGTCACCGCGCCGGTGACGCCCGGCGTGGGGCTGCTGCTCACCGGCTGGGCGGCGCTGTGGGTGGCGGTGGCGCTGGCCGGCTACGCCTGGGGGCGGCGCACCCGGGCCTGACCGCCGGGTGACCCGGAGCACTCCGGGGCGATTTGGCGCTCTGCCGCACGTCGCGTAACCTGAACCGGTAGTTCCACCCAAAGACCGCTGGTCACCGTGCCCCGGCACGGTCGAAGGTCCCGCGACGACGGGCGACCCGCGCAGGGCGGCAAGCGAAACTCGGTGTCAGGCACGGTCCGCCGACTGTGTTCCATGATCCCGGCCCTCGCCCCGTGCGCCCCGCGCCGGGGCTTTTTCGTTGTCGTGGTGCCTCCGCCGCCGTCGCGACGTCCCGTCGCCGGCGTGCCAGCTCCGAGTAACGAGAGAGGAGGGACATGGCGGACAAGCCGATCCGGGCCGACAAGGCCACGGCCGTCGCCGAGCTGACCGAGAACTTCCGCACCTCGGGAGCCACCGTGCTCACCGAGTACCGCGGGCTCACGGTCTCGCAGCTCACCCAGCTGCGGCGCGCGCTCGGCAAGGAGACCAGCTACACGGTCGCGAAGAACACGCTGGCCAAGCGTGCCGCGACCGATGCGGGCATCTCCGGCCTCGACGAGCTGTTCACCGGTCCTACCGCGCTGACTTTCGTTTCGGGCGACGTCGTCGAGGCGGCGAAGGGGCTTCGCGACTTCGCGAAGGCCAACCCGAAGCTCGTCATCAAGGGCGGTGTCTTCGAGGGCAGGGCCATTTCCGCGGCCGAGGTCACGAAGCTCGCCGACCTGGAGTCCCGCGAGGTGCTGCTGGCCAAGCTGGCCGGCGCCATGAAGGGCAACCTGAGCAAGGCCGCGGCCCTGTTCCAGGCGCCGCTCTCCAAGGCCGCCCGCGCGGCGGCCGCCCTGGCGGACAAGAAGCGCGAGCAGGAGGGCGCCGAGGCGGCCTGAGGCCGCACGGCGCACCACATTCTTAGTTTCCACTTTCAGAAAGGACGCCAGACATGGCGAAGCTCAGCACCGACGAGCTGCTCGACGCGTTCAAGGAGATGACGCTGATCGAGCTCTCCGAGTTCGTGAAGCAGTTCGAGGAGACCTTCGAGGTCACCGCCGCCGCTCCGGTCGCGGTTGCCGCTGCCGGCGGTGCCGGTGGCGCTGCCGCCGCCCCGGCCGAGGAGGAGAAGGACGAGTTCGACGTCATCCTCGACGCCGACGGTGGCAAGAAGATCCAGGTCATCAAGGTCGTGCGTGAGCTGACCGGCCTGGGCCTCAAGGAGGCCAAGGACCTGGTCGAGGCCGCTCCGAAGGCCGTCCTGGAGAAGGCCAACAAGGAGACCGCCGAGAAGGCCAAGGCCAAGCTCGAGGGCGAGGGCGCCAAGGTCACCCTCAAGTGACAGTGGTTTGACCTGACGCGCGTCCGGCTCACGTGAGCCGGGGCACACCGTGTCGCAGCGGGCGGTGATCCGGGAGACCGGGTCACCGCCCGCTGTCGTGGTGTCACCCGCTGGAAGCGCCGTGAGCAGGGCGTACAGGTTCCTCGTACCGGCCTCTCAGCGATGGGGAGCCGGTAGCCCGTCGGTGGGAAAGACACTCTGAGCGGTAACCGGCCCTTGACGCGGCACCGGCCGGCAGGCACGCTGGCATCAGCAAGACCTTCCGCGCTTGCAACGGCCGCCACTCGGGTAAGGGCAACGGCAGCACCAACGCCGCGGCTCCCGAGCGGACCGGCAGGAGCGTCGCGTTCCGAGCGGCCCGATGGACCCGGGTTTCCGAGGTCCCAGGGCTTGTTCCGCGACGACCTGCGGGGTGGGCTGGACAGCGGTTAGCCTCTCGGCTACACTGCTAGTTTGCGCTGCCTTCCGACTTGACCCCTGCTCGGAAATGTCCGATTGTGGATATTTCTGGTGGGGTCATTGGAGTGCACGCGTACCAGCCGTTCTGCAGCACCGGTCCTCGGAAGGACGCATCTTGGCAGCTTCCCGCCCTGCGAAGACCAGTCGTACGTCGAGCGCTTTCGCACCCCGCCGAGTTTCATTCGGCCGGATCACCGAACACCTCGAGGTCCCCAACCTCCTTGCCATTCAGAACGAGTCCTTCGACTGGCTCGTCGGCAACGAGGCTTGGCAGGGCCGGTCGGCGGACGACCCGCACGCACGCTCGGGTCTCGCGGAGATCCTCGACGAGATCAGTCCCATTGAGGACTTCTCCGGCACCATGTCGCTCTCCTTCTCCGCTCCGCGCTTCGACGAGGTCAAGGCCTCGATCGAGGAGTGCAAGGAGAAGGACCTGACCTACTGCGCGCCACTGTTCGTGACCGCGGAGTTCACCAACAACACCACCGGCGAGATCAAGAGCCAGACGGTGTTCATGGGTGACTTCCCGATGATGACGCCGAAGGGCACCTTCATCATCAACGGCACCGAGCGCGTCGTGGTCAGCCAGCTCGTCCGCTCGCCGGGCGTCTACTTCGACAAGCAGCCGGACAAGACCTCCGACCGCGACCTCTCCAGCGTCAAGGTCATCCCGAGTCGGGGTGCCTGGCTGGAGTTCGACATCGACAAGCGCGACACGGTCGGCGTCCGCATCGACCGCAAGCGTCGGCAGGCCGTCACCGTCCTACTCAAGGCCATCGGGTGGTCCGCGGAGCGCATCCGCGAGAAGTTCGGCTGGTCCGAGCTGATGATGACCACGCTCGAGAAGGACCACATCGCCGGCCAGGACGAGGCGCTGCTCGACATCTACCGGAAGCTCCGCCCTGGCGAGCCGCCGACCCGTGAGAACGCCCAGACCCTGCTCGACAACCTCTTCTTCAACCCGAAGCGGTACGACGTCGCCAAGGTCGGGCGCTACAAGTTCAACAAGAAGCTCGAAGTCGACGTGCCGATGAACACCGGCACGCTGACCGAGGACGACATCGTCGCCACCGTGGAGTACCTCTGCCGGCTGCACGCCGGTGAGGACGGCTACGAGGCCGACGACATCGACCACTTCGGCAACCGTCGCCTGCGTACCGTGGGCGAGCTGATCCAGAACCAGGTCCGGGTGGGTCTCTCCCGGATGGAGCGGGTCGTCCGCGAGCGGATGACCACCCAGGACGTCGAGGCGATCACGCCGCAGACCCTGATCAACATCCGCCCGGTGGTGGCGGCGATCAAGGAGTTCTTCGGCACGTCGCAGCTGTCCCAGTTCATGGACCAGACCAACCCGCTGGCGGGTCTGACCCACCGGCGCCGGCTGAGCGCGCTCGGCCCGGGTGGTCTGTCCCGGGAGCGGGCCGGCTTCGAGGTCCGGGACGTGCACCCGTCCCACTACGGCCGGATGTGCCCGATCGAGACGCCGGAAGGCCCGAACATCGGCCTGATCGGCGCGCTGTCCACGTTCGCCCGGGTCAACCCGTTCGGCTTCATCGAGACGCCGTACCGGAAGGTCATCGACGGTCGGGTCACCGACCAGATCGACTACCTGACCGCGGACGAGGAGGACCGGTTCGTCAAGGCGCAGGCCAACGCCCCGCTGAAGTCGGACGGCACGTTCGCCGAGGACCGGGTGCTGTGCCGCCGTAAGGGTGGCGAGACCGAGGACGTGGTCCCCAGCGCCGTCGACTACATGGACGTCTCGCCGCGGCAGATGACCTCGGTCGCCACCGCGATGATCCCGTTCCTGGAGCACGACGACGCCAACCGCGCGCTCATGGGCGCGAACATGCAGCGTCAGGCGGTGCCGCTGGTCAAGGCCGAGGCCCCGCTGGTCGGCACCGGCATGGAGTACCGCGCGGCCGTGGACGCCGGCGACGTGGTCGTCGCCGAGGTCGGCGGTGTGGTCGAGGACCTGTGCGCGGACTACATCACCGTGCACCAGGACGACGGCCACCGCCGGACGTACCTGCTGCACAAGTTCCGCCGCTCCAACGCCGGCTCCTGCGTCAACCAGAAGCCGGTCGTCTTCGAGGGCGACCGCGTCGAGGCCGGTCAGGTCGTCGCCGACGGTCCGTGCACCGACGAGGGCGAGATGGCGCTCGGGCGCAACCTGCTCGTGGCGTTCATGTGCTGGGAGGGCCACAACTACGAGGACGCGATCATCCTGTCGCAGCGCCTCGTGCAGCAGGACGTGCTCACCTCGATCCACATCGAGGAGCACGAGGTCGACGCCCGGGACACCAAGCTCGGCCCGGAGGAGATCACCCGCGACATCCCGAATGTCAGCGAGGAGATGCTCGCCGACCTCGACGAGCGCGGCATCATCCGGATCGGCGCCGAGGTCGTCCCCGGCGACATCCTGGTCGGCAAGGTCACGCCGAAGGGTGAGACCGAGCTGACCCCGGAGGAGCGGCTGCTCCGCGCGATCTTCGGTGAGAAGGCGCGCGAGGTCCGGGACACCTCGCTGAAGGTGCCGCACGGCGAGACCGGCACGGTCATCGGTGTGCGTACCTTCTCCCGCGAGGACGGCGACGAGCTGCCCCCGGGCGTGAACGAGCTGGTGCGGGTCTACGTGGCCCAGAAGCGCAAGATCCAGGACGGTGACAAGCTCGCGGGCCGCCACGGCAACAAGGGCGTCATCTCCAAGATCCTGCCGGTCGAGGACATGCCGTTCCTGGAGGACGGCACCCCGGTCGACATCGTGCTGAACCCGCTCGGTGTGCCGTCCCGGATGAACATCGGCCAGGTCCTGGAGACCCACCTCGGGTGGGTGGCCAAGACCGGCTGGAGTGTGGACGGCGACGACGCGGAGTGGAAGCGCCAGCTCAAGTCGATCAACGCGCACGAGTCCGAGCCGGACACCAACGTGGCCACCCCGGTCTTCGACGGTGCCCGCGAGGAGGAGATCTCCGGCCTGCTGGCGTCGACCCTGCCCAACCGGGACGGCAACCAGCTCATCGGGCGCACCGGCAAGGCGCAGCTGTTCGACGGTCGTTCCGGTGAGCCGCTGCCCGACCCGATCGCGGTCGGCTACGTCTACATCCTGAAGCTCAACCACCTGGTCGACGACAAGATCCACGCCCGGTCGACCGGCCCGTACTCGATGATCACGCAGCAGCCGCTGGGTGGTAAGGCGCAGTTCGGTGGCCAGCGCTTCGGTGAGATGGAGTGCTGGGCCATGCAGGCGTACGGCGCCGCCTACGCCCTGCAGGAGCTGCTGACCATCAAGTCCGACGACGTCCTCGGCCGGGTCAAGGTCTACGAGGCGATCGTCAAGGGCGAGAACATCCCCGAGCCGGGCATCCCGGAGTCGTTCAAGGTGCTGCTCAAGGAGCTGCAGTCGCTGTGCCTCAACGTCGAGGTGCTCTCCAGCGACGGTGTGGCCCTGGAGATGCGCGAGACCGACGACGAGGTGTTCCGGGCGGCGGAGGAGCTGGGCATCGACCTGTCCCGGCGCGAGCCGAGCTCGGTCGAAGAGGTCTGAGGCGATGAATCGGGGGCCGGCTCGCCGGCCCCCGATCCCGCCCGTTAGCTAGCAGTACAGACGACGACATAGGGGACACAGTGCTCGACGTCAACTTCTTCGACGAGCTGCGCATCGGTCTCGCCACCGCCGACGACATCCGTCAGTGGTCCCACGGCGAGGTCAAGAAGCCCGAGACCATCAACTACCGCACCCTCAAGCCGGAGAAGGACGGGCTCTTCTGCGAGAAGATCTTCGGTCCGCAGCGGGACTGGGAGTGCTACTGCGGTAAGTACAAGCGGGTCCGCTTCAAGGGCATCATCTGCGAGCGCTGCGGCGTCGAGGTGACCCGCTCCAAGGTTCGCCGGGAGCGGATGGGTCACATCGAGCTGGCCGCTCCGGTGACCCACATCTGGTACTTCAAGGGCGTGCCGAGCCGGCTGGGCTACCTGCTGGACCTCGCCCCGAAGGACCTCGAAAAGATCATCTACTTCGCCTCGTACGTCGTGACGAGCGTGGACGCCGAGTCGCGTCACCGTGACCTCTCGACCATCGAGAACGAGATCCTGGCCGAGAAGCGGCAGTCGGAGAACAGCCGCGACTCGGAGATCGAGAAGCGGGCCGCCAAGCTGGAGGCCGACCTGGCCGAGCTGGAGGCCGAGGGCGCGAAGGCGGACGTCCGGCGCAAGGTCAAGGAGGGCGGAGAGCGCGAGATGCGCCAGATCCGCGACCGGGCCCAGCGCGAGATCGACCGCCTCGACGAGGTCCTCGACACCTTCCGCAAGCTGGAGCCGAAGCAGCTCGTCACCGACGAGCTGCTCTACCGCGAGCTGCGCGACCGCTTCGGTGAGTACTTCACCGGCAGCATGGGCGCCGAGGCCATCAAGGCGCTGGTCCAGAACATGGACCTCACCGCCGAGGCGGAGAACCTGCGCGAGACCATCCGCTCCGGCAAGGGCCAGCGGAAGATCCGGGCGCTCAAGCGGCTGAAGGTCGTCGCGGCGTTCCAGAACACCCGCAACTCCCCGCTCGGCATGGTGCTGGACTGCGTCCCGGTCATCCCGCCGGACCTGCGTCCGATGGTGCAGCTCGACGGTGGCCGTTTCGCGACCTCCGACCTGAACGACCTCTACCGCCGGGTGATCAACCGGAACAACCGCCTCAAGCGACTGATCGACCTCGGCGCGCCCGAGATCATCGTCAACAACGAGAAGCGGATGCTCCAGGAGGCCGTCGACGCGCTGTTCGACAACGGCCGTCGTGGTCGTCCGGTGACCGGCCCGGGTAACCGGCCGCTGAAGTCGCTCTCCGACATGCTCAAGGGCAAGCAGGGCCGGTTCCGCCAGAACCTGCTGGGCAAGCGCGTCGACTACTCCGGCCGTTCGGTCATCGTGGTCGGCCCGAAGCTCAAGCTGCACCAGTGCGGCCTGCCCAAGCAGATGGCCCTGGAGCTGTTCAAGCCGTTCGTGATGAAGCGGCTGGTCGACCTCAACCACGCGCAGAACATCAAGTCCGCCAAGCGGATGGTCGAGCGGCAGCGGCCGGTCGTGTGGGACGTGCTGGAAGAGGTCATCGGCGAGCACCCGGTGCTGCTGAACCGCGCGCCGACCCTGCACCGCCTGGGCATCCAGGCCTTCGAGCCGCAGCTGGTCGAGGGCAAGGCCATCCAGATCCACCCGCTGGTCTGCACCGCGTTCAACGCCGACTTCGACGGTGACCAGATGGCGGTCCACGTGCCGCTGTCCGCCGAGGCCCAGGCCGAGGCGCGGATCCTGATGCTGTCGTCGAACAACATCCTCAAGCCGGCCGACGGCAAGCCCGTCACCATGCCCACCCAGGACATGGTGATCGGCCTCTACCACCTCACCCACCTCACCCCGGGTGGCACGGGCGAGGGCCGGGCGTTCAGCTCGGACGCCGAGGCGCGGATGGCGTACGACAACGGCGAGCTGCACCTGCAGACCCCGGTCAAGATCCGGCTGCACGACGTCGTCGGGGTCGACAACGGCGCCGGCGCCGAGCCGTGGACCGCGCCCGAGGGCTGGGTCGAGGGCGGAACGGTGACCGTCGAGACCACCCTGGGTCGGGTCCTGTTCAACGAGACGCTGCCCCCGGGCTACCGCTTCGTGAACTACGAGATCCGCAAGGGCCAGCTCTCCGCGATCGTCAACGACCTCGCCGAGCGCTTCCCGAAGGTGGCCCTGGCGGCCACTCTGGACGGGCTCAAGGAGGCCGGTTTCCACTGGGCCACCTGGTCCGGCGTCACCATCGGCATGGAGGACGTCATCGCTCCGCCGCGCAAGCGGGAGATCCTGGAGCGGTACGAGAAGGAAGCCGACCGGATCGACAAGCAGTACCAGCGTGGTCTGATGACCGCCGAGGAGCGCCGCGGCGAGCTGATCGAGATCTGGACCAAGGCGACCAACGAGGTCGCCAAGGAGATGGACACCGCGCTGCCGCAGGAGAACCCGCTGTGGAAGATGATCAACTCGGGTGCCCGCGGTAACCTGCTCCAGCTCCGGCAGATCGCGGCGATCCGTGGTCTGGTGGCCAACCCGAAGGGCGAGATCATCCCGCGGCCGATCAAGGCCTCGTACCGGGAGGGTCTGTCCGTGCTGGAGTACTTCATCTCCACGCACGGTGCCCGTAAGGGCCTCGCGGACACCGCCCTGCGTACCGCCGACTCGGGTTACCTGACCCGGCGTCTGGTGGACGTCTCGCAGGACGTCATCATCCGCGAGGAGGACTGCGGCACCGACCGGGCCATCCCGATGCAGATCGGCGAGCGGGTCGACGGCAAGCTGGTCGTGCACGAGCACGCCGAGACCAGCGTGCACGCCCGGACGCTGGCCGACGACATCAAGGGGCCGGACGGCACCGTGGTGGCCCACCGCGGCCAGGACATCAACTCCATCGGCGTCGACGCGATCGTCGCCGCCGGCGTGGAGACGGTCCGGGTGCGCAGCGTGCTCACCTGCGAGTCGAAGCTGGGCGTCTGCGGTGCGTGCTACGGCCGCTCGCTGCCGACCGGCAAGACCGTGGACGTCGGCGAGGCGGTCGGCATCATCGCCGCCCAGTCGATCGGTGAGCCGGGTACGCAGCTGACGATGCGTACCTTCCACACCGGTGGTGTCGCGGGTGAGGACATCACCCAGGGTCTGCCCCGTGTCCAGGAGATTTTTGAGGCCCGGGTGCCGAAGGGTAAGGCGCCCATCGCCGACACCCCCGGCCGCATCCGGATCGAGGACGGCGAGCGGTCCCGCAAGATCGTGGTCATCCCGGACGACGGCAGCGACGAGATCGTCTACGACAAGATCTCGAAGCGGGTCCGGCTCCGGGCGCACGACGGCGACCACGTCGAGGTCGGCGAGAAGCTCACCGAGGGCACCATCGACCCGCACGAGCTGCTGCGCATCCTCGGCCCGCGCGCGGTCCAGGTCCACCTGACCCAGGAGGTCCAGGAGGTCTACCGCTCGCAGGGTGTGCTCATCCACGACAAGCACATCGAGATCATCATCCGCCAGATGCTCAAGCGGGTGACGGTCATCGACTCCGGCTCGACCGAGTTCCTGCCGGGCGTGCTCGTCGACCGGGCGCTGTTCGAGTCGGAGAACCGCCGGCTCGTCGGCGAGGGTGGCGAGCCCGCCGCCGGTCGCCCGGTGCTGATGGGTATCACCAAGGCCTCGCTGGCCACGGATTCCTGGCTGTCGGCGGCCTCCTTCCAGGAGACCACCCGGGTGCTGACGGACGCGGCGATCCACGCCCGCAGCGACTCGCTGATCGGCCTCAAGGAGAACGTGATCATCGGTAAGCTCATCCCGGCCGGTACCGGCATCAGCAAGTACCGCAACGTCCGGGTCGAGCCGACCGAGGAGGCGAAGGCCAAGGTCTACTCGATGACCGGCTACCCGGAGACCGACTACGGCTTCGGGCCGGCCAGCGGCCAGGCGGTTCCGCTGGACGACTTCGACTTCGGGTCGTACCGCTAACCCGCACGGACGACGAGGCCCCCGGCATCCGCCGGGGGCCTCGTCGCGTCCGGGGCCCGGTCGCGCCCGGAGCGGAGGCATGATGGAGGCATGACGACCGTGCCCGGGCAGGCGCCCCACGTGCCGCAGGCGCACCGCCATCCGCACGACCCGGATCCGGTCCGCTCCACGAAGGCCCGCGCGGTCTTCGCCCTCGGCCTGATCGGCGCGCTGACCGGCTTCTTCGTCGGCGGGGTGGTGCCGTCGACCATCGCGCTCACGCTGGCCCGGCAGGCCCGCCGGGAGGCGTACGCGTCGGGCGGTTACCTGACCGGCGCCGACTGGCTGCGGCGCGGTGAGCGGCTGGCCCGGATCGGTCTGCTGCTGACCGCCGTGGCGGTGGTGGCCGCGGTGGTGATCGGGGTGGTCCGGCACGCCGACGCGTCGTTCGGGCACGACTTCGCCCCGAACTTCGACTGACCGGGCGGGGGAGCGGCCCGCGCCGGCCCACCCGGTGGTGACGCGCGGCGGTAGCCTGGCCGGTGTCCGCCGCGTGGCGGGTGAGTCAGGTGACAGGAGGACCCCGTGACGGAACCGGCCGCGCCGGGAGGCGACCCGATCCGCCCCGGTTCCGAGCCGGACGCCGCCGCGTCGCCGGGCCCCGACCCGGTCAGCCCGTGGGCCGCGCCGTCCGACCCCCGTCCGTCGAACCCTCCGTCGAACCCGGGCCCGCCGCCGCACTCCGCCCCGCCGTCGGACCCGTCCGCGCCGCCGTTCGACTCGGCCCGGACGCCGGACCCGGCCCCGCCGCACTCCGCGCCGCCCGGTCCCTGGCCGCCGGCCGGACCGTATCCGCCGGGTGGGCACGGTCCGGCGTCCGCGCCGGCCCACCATCCGGGGTCGCCCGGGCCGGGGGCGGCACACCAGCCCGGACCGTTCGGGTCGGCGTACCCGCCCGGACCG
This sequence comes from Micromonospora sp. DT227, assembly GCF_049841835.1. Taxonomy (NCBI): domain Bacteria; kingdom Bacillati; phylum Actinomycetota; class Actinomycetes; order Micromonosporales; family Micromonosporaceae; genus Micromonospora; species Micromonospora sp. DT227. The sequence goes on along the minus strand of NZ_JBNCLA010000002.1, from coordinate 594,823 downwards.
GCCGGGCCCGGGTCGGCGTACCCGTCGGGACAGCACGGGTACGGCGCTGGAGGCGCGGCGTTCGGGGCGTACCCGGGGAACGAGCCCGGCCACGGCGGCGGGTGGGGGGCGCCGGCGCTCCCGCCGCCACCGCGCGAGGCGCCCCGGCCGCCGAAGCGGGTCGACGCGGTGCCGGGCACCCCGTTCGGGGTGGTGCACCTCGACGTGCCGCCGGTCACCTCCGGGCTGGCGATCGGCTCGCTGATCACCGGCGTCGCCTCGATCCTGGTGTCGCTGCTGGTCCTCTGCTTCGGCATCGCCGGGCCGGACTACGGCGGCGCGTGGGCGGCCGGCGCGTTCACGGTGCTCGGTGCGCTGGCCGGGGTCGGGGCGATCGTGGCCTGGCTGCTCGCCCGCCGGCAGATCCGGCGACCGGCGCCGCCACCGGCGGTCCGGTTCACCGGTGGCGGCCTGGCCGTGGCGGGGCTGAGCTGCGGCGCGGTGGGGCTCCTGCTGAGCGTGGTCGGGCTCGGGATCGCCCTGGTGGTGCAGATCACGTGACGGCCGGCGCGTCGCTGACCGGTTGAGGAATGTATGTCCGGGTCTTCGGCGCTCATCCGGTGTCGGGGCCGCCGGGCCGTGCGCCGGACGAGCCGGTACACTTGTGGTCGTAGGTGCCTGTCGGGGGCGCACCGGTGATCCGGAACCGACCGTTCGGGGCTGCGATGCAGTCCTCCCGAGTCGATCCGTTTTGACCGGCGCGGCTGTGGTAGGTACTCTTTCCCCTTGCGCCCGGGCTCGCCCGGGCAATGCGTGCGTGCGCTGGAGCCGCTCAGTCGGTGATCGTGTGGTCGCACCACCAAAGACCAAATTCCGGTACGACGCGTCAGCGGCCGGCACCGGGACCGTGACTCGGGCGACACGCCCGACCGCGGGTGCTGGGGCCGCCTCAGGGGACCCCGGCTGGAATGTAGGAGAGCCGTCCATCAGGCCGGCTAGAGCAGACGGCGCGGTCGCCTCGCAGCGGCCGAAGGGAGCGGAGAAACCCGGTGCCCACCATTCAGCAGCTGGTCCGAAAGGGCCGACAGGCCAAGACGACCAAGACCAAGACCCCTGCGCTCAAGGGTTCTCCCCAGCGGCGCGGTGTGTGCACCCGCGTGTACACCACCACCCCGAAGAAGCCGAACTCGGCGCTGCGCAAGGTCGCTCGTGTCAAGCTCAGCAGCCAGATCGAGGTGACCGCCTACATCCCGGGCGTCGGCCACAACCTGCAGGAGCACTCGATCGTGCTCGTGCGTGGCGGCCGTGTGAAGGACCTCCCCGGCGTGCGGTACAAGATCGTTCGCGGCTCGCTGGACACCCAGGGTGTCCGCAACCGCAAGCAGGCTCGCAGCCGCTACGGCGCGAAGAAGGAGAAGAGCTGACATGCCGCGTAAGGGACCCGCTCCGCGGAAGCCGCTGGTCGCTGACCCGGTGTACAACTCGCCCCTGGTCACCCAGCTGGTGAACAAGATCCTGCTGCGTGGCAAGCGTCAGCTCGCCGAGCGCATCGTGTACGCCGCCCTGGAGGGCTGCCGCGAGAAGTCCGGCACCGACCCCGTCGTCACGCTCAAGCGGGCGATGGACAACGTGAAGCCGACCCTCGAGGTGCGCAGCCGTCGTGTCGGTGGCGCCACCTACCAGGTTCCGGTCGAGGTCCGGCCGGCCCGCGCGACCACGCTCGGTCTGCGCTGGCTGGTGACCTACTCCCGGGCCCGGCGCGAGAAGACCATGATCGAGCGGCTGATGAACGAGCTGCTGGACGCGAGCAACGGCCTCGGCGCCGCCGTCAAGCGGCGTGAGGACACGCACAAGATGGCCGAGTCCAACAAGGCCTTCGCGCACTACCGCTGGTAACACCTGTGGTTCCGGCGCCCGGTTTGGGCGCCGGAACCAACCACCAGTTGTGTCGAGACGACGATAAGTAGGGATTGAAGTGGCCGCCGCAGACGCGCTCGCCAACGTACGCAATATCGGCATCATGGCGCACATCGATGCCGGTAAGACCACTACCACCGAGCGAATCCTGTTCTACACCGGCATCACGTACAAGATCGGTGAGGTCCACGAGGGCGCCGCCGTCATGGACTGGATGGAGCAGGAGCAGGAGCGCGGTATCACCATCACTTCCGCCGCCACGAAGTGCGAGTGGAAGGGCCACACGATCCAGATCATCGACACGCCCGGCCACGTCGACTTCACGGTCGAGGTCGAGCGGTCGCTGCGGGTTCTGGACGGTGCGGTCGCGGTGTACGACGGCGTGGCCGGTGTGGAGCCGCAGACGGAGAACGTGTGGCGGCAGGCGGACAAGTACAACGTCCCCCGCATGTGCTTCGTCAACAAGCTCGACCGGACCGGCGCCGACTTCTTCCGCTGCGTGCAGATGATGATCGACCGGCTCAACGCCACCCCGCTGGTCCTCCAGATCCCGATCGGCCTCGAGGGCGACCACATCGGCGTCGTCGACCTGATCGGCATGCGCGCCCTCACCTGGCGCGGGGAGACCCAGAAGGGTGAGGACTACGCGATCGAGGAGATCCCGGCCGAGCTGGCCGACTCCGCGGCCGAGTGGCGCGAGAAGCTGATGGAGACCCTCGCCGACGTCGACGACTCGGTGATGGAGAAGTACCTGGAGGGCGAGGAGATCTCCGCCGAGGAGGCCAAGGCCGCCATCCGCCGGGCCACCATCGCCGGCAAGGCCAACCCCGTGCTCTGCGGTTCGGCGTTCAAGAACAAGGGCGTGCAGCCCATGCTCGACGCCGTCATCGACTTCCTGCCGTCGCCGCTTGACGTTCCGGCGATCGAGGGTACGGCCACCGACGGCGAGACGCCGATGCTGCGGAAGCCGTCCCCCTCCGAGCCGTTCTCCGGCCTGGCGTTCAAGATCCAGACCGACAAGCACCTCGGTAAGCTCACCTACGTCCGGGTCTACTCCGGCGTGGTCGAGTCCGGGTCCCAGGTGGTCAACTCCACCAAGGACCGCAAGGAGCGCATCGGCAAGATCTACCAGATGCACGCCAACAAGCGTGAGGAGCGCGGCTCCGCCAAGGCCGGCGACATCATCGCGGTCCAGGGTCTGAAGCAGACCACCACCGGTGACACCCTGTGCGACCCGGCGAACCCGGTCATCCTCGAGTCGATGACGTTCCCGGAGCCGGTCATCGAGGTGGCCATCGAGCCGAAGACCAAGGCCGACCAGGAGAAGCTCAGCACCGCCATCCAGCGGCTGGCCGAGGAGGACCCGACCTTCCGCGTCAAGCTGGACGACCAGACCGGTCAGACGGTCATCTCCGGCATGGGCGAGCTGCACCTGGACATCCTGGTCGACCGGATGCGCCGCGAGTTCAACGTCGAGGCGAACATCGGTAAGCCGCAGGTGGCGTACCGCGAGACCATCCGCCGCAAGGTGGACAAGGTCGAGTACACCCACAAGAAGCAGACCGGTGGTTCCGGCCAGTACGCCCGCGTGATCGTGAGCCTCGAGCCGCTGCCCATGGGCAACGACTCGCCGACCTACGAGTTCGCGAACGCCGTCACCGGTGGCCGCATCCCGCGGGAGTTCATCCCGTCGGTGGACGCCGGTGCCCAGGACGCCATGCAGTACGGCATTCTCGCCGGCTTCCCGCTGGTGGGTCTCAAGCTGACGCTGCTGGACGGCCAGTACCACGAGGTCGACTCGTCCGAGATGGCGTTCAAGATCGCCGGTTCGATGGTGATGAAGGAGGCGGCCCGCAAGGCCGACCCCGCACTGCTCGAGCCGATGATGGCCGTTGAAGTCACCACTCCGGAGGAGAACATGGGTGACGTCATCGGCGACCTCAACTCCCGGCGGGGCATCATCCAGGCGATGGAGGAGCGCAGCGGCGCTCGCGTCGTCCGGGCTCTGGTGCCGCTGTCGGAGATGTTCGGCTACGTCGGCGACCTGCGGTCGAAGACCCAGGGCCGGGCTAGCTACAGCATGCAGTTCGACTCCTACGCCGAAGTGCCGCAGAGCGTGGCGAAGGAGATCATCGCCAAGGCGACGGGTGAGTGACGCTCACCCCGAGCTGACCCGGTGATCCGGGGTTGGTCGCGGGAGGGTTCTCCCGCCCGCGGCCACCTCGGTCGGGTTGTGTGAATCCGGGCCTGTAGGCTTCATCGCCGCAGAACCCACAAAGGCTATCCGGCCGTCAGGCCGGAAAGGCTGTCGACAGAGTCCTACGCGCCGACCGGCGCACCGGGGCGAACGAACCAAGAAAGTCCACCAGGAGGACACCAGTGGCGAAGGCGAAGTTCGAGCGGACTAAGCCGCACGTCAACATCGGCACCATTGGTCACATCGACCACGGTAAGACGACGCTGACGGCGGCCATCACGAAGGTCCTGCACGACCAGTACCCGGACCTGAACCCGTACACGCCGTTCGACGAGATCGACAAGGCGCCGGAGGAGAAGGCCCGCGGCATCACGATCTCGATCGCGCACGTCGAGTACCAGACCGAGGCGCGTCACTACGCGCACGTCGACTGCCCCGGTCACGCCGACTACATCAAGAACATGATCACCGGTGCCGCGCAGATGGACGGCGCGATCCTGGTGGTGGCGGCGACCGACGGCCCGATGCCGCAGACCCGCGAGCACGTGCTGCTGGCCCGTCAGGTCGGTGTGCCGTACATCGTCGTGGCGCTCAACAAGAGCGACATGGTCGACGACGAGGAGCTCCTGGAGCTCGTCGAGCTCGAGGTCCGCGAGCTGCTGTCGGCGCAGGAGTACCCGGGTGACGACCTGCCGGTCGTCCAGGTCTCCGCGCTGAAGGCGCTCGAGGGCGACCCGGTCTGGACCGAGAAGCTGCTCGAGCTGATGAGCGCGGTCGACACCGCGATCCCGCAGCCGGAGCGCGAGACCGAGAAGCCGTTCCTCATGCCCGTCGAGGACGTGTTCACGATCACCGGTCGTGGCACCGTCGTCACCGGTCGTGTCGAGCGTGGCGTGCTGCTCCCGAACGAGGACGTCGAGGTTGTCGGCATCCGCGAGAAGGGCTTCAAGACCAAGGTCACCGCGATCGAGATGTTCCGGAAGACCCTGGACGACGCCCGCGCAGGCGAGAACGTCGGTCTGCTGCTGCGTGGCACCAAGCGCGAGGACGTCGAGCGCGGCATGGTGGTCATCAAGCCGGGCAGCAACACCCCGCACACGGAGTTCGAGGCGACGGTCTACATCCTCTCCAAGGAGGAGGGCGGCCGGCACACCCCGTTCTTCCAGAACTACCGCCCGCAGTTCTACTTCCGCACCACGGACGTCACCGGCGTCGTCACGCTGCCCGAGGGCACCGAGATGGTCATGCCGGGCGACAACACCACGATGTCCGTGAAGCTCATCCAGCCCATCGCGATGGAGGACAACCTCAAGTTCGCGATCCGCGAGGGCGGTCGTACGGTTGGCGCGGGTCGCGTCACCAAGATCGTCAAGTGAGCTGGGTAACCCCGATTAGCGTCGCCGCCGGTCGTGCGGCATACTAGTCAGGTTGCGTAACGACGGTCGGTCACCTGCGTCCGGTTGAGGCTGGACCTCCGGGAGTCAGATCGTTTCGCGTGGGGTGGTTGATCGCCATCGGCGGTCAACCACCCTCGCGCGGCGTCCAGGTCGCGGTTACCGCGATCGGCGCCATGACCCACCGCGCGGTCAGAATCGCTCCGGAGCCTCGGGGCGGAGCCTGGTCCACGGGCGCGACACGCCCGACCGCGGGGGTCGGCGGAAGTGGGCCTGTACCAGCCGGTACAGGTGCCCGCGACACAGCGGCATCGAGAGAAGGAACAGAAGCCACCATGGCGGGACAGAAGATCCGCATCCGGCTCAAGGCCTATGACCACGAGGTCGTCGACTCCTCGGCTCGGAAGATCGTCGAGACGGTGACGCGTACCGGGGCGCAGGTTGCTGGCCCGGTGCCGCTGCCCACGGAGATCAACCGTTTCTGCGTCATCCGCTCGCCGCACAAGTACAAGGACTCGCGCGAGCACTTCGAGATGCGCACGCACAAGCGTCTGATCGACATCATCGACCCGACCCCGAAGACGGTCGACTCGCTCATGCGCCTCGACCTGCCGGCTGGCGTCGACATCGAGATCAAGCTGTAGGGATCGATCAAATGGACAGGCAAGTCAAGGGGATCCTGGGCGCCAAGCTCGGCATGACCCAGGTCTGGGACAACAACAAGGTCGTCCCCGTGACCGTGGTCGAGGCCGGCCCGTGCGTCGTGAGCCAGGTTCGTAGCGCCGACAAGGACGGCTACACCGCCGTTCAGCTCGCCTACGGGGCCATCGACCCGCGCAAGGTCAAGAAGCCGGTCGCCGGGCACTACGCCAAGGCGGACGTCGCGCCGCGCCGGCACATCGTCGAGCTGCGCACCTCCGACGCCGCGGACTACGCGCCGGGCCAGGAGGTCACGGTCGAGGAGTTCCCGGTCGGCGCCGTGATCGACGTGACCGGCAAGACCAAGGGCAAGGGCTACGCCGGCCCGATGAAGCGGCACGGCTTCCACGGTCTGCGCGCCAGCCACGGTGTCGAGCGGAAGCACCGCTCGCCCGGCTCGATCGGCGCCTGCGCCACCCCGGGTCGCGTCTTCAAGGGCACCCGGATGGCGGGCCGGATGGGTGGCGTTCGCTACACCGTCCAGAACCTGACCGTCCAGGCGGTCGACACCGAGAACAACCTCCTGCTCGTCCGTGGCGCCATCCCGGGCCCGAAGGGCGCGCTCGTCCTGGTCCGCACCGCGGCCAAGGCGAAGGTGAAGAAGGGCGGTGTGGCCAAGTGACCACCGTTGACGTCCTCAACGTCGAAGGCGGCAAGAGCGGCTCCGTCGAGCTGCCGGCCGACATCTTCGACGTCCAGGCGAACGTCGCGCTGATGCACCAGGTCGTGGTGGCTCAGCTCGCCGCGGCCCGGCAGGGCACGCACAAGACCAAGACCCGCGGTGAGGTCTCCGGCGGTGGCCGGAAGCCTTACAAGCAGAAGGGCACCGGCCGGGCCCGTCAGGGCTCGACCCGCGCGCCGCAGTTCGCCGGCGGTGGCGTGGTCCACGGCCCGACGCCGCGCGACTACAGCCAGCGCACCCCGAAGAAGATGAAGGCCGCCGCCCTGCGTGGCGCCCTCTCCGACCGGGCCCGCGCCGGCCAGGTGCACGTCGTCGAGGCGTTCGTCTCGGGCGAGAAGCCGTCGACCAAGGCGGCCCTGGCCACGCTGACCAAGCTGACCGCCGCCCGCCGGATCCTGGTCGTGCTGAGCAGCACCGACGAGCTGAACTGGGTGTCGCTGCGGAACCTGCGCAACACGCGGGACAGCCGGGTGCACCTGATCGAGGCCGGCCAGCTCAACACGTACGACGTGCTGGTGGCCGACGACGTGGTCTTCACCAAGGAGGCCCTGGACGAGTTCCTGGGCGTGCCCGCCGAGACCACCGAGGAGGATGGCAAGTGAGCACGATCGCCGATCCGCGTGACGTCATCGTCGCGCCGGTCGTCTCGGAGAAGAGCTACAGCGAGCTGAACCGGAACTGGTACACCTTCCTGGTGCACCCGGACGCGAACAAGACCGAGATCAAGATCGCTATCCAGCAGATCTTCAACGTCCGCGTCCTGACGGTCAACACGCTCAACCGCCAGGGTAAGCGCAAGCGGACCAAGACCGGGTTCGGCAAGCGCAAGGACACCAAGCGGGCGATCGTGAAGCTGGCTGACGGTGACCGTATCGAGGCCTTCGGCGGCCCGGTCAGCTGAGGGGTGTAGACAATGGCTATCCGTAAGTACAAGCCGACGACGCCGGGCCGGCGAGGCTCCAGCGTCGCCGACTTCGCCGAGATCACCCGGTCCACGCCGGAGAAGTCGCTGCTGGCTCCGCTGCCGAAGAAGGGCGGGCGTAACGCCCACGGCCGGATCACCACGCGGCACCACGGTGGCGGCCACAAGCGCCAGTACCGTCTGATCGACTTCAAGCGGGTCGACAAGGACGGCGTGCCGGCGAAGGTCGCCCACATCGAGTACGACCCGAACCGCACCGCGCGCATCGCGCTGCTGCACTACGCCGACGGCGAGAAGCGCTACATCCTCGCGCCGAAGGACCTGAAGCAGGGCGACCGCGTCGAGTCCGGCCCGGGCGCCGACATCAAGCCGGGCAACAACCTGCCGCTGCGCAACATCCCGGTGGGTACCACCATCCACAACGTGGAGCTGCGTCCGGGCGGCGGCGCCAAGCTGGCCCGCTCGGCCGGCGTCGGCATCCAGCTGCTCGGCCGTGAGGGCGCGTACGCGACCCTGCGTATGCCGTCCGGTGAGATCCGGCGGGTCGACGTGCGCTGCCGCGCCAGCGTCGGCGAGATCGGCAACGCCGACCAGTCGAACATCAACTGGGGCAAGGCCGGCCGGATGCGGTGGAAGGGCAAGCGCCCGACCGTCCGTGGTGTCGCCATGAACCCGGTCGACCACCCGCACGGTGGTGGTGAGGGTAAGACCTCCGGTGGTCGCCACCCGGTCAACCCGCAGGGTAAGCCCGAGGGCCGTACCCGTCGTAAGGGCCAGCCGAGCGACCGGCTGATCGTCCGCCGCCGCTACGCCACGCGTAAGCGCGGCTGAGGGAGATAAGACATGCCTCGCAGCCTGAAGAAGGGCCCGTTCGTCGACGACCACCTGCTCAAGAAGGTGGAGACGCAGAACGACAAGGGCTCGAAGAACGTGATCAAGACCTGGTCGCGGCGCTCGACGATCATCCCGGAGATGCTGGGACACACGATCGCCGTGCACGACGGACGCAAGCACGTCCCGGTCTTCGTGACCGAGGCCATGGTCGGGCACAAGCTCGGCGAGTTCGCGCTGACCCGCACGTTCAAGGGTCACGAGAAGGACGACCGGAAGAGCCGCCGGCGCTGACGCCGCGGGCATACGGATAGAGGAACAAGGGGTTACAGCGATGCCAGGAAAGGGCGACGCTCCGGTGCTTCCGGGCGCGCGGGCGGTTGCGCGGCACGTGCGCATCTCGCCGATGAAGGCGCGCCGGGTGGTCAACCTCGTCCGCGGCCTGCCCGCGAAGGAGGCGCTCACGGTGCTGCAGTTCGCGCCGCAGGCTGCGAGCGAGCAGGTGTACAAGGTGCTCGCGAGCGCGATCGCCAACGCGGAGAACAACGAGCGGCTGGACCCCGACGCGCTGCTCGTCAGCGAGGCGTTCGTCGACGAGGGCCCGACGATGAAGCGGTTCCGGCCGCGGGCGCAGGGCCGGGCGTACCGGATCCGCAAGCGGACGTGCCACATCACGGTGGCGGTCGAGGCCGTGGCGCCGGCCGCGCCGAAGAAGTCGGCGAAGAAGGCCGCTCCGGCCAAGCAGGCCGAGCCGGCGCAGGCGCAGAGCACGACGGAGGGTGCCGAGTAATGGGTCAGAAGGTTCACCCCACTGGGTTCCGGCTCGGCATCTCGACCGACTGGAAGTCCCGCTGGTTCGCGGACAAGCTCTACAAGGACTACATCGGCGAGGATGTCAAGATCCGCCGGATGATGTCCAAGGGCCTCGAGCGTGCCGGCATCTCCAAGGTCGACATCGAGCGCACCCGGGACCGGGTCCGCGTGGACATCCACACCGCCCGGCCGGGCATCGTCATCGGCCGTAAGGGTGCGGAGGCCGACCGGATCCGCGGCGAGCTGGAGAAGCTCACCGGCAAGCAGGTCCAGCTGAACATCATCGAGGTGAAGAACCCCGAGTCGGACGCGCAGCTGGTCGCCCAGGGCGTCGCCGAGCAGCTGTCCAGCCGGGTCAGCTTCCGTCGGGCCATGCGCAAGGCGATGCAGTCCGCGATGAAGAACCCGGCCTGCAAGGGCATCCGGGTTCAGGTCTCGGGCCGTCTCGGCGGCGCCGAGATGAGCCGGACCGAGTTCTACCGCGAGGGTCGTGTCCCGCTGCACACGTTGCGGGCCAACATCGAGTACGGCTTCTTCGAGGCCCGTACCACCTTCGGCCGGATCGGCGTGAAGGTCTGGATCTACAAGGGCGACGCCGTGCCGGGCCGCGAGGCCCCGGCCGAGGCGGCCCCGTCGCGCGGCCCGCGCCGTGACCGTGGCGACCGGCCGGACCGGCCGCGTCGTGGCCGGTCGGGCTCGTCGGGTACGACCGCCGGCGGCACCGAGGCCGGCCGCGCTGCCGCGACCACCATCGCGCAGCAGGCGGAGACGCCGGCCGGTGAGCCGGTCGACAGCAGCGCTGTCGCCGCCGCCGCCTCGGCTCCGAACCAGCCGGCAGAACAGCAGCAGGAGGGCTGACAGATGCTGATGCCGCGCAAGCCCCCGAAGGGCTTCCGCAAGCCGCACCACCCGGACCGCAGTGGCGCGTCCAAGGGTGGTAACCGGGTGGTGTTCGGCGAGTTCGGGATCCAGGCTCTCGAGCCGGCGTACGTGACCAACCGTCAGATCGAGTCGGCACGTATCGCGATGACCCGCCACATCAAGCGTGGCGGCAAGGTCTGGATCACGATCTTCCCGGACCAGGCCCTCACCAAGAAGCCGGCCGAAACCCGGATGGGTTCCGGTAAGGGTTCTCCCGAGTGGTGGGTCGCCAACGTCAAGCCGGGGCGGGTTCTCTTCGAGATGTCCTTCCCCAACGAGCAGATCGCGCGAGAGGCGATGCGTCGCGCGATCCACAAGCTCCCGATGAAGTGCCGCATTGTTACGCGCGAAGTGGGTGAATCCTGATGGCAGCCGGCGTCAAGCCCTCCGAGCTGCGTGAGCTCTCCGACGAGGAGCTGGTCACGAAGCTGCGCGAGGCTAAGGCGGAGCTGTTCAACCTCCGCGTGCAGGGCGCGACCGGGCAGCTCGACAACAACCGGCGGCTGCAGGTCATCCGTCGGGAGATCGCCCGGATCTACACGATCATGCGTGAGCGTGAGCTGGGTCTCTCGGCCGCGCCGACTGAGGTGACTGCATCATGAGTGAGAACACCACTACCACCGCCGCCGCGCGGTCCCGCCGTAAGGTGCGCGAGGGCCTCGTGGTCAGCGACAAGATGGACAAGACCGTCGTGGTCGAGGTCGAGGACCGGGTCAAGCACGCGCTGTACGGCAAGATCATGCGTCGTACCCGCAAGCTGAAGGTGCACGACGAGCAGAACTCGGCCGGTATCGGCGACCGGGTCCTGATCATGGAGACCCGGCCGCTCTCCGCCACCAAGCGGTGGCGGCTCGTGGAAATCCTCGAGAAGGCCAAGTAGCGAAGGCTCGAGCTCGGCCGGGATCGGTCGGGCGCAGGTTCCGCCAGGCTCCGGCCGCCCCCGGCGGCCGGAGAACCGGCAGACATAGGAGATAGACGTGATTCAGCAGGAGTCGCGACTGCGCGTCGCCGACAACACGGGTGCCCGGGAGATCCTGTGCATCCGGGTTCTCGGTGGCTCCGGTCGGCGCTACGCGAGCATCGGCGACGTCATCGTGGCCACGGTCAAGGACGCGATCCCCGGTGCCGGTGTGAAGAAGGGCGACGTCGTCAAGGCCGTCGTCGTTCGGACCGCCAAGGAGAGGCGGCGGCCGGACGGGTCGTACATCCGCTTCGACGAGAACGCCGCCGTCATCATCAAGGACGGTGGGGACCCGCGCGGTACCCGTATCTTCGGCCCGGTGGGTCGTGAGCTGCGGGACAAGCGGTTCATGAAGATCATCTCTCTCGCGCCGGAGGTGTTGTGACCGTGAAGGTCAAGAAGGGCGACACGGTCGTCGTCATCGCCGGCAAGGACAAGGGTGCCAAGGGCAAGGTCATCGCGGCCTACCCGCGGCAGGACAAGGTCCTGGTCGAGGGCGTGAACCGGGTCAAGAAGCACACTCGCATCAGCACCACCCAGCGTGGCGCCAAGACCGGCGGCATCGTCACCCAGGAAGCCCCGATCCACGTCTCGAACGTGATGGTCGTGGACTCCGACGGCAAGCCGACCCGCGTCGGCTACCGGATCGACGACAACGGCCAGAAGGTCCGCATCGCGCGTAGCACCGGTAAGGACCTGTGATGACCACGGCTACCGAAACCAAGACCCAGCCGCGCCTCAAGGAGCGGTACCGCAACGAGATCGTGGCCGAGCTGCAGAAGCAGTACAGCTACGGCAACCCGATGCAGGTGCCGCGGATGGTCAAGATCGTCGTCAACATGGGTGTCGGCGAGGCCGCTCGCGACGCCAAGCTGATCGACGGCGCCGTCCGCGACCTGGCCACCATCACCGGCCAGAAGCCGCTGGTCCGGCGGGCCACCAAGTCCATCGCGCAGTTCAAGCTCCGCGAGGGCATGCCGATCGGCGCGAAGGTCACCCTCCGGGGCGACCGGATGTGGGAGTTCCTGGACCGGCTGCTCTCCATCGCGCTGCCGCGTATCCGTGACTTCCGCGGTCTGGACGGGCGCAAGCTCGACGGGCACGGCAACTACACGTTCGGTCTGACCGAGCAGTCGGTGTTCCACGAGATCGACCAGGACAAGATCGATCGCCAGCGGGGCATGGACATCACGGTGGTCACGACCGCCACGACCGACGACGAGGGCCGGGCGCTGCTCAAGCTCCTGGGCTTCCCGTTCAAGGAGAACTGAGATGGCCAAGAAGGCGCTGATCCTCAAGGCGGCCGCGAAGCCGAAGTTCTCGGTTCGCGCGTACACCCGCTGCCAGCGGTGCGGGCGTCCGAAGGCGGTCTACCGCAAGTTCGGTCTCTGCCGGGTGTGCATCCGGGAGATGGCCCACCGCGGTGAGCTGCCCGGCGTGTCCAAGGCTTCCTGGTAATAGCCCGGCGCGCTCCGGCGCGTCAGCTGAACTGTCTCTTCGCCGTAGGCCCCGGGCCTGGCCCGGGGAACCCCGGCGAGAAAGGTTGACGAGTTTTCATGACGATGACCGACCCGATCGCAGACATGCTCACGCGTCTGCGTAACGCCAACCAGGCGTACCACGACCAGGTGACGATGCCCTACTCGAAGATCAAGGCGAACATCGCCGAGGTCCTCAAGGCCGAGGGTTACATCGCCACCTGGTCGGTCGAGGACCCCGAGGAGGGTGCCGTCGGCAAGCGACTGGTCGTCGAGCTGAAGTACGGCCAGAACCGCGAGCGGAGCCTGGCCGGCATCAAGCGCGTGTCCAAGCCCGGTCTCCGGGTGTACGCCAAGTCGGAGGGGCTCCCGCGGGTGCTCGGCGGGCTTGGTGTGGCGATCATTTCGACGTCCCAGGGGCTGCTCACCGACCGGCAGGCCCGCAAGCGGAGCGTTGGCGGGGAAGTCCTCGCCTTCGTCTGGTAACGGGAGACAGGTAGAAATGTCGCGTATTGGACGTAAGTCGATCCCGGTGCCATCCGGCGTCGACATCACGATCGACGGCCAGACCGTCAAGGTCAAGGGCCCCAAGGGCGAGCTGAGCCACGTGCTGGCCGAGCCGATCACGGCGGAGCGGGACGAGAGCGGCGAGCTGCACGTCAACCGGCCCAACGACGAGCGCAAGGCCAAGGAGCTGCACGGCCTGAGCCGTACGCTGGTGGCCAACATGATCGTCGGGGTGACCGAGGGCTACCGCAAGAGCCTGGAGATCGCCGGCACCGGTTACCGGGTGACCGCCAAGGGCAAGGACCTGGAGTTCGCGCTCGGGTTCTCGCACCCGGTCGTCGTGCCGGCGCCGGACGGCATCACCTTCACGGTCGAGCGGCCGACGCTGTTCCACGTGGCCGGCATCGACAAGCAGCAGGTCGGCGAGGTCGCCGCCAACATCCGGAAGATCCGCCCGCCGGAGCCCTACAAGGGCAAGGGTGTGAAGTACCAGGGCGAGGTCATCCGCCGTAAGGCTGGAAAGGCAGGTAAGAAGTGAGCGCCACGCTGCTCAAGCGCCGCCGCGGCGTTGCCGCCAAGCGCGCCGTCGGGCGTGCGCGTCGGCACTTCCGGGTCCGCAAGAACGTCAGCGGCACCGCCGAGCGTCCTCGCCTCGTCGTCACCCGTTCCCTGCGGCACATGGTCGCCCAGGTCGTCGACGACGCCAAGGGTCACACCCTGGCGTCGGCGTCGACCATGGACGCCTCGCTGCGCGGCGCCGAGGGCGACAAGAGCGCCCTGGCCGGCAAGGTCGGCGAGCTGCTCGCCGAGCGGGCCAAGGCCGCCGGCGTCTCGAAGGTCGTCTTCGACCGCGGTGGCAACCGGTACGCGGGGCGGGTCGCCGCGCTTGCCAAGGCCGCCCGCGAAGCCGGGCTCGAGTTCTAGAAACCCCGTCACGAGAGAGAAGGAAGGCTGCTGATGCCAGGTCAACAGCGCCGTGGCGGCGGGTCCGGTGGCAACGAGGGTGGTCGCCGCGACAACCGCCGTGAGGGCGGCCGCGGAAACGCGCCCGTCGAGAAGACCCCGCACCTCGAGCGGGTCGTCGCGATCAACCGCGTCGCCAAGGTCGTGAAGGGTGGTCGTCGCTTCAGCTTCACCGCCCTGGTGATCGTGGGCGACGGCGACGGCACCGTCGGCGTGGGCTACGGAAAGGCCAAGGAGGTGCCCGCGGCGATCGCCAAGGGCGTCGAGGAGGCCAAGAAGCACTTCTTCAAGGTGCCGCGGATCGGCCAGTCGATCCCGCACCCGATCACGGGCGAGGACGCCGCCGGTGTGGTGCTGCTCAAGCCGGCCTCCGCCGGTACGGGTGTCATCGCCGGTGGTCCGGTGCGTGCCGTGCTGGAGTGCGCGGGCATCCACGACGTGCTCTCCAAGAGCCTCGGCTCGTCCAACCCGATCAACATCGTGCACGCCACCGTGGCGGCCCTGAAGGGGCTTGAGTCCCCCGAGCAGGTCGCGGCGCGTCGTGGCCTGCCGGTGGAGGACGTCGCGCCGGCCGCCATGCTGGCGTCGCGTGCGGGGGTGGCGTCCTGATGGCACGTCTGAAGGTCACCCAGGTCCGGTCCGGGATCGGGCGCAAGCAGAACCAGCGTGACTCGCTGCGTTCGCTCGGGCTCAAGCGGATCAACGACGTGGTGGTCAAGGAGGACCGGCCGGAGATCCGCGGCATGATCTTCACGGTCAACCACCTCGTGAAGGTCGAGGAGGTCGAGTAATGACGATCAAGGTGCACCACCTGCGTCCCGCCCCGGGAGCCAAGACCGACAAGACCCGGGTGGGTCGCGGTGAGGGTTCGAAGGGCAAGACCGCTGGACGCGGTACCAAGGGTTCGAAGGCCCGGAAGAACATCTCGCCGGCGTTCGAGGGTGGGCAGATGCCCATCCACATGCGCCTGCCGAAGATGAAGGGCTTCAAGAACAAGTTCAAGGTCGTGTTCCAGGTGGTCAACCTGGACCGGCTGGCGGAGCTCTTCCCGAACGGCGGCCAGGTCGGCCCGGTCGAGCTGGTCGAGACCGGCGCGGTCCGCAAGGGCCACCCGGTCAAGGTGCTCGGCACCGGCGACCTCGGCGGTGTGTCCCTCCAGGTGTCGGCGCACGCGTTCAGCGCGTCGGCCAAGGAGAAGATCACCGCGGCCGGCGGCTCGGTCACCGAGCTCTAAGGGCATTTTCGTGGCGCCCGCTCAGTTGTTCGCGACTGGGCGGGCGTCATGGTCTACCGGTCGCGTGTGCGCCGGGTAACATCGGATTCGTTTTATGTAGCCGGGCACATCTGCCCGGACCGGGATCGGACTGTTAGAGTCCGTTGCCAGCCATGGATACCGGGCACTCCGCCCGGCACCCACCCCGCCCCGCCAGGGATCGTCACCGGCGGCCCGCGTCGCGCAGGAGGAAGAAGTTGCTGTCCGCCTTTCTCAGTGCGTTCCGTACGCCTGACCTGCGCAAGAAGCTGCTGTTCACAGTAGGCATCATCGCGGTCTACCGGCTGGGCGCCACGCTGCCCAGCCCGGGCGTCTCGTACGGCAACGTGCAGAAGTGCCTCGACACCATCCAGGGCAGCACCGGCGTGCTCAACCTGCTGGATCTTTTCTCCGGCGGCGCGCTGCTCCAGCTCTCGGTCTTCGCGCTGGGCATCATGCCCTACATCACCGCGTCGATCATCCTGCAGCTGCTGACGGTGGTGATCCCGCGCCTGGAGCAGCTCCGCAAGGAGGGCCAGGCCGGCCAGGCGAAGATCACCCAGTACACCCGCTACCTGACGCTGGGGCTGGGCATCCTCCAGTCCTCGGCGTTCGTGGCGCTGGCCCGCTCCGGGCAGCTGTTCAACAACCAGTGCGACCAGTTCCCGATCGTGCCCAAGGGCACCGGCATCCCGGACTGGCTGACGCTCACCGTCCTGGTGATGACGATGACCGCCGGCACCGGCGTGGTGATGTGGCTCGGCGAGCTGATCACCGACCGGGGCGTCGGCAACGGCATGTCGGTGCTGATCTTCACCTCGATCGCGGCCCGGCTCCCCAGCGAGGGCTGGAAGATCAAGACCACCAAGGGCTGGGGGATGTTCCTCCTCGTCATCGCCCTGGTGCTGCTGGTCATCACCGCGGTCACGTTCATCGAGCAGGCGCAGCGCCGGATCCCGGTGCAGTACGCGAAGCGCATGATCGGCCGGCGGATGTACGGCGGCACCTCCACCTACATCCCGCTCAAGGTGAACCAGGCCGGCGTCATCCCGGTCATCTTCGCCTCGTCGCTGCTCTACCTGCCGACGCTCGCGCTCCAGTTCTTCGACCAGAACGACCCGGGCAAGGTCCAGGCCTGGATCCAGAACCACATCGTGAAGGCGAGCGCGCCGGAGCACATCGCGATCTACTTCCTGCTGATCATCTTCTTCACGTACTTCTACGTGTCGATCACGTTCAACCCGACCGAGGTCGCGGACAACATGAAGAAGTACGGCGGCTTCGTGCCGGGCATCCGCCCCGGCAAGCCGACCGCCGAGTACCTCGACTTCATCCTCAGCCGGATCACCCTGCCGGGTGCGCTCTACCTCGGCATCATCGCGATCCTGCCGAACTTCTTCTTCATCTGGCTGGACAACCAGCAGTTCCAGAACTTCCCGTTCGGCGGCACCGCTGTGCTCATCATGGTCGGCGTCGGTCTGGAGACCGTGAAGCAGATCGAGAGCCAACTCATGCAGCGGAACTACGAAGGGTTCCTGCGGTAGATGCGACTCGTTCTGGTTGGCCCGCCGGGCGCGGGCAAGGGCACACAGGCGGAGTTCATCGCCGCGCACCTCTCGGTGCCGAAGATCTCGACCGGTGACATCTTCCGGGCCAACGTCACCCAGGGCACTCCGCTGGGCGTCGAGGCGAAGCGGTACATGGACGCCGGCAAGCTGGTCCCGGACGACGTCACCATCAACATGGTCCGGGACCGGCTCGCCGAGCCGGACGCCGGCGAGGGCTTCCTGCTCGACGGCTTCCCGCGCACCACGCCGCAGGCCGCCGAGTTGGACAAGCTCCTCGCCGACCTGGGCTCCACGCTGGACCTGGTGCTGGAGCTGGTGGTCGACGACGACGAGGTGATCCGGCGGCTCTCCGGCCGGCGTACCTGCCGGGGCTGCGGCAAGATCTGGCACGTCGAGTTCGACGCGACCACCCGGGACGGCATCTGCGACCGGTGCGGCGCGGAGCTGTTCCAGCGCGACGACGACAAGCCGGAGACGATCGCCGCGCGGCTGCGGGAATACTCCGAGAAGACCGCGCCGCTTGTCGACTACTACGGCGCCCAGGGCAAGCTGGTGGGCATCGACGCGACCGGGCCGGTGGAGGACGTGACGGTCCGCGCCATCGACGCCCTGCGGTCGTACGGCGGCTGACCTCCCACCGCCGCCCGGCGGATAGACTGTGAACAGCGGGGTACGCGCGACGTGCCCCGCTGTTCCGTGTAACGAAAGGTGAACGCCGTCATGCGCCGTCCCCAGCTGGACATCCAGCTGAAGACCCCCGAGCAGATCGAGCTGATGCGGGCCGCCGGTCTGGTGGTCGCCCGTGCCCTGGCCCGGATGCGGGAGGCGGTCGCGCCCGGTGTGTCGACCGCCGACCTCGACGCGATCGCCGAGGCGACCATCCGGGAGGCCGGCGCGGTCCCGTCGTTCAAGGGCTACCACGGTTTCCCGGCCTCGATCTGTTCCTCGGTCAACGAGCAGGTGGTGCACGCCATCCCGTCGCCCGAACAGGTGCTGCGCGAGGGCGACCTGATCTCGATCGACTGCGGGGCGGTGCTCGACGGCTGGCACGGCGACGCGGCGATCACGGTGGCGGTGGGGGAGGTCGACCCGGCGCTGCTGCGGATGGCCGAGGTGGCCGAGGATGCGATGTGGGCCGGGATCGCCGCCGCGGCCCGGGGCGCGGCCTCCGGCAGGGGCCGGCTGACCGACATCTCGCACGCGGTGGAGACCGCGGTCCGCAAGGGCGGCCGGTACGGCATCGTCGACGGCTACGGCGGCCACGGCATCGGCACGGAGATGCACCAGGACCCGCACGTGCTCAACCACGGTCGCCCCGGCAAGGGTCCACGGCTGGTGCCCGGTCTGGCGCTCGCCATCGAGCCGATGATCACGGCGGGTTCCCCGCGTACCGTCGAGCTGGCCGACGGCTGGACGGTGGTGACGCGGGACCGCTCGATGGCGGTGCACGTGGAGCACTCGATGGCGCTGCTGGCGGACGGGGTGTGGGTGCTCACCGCCCCCGACGGCGGCCGGGCCCGCCTCGGCGATCTGGTGACCGCCCGCCAGCCGGCGGACTCCCCGGCCCGCTGACCCACCCGCTCCCCTCTCCAGTCTCCCTGTTTCACCGAAAGAGGGGGTATTCGGGCCCGGATGGCAACTCTTCCCGTGAAACAGGGCGCGGGGCGGAGTGGGGTGGCGGTCCGGTGGCATCCTTGCCGATATGGACGGGCGGCGGGAGATGCGGGCGGCCGACCGCGACCGGGAGGCCGTCGCGGAGCGGCTCCGGGTGGCGCTGGAGGAGGGCCGGCTCGGCCTGCACGAGTACGACGAGCGGCTGGCCCGCACGTACGGCGCCCGGACCTACGGCGAGCTGGACGAGGTGGTGGCCGACCTGCCGGGCCCGGCGCCCGCCGAGCGGTCCGCGCTGGCACCCGCCGCGCCGACTCCACCTCCTGCGCCGGTCGCACCGTCCACCCCGGTGGCCGGTGACCCCGAAACGCCGGAGACCCGGTCCCGGCTGCTCGGGCTCTGGCTGCCCTGGCTGCGGGTGGCCGCGATCCTGGTGCCGATCTGGCTGATCGGCGCGGTGGCGTCCGGGCATGCCGCCGGCGTCTGGCCGCTCTGGGTGCTGGGGCCGTGGGGCGGCCTGGTGCTGATGCAGTCGGTCGGGTTGATCGGCGCGGATCACGGCCGGAAGCGGCGCGACCGCCGCCGATAACTGTGCCGCTGGTCACAACCGGGCCGGAAATCCGCCGTTCGAGGGATCTGCTGGCCGGCCGGTTTGGCGACGGCGCGCGGGCGGGCGTACACTTTCAGATCGGCGCACAGCGTCCACTCCGCCATGCCCACCCTGCGCTTCGGTGGGAGTCGGAGCCGCGGCTGGCGCGGGTCTACTGATCTTGGTCAGTTCACCCGTGTAAGACGTTGTGGGCCGTCCGGAGCAACCGACGTCAGGACAGCGGAGTACATGCCGAAAAAAGACGGAGCCATCGAGATCGAGGGTCGGGTCATCGAGCCCCTGCCGAACGCCATGTTCCGGGTGGAGCTCGCGAACGGCCACAAGGTGCTGGCTCACATCAGCGGCAAGATGCGGCAGCACTACATCCGCATCCTGCCGGAGGACCGGGTCGTCGTCGAACTGTCGCCGTACGACCTGACCCGCGGGCGCATCGTCTACCGCTACAAGTAAGCCTGACGACGGCCGGGACGTCCCCGTGTCCGTCTTCGACGTCCGGGTCGCGATCCGTCGCGCTCCGGGCCAGATGGGAAGTAAGGCAACCGTGAAGGTCAAGCCGAGCGTCAAGAGGATCTGCAACAAGTGCCGGGTGATCCGTCGGCACGGCCGGGTCATGGTCATCTGCAGCGACCCGCGTCACAAGCAGCGCCAGGGCTGACGCCCCACACATCACCAGCTCGTCCCAGCCGCGGACGGTGCGCCACACGCGTACCCCTCGTGGTTGACCCCCGGTCGGAGGCCGGGGCCCGCTCGGGCAGCGGGGTGGGACGGGTCCACACCTCCGCCACAAATCATGAGGAGTACGCCCGCACATGGCACGTCTAGTCGGCGTGGATCTCCCCCGCGAGAAGCGGATGGAGATCGCGCTCACCTACATCTTCGGGGTCGGCCGTACCCGCGCCCTGGAGACGCTCGCCGCGACCGGCATCTCGCCGGACAAGCGCGTTCGGGACCTCACGGACGAGGAGCTCGTCGAGCTCCGGAACCACATCGAGGGCAACTACAAGGTTGAAGGCGACCTGCGCCGCGAGGTCGCCGCTGACATCCGCCGCAAGGTCGAGATCGGCTGCTACGCCGGCATCCGGCACCGCCGCGGTCTGCCCGTGCGTGGTCAGCGCACCAAGACCAACGCGCGGACCCGGAAGGGCCCGAAGCGGACCGTGGCCGGCAAGAAGAAGCCCGGCAAGAAGTAACTAGGAGCGCACAGACTTATGCCACCGAAGGCTCGTGCCGGAGCCGCCGTCAAGAAGGTCCGGCGCAAGGAACGCAAGAACGTCGCCCACGGGCAGGCGCACATCAAGAGCACCTTCAACAACACCATCGTGTCCATCACGGACCCGACCGGTGCGGTCATCTCCTGGGCCTCCTCCGGCCAGGTGGGCTTCAAGGGCTCCCGCAAGTCGACCCCGTTCGCCGCGCAGCTGGCCGCCGAGGCCGCCGCGCGTCGGGCCATGGAGCACGGCATGCGCAAGGTCGACGTGTTCGTCAAGGGCCCCGGCTCCGGCCGGGAGACCGCCATCCGTTCGCTGCAGGCCGCCGGTCTCGAGGTCGGGCAGATTTCCGACGTCACGCCGCAGCCGCACAACGGGTGCCGTCCGCCGAAGCGTCGCCGGGTCTGAGAGGTTAGAGAGAGATGGCTCGTTACACCGGTGCTGACTGCCGCCGTTGCCGGCGGGAGAAGATGAAGCTGTTCCTCAAGGGCAGCAAGTGCGATGGTCCGAAGTGCCCGTTCGAGTCCCGGCCGTTCCCGCCCGGGCAGCACGGCCGCGGCCGCACGAAGGAGACGGAGTACCTGCTCCAGCTCCGTGAGAAGCAGAAGGCCCGTCGTGTCTACGGCGTGCTGGAGAAGCAGTTCCGCGGCTACTACGAAGAGGCCGTGGGCAAGAAGGCCAAGACCGGTGAGGTTCTGCTCCAGATCCTTGAGTCGCGGCTGGACAACGTGGTCTACCGGGCCGGCTACGCCAAGTCCCGGGACATGGCCCGTCAGCTGGTCAAGCACGGTCACTTCACGGTGAACGGCAAGAAGGTCGACATTCCGTCGTTCCGCGTCAAGGAGCACGACATCATCGAGGTCCGGGGCAAGAGCAAGGAGCTCACCCCGTTCATCGTCGCGCAGGCCGAGGCCGGCTCCAAGACCGTTCCGGCGTGGCTCGAGGCCATCCCCAGCCAGATGAAGGTCCTCGTGCACTCGCTCCCGGCCCGTCAGGTGATCGACACCCAGGTCCAGGAGCAGCTGATCGTCGAGCTCTACTCCAAGTAAGGGCTCGTTGCGGTGGCCCGTCCTGCGGGGCGGGCCACCGGAACAGTTGTGTCGTGGGCGTCAAATAGCGGGCGCCCCGGAAGAGAAGAGAAAAGATGCTCATCAGCCAGCGACCGTCTCTGTCCGAAGAGTCGATCAACGAGACCCGGTCCAAGTTCACCATCGAGCCGCTGGAGCCCGGTTTCGGCTACACGCTCGGCAACTCGCTCCGGCGTACGCTGCTGTCGTCCATCCCGGGCGCGGCGGTCACCTCGATCAAGATCGACGGTGTGCTGCACGAGTTCACCACCATCCCCGGTGTCAAGGAGGACGTGGTCGAGCTCGTCATGAACATCAAGGAGCTGTGCGTCAGCTCCGAGCACGACGAGCCGGTCAGCATGTACCTGCGCAAGCAGGGCCCGGGCGACGTGACCGCCGGCGACATCCAGCCCCCGGCCGGTGTCTCCGTGCACAACCCGGACCTGAAGCTCGCCACCCTCAACGGCAAGGGCCGGCTCGACATGGAGCTGACCGTCGAGCGGGGCCGGGGCTACGTCACCGCCGCGCAGAACAAGCAGGCGGGCGCCGAGATCGGCCGGATCCCGGTCGACTCGATCTACTCGCCGGTGCTGAAGGTGACGTACCGCGTCGAGGCGACCCGGGTCGAGCAGCGGACCGACTTCGACCGGCTGATCATCGACGTCGAGACCAAGCCGTCGATGGGCCCGCGTACCGCGCTGGCCTCGGCCGGCTCGACGCTGGTGGAGCTGTTCGGGCTCGCCCGCGAGCTGGACGAGACCGCCGAGGGCATCGACATCGGGCCGTCCCCGCAGGACGCCCAGCTGGCGGCGGACCTGGCTCTGCCGATCGAGGAGCTGGACCTGACCGTCCGCTCCTACAACTGCCTCAAGCGCGAGGGCATCAACTCCGTTGGTGAGCTGATCGGGCGTACCGAGGCCGACCTCCTCGACATCCGCAACTTCGGCCAGAAGTCGATCGACGAGGTCAAGATGAAGCTCGCCGGGATGGGCCTGGGGCTGAAGGACTCGGCTCCGAACTTCGACCCGGCGCACGTCGTGGACACCTTCGGCGAGGCCGACTACGACACCGACGACTACCGCGAGACCGAGCAGCTCTAGTCCGCGCTGCCGCCACACCTGAGGAGCACCAAGCATGCCCACGCCCACCAAGGGCCCCCGCCTCGGCGGCAGCCCCGCGCACGAGCGGCTGATGCTGGCCAACCTGGCCACCGCGCTGTTCCAGCACGGCAAGATCCAGACCACCGAGACGAAGGCCCGGCGGCTCCGTCCGCTGGCCGAGCAGCTCATCACCAAGGCCAAGCGCGGCGACCTCGCCTCGCGTCGGCGGGTGGCGGGCGTCGTCAAGGACAAGGACGTGGTCTACTCCCTGTTCGACCAGATCGCGCCCCGGTACGCCAACCGCAACGGTGGCTACACCCGGATCGTGAAGACCGGTCCGCGCAAGGGTGACGCCGCTCCGATGGCGATCATCGAGCTGGTCGAGGAGCTTCAGGTCGCCGAGCCCAAGGCGAACAAGAAGACCGCCGCCCGCAAGGCCGCCCAGCAGGACAAGGTCGAGGCCCTGGCCCCGGCCGAGGAGGCCCCCAAGGCCAGCACCGGCGACCAGGACGCCGAGGCTCCGGTCTCCGCCTCCGGTGACACCGCCGCCGCCCGTGAGGACAGCGACGAGGCCACCGAGAACGACAAGGCCTGAGTTCAGGCTCGACCGGGCCCGGCATCCCCACGGGGGTGCCGGGCCCGTCGCCGTCAACGGGAGGTACGAGGTGGACGAGCGGACCCGGCTGCGGCTGGACGTCTCGTACGACGGCACCGACTTCTCCGGATGGGCGCCCCAGCCCACCCGGCGCACGGTCGCCGGCGTGCTCATGGCGACGCTGGACCTGGTGCTCGGCGCCGGCACGGTCACCGGGCTCACCGTGGCCGGGCGGACCGACGCCGGGGTGCACGCCACCGGGCAGGTCTGCCACCTGGACCTGCCGACCGAGGTGTGGCGGGCGCACGAGGGACGGCTGCTGCGCCGGCTGGCCCGACTGCTCCCACCGGACGCCCGGGTACGCGCGATGACCGAGGTGCCGGCCGACTTCGACGCCCGGTTCTCGGCCACCTTCCGGCGCTACGAGTACCGGGTCACCGACGCGCCGTGGGGCGCCGAGCCGTTGCGCCGGCGGGACACGCTGGCCTGGCCGAAGCCGCTGGACCTGGCCGCGTTGAACGCGGCCGCGGCCGGTCTGGTGGGCGAGCACGACTTCGCCGCGTACTGCCGGCGGAAGGAGAACGCCACCACGCTGCGCGAGGTGACCCGGCTGGACTGGCGGCGCGACCCGGACGGCATCCTGGTCGCCACCGTGCAGGCCGACGCGTTCTGCCAGAACATGGTGCGCAGTCTGGTCGGCGCCATGCTGGTCGCCGGTGACGGCCGGCGGCCGGTCGAGTGGCCGGCCGGGCTGCTGACCCGCCGGGAACGGTCCAGCGAGGTCACCGTGGCGCCCGCGCACGGCCTCGCGCTGGTCGAGGTCGGCTACCCGGCCGACCCGACGGAGTACGCCCGCCGCGCCGACCTCACCCGCCGGTTGCGGGTCCCGGTCGCCGAGGGCTGAGCCGGGCGGAGGACGACGCAGGCGCGGCGAAGCGGCCCGGAGACGGCGAACGGCCCGCCACCGGAGGTGGGTGGCGGGCCGGGGGAACGCCGCTTCAGTCGCCGGTGCCGCGCTGGCCGGCGCTTTCCTCGGTCGGACCGTCGGTGGGCTGGCCGGCCGTGCCGCCGGCGGCCCGGTGGTCCAGCACGTTCCGGTTCAGGTGCAGCTCGATCAGGTCGAACATGATCTCGCGGGCGACCGCGTCGTCGGTCGGGATCCGTTCCCCGTCCGCGCGGGTGACCAGGCAGAAGGCGAGGTAGTGGCCGCGTACCTGCCAGCCGACCCGGGCGGCGGCCTTCTCCACCGCCTCGGTGCCCTCACCCGCCGGCAGGCCCCGGAACCGTCCCTGGCGGTCGTCCAGCAGCGGCCGGATCCGGTCCCGTACCCGCTGGGCGCTGGCCAGGTCGGTCAGGTTGAACAGGCCGGCGGTGAGCAGGTGGTCGCCGTCGGGGGAGCGGAGCGTGCCCCGGACGACCTGGTTGCACCCGAGCCGGACCAGCAGGTCGGCGATCTCGCCGGTGGCCGAGACCGCGCAGTCGGTGCTGGCCTGCGTCTTGAGCACCCGGTACGCCGGCTTGCCGTCGGTGACCACGAGTTGCTTGCCCGGGAACAGTTCCTTGGCGGTGAGCGTCGCCTGGTCGGTGTCCCGGGAGTCCAGGTCGGACCGGCCGGGCGCGCTCGACTCGGTCACCGCCGGCGGTGTGGTCTGCTCGCTCGTCGGCGGCGTGTCGGCCCGCTCGTCGAGCAGCGCCGCGACGGCCAGGCCGGTGAGGGAGAGCAGGAGCAGCACGGCGGCGCCGCCGACCAGCGCCTGCCAGAACCGGCCACCGCCGCGACGGCCGGCCCGCCGGTTCCGTGCCTGGTCGGGCAGGCTCGTGGTGCGGAACGTCGGGCTGGCCGGGACCGGCACGGTCGGGCCTGCGTTCGCGGCGGGTACCGGCTGCGGCACCGGTGGTGCGGGCTGGGGCACCGGCGCGGGCTCCCGGGGCGGTGTGGGCACCGGTGCGGGTGGTGCGGGTGGTGCGGGGGCGGGCGCCCGGGCGTCGTCGAGGGCCGGGCGGGTGGCCCGGGCCGGTGGCAGCGACGGCGTGGGGAAGCGGGACGGCGACGGGCCGGCCGGTGGCGGCGTCGCGACCACGGGCCCGACCGGGGCCGGCCCGGGCTCCGGATATTCGAGGAAGGCGTCCTCATCGGACTCGTACCGGTACACCATGTGGGATAGAGTAGGGCCGATTATCCCTTTCAGGGGGAATATCGGGAAAATCCGACGGGGTGGCGTCGCTCCCTGCCCGCCGTACCGTCGACCGGCCCGCCACCCGCCGGTGCGAGAATGCCCGCGTGACCGGCGACCACTACTTCACCGCTGAGCCCACGACCCCGGCCCGCCCGCGCGAGGTCGAGTTCTCCGTCGCCGGGCGCGACTACACGCTCACCTCGGCCGGCGGGGTCTTCTCCGCCGACCGGCTCGACCCCGGCACCGCCGTGCTGCTGCGCAAGGCCGACCTGCCGGCCGCCGACGCCGCCGGCCCGCTGCTCGACATCGGCTGCGGATTCGGCCCGATCACCTGCGTCCTGGCCACGGTCGCGCCGGCCGCCACGGTCTGGGCGGTGGACGTCAACGAACGGGCCCGCGCGCTCACCACCGCCAACGCCGCCCGCGTCGACGCGGCCGACCGGGTCCACGCCGTCGCCCCGGACGACCTGCCGCCGGACGTCACGTTCGCGCAGATCTGGTCGAACCCGCCGATCCACGTCGGCAAGGCCGAACTGCACGACCTGCTGCTGCGCTGGCTGCCCCGGCTCACCCCGGACGGCGTGGCCTGGCTGGTCGTCGCCCGGCACCTCGGCGGCGACTCGCTGCACCGCTGGCTGGTCGAGCAGGGCTGGCAGGTGCAGCGGCACGCCAGCCAGAAGGGCTACCGGGTGCTCCGCGTCACCCGGTAATCCGGTGTCGGCCGGGCCGCCGGCTCGGGCAGGATGCCCGCGTGGGATACGTGGACGTGGCAGGGGTCGGGCACATCCTCCCGGACGGGCGGGAGCTGTTCCGCGACGTGTCGTTCCGGGTCGGTGAGGGCGCCAAGGTTGCGCTCGTCGGCCCAAACGGCGCCGGCAAGACGACGCTGCTCCGGATGGTCGCCGGTGACCTGCCGGTCCCCACCGGCGCGATCGCCCGCGCCGGCGGGCTCGGCGTGATGCGGCAGTTCATCGGCATGATCGGTGACGAGTCGACGCTCGCCGACCTGGCCCTGTCACTCGCGCCGCCGGCGCTGCGCGACGCCGGGCGCCGGCTGGTCGAGACCGAGACGGCCATGCGGACGGCCGAGGTCCGGGGCAAGTTCAGCTCCGCCGCCGGCAAGGCCCAGCTCGCGTACGCCGACGCGCTGGCCGCCTGGGGCGAAGCCGGCGGATACGACGCCGAGGTGCTCTTCGACACCGTCACCACCATCGTGCTGGACCTGCCGTGGGACGCCGCCCGGGACCGCCCGGTCCGGACGCTCTCCGGCGGCCAGCAGAAACGCTTCGCGCTGGAGCTGCTGCTGCGCGGCCCGGACGAGGTGCTGCTGCTCGACGAGCCGGACAACTTCCTCGACGTGCCCGGCAAGCGGTGGCTGGAGGCGCGGCTGCGGGAGTCCGCCAAGTCCGTGCTCTACGTCTCGCACGACCGGGAGCTGCTGGCGCAGACCGCCGACCGGGTGGTCGCCGTGGAGGGCGGCAGCGCCTGGGTGCACCCGGGCGGCTTCGCGAGCTGGCACGACGCGCGGGTGGCCCGGCACGCCCGCCTCGACGAGCTGCGCCGGCGCTGGGACGAGGAACACCAGAAGCTGCGCGAACTGATGCTGATGTACAAGCAGAAGGCCGCGTACAACGACGGGCTGGCCTCCCGCTACCAGGCCGCGCAGACCCGGCTGCGCAAGTTCGAGGAGGCCGGGCCGCCGCCCGTACCCCCGAAGGACCAGGACATCCGGATGCGGCTGACCGGCGGGCGGACCGGCAAGCGCGCGGTGATCGCCGAGCAGCTTGAGCTGGACGGCCTGACCTACCCGTTCGACCTGGAACTCTGGTACGGCGACCGGGTCGCGGTGCTCGGCGCGAACGGGACCGGCAAGTCCCACTTCCTGCGCCTGCTGGCCCGCGGCGGCACCGACCCCGAGCCGGGCAACACGCCTGTCGACGGCGCCGCCGCGCTCGCGCCGGTCGCGCACGGCGGCGTGGTGCGGCTCGGCGCCCGGGTCCGGCCGGGGCACTTCTCGCAGACCCACGACCGCCCGGAGCTGATGGCGAAGACGCTTGTCGAGGTGCTGTGGCGCGGCGACGAGCACCGGGCCGGCATGGACCGGCACGCGGCCATGGCGGCGCTGTCCCGCTACGAGCTGGCCGGCCAGGGCGACCAGCGCTTCGGCACGCTCTCCGGCGGCCAGCAGGCCCGCTTCCTGGTGCTGCTGCTCGAGCTGTCCGGGGCCACGCTGCTACTGCTCGACGAGCCGACCGACAACCTCGACCTGGCCTCCGCCGAGGCGCTGGAGGCCGGGCTGACCGCGTTCGACGGCACGGTGGTCGCGGTGACGCACGACAGGTGGTTCACCCGGACCTTCGACCGGTTCGTGCTGTTCCGCGGCGACGGGGACGTGGTGGAGACGCCGGAGCCGGTCTGGGACGTCGGATGATCGACCAGGAGTTGGTCGACCGGCTCTGCGCGGTCGACGGCGTGGTCGCGGTGGCGCTCGGCGGCAGCCGGGCCCGCGGCGAACACCGGCCCGACTCCGACTGGGACGTCGGCCTCTACTACCGGGGTACGCCGGACGTGGCCGGGCTGCGCGCGGTCGCCGACTCGGTCGCCGACAGCCCGGTGGAGCTCACCGCACCCGGCGGCTGGGGCCCCTGGGTCGACGGCGGCGGCTGGCTGCGCGTCGGCGGGGTGGCGGTGGACTGGATCTACCGGGACCTGGACCGGGTGCACCGGGTCTGGGCGGACTGCCGCGCCGGCCGCTACACGGTCGAGGTGCAGGCCGGGCACCCGCTCGGGTTCTACTCGCCCGCGTACGCCGGGGAGGTCGCGCTCGGCCGGGTGCTGGGCGACCCGACCGGCGAGCTGACCGCGCTGCGCGCCGAGACCGTCCACTACCCGCCCGCGCTCGGCGCGGCACTCGTGGCCGGCGGCTGGGAGACCGGCCTGCTGCTCGACGGCGCGGCCAAGGGCGCGGCCGGCGGCGACGCCGGGTACGTGGCCGGGTGCCTGTTCCGGGTGGTCGGCGTGCTGGCGCAGGCGCTGCACGGCCGGGCCGGGCGATGGCTGCTCAACGAGAAGGGCATGCTCGCCTCGGCCAGGCGGCTGCCGGGCGCGCCGCCGGACTTCACCGCCCGGGCGCAGGCGCTGCTCGGCGCGCTGGGGCGTACCCCCGCCGAGCTGGCGGCGACGGTCGATGCGGGCCGGGCGCTGGCACGCGACGTGCTCGGCTGACGGGCCGGCGCGGCCCGGCCCTGCTCGGCCCGGCGGCGGGCTTGCGGTCGGTGGGCTCGCGGCCGTCGGCGGGTCCGGCGGGCCGCTGCCAACTTGATGGCGCGGGTGGGTCACCCCAGCGGTGGCTCACGCCGGCGGTGGCCGGGTGGCTACGCGGCGGGCGGCATAGGGTGGGACTCGTGAGTGAGATGACCTACCGTCGGCTGGGCGACTCCGGGCTCGTGGTGTCCGTGGTCGGCATCGGCTGCAACAACTTCGGCCGCAAACTCGACAGCGACGGCACCCGGGCGGTGGTCGACGCCGCGCTCGACGCCGGCATCACCTTCTTCGACACCGCCGACATCTACGGCGAACCGCAGGGCGGCTCCGAGGAACTGCTCGGTCAGGCGCTCAAGGGGCGCCGCGACGACGTGGTGGTCGCCACCAAGTTCGGCATGGACATGCACGGCGCGAACGGGCCGGACCACGGCGCCCGGGGCGCCCGTCGCTACATCGCCCGCGCGGTCGAGGCGTCGCTGCGCCGGCTCGGCACCGACCACATCGACCTCTACCAGATGCACGAGCCCGACCCGGGCACGCCGATCGACGAGACGCTGGCCGCGCTGGACGACCTGGTGACCGCCGGCAAGGTGCGTTACCTCGGCAACTCCAACTTCGCCGGCTGGCAGATCGCCGACGCCGACTGGACCGCGTCGTCGCAGGGACGCACCCGGTTCATCTCCGCGCAGAACCACTACTCGCTGCTGGAGCGGGGGGTGGAGGACGAGGTCATCCCGGCCTGCGAGCGGTTCGGCCTCGGCATGCTGCCGTTCTTCCCACTCGCCAACGGGCTGCTCACCGGCAAGTACAAGCGGGGCGAGGCACCCCCGACGGGCAGCCGGCTGGCCGGCGGCGGCCGGTACGCCGAGCGGCTGGCGGCGGCGCGCTGGGACACCATCGAGGCCATCGAGGCGTACGCCGCCGAGCGTGGGATCAGCATGCTCCAGGTGGCCATCGGCGGGCTGGCCGCCCGGCCGGCGGTGACCTCGGTGATCGCCGGCGCGACCACTCCGGACCAGGTACGCGCCAACGCCGACGCGGGCACCTGGCAGCCCACCGACGAGGACCTGGACGCCCTCGACGCCCTCCTCTGACGCCCCACCCCGCCCGCCCCACCCGGTGGGCAACTCGGTGAGTGGAACGTCATGGCTGTCTCCGGGCGGATTTGACGTTCATGGCGTTCCACTCACGGGCGGGGCAGCGCGGGGCGGCGTTCCGCGAGGGCTTGGCGGACGAGGGTGACGGTGGCCTCCGGGCGGCGCAGCACGTCGTCGGCGGTGAACCTCAGCACGATCCAGCCGGCGGCGCGGAGCGCGTTGAGGCGTGCCACGTCCCGCCGGAACCGGGCCCGTTCCCGGTGCTGGTCGCCGTCGTACTCGACCGCGAGGCGCAGCGCCGGCCAGGCCAGGTCCACCCGGGCCAGGAAGCGCCCGCCGGCGCGCACCTCGTGCTGGGCGGTCAGCGGGCCGAGGCCGGCGTCGAGGAGGAGCAGCCGCAGACGCGTCTCCATCGGGGACTCGCTCAACGGCTCGGCCAGCGCCAACACCTCGCCTAGCAGCGGAGCGCCCGGCCAGCCCGGGTGTGCCGCGGCGTAGGTTCGCAGGGCAGGCAGCGTCACCACCCGCCGACGCAGCAGCGCGTCCACGGCGACCAGTGCTTCCGCCCGGGGAGCGGAGCGGCCCAGGTCGAACGCGGTACGCAGCGGTGTGGTGACCGGCAGTCCGGCGAACCGGATGCGGTCCCGCTCCGGTAACGGCGACCTGATCACGCGTAACCGCGGATGCGGGCGCAGCCGAACGGCCGTCGGCAGCAGCGCGGTCACCGGGGCGTTTCGGGCGAGCAGGTCCGCGCCGAACAGATGGGCGGCGCTGCGGCCGGCCAGCGCGGCGTCCGGCGGCAGCCGCAACCCGACCGCGTCGCACCACATCCGGTGGTCGTCGGCGCGGTATGCGTCGCGGTGCACGTACACGTCGGGCAGCAGGCGGACCCACGTCGGCCCGCGCAGCATCGGCCGGGTGAGCAGCCCTTCGTTGACGGCTCGGCTACCCCGGAACGGCAAAATCGCCAGGCAACGCGGGACGCGGGCGTGGGTCGACATCCCGGCAGCGTGTCGTCACTCGACGGTCACCCGCCGTCCCGGTCCGCCGGGTGGTGCGGTCCTGGGAAAAAACTCACCCGGTCTTCCGTACGGCGGGGAGGCGTCGTACGGTAGGCCGCAAGTGACCCACGGGAGCCCGGTGTGGACCGGGCTGAGAGGGGGGCTGACAGCCCCCGACCGTTGAACCTGATCCGGGTAATGCCGGCGCAGGGAGGAGCGTTGCCGTGCCGTCCCTGGGACGACTGCATCTCATCACCGACACCCGACCGGGGCGGGATCCGCTCGGCGTGCTGCGTGCCGCCCTGCCGGTGGGCCGCGCCGAACTCGTCGTGCAGGTCCGCGTGACGGACGACGCCACCGACCGGGAGGCGTACGAGCTGGCCCGCCGGGTGGTCGAGGCGTGCCGGCCGTACGGCACGTGCTGCCTGGTCAACGACCGGTTGCACGTGGCGCTCGCGGTGGGCGCGGCCGGTGGCCACGTCGGGGCGGACGACCTGCCGGTGGCCGCCGCCCGCCGGGTGCTCGGCGTCGACGCGGTGCTCGGCGCGACCGCCCGGGAGCCGGGCACCGCCCGGGCCGCGGTCGCCGCCGGAGCGAGCTACCTGGGCGTGGGCCCCTGCCACGCCACCACCACGAAGCCGGGGCTGCCCGCGCCGATCGGCCCGGACGGGGTACGCGCGGTCTCCGAGGCGGTGACCGTGCCGGTGATCGCCATCGGCGGGGTGACCGCCGCGGCGGTGCCGGCGCTGCGGGCGGCCGGGGCGTACGGGGTGGCGGTGGTCGGCGCGCTGTCCGAGGCGGCCGACCCGGCGCGCGCCACCGCCGAGCTGCTCGGTGCGCTGACGTGTTAAGCGGGGCCCCTTCCTCTACCAAAAGCGTTAACCGGGGGCCCGGCCTTACCGATGTGGGGGTGGTGGGGGCGGGGCCGGTGGGGCTGGCGATCGCGTGGCGGTGCGCGCAGCGCGGGCTGCGGGTGAGCGTGTACGACGACCGGCCCGGGTCGGGCGCGTCGCGGGTGGCCGCCGGCATGCTCGCCCCGGTCGCCGAGGCGTACTTCGGCGAGCGGGAGCTGACCGGGCTGCTCGTCGAGTCCGCGGCCCGGTGGCCGGCGTTCGCCGCCGAGCTGGCCGAGGCGAGCGGCGTCGACCTGGGCCACCGCACCGAGGGCACGCTGGTGGTCGGGCTCACCGCCGACGACCTGGCCGAGGCGGGGCGGCTGTGGTCGTACCAGCAGGGGTTGGGGTTGCCGATCACGCCGCTGCGCCCGTCGGCGCTGCGCGACCGCGAGCCGGCGCTGGCCACCCGGGTGCGCGGCGGCGCGGTCGCGCCCGGCGACCACCAGGTCGACCCGCGTCGCCTGGTCGCCGCGCTGCGGGTCGCGGCGGAGCGGGCCGGCGTGACGTTCCGGCCGACGCGGGTCGGCACGCTGTCCGAGGTGGACGCGCGGGTCACCGTGGTCGCGGCCGGCTGCGGCGCGGCGGCGCTGACCGGGCTGCCGGTCCGGCCGGTGAAGGGCCAGGTGCTGCGGCTCCGCGCACCCGCCGGCGGTCCGCCGGGCTTCCGGCACGTGATCCGGGGGTACGCCGACGGCGAGCCGGTCTATCTGGTGCCCCGGGCCGACGGCGAGGTGGTGGTCGGCGCCACCGTGGAGGAACGCGCGGACGTCGAGGTGACCGTCGGCGGTGTGCTTCGGCTGCTCCACGCCGCCGCCGAGCTGGTCCCCGAGCTGACCGAGTACGCGTTGGTGGAGGCCGTCGCCGGGCTGCGCCCGGGCACGCCGGACAACGCGCCGGTGATCGGGGCGCTGCCCGGCCGGCCCGGCATGCTCGCCGCCACCGGGCACCACCGGCACGGCATCGTGCTCACCCCGGTCACCGCCGACCTGATCACCGAACTGATCGTCAGCGGCGAGCCGGATCCGGCGCTCGCCCCCTTCAGCCCGGCACGGTTTTCGAAGGAGCGCCCGTGGAACTGATCGTCAACGGCACCGGGCGGACGCTGCCCGACGGCGTCACGCTCGTCGAGGTGGTTCGCGCGGTCACCGGACAACAGCGCGGCCTCGCGGTCGCGGTCAACGGCGAGGTGGTGCCGCGCGGCGGCTGGCCGGCGAGCGTGCTGCGCGACGGCGACCGCGTCGAGGTGCTCAGCGCCGCGCAGGGCGGGTGACCGGGATGTCCCTGGAGATCGGCGGCGTGCCGCTCGGCTCCCGGCTGGTGCTCGGCACCGGCGGCGCGGCCAGCCTGGACGTGCTGGAGGCGGCGGTCCGGGCGTCCGGCACGGAGGTGGTGACGTTGGCGCTGCGCCGGGTCGACACCACGCCGGGTGGCGCGGGCGGGCTGCTCGACCTGCTGGAGCGGTGCGGGGTACGGCTGCTGCCGAACACGGCCGGCTGCCGGACCGCGGTGGAGGCGGTGAAGACGGCGCACCTGGCCCGGGAGGCGTTCGACACCGACTGGGTGAAACTGGAGGTGATCGGCGACGAGCGCACGCTCCTGCCCGACGGGGTGGAGCTGCTGCGCGCCGCCGAGGAACTGGTCGCCGACGGGTTCACCGTGCTGCCGTACACCTCGGACGATCCGGTGCTGGCCCGGCGGCTGGCCGACGTCGGCTGCGCCGCGGTGATGCCGGCCGGGTCGCCGATCGGCTCCGGTCTGGGCATCGGCAACCCGCACCACATCCGGCTGATCCGGCAGGCCGTCGACGTGCCGGTGATCCTCGACGCCGGTATCGGCACCGCCTCCGACGCCGCGCTCGCCATGGAGCTGGGTTGCGACGGGGTGCTGCTGGCCAGCGCCGTCACCCGCGCCGCCGACCCGGTGGCCATGGCCACCGCCATGCGCCACGCGGTCGAGGCCGGTCGCCTGGCGTACGGCGCCGGCCGCATCCCCCGCCGCTCTCACGCGCTCCCGTCCACCCCCGACGACGGCCGGCCCGACCTGTGACCCCCCGTCCCGCTGTCGGCGATCTTGGTACGCGCACGCCCTTCCGGGGGCGGATCAGTACCAAGATCGGACGCGGTCCGGGAGGTGTGGTGCTGCTCACCGATCGGCGGGTCGCGCGGGGGCTGCTCGTCGAGGTCGTGGCGGCAGCCGTCGACGGGGGAGTGCGGTGGGTGGTGCTGCGGGAGAAGGACCTGCCCCGCGCCGAGCGCCTCGCGCTCGCCGTCGAGCTGCGCGCGGTCCTGGCCGACGTCGGCGGCACGCTGATCGTGGCCGGCCCGGACCCGCTCGACGGAGACGCCGTGCACCTGCCCGCCGCCGGCCCGTACCCGCCGCCGCGCCTCAGGTTGGTCGGCCGCTCCTGCCACGACGCCGCCGAACTGGCGCGCCTGACCACCGAGGACCACGCGACGCTGTCCCCGATCTTCCCCACCCGCACGAAGCCCGGCTACGGCCCCGCGCTGGGCCCGGAAGGACTGCGCGAGCTGATCGCGGCCAGCCCGGTGCCGGTGCTCGCCCTCGGCGGCATCGAAACCCCCGACCAGGTGCGAGCCTGCGTCGACGCGGGTGCCATCGGCGTCGCCGTGCTCGGCGCGCTCATGCGCGCCCCCGACCCCACCGAGACGGCGACCACGCTGGGCAGCGCTTTCCATGAGGCGGCCACCCTGGTGTCGCGCACCCCCCACCCGACGGCGGAGATCTCCACGAGAGGGCTGCGGCCGACCGTGCCCACGCAGGGATCAAGCCTGACCGCCCGGAGTGGGCACGGTCGGCCGCAGCCCCCAAGCGCAACCACAGAGGAAAGACAGTGACGCCGCAGGTACTACTCACCATCGCCGGCTCCGACTCCGGCGGCGGCGCCGGCATCCAGGCGGACCTGAAGACGTTCGCCGCGCTCGGCGCGTACGGCACGAGCGTACTCACGGCCGTCACCGCGCAGAACACGCGCGGCGTGGACGCCGTCCTGCCGCTGCCCCCGCAGACCGTCCGCGCCCAGCTCGACAGCGTGCTCGGCGACTTCGACGTCCGGGCCGTGAAGACCGGCATGCTCGGCACGCCGGCGGTCGCCGAGGCGGTGGCCGGGGCGGCCCGGGACGGGCGACTGCCCCGGCTCGTCGTCGACCCGGTGCTGGTCGCCACCAGCGGGCACCGGCTCGGCGTGACGGAGGCGGTCGAGCGGCTGCTGCCGTACGCCGAGGTGGCGACGCCGAACTGCGCGGAGGCCGCGGCCCTCACCGGACGCCCGGTCGGCGCGGTCGAGGAGATGGTCGCCGCGGCCGAGGCGCTGGCCGCGCGCGGGCCGACGTTCGTGGTGGTGACCGGCGGCGACGTCGACGCGGCCGGCGAGTCGGTGGACGTGCTGGCCGGCGGCGGCACCACGCGGCTGCTGCGCGCGCCCCGGGTGGACACCCGGCACAACCACGGCACCGGCTGTTCGTTCGCCGCCGCCGTCGCGGTCCGGCTGGCGGCCGGCGACGCGGTGCCGGTCGCGGTGGCCGCCGCCAAGGAGTACGTGACCCGCGCGCTGACCGGCGCGCGGGGCTGGGAGCTGGGCGCGGGACGCGGCCCGCTGGACCACTTCGGCTGGTCCGCTTGAGCGACAGGGAGGCTGTCATGCAGGCACGTCGCAAGGTGTACGTGGAAGGGTCGCGGCCGGACATCCGGGTGCCGTTCGCGGAGGTGACGCTGGCCGGGGACAACCCGCCGGTGCGGCTCTACGACACCTCGGGCCCGGGATCGGACCCGGAGGTGGGGCTGCCCGCGCTGCGCGGGCCGTGGATCGCCGAGCGGGGCGACGTCGCGCCGGTGCGGGGCGCCGGCAGCCCGCTGGCGGGAACCCGGCCGACCCAGCTCGCGTACGCGCGGGCCGGGATCGTCACGCCGGAGATGGAGTTCGTGGCGATCCGGGAGGGCGTCACGCCGGAGTTCGTCCGGGACGAGATCGCCGCCGGCCGGGCCGTGCTGCCGCTCAACGTCAACCACCCGGAGTGCGAGCCGGCGATCATCGGCAAGGCGTTCCTGGTGAAGGTGAACGCCAACATCGGCACCT
This sequence comes from Micromonospora sp. DT227, assembly GCF_049841835.1. NCBI lineage: Bacteria > Bacillati > Actinomycetota > Actinomycetes > Micromonosporales > Micromonosporaceae > Micromonospora > Micromonospora sp. DT227. The sequence goes on along the minus strand of NZ_JBNCLA010000002.1, from coordinate 559,020 downwards.
CGGCGGTCACCTCGTCGGTGGCCGAGGAGGTGGAGAAGCTCACCTGGGCGACCCGGTGGGGCGCGGACACCGTGATGGACCTCTCCACCGGCAAGCGGATCCACCAGACCCGCGAGGCGATCGTGCGGAACGCGCCGGTGCCGATCGGCACCGTGCCGATCTACCAGGCGTTGGAGAAGGTCGGCGGGGACCCGGTGAAGCTGAGCTGGGAGGTGTTCCGGGAGACCGTGATCGAGCAGGCCGAGCAGGGCGTCGACTACATGACCGTGCACGCCGGCGTGCTGCTGCCGTACGTGCCGCTGGCCGTGGACCGGGTCACCGGCATCGTCTCCCGGGGCGGTTCGATCATGGCGGCCTGGTGCCTGGCGCACCACGAGGAGAACTTCCTCTACACCAACTTCCGCGAGCTGTGCGAGCTGCTGGCGAAGTACGACGTGACGTTCTCGCTCGGCGACGGGCTGCGTCCCGGGTCGATCGCGGACGCCAACGACGAGGCGCAGTTCGCCGAGCTGCGCACGCTCGGCGAGCTGACCACGGTGGCCTGGGAGTACGACGTCCAGGTGATGATCGAGGGCCCGGGGCACGTGCCCATGCACAAGATCAAGCAGAATGTGGACCTCCAACAGGAGTGGTGCCACGAGGCGCCGTTCTACACGCTGGGCCCGCTGACCACCGACATCGCGCCCGCGTACGACCACATCACGTCCGCGATCGGCGCCGCCATGATCGGCATGTTCGGCACCGCGATGCTCTGCTACGTGACGCCGAAGGAGCACCTCGGGCTGCCGGACCGGGACGACGTGAAGGCCGGCGTGATCGCGTACAAGATCGCGGCGCACGCGGCCGACCTGGCCAAGGGGCACGCCGGTGCGCAGGCGTGGGACGACGCGCTCTCCAAGGCGCGGTTCGAGTTCCGCTGGGAGGACCAGTTCAACCTGGCGCTCGACCCGGAGACGGCCCGGGCCTACCACGACGCGACGCTGCCGGCCGAGCCGGCCAAGACCGCGCACTTCTGCTCGATGTGCGGGCCGAAGTTCTGCTCCATGAAGATCACCCAGGAGCTGAAGGACTACGCGGCGCGAGGCATGCGCGGCAAGCCCGAGGAGTTCGTCGCCGCCGGCTCGCAGGTCTACCTGCCGCTGGCCTGAGCGTGACCGGGGGCCGGGCGTGGTCCGGCCCGGCCCCCCGGGTCGGCTCAGTCGCGGTGGTGCCGGCCGGTCCGCAGGGAGCGGGCGTCGTCGGCGTTGTCGTCCGAGGCGAGCCCGGCGACCCAGTCGACGTACTCGTCGTCGGTCGTGGCGCCCGGCTCGGCGGTCTCGTCGGCCGGCTCCGGGCCGCCCTTGTCCCGGTTGCGCCGGAACAGTCCGCGCCGGGTCTTCGACTTCCCGCCGGCCGCCTCGGCGTCGTCCGCCCCGGCGTGCCGTCCCCGGGACGCCTCCCGGTCGTCCTTCTCGGAGCCGGACCCGGACCCGGAGCCGGACCCGGAGCCGGACCCGGAGCCGGACCCGGAGCCGGACCCGGAGCCGGAGCCGGAACCCGAGTCCGAGCCGGTGGGCTGCTCCGGCACGGTCGTGCCGGTCCTCGCGCCGTCGGTCCGCGCCGGCACGGCCTCCTCCGCAGCGGTCCGGCCGGCCGGGCGGGCGTTGGTGGCGAGCGCGTCCCACCCGGTGCTCCGACCCGGCTCGGGCAGGCCCTGATGGTGGGGACGGGGCGCCGGTTCGGCCCGGTCGGTGGTGTCGTCGCCGTCCCGGCTGGTGGCCGGCGTGGTGGCGGCGGGCGGACGGCCGGCCGGCGGGGTGATCGGCCAGGCGGGGCGCACGTCTCCCGCTCGTTCGGTGGCGTCCTCGAAGATCGGGAACCGTGGCCGGGGTGACGCGGGCGCGGGTTGCTCGGCCGGCTCGGGGTCGAAGAAGAAGCTGCGTGGCCGCCGGGCCGGTTGCGGCGGGGCCGTCGGCTCCCCGGTTCGCGTTCCGCCCGGCACGTCGGTGCCATCCGGGACCGGGTCGGCTGCCGTGGTGGCCGCGTCGGTGGCTCCGGTTCCGCCGGTTGCTCCGATCGCATCGGCAGCCCTGGCGGGTCGGGTGGCTCTCACCGCGCCGGCGGCCCGGACAGGGCCGGCCACGTCGGCGGCGTCGCTGGCACCGACCGGCGTGGCTGCGGACGGCGTGGCTGCGGACGGGCCGGTGTCCTCACCGGTGGGACGCGTCGGTCGGGTGCGGCCTGAGCGCCCGCTCCGGAGGGCTTCGGCCGGGTCGCCTGTCGCATCGTCCGCGAGCGGTGTGGGCCGGGTGGCGGCGCGGCTCCGGCGTGCCCGGGCGGCGCGTGGCGCGGCCTCCGCCCGTCCCGCCGTGACGTCGGCCGTCTGCTCCGCCGTGCCGTCGGATTTCTGCTCCACCGTCACGTGGGACTTCTGCCGTGTGGTGCCGCCAGACCTCTGCTCCGTGACGGCGGCAGCCGACTGCTCCGCGGTGCCGTCGGCCTTCTGCTCCGCCGTGACGTGGGACTTCTGCCGCGCGGTGCCGTCGGACCTCTGCTTCGCCGAGCCGGTGGGCTCACCGGTGGTCGGAATCGTGGCCCTCGTCCGCGCCGGGACGGTGGTCGTCGGCGTGACCGCGCCGGATGGCGTGCCGGCCGTCGGGTCGGTGCCGGTCGCCTCCGGGGCGGAAACCGGCCGCATGGCCCCCCGCCCGTCGGTCCCCGGCCCGTCGGCCCCCCGCCCGTCGGCCCACGGCTCGTCGGCCCCGGCCCCATCGGTGTCCGACTCGCTGGTGCCCGGCCCGGTGCCCGGCCCGGTGCCCGGCCCGGTGCCCGGCCCGGTGCCCGGCCCGGTCCCGGTGGTGCCCGGCCCGGTGGTGCCCGGCCCGGTGGTGCCCGTTCCGGGCGTGTCGGAGCCGGCCGGAAGCGGCCCGGTCGACGGCTGCGGCTCCGGGCGGCCGGCGGCGAGGACGTCGATGGCCGAGGTGCGCCGGCCCGGTGGCAGCAGGCCGGGCATCGGGGACGTGCGGGCCGGTTCCTCGTCGTACCGGACGCCGGCGGGCGTGACCGACCGGGCCGGTCGCTCGTCGTCGGCGGACGACGCCGGACCGGCGTGTCGGGGTGCCGATGACGGCGGCGTGACGGACCCGCCGGCCTCCGGCCAGTCCCAGTGCGCGGGAGCCGGCGCGCCGGCCGTGGCCGGCACCGGCGCGGTGACGGTCGGCGTCGTCGGAACGGTCGCGCTGGCCGGCAGCGGCGCGAGGATGTCGGTCGGGTCGACGGCGTCGGCGTTGCCCGGCCGGGGCAGCACCGAGGTGGCGGTCGCACCGAGCGCCCCGGCCGCCACCGCGATCAGCGCGCCGTAGTAGGGCGCGAGCTGGTAGCGGTCGGCCGCCGTGCCGGGACCGGCGGTCAGGTAGGCGAACGCCACCAGCACCGGCCCGGCCGCGCCGGCCGCGCCGCCGACCAGTGGCGGATGCCCGGCCCGGCGGGCCAGCACACCGATCGCGCCGCCCGCGAGCAGGGCCAGCGTGGGTAGCAGCAGCATGGCCAGGCGTTGCGCCGTCGGGGCGCCCAGCCAGGACGGTTCGAGCACCCCGAGGCGTACGGTGGCCAGCGGCCGGTTGGCGACGATCGTGGGTGCGACGGAGAGCAGGGCCAGCAGCCAGACGATTCCGGTGGTGATCGCGACGCCCCAGCCGAGCGGCGGCTTGAGCAGCACGGCGATCGCCGCGCCGGCGCCCACCACCGCACCGAGGACGGCGCAGATGCCGGCCGCCCAGGCCGGGTCGACGGAGCCGCCCAGCTCGGCGGCGCGGGCCGGTTGCATGCAGAGCGGGGCGACCACGATCGCGCCGAGCGCGCTGACGCCGGCGATCGAGAGCAGCTCGGTGGTGCCACCGGGGAGGTCGTCGCGGCGGGCGAGGCGCGCGGTGAGGACGGCCCCGGCGACGGTGGCGACGGCGGCGAACCAGGCGACCCAGACGAGCTGGGCGGGCCAGCGGTTGACCGAGACGTCGACGAACGCGCCGTCGAGGCGGACGACGCCGAAGCCGTACGCGACACCGAGCTGGCCGGCAGCGGCCAGCACACTCACCCCGAGCGCCGTGAGCAGCAGCCTGCCCCACGTCCGAAAGGCCATGTCGGGCACGTTACGGCCCGGTGGGGTGGTTCGCCACCTTGCCACCGCGCGGCGCGGCGAACCGCCGCCGGCGTGGCTACTTCAGCTCGACCAGCCGGGCGAGGTAGGTGGTGTCGCCGATGTTGGTCAGCATGTGCACCGCCCCGGGGTCGCGGTAGACCACCCCGCCGGTGGGCTCGTCGGCGTCGATCGTGGTGCCGTCGATCGTCTGCACCACGTTCTTCGCACCCTCGATCGCCACCACCAGGTACGGGTGGTCGTGGCGGTGCAGCGGCTGGCGCTCGCCCGGCTCCAGCCGGATGTGCCAGACCCGGACCCGGTCGTTCTCGTAGACGATCTCCTGGCCCACCGGGCCGAGTTCGAGGTCGGCGTGCTGGTGGGTCATCGTGCTCCGTCCAGTTGGGGGAGCACCTCGGCGGCGATCAGCTCCACGTGGTCGAGGTCGTCGAAGTCGATCAGCCGCAGGTGCACCCGGGTGGTCCCGACCGCGGCGAACTCGCCGAGCCGGTCGACGAGCTGGGCGGGGGAGCCGACCACCGGGTCCTCCGGCGGGAGCGCGCTGGCGACGTGCAGTGGCGCGGCCCGTCGCTGCGCCTCGGCGTCGGTGCGCCCGATCGCCACCACGATCCCGGCGGAGAGCGTCAGCGGCGCACGCCCGGACGCGTCGCGCCCGGTGCGGTCGCACGCCTCCCGGACCCGCTCGTAGGCGGCGGCCGTCTCGGCGACGCTCTTGAACGGCATGTTGAACTCGTCGGCGTACCGGGCGGCCAGCTCGGGGGTGCGCTTGGGGCCCTTGCCGCCGACGATCACCGGCGGGCCGGGTTGCTGCACCGGCTTGGGCAGCGCGGGCGCGTCGACCAGCCGGTAGTGCTCGCCGGTGAAGCTGTACGTCTCGTCGGACGGGGTGCGCCACAGCCCGCTGACGATCTCCAACTGCTCGGCCAGCCGATCGAACCGCTCGTTGACCGGCGGGAACGGAATGCCGTACGCGGTGTGTTCGCGCTCGTACCAGCCGGCGCCGATGCCCAGCTCGACCCGGCCGCCGCTCATCCGGTCGACCTGGGCGACCATCACGGCCAGCGGCCCGGGGAGCCGGAAGGTGGCGGAGGTGACGAGCGTGCCGAGCCGGATCCGGGACGTCTCCCGGGCCAGCGCGGCGAGCGTCAGCCAGGCGTCGGTGGGGCCGGGCAGCGCCGGCTCGTCCCCCATCGACCGGTAGTGGTCGGCCCGGAAGAAGCCCTCGAAGCCGGTCTCCTCGACCAGCCGGGCGAACCGGAGCTGGTCGTCGTAGTCCGCGCCGCGGTGGGGTTCGGTGAAGACCGTGACCCGCATGCTCACCGTCCTCCCGCCGCCGCGGCCCGCGGCGGCGTCTCGACCGGCGTGGCCGGCGGTCCCACCGGACCGGCCGGCGCGGGTACGCCGGGTGCGTCCCGTTCCATCAGCAGTTCGTGCAGCTCGGCGCTGATCCGGGCGACGTCGGCCAGGTGCGCGTGCCGGCCCAGGGTGCGGGGCCGGGGCACGGCCACCTCGACCACCTCGCGGATCCGGCCGGGACGCGGGCTGAGCACGACCACGCGGTCGGCCAGCAGCACCGCCTCGTCGATCGAGTGGGTGACGAAGACGATCGTCGCCTTCGTGTCCATGTGGACCCGTTGCAGCTCGCCGGAGAGTTCCTCCCGGGTGAGCGCGTCGAGCGCGGAGAACGGCTCGTCCATCAGCATCACGCGGGGTGAGCCGATCAGCGACCGGCAGAGTGAGACCCGCTGCTGCATGCCGCCGGACAGCTCGTGCGGGAGGCGCTTCTCGAAGCCGCCCAGCCCGGCCATCTCCAGCAGCGCCCGGGCCCGGTCGCGGTGCTTCGCCCGGCTCCAGCCGAAGATCTCCACCGGCAGCAGCACGTTGTCGAGCACGGTGCGCCAGGGCAGCAGCGCCGGCCGTTGGAACAGCATGGCGACGTCCTGGCGCGGCTTCGTGATCGGCGTGCCGGCGACGGTGATCTCCCCGGCGGTGGCCGGCAGCAGGCCGGCGATCATCCGCAGCAGAGTGGACTTTCCGCAGCCGGACCGGCCGAGGACGGCGACGAATTCACCCTCGGCGACGTCGAGGTCGATGCCGCGCAGCGCCTCCACCCGCCCTGAGCGGCCGTCGAAGGTGCGGGACACCCCGGACAGTCGGATCATCTGCCGGCTCCCTTCCCACGTCGTCCGAATGCGAATCGGGCTAGCGTAGCGGGGCTCGTCCGGTCGTTCAGTCCGGGGTGGACGTCAGCTCACCCCCCTTATGCACGTTCGTTTCCGTTCCGCAACCCGGACGGTTGCTGCGCGTCATCTGGCTTCTCGTACGCTGTTGCGCGCGAAGAGTCCCCTCGCGACGGTCCAGTCGGCCCATCCCCCCTGCCGACCCCGTCGGACCCACGACCCGACCGGCGAAGATGCCCAGGTCGGAAAGGACATGGTGCACTGATGAGAAGGTTGACCCGCACAGTCGCCGCGGCGGCGCTGGCGACCGCCCTCGCCCTCGTCGGCGGCTGCAGCAGCGACTCGGACAAGTCCGAGAGCAGCGGTGGTACCGGCGGGGCGCTGGAGAAGGTGACCTACCTCACCTCGTTCGGCAACTTCGGCCGTGACTCCTACGCCTGGGTGGCGAAGGACAAGGGCTTCTTCAAGGAGGCCGGCTTCGACGTCGACATCAAGCCGGGCCAGGGCACCGGCTCGGTCATCCAGACCATCACCGGCGGTCAGGCCGACTTCGGCCCGATCGACCTGACCGGTGGCATCCTCCAGCTCGGCAACGGCCAGGCGAAGGACTTCGTGGCGGTGGCCGCGATCCAGCAGCGCACGATGGCCGCCATCGTCACGGTCGAGGGCAAGAACATCGCCACGCCGAAGGACCTGGAGGGCAAGAAGCTCGCGGACACCCCGACCTCCGTCGTGCGCAACCTCTTCCCCACGTACGCGCGGCTGGCCGGCATCGACAACAGCAAGGTGACCTGGGTCAACGGTGAGGCGCAGGGCCTGATCGGCATGCTCGGCTCCGGCTCGGTGGACGGCATCGGCCAGTTCGTCGTCGGCCAGCCCACCGTCGAGGTGGTGACCAAGAAGAAGCCGGTCGTGCTGCCGTACAGCAACGTGATGCAGGACCTCTACGGCAACGCGCTGATCACCTCCACCAAGATCGCCAAGGAGAAGCCGGAGATGGTGAAGAAGTTCACCACCGCGCTGCTCAAGGGCCTGGAGTATTCGCTGGAGCACCCGGACGAGGCGGGCGAGATCCTGAAGAAGAACGTGCCGGCCGCCAACCCGGCCGCGTCCGCCGCCGAGCTTCGGCTGATGGCCGCGTACGTCCGGTCGAGCAACTCCGGCACCGCGATCGGCACGCTGGACAGCGGCCGGGTGGCCAAGAGCATCGCGCTGCTCCAGGGCGCGGGCGCGCTGAAGCAGAACCTCACCCCCGACCAGATCATCAACTTCGACCTCGCGCCGAAGGCCTGACCGGTCGCTCGGACCAACGGGGGTGCGACCCGCCGGGACACCCGGTGGGCGCACCCCCTTCGCGTGCCGGTCGTGCCGACCGGCCGGACAAGGAGGACACGTTGACGCAGTTGACCGAGGCCCGGCCGGGAGCGCCGGCGGGGCCGGCGGGGCCGGCGCGCGCCCGGCGCGGTCGGGGCGTACCCCCGGCGGCGGTCGGCCTGCCGGTGCTCGGGCTGGTCATCGCGGTGGCCGCCTGGTGGCTGGTCACGTCCGTGCTGCACCTGGTGCACCCGGTCGCGCTGCCGCCGCCGCAGGCGGTGGCCCGTTCGCTCGCCGCCACCACCGACGTGCTGCTGCCCGCCCTGGGGATCACCACCTGGATGACGCTCTCGGGCTTCCTGCTCTCGTCGGTCGTCGGCGTGCTGATCGGGATGGCGCTGGCCGCGTCCCGCCGGGTGGAGCGGATGTTCGCGCCGCTGCTGGTGGCGGTGAACGCGGTCCCGAAGATCGCCTTCGGCCCGCTGCTCGTGGTGGCCGTGGGCTTCGGTCAGAAGCCCATCCTGACCATGGTGTTCCTGCTCTGCTTCTTCCCGATCGTGCTCTCCACCGCCACCGGGTTGACCACCACCCCGGCGGACCTGGCGGAGCTGGGCCGGTCGCTGAACGCCTCCTGGTGGCAGTCGTTCCGCAAGGTGCGCCTGCCGGCCGCGCTGCCGCAGATCTTCGTCGGTCTCAAGGTGGCCATGCCGCTGGCCGCGATCGGCGCCGTGATCGGGGAGTTCTACTCGGACCGTCCCGGCCTCGGCTACCAGATCCTCCAGTACAACGGCGTGGGTGACACGGCGACCGCGTGGGCGGCCATCATGCTGGTGGCGCTGATGAGCATCGTGCTCTACGCGGCCCTGAGCGCGATCGAGCGGTTCGCCCTCCCGTGGGTGCGCGCCACCACCTCCGCCCGCTGACAGTCGACCGAGCACCCACCCTCGACCGAGGACTCCGACAGAGAGACCTCAACCCACGGTCGGCGGTCGACCACGACAGGTGTGGGCCCCGGCGCAACCGGCGCAGGGATCAAGCCTGACCGCCCGGAGCCGGTTGCGCCGGGGCCCACACCCCCACGGTGACCACTACCCGGCGAGCCGCCACCGACCCCCACGCGCCACCAGCGTCGTCAGCGCCTGCGGCATCAACCCGGAGTGGTTGTCCGGCGTCATCCGGATCGGGCCGGACAGGCCGTCGAGCTGCGAGGTCTCCAGCACGTCGCGCAGCGCGTCCCGGTCCACCTTCCCCCGGTCGCCGCCGGCGCGCTGCTCGGCGTCCGCGATGAGCTGGACCGCGTCGGCGGCGAACGAGGAGAACCCGTTGTAGCCGCCGAACCGGGCGGTGTAGTCCTGGAACCACTGCCGCCGGGCGGCCTTGGCCGGGGTGGTGGCGATGACGTCGTCGATCACCATCGTCTGGGTGAAGATCAGCGTGGCCAGCTCGGTGGAGCGGGCCGACGGGCCGAGGAACAGCTCGCCGGCGGCCGAGGCGTCGAAGAAGAGCGACCCGCGGTAGTTGCGCTGCCGGGCGGTGGTGGCGGCCAGCGTCGCCTGCTCCGGGGGCGTCCAGAGGATCAGGGCCTGCGGCTTCTTCTCGACCAGGTCGTCGATCTGCGTGCTCACCTCGGTGTCGGTGGTCCGCACCGCCTCGGCGGCGACCAGCTTCACCGACGCCTTGCCGAACTCGCGGCGCAGCGCGGCGACCCCTTCCTGGCCGTACCCGTCGGCGCTGTGCAGCACCGCCACCTTGCGGATGTTGCGCCGGGTCAGCTCGGTGGTGAGGGCCGCCGCGCTGTCCACCGCGTTCGGGGCCAGCTTGAAGACGTACCGTCGCTGGTCGACCGGCTCGGTGACCGCGCCGGCGGAAGCGAGCGCGATGGTCGGAATGCGCTTGTCGCTGATCGTGCGCGCCGCGCCGACGGCGCATTCGTTGCAGCCGCCCATGATGACGGCGCTCACCTGTGCGTCGCCGCTGAAATCATTGATGTTCCGCAAGGATTCGGCCGCGTCCGAGCGGTTGTCCTTGACTCTCAGTTCGATCTTCCGGCCGCCCAGCACGCCGGAGGCGTTCATCTGGTCGACCTTCAGTTCCAGCGCCCGCTGGTACACCTTGCCGATCGGCGCGGAAGCGCCGGAGAGTTCGAGGTCGGCGGCGATCACGATGGGGCTGGTGTCCTGCGGTTCCCCGCCGATCCCGCAGCCGGTGAGCGTGGTGGCCAGCACGGCCGATGCGAGCACCGCGATGCTCGCGGAGCGGATGGGGCTCAACTCAGTCCTCCAGGGTGCGGCGCGGGCCGGCGCCCGATCACCGCCGCTTGTCCGTCCTCAGTGGAGGAACGGGATTGGGGTGCCGTACGGTGTGCGCGAAGCTTGCAAAACCTTGCCAATGCCGGGCCCTGTGGTCAAGCGGGGATGCCGGATGCCGTTTCGGGACGGTCATCCCACATGCTGGGGACACGAAACGTTAACTGACAATTACTGCTCAGATGCGCTTGGCCACTCTGGAGTGACATCCCCTGTTCAGGGGGTTGGAGAAAAGAAGGTATTAGGTGACCGGATCACGGGTTGAGTCGACACCGACCGTTTCCTACCTCACCGCGGCTTCCCAAAAAGGATCTCGTCTGATGAAATCTCGGCCGTGCCGCGCGTGGCGCTGGCCGCTGCACCAGGCACGGGTCAGCGGGTCACGCGTGGAAGAAACGACGGAGGCGATGTCGTGAGCACCGGACCTACGACCCTGCCCGGGAGCCCCAGCGCCGAACAGCGGAATCGGCGGCGGCGTCTACCTCGGCTGCGTGACGCGCGGATCCGCTCCAAGCTCGCCCTCATCCTGGTCGTTCCGGTGGCGGCTGTCATCGCACTGGCAACTATCCGACTTATCTCGGTGGGTCAGGGCGCGTACGAGGCGGACCAGGTCCGGGCGCTGACCGCCGTCTCGGTCGACGTCTCGGCGCTCACCCAGGACCTGCACAAGGAGCGGATGGCGGCAGCCGCCTTCCTGGCCGACACGAACCAGAAGCCGGACGACTACAACCTGCGGGTCCGTCGCACCGACGAGCGCATCGCGGCCTACCGGGAGGAGCGCGGCGCGCTCGGCGACGTGCCGGCCGCGGTCCGGGACCGGTTGAAGGTGATCGACGACCACCTGGAGACGCTGAACGGCACCCGCCAGGAGGTGCTCGACCGCCTCCAGATGCCGGTGGCCGAGGCGAGCCTGCGCTACGGCATCGTCCTCGACGACCTCGTCGCGTACGGCGACACGCTGGCCCAGCAGCCCGGCGCGGAGAGCCTCGCCGACGCCCGCCGCGCGGTGGCCGCGTTCGCCCACGCCAAGGCCGAGGTGGCGGAGGAACAGGCGGTCGTGTTCACCGCCCTCGCGGTCGGCAACCGGATCGACGAGGAGCAGTTCTCCTCGTTCGTGGCCACGCTGACCGGCCAGCAGGAGGCCCTGCTCTCGTTCTCCCGGGCCGCCGCTCCGGAGCAGCGGGGCCTGGTGGACCGCACCGTCTCCGGTGACGCCGTCCAGCTCGCCGACCGGGTCGCGGCCGACCTGTCCCGGTCCATCGGCAAGCCCGCGCTGGTCACCCGCGACGAGGCGTCCGCCGCCATCGGCGCGGTCGACGACCTGATGCGGTGGGCGGAGATCCAGCTCCTCGACGAGCTGCTCGCCGACGCCGACGCGGTCCGCACCGACGTGATCCGGCAGGCGTTCGTGGAGAGCCTGCTCGTGCTGCTGACGCTGGCCGTCGCCGTGACGCTCGCCGTGGTGCTCGCCCGCTCGCTCAACGACTCGCTGCGTCGGCTCCGTGAGGGCGCGCTCTCCGTGGCCAACCACGACCTGCCGGACGCGGTGAGCCGGCTGCAGAACATCAACGCCATCGGTGACGGTGGCGTGGACGAGATCGTCCAGCAGGTGCGGGACCCGATCAAGCTGACCAACCGCGACGAGGTCGGTCAGGTGGCGGTGGCCTTCAACGTGGTCCACCGGGAGGCGGTCCGGGTGGCGGCCGAGCAGGCCGCGCTGCGGACCAGTGTCTCGGCGATGTTCCTCAACCTGGCCCGCCGCTCGCAGAGCCTGGTCGACCGGATGATCGGCGAGCTGGACGCGATCGAGCGCGGCGAGGAGGACCCGAAGCGGCTCGCCCAGCTCTTCGAGCTGGACCACCTGGCCACCCGGATGCGCCGCAACGACGAGAACCTGCTGGTCCTGGCCGGCGCCGACTCGGCCGTGCCGCGCCGCGACGACGCGCTCCTGGTCGACGTGCTGCGCGCCGCCCAGTCCGAGGTGGAGCTCTACAACCGGATCGAGTTCGGCACCGTGGACATCGACATCTCGGTGGCCGCGCAAGCCGTCAACGACGTGGTCCGTCTGGTCGCGGAGCTGCTCGACAACGCCACCCGGTTCTCGCCGCCGAACACCGTGGTGGTGGCCGACGGCCGGCGGATCCGTGACTACGTGCTGATCCAGGTGGAGGACCGGGGCCTCGGCCTCACCGACGACCAGCTCGACTCGCTCAACCGGCGGTTGGCCGCGCCGCCGACCGTCGACGTGGCCGCGTTCCGGCTGATGGGTCTGGCCGTGGTCAGCCGGCTCGCCTCCCGCCACGGGATCCGGGTCGAGCTGCGCCGCAACGTCGAGGGTGGCACGGTCGCCCAGGTCACCCTGCCGAACTCGACGGTGGTGCTGCCGGCCAACCGGGGCCAGGCCCCGCTGACCCGGCCGCGCCAGCCGCTCGCCGTCGAGCAGTCGCCGCTCAGCCAGGTCGGTGCCGCCGACGCGCTGGCCGGTGCCGGTCGGGGCGGCACCGCCACCCTGGCCGACCAGTGGCGCAGCACGGTCACCCCGCCGCCCGCGCGGTGGCAGGCGCCCGCCGAGGCGCGGGACACCGCGCCGGCCGTGCAGTTCGGCGGCATGCCCGGCTCGCTGCCTCCGGTGCCCGCCGCCGCCCCGGTCGCCGCCGCGCCCGCAGCCGCGCCGGCCCCGGAGACGGGCTGGTCGGCGGGGGGTCCGACGGTCGCGTACCCGGCTCTCGAACCGCTGCCCAAGCGGACGCCGAACGGCGACACGGCGACGACGACCAACCCCGCGCCGTCGGCCTTCCAGCCGTTCGCCGCCGCGCCGGCGGTCGAGGCCACCCCGGCCACCCCGGCCGCGCCGGTGGTGGCCCGACCGGACCGGCCGGCCGAGGCGCCGATATTCCGGGAGATGGAGGCGGTCTGGTTCCGCTCGCACGGAGAGGACGAGACCACCATCTTCACCCGTCCCCGGTTCGACGAGCCGCCACCCGCCGCGGCGCAGCCCGCCCCGGCGCCGCCTGCCCCGGCGCAGCACGCCGCGGCGGCCCGGCCGCCGCTGCCCACCCGAACCCCGGGGGCACAGGCTTCGGGGCTGAGCACACCGCCCGCGTACAGCCCGCCGGCGGCCCCGTCCACACCGCCCGCCCCGTCCACACCGCCCGCCGCGGCGGCGCCGCCGGCGGTGAACCCGCCCGCGCCGGAGCCCGCGCCGGCTCCGCCGATCGACCCGGAGGCGTGGCGGACGGCGGCCGACGACGGTTGGTCCCGGGCCAGCCAGGCCGCGGAACCCACGACCGGCGGCACGACCCGGTCCGGCCTGCCCAAGCGGGTGCCGCAGGCGCAGCTCGTGCCGGGCGGGATCGAACCGAAGAGCGGCCGGGACCGCAGCCGACGCACGCCGGACGAGGTACGGGGTCTGCTCTCCGCCTACCACCGTGGCGTCCAGCGGGGCCGCACGGCCGGCACCGACCCGAACAGCACCTCGACCAAGGAGACGAACCGATGAACAGGCCGGCGGCCATGCAGGACATGGGTTGGTTGCTCACCAACTTCGCCGACAGTGTGGCGGGTATCGCGCACGTGGTGGCGGTGTCCGCGGACGGGTTGCTCCTCGCCTCCTCCCGGGATCTGCCCCAGGACCGGGCCGACCAGCTCGCCGCGATCACCTCCGGCGTGGTCAGCCTCACCGAGGGCGCGGCGCGGATGTTCAGCGCCGGCGGGGTGTTGCAGACCGTGATCGAGATGGACAGTGGCTACCTCTTCCTGATGTCCATCAGCGACGGCTCGTCGATGGCCGTGCTCGCCGCCCGTAGCTGCGACGTCGGGCAGGTCGGCTACGAGATGGCGTTGCTGGTGGAGCGGGTCGGTCAGGCGCTGGTGCCGCTGCCGCGGGACGCCGTCCGTTCGTGACGCTCTGTTGACCTGGTGATCCGGAGCCGGTCCGGCTCCGTACGAGGGGAGGTGATCGCGAGATGGAACCGCGACGTGATCCGCGTGGCGCGTTGGTGCGACCGTACGCGGTCACCCGCGGCCGCACCGAGCCGTTGCAGAACATCGCGCTCGAGGCGGTCCTGTCGAGCACGGCCACCCAGTCCGCCGAGGCGCGGTTCGCCGGGCACGACAAATACCGCATCTCCTCGGTCTGTGAAGGCCGGGCACAGTCGCTGGCGGAAATCGCCGCTTACACCCGGATGCCGCTGGGCGTCACCCGGGTGCTGGTCGCCGACATGGTGGCCGAGGGCCTGCTGACGCTACACAGTGCCGCTCCCGCGACGGGCTTCGCGGCGCGGATGAACCTGCTTGGAAGGGTGCTAAGTGGACTTCGCGAACTATGACCCCGACGGGGCGAGCCGCGGCCGGGAGATCATCTCCGCGAAGATCGTGATCGCGGGTGGCTTCGGGGTGGGTAAGACCACCCTGGTCGGGGCGATCTCCGAGATCCAGCCGCTGACCACCGAGGCGTTGATGACAGCGGCCGGCGTGGGCATCGACGACTCGTCGAAGGTGCCGGGCAAGGAGACCACCACGGTCGCCATGGACTTCGGCCGCATCACCATGGCCGAGGACCTGATCCTCTATCTCTTCGGGACGCCGGGCCAGACCCGCTTCTGGTTCATGTGGGACGAGATCATCCGGGGCGCGGTGGGCGCGGCGGTGCTGGTGGACACGCGCCGGATCACCGACGCGTTCGCGCCGCTGGACTACTTCGAGAACCGCAAGCTGCCGTACGTGGTGGCGCTGAACCGGTTCGACGACGCGCCGCACTACGAACTGGAGGAGATCCGGGAGGCGCTCGCCATCTCGCCGGACGTGCCGCTGGTGATGTGCGACGCGCGGCACCGGGACTCGGTCAAGCAGGTGTTGGTGACCGTGGTCGAGCACGCCATGCTCCGGCTCCAGGCCGAGCACGGCTACCCGGCCTCGGTGGGCTGACCCGGCGCGTCGATTCTCAGCTACTGCGCCTCTGAGCTGGGAAAACCTAGGATCCTCTCGAGCGCTATAACGCTGTGTGAAGAAGTTTTCACAGTGTGCGCAGATGAGAGGGGATCCGATGCGCACAGTCAGAGGCATCACCGCACTGGCCGCCGGTGCCGTGCTCGGCGTCGGCCTGGTGGGGGCGCCCGCCCAGGCGGCGGTGACGAACGACACCACCCGGGCCAACACGTTGACGGCGATGCAGGGGGAGGCGTTCGCGTACGCCAGCTACCTGGCGTACGGGGCGGAGGCGGCGCGTAACGGCCACGGCGGCATCGCCAAGCTGTTCACGGCCACCGCCGCCACCGAGCTGAACGAGCACTTCACCGAGGAAGCGGCGCTGATCGACTTCGTCGGCTCGGACGTGGCGAACCTGCGCGAGTCGATCGCCGGCGAGTGGCACGAGGCGACAGTGGTCTACCCGGGGTTCGCGCGGCAGGCCCGCCGCGACCGGTGCCCCCGGGCTGCCCGACTCTTCGACGAACTGGCGGCCGACGAGGCGAGGCACGCCTCGCAGTTCCGCCTCGCCCTGTTCGCCATCACCCATCCGGGATCCGGGGCGCGGGTCCCGGTCGGCGAGGCCGTCTCGCCGGTGCCGATCACCGCCGGTGGGCCGGTCTGCTCCGGCGCGACGCAGGCCAACCTGGAGGCGACCATCCACGGCGAGGCGTTCGCGTACGCGAAGTACACGCTCTACGCCCGGCACGCCCGTGACGGCGGTCGGCTTCGCCTGGCCCAGCTCTGGGAGAACACCGCCGGTCAGGAACTCGGCGAGCACTTCAGCGAGGCGGCCACGCTCGCCGGCCTGGTCCGCGGCGACGCGGCGAACCTCCGCACGGCCATCGACGGCGAGATCTACGAGGCGACCACCATGTACCCGTCCTTCTCCCGGCAGGCGGCGTCGGTCGGCGAGGACGAGGCGGCCGACCTGTTCGCCGAGATCGCCCACGACGAGGCCGGGCACGCCTCGGCGTTCCTGCTGGCCCTGGTCGACCTGGAGGTCGGCGGCGCGGGCGGGGCACGCGACGCCCGCCGGAGCTGAGCCGGCTCAGTCCACCCGGAGGCGGTAGCCGCGCTTCACCACGGTCTGCACCACCCGGGGCGCTCGCAGCCCCACCCGCAGCCGGGCCACCGCCATCTCGACGGCGTGTTCGTCAGCGCCCCGGGGCAGCGTGCGCAGCAGCGCGGTGCGGGAGAGTACCTTCCCGGGCGACGCGGCCAGCGCCCGCAGCACGGCCATCGGGGCCGGCGCCAACTGGCGCAGCTCCCCGTCCACCACCGCGGCGTGACCGCGCAACGTGAGCACGTGCCCCGCCGCCTTCACCGAGACCGTGCGGCGGGGCAGCTCCTCGACGAGGGGCGGCACCGGCGCGCCGCCGGGGGCCCGGCTCGGCGCGCTGACCGGCACCCCACGCCGCACCAGCGGTTCGGCGGTGACCGTGCCCACGCACCCGGCCAGCACGTCGCCGCGCAACGCCGCCAGCACCGTCTCGGTCCGGTCCCCGGCGGCCCGCAGCAGCGCCTCGGCCGCCGGGGCGGAGGTGAACGTGACGGCGTCGACCAGCCGGCCGGCGACCAGGTCGATGAGCCGGTGCAGCGGCGCCGGGTCGGCCGGTGGCGCCCACCGGTAGACCGGCACCTCGATCACCGTGGCCCCGGCCGCGACAAGCGCCTCGGTGCACTCCGGCTGCCGGTCGCCGTGCAGTTGCAGCGCCACCACCTGGCCGGCCACGCCGCGCCGGACCAGGTGCTCGACCACCTCGTCGCAGGACTCCGAGGCGGGCGACCAGTGCTCACGCAGCCCGGCCGCGCGGATCGCCCCGGTCGCCTTCGGCCCGCGGGACACCACGTACGCCCGGGTGAGCGTGTCCCGCAGCGGCTCGGCCAGCCCCCAGCCCTCGGCCGCCTCCAGCCAGCCCCGCATCCCGATGCCGGTGTTGGCCATCAGCACGTCCGGCGGGTGCGCCAGGCAGGCCCGGGTCGCCTCGCGCAGGTCGGTGTCGTCGGCCAGCGGCACGATCCGCAGCGCCGGGGCGAGCACCACCCGGGCGCCGCGCCGCTGGAACAACGCGGCCAGCTCGTCGCGCCGCCGGTCCGCGGTGACCCCGATGGTGAAGCCCGCCAGTTCGTCCCGCATTCACTCCTCCTGCCGCAGCCGCACCTCGACCAGGCCGTCCCGGCAGCGCACCCGGTGCCGCCGCAGCGTCACCCCGGGCAGGTCCAGGCAGTGCCCGGTGGTGAGGTCGTACACCTGCTTGTGCAGGGGGGAGGCGAGCGTCGGCACCCCGCCCCGGCTGCCCACCAGGCCCCGCGACATCACGTACGCGCCGCCCACCGGGTCCAGGTTGTCCACCGCGAACAGCCCGCCGACGGTGCGGAAGAGCGCGACCTGCACGCCGTCCACGAGCGCCGCCACGCCCCGGTCGAGGTCGAGCCGGTCCAGCGGGCAGACCGGCGTCCAGCCCAGCGTCACGGTCGGGCTCATCGGCGTACCTCCGGCAGGCCCAGCACGACGGGCTGCCGCCGGCCCGCCCCGCCCGGTGGCGCACCGCGCGCCGGCACCGGCTGGCCCCGCTCCACCGCGAAGGTGATGGACGGGTCCGGCACGTCCGGCGCGTTGACGAACGAGGTGAAGCGGCGCAGCCGTTCCGGGTCCTCCAGCACGTCCCGCCACTCGTCGGAGTACCCGTCGACGTGCCGGGCCATCGCGGCGTCGAGGTCGGCGCAGAGCCCCAGCGCGTCGTCCACCAGCACCGACCGGAGGTGGTCGAGGCCGCCGTCCATGGCCTCGATCCAGGCGGCCGTCCGCTGCAACCGGTCCGCGGTGCGCACGTAGTACATGAGGAACCGGTCGATGAGTGTGACCAGCTCCTCGGTGCTCAGGTCGGTGGCGAACAGGTCGGCGTGCCGGGGCCGGAAGCCGCCGTTGCCGCCGACGTACAGGTTCCACCCGGTCTCGGTGGCGATGACGCCGAAGTCCTTGCCGCGCGCCTCGGCGCACTCCCGGGCGCAGCCGGAGACCGCCGACTTCAGTTTGTGCGGCGCGCGCAGGCCCCGGTAGCGCAGCTCCAACGCGATGGCCAGCCCGACCGAGTCCTGCACGCCATACCGGCACCAGGTGTCCCCGACGCAGGACTTCACCGTGCGCAGCGCCTTGCCGTACGCGTGCCCGGACTCGAAGCCGGCGTCGACCAGCCGGCGCCAGATCTGCGGGAGCTGGTCGACCCGCGCGCCGAACAGGTCGATCCGCTGCCCGCCGGTGATCTTGGTGTAGAGCTGGAAGTCCCGCGCCACCTCGCCGATCGCGATCAGCTTCTCCGGGGTGATCTCGCCGCCGGGGATCCGGGGCACCACCGAGTAGCTGCCGTCGCGTTGCAGGTTGGCCAGGAAGTGGTCGTTGGTGTCCTGGAGGGACGCCGCCTCGCCGTCCAGCACGTGCCCGGTGCCGAGCGAGGCGAGGATCGAGGCCACCACCGGCTTGCAGATGTCGCAGCCGCGTCCGCGCCCGTGCTCGGCGACCAACCGGGAGAACGTGCCGATGCCCCGCACCCGGACCAGGTCGAACAGCTCCTGGCGGCTCAGGTCGAAGTGCTCGCAGAGCGCGGTGGACTGCCGCACCCCGGCGGCGTCCAGCAACTGCTTCAGCATCGGCACGCAGGAGCCGCAGCTCGTGCCGGCCCGGGTGCACGCCTTCAGCGCCGGCACGTCGGTCGCCCCGCCGGCGATCGCCGCGTCCAGGTCGGCCCGGGTCACCGCGTTGCAGGAGCAGACCTGCGCGGCGGCCGGCAACGCGCCGGCCCCGGCCCCCGGGCCGCCGGCCGGGGCCAGCAGCGCCAGCGGGGGACCGGGCAGCGGGCCGCCGACGCTCGCCCGCAACGTCGGGTAGGCGCTCGCGTCGCCGACCAGCACGCCACCGAGCAGCGTCCGCGCGTCGTCGGAGAGGACCAGCTTCGCGTACGAGCGGGTGGCCGGGTCGGTGTACGTCACGTCGAGGCAGCCGGCGGTGACGCCGTGCGCGTCGCCGAACGAGGCCACGTCCACGCCGAGCAGCTTCAGCTTGGTCGCGGTGTCCGCCCCGGGGAACGTGGCCGCGCCGCCGAGCAGCCGGTCGGCGACCACCTCGGCGGTCGCGTACCCGGGCGCGACCAGACCGTGGCAGACGCCCTCCACCGCCGCGCACTCGCCGACCGCCCAGATCCGCTCGTCGGCGGTCCGGCACGCCGCGTCCACAAGCACCCCGCCGCGTGGGCCCAGCGGCAGCCCGGCGGCGCGGGCCAGCTCGTCCCGGGGCCGGATCCCGGCCGCGACCACCACCAGCTCCGCGTCGACCGTGCGGCCGTCCGCGAGGTCCAGCGCGGCCACCGTGCCGTCCGGTCCGGGGCGCAGCGCCGTGGTGGCCACCCCGAGGTACGGGGTGACGCCCAGCTCCTCCACGTAGCGCCGCAGCATCGCCCCGCCGGCGTCGTCCACCTGCACCGGCATCAGCCGGGGCGCGAACTCGACCACGCTGGTGGCGAGCCCCAGCAGGCGCAACGCGTTGGCCGCCTCCAGGCCGAGCAGGCCGCCGCCGATCACCGCGCCGGTCCGCCGGCCCCCGGCGTGTGCCCGGATCGCGGCCAGGTCGTCGAGCGTCCGGTAGACGAAGACGCCCGGCAGGTCGGTGCCGTCGACCGGCGGGACGAACGCGTACGAGCCGGTGGCCAGCACCAACGCGTCGTACGGGTGCTCGCCGGTCGCCGTGGTCACCACCCGTCGCGCCCGGTCCACGCCGGTGGCCGGCTCGCCCAGCCGCAGCTCCACGCCGTCGTCGGGGGTGTGCAGGCTCAACTCGTCCGCGTCGACGCCGTCGAAGACCGCCGAGAGCCGCACCCGGTCGTACGCCGGGCGCCGTTCCTCGGCCAGCACGGTGACCCGCCACCTCCCGTCCCGGTCGCGGGCCCGCAGCGCCTCCACGAAGCGCTGCCCGACCATGCCGTTGCCGACCACCACCAGCCTGCTGATCCGCTCGCTCATGACGGCACTCCGCTTCGCTGCGTGCCGCCATGAGGCACGGTCGCGCTGAGCCTGCTGATTCGCTCGCTCATGACACCTGCACCGCCTCCCGATCCGCATCCGTCTCGCGTACCTCGTCGGTTGTCGGCGGGTCCGCCTCGGCGAGCCAGGCGGCGATGCCGGTCACCGCGTCGCGGCAGCCACCACAACCGGTGGCGGCCCGGGTCGCGGCGGACAGCGCCGCGACGCTCCGGGCGCCGGCCCGCCAGCCCGCCACCAGCGCGCCCCTGGTCACGTCGTTGCACCGGCACACGACGGCCGCGTCCGGCATCAGCGCCGGGGACGCGGCCGGCTCGGCCGGTGCGCCGACCGCGCGGCCGAGCAGCAGCGCGCGCCGGTCCGCGGGCACCGGCGCGCCCCGGTCGAAGAGCTGCACCACGGTGCCGACCGCCGGGTTGTCGCCGAGCAGGATCGCGCCGGTCAGCCGCTCGTCGCGGATCCGCAGCCGGGCGTACGTGCCGCGGGCCGGGTCGGCGAACGTCAGCTCCTCGACCGGGCCGGTCCCGTCCGGGTCGCCGGTCCCGGCCAGGTCGCCCATCGCGGCCAGGTCGATGCCGGCCGCCTTCAGCCGGGTCACCGTCGGTCGGGGCCGGTAGCGGGCCGCCTCGTCGTCCCCGGTCAGCACGTCGGCCACCACGCGCGCCTGCGTCCAGGCCGGCGCGACCAGCCCGGTCAGCGTCCCGTCGTGCTGGGCGCAGTCGCCCACCGCCGAGATACGCGGGTCGCTGGTCCGCATCCGGTCGTCCACCACCACGCCCCGGTCGACGGCGAGCCCGGCCGCCCGGGCCAGCGCGGTGTCCGGGCGTACGCCGCAGCAGAGCACCAGCAGGTCGGCCGCGAGCGGCTCGCCGTCGGCCAGGTGGAGCCGGACGCCGTCGGCGTCGGCGGTCACCCGGGTCGCCGGCACGCCGAGCCGGGCCCGGACGCCGAGCCCGGTCAGCGTGCCCGCGAGGACCGCCCCGGCGGTCGGGTCGAGCTGCCGTTCCATCAGGTGCCCGTGCGGGTGGACCACCGTCACGTCGAGGCCCCGGGCGGCGAGGCCCCGGGCCGCCTCCAGCCCGAGCAGCCCGCCGCCGAGCACCAGGGCGCGACGTGCGTCCCGGGCGACGTCGAGGATCCGCCGGCAGTCGGCGAGCGTGCGGAACGGGACCACCCGGTCGGGCAGCGGGTCGAGCCCGGGCAGTGGTGGCACCGCGGCCCGGCTGCCGGTGGCCAGCACCAGATGGTCGTAGCCGTACCGGCCGCCGTCGGCGGTGCGGACCTCCCGGGCCGCCCGGTCGACGGCGGAGACCGACGAGCCGATCCGCACGTCCACCCGTGGACCGAGCGCCTCGACCAGTTCCACGTCCGGTTCGCCGATCTTCCCGGCGAGCAGCGTGGAGAGCATGATCCGGTTGTACGCCCGGTGCGGCTCCGCCCCGAGCACGGTGATCCGCCGGTCCCCGCCCCGCGCGTGCAGCTCGGCGGCGAGCCGGGCCCCGGCCATGCCGTACCCGACGACGACGACGCGCCCGGTCATGCCCGCTCCACCCGGACCGCGCAGATCTTGAACTCGGGCATCCCGGAGACCGGGTCGAGCGCGTCGTTGGTGACCGAGTTGGCGCGGGCCGCGCCGGGCCAGTGGAACGGGGCGAAGACGGTGTCCGGCCGGATCGCCGGGCTGAGTCGGGCCGGCGCGCGCAGCTCGCCCCGGCGGGAGACCACCCGTACCGGCGTCCCGTCGGTCACGCCGAGCCGGGCGGCCAGGTCGGGGTGCAGCTCGACGAAGCCGCCCGGCGCGGCCCGGCGCAACGCGGCGACCCGTCGGGTCTGCGTGCCGGACTGGTACTGCGCCAGGACCCGGCCGGTGGTGAAGTGCAGCGGATATTCGGCGCAGACCGGCTCGGCGGCCGGGCGGTGGGTCACCGGGTGGAACCGGGCCCGGCCGTCCGGGGTGGGGAACCGGTCGGGGAAGAGGCGGGGCCGGTCCGGTCCGTCGACGTCCGGGCATGGCCAGAACACGCCGTCGTCGGCGTCGATCCGGTCCCAGGTGATCCCGGCGTAGTCGGCCGGGCCGCCGGCCGAGGCGCGCCGCAGCTCCTCGAACACCGTCCGCGGGTCGGTCGGCAGCGGTGCGCCGCCGGTCAGGCGGGCGGCCAGCGCGGCGAGGATCTCCAGGTCGGTGCGGACGCCGGCGGGTGGCGGGCGGAACGCGCGACGGCGCAGCACCCGTCCCTCCAGGTTGGTCATCGTGCCGTCCTCCTCGGCCCACTGGGTCACCGGCAGCACCACGTCGGCCAGCTCGGCCGTCTCCGAGCGGAGCAGGTCGGCGACCACGAGCAGGTCGAGGTCGCGCAGCCGGGACTCGATCCGGGCCGCGCGCGGCGCGGAGACGACCGGGTTGGAGCCGAACACCAGCAGCGCCCGCGGCCCGGACGGGGTGCCGAGCGAGTCGAGCAGTTGGTAGGCGGGCACCCCCGGGCCGGGCAGCGTCGCCGGGTCGACGCCCCACACGCCGGCCACGTGCTCCCGGGCCGCCGGGTCGTCGATCCGCCGGTAGCCGGGGAGCTGGTCGGCCTTCTGCCCGTGCTCGCGTCCGCCCTGCCCGTTGCCCTGCCCGGTCAGGCAGCCGTAGCCGGAGCCGGGTCGGCCGGGCAGGCCGAGCGCGAGCGCCAGGTTGATGAAGGCGGTGACCGTGTCGACGCCCTTGGCGTGCTGCTCGGCCCCCCGGGCGGTGAGGATGATCGCGCGGTCCGCGCCGGCCAGCGCGCGGGCGGCGGCCTCCAGGTCGGCCACCGGCACCCCGGAGAGGCGCTCCACCTCCGCCGGCCAGCAGCCGGCGACGGTGCGCCGGACCTCGTCGAACCCGGTGGTACGCGCCGCGACGTACGCCCGGTCGACGAGGCCCTCGGTGAGCGCGATGTGCAGCAGCGCGTTGGCCACCGCCAGGTCGGTGCCGGGCAGCGGTTGCAGGTGCAGGTCGGCCTGGCGGGCGGTGGCGGTGGCCCGGGGGTCGATCACGATCAGCCGGCCGCCGCGCTGCCGCTGGTCGGCGACGTGCCGCATCAGCGGCGGCATGGTCTCGGCCGGGTTCGCGCCGACCAGCAGCAGCGTGTCCGCCCGGCCCAGGTCGGCGAGCGGGAACGGCAGGCCCCGGTCGACGCCGAAGGCGCGGTTGCCGGCCGCGGCGGCCGACGACATGCACCAGCGTCCGTTGTAGTCGATGTGCCGGGTGCGCAGCGTCACCCGGGCGAACCGGCCCAGCGCGTACGCCTTCTCGTTGGTCAGCCCGCCGCCGCCGAAGACCGCGACCGCGTCCGGGCCGTACCGGTCGCGGACCGTGTGCAGGCCGGCGGCGACCCGGTCGAGCGCCTCGTCCCAGCCCGCCGGGCGCAGCTCGCCGCCGGGCCGGTCGCGCAGCAGCGGCGTGGTGAGCCGCTCCGGGTGGTCGAGCAGCTCGGCGGCGGTCCAGCCCTTCTGGCAGAGCCCGCCCCGGTTGGTGGGGAAGTCCCGCGCGGCGACCTCGACGCCGTCGCCGGTCCCGCGCAGCACCATGCCGCACTGCAACGCGCAGTACGGGCAGTGCGTGGCCGCCTCCCGGGGGAGCACCCCCGATCGCGTCGCCACGCGTGCACCGTCTGTCATGTCGGAAAAGCGTGCCGCCGGGCGGTTTCCGGCCCGGGTCCCTTCTGTTTCGGTCCTGTCAAGAGCGCCTCACACCGCACGGGCTGACGGAGCGGATCGACTGGTCTAGAATGTGAGAAAATCGTCCCACAAAATGGGAGGCAGATGTGCGTGTGACGGATGCTTTCGACGCCGTGGCCGGCCGCTACGACGAGGCCCGACGCCGGCTGGTGCCCTGCTTCGACGCGTTCTACGGCACCGCGATCGAGGTGGCCGCGCCGCCGCTGCGGGCCGCGCTGGCCGCCGGGCGTACCCCCGAGGTGCTGGACCTGGGCGCGGGCACCGGCCTGCTCTCCCTGCTGCTGTCCGCGGCGCTCCCCGGCGTCCGACTGACGCTTGTGGACGGCGCGCCCGCCATGCTCGCGGTCGCCACCGGCCACCTGACCGCCCGCGGGGTGCCGCACCGCACGGTCCACGCCGACCTGGCCGACCCGCTGCCCGCCGGCCGCTACGACGCGGTGGTCTCCGCGCTGGCCATCCACCACCTCGACGACGACGGCAAGCGGGCGCTCTACCGCCGGGCGGCGGACGCGCTCGTGCCCGGCGGTGTGTTCGTCAACGCCGAGCAGGTGGCCGGCCCCACCCCGGCGCTGGACCGGCGCTACGACGAGGTGTGGACGGCGCGGATCACGGAGTTGGGCTCCGACGCCGACGAGATCGCCGCCTCCCGGGAACGGATGCGCTACGACCGGCCGGCCACGGTGGCCGACCAGTGTCGCTGGCTCGGCGAGGCCGGCCTGACGGACGTGGACTGCTTCTTCAAGGAATGGCGCTTCGCCGTCTTCGGCGGCCACCGTCCCGTCTCCGAGTGACCGACGCGGCCGAAGTTCAGATCTTGGTACGAAATGGCCCCGCCAGGGGCCATTTCGTACCAAGATCTACGCGATTCCCAAAGGTCGGAAGGCATTGTCGTGTCCGGTTCACCGGTCCGCGCGAGCGGGGATGACTGGCGGTCATACCGGTGGGTATTCTGCTCGGCATGACCGCCAAGGTGACACTGTCGTTCTCCGACGAGACCATCGAGGAGGCGCGCCGGTTCGCCAAGCGGGAAGGGCTCTCCCTCTCCGCCTGGATGGACCGGGCCGCCCGGGAGAAGGCGCTGCGCGAGGTCTTCACCGCGCACGCCGCCGCGGTCAGCCGGGCCGGCCTGGACCTGGAATCCGCCGCCCTGGCCGACGCCCAGGAGGCCGCGATGGTCGACGACGCCCTGTTCGGCGGCGGGCGTCCGCGTGCTGCGTAGGGGCGAGGTCTGGCGCATCTCCGGCGCCCGGGAACGGTACGGCCTGGTCATCAGCTCCGACGTCTACAACGCCACCGACGTGCCGATCGTGATGGTGGCCGAGGTGGTCGAGGAGTCGCTGCTGCGCGACTCGCCGCTCGCGGTGCGCACGGGCGGCTTCGTGGTGATGCCCGACCGGCTCTCCTCGCCGATGAAGAAGTGGTTCACCGAGTGCGTGGACGTGGCGGACGCCGAGACCATGCAGCGGGTCGGCCGGGCGCTGCGGATCCTCCAGGAGCTGTGACGATCTCACCGTTGCGGTCCGGCGGACGTGCGGTAGCCGTTTCCGGCCCGACGCGCGCGGGGCACCCCGGGGAAACCGCCCGCTCCTAGCGTCCTCCTCGTCACCGACGAGGAGGAGTCGCCGTGAGCACGCTCGCTTCAGCCCCGACCCCGACCGCGCCCCCGGCGCCGGCCGCCACCGGCCGCCCGGGACCGATCACCGACTGGCGTCCGGAGGACCCGGCGTTCTGGGCCGCCGGCGGCGCCCGGATCGCCCGACGCAACCTGTGGGCGTCGATCTTCGCCGAGCACGTCGGCTTCTCGGTGTGGAGCCTCTGGTCGGTGACCGTGCTCTTCCTCGGCCCCGGCTACGGCATCGACCCGGCCGGGAAGTTCCTGCTCACCGCCGTGCCGGCCGCGTTGGGCGCGGTGCTGCGGCTGCCGTACACGCTGGCGGTGGCCCGGTTCGGCGGCCGGAACTGGACCATCGTCAGCGTGTTGCTGCTGCTGGTGCCGGCGGTGCCGATGGCGGTGCTGATCCGGCCCGGCGTGTCGTACGCCACGCTGATGGTGCTGGCCTGCCTGTCCGGCGTGGGCGGCGGCAACTTCGCCTCCTCGATGGCGAACATCAACCTGTTCTTCCCGGACCGGCTCAAGGGGCGGGCGCTCGGGCTCAACGCCGGCGGCGGCAACCTCGGCGTACCGGCGGTGCAGCTCGTCGGGCTGGCGGTGCTGGCCACCGTGGGGGCCGCGTACCCCTGGCTCGTGCCGGCCGTCTACCTGCCGCTGATCGTGCTCGCCGCGCTGGCCGCGGCGCGGTGGTTGGACAACGTCCCGGGGGCGCGCAACGAGCCGGGCGCGCTGCGCGCGGCGGCCCGTGACCCGCACACCTGGGTGATGTCGCTGCTCTACGTCGGCACGTTCGGCTCGTTCATCGGCTTCGGCTTCGCCTTCGGTCAGGTGCTCCAGCTCCAGTTCGCCGACCGGTTCCCGACCCCGGTCGACGCCGCCTGGCTGACCTTCCTCGGGCCGTTGGTCGGCTCGCTGGTCCGGCCGGTCGGTGGCCAGCTCGCCGACCGGCTCGGTGGGGCGCGCGTCACGTTCTGGAACTTCGTCGCGATGGCCGGCGGCGCCGGGCTGGTGCTGTACGCCGCCCGGGACCGGTCCTTCCCGCTCTACCTGGCCGGGTTCCTGGCGCTCTTCGTGTTCTCCGGGATCGGCAACGGCTCGACGTACAAGATGATCCCGGCGATCTTCCGGGCCCGGGCCGTCACCGAGGCCGAGCTGACCGGGGACCGGGAGGCGGCGCAGCGGCGGGCGCGGCGCCTGGCCGGCGCGTTGATCGGCATCGCCGGCGCGGTGGGCGCGTCCGGCGGGGTGCTGGTGAACGTGGCGTTCCGGCAGTCGTTCCTGACCTCCGGCACCGCCGACGCCGCCTACCTGGCGTTCGTCGGCTGGTACGCGTTGTGCTTCCTGGTGACCTGGGCGGTGTACCTGCGACCGGGGCCGGGTAGGCTGGCCGGCGTGTGACAGGCGCCACGCGCAGGCGCAGGTCGAGCGCGGGGCGACCCCGTTTTGACCTGCCACCGGGCAGCCGGGTATCGTTGCCTGCTGTTGTACGACATTCTTAGGCGTGCCGCATCAGGTACGCTTGGTCGTTCGTGCGCGCTGGTTCGACTGGGAAGCCCCGGTTACCTCGGCGCGCGACCCCAGACCGACGACGAGACAAGGTAGACCTGTGCGTACGTACAGCCCGAAGCCGGGTGAGATCGAGCGTCAGTGGCACGTCATCGACGCCTCTGATGTCGTGCTGGGCCGCCTGGCGACCCACGCCGCCACGCTGCTGCGTGGCAAGCACAAGCCGACTTTCGCGCCGCACGTCGACACGGGCGACTTCGTCGTCATCGTGAACGCGGGCAAGGTCGCGCTGACCGGCAACAAGCGCCAGACCAAGGTCGCTTACCGCCACTCCGGTTACCCGGGTGGTCTGAAGCGGGTCGGCTACGACGAGCTGCTCACCAAGCGGCCCGAGCGGGCCATCGAGCTGGCCGTGAAGGGCATGCTCCCGCACAACAAGCTGGGCCGTCAGATTCTCAAGAAGCTGAAGGTCTACGCCGGTGCCGAGCACCCGCACGGCGCGCAGCAGCCGGCGCCGTTCGAGATCAAGCAGATCGCGCAGTGAGCGCGGGCGAAGGAAGCAGCATGACCGACATCACCGAGACCGAGGTCGCCCCCGAGGCCACCGAGGCGCCGGCGCCCGTCGCGCGCGCGCCCCGCGGTGACCGCCCGATCCAGACCGTGGGCCGTCGCAAGGAAGCCATCGTCCGGGTCCGGATCATCCCGGGCAGCGGCAAGATCACCTGCAACGGCCGCGACCTCGAGGCCTACTTCCCGAGCAAGGTGCACCAGCAGCTCATCAAGGACCCGCTGGTCACCGCCGAGAAGCCCGAGGCGTTCGACGTGATCGCCAACCTGCGGGGCGGCGGCACCACCGGCCAGGCCGGCGCGCTGCGGCTCGCCATCGCCCGGGCGCTGATCGTCAACGAGCCCGACGACCGTCCGGCCCTGAAGAAGGCCGGCTTCCTGACCCGTGACGCCCGGGTCAAGGAGAGCAAGAAGTACGGCCTCAAGAAGGCCCGTAAGGCTCCCCAGTACTCGAAGCGCTGATCACCAGCGTCTTGTACTTCTGACGGACGGCCGGGTCCGCCTCCCTTCTGTGGGGGCGGCCCGGCCGTTCCGCGTTTCTCTCCTCAACGGCAGTTCCACGGAGGTTGGCGGGTATGGGCCGGTTGTTCGGCACGGACGGCGTACGCGGGCGGGCGAACGCGGATCTCACCCCGGAGTTGGCGCTCGCGGTCGCGGTGGCCGCGGCCCACACACTGGCCGAGACCGACCGGAGTCATCCGCCGCTCGCGGTGGTGGGCCGGGACACCCGGGCCAGCGGCGAGATGCTGGAGGCGGCGGTGGTCGCCGGCCTGACCAGCGCCGGCGCCAACGTGGTGCGGGTGGGTGTGCTGCCCACCCCGGCGGTGGCGTTCCTCACCGCCGAGATCAAGGCCGACCTGGGCGTGATGCTCTCCGCCTCGCACAACCCGATGCCGGACAACGGCATCAAGCTCTTCGCCGCCGGCGGGCACAAGCTGCCCGACGAGATCGAGATGCGGATCGAGGCGGCCGTCGAGGCGAACGCCACCACCGCCTGGGACCGGCCGGTCGGCGCCGGGGTCGGCCGGGTGAACGACCTGCTCGACGGGGCGGACCACTACGTCCAGCACCTGGTCGGCACCGTGCCGCACCGGCTCGACGGGATCAAGGTCGTGGTGGACTGCGCCAACGGCGCGGCGGCCGACGTGGCCCCGGTGGCCTACCAGGAGGCCGGCGCCGAGGTCATCGCCATCCACGCCGAGCCGGACGGCCTCAACATCAACGACGGGTGCGGCTCCAACCACCTCGACGCGGTGCGCGCCGCAGTGGTCGAGCACGGCGCGCATCTCGGCCTCGCCCACGACGGCGACGCCGACCGGTGCGTCGCGGTCAGCGCCGACGGCGCGGAGGTCGACGGCGACCAGGTGATGGCGATCCTCGCGCTGGCCATGCGGGACGCCGGCGAGCTGACCCAGGACACCCTGGTCGCCACCGTGATGAGCAACCTCGGCCTGCGGCTGGCCATGTCCGCGCACGGCATCCGGCTGGTCGAGACCAAGGTCGGTGACCGGTACGTGCTGGAGGAACTGCGCGCCTCCGGCCTGGCGCTGGGCGGTGAGCAGAGCGGCCACATCGTGCTGCCCGCGTTCGCCACCACCGGCGACGGCGTGCTCACCGGCCTGCACCTGATGGCCCGGATGGCGGCCACCGGCGCCTCCCTGGCCGAGCTGGCCGCCGTGGTCACCAAGCTGCCCCAGGTGCTGATCAACGTGCCGGTGGGCGACCGGACCGTGGGCGCCGCCGCGCCGGCCGTCCGCGCCGAGGTCGAGCGGGCCGAGGCCGAGCTGGGCGAGACCGGCCGGGTGCTGCTGCGCCCGTCCGGCACCGAGCCGCTGGTGCGGGTGATGGTCGAGGCGGCCACCGAGGACACCGCACGCGCGGTCGCCGAGCGCATCGCCGAGCACGTTCGCACCGCCAGCCCGGTCGCCTGATCGGGCGTCCGGGTAGTCGCCTGACCGGGCCGGCCCGCGTACCGCGGGATCGGAGCCGCGGCCCGGTCGCGTGACCGGCCGGCGGCCGGTCAGAGCCGCAGCCGGGTGGCCCGGTCGAACGTGTCGGCCGGGTCCTCGCCGGCGGTGAGGTCGAGGTCCTCGACGATCCGGCCGTCGCCGAGCCGGATCAACCGGTCGCACCGGGCGGCGACGGCCCGCTCGTGCGTGGCCAGCAGGATCGTCATGGCGTGCTGGTCCCGCAGGTCGAGCAGCAGGTCGAGGATCTGCGCGCCGGTGGTGGAGTCCAGGTTGCCGGTGGGCTCGTCGGCCAGCAGCAGCCGGGGCCGGCCCATCAGCGCCCGGGCGATGGCGACCCGCTGCTGCTGACCGCCGGAGAGCTGGGCCGGCAGTGCCCGCTCCCGGCCGGCCAGCCCGACGGCCGCCAGCAGCTCCCGGGCCCGGGCCGGATGGTCGGCGCGACCGGCCCGCAGCGGCAGCACCGGGGCGATCACGTTGTCCAGCACGGTCAGCGCCGGCAGCAGGTGGTAGCGCTGGAAGACGAAGCCGACCCGCTGCCGGTAGCGGGCCAGCGCGGCCCGGCGCAGCGCGGTGACCTCGACGTCGTCCACCGTCAGCCGGCCCCGGTCGGCCCGCTCGATCGCGCCGATCAGGTGCAGCAGGGTGGACTTGCCGGAGCCGCTCGGCCCGGTCAGCGCCACCACCGAACCGCCCGCGATCTCCAGGGAGACGTCGTCGACGGCGGTGAGCCGCTCGGTGCCGGCGCCGAACGCGCGGACCAGCCCCTCCGCCCGCACGGTGCTTCCGGTGCTCGGTTCCATTGTCACTCCTCGGCCAGTAGTCGCGCGGTGGGCAGGCGGCGCAGCAGTCCGGCCGGGACGAGCGCCGCGAGACAGGTGAGCAGCACCCCGGCCAGGGCGACCAGGGCCGCGACGGTCACCAGGGCGGCCGGCACGTCACCGACCAGCCAGGCCGCGCCAGCCAGGCCGAGCCCGGCGCCGGCGGTCGCGCCCAGCCCACCGAGGAACAGCGCCTGGTAGCCGATCAGGCGGGCCAGCGCGCCGTCGGTCCAGCCGGTGGCCCGCAGCGTGGCCAGCTCGGTGGCCCGGTCCCGGACGTCCAGGTAGAGCACGTCGGCGACGGCGGCGGCGCCGAGCAGCACGGTGGCCACCGCGGCGAGCGTGTCCGCGCCGCGCACGCTCAACGACACGGTGTCGCCGAGCAGGCTGCCGACGACCGCGCCGCGGAACGCGTAGCCGACGGCGCCGACCACTGTGAGCGCGGCGACGCCGATGGCGAGCGCGGCGGCGCCGAGCAGCGTGCGCCCGGGGACGCGGGCCAGGTTGACCAGTGCCATCCCGGCGATGCTCCGGGACCGGCGGGCCCGGAACGTGCCGGCCACCGGTGGGCGCAGCGCGGCGGCCGGGTGGGCGCGTGCGGCCCGCAGCGCGGGCGCCAGGCCCGCGACCAGCGCCAGCAGCAGGGCCACCGGTACGGCGAGCAGCGCCCGCCGCCAGTCGACGTCGATGTCGAGGGCGCGGCCGAGCGGGACGGCCAGGCCGACCGCGAGCAGCCCGGCTACCAGGCCGAGCGTGGCGACCTCGCCGAGCACGAGTGCGCCGATGCGACGCGCCGGCCAGCCGAGGCAGGCCAGGACCGCAAGCTCGGACCGGCGGTCCCGGACGGCGGCGGTGACCGCGTTGCCGAGGAAGAGCGCGCAGACCACCAGCACCAGCGCGAACAGCACGGCGCTCTTCCGGTCGACCGCGCGGGTGATGACCGAGGCGACGCCGAGGGCCGACCAGTTCTCGGTCAGCCGCAGGTCGGGGCGGCCGAACGCGCCGGCCGGCAGCTCGACGGTCTGCGGGGCGGGGGAGGAGCCGAGCGTGATGTCCACGTCGAGGCCGGTGGTGGTGGCGATCTTCTCGGCGATCAGCCGGACCCGCTCGGCGGACCGCTCGCTCCAACCGTCCACGTCGGCCACCCGGACCCGGATCGCGCTGATCGGCGCGGTGCGCTGCGGGCTGCTGCCGGCCGAGAGCAGCCCGGGCACGCTGGACAGGCTGGTGAGCAGCAGCGGCGGCGCGGACAGGTACCCGGCCGGGTTGCCGCTCGGCTCCAGCGGTCGCCCGCCCAACGCCGCGCGGCTGCGGTCGTCGGCCCCGTCGGCGCGCGGCGGCTCGTACGTCTCCAGCGGCACCTTGCCCAGGTCGCTGAAGCCGGTCAGTTTCTCCGGGTCGAAGAGCCCCACGGCCTGCCACTGCCGGGCGTCCCGGTCGCCACGACCCAACCGGAGCTGGGTCAGCGGCCGGTAGCCGGTGTCCTCGCTGAGCCACGGTCGGGGCAGCGTGACCAGATCCTGCGAGTCGCCGTACACGGCCGGGTCGGCGGGCGCCGGGCGGACCCGCAGCGCGCCGTCGGGCAGCCGGTCGTAGCCGGCCTGCCCCGGCTGCACGACGACCTGCAACTGGCCGTGGCAGCAGGTACGCGGACCGAGCCCGGCGGCGAGTTGGGCCCGGTAGGCGCTCAGCGCGTCCCGTTGCGTGCCACCGGCCGGGGTGGCCGGTACGCCACGCAGTCGTCCGGCCAGCTCCCGGGGCGGCACGCCGGCGATGGTGCGGTCCAGCGGCAGGCGGGTGTAGCTGGCCCGGATCGCGCCGTCGAGGAACGGGCGGCTGGTGGCGAGCACCGGCAGCGTCCGGCTGGACAGGCCGCGCTCCCGGGTCACCACTGTGGTGTCGGTGGCGGTGAGCGGCCGGCCGGTGACCACCGCGGCGTCGAGGCCGACCAGTTTCTGCTCGGCGCCGGGGTCGACGGCGGCGAGCAGGAACGGCACGGTCAGGCGCACCGTCACGGTCACGCGGGAAGCCGGGACGGCGGGGGCGTCGAGGTTGGTGACGCCCTCGGTCGCCGGCCGCTCGAAGCGCCCACCGGGCAGCATCCGGAACGTCTCCACCTTCCACAGTTGCCGTTCGCTGACGTCCTGCAACCCGTTCGACTGCTCGACGCGCAGGTCGCAGAGGGGCGCGGTACGCCCACCCGGCAGCACCTCCCGGGGCAGCAGCCCGCAGTCGTTGGTGTCGTACGTCCGCCCGTCGGTGTAGCGCACCGCGTCCGGGTAGTACTCGTCGCCGATGACCGGGTAGCGCAGCGGATGCGTGGTGACGTACACGTAGGTGGGCTGGGCCGGCGCGTGGCTCAGGCCGCGCTCGGCGAGGAACTCGCGGTCGATGCGGATGAGCTGCCGGTCCAGCGCGGGGTCGACGGCCGCGGTGACGTCGAGCGGCATCTCGATCGACGTGGTGGAGTAGCCGAGCATGGCGATCGGGGCGGCGACGTCCACCCCCTCGACGGCCCGGACCCGGTCGTACTGCGCGGGGGTGATGCCGCCGTAGCTGCCGGAGAGGTAGTTGGGCCGGACCAGGCCGCGCTCCGCCTCCAACGGCGTGCGCGTCCCTTTGGGCCGGACCAGGATGTCGTAGGCGGCCCGGGTGTCGCGTTCCACGGTGCCGGTCACGGCCAGCCGGGAGGTGGTGGTGGCGCCGGTCAGCACCACGAAACCGGTGGTGGCCACCAGCACGCCGACCAGCAGCGCCACCGAGCGGCCGGCCCGACCGCGCAGTTGACCCCAGATGAACCCGACCATCGCGCCTCCCCGTGTGCTGAGCACACTCTGCGCGATACATTGTGACAATGCAAGGCCCCACCCGGGGCACCCGCCCGGAACCGGATCGGAGAAGACGGTGGCGATCCAGCACGCGGTCCTGGCCCTGCTCGCCCGCGGCCCCAGCTACGGCTACGAGCTGAAGAGCGCGTTCGAGGCGGCGGTCGGGCCGCAGTGGGGCCCGCTCAACATCGGGCACCTCTACCAGATCCTCGACCGGCTCTCCCGCGACGGCCTGGTGGTGGCCGAGCGGCAGCCGCAACCGGTCAAACCCGACCGGGTGGTCTACGAGATCACCGCCGACGGCCGCGCCGAACTCGACCGCTGGCTGACCGCGCCCAGCCCGCGCAGCGGCGGCTTCCGGGACGACTTCTTCCTCAAGGTGACCGCCGCCGCCCGGTCCGGCCGGGCCGACACCGTCCGGACCGTGCTGGCCAACCAGCGCGGCCACCTCATGCGGGAGCTGCGCAACCTCGACGGGCTGCGCCGGCAGGCCGACGACCCGGTGGTCCGGCTGCTGCTCTCGGCCGCCGGCCGGCACGTCGAGGCGGACCTGGCCTTCGTCGACGACGCCGAGGCGGCGCTGCTCGCCGACGGCGGCGCCACGCTCACCGGCCTCGCCGCCGCGCCCTCGACCGCCGGGTCCGCCGGCCGAGGGCTTGGCGGACCCGGCGAGGGTGCCGGCCCGGCGCGGGCGGCCGGCTAGCTCCGGGCCGGGGGCGGCGGGGTCAGCAGGTGGGCAGGCGGCGCAGGAAACGGGCGGCGAGCTCGCGTACGCCGTCGGCGTCCAGCTCCAGCGCCGGCCCGGCGATCGTCACCTCGGCCAGCGCCATCCCGGGCACCGCACTGTCCCGCCAGCCGCCGACGAACCACGCGCGCTCCTGCTCGGCCAGCGCCAGGTTGGCCGCGTCCAGCGCCGCCGCCGGATACGGCAGCCAGAACCGGAACTGGTGGGTGTGTGGCGGCGCCGGATGCACCCGGGCGCCCGGCAGCGCGGCCAGCGCCTCCGCCACCACCGTCGCGTGCCGCACGTACCCGCCCAGCCGGGGCAGCTCCCGCTGGAGCCCGACGAGCGCGGCGAGCGCCGCCGGCCACTGCTGGAACAGCGTGCCGCCGTACCGGTGCCGCCAGGTGCGCGCGTACCCGACCAGCTCCGCGTCACCGGCCAGTGCCGCGCCGGAGTGACCGCCGAGGGACTTGTAGAACGAGACGTACGTGCTGTCGGCGAGCGCCGCGATCTCGGCCGCCGAGTGGCCCAGGTGGACCGTCGACTCCCAGATCCGGGCGCCGTCGACGTGCACCCGCGCGCCCCGCGCCCGGGCCGCCGCCACGACCGCGACCAGCTCGTCCCAGGTGGGCAGCACGAACCCGGCGTCGCGCAGCGGCAACTCCAGGAAGAGCGTGCCGATCGGCTCGTCGAGCGCCGCCACCTCCTCGGCCGTCGGGTTGCGCGGCGCGGACGTGGTGTGCACCGCCCGCACGCCGGCGAGCAGCGCGTACGCGTCGCGCTCGTGCAGCAGCGGATGGCTGAGCGGGTGCAGGCCGACAGCGGCCCGGCCGGTCAGCTCCGCGCCGTGACGCATGGCCACCTGCTGGGCCATCGTGCCGGTGGGGAAGAACGCCACCGCCGCCAGGCCGAGCAGCTCCGCGACCCGCTGCTCCAGCTCCGCGACCGGGCCGCCCTCACCGTAGACGTCGGGCAGGTCGTCGCCGGCCGTCGCGGCGAGCGCGGCCACCTGCTCCCGCACCGACTCCGGGCGTACGCCGGAGAGCATCGTGTCGCAGCCGCGCTGGGCGGCGAGCCGGCGCAGCCGCTCGGCGTACCCGTCGCTCATCCGTGGTCCCGGAGCCGACGCAGTCGGGTCACCGCCTCGGCCAGCACCTCCGGCCGCTTGCAGAACGCGAACCGGACCAGCCGGCGACCCGCCGCCGTGTCGTCGTAGAACACCTGCGTCGGCACCGCCACCACGCCGCACCGCTCCGGCAGGGACCGGCAGAACTCCACCCCGTCCCGGCCGCCGAGCGGAGTGACGTCGGCGGTGACGAAGTACGTCCCCTCCGGCGCGAGCACGCCGAACCCGGCGTCGGCCAGCCCGGCGACCAGTTGGTCCCGGCGGCGTTGCAGGTCGTCCCGGAAGCCGGTGAAGTACGCGTCCGGCAGGCCGAGCGCCACCGCCACGGCCGGCTGCAACGGGCCGGCGTTGACGAACGTGAGGAACTGCTTCACCCGCAGCACGGCGGCCACCAGCGACGCCGGACCACTCACCCAGCCCACCTTCCAGCCGGTGCAGGAGAACGTCTTGCCGGCCGAGGAGACCCGCAGCGTCCGCTCCCGCATGCCCGGCAGCGTGGCCAGCGGCAGGTGCGCCGCGGCGGCGTCGGTGAAGACGAGATGCTCGTAGACCTCGTCGGTGACCGCGTACGTGCCGTGCTCCCGGCACAGCTCGGCGACCAGCGCCAGCTCGTCGGCGGTGAAGACCTTCCCGGTCGGGTTGTGCGGCGAGTTCAGCAGCACCAACCGGGTCCGCGGCCCGAACGCGGCACGCAACTCGGCCGGGTCGAAGGCGTACCGGCCGTCGGCGCCGGGTCGCAGCGTCACCGGGCGGCGGACCGCCCCGGCCAGCGCGATCGAGGCGGCGTACGAGTCGTAGTACGGCTCGAAGCAGACCACCTCGTCACCGGCCTCGCAGAGCGCGAGGATGCTCGCCGCGACCGCCTCGGTCGCGCCGGCCGTCACCACGACCTCGCCGTCCGGGTCGTACTCCAGGTTCCAGAACCGGCGCTGGTGCGCCGCGACGGCCGCGCGCAACGCGGGGATCCCCGGCCCCGGCGGATACTGGTTGTGACCGGTGCGCAGCGCCTCCGCGGCGGCGGCGAGCATCTCCGGCGGGCCGTCCGTGTCGGGGAAGCCCTGCCCCAGGTTGACCGCGCCGGTGCGCACGGCCAGCGCGGACATCTCGGCGAAGATGGTGGTGCCGAACGGCCGCATCCGGGCCACCAGCGGATCGGTCGTGGTCACGGCGGCCAGCCTACGGCCCGCCGCCGGACCCTCACCACCCGAAGCAGGTCGCGCCGTATTCTCCCGAGTTCCGCGAGACGACCTTGCCGTTGATGCTGATCCGGCAGCTCACCTCGCCGGACTCGGCCGGGGTCGCGATCACCTGCACCCGCTCGCGGTCGTTCGCGGTGAACCGCAGCCGCCAGGGCGCGTCCACGTCGTCGAGCTGGAGGAAGTTGCCGTCCGCGTCGTAGAACTGCACGTACACCTGGTCGGCCCCGGTCACCTCGTAGACGACGGTGAACCGGCCGGGCCCGCCGGAGGGCGTGGTGACCGGGACGGCCGGCGCCGGGGTCGGCTCGTCGGTGAACCCGTCGGGCTCGGCCGGCCCGTCGATGAACGGCCGCTCGTAGGGCTCGCCGGAGTTGCTCCTCCCGTCGGTGAGACCGCCGAGCACGCCCAGGCCGACGCAGCCGCAGACGGCCAGCACCAGCGCGACGACCAGGGTGATCACCAGTCCGATCGCCCAGCCCGCGTTCGACCGGCGCGGCGCCCCACCGGGGTACGCGTACGGCGGCGGGTAGGGCCCGGGCGGGTACGCGGCCGGCGGGTAGCCCGCCGCCGGGTACGACCCGGGCGGGTAGGCGGCCGGTGGGTAGGGCCCCGGCGGGTACGCGGTCGACGGCTGGTCCGGCGCCCCCGGCTCACCCGGGTGGTGCGGACCGCCCGGGTGGTGCGGACCGTGCGGATGGTGCGGACCGCTCGGGTGGCCCGCAGCGGGACCGCCTGGTGGTGCGGCGGCCGGGCCGTCGGGCGGTGAGCCGTGCCCGCTGCCGGGGTGGGGCGGCGCGGCGGAGGCGGGCGGCGCCCACGGGTTCGGGTCCCACGCCGGCGGCGACCACGGCGAGGGCGGGGCCCAGGGCTGCGGCGCGGCGAGCGCGTCCGGTGGCGTCCAGGAGGCGGGCTCCCCGGCGCCCGGCGTCGCGGTCGGGTCGACCGGGGCGGGGGTCGGCTCGGGACTGGGGGTCGTCTCGGACATCGGCTCAGCTCACAGGGGTACGGCGCGGACGACCGCGGAGGGTGGACCGGGCTGCCGCCCGGGCCCCTCAATGTAGGGCGCGGCGGCCATCCACGCGGCCCGCCCCGGCCGACACCCGAGATCGTGGTACGTCGGGGAGTGGATCACTCACGTACCGTGGCGGTTTGTCCGGTTGGCGGCCTCCGCTGACCGGTTCGCTCAAGTTCAGTGATCGTTGAGCCGCCTTCCGCGCACGCGCGATGAGCGAAACTCGGCTAGGCTGCGGACCATGTGTGGAATCGTGGGTTACGCCGGTGCGCGCCCGGCGCTCGGCATCGTGCTCGACGGACTGCGGCGGCTGGAATACCGCGGCTACGACTCGGCCGGCGTCGCCGTGGTCTGCGACGACGAGCTGCTGACCGAGAAGAAGGCCGGCAAGCTGGCCAACCTGGAGAAGGTGCTCTCCGAGCGGGCCGCCGACAACCCCGAGGACTGCGCCGCCAGCCCGATCGGCATCGGCGACGGCACCACCGGCATCGGCCACACCCGGTGGGCCACGCACGGCGGGCCGACCGACCGCAACGCCCACCCGCACGTCTCCCCGGACGGGCGGGTCGCGGTGATCCACAACGGCATCATCGAGAACTTCGCGAAGCTGCGCACCGAGCTGGAGGACGAGGGCGTCGAGTTCGCCAGCGACACCGACACCGAGTGCGCGGCGCACCTGATCGCCCGCGCGTTGGCCGACCTGCGCGCGGCCGGTGAGACCGACACCCCGCAGTTGCTCGCCGCCGCCATGCGGGTGGTCTGCGAGCGTCTCGAAGGCGCGTTCACGCTGCTCGCCGTGGATGCCGCCATCCCCGGCGCGGTGGTCGGCGCCCGGCGCAACTCGCCCCTGGTGGTGGGTCGCGGCGACGGCGAGAACTACCTGGCCAGCGACGTGGCCGCGTTCATCGAGCACACCCGGGACGCGGTCGAGCTGGGCCAGGACCAGATCGTCCTGATCACGCCGGAGAGCATCGAGATCACCGACTTCGCCGGCCAGCCCGCGGCCGGCAAGGACTTCCACATCGACTGGGACTCGTCGGCCGCCGAGAAGGGTGGCTACGACTGGTTCATGCTCAAGGAGATCGAGGAGCAGCCGCAGGCCATCGCCGACACGCTGCTCGGCCGGCTCACCGAGAGCGGCGAGATCGCCCTCGACGAGGTCCGCCTCAGCGAGCAGGACCTGCGCGACGTCGACAAGATCTTCATCGTCGCCTGCGGCACCGCGTACCACGCCGGTCTGGTCGCCAAGTACGCCATCGAGCACTGGACCCGGATCCCCTGCGAGGTGGAGCTGGCCAGTGAGTTCCGGTACCGCGACCCGGTGCTGGACCGGTCCACGCTGATCGTGGTGATCTCGCAGTCCGGCGAGACCATGGACACGCTGATGGCGCTGCGTCACGCCAAGGAGCAGAAGGCCCGGGTGCTGGCCGTCTGCAACACCAACGGCTCGACCATCCCGCGCGAGTCGGACGCGGTGCTCTACACCCACGGCGGCCCGGAGATCGCGGTCGCCTCCACCAAGGCGTTCCTCACCCAGGTCGTGGCCTGCTACCTGATCGGCCTGCACCTGGCGCAGGTGCGGGGCATCAAGTTCGCCGACGAGGTGGGCGCGGTGGTGGCCCAGCTCCAGGAGATGCCGGGCAAGCTGCGTGAGCTGCTCGACCGGATCGAGCCGGTGCGCGAGCTGGCCCGTGAGTTGAAGTCCGAGCCGACCGTGCTGTTCATCGGCCGGCACGTGGGTTACCCGGTGGCGCTGGAGGGCGCGCTGAAGCTCAAGGAGCTGGCGTACATGCACGCCGAGGGCTTCGCCGCCGGTGAGCTGAAGCACGGCCCGATCGCGCTGATCGACAAGGGCACGCCGGTGATCTGCATCGTGCCGTCGCCGGTCGGCCGGGGCATGCTGCACGACAAGGTCGTCTCCAACATCCAGGAGGTGCGTGCCCGGGGCGCCCGCACCATCGTGATCGCGGAGGAGGGCGACCAGGCGGTGGTCCGCTACGCCGACCACCTGATCTACGTGCCGCGTACGCCGACGCTGCTGGCGCCGCTGGTGACCACCGTGCCGCTCCAGGTGCTCGCCGCGGAGATCGCCGCCGCCCGCGGGCACGACGTCGACCAGCCGCGGAACCTGGCCAAGTCGGTCACGGTCGAGTAGCCGACCCGCCTCCGCCACGGCCCCTCCGCCCACACCGGAGGGGCCGTGGCGTCTTCCCGCCCGGCGTCCGCACCCGCCGCCTGCCGCCTGCCGCCTGCCGCCTGCCGTTCCGACCGGCCCGCCTGCGCCACGGCGTCCGCTCATTGGCCCAGCACGATCCGGGCCATCCCGTCCAGGGCCGGATTGTCGGCGTCCCAGTAGCCGGTGTGGCCGTGCCGCCCGCTCGGGAAGCGCCGGCCGCCGAAGCCCGGCGCGCTCGGATCGGCGCCGAACCAGAGCCGCTCGCGGTGCCGGTCGTGTGCGGCCAGCACCGGGCCGAGCGGCGTACCGGCCAGCACGGCGCGACGGGCCAGCTCGTCCGGCGGGTGGGCCAGCCGGATCACGTCGTCGGGCGCGGTCGACGCCCAGACCTGGCCGGCCGGCATCCGCAGCTCGGCCGCGTGGTCGACGCCGACGCCGGGTGAGCCGACGAAGACCAGCGCGTCGGCGCCCAGCCCGTGGTCGCGGGCGGCGGTGCCGACGACAAGCGAGCCGTAGCTGTGCCCGAGCACGGTCTGCCGGGCCGGCGGCCCGTCGTGGGTGGCCCGCAGCCCTTCCTGGAACCGGTGCAGCGCCGGGCCGGCGGCCTCCGCCGGCCGGGTGCCGGACGCCTCGGGGAGGAAGTCCGGCGCGTCGTAGTCCAGCCAGAGGACCGCCGCGGCCTCCTCGCCCGGCCCGATCGCCGCGCACCGCTCGAGCACCCGGGCGGCCCGGCCCAACTCGGCCGGGGCGTCCGCGAGGTCGGCGGTCATCCCGGGGACGTAGGTCAGCACCGCGCCGGCCCGGTCCGGGTTGCCGAGCGCCACCACCGCCCGACCGTCCCCGGCGGGGTCGAGCCCCAGCAGGTACGCCCGCGGCGCCCCCGACGTGGCCAGCCGCTCGGCCAGCCCGTCCAGGCCGCGCAGCGCCGCCTCGACCCCGGCCAGCCGGGCCCGCCGGGTCACCTCCGCCGGGCCGGCCGGCAGTGGTCGCCGCAGCGCGAGGCGGCGCGCGAGCAACTCTTCCCGCCGGTCGGCCAGCAGCAGCCGGTTGGCCTGGTCGCGGGCGGTCACCGGCACGCCGTCGAGGTGGCCGACCCGGCCCGGCTCGTGCCCGACCAGCCACCGCCGCTCGGCCGGGCTCAGGCCCGCCCACCAGCGGCTCACCTCGGCCGGACCGGCACCGGGCCCCGGTCGCCAGGCGGGCGGCACGCTGACCCAGCCGGTCACCGCCGCGGTGGCGACCTCCGCCAGCCGGTCGGCCGCCTCCCGGTCCGCCGCGCCGGCCAGCGCGAGCGCGTCCCGGATCCCGGCCTGCGCCCGCACCACGGCGGGGCCGGTCCGGGTGACGGGCCGGGCGGGATCCGGCCGGACCGTGCCGGAGCGGTCCACCCGCAGGCCGCCGCTCTCGGCGCGGACCACCTCGGCGTCGAGGCGGGCCTTCGCCGCGCCCACCCGGCTGGCGAACTCGGCGAGCGTCTGGTCGACCTCGACCAGCGCGGGCAGCACCTCGGTCAACGAGGTGCGCAGCTCGCCGAGGCGCCGTTGCGCGGCCGTCGAGGCCGCGCCGGACCAGCCGGGCCGGAGCGTGTCGGCTCGGGCGGCCAGCCCGGCGGCCCGGTGCCGCACCGGCCCGGCGAGCCCACGCCAGGCCGCCCCGGTGGCGAGCCAGGCGCCCGGCTCGGCGCGCCAGAGCTGCGCGTAGCCGACCGGACCCGGGTCGGACCGGCGATCTCGTGCGGTGGCTGCCCGGCGGGGTGCGGGAGTTCCTCGGTCGTGGGTGGCTCCCGCCGGGTGCGGACGGGTGCCGGCCGGCCCCGGGCCCCGGGTGGCGCCCGCCGGGCGCGGGCCCCGGGTGGCGCCCGCCGGGCGTGGGCGGCGACGCGTCTCGCCGCCGGTCACCGGGCGCCGTCCGGAGCGGCGCCCGCCGGAACCGGGCGGACGGGGACGCCGGCGGCGCTCCGCGTGAGGCGGCGGGCGGCCCGGTCGTCCACCGCCTCGTAGCCGTCCGCGCCGCCGCGCAGCGCCTCGGCGGTGGTGGCCACCCGGGCCGCGAGTGCGCCGGACCAGCGGCGCAGCGCGGCGTCCAGCTCGTCGAGCGCCGCGTCGGCCCGCCAGCCGTCCGGTGGCGGCGGCACCGGCCCCGGCGCCCCGCCCGGCCCGTACGCCAGCCGGTGCGCGTCGTCGGTCAGCTCCCGGGCCACCGCGCGCAGCAGCTCCGGATCGACGCTGAACGGCTCCTCGACCACGACGACCTCCCCACCCCGCCGAGCCCATCGGCCGGACCCGGACAGCGGGCACGCTAGGCCGGTGGGAGCCGTCCGCGTCGACCCTGTGGACAACGTCCCCGGTTGTCCACAGGGCCGTCCCGGCGCCCCGCCCGGCCCTCGCGCCGCCGGTAGGGTGAGGCCGTGATCGCAGCCGACGGGAACGGACGGGGCGGGACGGCATGAGACCGGTGTGGCGGGTCGCGGATGTTCGCGCGGCGGAGGCGGGGCTGATGGCGACCCTCCCGTCCGGCGCGCTGATGCAGCGGGCGGCGGCCGGGCTGGCCCGCCGTTGCGCGCTGCTGCTGGCGGACCGGGGCGGCGTCTACGGCGCCCGGGTGCTGCTGCTCGTCGGTTCCGGTGACAACGGCGGCGACGCGCTCTACGCGGGGGCGCGCCTGGCCCGCCGGGGCGCGGCGGTCGCCGCCCTGCTGCTCACCCCGGAGCGCGCCCACGCCGACGGCCTGGCCGCGCTGCGCGCCGCCGGTGGGCAGGTGGTCGACCGGCCACCCGCCGGGGTCGACCTGGTGCTCGACGGCATCGTGGGCATCGGTGGCGCCGGTGGGCTGCGGGAGACCGCCGACCAGCTCGCCGCGAGCCTGGTCGAGCACCGGGGTCGGGACGGCACGCGGGCCACCGTGGTCGCGGTGGACGTGCCGAGCGGCGTCGCGGTCGACACCGGCCACGTCCCGCTTACCGACGCCGGCCGGCCGCGCGCGGTCCACGCCGACGTGACGGTGGCGTTCGGCGCGCTCAAGCCGGCTCTGGTGGTCGGCCCGGCCGCCGCGCTGGCCGGGCAGGTCGACCTGGTCGACATCGGGCTCACCCCGTGGCTGCGCGGGTCCCCGGCGCTGGGGGTGACCGAGTGGTCCGACGTGGCCGCCTGGTGGCCGGCGCTGGGCGCCGCGTCGGAGAAGTACTCCCGCGGGGTGGTCGGGGTGGCGACCGGTTCCGCCACCTATCCGGGTGCGGCGGTGCTCTCGGTCGGCGGCGCGCTGGCCGGTCCCACCGGCCTGGTCCGCTACGCCGGCGGCGCCCGGGCCGAGGTGGTGCACCAGCACCCCTCCGTGATCGCCACCGACCGGGTCGCCGACGCCGGCCGGGTGCAGGCCTGGGTCTGCGGCTCCGGGCTCGGCACCGGTGACGCGTCCGCCGCCGAGTTGCGCGCGGTGCTGGCCACGTCGGTGCCGGTGGTGCTGGACGCCGACGCGCTGACGCTGCTGGTCGACGGCAAGCTCGCCGATCGGCTGCGCGGGCGGGACGCCCCGATCGTGGTGACCCCGCACGACCGGGAGTACGCCCGGCTCTGTGGCGAGATGCCCGGTGCGGACCGGGTCGCCGCGGCGCTGCGGCTGGCCGCCTGGATGAACGCGGTGGTGCTGCTCAAGGGGTACCGGACGATCGTCGGCACGCCCGACGGCCGGGCGTACGTGAACCCGACCGGCACCCCGGCGCTTGCCACCGGCGGCACCGGCGACGTGCTGGCCGGGCTGCTCGGCTCGCTGCTCGCGGCCGGTCTGGCCCCGGAACGGGCGGCCGCCGCCGCGGCGTACCTGCACGGGCTGGCCGGTCGGGAGGCGGCTCGCGGCGGCCCGGTGACCGCGCCCGACGTGGCCGCCGCGCTGCGCCCGGTCCTCGCCCGCCTGGCCTGATCCGGGTGCGGGCGCTGGCCGGCGGGGGCGTCGGCCGCGCGGCTCCCGGCCACGATGATCACCGGCGGAAGTAGGCTGGGGGCATGTGGCAGTCGGAGGTGCGCGTCGATCTCGACGCGATCCGGGAGAACGTGGCCCGGCTCAAGGCCGGCACCAGCGCCGAGCTGATGGCGGTGGTCAAGGCCGACGGGTACGGGCACGGCATGGCGCCGGCGGCCCGCGCGGCGCTCGACGCCGGGGCGGACCAGCTCGGCGTCTGCACCCTGGACGAGGCGCTCCGGCTGCGTCAGGAGGGGATCACCGCGCCGGTGCTGGCCTGGCTGCTCGATCCGGGTCTGCCGCTGCACGACGGGATCACCGTCGGCGTCGACCTGGGCTGCGCCAGCCTGAGCCAGCTCGACGAGATGATCGAGGCGAGCCGCCGGGCGGACCGCCCGGCCCGGCTCCACCTCAAGATCGACACCGGGCTGTCCCGGGGTGGGGCGACCGTCGCCGACTGGCCGACGTTGCTGGAGGCCGCCGCGAAGGCCCAGGCCGACGGCCTGGTCGAGGTGGTCGGTGTGTGGAGCCACTTCGTGTACGCGGACTCGCCCGGCCACCCCACCACGGATCGCCAGCTCGCCGTCTTCCGGGAGGGGCTGGAGATGGTCACCCGGGCCGGCCTGCGGCCCCGGTACCGGCACCTGGCCAACTCGGCGGCCACGCTCACCCGGCCGGACACCCACTTCGACCTGGTTCGTCCCGGCATCGCGGTCTACGGTCTGTCGCCGATCGCGGGCGAGCAGTTCGGCCTGCGCCCGGCGATGACCGCCCGGGCCCGGGTGATGCTGACCAAGCGGGTGCCGGCCGGCACCGGCGTCTCCTACGGCCACACCTACCTCACCGAGGCGGAGAGCAACCTGGCCGTGGTGCCGCTCGGCTACGCCGACGGGGTGCCCCGGCACGCCTCGAACACCGGTCCGGTGCTGCTCGGCGGCGAGCGGCGGACCATCTCGGGGCGGGTGTGCATGGACCAGTTCGTGGTCGACTGCGGTGACGACGAGGTGGCCGCCGGCGACGTGGTGACGCTGTTCGGCAGCGGCGCGGCCGGCGAGCCCACCGCCGACGACTGGGCCGAGGCGGTCGGCACCATCAACTACGAGATCGTCACCCGATTCGGCGGCGTGCGGGTGCCCCGTGTCTACGACGGCGAGAAGCCGTGAGTCAGCGGCTGCGGGTGCCGCGTCCGCGAGGTGCCGCGGGGAAGGTCGCCGGGCTGGTCGGCGCCGCCGTCGGGGTGGCCGCCGCCGGGCTCGCGGCGGGCGTGGTCAGCGAGCGGGTGCTGGTCCGCCGGCTCAAGAACGACCCCGCCGACCGGTACGCGCACGAGGTCTTCGGGCGGCAGCGCCACGACGAGGCGTACCGGCTGGAGATGCCGGACGGCACCGACATCCACGTGGAGGTGGTCGAGCCGACCCGGCCGGTCGCCGGGCACCCGACCGTGGTGCTGGTGCACGGCTTCTGCCTGGACATGGGCACGTTCCACTTCCAGCGCAAGCTGCTCGCCGAGCGGGGCGACTACCGGGTGGTGGCGTACGACCAGCCGGGGCACGGCCGGTCCGGGCGGCTGGAGACCGGTGAGTACGACCTGACCGCGCTGGGCCGCACGTTGCGCCGGGTGCTCGACGAGGTGGTCCCGGAGGGGCCGCTGGTGCTGATCGGGCACTCGATGGGCGGCATGACGATCATGGCGTTGGCCGAGCTGTACCCGGAGCTGTTCGGCGACCGGGTGGTCGGCACCGTGCTGATGGCCACCTCGGGGGGCCTGGCGGCGGAGACGAAGCTGGTGGCGCCCGCGCTGCTCGGTCGCGTGGGAGCGCCGGTGCTCTACATGATGAGCAACGCCACCC
Organism: Micromonospora sp. DT227; assembly: GCF_049841835.1. Taxonomy (NCBI): domain Bacteria; kingdom Bacillati; phylum Actinomycetota; class Actinomycetes; order Micromonosporales; family Micromonosporaceae; genus Micromonospora; species Micromonospora sp. DT227. The sequence goes on along the minus strand of NZ_JBNCLA010000002.1, from coordinate 514,039 downwards.
GGTACGGCGGCACGGTGATCGACAAGGCCCGCAAGTCGACCTCGAACGTGGCCTGGCTGCTCACCCGCAAGTACGGGTTCGGCACCCCGAAGCCCAGCCCCGCCCTGGTGTCGTACGTGGAGACGATGAACTCCCGCACCTCGGCCGACACGGTCACCCGTTACCTGCGGACGCTGGCCACGCACTCGCGGTTCCCGGCGCTCGCCGCGCTGGCCGGCACGCCGGTGCTGGTGATCGTGGGGGACAAGGACATGATCACGCCGGTGACGCACTCGGAGGAGATCGTCCGGCGGCTGCCGGACGCCGAGTTCGTGAAGATCCACGACAGCGGGCACGTGGTGATGCTGGAGCACGCCGACGAGGTCAACGCCGCGCTGGAGAGGTTCCTGGAATCACTGTGAAGGTGGAGCTGAAGACCCTCGACGACACCCACGGGTTCGGGCGGCGGCTGGCCGGCGTGCTGCGCGCCGGTGACCTGCTGCTGCTCAGCGGTCCGCTGGGAGCCGGCAAGACCGCGCTGACCCAGGGCGTCGGCGCCGGCCTGGGCGTACGCGGCGACATCACGTCGCCCACCTTCGTCATCGCCCGCGTGCACCGGCCGGATCCGGCGCGGGGCGGCCGGGTGACGCTGGTGCACGCCGACGCGTACCGGTTGGGGGAGTCCGCCGATCCGCGCGCCGAGATCGACGACCTCGACCTGGACGCCTCGGTGGACGAGGCGGTGACCGTGGTGGAGTGGGGCGAGGGGATGGTCGAGCAGTTGGTCGACGCGCACCTTCGGGTCCGCATCGACCGGCGGGACGACGACACGCGGGTGGTCTTGCTGGAGCCGGTGGGCGGCGACTGGGCGGCCCGGCTGGCGACCCTCGACTGAGCGCTGTCGTACCCGCTGCCTAGAGTCCCGGGGACGACTGCGAAAGGTTGCCGATGCCCGACGACGTTCCCGCCCTCGACCTGATGGCGCTCCTGCCCGAGCCGTGGCGGGAGGCGCTCACCCCGCACCTCGATCCGGCCCGCACCGCGGCGTTGGCCGACTTCGTCGCCGGGGAGTACGCGACCGCCACGGTCTTTCCCCCGCTGGCGGACCTGTTCTCCGCCTACCGGTTGTGCGGGCCGGCGGAGACCCGGGTGCTCATCCTCGGGCAGGACCCCTACCACAAGGCGGGGCAGGCGCACGGGTTGAGCTTCAGCGTCCGGGAGGGCGTGGCGGTGCCGCCGTCGCTGCGTAACGTCTTCAAGGAGCTGGGCGAGGACCTGGGCGTGCCGAAGCCGCGCAGCGGCAACCTCGACGGCTGGGCCGCCCAGGGTGTGCTGCTGCTCAACTCGGTGCTCACGGTCCGCCAGGCCACCCCCGGCTCGCACGCCAACCGGGGCTGGGAGGAGTTCACCGACGCCACCATCCGGGCGCTCGACGCGCTCGACCAGCGGGTGGTCTTCCTGCTGTGGGGCGGATACGCGCGCAAGAAGGCGGCGCTGGTCACGAATCCGCGGCACGTGGTGCTGGAGGCCGGGCACCCGAGCCCGATGAACCCGAAGGGCTTCCTGGGCAGCCGTCCGTTCAGCGCGGCAAACAAGGCGCTCGCCGACGCCGGTCTGCCCACCGTCGACTGGGAACGCTCAGCCGGCTGACCCGCCGGTGCGGTCGGCCGTGTCGGCCGTTCCTGCTGCGTCGGCCGTTTCTGCTGCGCCGGCCGTTCCTGCTGCGCCGGCCGCCAGGCGTTGCCGGTGCCGGCGCAGCAGCTCGGCCGCGCGCCGGTCGGCCACCTCCACCTGGACCAGCGGCTCGACCGGGTAGGTGCGCCCACCCAGCCGCACCTCGATCGGCTCGGGCAGTTCCTCGACCATCCGGGCCCGCAGCTCGCCGTGGCGGGTCCGCCAGCGGTGCTCGCCCGGCTCCTCGGGCTCGTGGCGTACGCCGCCCCACTCCTCCCAGCGGGCGTTCCACCGCTGGGCGAGCGCCCGAGACAGGAACGCGGTGAACGAGGGGGAGTCCCGCCACCGCACGGCGATCTCGACCGCCTCCACCGGTATCGGCGCGCCCTGCACCACGGCCGCCGTGCTGCCGGCCAGCACGTGGGGCAGGTCGCCGAGCGCGTCGACCAGGCGGTCCAGCCCGAGGCGATCGAGCCGCTCGACCGGGTCGGCGCCGGCCAGTTCGTCGAGCGCCGCGTCCAGGTGGCTGTCGAGCGGCTCGGCCTCGATCCGTAGCTGCCGGTCGAGTGCGGCGAGGAGACGCTCCACGGTGGTCAGGCCGGGCAGCCGATCGCCTCGTTCGATCCGGGCGATGGCGGCCTGGCTCAGCCCGGCGCGGGCGGCCAGTGCCTGCTGGGTGAGCCCGGCCCGGTCGCGTTCGTGCCGCAGCGTGCGGGCGATCTGGTGGGCCAGGTGACTCTCCGTCATCCCGGCAGGATGGCATGTCGCGGCGGAGCGATATACCGCTGGGTCATATTTATGACACCTGGGTATATCGCTGCATCGCATGGTGTTCCCTCCGGACGCTACCGTCCGTGACGGCATGCGGTGGGCGGCCCAGGTCGGGGGACGGGCTAGGCTGGCTTACCGTGCTCGTACTCGTGGTGGACTCCTCGACGCCCGCGGTGACCGCGGCGCTGGCCGAGGTCTCGGCGGACGGCGTCGTGCTGCGCGCGTCCCGGTGCACGGTCGACGCCCGGGCCCACGGCGAGCTGCTCGCGCCGCAGGTCGACGCGGTGCTCGCCGACGTGGGCGCGCGCCCGGCCGACCTGGGCGCGATCGTCGCCGGCCTCGGCCCCGGGCCGTTCACCGGGCTGCGGGTGGGGCTGGTCACCGCCGCCACCATGGCCCAGGTGCTCGGCGTCCCCACGTACGGCGTCTGCTCGCTGGACGGCCTCGGCCAGCCGACCGCCGCAAGCCACCCCGCCGCCGCAAGCCACCCCGCCGCCGCGGGCGAGCTGGTGCTGGCGGCGAGCGACGCGCGGCGGCGCGAGGTCTACTGGGCCGTCTACGACGGCGCCGGGCGGCGCGTCGCCGGCCCGGACGTGGCCGCCCCGGCGGTCGTCGCCGAGCGAGCCCGCGACCTGGCGGTCACCGTCGCGGTCGGCGACGGCGCCCAGCGCTACGCGGACGTGCTCGGCCTGCCGGTGCGGGCCGAGCCGCGCTACCCGGACCCGCTGGCGCTGGCCCGACTCGCCGCCGAGCGGATCCGCGCGGGTGCCCCGGGTGAGGCGCTCACCCCGCTCTACCTGCGCCGCCCGGACGCGGTGGCGGCCACCGGCCACAAGCCGGTCCTGCGATGAGGCTGAGCCGGTTCCGCTGGTGGCACGTCGACGAGGTGCTGCCCATCGAGGCGGACCTGTTCGGCGCCGAGCAGTGGTCCCCGGGCATGTTCTGGAACGAACTCGCCAACGGGCACTTCTACCTGGTCGCCCTCGACGACGACGGCACGGTGGCCGGCTACGCCGGGTTGGCCGCGGCCCCGCCCGACGAGGCATGGGTGCAGAACATCGCGGTCCGCCGGGACGCCCAACGCCGGGGCGTGGGCCGGCTGCTGCTGGAGGCGCTGCTCGCCGAGGCGGCCCGGCGCGGCATCCGCAGCACGATGCTGGAGGTCGCCGCCGACAACGCCCCCGCGCAGCGGCTCTACGCCACGTACGGCTTCGAGCCGATCGGCGTGCGGCGCGGCTACTACCAACCGAGCAACACCGACGCGCTGGTCATGCAGCGCCACGAGGACTGAACGCGGATGGCTGACGAACCCCTGATTCTCGGCATCGAGACGTCCTGCGACGAGACCGGCGTGGGCATCGTGCGCGGGCACACGCTGCTCGCCGACGCGCTGGCCTCCAGCGTCGAGGAGCACGCCCGGTTCGGCGGGGTGGTGCCCGAGGTGGCCAGCCGGGCCCACCTGGAGGCGATCGTGCCCACCATGGACCGGGCGTTGCGCGAAGCCGGCGTCACCATCGCCGACATCGACGCCATCGCGGTCACCTCCGGTCCGGGTCTGGCCGGCGCGCTGCTCGTCGGCGTCGCCGCCGCCAAGGGGTACGCGGTGGCCGCGGAGAAGCCGGTGTACGGGGTGAACCACCTCGCCGCGCACGTGGCCGTGGACACGCTGGAGCACGGGCCGCTGCCCGAGCCGGCGATCGCGTTGCTGGTCTCCGGCGGGCACTCCTCGCTGCTGCGCGTCGACGACCTGGCCCGGGGCGTGGTGCCGCTCGGCGCCACCATCGACGACGCGGCCGGGGAGGCGTTCGACAAGGTGGCGCGGCTGCTCGGGCTGCCGTTCCCCGGTGGCCCGTACATCGACCGGGAGGCGCGGGCCGGCGACCCGGCGTCGATCGCCTTCCCGCGCGGGCTGACCGCCGCGAAGGACCTGGTCGGACACCGGTTCGACTTCTCCTTCTCCGGCCTGAAGACGGCGGTGGCCCGCTGGGTCGAGGCGCGGCAGCGGGCCGGCGAGCCGGTGCCGGTGGCCGACGTGGCGGCGTCCTTCCAGGAGGCGGTCTGCGACGTGCTGGTCGGCAAGGCGCTTGATGCCTGCCGCAGCAGCGGGATCGACACGCTGGTGATCGGCGGCGGGGTGGCGGCAAACTCCCGGCTGCGGGCGATGGCCGAGCAGCGGGCCGCGAAGCACGGCGTCCGGGTGCGCACGCCCCGGCCGAAGCTCTGCACGGACAACGGCGCGATGGTGGCGGCGCTCGGGTCGCACCTGGTCGCCGCGGGCGTCGCCCCGAGCCGGCTGGACCTGCCGGCCGACTCGGCCATGCCGCTGACCGTGGTCAGCGTCTGACCGGGGAGGAAACCGACATGATCGTCCGGATGTGGGAGGCGAAGGCCGAGCCGTACGGCTTCGCCGAGCTGATCACCTGGGTGTGCGAGACCGCGCTGCCCGAGTTCGAGCACGACCCGATGCACGTCGGTAGCGAGGTGTTCTCCTCCACCGACCACCGGCTGGTGGTCATCTCGAAGTGGCGCAGCAACCCCCGGGAACTGCCCGAACCGCCCACGCGCCTGGTCGCCCGTGCACCGCACAGCTGGGACTTCACCGAGGTCGACCGCTAGGCGACGGTGGTCACGGCACCCGGAAACTGGTTGGCGTCCGGGACCGGCCGCCACCTAGCGTCGGTGGGTCATGCGCTTCTCACCGGCCGGCGATCCCGGCACCCCCGACGCGCGGTCCGCCACCCGTTACCTGGTGTGGCTCGCCGGGCGACATCCCGTGTACTTCGGCGGCGGCCTGACGCTCGGCGTGATCTGGATGCTGGCCCAGGCGCTGGTGCCGGCCGCGATCGGCCGGGCCGTGGAGGCCGGGCTCGCCCAGCGCGACCCGGACGCGCTGGTGCGCTGGAGCCTCGCCCTGCTCGGGCTGGGGCTGGTCCAGGCCGGCGCCGGCATCCTGCGGCACCGCTGCGCGGTGCACAACTGGCTCGGCGCCGCGTACCGCACGGTGCAGGTCACCGTGGACGCCACCAACCGGCTCGGCGCCGCGCTGCCGCGCCGGGTCGCCGCCGGCGAGGTGGTGAGCATCGGCACGTCCGACATCGAGCACATCGGCAGCGCGATCGACATCACCGCCCGGGGCGTCGGAGCGGTGGTCGGCATCGTCACCGTCGCCACCATCCTGCTCACCGCGTCACTGCCGCTCGGGCTGGTGGTGGTGCTCGGCGTGCCGCTGCTGATGGCGCTCGTCGCGCTGCTGATCCGGCCGCTGCACCGGCAGCAGGCGGCGTACCGGGAGTCGACCGGTCGGCTCACCGCGCGCGCCGCGGACATCGTCTCCGGCCTGCGGGTGCTGCGCGGCGTGGGCGGGGAGCCGGTGCTGGCCGCCCGCTACCGGGAACGGTCGCAGGCGTTGCGCGCCGACGGCCTGCGGGTGGCCCGGGTGGAGTCGCTGCTCCAGGCCGCCCAGATCCTGCTGCCCGGTGTGTTCGTGGTGCTGGTGACCTGGCTCGGCGCCCGGTTCGCGTTGCGCGGCGAGATCAGCGCCGGTGAGCTGGTGTCCTTCTACGGCTACACCGCGTTCCTGGTCAGCCCGCTGCGCAACCTCACCGAGGCGGCCGACAAGCTCACCCGGGGGCACGTCGCGGCCCGCCGGGTGGTCCGGCTGCTGCGGCTCGCGCCGGAGTTCACCGACCCGGCCCAGCCGGTGCCGGTGCCGTCCGGGCCGGGCGAGCTGGTGGACGCGCGCTCCGGGCTGGTGCTGCCGCCGGGCCGGCTCACCGCGCTGGCCGCCGCCGAACCGCAGGACGCGGCCGAGATCGCCGACCGCCTCGGCCGGTACGCCGACGGGGACGTGACGCTGCACGGCGTACCGCTGCGGGACGTGGCACTGGCGACGGTGCGGGAGCGGATCCTGGTGGCCGACAACGACGCGCAGCTGTTCAGCGGCGTGCTCCGCACGGAGCTGGACCCGCACGACCGGGCGGACCGCGCCACGGTCGAGGCGGCGCTGGCCGCGGCCAGCGCGACGGACATCGTCGAGGCGCTGCCCGGCGGCCTGGACGGCGCGGTCGCCGAGCGGGGCCGGGAGTTCTCCGGCGGGCAGCGGCAGCGCCTGCGGCTGGCCCGCGCGCTGGTCGCCGACCCGGAGACGCTGATCCTGGTCGAGCCCACCAGCGCGGTGGACGCGCACACCGAGGCGCGCGTCGCCGACCGGCTGGCCGCGGCCCGGTCCGGCCGCACCACGCTGGTCTGCACCACCAGCCCGCTGGTGCTCGGACGCGCCGAGCACGTGGTCTTCGTGGAGGACGGCAAGGTCGTCGCCGAGGGCCGGCACGAGGAGCTGCTCGCCGCCGAGCCCCGGTACGCGGCCACGGTGAGCCGGGAGGAGGACCGATGAGCAACGCGCTGCCCGTCGCCGACGCCGCGCAGGTCCGCCGGTACGTGCGGGAGCTGGTCCGCCGGCACCCGCGTGGCCTGGCCACCGTGCTCGGCCTGCACGCGCTCGCCGCGGCGGCCGGGCTGGTCACCCCGCGCCTGCTCGGCGACCTGGTCGAGGGGATCTCCCGGGGCGTGGCCGCCACCACCGTGGACCGGGTGGTGGCCGCCATCGCCGCGTTCGTGGTGGTGCAGTCGGTGCTGGTCCGGTTCGCGCACCTGGCCTCGGCCCGGCTCGGCGAGCGGGTCCTCGCCGAGCTGCGGGAGGAGTTCGTCGACCGGGTGCTGGCGCTGCCGCTGTCCACCGTGGAGCGGGCCGGCACCGGTGACCTGCTCACCCGCACCTCCCGCGACGTGTCGGCACTGTCGCGGACGGTCCGGTTCGCCGGGCCGGAGACGCTGATCGCGGCCCTGACCGTGCTGCTGATCCTCGGCGCGCTGGTGCTGACCGGGCCGCTGCTGGCGCTGCCCAGCCTGCTCGCGGTGCCGGTGCTCTGGGCCGGCACCCGGTGGTACCTGCGCCGCGCGCCGGCCGGCTACCTGCGGGAGAACGCCGCCTACTCGGACATCACCGACGGGATCAGCGAGACGGTCGAGGGAGCGCGGACCACCGAAGCGCTGCGCCAGGCGGCCCGCCGCCGGGCCCGCGGCGACGCCGACATCCGCCGCTCGTACGCTGCCGAGCGGTACACGCTGTACCTGCGTACCGTGTTCTGGCCGGTGGCCGAGTTCGGCTACCTGGTGCCGATGGTGGCCACGCTGCTGATCGGCGGCTGGTTCCACCTGAAGGGCTGGGCCAGCCTGGGCCAGGTCACCGCCGCCACGCTCTACGCCCAGCAGCTCACCGACCCGATCGAACGGCTGCTCGGCTGGCTGGACGAGTTCCAGGTGGGCGGGGCCTCGCTGGCCCGGCTGCTCGGCGTGGCCACCGAGCCGGACGAGCGCTCCCCGGCACCCGTCGCGTCGCGCCGGCCGACCACCGAGGGTCGGCTCGCCGCGCACGACGTCCGGTACGCGTACCGCGCCGGCCACGACGTGCTGCACGGCGTGACGCTGGTGCCCCGACCGGGGGAGCGGCTGGCCATGGTGGGCCCGTCCGGGGCGGGGAAGTCCACGCTGGGTCGGCTGCTGGCCGGCGTGCACACCCCGTCGGCCGGTGCGGTGACCGTCGACGGTCGACCCCTCGCCGAACTGCCCCTGGACGAGCTGCGTACCCACGTCGCGCTGGTCAGCCAGGAGCACCACGTGTTCATCGGCACGCTCGCCGACAACGTGGCGATGGTCCGGCCGGCCGCCGACCGGGCGGCGGTACGCGCCGCGCTGGCCGCGGTCGAGGCGTTGGAGTGGGCGGAGGCGCTGCCGGCGGGGCTGGAGACGACCGTGGGGGCCGGCGGGCATCCGCTCACCCCGGCGCAGTCGCAGCAGCTCGCGCTGGCCCGGCTGGTGCTCGCCGACCCGCACACGCTGGTGCTGGACGAGGCCACCTCCCTGATCGACCCGAGGGCCGCCCGCGCGCTGGAGCGGTCGCTGGCCGCGGTGCTGCACGGGCGGACCGTGATCGCCATCGCGCACCGGCTGTTCTCCGCACACGACGCGGACCGGGTGGCGGTGGTGTCCGACGGCCGAATCACCGAGCTGGGCCCACACGACGACCTGGTCGCCGCCAACGGCTCGTACGCCGCCCTCTGGCGCTCCTGGCACGGCTGACGGGTGTAAGGAGGGGCCCCTTCTTAACGCCTGGCGTATAGGAAGGGGCCCCGCTTAACGCCCGTCAGGCGCGGCGCATCAGCCGCCAGGTGGTGTACCCGCCGGTGCCCAGCGCGAGCAGGAAGACCGCCCACACGATCCCGGTGCCCACCTGGAGCCCGCCGCCGCTGGACGCGTTGGCCTGGGCGGCGGCGACCAGCGAGTCGCTCTGCGCGGCCGGCAGCGCGGGCGGCGGCAACTGCTGCCAGCGGACCAGCCCGGTGCTCTCCAGCATGGTCATGTGGTCGTTGACGAACTTGTTGGCGTCCTCGGCGAGCTTGCGCACGACCGGGTCCTTGGTGCTCGCCCGCACCGCGCCGATCACCGGGAAGATGTTGCCGTGGGCGACCCGGAGCCGGGTGACGAAGATCTGGTCGAACTGCGCGCCGCTGGCGTTCTGCATCTCGGTCAGCCAACCCTTCTGCTGGGTCGTCGGGTCCGTCGGCAGCACCGCCCCCAGCTTGTTCGCCGCCTCGACCACCAGCTGGTCCAGCACACCGTGCTGGCGGGCGATCTCCGCGCCGACCTCCCGTACCCGGGGGGACTGGCCCTTCTCGGCGGCCATCGTGCCGGCCGGCATCTCCCAGAGCCCGGCCAGCCGGACGCCGTTGAGCAGCGTCATGTCCGCGGCGTTCATCTGCACCCCGGGATTGGGGGCGGCCAGAGCCGCGCCGGGAAGAACGCCGATCCCCGCGCCGATCGCGACGAGCAGCAGGGTCACCCGGTGCGCCAGCCGGCGACGTGCGGATTCCAGCGATGCCATGGTTGCGGTGCCTCCTCGGTCCGGACCGGTACGCGGGGTCGCGGGACGGCCGAGCCCACCGGCCGCCCGTCCGCACGTTGGTACGGATCACCGGGCCGATCAGTTCAGCGGGTCGGCCAGGAGGCGTTCGAAGGCCAGCTCGGCGGCGCCGACCAGCGCCGCGTCGTCGCCGAGTTCCGGGGTACGCAGCCGCACGTGCTCCAGGCAGGCGGGCAGCCCGTTGCGGTTGAGCCGGCTGCGCACCTGGGCGGCGGCGGCCAGGTAGAGGTCACGCATGGTGCCGCCGAAGAGGACCATCTCCGGGTTGAAGATGTTGACCAGGTTGGCCACGCCGAAGCCGAGCCAGTCGCCGGCCTGCCGTACCGCGCTCTGCGCGCGGGCGTCCCCGCGGTCGGCCGCGTCGAAGACGCTCAGCAGCGCCTCCCGGCCGCGCGCCTCGGCCCGGCCGGCGGCCCGCAGCAGCCCGTGCTCGCCGATCTCGGTCTCCCAGCAGCCGTACCGGCCGCAGTCGCAGCGCGCCCCGTCACGGACCACCACCATGTGGCCGACCTCGCCGCCGTAGCCGCCGTGCCCGGTCAGCCGCCGGCCACCGGCGATGATGCCGGCGCCCACGCCGACGTCGCCGTACAGGTAGATGACGTTGTCGCAGCCGGTGGCCGCGCCGCGGGCGTGCTCGGCGAAGGCGGCCACGTCGGCCACGTTGCCCACCGTGATGGGGACGTCGATGCCCAGCTCGGCGGCGAGCGCCGCGCCGATCGGCTCGTCCACCCAGCCGGTGGTGGGGCTGAGCCGCACCAGCCCGTCGTCGCGGCGCACCATGCCGCAGACCGCCACTCCGGCGCCGACGCAGAACGAGCCGTCCGGCACCGCCTGGTGCATCTCCTTGACGGCGCCGGCCAGCAGCGGGGCGGCCTCGCCGGCGACCAGGTTGCGTGGCCGTTCCAGCTCCCGGCGGTCGAGCACCTCACCGCCGAGGCCGACCCGCGCGGCCCGCAGCCGGTCCACCTCGACGCTGTACGCGTACGCGTAGACCCGTCCCGACTCGGGCCGGACGACGAGTGACGGTCGTCCGGCCCGGCCGGTCTCCTTCGGCGTCCCCTCGCTGACCAGACCGGCGCCGGCCAGGTCGGCGGTCAGCGCGCCGATGGTGCTGCGGTTGAGCCCGAGCGCGGTGGTCAGCTCCGCGCGCGTGGTGGCCCCGTGCACGTGCACGTAGCGGAGCAATGCGCCCAGGTTCTGCCGTCGGATCTCGTCCTGACTGGGACCCGCGCGCATTGCCACTGCCATGGTGTGTCCGTACCCGGGTCAGCGCGTGCCGGTGGCGGCGGCCCGCCGCCTCGACAGCGCGTCGATGGTCGCCGCGGCGAGCAGCACCACGCCGGTGACCACGAACTTGACGCCCGAGCTGTATCCCATCAGTCCCATACCGTTGTCGATCACCGCGACCACCGCGCCGCCGAGCACGGCGTCGAGGACCCGGCCCTTGCCGCCGAAGAGGCTGGTGCCGCCGATCACCGCCGCGCCGACGGCGTACAGCAGCACGTTACTGCCACCGGTGTTGGGGTCGACCGAGTTGGCCCGGCTGGCCGCCACGATGCCGCCGATGGCGGCCATCCCGGAGCAGATGACGAAGACCGAGATGCGGATCTTGTCCACGTTGATGCCGGCCCGGCGGGCCGCCTCGGCGTTGCCGCCGACCGCGTAGATGTGCCGGCCGTAGCTGGTGCGCTGGAGCACGAACGTCCAGACGACCAGCAGCAGCGCGATGATCGGCACCACGATCGGCACGCCCTTGAGCGAGACCACCAGCACGTTGCGGCTGCGCTCCAGGTTCAGCACGTAGACCGCGACGCCGAGCACCACGGCGAGCCCGCCGATCCGCGCGGCCACCACCGCGATCGGGTCGGTGAGCAGGCCCCGGGCGGACCGGTTGCGGTGCCGCAGGAGCTGCACGGCCGCGTACCCGGCGATGGCCAGCGCGGCCAGCGCCCAGCCCAGCACCGGGGAGATGTTGCGGTTGGCGATCGCCACCAGCACGTCGTCGCGGACCGCGATGTTCGCGCCCTCGTCCATCAGCGTCAGCACGACGCCCTGGAACGCCAGGAAGCCGGCGAGCGTCACCACGAAGGACGGGATGCCGACCTTCGCGACCAGCAGGCCGAGCACGACGCCGATCACCACGCCGGTGACGACGGCGGCCAGCACCGCCACGTACCAGGGGTAGCCGAGCACGGTGACGGTGTTGGCCAGGATCGCCGCGCAGACACCGCTGGCGAACCCGGCGGAGAGGTCGATCTCGCCGAGCAGCAGCACGAAGACCAGACCCATCGCGATCAGCGTGACCGCGGCGCCCTGGGTGAACAGGTTGGCGAGGTTGCCGGCCGTGAAGAACGACGGGCGGGCGATCGAGAAGCCCACCGCGAGCACGACCAGCATGACCACGGCGGGCAGCGCGCCGATGTCGCCGCCGCGTACCCGGCGCCAGTAGTTGTTCACGTGGCTGCCCACGGTCGGCGCCGGGGCGACGCCGGCCGGGCCTTCCTTCTTCACGACGGTGGCGGTCATCGGACGGCTCCTGGTGTGGTGTCGGCGGGCGCGGCGCCGGTGCCGTTGCTGCCCGGTTCGCCGGCGAGGCCGAGGCCGCCGGAGCGGCCGGCGGTGATCAGCTCGACCACCTGCGAGTGGGTGATGTCGGTGGTCTTCACCTGGGCGACCATCTGGCCGAGGTAGAGCGCCGCGATCCGGTCGGAGACGGCGAAGACGTCGTTCATGTTGTGCGAGATGAGCACCACGGCCAGGCCGTTGTCGGCCAGCCGGCGGACCAGCTCCAGCACCTGGGCGGTCTGCGCGACGCCGAGCGCGGCGGTCGGCTCGTCCAGGATGACCAGCCTGCTGTTCCAGAGCACCGCCTTGGCGATGGCCACCGTCTGCCGCTGGCCGCCGGAGAGGCTGGACACGTGCTGGCGCAGCGACTTCACGGTCCGGACGCTGAGGCCGGCGAGCGTCTCGGCGGCCATCTGCTCCATGGTCGGCTCGTCGAGCACGAGGCCGCTGCGCTTCTCCCGGCCGAGGAACATGTTCTGCACGATGTCGAGGTTGTCGCAGAGCGCCAGGTCCTGGTAGACGACCTCGATCCCGAGCGCGGCGGCGTCCCGGGGGCTGCTGATGCTCACCGGTCGGCCGTCGAAGAGGAACTCGCCGGCGTCGGTGGGGTAGATGCCGCTGATGCACTTGACCAGGGTCGACTTGCCGGCGCCGTTGTCGCCGACCAGCGCGGTCACCTCGCCGGGGTGCGCGGCGAAGGCGACGTCACGCAGCACCTGGACGGGACCGAAGCTCTTGTCGATCCCGCGTAGCTCCAGCAGGGGGGTTGCGGACACGGGGGTCTCCTTTGGGCGGAGGGAGGTCTCGGATCCCGTCCGGCGTGGACGCCGCCCGGCGCGGGAGTGGTCCCGTGCCGGGCGGCGCCGCCTGAGGCGGGGTGGGTCAGCTCACGCCGGCGTCGGTGCAGAGCTTGGCGAACGCACCGGTGCAGAGCTCGTCCTTGGTGATGTAGCCGTCGGCCACGACGTCCTTGACGTTGTCCTTGTAGATGGCCTTCGGCTCCAGCAGCACGGCCGGCACGTCCCGGTTGCCCTCCGGGTCCTTGACGGTCTGGCCGGTGTCCTTCGTCTCGCCCTTGGCGAGCGCGATGGCCAGCTCGGAGGCGGCGTCCGCCTCCTTCTTGACCGCCTTGTAGACGGTCATGCACTGGTCACCGGCGAGGATGTTCTGCAGACCCTCCTTGGTGGCGTCCTGACCGGTCACCGGGACCTTGCCGTTGAGCTTGTTCTTCTTCAGCACCGAGATGGCCGCGTTGCCGAGACCGTCGTTGGCGGCGAGCACGCCGTCGATCTTGCCGCTGGCCTTGGTCAGCTGCTGCTCGAAGATGGTGGCGGCCTGCGCGTTGTCCCACGCCGGCACCGAGTCGTCGGCGACCTTGGTGTACTCCTTCGAGTCGAACTTCGGCTTGAGCACCGAGTCGTACCCGTTCTTGAACAGGGTGGCGTTGTTGTCGGTCGGCGAGCCGTTGAGGTACGCGATCGACGGGTTCTTGGCGCCCTTGTCGGTCAGGCACTTGCTCAGGCCCTCGCCCTGGAGCTTGCCGACGGCCTCGTTGTCGAAGCTGACGTAGTACTGGGCGGAGCCGCCCAGGGTCAGCCGGTCGTAGTCGATCGTGGCGACGCCCTGCGACTTGGCCTTGTCGAGCACGGCCTTGCCGGTGCCGGAGTCCAGGTTGACGATCATCAGCACGTTGACGCCGTTGGTGATCATCTGGTCGGCGATGGTCTGGAACGCGGTCTTGTCGTTCTGCGCGTTCTGGATGTCGGACTCGACGCCGGCCGCGTCGAACGCCGCCTTGAGGAACTTGCGGTCCGCGCCCTCCCAGCGGGCGGAGGACTTGCTGTCCGGCAGGATCACGCCGATCTTCGGCTTCTTGTCGTTCGAACCGCCGGCCTTGTCGGAGGAATCGCCGCTGTCTCCACAGGCGGCCATGCTGCCGGTCGCGAGGAGACTGACGGCCGCGAAGGTGAGGAAGCCCTTGCGCATGTGCACGGGTCCTTTCGGGGGGGTGGGGGAGTTGTTGACGGTGTTTTGTTGTGTCCGGCAACGTATTCCGCGCTTCCCGCGCTCCGCAAGAGTGCCGAGGTCAGAAGTTTGTTGGCGGCGGTAACAATTCAGCAACGCGGTTGTCACCTGGCGGACACCGGCTGCGGAAACGCTCCCAGCGTCCGGTTCAGCCGGCCGCGATCGGGGCGGTCACGGCCCCGGTCAGCGCCACCAGATCGGCCGGCGCGAGCCGCACCTGGAGGCCGCGGCGACCGGCCGAGACGTACACCGTCGGGTGTGCCAGCGCGGACGCGTCGACCACGGTCGGCAGCGCCCGGCGCTGCCCCAGCGGGCTGATCCCGCCCCGCACGTAACCGGTCGCCCGCTCGGCCACCGCCCGGTCGGCCAGCGCGGCCCGCTTGCCGCCGACCGCCACGGCGAGGGCCTTCAGGTCCAGCTCCCCGGTCACCGGCACCACCGCCACGGTCAACCCGCCGTCGACGTCGGTGACCAGCGACTTGAACACCCGCTCCGGTGGCACCCCGAGGGCGTCGGCGACCAGCGCGCCGTAGTTCGGCGCGTCCGGCGACACGGCGTACGCATGGATGCTGTGCGCTATCTTCCGCCTGGTCAGCAGCACGATCGCCGGAGTGCCCTGTCCCGCCATGACCGTCAAGCTAGCCCGACCGCCGCCGCACGGCGAGCCGAAACGGGTCGGTCAGCCGGAGGCCGGGCGGCCGATCAGCACGGTGGGCGCGCCGGCCACCCGGGTCAGCACCAGGCTGGCCGCCTCGTCGCCGGCCAGGCGCAGGTCACGGCGCAGCTTCTCCGGCTCCAGCGCCGAGCCCCGCTTCAGGATCTCCACCCGGCCGACCCGGCGCTCCCGCAGCAGGGCGCGCAGCCGCTTCAGCGAGAACGGCAGCACGTCGGTGATCTCCAGGCAGCGGGCGAACGGGGTGGGGTGTGCCGTGTCCGCGTACAGGTAGGCGATCGACGGGTCGGCGAGCGTGGCGTCCAGGTCGGCGGCCAGCTCCGCGACCAGGTGCGCGCGTACCACCGCCGGGTCCGGGTCGTACAGGAACCGCCGCACCGCGCCCACGGTCGCCTCGTCCGCGCCGGTGCCGTCGAGGTGATAAGCGGGGGCCCCGCCTCTACCGGAGGCGTTAAGCGGGGGCCCCTCCTTCTCCCGGAGCACTGTGGCGCGGCGGGGGACGCCGGCTAGCGGGCCGCACCAGAGGGCGGCCTCCACCAGGTCACCGTCGACGCTCACCCACTCCGCCTCGGCGCCGGCCGGGATCAGCGCGTGGTCCAGGCCGGGCGCCACCTTGACCACGGTGCGCGGCACGCGTGCGGCCAGCCCGGTGACGAAGTCCCACGGCGGCGAGTAGGCGTTCGGGTCGAAGATGCGCCGCCCGGTGCCGGCCCGCCGCCGCGCCGGGTCGCAGAACGCCCCGTCGACCCGGGTCACGTCGAACGCGGTGGCGTCGCCGCACTCGACAGTGACCAGTCCGGCCAGCCCGGCGGCCTCGGCGTTCGCGGCGGCCATCGCGGCGGTGACCGGGTCGGCCTCCACCGCGTACACCCGGATGCCGGCGCGGGCCGCGGCGAGCGCGTCGGCGCCCAGCCCGCACCCGAGGTCGGCAAGCGTGGTCACGCCCGCGGCGCGCAGCCGGGCGGCCCGCCGCTCGGCGACCGCCCGGCGGGTGGCCTGCTCCAGCCCGGGGCGGGTGAGGAACATCCGGGCCGCCGCCGTGCCGAACTTGCCGATCGCCCGGCGGCGCAGCTCCGCCTGGGTCAGCGCCGCCGCGGCGAGCCCGCCCGGGATCCCGGCCGAGCGCAGCGCGGCGGCCGCCGCCAGCGGGTCGCCGCCGGCCACCCGCTCCGCCGCGGCGAGCGCGGCCGACCCCTCGGGGGTACGCAGCGCGGTGAGCTGGTCGAGATCCATCCGCTCATTCTCCCGACCCGCTCCGGAGGCGACACGACGGGCGACGCGCTGGCACTCTCCTTGACGGAGTGCTAGCCGAGGAATAACCTGCGATTAGCACTCTCACCCTGAGGGTGCCAACGCCCGGGCCTGGTGCCCGAGCGTTGAACGCCAGGCGGACCGGCACCCGCGACGACGGCCCCGCCCGGTGGCATGTGGCAGATTGACGCCGGTCGGCGTGTCGACCGGCAACGACACCAAGTACCCCAGGAGGGTATGCCCGTGACTACCGCGACCAAGGTTGCGATCAAGCCGCTCGAGGACCGCATCGTGGTGCAGGCGAACGAGGCCGAGACCACCACCGCCTCGGGCATCGTGATCCCCGACACCGCCAAGGAGAAGCCGCAGGAGGGCACCGTCCTCGCTGTCGGCCCGGGCCGGATCGACGACAAGGGCAACCGCGTGCCGGTCGACGTGAAGGTCGGCGACACCGTCCTCTACTCGAAGTACGGCGGCACCGAGGTCAAGTACGCCGGCGAGGAGTACCTGGTGCTCTCCGCCCGCGACGTCCTCGCGGTCATCGAGAAGTAAGCAACCGATCAGTGTCGTTGCCCCGGTCCGGCTCGCCGGGCCGGGGCAACGTCGCTTCGAAGGGATACTGATGGCAAAGATCCTGAGCTTCTCGGATGACGCCCGGCACCTGCTCGA
Source organism: Micromonospora sp. DT227 (assembly GCF_049841835.1). Lineage (NCBI taxonomy): Bacteria > Bacillati > Actinomycetota > Actinomycetes > Micromonosporales > Micromonosporaceae > Micromonospora > Micromonospora sp. DT227. Next base: position 497,453 of record NZ_JBNCLA010000002.1, on the reverse strand, counting down.
GCACGGTGTCAACGCCCTCGCGAACGCGGTCAAGGTCACCCTCGGCCCACGCGGGCGCAACGTCGTCCTAGACAAGAAGTTCGGTGCGCCCACGATCACCAACGACGGCGTGACCATCGCCAAGGAGATCGAGCTCACCAACCCGTACGAGAACCTCGGTGCGCAGCTGGTCAAGGAGGTGGCGACCAAGACCAACGACGTCGCCGGCGACGGGACCACCACCGCCACCGTGCTGGCCCAGGCCATGGTCCGGGAGGGCCTGCGCAACGTGGCCGCCGGCACCAACCCGACCGGCCTGAAGCGGGGCATCGACGCGGCGGCCGCCAAGGTCTCCGAGGCGCTGCTCGGCAAGGCCGTCGAGGTCGCCAGCAAGGAGTCGATCGCGCACGTCGCGACCATCTCCGCGCAGGACGCCACGATCGGCGAGCTGATCGCCGAGGCGATGGAGCGGGTCGGCCGCGACGGTGTGATCACCGTCGAGGAGGGCTCCGCGCTCACCACCGAGCTGGAGGTGACCGAGGGTCTCCAGTTCGACAAGGGCTTCATCTCGCCGAACTTCGTCACCGACGTGGAGGGGCAGGAGGCGGTCCTGGAGGACCCGTACATCCTGATCACCACCCAGAAGATCTCGGCCATCGAGGAGCTGCTGCCGCTGCTGGAGAAGGTCCTCCAGAACAGCAAGCCGCTGCTCATCATCGCCGAGGACGTCGAGGGTCAGGCGCTGTCCACGCTGGTGGTCAACGCCATCCGCAAGACCGTCAAGGTCTGCGCGGTGAAGGCCCCCGGCTTCGGTGACCGGCGCAAGGCGATGCTGCAGGACATGGCGATCCTGACCGGCGCCGAGCTGGTCGCCCCCGAGCTGGGCTACAAGCTCGACCAGGTCGGCCTGGAGGTGCTCGGCACCGCCCGCCGCGTCGTGGTCGACAAGGAGAACACCACAGTCGTCGACGGCGGCGGCCAGTCCGCCGAGGTCGCCGACCGGGTCGCCCAGATCCGCAAGGAGATCGAGGCCTCGGACTCCGAGTGGGACCGGGAGAAGCTGGCCGAGCGGCTGGCGAAGCTCTCCGGCGGCATCGCGGTGATCAAGGTCGGCGCGGCCACCGAGGTCGAGATGAAGGAGCGCAAGCACCGCATCGAGGACGCCATCGCCGCGACCAAGGCCGCGGTCGAGGAGGGTACGGTCCCGGGCGGCGGCGCCGCGCTGGCCCAGATCCTGCCGGTGCTCGACGACGACCTGGGCTTCACCGGCGAGGAGAAGGTCGGCGTCTCGATCGTGCGCAAGGCGCTCGTCGAGCCGCTGCGCTGGATCGCCCAGAACGCCGGCCACGACGGTTACGTGGTGGTGCAGAAGGTCATCGGCCAGGAGTGGGGCCACGGCCTCGACGCCGCCACCGGCGAGTACGTCGACCTGGCCAAGTCCGGCATCCTCGACCCGGTGAAGGTGACCCGGAACGCGGTCACCAACGCCGCGTCGATCGCCGGCCTGCTGCTCACGACCGAGGGTCTGGTCGTGGAGAAGCCGGCCGAGGCGGAGCCCGCCGCCGGTGGGCACGGCCACGGCCATGGCCACGGCCACCAGCACGGCCCGGGCTTCTGACCCGAGGAGTACGCCCGACGTCAGGGCACACCGCCGAGCCGGCGGTGTGCCCTGACGCCTGTTCGGGCCGCTGACGGCGCGGCCGTATCGCTTACGGAACGCTGACGGAATTGGCGGCCGGCCCGGCCGGTCGACCAGACTGGGCCGGGTGAGCACGATCTCCCGCCGCCACGCGGCAGTGTCCGGTGTCGTCGCCGCCGTGGTGGCGCTCGGCGTCGCCGAGCCGGTGGCCGTCCTGACCGGTCCCCGGTCCGCCCCGCTGATCGCCGTCGGCGGCCTCGTGGTCGACCTGGTGCCCGAGCCGCTCAAGCAGTTCGCCATCGACGTCTTCGGCACGTACGACAAGATCGCCCTGCTGGTCGGGACGGCGCTGCTGCTGGCCGGTTTCGCGGCGCTGCTCGGCCTGGCGGCGGCCCGGCGGCTGGTGTTCGGCCTGGCCGGCATCGCCGCGTTCGCCGTGCTCGGTGTCGTCGCCGCGCTGACCCGGGCCGGCGCGGACGCGTTCGACGCGCTGCCCGCCCTGGTCGGCGGCGCGCTCGGCGGGCTCACGCTCTGGGCCTTCGTGGCCGGCCCGCTGCGACCGGACCGCGGCCCGGCGGCCACCATGCCGCAGTCTCCGGTGGCCGCCGCGCTCGCGCGTGAGGAGGGCAACCCGGGCGGTTGGGAGCCGCTGGAGCGCGGGGACCTGGGGTCGCGGCGCCGGTTCCTGCGCGGCGCCGGCCTGCTGACCGGTGCGGCGGCGGTGGCCGGGCTCGGTGGGCACTGGCTCGCCGGGCGGCGGGGCGTCTCGGCCGCCCGGCAGGCGGTGACACTGCCCGCGCCAGTGGCGCCCGCCCCGCCGGTGCCGGCCGGCGCGGACCTGTCGCTGCCCCGGCTCGCCCCCTACGTCACGCCGAACCGGGAGTTCTACCGGATCGACACGGCGCTGGTGGTGCCGCAGGTGGACCCGGTCACCTGGAAGCTGCGCATCCACGGCCGGGTCCGCAACCCGATCGAGTTGAGCTTCGACGACCTGCTGGCCCGGCCGATGGTGGAGCGCTACGTGACGCTGGCCTGCGTCTCCAACGAGGTGGGCGGCGACCTGATCGGCAACGCCCGCTGGCTCGGCGTGCCGCTCAAGGAGCTGCTGGACGAGGCGGACCCGGAGGAGGGCGCGGACCAGGTGGTCGGGCGCGCGGTCGACGGCTGGACCTGCGGTACCCCCACGTCGGTGTTGCGCGACGGCCGGGACGCCCTGCTCGCGGTCGGGATGAACGGCGAGCCGCTGCCGATCGAGCACGGCTTCCCGGTCCGCATGGTGGTGCCCGGCCTCTACGGGTACGTCTCGGCGTGCAAGTGGCTGACCGAGCTGGAGCTGACCAGCTTCGCCGACTTCGACGCGTACTGGGTGCCGCGCGGCTGGTCCGCCCAGGGCCCGGTCAAGACGCAGTCCCGGATCGACACGCCCCGCGCCCGTAGCCGTCCGGCCGCCGGCCCGGTGACGGTCGCCGGGGTGGCGTGGGCGCAGCACCGGGGCGTCCGCCGCGTCGAGGTACGCGTCGACGACGGTCCCTGGCGGGAGGCGACGCTGGCCCCGGCCGTGTCGTCGGACACCTGGGTCCAGTGGTCGTGGCGCTGGGACGCCACCCCGGGCGAGCACCGCCTCCAGGTGCGCGCCACCGACGCGGCCGGCGAGACGCAGCCGGAGCAGCGCAGCCCGGTGGCCCCGGACGGCGCGACCGGCTGGCACACCGTCCCGGTGACCGTCGCCTGACCCGCCGGCTGCTGGTCACCTGGTTCCACGGCATGGCGGACCGGCATGGCGGACCGGCATGGTGGACCGGCGGGGTGGACCGGCGGGGTGGCCGGAACAACCCGGGGTGAAGGCCGTCGTCATGGCTGCCTACCAACTTGATGGCGCGAACGGTTCAGCGGTCGACGGCTGGCGGTCGACCGGTGTCCTGCCCCCCGACCGGCCAGCCCTTACCGTCCGCCGCACCGCGCGGGCGACGAGGGCCCGGCGAGCGCGTCGAACCAGTGCGGCGGCGGCCGTTCCCGCGTGAGTCGTCGACGCGCTCAAGTTTGCAGGCGTCAGACAGCGCTGTCGGCCGTCGCGGCACGATCGGCGGCTACCGACCGTTCCGCGAGGCGACCGGTTTGCGAGGCGACCGTTCCGCGAGGCGACCGGTTCGCGAGGCGAGCGGTTTGCGAGGCGATCGGTTCGTGAGGCGACCGGTTCGCGAGGCGAGCGGTTCCGCGAGACGGGCAGTGCCGAGAAGCGGTGCCGGTAGGGCACGCGTCGGCGCGGACGAAACGCCGCCGCGCCCCGGAGGTGCGGGGCGCGGCGGCGGGAAGTGCGAGGGGTCAGGCGACCTTGCGCTGGTCCGGAACGGCGGTCTTGTGCGAACGGCCGAGGCGGGCCTCGAGGCGGGCGATGTCGACCCGGGCCTGCCGGCGGTCGGCCAGGTCCTCCCAGCCGAGGGCGAGCAGCCGCAGCCGCTCGGACTCGCTGAAGCCGCCCCAGACGCCGTACGGCTCGCGGACGGCGAGGGCGTGCGCGGCGCACTCGGCGCGCACCGGGCAGGCGCGGCAGACCGTCTTCGCGCCGGTCTCGCGGCGCTGGCGGGACGAGCCGCGCTCGCCGTCGGGGTGGAAGAACTGGGCGCTGTCGCGGCCCCGGCACGCGCCGAGCCGCTGCCAGTCCCAGAGGTCGACGATGGGTCCAGGCAGCCTACGTACGTTCGACATCAGCACCCCTCCTCCCGCGCGGCACCGCGGAGAATGTTGTGGCCAGCTACCGGGCGGCGGTCCGCGCGGGATGCCGGTTCCGGATGGACCAGTCGGTACCCGAGCCGTCCCCGGCTCACACATCTGTGATCGAAAACCTCGGACAGTCGGTGCTATATGCCCCATCTGTCGGAAAAGTTCGGATGATTGCTCGGAACCCCCTCCCGACCCCACCCGCGCGTGGTCTGCTCTGAGTCGGAGAGGAGACCACAGTGCGTAGCGTTCTGATCTGCGTTCGGACCCCATTGGCGGCCCAGCATCTGACCTCCGCGGCGGCGCGGCTCGGGCTGGCCGGCGCGGTCCGGACGGCTGTCTCCGATCCCGAGGTGATGTTGCGGCTCGCCGAGCGTCCGGTCGACGTCGTGTTGGCCGACACCGCCCTGACCCGGCCGGACAGCGCCGGGTTCGTGCGGCGAGTGCTCGCCCGCGCCCCCCAGGCCGCGGTGCTGCTGCTCGGCGCCGAGGAGTCGGAGTCGGCGGCGGCCACCATCAGTGCCGGGGCGCGGGGTCTGATCCAGAACGCCGACCACGACCTGACCAGCGCGGTGGCGAAGGCGCTGCTGCTGCTCTCCGCCCCGGGACGGGCGAACCGGCACCGGGTGGCCGACACCGCCCGGGACGCGGCGGCGGTCGGCGGGCCGACCCGCACGGCGGCGCCGGGGCGTACCCCGGGTGGGCCGGGCTGGCCGGCGACGGACCCCGCGGGCCTGCCCACGATGGTGCCGGTCCAGCGTGGCGAGGACGCCAACGACCCGGCGGAGGGGGCGGAGACGCCCCCGCCCGGCCCCGGCCAGCGACCGGCGCGGACCCCGCGCAGCGCGGTCGGGCTCACCGAGCGCGAGCTTCAGGTGCTGCTCGGCATGGCGGAGGGCAAGAGCAACGCGGAGATCGGGCGGGAGTTGTTCGTCTCCGAGGACACCGTCAAGACGCACGCCCGGCGGCTGTTCCGCAAGCTCGGCGCCCGGGACCGGGCGCACGCCGTGGCCGCCGGTTTCCGGGCCGGCCTGGTCGCCTGAGCCCGGCCGGGTTCACTCCGACGCGGCGTCGTCCGTGCCCTCGGTGAGCGTGTCGTGCACGCCGTCCGCGTAGCCGCGGGCGTAGTCCCAGCTCACGTAGTGGTCGGGGTCGGGGTCGTAGGCCGGCTCGTGCACCCGGGGCCGCCCCGAGTTCAGCAGGTGGCGCAGGTTGCCCCGGAGCAGGTCCCAGTCGAAGTAGTGCGGCTCGCGGCAGTCCTCGCACTCGATCACCAGGCCGCGCACCCCGATCGGCTGGAGCAGGGCCTGGTAGATCTCCAGATCGGCCAGATCCTCCAGCACGTCCTGGCGCTCGACCTCGGTCAGCGGGTCGAGCGCGTCCTCCTCGCCGGAGTCGTGCAGGCCGGCAGCCGGATCGGCCGGGTCGCCGTTGAACGGGTCGATGGGCTCGTCGTGCACCCCCTCACCGTAGACCCCGCGCCGCCGGAAAGCCCGCCCCCCGCCCCGCTGTGGCCCGGCCTACGCCGGGCCCGCCGCTGCCCGGGGCGAACCGGGCCAGTGGGTACGATGAGGCGACGCGCCGTCACACCGGTGCGCGCCGGCGTCCGCGCGCGCCGCCTCGCTGCAGCCCGTTCGACCAGCTCAGGGGAGCAATCGTGGAGAATTCGCCCAGCACCGAGAACCCGGCCGGCCCCGACGGCGGCGAGCTGGGCGGCCATCTGCCCGAGTTGCCGGCCGGTTCCGCCCGGGTGGTGCCGCTCGGGTTGACCTTCGACGACGTGCTCCTCCAGCCGGGCGAGTCGGACGTCGTGCCCAGCCGGGTGAACACCCGGACCCGGCTCACCCGCAACATCGAGCTGACCGTGCCGCTGCTCTCCAGCGCGATGGACACCGTCACCGAGGGCCGGATGGCGATCGCCATGGCCCGGCAGGGCGGCATCGGCGTGCTGCACCGCAACCTCTCCGTCGAGGACCAGGCGCTCCAGGTCGACCTGGTCAAGCGCTCCGAGTCCGGCATGATCACCAACCCGGTGACCGCCAGCCCGGACGACACGCTCCGCGACGTCGACGCGCTCTGCGGCCGCTACCGCATCTCCGGCGTGCCGGTGGTCGACGGGCAGGGCCAGCTCGTCGGCATCGTGACCAACCGCGACATGCGCTTCGTCTCCGACCCGGCCACGCCGGTCCGCGACATCATGACCCGCACCCCGCTGATCACCGCGCCGGTCGGCGTGAGCAAGGACGACGCGCTCGACCTGCTGCGCCGCCACAAGGTGGAGAAGTTGCCGATCGTGGACGGCTCCGGCGCGCTGCGTGGCCTGATCACGGTCAAGGACTTCACCAAGAGCGAGCAGTACCCGAACGCCACCAAGGACGAGGCGGGCCGGCTCCGGGTCGCCGCCGCGGTCGGCGTGGGCGAGGACGGCTACAAGCGGGCCCGCGCGCTCGTCGACGCCGGCGTCGACGTGGTCATCGTGGACACCGCGCACGGTCACCAGCGGGCCGTGCTGGAGATGGTCGCCCGGCTCAAGCGGGACGTGACCATCGACATCGTGGGCGGCAACATCGCCACGTACGCGGGCGCGAAGGCGCTCGTCGAGGCCGGCGCCGACGGCGTCAAGGTGGGCGTGGGGCCCGGCGCCATCTGCACCACCCGGATCGTGGCCGGGGTGGGCGTGCCGCAGGTCACCGCGATCATGGAGGCGGCCCGGGCCGCCCGGCCGGCCGGCGTGCCGGTGATCGGCGACGGCGGCATCCAGTATTCCGGCGACATCGCCAAGGCGCTGGTGGCCGGCGCCGACACGGTGATGCTCGGCAGCCTGCTGGCCGGCTGCGAGGAGAGCCCCGGTGAGCTGATCTTCATCAACGGCAAGCAGTACAAGGCGTACCGGGGAATGGGCTCGCTCGGCGCGATGCAGTCGCGCGGTCAGGGCAAGTCGTACTCCAAGGACCGCTACTTCCAGCAGGACGTGATGGCCGAGGACAAGCTGGTCCCCGAGGGCGTCGAGGGCCAGGTGCCCTACCGTGGCCCGCTCGCCCAGGTCGCCCACCAGCTCACCGGTGGCCTGCGCGCCGCCATGGGCTACGTGGGCGCCGAGAGCATCCCGGAGCTGCACCGGCGTGGCCAGCTCATCCGGATCACCGCGGCGGGGCTGAAGGAGAGCCACCCGCACGACATCCAGATGACCGTCGAGGCACCCAACTACCACTCCCGCTGACCTCTCCCTCCACCCCCGAACACACCTGGAGTCCCCATGCGTGACGTGGTCGAGATCGGGCTGGGCAAGACCGCGCAGCGCGGTTACCACCTGGACGACATCGCCATCGTGCCGAGCCGCCGCACCCGGGACGTCGACGACGTCTCCACCGCGTGGCAGCTCGACGCCTACCCGTTCGGCATCCCCTGCGTCGCGCACCCCTCGGACGCGACCATGAGCCCGGCCTCCGCGGTGCGCCTCGGCGAGCTGGGCGGCCTCGGTGTGCTCAACGTCGAGGGCCTCTGGACCCGCTACGAGAACCCGGCCAAGATCCTGGAGGAGCTGGCCGGCCTCGGCGAGGACGCCCGGGCCACCAAGCGGCTCCAGGAGGTCTACGCCGAGCCGATCCGCCCCGACCTGATCGCCGAGCGGGTCCGCGAGCTGCGGGAAGGCGGCGGCACGGTGGCCGTCCGGGTCTCGCCGCAGCACACCCTCGCGCTGGCCCCGGTGATCCTGGACGCCGGCGTGGACATCCTGGTCATCCAGGGCACCCTGGTCTCCGCCGAGCACGTCTCCACCACCGACGAGCCGCTGAACCTCAAGGAGTTCATCGCCGACCTCGACCTGCCGGTCATCGTCGGTGGCTGCACCGACTACAAGACCGCGCTGCACCTGATGCGTACCGGCGCGGCCGGCGTGATCGTGGGCATCGGCGGCGACGACTGGTCGACCACCGAGTCGGTGCTCGGCATCCGGGTGCCGATGGCCACCGCGATCGCCGACGCCGCCGCGGCCCGCCGCGACTACCTGGACGAGACCGGTGGCCGGTACGTCCACCTGATCGCCGACGGCGACATGCAGACCTCCGGCGACATCGCCAAGGCGCTCGGCTGCGGCGCGGACGCGGTGATGCTCGGCGAGCCGCTCTCGCTCTGCGAGGAGGCCCCGGCCGGCGGCGCCTGGTGGCACTCGGCGGCCAGCCACCCGTCGCTGCCCCGGGGCGCGTTCGAGGTGGCCGGCGAGCCGATCGGCTCGATGGAGCGGCTGCTGTTCGGCCCGGCCGACGAGCCGCACGGGCAGCTCAACCTCTTCGGCGGCCTGCGCCGCGCGATGGCGAAGTGCGGCTACCGCGACCTCAAGGAGTTCCAGAAGGTCGGCCTGGTCCTGGACCGCTGAGCAGGCATTCGAAAGGGATCGGGACGATGACGCGGCGCCGCGGACGACGAGGTTTCGGGCTGCTGGCCTGCGGGACGCTGCTGCTGGCCGGCTGCGGACCGGCCGAACCGGACCGGGGCGCCGCGACGACCGCGCCCGGTCCCACGGCCGCCCGGAGCTTCGCGCCCGGCGCGGCCGGCGTCGGCGACAGCTACTACCCGAGCTACGGCAACGGCGGCTACGACGTCGCGAACTACACCATCAAGGTGCGCTACGACCCGGAGACGGACAAGCTCACCGGGACCACCACGGTGCGGGCCACCGCGACCGCCGACCTGTCCGCGTTCAACCTGGACCTGGCCGGGCTGACCGTCCGCTCGGTCACCGTGGACGGCGCCGCCGCCCGGCACGCCCGCACCGACGACGAACTGGTCGTCACGCCGGCCACCGGGCTCACCACCGGCAACGGCTTCGTCACCGAGATCCGGTACGACGGCAAGCCGACGCCGCTGCGTACCGAGACGCTCGGCGAGGGCGGTTGGTTGCACACCGCCGACGGGGCGATCGCGCTCGGCCAGCCGGAGTCGGCGAGCACCTGGTTCCCGGTCAACGACCACCCGTCGGACAAGGCCACCTACGACGTCGAGATCACCGTGCCGAAGGGGCTGACGGCGGTCGGCAACGGCGTGCCGAAGGGGAGGTCGACGGCCGGCGACTGGACCACCTGGCGCTGGTCGGAGGCTTCGCCGATGGCCAGTTACCTGACCACCGTGGCGATCGGGAAGTTCCGGGTCACCACCGCCGAGCACAAGGGCCGGCCGGTCTTCAGCGCGGTCACCACGCAGTTGCCCGAGGGCGCGCCGGACCGCTCGATCGCCCGGACCGTCGAGGTCGCCGACTACCTGGAGAGCCTGTTCGGGCCGTACCCGTTCGACGCGTACGGGGGTGTGGTGGTCGCCGACTCCCGGATCCGGTACGCGCTGGAGACGCAGAGCCGGCCGGTCTACTCGGCCGGCTTCTTCCGGCAGGGCGACAACACCGAGGTGGTGGCGCACGAACTGGCCCACCAGTGGTACGGCGACAGCGTCTCCATCCAGCGCTGGCAGGACATCTGGCTCAACGAGGGCCTGGCCACGTACGCCGAGTGGCTCTGGGCCGAGCACAGCGGGTCCTCGACCGTGCAGCGCACGTTCGAGCAGAAGTACGCGGGCGCCTCCGCCCAGGTGTGGCGCACGCCGCCGGGCCGGCCGGGGGTGGAGAACCTGTTCGGCAGCTCGGTCTACGACCGCGGTGCGATGACCGTGCACGCGCTGCGGATCGCGGTGGGCGACACGAAGTTCTTCGGCATCCTGCGGGCCTGGGCGGCCGAGCGGAAGAACGGCAACGCCACCACCGCGGACTTCGTGGCGCTGGCGGAGCGGGTGGCCGGGAAGCAGCTCGACAAGGTCTTCGACGCGTGGCTGTTCGGCACCGAGCGCCCGCCGCTGCCGAAATCCCGGTGAGGCGCGTCAGGTCCTGACGCGCAGCGACGGGTGGGCGGCCAGGAACGCGTCGGCCCGGCCACCGCGCAACGCGGTGAGGAAGTCGCGGCCCAGCGGCTGGAGCTGCTCGCCGCGGTACGCGCTGCCGCTGCCCACCCCGGTGCCGGGGAGCCCGACCAGCGTGATCCGGTCCGTCGGCATCCCGCCCAGCGCGTACGCGAAGTCGACAAGCTTCCGGCCGCCGCCGACGTACACCAGGGTTTTGCCGAGCGCGGCGACGACCTGCTCGACCCGCTGCGGGTCGCGGGCGGCGCCCTGGTCGAGGAGCTTGCCGGCGAGCGCGCGGAGCAGTTGCTGCTGGTGCCGCTGCCGGGTGTAGTCGCCGCCGGCGGTGTAGCGCTGCCGCGCGTAGTCGAGCGCCTGCCAGCCGACCAGGTGCCGCTGGCCCTTCTGGTAGACCATCTGCGGCCCGGTGTACCCGCCGCCGCCCAGCGGGCGCATCTTCCCGTCCGGCCGGCGGTGCCGGGAGGCGACCTTCTGGTCGACGTAGAGGTCCACGCCACCGAGCGTGTCCACCAGCTTGTCGAAGCCGCCGAACGTGATCACCGCGCCGGCGTCGATGCGCAGCCCGGTGTAGCGGGCGACCGTGGCCCGCAGCAGGTCGTACCCCTGGGCGGTGCTGGGGTGGGCCTTGTCGCCGGGCACCCGGCTGCCGTAGCTCATCGCGTGGGTGAGCTTGGTCTTCCCGCCCGGGTAGCGGGCCTTCGGGTAGGCGGGGATGTCGACCACCAGGTCGCGGGGGAGTGAGAACAGGTACGCCCGGTCCAGCCCGGCGGGCACGTGCAGCACCAGCACGGCGTCGGCGTGCGGCTCCCAGCCGGGGATGCTGACCCGGGTGTCCACGCCGACGAGCATCAGGTTGAGCGGGCCGGTCAGGTCGGCGCCGGGCGGCGGGGTGGGGCTGGCGGTGGTCGGCGCCGGCGTGGGCGCGCCGGGCGGCGAGGTGGCCGGCGCGGCGGCCGGGGTCGGCGTGCGGTGCCCGGTCAGTCGGGTGGCCGCCACCGCCCCACCGGCGACCAGCAGTGCCGCCACCAGGGCGGCCAGGCCCAGTACGCGTCGTCTCGTCACGGTTGTTTCCTCTCCCCGTCGGATTCGACGCGTCCGGGGGTACCAGAGGTTGCACCGGCGGTCGAGCGCTCTGCATGATCTGCGAAAAACGCGTGCTGGCGCCATAGCTACCCGTCGGTAATGATGCCTTCATGCGCTACGACGTGGTCGTCATCGGTTCGGGTTTCGGCGGCAGCGTCACCGCGCTGCGGCTGGCCGAGAAGGGCTACTCGGTGGGCGTCCTGGAGGCCGGCCGCCGCTTCGCCGACGAGGAGTTCCCGCGTACGTCCTGGCACGCGCGACGGTTCCTGTGGGCGCCGCGACTCGGCTGCTTCGGGCTGCAACGGATCACGCTGCTCCGTTCCGCCGACCGGAAGTCCGGCGGCGGCGTGCTGGTGCTCTCCGGCGCCGGGGTGGGCGGCGGCTCACTGGTCTACGCGAACACGCTCTACGAGCCGCTGGACGCGTTCTACGCCGACCCGCAGTGGCGGGACATCACCGACTGGCGCGACGAGTTGGCCCGCCACTACGACCAGGCGAAGCGGATGCTCGGCGTGACCACGTACCCGATCGACACCGGCGCGGACCGGGCCATGCGGGCGGTGGCCGAGCGGATGGGCGTGGCGCACACGTTCCACCCGACGCCGGTCGGCGTGCACATCGGCCGCCCGGGCCAGCGGGTGCCCGACCCGTACTTCGGTGGGGTGGGGCCGGAGCGCACCGGGTGCAGCCACTGCGGGTCGTGCATGACCGGCTGCCGGCACGGCGCGAAGAACACGCTTGTCAAGAACTACCTCTGGCTGGCCGAGCGGCTCGGCGTGCAGGTCCACCCGCTGACCACGGTGACCGCGGTACGCCCCGATCCGGCCGGCGGCTACACGGTGCACACCGCGCGTACCGGGGCCTGGCTGCGCAAGCGCCGCGCGGTGATCCACGCCGACCAGGTGGTCTTCGCGGCCGGCGCGCTCGGCACCCAGCGGCTGCTGCACGAGATGAAGGCGACCGGCGCGCTGCCGGCGCTCTCGCCCCGGCTGGGCGAGCTGACCCGGACCAACTCGGAGGCGATCCTCGGCGCCTCGGTGGGTTCGGGCGCGGCCCGGCGGCGCGGTCTGGACTTCTCGGCGGGGGTGGCGATCACCAGCTCGTTCCACCCCGATCCGCAGACCCACATCGAGCCGGTCCGCTACGGCAAGGGCTCCAACGCGATGGGCCTGCTCCAGTCGCTGCTGGTCGACGGCGGGCCGCACCGGGTCCGGCGGTGGCTGGGCAGCATCGTCCGGCAGCCGGGGCTGGCGGCCCGGATGCTGTCCGTCCGCGGCTGGTCCGAGCGCACCGTGATCGCGCTGGTCATGCAGTCGGTCGACAACTCGCTGACCACCCGCTTGCGGGGCCGCCGGCTGGTCAGCGGGCCGGGTCACGGCGCGGCCAACCCGACCTGGATCCCGGCCGGCAACGAGGCGGTCCGGCTGCTCGCCGAGGAGATCGACGGCACCCCGGGCGGCGCGGTGACCGAGCCGTTCAACATCCCGATGACCGCCCACATCCTCGGCGGCGCGGTGATCGGCGCCACCCCGGCCGACGGCGTCGTGGACCCCTGGCACCGGGTGTACGGCCATCCGGGGCTGCACGTGGTGGACGGCGCGGCGGTCTCGGCGAACCTGGGCGTCAACCCGTCGCTGACGATCACCGCGCAGGCGGAGCGGGCGATGTCGTTCTGGCCCAACAAGGGCGACCCGGACCCCCGCCCGGCGCCGGGCTCCCCGTACACCCGCATACCCCCCGTCCCCCCGCGCACCCCCGCCGTCCCCCCGCACGCCCCCGCCGCGTTGCGGTGAAAGGAGGGGCCCCTTCTTAACGCCTCCGGTAGAGGCGGGGCCCCTTGTTAACACCCGGCGAGCGACGCACCGCCGGGGCGCGTCCGGCGGCCCGGTGACTGTCGGTAGGCTTTGCGCACATGAGCACGCCTCGCCCCGTCCTCGTGGTGGACTTCGGAGCCCAGTACGCCCAGCTCATCGCGCGCCGCGTCCGCGAGGCGAAGGTCTACTCGGAGATCGTCCCGCATTCCATGCCGGTGTCCGAGATGCTGGCGAAGAACCCGGCCGCGATCATCCTGTCCGGCGGCCCGTCCAGCGTCTACGCCCCGGGCGCCCCGCAGATCGACGCCGGGATGTTCGACACCGACGTGCCGGTCTTCGGCATCTGCTACGGCTTCCAGGCGATGGCCCAGGCGCTCGGCGGCACGGTCTCGCGCACCGGCAACCGGGAGTACGGCGGCACCCCGCTGCGCCCGCGCCTGACCGAGCCCGGTGTGCTGCTCCGCGACCTGCCGGCCGACCTGCCGGTGTGGATGAGCCACGGCGACTGCGTGACCGAGGCGCCGGCCGGCTTCACGGTGACCGCCGAGTCGGCGGGCGCCCCGGTGGCCGCGTTCGAGGACCTGGCCGGTCGCCGGGCCGGCGTGCAGTTCCACCCCGAGGTGGGGCACACCGCGCACGGGCAGGAGATGCTGACCCGCTTCCTGTACGACATCGCCGGCGTGGCCCCGACCTGGACGCCGGAGAACATCATCGACGAGCAGGTCGCCCGGATCCGCGAGCAGGTCGGTGACAAGGAGGTCATCTGCGGCCTGTCCGGCGGCGTCGACTCGGCGGTCGCGGCGGCGCTCGTGCACCGGGCCGTGGGCGACCAGCTCACCTGCGTCTTCGTCGACCACGGGCTGCTGCGGGCCGGCGAGGCCGAGCAGGTGGAGAAGGACTACGTGGCGGCGACCGGGATCAGGCTCAAGGTGGTCGACGCGCGGGAGCGGTTCCTCGGCGCGCTCGCCGGGGTGACCGATCCGGAACAGAAGCGCAAGATCATCGGCCGCGAGTTCATCCGGGTCTTCGAGGCCGCCGCCCGGGAGATCGCCGCCCACGGCGACGTGGAGTTCCTCGTGCAGGGCACGCTCTACCCGGACGTGGTGGAGTCCGGCGGCGGCACCGGCACCGCCAACATCAAGAGTCACCACAACGTCGGCGGCCTGCCCGAGGACCTGAAGTTCTCCCTGGTCGAGCCGCTGCGCACGCTGTTCAAGGACGAGGTCCGCACGATCGGCCTGGAGCTGGGGCTGCCCGAGGCGATGGTCTGGCGGCACCCGTTCCCCGGCCCGGGCCTGGCCATCCGGATCATCGGCGCGGTCGACGAGGAGCGCCTCGCCGTGCTCCGCAAGGCCGACCTGATCGCCCGGCAGGAGCTGACCGCCGCCGGCCTGGACCGGGGCGTCTGGCAGTTCCCGGTGGTGCTGCTGGCCGACGTGCGCAGCGTCGGCGTGCAGGGCGACGGACGCACCTACGGGCATCCGGTGGTGCTGCGCCCGGTCTCCAGCGAGGACGCGATGACCGCCGACTGGTCCCGGCTGCCCTACGAGGTGGTGGCCCGGATCTCCACCCGGATCACCAACGAGGTCGCCGAGGTCAACCGCGTGGTGCTGGACGTGACAAGCAAGCCGCCGGGCACCATCGAGTGGGAGTGACGCCGGGTCAGGCGGCGGGCGGCGGCCCGGCCTGCGGCCCCGGCCCGGCCGGCGGAACCGGCGGCCAGCCGGGCGCGGTGCCCGCCGGGTGCGGCCAGGCGGGCGCGCCGGCCGGCTCCTCCGGCATCAGGAACCACATGATCGGGTACGCGAGCGCGGCCAGCCCGCCGGTGAGCACGGTGGTGACCGCGAAGGCCACCCGGACCAGCGTGGGGTCGACGGCGAAGTAGCGACCGAGGCCGCTGGCCACGCCGGCGATCATGCGGTCGCTGACCGGCCGGCGGAGCTGCTTGTACGGGGGCTGGAAGGGGTTCGTGGACGTCATGTGTCCACGGTTGCGCGGCGGACGGCGGGCGACCTCGGTGACCGCCCGGACACTTACCCTGACCCGTCCCTGAGGCGCCAGCAGAGAGTCAGGAATCTGACTCTTTTCGATGGAGGTAACGGCCGCCGGGGAGAATTTGCTCCCGTGACCACCTCGCTGGAGCCGCTGCGCAGGATCGCGGCATACGCAGTTTGTGCTGATTCGAACGGCCGAGTGTTGCTGGTCCGCGCATCGGAGCGCTCCGGCACCCCCGGCACCTGGTCGCTCCCCGGAGGGGCGGTCGACCACGGTGAGGACCCCAAGCACACAGTTGTCCGGGAGACCGCGGCCGAGACCGGGCTCTCCGTCGCCGTCGCCGGCCTCCAGGACGTGCTGGCCGACATGCGGGCGTTGCCCGAGCGGCACATCACGATCCACACCGACCGCCTCCTCTACACCGTGTCGGTGCGGGGCGGGACGCTCACCGAGCGGGTCGACCGCCCCACCGACCTGGCCCGCTGGTTCACCCTCGACGAGGCCCGCGGGCTGCCGCTGCGGTCGTTCACCGCGCGTGCCCTGGGGCTGCCCACCTCCTCGCACGACGTGGTGCCGGAGGAGGTCCCCGAGTTCCCCTCGTTCTACGCCGTCCCCGGCCCGGACGGGCTGCACCGGGCGCAGCGCTTCGCCGCGTACGCGGTGGTGACCGACCCGGAGGAGCGGGTGCTGCTGACCCGTGTCTCCGACGGCTATCCGGGCGCCGGCTGCTGGCACCTGCCCGGCGGCGGCACCGACTACGGCGAGCAGCCCGCCGCGGCGCTGATCCGGGAGCTGGTCGAGGAGACCGGGCAGACCGGCCGCCTGGTCGAGCTGCTGGGAGTGGCCAGCCACCGGGACGCCGCCTCGCTCGGCCCGGAGGGCTACCCGATCGACTGGCACGGCGTCCGCGCCTTCTACCGGGTGGTCGTGGACCAGCCCGCCCCGCCCACCGTGGCGGACGTCGGCGGCTCCACGTGCGAGGCCCGCTGGTTCCGGCGCGAGGAGCTCGGCGCTCTCCCCACCGACCGCCTCACCGAGGTGACGGCCGAGGCCGTCCAGGCCGCCCACCTCATCTGACCCCACCCACCCACCCACCCCACCCCCACCGCCCTCGCGTCGGTGATCATGAGGTTGGCGGGACGAAATGTCCGTCCCGGGACCGCTAACCTCATGATCGACGCTGGAATGGGCCGGGGAGGGGTGCGGGGTGGAGCGGTGGCGGCGGGTGGGGGCGTACGGGGTTCTTCGGGACGGGGCGGGGCGGGTGCTGTTGGCGCGGGGGGGGCGGCGGGGGGCCCGTACCCGGGGGTGTGGCAGTTGCCCGGCGGTGCGGTCGAGCACGCCGAGCACCCGGCCGACGCCGTGGTGCGCGGGTTCGCCGCGGAGACCGGGCTGACCGTGGCGGTCGGCGCGGTCCGCGCCGCGGTCGCCGACGTGGCCGTCTCCCGCGCCGACGCGGTGGCGGTGCACACCGACCGGTTGGTCTTCGAGGTCGAGGCCCGGGGCGGGCGGCCGCGGCCCGAGCCGGCCGGCGGCAGCGACGAGCTGGGCTGGTTCACCCCGGAAGAGGCCGCGGACCGGCTGCTGATGCCGTTCACCGCCGAACTGCTCGGCCTGCCCGTGTCGCCGCTGCCGGCCGACCTGCCCCGGGTGCTGCCGGCCGCGCCGGCCACCGACCGCCGGCAGCGTTTCGCCGCGTACGGGCTGGTCACCGACCCGGACGACCGGGTGCTGCTCACCATGATCGCCCCCGGCTATCCGGGCGCCGGCAGGTGGCACCTGCCCGGCGGCGGCACCGACCACGGCGAGCAGCCGGCCGCCGGGCTGCTCCGCGAGCTGGTCGAGGAGGCCGGTCAACTGGGCCGCGTGATCGAGTTGCTGGCGGTGGACAACCTGCACACGCCCGCCGCGCTCGGTCCGGAGGGCCGCCCGCTGGACTGGCACGGCATCCGGGTGATCTACCGGGTCCGGGTGGACGCGCCGACCGAGGCGGTGGTGACCGAGCTGGCCGGCGGTTCCACCGCCCGGGCCGCCTGGTTCACCCGACCGCAGGTGGCCGGTCTGTCGATGACCGAGGTGGCGGTCCGGGCCACCCGGCGCGGGGTGAGCTGAACCGCTCACCGAGCCGTCCTGGGCCACCTCCGGTACAGTCGGGGAAGAGGGATGACGGAGAGAAAAGGGCGTTGCGGCCCGAGATGGGAATAACTGAGCGGTTAGTGCGGTTGAGGCAGATATAAGTACCGCCGGCAGCTATCGCCAAGCCCCCGTCCCCTGTGCAATGGTGTACTCCGCAAATGGGCTGCCGGGCCCGAAAGGTCCGGCACGAGACAGCCGGACACCCGCCCCGACGTGGGCGGCCAGCCGATCCGGTGATGGAGGAAACGTGCCGAGAGCCCCATGGCGCCGGCGTCGTACTACTGACAGTCCGCGCCCCGCAGGGCGTCGCTGGGCGGGCCGGTTGCGCCGCAGCAGCACGTTCGCCCGCCAGGTGCTGTTGGTCCGGGTGGGCCGCCGGGACGGCCTGGCCGGTCCCGGGACCGACCTGGTCACCCCCGACCGCCGCTACGCCGACCGCCAGCGTCTCCGCTACGGCCGGTTCGACGCCGACGTCGAAGCGGTACGCCCGATCAGCCCGGCGCTCGCCCCGGCCGCGCCGGTCGACGAGTCCCCGGCCATGTCGATCCCGCTGCTGCCCGGCGAGCGCACCGCCGCCCGGCGCGCCAAGTTCGCGCTGGTCAACGCGTGCACCCTGAGCAGCCTCATGCTCGGCATGCTGGCCATCTTCCTGGCCATGCAGGGCGAGGTGCGGCTCGCCGCGGTCTGCCTGATCGCGTGCGTCGCGTTCGACGGCCTCGACGGCGCCCTGGCCCGCAAGCTCGGCGTGGCCAGCCCGTTCGGCGCGCAGATGGACTCGCTTGCCGACATGTGCTCGTTCGGCCTCGCCGCGCCGGTGGTGGTCTACGCCTCGCTGGCCGGCTCGGTGCCGCCGGCCGCCGCCGCGGTCGCGTGTGCCCTGGTCGCGGCGTGCGCGGCCATCCGGCTCGCCCGGTTCAACGTCTCGCCGAAGGACGGCCGGTTCTTCTGCGGCGTGCCGACCACGATGGCGGCGATGGTGCTCGCCCTGACCGTGGCGATCGGCGTGCCGGTCCCCGGCCTGGTCATGGTCGCCGGCGTGGCGCTGCTCGCCTTCGCGATGGTGTCCAGCTTCCCCTACGCCAAGCTCGCCCGGCTGCTGAAGCTGCCGCCGTGGCTCTGGGTGGCCCCGGTGGTCGGCGCGCTCGTCGACATCCGGCTCACCTTCGCCCTCGTGGTGGTGGGTTACCTGGCCAGCGGCCCGCTGCTCTGGCTGCACCAGCGCCGCGACGCCTGACACGCGTCACGTAACGCCGAAAGGGGCGCCGCTCTCGCGAGCGGCGCCCCTTTCGCGTACGTCGCGGGCGGGTCAGCGCCAGCGGGCGATGACCGTCGACCCGCCGATCACCTTGTCGCCGGGGCCGACCAGCGGGTCCGCGGCGTCGACCGGCAGGTAGACGTCGGTGCGCGAGCCGAACCGGATCAGACCGAAGCGCTCGCCCTTCGCCAGCAGCGAGCCGACCGGTGCCCGCTGCACGATACGGCGCGCGATCAGGCCGGTGCGCTGCGCCACGATCACCGTGCCGTGGTCGGTGTCCAGCACCGTGTACGCCGCCACGTTGTGCTCGGCGTCCGGCTTCATGGCGTTGACGAAACCACCGTCGGCGACGAAGTAGTCGACCACCTTGCCGGCCACCGGAGCCCGGTTGACGTGCACGTCCAGCACCGACAGGAAGACCGCGACCCGCAGCCACCCGCCGTCGCCGAAGCGCTCGTCGGTGAGCCGCTGCACGGACAGGACCTGGCCGTCCGCGGCGGCGACCACGGCCGACGGGTCCTCCGGGACGTCCCGCTGCGGGTCCCGGAAGAACGCGGCCACCGGCGCCGCGGCCAACGCCGGCACCAGCCAGAGCTTGGACTTCGGCCGGGCGGCCCGGGCCAGGGCGGCCAGGCCGAGCGTGATGCCGGCGGCGGCCACCCCGTTGGAGTCGATGTGCATCTGCCGGGTCACCGGCACGCTCGACGGCCGGTACGCCGGCGACAGCGAGGCCGCCAGCGCGGCCGGCGCCGGGGTGAGGCGCAGGTGGTGCACGCGGAGCGGCGGGGAGTTGCGCAGCACCACGTCGGTGCGGACGCCGTGCAGCACGCCCTGCCGCTCCAGCTCGGGGCCGGCGCCCTCGGTGCGGAACAGCGGCGCGGCGACGCTGAGCACCGCGCCGTCGGCCAGGTACTTGGACAGGCCGTCCACCGCGGCGCGGGCCTCCTCGGCGGTGCCGGTGAACGGCTCGGCGACGAACACCACCGCGGCGGCGTCCGCCTCGGTGAGCGTGTCGACCACGCGTACCCGGTCGGCGACCCAGCGGCCCTGGGCCGTCACGTGCTCGCGGAGCGCCGCCGCCGCGGCGCCCTCCGCCGGCACCACGACCAGCCGGTCGCCCGGGAGCAGCGCCTCGATCGCCGCGGCCAGCACCGCGGACTCCGGGGTCGCGCCGACCAGCAGGCCGGTCTTCGGGTCGTTACGCCGGGCGAACTCGCTGACGAGCGTGCGGGCGGCGCGCTCGCCGACGCGGACCGCACCGGACGGACCGGTGACACGCACGGCGGGGGACTGGGTCATGTCGGACGAGCTCCTGACGCGTAGGGACGGACGGGGACCGCTACGGCGACGCGACCGGCCGGCCGGGGCGGAACGGGAGCGCCGGGCGTGGTCGGGGCGGCCCGGACCGGACGGCGGAAGGCGGGGTCTCCCTCGATCCAGCATAGGCCGCGCCCGCGGGCCGCCGCACCGGCGCGGTCAGGCCGGCGGCTCCCCGGGGGTACGCCGTCCGGCCGGTGGCGCGACGGCCCCCGGGTCGACCGCGGGCAGCTCGCGGGTGGCCGGCCCGGACCGGTCCTCCGGTTCGGCGGTGGCCGGTTCCCCGGTCGCCGGTCCGGCCGCTGACCGGCCCGCCCCGTGCTCGGCCGGCAGGTCCTCCCGGGCCGGCGCCGGCACCTCGGTCACCGCGTCGGTGGCCCACTCGTCGGCCCGCTCGGCAGCCGGGCCGACGCCGGCCGGGGTGCCGTCCCGGTACGGCGCGGGCACCGTCGTCTCCGCGCCGCCCGGCTGCCCGTACCGGTCGGGCTGGTCTGGCTGAGCCGGTGCCGTCGGCCGGTCCGGGCCGCGGACCGAGCGCAGCGCGCCGACCAGGCCGAGCAACCCGATCACGACCAGCCCGCCGGCCAGGAACCAGCCCACCGGGGGCACGTCCAGCCCGAGGATCCGGGCCAGCAGCCACCAGAGGGCGAGCCCGAGGAAGACAAGTCCGAAGGCGAACGACACGATGTCCGTACGGTGGGCCTTCACCGGGTCACCTCCAGATTGCCGGCGTTCACGTGGACGTAGAGACGCAGTTTGCCCCCGCCGGGGCCGTCCGCGCCGGCGTCGGTGCTCTCCCAGCGGCGACCGCTGAGCCCGCCGGTGTGCCGGTCGAAGACGGTGGCGTCACCGGCGTTCACGTCGGCCACCGTGGTCACGTCCACGTTCGCCGGCACGACCACCGTCGCGTTGCCGAGGTTCACGTCCACGGTCACCTGGATGTCCTGCTTGTCGAAGTCGATGGCCCGTAGGTCGAGCACCGCGTCACCGAGGTTGTTCTCGTACCGGTCGGCCAGGTCGCGGCGGTCGGTCGGGGCCCAGGTGACGTTGCCGTCGATGCCGCGTACCCGGTCGTAGGACTCGGCGACGGTGGCGACGCCGAGCGCCGCCGCCGTCACCAGACCGAGAGCGATCAGCCAGCGGGCGCGGCCGAACCAGGTGCCCACGAGCAGCCCCAGGCCGATGGTGGCCAGCGCCGCGGCGAAGTAGCCGGCCGCGCCGACCGGAAACACGCCGAGCAGGTCGAGCATCGCCACCAGGCCCAGCGCCAGGAAGATCAGCGAGAACGTGATCGCACCGAGCGGGGAGCGTTCCCTCGGCCGCTTCGGCGGGCGGGGCGGTCGGGCCGGCGCTGGGGCGGGGGGCGACCCGGCGTACGGGCCGTGCGGGGCGAACGGCGGACGGTAGCCGCCCGGCGGCAGCGGCGCGCCCACCGGGGCGGGCGGGGGCACGGCGGTCGGTCCGCCGAGCGGCGCGCCGGTGGTCGGCGCGGCGGGCCAGCTCGGGCCCGGCCCGGTGCCGGTGTCACCGGCCGGCGACGTCACCGGGGGCAACGCGGCGGTCACCGGCTCGGACCGGGCCGGTCGGGTGCCGGCCGCGGCGGGCCAACCCGGGGCGGGCAGCGGCGCGGTCGGGTAGCCGATCCCGGCACCGGTGGCCGGTGCGGCCGGATAGCCGGGTCGGGCCTGACCGGGCGGCGTGGCCGGGTAGCCGGGGAACGGGGCAGCCGGATAGCCGGGTTCGGCGTGGCCGGGCGGGTGGCCGGGCTCGGCGTCCGCGTGCGGTGCGGCGGGGTGGCCCGGCCCGGTCCGGGCGGACGCGGTGACCGGGTCGCCCGCCGCGGGCCGGGCGGCCGGTGCGGAGCCGGCCCCGGGCGGGCCGGCCGGCCAACCCGGCGTGACCTCGACCGGCTCGTCGGTCCGGGACGTGGCGCCGGCTCCGGCCGGTGGCGGGTACCCGGCGGGTCCGCCCGGCCACGGCGGGACGGGCGGCGGCGCGGATCCGGCGGGCGGACCGGCCCAGGAGGCAGCCGGTGGCGCGGGGAACGGCCCGCCGGACGGCGGCACCGGCCCGGGGTACGCGCCGGCCCGGGGCACGGGCCCGCGCTGGTCGCGGTTGAGCATCAGCGCGCCGCCGATCAGGATCACGGCGCCGAGCAGGATGGCCCGGAAGCCGTCGGTGACGACGTACGCGAAGCCGACCGCGACCACGATGCCGAGCACGATGACGGTGACCGGGGACATGCTGGAGCGGCCCCGGCCGAGCATCGACTCCACGGGTGAGGCGGTGTCGCCCTCCCCGGGGATGATCAGCCACGCGGCGACGTAGACCAGGATGCCGATGCCGCCGAAGAAGCCGAGCACGGCCAGCAGGACGCGCCACAGCACCGGGTCGGTGTTGGTGGCCCGGCCGATGGCGGCGCACACCCCGGCCAGGTAGCGGCCCTCCCGGGGGCGGACCAGCCCGTACCGGGTGGTGAAGCCGGCGGCGCCGGGCGGTGGGGCGTACCCGCCGGGGGGTGGCTCGGCGAACGGCGCGCCGCCGCCGGGCGGCGGGGGCGTGTCGTCGGCGGTGGGGGCCGGCCCCGGCGGGGGCGGCGGTGGATCGTCCTGTGCTGCCGCCCAGGGGCGGGGCGGACGGGCAGCGTCCTCGGTCATGCCTCCGATAGTGCTGCCCCGGCCGCCCGGACGACCTCCGGAACCGACCCTGACCCCACCCTGAGATCCCCCGGCGGGGAATGTCCGGGGCGTCCCCGTGGTCCGGGGCGTTCCGATCGTGTGACGATCGGGGCGTCGGCCGCCGCCGGCACCTCGCGCCGAACCGGGAGTCTGAAGATCAGCAGCACCGTCACGCCGCATCCCCCGCGCCTCTACCGGGCCACCGAGCACCGGTTGGCCGCCGGGGTGGCCGCCGGCATCGCCGAGCACCTGGGCATCCCGGTGCTCCGGGTCCGCGTGGCGTTCATGGTGCTGCTCGGGCTCAGCGGGCTCGGGCTGCTGCTCTACGCCGCGTTCTGGGCGGTGGTCCCGCCCCGGCCCGGCGACACCGCCGTGCCGCCCCGCCGCGACCTCGCCCAGTTGCTGCCGTTCGTGGTGATCGGGTTGGGCGTGCTGCTGCTCCAGGTGGTCGCGTTCGACTCGGTCGGGGCGGCCGGCACCGCCGGCTGGCTGGTCGCGATCATCGCGGTCGGCGCCGGGGTCATCTGGCACCAGTCCGGCCCGGAGCGTCGCCGGCAGTGGGGCGACTCGGCGGTGCCCTGGCTGGGCGCGGTGGTGGAGGAGAGCGACCGGCGGGCGTTCGTGCTCCGCTTCATCGGCGGCGGCGTGCTCGTCGCGGTCGGCATCATCGGCGTGGCCGCCGTCTACTCGCCGGCGCAGAACTTCGACGCGGTGCTCAACGGCGTCATCTTCGCGCTGGTCGGGCTGGCCGGCGTGGGCGTGGTGACCGGCCCGGTGCTGTGGCGCACCTGGAACCAGCTCCGGTCGGAGCGGGAGGGGCGGATCCGCGAGCAGGAGCGCGCCGAACTGGCCGCCATGGTGCACGACCAGGTGCTGCACACGCTCGCCCTGATCCAGCGCAACGCCGGCGACGTCAAGACCGTGCAGCGGCTGGCCCGGGGGCAGGAACGCTCGCTGCGCAACTGGCTCTACAAGCCGGCCGCCTCGCCGACCGAGCGCTTCGCGGCCGCGCTGGAGCAGGCCGCCGCCGAGGTGGAGGACACGTTCGCGATCACGGTCGAGGCGGTGGTGGTCGGCGACCGGGAGACCGACGAGCGGGTCGGCGCGCTCGTCGCGGCCACCCGGGAGGCGCTCGTCAACGCGGCCCGGCACGCCGGGGTGCAGACCGTGTCGCTCTACGCCGAGGTGGAGCCGGAGCAGGTGAGCGCGTTCGTGCGGGACCGGGGCAAGGGCTTCGACCCGGATACGGTGGAGAATCACCGACACGGCGTCCGGGGTTCGATCATCGGCCGGATGCAGCGGCACGGCGGCCGGGCGGAGATCCGGTCCGAGCCGGGGGAGGGGACGGAGGTCCGGCTGATCCTGCCGATCAGCGGCTCCGGCTCCGGTGCCGGCTCCACGGCGGAAAGGGACAGGTGACCATGTCCGAGCAGGAACCGGTCGAGGGCGCGGCGCCGCGAGGGCCGCTGCGGGTGTTCCTCGTCGACGACCACGCCATGTTCCGGGCCGGCGTCCGCGCCGAGCTGGGCACCCGGGTCGAGGTCGTGGGCGAGGCCAGTTCGGTGGCGGAGGCGGTGGCCCGGATCGCGGTCACCCAGCCGGACGTGGTGCTGCTGGACGTGCACATGCCGGACGGGGGTGGCCGCGCCGTGCTGGAGGCGATGCGGCGTACCCACCCGCAGGTGAGGTTCCTGGCGCTGAGCGTGTCCGACGCGGCCGAGGACGTGATCGGGCTGATCCGGGCCGGCGCCCGGGGGTACGTGACGAAGACCATCTCGCCCGAGGAACTGACCGACGCGATCCGCCGGGTGGCCGACGGCGACGCGGTGTTCAGTCCGCGGCTGGCCGGGTTCGTGCTGGACGCGTTCGCGTCCCGGCCGGACGCGCCGGTCGCCGATCCCGAGCTGGATCAGCTCACCAACCGGGAGCGCGAGGTGCTGCGGCTGCTCGCCCGGGGGTACGCGTACAAGGAGATCGCCAAGGAGCTGTTCATCTCGATCAAGACGGTGGAGACGCACGTCTCCAACGTGTTGCGCAAGCTCCAGATGTCGAACCGCTACGAGCTGTCCCGCTGGGCCGCCGACCGTCGGCTGGTCTGATCGCCGGCAGCCTCGTCCACCTGGTCGGCGGGGGTGCCCGCAAGTCGACGAGGACCTCAGCCGTACGGGTAAAAACTGCGCGTACCCGGCGTTCGCTCGCGCGTTCCGCAGCGGGCCGCGGCCTGCCCGCGCGCCGGAGGTTCGGGGTGGTCTGGATCGAGGTGGGCATGTCGTGCCTGGTCAGAGGCGTGTGATCCGCGCCGTTTGTGATTTTTTCTCAGGTATCAGCGACGTGGCGAGCAACTAACGGCTTGATAACGGCACCTTCACGGAAAGGGCCGGTGGGTGTCACAGTGGCAGCACCTCACCCCCCGGTGTGAGGCATCTCGTCGGGCCCGCCGACCACGGAACGCCGCTACCGCGCCGCCCGTGGTCGTCGATCCTGCGTGATGTCCTCGTCGAAGGGTGTGGCGCCCGGCGGATCGGTACCCCAGGGGTGTCCCGATTTCCTCTGCGGTAAACCGACGACCTGTGGTTCGGGTCGTCGGCGGTGTCACCCCCCACACGTGCGTGAAACCCACGACGGAACCAGGTTAGAAAGAGGAGGCCCCTCGCAATGAGAGTCTCGAAGCGGGCGAGCGGCGCGCTCGCGGTGGGCGCGGCATTCGCGCTCGTCGCGTCCGGCTGCTCCAGCGGGAACAACGACGGTGGCGACACCGGCGCGAGCAAGGACGGCGCCATCGTCATCGACGGCACCCAGCCGGAGAACCCGCTGGTTCCGTCGAACACCACCGAGACCGGTGGCGGCAAGATCATCGACTGGGTCTGGAGCGGCCTGGTCGAGTACCCCAACAACGGTGGGGCGCCGCAGAACCTGCTCGCCGAGTCGATCGACACGAGCGACTCCAAGGTCTTCAAGATCAAGATCAAGCAGAACACCAAGTTCCACGACGGCAGCACGGTCAAGGCCGAGAGCTTCGTCAAGGCCTGGAACTGGGCGGCGTACGGGCCGAACGGCGCGCAGAACGCCTCCTTCTTCTCCGACATCCAGGGCTTCGGCGACGTCTACACCGAGGACCCGGACGGCCCGGACGGCCCGAAGAAGGCCCCGGAGCCGAAGGCCAAGGAGATGTCCGGCCTGAAGGTCGTCGACGACTGGAACTTCGAGGTCACGCTCTCCGCGCCGACCGCCGTGTTCCCGACCAAGCTCGGCTACAGCGCCTTCATGCCGCTGCCGGACGCGTTCTTCGCCACCACCCCGGCGGAGTTCGGCAAGAAGCCGATCGGTAACGGCCCGGTCAAGCTCGTCTCCTGGCAGGACGACGTCGAGATCAAGCTCACCCGCTTCGACGACTACAGCCTGCGCGACAAGATGAAGATCAAGGACGTCACCGTCAAGATCTACCAGGACGACACGGCGGCCTACAACGACCTGCTCGCCAACAACCTGGACTTCCAGCAGCAGGTTCCGGTCTCGTCGCTGGCCGGCGACAAGTGGAAGACCGACCTGGGCGAGCGGGCGATCCAGACGACCGTTCCGTCGACCGGCATCATCGCCTTCCCGATCTACGACAAGCGCTTCACCAACCCGAAGCTGCGCAAGGCGATCTCGCTCTCCATCGACCGGCAGGCCGTCACCGACAAGATCTTCTTCGGTAACCGCAAGCCGGCCGACAGCTGGGCCAACCCGCTGACCCCGGGCGCCGAGCCGGGCAACTGCACCGCCTGCAAGTTCGACGTGGCCCAGGCCAAGCAGCTCCTCCAGGAGGCCGGTGGCTTCCAGGGCAAGCTGACCCTGTCGTACAACGCGGACGCCAGCCACAAGGAGTGGATGGAGGCCGTCGCCCAGCAGATCAAGACCAACCTGGGCATCGACGCGGTCGCCGTCGGCGTGCCGACCTTCGCGGTCTTCCGTGCCAACATCAACAACTACAAGATGACCGGCATGTACCGCGCCGGCTGGCAGCAGGACTACCCGGACGTCGAGAACTGGATCAACCCGCTCTACGTGACCGGCGGTTCCTCGAACGACGGCAAGTACAGCAACCCGCAGGTGGACGCCCTCGCCAAGGAGGCCTCCGCGGCCCCCAGCATCGAGGAGGCCCACAAGAAGTTCGCCGAGGCCGTCAAGCTGATCGACCAGGACGTCCCGACGATCCCGATCTACTTCAGCGGCGAGCAGTCCGGCCACTCGGAGAAGATCAAGAAGCTGGAGCTGACCAACGTCGGCGAGCTCGACATCACCTCGGTCGAACTCTGATCCGAACGGTCTGACCCCGGGTCGGGCTCGCCTACCGGTGAGCCCGGCCCGGGGCCGTTCCGCGAGGGGGTGTACAACAAACCCCTCGCACGTTGTCGTCACCGCGTCGGGTGCCCGGCGCTCCCTGTCTGGAGGACCACCCCATGGGCCGTTATCTCTTGAGACGGCTGCTGCAACTCGTCCCGGTGTTCATCGGTACGACGTTCCTGATCTACTGGCTCGTCTGGTCGGTGCCCGGTGACCCCTTCGCCGGCAAGTGCGGCGACCGCGGTTGCCCGCCGAACTACCGGGCCATGATGACCGAGAAGTACCATCTCGACGACTCGATCTGGGTGCAGTACGCCAGCTACATGAAGAACCTGTTCCAGGGTGACTTCGGTATCACGTTCGGCGGTCGCGAGATCAGCGACATCATCGCCACGTCGTACCCGAACACCCTGAAGCTGGCGGTGGTCGCCCTCGCCATCGAGGCCGTGATCGGTCTCGGCGCGGGCATCCTGACCGGTCTGCGACGCAACGGTTTCCTGGACAACCTGGTCCTGGTCTCCACCCTGTTCCTGATCGCCCTGCCGGTCTTCGTCATCGGCTTCGTGCTGCAGTGGGTGCTCGGCGTCAAGTGGGGCATCATCAACCCGACCGTCTCCAACGAGATGCGGTTCAGCGAGCTGATCGTGCCCGGCTTCGTGCTCGGCAGCGCCTCGATGGCGTACATCGCCCGGGTGGCGCGCACGAGCATCGCCGAGAACCGGCGGGCCGACTACGTCCGTACCGCGATCGCCAAGGGCCTCCCGATGCGCCGGGTGGTCGGCGTGCACCTGCTCCGCAACTCGCTCATCCCGGTGGTCACGCTGCTCGGCACCGACCTCGGTGCGCTGATGGGTGGCGCGATCGTCACCGAGGGCATCTTCGGCATCAACGGCATCGGCCGGCAGGTGCTCCGCTCGATCGTCACCAAGGAGAGCGCTACCGTTGTCGGCATCGTGGTGGTGCTGGTGGTCGTCTACCTCGTGATGAACCTGCTGGTGGACCTGCTCTACGCCGCCCTCGACCCGAGGATCCGCTATGAGTGACGAGCGCCGCAGCGAACGAATCGTCCCAGCAGTCTGCGCGGGCAACCACGCCCGCGCCGAGCGCAGCGAGGTGCGGGCATGAGTGACCCGAGTACCGCGTCGATCGTGTCGACGCCGCCCGCGACCATGCCCACCGAGGCCGGGTCCGGTGCGCCCACCAACGCCGGCCTGCCGGAGAGCGCCAAGCAGCAGAAGCCGCGCGGCCTGCTCGGCGACGCCTGGCTCGACCTCCGTCGCAAGCCGCTGTTCTGGATCTCCGCCGCGTTCATCCTGCTCTTCATCGTGATGGCCGCGTTCCCGTCGCTGTTCACCTCCGGCGACGCGGTCAACGGCGCGCTGGAGCGCAGCCGGGTCGAGCCGTCGTCGTCGGCCTGGTTCGGCTACGACGTGCAGGGCCGCGACGTCTACTCCCGGGTCATCTACGGCGCCCGCGCGTCGATCGTGGTGGCCCTGGTGTCCACCATCCTCACGCTGCTGTTCGGCGGCGCGATGGGCATCATCGCCGGCTACCGCGGCGGCTGGGTGGACGCGGTGCTGTCCCGGGTCGCGGACATCTTCTTCGGCCTGCCGTTCGTGCTCGGCTCGATCGTCATCCTGACCACGTTCAACGGCTCGGGCACCGACAACGGCGAGTGGACGATCATGGGTCTGGTCATCCTGTCCCTGAGCGTGCTGAGCTGGCCCGTGGTGATGCGGCTGATGCGCTCGTCGGTGCTCGCCACCAAGGAGGCCGACTACATCGTCGCGGCCCGCGCGCTGGGTGCCGGCACCGGTCGGATCATCCTGAAGCACCTGCTGCCCAACTGCCTGGCGCCGCTGCTGGTCTACGGCACGATCATGGTGGGTTCGTTCATCGGCGCGGAGGCCACGCTCTCCTTCCTGGGCATCGGCCTGAAGAGCCCGGTGGTCTCCTGGGGCATCATGATCAGCGAGGCGCAGAACTACATCCGGGTCTCGCCGTTCCTGCTGTTCTTCCCCTCCGCGTTCCTCGTCACCGCCGTGCTGAGCTTCGTGATGCTCGGCGAGGCGGTCCGCGAGGCCCTCGACCCGAAGCTCCGATAGGGGAACTGAGTTGTCCGACATTCTCGTGTCCGAGCAGTCCGCGGCCGGCGCCGACGGATCCGGCCGCCCCTCGGGCCGCCTGCTCGAGGTCGACGACCTGCGGGTCGAGTTCCGCACCCGGGACGGCGTCGCCAAGGTCATCAACGGTGTGACGTACCACGTCGACGCGGGGGAGACCCTCGCCGTGCTCGGCGAGTCCGGCTCCGGGAAGAGCGTCACCGCGCAGACGGTCATGGGCATCCTGGACACCCCGCCCGGGTTCGTCACCGGTGGCGAGGTCCGCTTCCACGGCAAGGACATGCTCAAGCAGTCCGCCGAGCAGCGGCGACGGATCCGTGGCGAGGGCATCGCCATGATCTTCCAGGACTCGCTCTCGGCCCTCAACCCGGTTTTCACCGTCGGCTTCCAGATCGCCGAGCAGTTCCGCATCCGGCGCGGCCTCAGCCGCTCGGACGCCAAGAAGCGCGCGATCGAGATGCTCGACCAGGTGAAGATCCCCAACGCCAAGGGTCGGTTCAGCAACTACCCGCACCAGTTCTCCGGCGGTATGCGGCAGCGCGCCATGATCGCGATGTCGATCGCGCTCGACCCGGAGGTGCTGATCGCCGACGAGCCGACCACCGCGCTGGACGTGACCGTGCAGGCCCAGATCATGGACCTGCTCGGCGAGCTCCAGCGGGAACGGCAGATGGGCATGATCCTGATCACCCACGACCTCGGCGTGGTCGCCGACGTCGCGGACCGGATCGCGGTCATGTACGCCGGCCGGATCGTCGAGGAAGCCAACGTCTACGAGCTGTACGCCAAGCCGGCGCACCCGTACACGCTCGGCCTGCTCAACTCGATCCCGCGGATGGACGAGAAGGGGCAGGAGCTCCGGACCATCAAGGGGCTTCCGCCGAACCTGATGAACATCCCGCCGGGCTGCGCCTTCAACCCGCGCTGCCCGATGGCGCAGCCGGTGTGCCGGGAGAAGGTCCCGCCGCTGCTGCAACTGGGCCACGGCCGGGCCAGCGCCTGCCACTTCGCCGAGGAGCTCGTGAACCGTGACTGAGAACATCATCGAGGTTCGTGACCTGGTCAAGCACTACCCCGTGACCCAGGGTGTGGTGTTCAAGAAGACCATCGGTCACGTCAAGGCGGTCGACGGCGTCTCCTTCGAGCTGAAGGCCGGCGAGACGCTCGGCGTGGTCGGCGAGTCCGGCTGCGGCAAGTCGACGCTCGCCCGGGTGCTGATGAACCTGGAGAAGCCGACCGCCGGCCAGGTGCTCTACAAGGGCCAGGACATCTCCAAGCTCTCCGGTGGCGCGCTGCGGCGGTTGCGCCGGCAGATCCAGCTGGTGATGCAGGACCCGTACACCTCGCTGAACCCCCGGATGACGGTCGGTGACCTGATCGGCGAGCCGTTCGAGATCCACTCCGAGGTGGCTCCGCGCGGCAGCCGACGCGGCAAGGTCAAGGAACTGCTCGACCTGGTCGGCCTCAACCCGGAGCACATCAACCGCTACCCGCACCAGTTCTCCGGCGGTCAGCGGCAGCGCATCGGCATCGCCCGGGCGCTGGCGCTGCGGCCCGAGGTGATCGTCTGCGACGAGCCGGTGTCGGCCCTGGACGTGTCCATCCAGGCCCAGGTGATGAACCTGCTGGAGAAGCTCCAGGCCGAGCTCGGTCTGTCGTACGTCTTCATCGCCCACGACCTGTCGGTCGTGCGCCACCTGTCGGACCGGGTCGCCGTCATGTACCTGGGCAAGATGGTGGAGGTCGGCACCGAGGACGAGATCTACGAGCGGCCGACCCACCCGTACACCCAGGCGCTGCTGTCGGCGGTGCCGGTGCCGGACCCGACCCTGCGGGAGAGCAAGGCGATCATCCGGCTCCAGGGTGACGTCCCCTCGCCGGTCAGCCCGCCCTCGGGCTGCCGGTTCCGCACCCGGTGCTGGAAGGCGCAGGACGTCTGCGCCCAGGAGGTGCCGCTGCTGGAGATCCGGCCGGGCTCGGACCACCCGAGCGCCTGCCACTTCGCGGAGAAGCGGCAGATCGTCGTCACCCACGAGGTGGCCTGAACCAGACCGGACCGCCTGCCGACGTCAGCCCGACGCCGGCAGGCGGTTCGTCGTCTGCGGGGCGGGTCGGGTCACAGCGGGCCGCGGCCGGCGCGCAGCAGCAGAAGCGCGAGCTGAGTGCCGTCGGTGCCGAGTTCGGTGCGGAACCGCTCCAGGATCTCCCGCTCGCGGGAGAGCACCAGCCGGGTGCCCCCGGCCGCCATCCGGGTCGCGCCGACCTCCTGGGACAGCGCCGCCCGTTCCTGCCAGAGCGCGATGAGCGTCCGATCGATCTCGTCGATCCGGCGCCGGATCTCACCGATCCGCTCGGCCGCCACCGAGTCGTCGGTGCCGGTCCGCGCCGCCGCGGCGCCGGTCGGGTCACCGCCGGCCTTCCGGTCGTGCCGCGCCAGGCCGCCGCTGGACTCCACCACGTCAGTCATCATCGTCGTCCCTCTCGGGGCTCGGACCCGGTACCCGGATCCCGGGACGGAAAAGCCCCGGGCTCGGGGAGCCCGGGGCTTTTCGTAGGTCTGATGTGATCAGGCGCGACCCACGGCTGCCGGACTCCCGGTGCCGTAGTAAAAAAAGCGCTTGTCGAACACGTCGTCGAGTATGCCGACCGGCGGGGCGGACGCGCAAGGAAACCGGCCAACTGGTGGGACGGGACGCGGTCCGGGGACCCGGGCGCGCGGACGGGGAAGTGTCCGGGCGACGGCATAGACTCGGGCTGCGATGCATCCTCTCTTCGACATTCCCGCGTCCCCGCCCGCGCCGGAGTCCCGGCCGACCCCGCCGCGCCGTTCCGGGGGCGCCCGGTCGGATCCGCAGGCCCTCCTCGACGGCCTGAACGGCCCGCAGCGGGACGCGGTGACCCACGCCGGCTCCCCGTTGCTGATCGTGGCCGGCGCCGGCTCGGGCAAGACGCGCGTGCTGACCAACCGGATCGCCTACCTGCTCGCCGCCCGGGACGTGCACCCCGGCGAGATCATCGCGATCACGTTCACCAACAAGGCCGCCGGCGAGATGAAGGAACGGGTGGCCGCGCTGGTCGGCCCGCGCGCCCGGATGATGTGGGTGTCGACGTTCCACTCGGCCTGTGTCCGGATCCTGCGGGCCGAGCACGAGCACGCCGGCCTCAAGTCGACGTTCTCCATCTACGACGCCGACGACTCCCGGCGGCTGATGCAGCTTGTCGCCCGCGAGCTGGACCTGGACCCGAAGCGCTACCCGGCGCGGGGTCTGGCGGCCCAGGTGTCCAACCTGAAGAACGAGCTGGTCGACCCGGAGGAGTTCGCCGGCCGGGCCAAGGGGCCGAACGAGCGGGCGTTGGCCGAGGCGTACGCGCTCTACCAGCGCCGGCTGCGCGAGGCCCACGCGCTGGACTTCGACGACCTGATCATGACCACCGTGCACCTGCTCCAGTCGCACCCGCACGTGGCGGAGAGCTACCGGCGCCGGTTCCGGCACGTGCTCGTCGACGAGTACCAGGACACCAACCACGCCCAGTACGTCCTGATCAAGGAGCTGGTCTCCGGCACCGAGGGCATCCCGCCGGCCGAGCTGTGCGTGGTGGGCGACGCCGACCAGTCGATCTACGCGTTCCGGGGCGCGACCATCCGCAACATCCTGGAGTTCGAGCGGGACTTCACCGACGCCCGCACCATCCTGCTGGAGCAGAACTACCGCTCGACCCAGACCATCCTCAACGCGGCCAACGCGGTCATCGACCGGAACACCTCACGCAAGCCCAAGCGGCTGTGGAGCGACGCCGGCGCGGGCGAGCAGATCGTCGGCTACGTGGCGGACACCGAGCACGCCGAGGCGGACTGGGTGGCCCGGGAGATCGACCGGCTGGTCGACGCCGGCGACACCCGGCCGGGCGACGTGGCGGTCTTCTACCGCACCAACGCCATGTCCCGGGTGTTCGAGGAGGTGTTCATCCGGGTCGGCCTGCCCTACAAGGTGGTCGGTGGGGTGCGCTTCTACGAGCGCAAGGAGGTCCGCGACGCGCTGGCCTACCTGCGGGCCGTGGTCAACGACGACGACACGGTCAGCCTGCGCCGGATCCTCAACACCCCCCGGCGGGGCATCGGCGAACGGGCCGAGGCCTGCGTCGAGGCGCTGGCCGCCCGGGACCGCATCTCGTTCGGCGCCGCGCTGCGCCGGGCGAAGGACGCGCCGGGCATCTCCACCCGGGCGGCCAACGGCATCGCCGAGTTCGTCGCACTGCTCGACTCGGCCCGTGAGCTGACCGCCACCGGCACCCCGGAGGAAGTGCTGGAGGCGCTGCTGACCCGCTCGGGCTACCTGGCCGAGCTGGAGGAGAGCCTCGACCCGCAGGACGCCGGCCGGGTGGACAACCTGCAGGAGCTGGTGAGCGTCGCCCGGGAGTACACCGAGCGGATCGAGTCGCTGGGCGCGGACGACGAGCGGGCCACGCTGGCCGGCTTCCTGGAGCAGGTGGCGCTGGTCGCCGACGCCGACGCGATCCCCTCCGACGACCCCGACCACCAGGGCGTGGTCACCCTCATGACGCTGCACACCGCCAAGGGGCTGGAGTTCCCGGTGGTCTTCCTGACCGGTCTGGAGGACGGCGTCTTCCCGCACCTGCGCTCGCTCGGCGACACCCGCGAGCTGGAGGAGGAGCGCCGGCTGGCGTACGTGGGCATCACCCGGGCCCGGCAGCGCCTCTACCTGTCCCGGGCGGTCACCCGGTCGGCCTGGGGTGCGCCGGCCTACAACCCACCGTCGCGGTTCCTGGAGGAGCTGCCGCCGGAGCTGGTGCGGTGGGAGCGCACCGAGGGGTCGTACACCTCGTGGGGTGGCGGCGGTGGTGGCGTCGGTGGCCGGGCGGACCGGATGTCCGGCGGCGGCCGGGGTGGCTTCACCGGCGGCACGCCCCGGGCGACCCAGCTCGCCAAGCGTCTCGGCGTGGACGCCAGCCGGCTGGCCACCGCGAGCGATCTGAAGCAGGCGCCCAAGGTCTCGGTGGGCGACCGGGTCAACCACCAGCGCTACGGCCTGGGCCGGGTGCTGGCGGTGGAGGGTGCCGGGCCGGGTGCCCGGGCGCAGATCGACTTCGGCGAACAGACCATGTGGCTGGTGCTGCGACACGCGCCGATCGACAAGCTCTGAGCGTCGAGGAGGCCCGGTCCGGTGTCGCACCGGCCGGGCCTCCTCGTCGTGCGGTGGCGGTCAGCAGGCCACGTCGACGCCGCGGGCGCGCAGGAACGGTGCCGGGTCGATCTGGTTCCACATAGCACCCTGGTGCACCTCGAAGTGCAGGTGCGGGCCGGTGGCGTCACCGGTGGCGCCCTCGTAGCCGATGACCTGACCGGCCTTGACCCGGTCGCCGACGTCGACGAGCAGCCGGCTCTGGTGGGCGTAGTGGGTCAGGTAGCCGTTGTGGTGGTCGACGAAGACGGAGTTGCCGTAGCCGTCGCCCACGTCGCCGGCCTTGACCACGGTGCCGGACGCGGCGGCCCGGATCGGGGTGCCGTCGGGCATGGCGAAGTCGATGCCGGCGTGCAGCGTGCCCCACCGCGGCCCGAAGCAGGAGGTGATGTCGGCCCCCTGCATCGGGATGACCCAGCTCGGCTTCGGCGCGGCCTTCTTCTTCGTCGGCTTCGGCTTCGGCTTTGGCTTCGGCGGCACGGTCTTCGGCGGCTTCGGGCTGGTCGCGCTCGGGCTGGGGAACGGGCTGGCCGGCGTCGCGGACGGGGTGACCGGGCGGAGCGACTCGCGGGCCGACCGGTCGGCGCGGGCAGCGGCCTCGGCGCGGGCCCGCGCGTCGAAGTCGACAGCGGCCGGCGCCGGCGCCGGACTGTCGTCGGTGGCGACCAGGACACCGCCGAGGCCGAGACCGAGCAGGGCCAGCGCGCCGGTGACCAGGTACGCGGTCCGCCGGCCGGTCCGCCGGTGCCGGGCGGGGGCGGGGTCCGGGGTGGTGCCGTTCGGGGTGGGACTGCTGTGCTGCACGGGAACCTTCACCAGTTGAGGGGCACGTGGACCTGGAAATACTGGTGTCGGTCTCCGAGCGCGCCGGTGGCGGGTTCGCGGCCCGGTCGGGTGCGTCGCCGGATCGTGTCCGCGATCGGGCCCGGCTGGGCGATTCACGACTAGCGTCGATCACCGGGTGGTGTGGGCCCGCTCACATCGTGCGGTGTGACGGGGCAGACATACGCCCACGCGAAACCGCCCGGATCGCGGGATCCGGGCGGTCATCGGGCGGTGCGGAGCGTCAGGAGGCGGCTACGTCGCCGTAGAGTGCCTCGGTTTCGAGCTTGATGTCCACCCCGCGCTCCTGGAGGAACGTCACCGGGTCGCGCGGCTCGCCGTTGACATGCACCTCGAGGTGCAGGTGCGAGCCGTAGGAGTGGCCGGTGTTGCCGACCAGGCCGAGTTGGTCGCCGGCCTTCACCTTTTGGCCCTCCTTGACGGTGACCGCGGAGGAGTGGCCGTAGATGGCCTCGCTGCCGTCGGAGTGCTTGACGATCACGGCGTAGCCGTAGCCGCCGAACCAGCCGGCCTTGGTGACGGTGCCGGCGTGGACCGCCTTGTAGGGCGTGCCCTCCGGCGCGACCAGGTCGATGCCGGTGTGCAGCTTGCCCCAGCGCATGCCGTAGGGCGACTTGAAGTCGTAGCCGTGCAGGGGGAGGAGCCAGGGGTCCTGCTCGGTGGCGGCGGTGTCGCCACCCGACCGGTCGTCGCGGGTGGCACGGTCGGCGCTGTCGGCGCGGGCCGCGGCGTCCTGGCTGGCGACCGAGGCCTGCCGGAGCTCGTCGAGGACGGACGGGCTGACGCTCTTGGCGTCGGGAAGGGCGTTCGCGCCGAGGGCGACGATGCCGGCGCCGACGAAGGCGGTCGTGACGACCGCCGCGTAGCGGCTCCGCGGGGGGGTGGGTACGCGGCGACGACCGCGATATCTATCGGGCTCAGACGACAGGCGCTGGCGCACGCACACCCTCCGTTGTCGGGGATCCGATGCGACCTCGGGCCGTTCGGTGAAGCTCTGCCGAACGTCCGGTGCCGCGTCGTCACCCGTCCGTGGACTTGATGACAACCGTGGACACGTTAGCCAACCGCCACTCCTGTCACAAGCCGAAGCGCCGAATCGGCGTTTCGTTATGTCCGTTTACATCCTGTCTTGTGTCATCTCGTGCCGCCGGTTGGATGGCGTGTCGACTGGCCTTTCGTCGCGGACCGTGACCGATCGGCGGAGGTGTCCGACTTCCGGCGGGCCCGGGTGGGCGGTATGGCGCAGCCCGGCTTCCCGCCCCCGGCCCACCCGGGTTACCGTTCGTTCAGGGTCAGCAGTGCCGGTGCCGGTGAAAGGTGTGCGCAGATGAGCTCTCGGATTCGGGTCGTCGTCGCCAAGCCCGGCCTGGACGGCCACGACCGCGGCGCGAAGGTCGTCGCCCGCGCGCTGCGGGACGCCGGCATGGAGGTCATCTACACCGGCCTGCACCAGACCCCCGAGCAGATCGTCGAGACGGCGATCCAGGAGGACGCGGACGCGGTCGGTCTCTCGGTGCTCTCCGGCGCGCACATGACGCTGTTCAAGCGGGTCGTCGAGCTGCTCACCGACCGCGAGGCGGCCGACATCGTGGTCTTCGGCGGCGGCATCATCCCGGAGGCCGACATCCCCGAGCTGGAGCGGCTCGGCGTCGCGAAGATCTTCACCCCGGGCGCCACCACCGGGTCGATCGTCGACTGGGTACGGGAGAACGTGGCCCAGCCGGTCGGCTGATTCCGGGCAGGGGGAGGGGCCGGACGCACCCCTCACACGCCCGGCCCCTCTATGCACGATGCCCCGCCGCCACCCCTCGACCGACAGGGCATCGGCCGCTCCCGTCATCGCGCTTGACCAGCGCTCCGACATCAGACTCAACGACGCCCCTGACCGGGGGTTACGCCCCGACGCGGACATCCCCCGGACGGCTGACACCGCGTCTCTCGTCGTGCGCTACCGCGACGACGGCTGTGCATTACCGCACACCCCGCACCCGCTCGGTTGCCGCCGGTTCCCATCTCGTTAGGCTGCGGCAAATGGCCTGTCTGTTCTGATGACAGGCGTCAAACTGATTTTCCAACGCTGGTGGCGGCGCGACGGCGCGCCGCGGAGACGGGACGGGACGCGCAATCGTGGACCTGTACGAGTACCAGGGGCGGGACCTGTTCGAGCGGCACGGTTTGCCAGTGCTCGCCGGCGGCGTCGCCACTACCCCGGAGGAGGCCCGCGCGATCGCCGAACGCCTCGGCGGCCGGGTGGTCGTCAAGGCGCAGGTGAAGGTCGGTGGCCGCGGCAAGGCCGGCGGCGTGAAGCTGGCCGAGGGCGCGGAGGAGACGGTGGCCCGGGCCACCGACATCCTCGGCATGGACATCAAGGGTCACACGGTCCACAAGGTCATGATCACGGTGACCGCGGACGTGGCCGAGGAGTACTACTTCTCGTACCTGCTCGACCGGGCGAACCGCACCTTCCTCTGCATCGCCAGCGTCGCCGGCGGCATGGACATCGAGGCGGTCGCCGCCGAGACCCCCGAGAAGGTCGTCAAGGCGCCGATCGACGCGAACACCGGCGTGGACGAGGCCAAGGCGCGGGAGATCGTCACCGCAGCCGGCTTCCCGGCCGAGGTCGCCGACCAGATCGTCGACGTCGCGGTCGGGCTGTGGCAGGCGTTCGTCGCCGAGGACGCCACCCTGGTCGAGGTGAACCCGCTGGCCACCACGAAGGACGGCAAGCTGCTGCTCCTGGACGCCAAGGTCACGCTGGACGAGAACGCCGGGTTCCGGCACCCGGACCACGAGGCCCTGGTCGACCAGGCGTCGGTGGACCCGCTGGAGCAGGCCGCCAAGGAGAAGGACCTCAACTACGTCAAGCTCGACGGTGAGGTCGGCATCATCGGCAACGGCGCGGGCCTGGTCATGTCCACGCTCGACGTGGTCGCGTACGCCGGGGAGCGGCACGGCGGCGTCAAGCCGGCCAACTTCCTCGACATCGGCGGCGGCGCGAGCGCCGAGGTGATGGCGAACGGCCTGGAGATCGTCCTCTCCGACCCGTCGGTGAAGAGCGTCTTCGTCAACGTCTTCGGCGGCATCACCGCCTGCGACGCGGTCGCCAACGGCATCGTGCAGGCGCTGGCGCTGCTGGAGCAGCGCGGCGAGAAGGCCACCAAGCCGCTCGTGGTCCGCCTCGACGGCAACAACGCCGAGGAGGGCCGGGCCATCCTCGACGGCGCGGCGAACCCGCTCATCCAGCGGGTCGACACCATGGACGGCGCGGCCGAGCGGGCCGCCGAGCTGGCAGCGGCGGGGGTCTGACAATGGCTATCTGGCTGACCAAGGACTCCAAGGTCATCGTGCAGGGCATGACCGGTTCCGAGGGTTCCAAGCACACCCGGCGGATGCTCGCCGCCGGCACCACCGTGGTCGGCGGCGTGAACCCGCGCAAGGCCGGCACCACTGTCGACTTCGACGGCACCGAGCTGCCGGTCTTCGCCTCCGTCGCGGACGCGATGAAGGAGACCGGGGCCGACGTCACGGTCATCTTCGTGCCGCCGCAGTTCACCAAGGCCGCCGTGGTCGAGGCGATCGACGCCGGCATCGACCTGGCCGTGGTGATCACCGAGGGCGTGCCGGTGCACGACACCGCCGCGTTCTGGGCGTACAACGTGGCCAAGGGCGAGCGCACCCGGATCATCGGCCCGAACTGCCCCGGCATCGCCTCGCCGGGCGCCTCCAACGCCGGCATCATCCCGGCCGACATCACCGGCGTCGGCCGGATCGGCCTGGTCAGCAAGAGCGGCACGCTGACCTACCAGATGATGTACGAGCTGCGCGACATCGGCTTCTCCACCTGCGTCGGCATCGGCGGTGACCCGATCATCGGGACCACCCACATCGACGCGCTGGCCGCCTTCGAGGCGGACCCGGAGACCGACGCGATCGTCATGATCGGTGAGATCGGTGGCGACGCCGAGGAGCGGGCGGCCGAGTTCATCAAGGCCAACGTCACCAAGCCGGTGGTCGGCTACATCGCCGGCTTCACCGCCCCGCCCGGCAAGACCATGGGTCACGCCGGCGCGATCATCTCCGGTTCGGCCGGCACCGCCGACGCGAAGAAGGCGGCGCTGGAGGCGGTCGGCGTCAAGGTCGGCAAGACCCCGACCGAGACCGCCGAGCTGATGCGGGAGCTGATGTCCGGCCGCTGAGCGGTCAGCTGACACGGCGAGGGGGTCGACCGGTTCCGGTCGGCCCCCTCACGCTCAGCGGTACCAGTACGGGTAGTAGTAGCTGCCCCGGGCCCGCACGATGGCGCTGGCCACGATGTTGATCACACCGAACGCGATGGCCAGCCAGCCGAGCAACTGCGACTTGCCGTTGCGGCGCGCGTCGCGGATCGACAGCCAGCCGAAGACGATTCCCAGGATGCCGCAGCAGAACAGGCCGAAGACGATGCCGAGGACGCCCCAGAGCGTGGTCCGGTCCCGACCGGCGGCCGGAGGCGGCGGGGGCGGCGGATACGGAGCGTTCACGGCTTCCTCCGAGCGGTCGGTGCCGCGACGGGAACGGTCGCGTCTCAAGCCGAGGCTAGACCGGATCACCACCGCCGAGCCGCGGGTTCGACGAACTCGCCACGGTCCCGGCCCGGTATCGGACTGCCGTCCTCTCCCGTGGCGTGCCAGAGTAGACGCGATGTCACGTGTCACCCCTGACCAGCCCCGCCGTCCGGCCGCCGGCCCCACCACCGGCGCCCGGCCGCGCGCCCGTGCCCGCCCCGCCGCGCGCGTGCCCCCGCGGGCGGGTGAGCCGTCGCGCAGCCGGGCCCCGCTGCCCGTGGCCGCCGGGGTGGCCGCGCTCTGGGCGGCGCTGACCTCCCTGCTGCCGGTCGTCGTCGTGCTCGGCCTCGCCCAGCTCACCGAGGACGCCGGGTCGCTCGGCGGCGCGCTGCGCGCCGGCCTGGCCGGCTGGCTGCTCGGGCACGGGGTGCCGTTGCAGACCGCCGCCGGGCCGCTCGGTCTGGCGCCGCTCGCGTTGAGCGTGCTGGTCGTCTGGCGGCTCACCCGGGCCGGGGTGCACGTCAGCCGGGCCGTGGGCGCGCGCGGTGCCGGCTCGCCCCGGCAGGCGCTCGCCGTCGCGGTCGCGGTCGCGGTGGGGTACGCGCTGCTCGGCACGATCGCCGCGGTGGCGGTCGGCGCGGGTGGCGTACGCGTCTCCCCGGTCACGACCGCCGTGACGTTCGCCGTGTTCGCCGCCCCGGCCGCACTCGTCGGCGCGCTGCGCACCACGGGCGTCTGGGCGCTGCTGGCCCGACGGTGCCCACCGGTGGTGCGCGACGGGTTGCGGGCCGGGCTGGTCGCGGTGCTGCTGCTGCTCGGCGCGAGCGCCGGCGCGGCCGGGCTGGCGGTGGCCACCGGTGGTGGCGACGCGGCCGACATGATCGGCGCGTACCGGACCGGGGTGGCCGGGCAGGCGGGCATCACGCTGGTCAGCCTCGCGTACGCGCCGAACGCCACCGCCTGGTCGGCCAGCTACCTGCTCGGTCCCGGGTTCGCCGTCGGCACGGACACTGCGGTCCGCACCAGTGAGGTGTCGGTGGGCGCGCTGCCGGCCGTGCCGTTGCTGGCCGGCCTGCCGCGTGGCCCGGTGGACGGGCTGGGCACCGGCCTGCTCGCGGTGCCGGTGCTGGCCGCGATGGCGGCCGGCTGGCTGCTGGCCCGGCGGCTGCTGCGCGCGGCGGCCGAGGACCGGGCCGAGGTCCGCTGGCCGGAGCTGCTGGTCCCGGCCGTGCTCGCCGGCCCGGTCGCCGGGGTGTTGCTGGGCCTGCTCGCGGCGGCCTCGGGCGGGCCGCTCGGCGGTGGCCGGCTGGCCGAGATCGGCCCGGCGCCCTGGCCGGTGACCGCCGTGGCCACGCTGGTGATCGCCGTGGGCGCGGTGCTCGGCGCCGCCGCCACCCGCACCCTCACCATCCGGTCCGCCCCGCCCACGCCCCGGCCCGCCCCGACCCCGCGTTGACGGCTCGGGTCCTCGCCATCCGGATCGACGGGTGGACGTGACGAAGGGGCGCCCGGCCGCAGCCGGACGCCCCTTCGTCGGAGCCGGTCAGGAACCGAAGTTGTTCATGTTGATCGCGGCGCCGGCGATGGCGCTGATGATCCCGAGGACCACTCCGATGCCACCGCAGATCAGGGCGACCTTGGCCTGGCCCGGGTTGCTGGCCTCGCCGGCCTGGACCTTCTTCTGGCCCAGCACGCCGAGCACCACGCCGGCGATGCCGGCGGGGACGCCGAGCAGCGGGCAGCAGAGGCCGAGCACGATCGAGGCGATGCCGACGATCATGCCGATCAGGCCCATGGTGTTGTTCTGGCCCTGGCCCTTGCCGGGGCCGGCCGGGTAGCCCGCGGCCGGGTACTGCGGCGCGGCGCCGTACGCCTGCTGCGCGTACGGGTCCTGACCGTAGGGCTGACCCGAGGTGGGCTGGCCGTAGGGCTGGCCGGAGGTGGGCTGGCCGTAGTCCGGCTGCTGGCCGTACTGCGGCTGCTGCCCGTAGTCCGGCTGCTGGCCGTACTGCGGCTGCTGGCCGTACTGCGGGGGCTGCGGCGGCTGGCCGTACGGGTCGTGCGGCTGGGCGGTCGGGTCCTGGTTCGGCTGCTGGCCGTACGGGTCCTGTCCGGGGTATCCGGGCTGCATGTCGGGAAACTCCTCAGTTGGTCGGCTGTCGGTCAGTTCGTGCCGGTGCTGCCGCCGACGAGACCCGCCAGGCCACCGAACAGGCAACACACCACAATGATGCCGATCAGGACCAGGCCGACGATCAGGGCCCACTTGGACCACTTCCTGGACTCGGCGGCGGCGGCCTGCGCGCCGGCGTAGTCGCCCTGCTGGATCAGCGGGTTGACCTTGGAAGCGTTGATGATCGCCGGGATCGCGAGTGGCCAGCACAGGAAGATCGCGACGATGGACATCGTCATGTTGTTGTCGATCTGCGACGGCTGCTGCTGGGGATATCCGGGCTGCATGGGGTGGCTCCTCGGGCCGGCGGCACGGCGCGTGCCGGTTACTCGTTCGGGGGTGCGGGTCGGGCGTACGCCGGACACCGGGCGACCGGCAGCGTACCGCGAGCCCACTACCTCCGGAGATCATCCGACAGGCCGCCGCCCGACAGCCGGACCGCCCGACCTGCCCGATAGGGTGGCCGCGTGACCGAGCCCGCGTCCGTCGCCCGCCTCGTCGTCCTCGTCTCCGGCTCCGGCAGCAACCTCCAGGCGTTGCTGGACGCCGCCACCGACCCCGGCTACGGGGCCCGGGTGGTGGCCGTGGGCGCCGACCGGGACGGGATAGCCGGCCTGGACCGGGCCGCCGCGGCCGGCGTGCCGTCCTTCGTCGAGCGGGTCAAGGACCACCCCACCCGGGCCGACTGGGACAAGGCGCTCACCGCCCGGGTCGCCGCGCACCGGCCCGACCTGGTGATCAGCGCCGGCTTCCTCAAGCTGGTCGGCCCGGAGTTCCTCACCGCGTTCGGTGACCGTTACCTGAACACGCACAACACGTTGTTGCCGGCGTTCCCCGGCATCCACGGCCCCCGGGACGCGCTGGCGTACGGCGTGAAGGTCACCGGGGCCACGCTGTTCTTCGTCGACGCCGGGATGGACACCGGCCCGATCGTCGCCCAGGTCGCCGTACCGGTGCTCGACGACGACGACGAGGAGACGCTCACCGAGCGCATCAAGTCCGCCGAGCGGCGCCAGCTCGTCGAGCAGGTCGGCCGCCTGGTCCGTGAAGGTTGGACGATCACCGGCAGAAAGGTCACCGTTCCGTGAGCACCCATGACGACGCCCGCCGCCCGATCCGGCGCGCGTTGGTCAGCGTCTACGACAAGACCGGCCTGGTCGAGCTGGCCCGCGCCCTGCACGAGGCCGGCGTGGAGATCGTGTCGACCGGCAGCACCGCGTCGACG
Source organism: Micromonospora sp. DT227 (assembly GCF_049841835.1). Lineage (NCBI taxonomy): Bacteria > Bacillati > Actinomycetota > Actinomycetes > Micromonosporales > Micromonosporaceae > Micromonospora > Micromonospora sp. DT227. The sequence goes on along the minus strand of NZ_JBNCLA010000002.1, from coordinate 454,503 downwards.
ATCTCCGGCGCCGGGGTTCCGGTCACCCCGGTCGAGCAGGTCACCGGCTTCCCGGAGATCCTCGACGGCCGGGTGAAGACGCTGCACCCGAAGATCCACGGCGGCCTCCTCGCCGACCTGCGCAAGGACTCGCACGCCACCCAGCTCGACGAGCACGGCATCGCCGGGATCGACCTGCTGGTCTCCAACCTCTACCCGTTCCAGGCCACGGTCGCCTCCGGCGCCGACGCGGACGAGTGCGTGGAGCAGATCGACATCGGCGGTCCGGCGATGGTGCGGGCCGCCGCGAAGAACCACGCCTCGGTCGCGGTGGTGACCGACCCGGCCGCGTACCCGGCGGTGGTGGCCGCGCTCGCCGACGGCGGGTTCACCCTGGCCCGGCGGCGCGCGCTGGCGGCCCGGGCGTTCGCCGACATCGCCGACTACGACGTGGCGGTGGCCGACTGGTTCGCCTCCACGGTGGCCCCGGCCGAGGACGGCTGGCCGGAGTTCGCCGGGCTCGCGCTGCGTCGCCAGGCGGTGCTGCGGTACGGCGAGAACCCGCACCAGGCGGCGGCGCTCTACACCGACCCGGGCGCGCCGGCCGGGCTGGCCCAGGCCGAGCAGTTGCACGGCAAGGAGATGTCCTACAACAACTACGTCGACGCGGACGCCGCGTGGCGGGCCGCGCACGACTTCGCGGACCAGCCGGCGGTGGCGATCATCAAGCACGCCAATCCGTGCGGCATCGCGGTCGGCGCGGACGTGGCCGAGGCGCACCGCAAGGCGCACGCCTGCGACCCGGTCTCCGCGTTCGGCGGCGTGATCGCGGTCAACCGGCCGGTGAGCGTGGAGTTGGCCGGTCAGGTCGCGGAGATCTTCACCGAGGTGCTGGTGGCGCCCGGCTTCGACGAGGGCGCGCTGGAGCTGCTGCGGGCCAAGAAGAACATCCGGCTGCTGCGGGCGCCCGCGTTCGCCACCCGGCCGGCGGAGTGGCGGCAGGTCAGCGGCGGCGTGCTGGTGCAGATGCGGGACGCGGTCGACGCGCCCGGCGACGACCCGTCCGGCTGGACGCTGGCCACCGGCGACCCGGCCGACGAGGCGACGCTGCGCGACCTCGCGTTCGCCTGGCGGGCGGTGCGCGCGGTGAAGAGCAACGCGATCCTGCTGGCCCGCGACGGCGCCACCGTCGGCGTCGGGATGGGCCAGGTCAACCGCGTCGACTCGGCGCGGCTGGCGGTCAGCCGGGCCGGCGACGAGCGGGCCCGTGGCTCGGTCTGCGCCTCGGACGCGTTCTTCCCGTTCGCCGACGGCCCGCAGATCCTGATCGACGCCGGCATCCGGGCGATCGTGCAGCCCGGGGGCTCGATCCGCGACGAGGAGACCATCGCGGCCTGCAAGGCGGCCGGCGTGACGATGTACCTCACCGGCACCCGCCACTTCTTCCACTAGGTCCGTCCCGCACGGGGTTGCACCTCGCCGCCGGTTACCGTGCGTAGCCGCGGCGGAGGGACAATCAGATCTGCGCGGTATACCTCAGAGGCATATTTATGACTCTGAGGTATACCGCTTCACACACCATTGGTGCCGCTGCCCCGACACGCCGGAAGTCGGTGGCGGAACGCGCCGGACCCGGGTGGCCCGCCGCCGCGCGTCGTTGCCGGCCCTGCGGGCGGTTGCTAGCGTGTGCCGGCGACGATCGATCGACCGTCTCCACTGTCCGTGAGCCCCGGCAGGTGTGCCATGCGCGTGCGCGACCGGTTGACCGCCGTCGTCGTCACGCTGGCGTTCGTCCTGGCCGCGCTCGGCTCCGCCGCCGGCCCGCCCGCCGCCGCCCTGCCCGCAGTCGGCCCGTCCGTAGTCGGCCCGTCCGTAGTCGGCCCGTCCGTAGTCGGCCCGTCCGTCGTCGGCCCGTCCGTCGTCGGCCCGCCCACCCTCGGCCCGTCCGCGGTCGGCCTCTCCGTCGTCGGCGCGCACACCCTCGACCCGTCCGTCGTCGGCGGGAACGCCGTCGGGCCGGCTGCCGTCGTACCCGCCTCGGGGTGCCGGGCCGGGCCGGTCGCGTCGGTCGGCGCGTACCCGCAACGGCGGTGCGCGGAGCTGTCCGGCGGGTGGTGGGGTGACCGGCGCGGCGGCCTCGCCTACGGCGACGGGCCGGACGAACCGCTCCCGACCGCGCCCCCGAGCGTCGCCGGCCCGGTGGTGTCGGCGCGGCTCGCGCCGGGACACCGGTCACCGGCCCGGCCGCTGCCGCCGCGTGGCGCGCTGGCCGCGCGGGGACCGCCCACCGCCTGAGTCGCGCCGGAGCCTGCCGCGCCGGAGCCTGCCGCGTCGACCCGGCGGTTCCACCGCGCGCTGCCGTCGCCCACGGGGGCGCCCCCCACGCACCCCGTCCACGTCCCGCTGCGGCCCCGCCCCTCCTTCCTCCGGGGGACGGGGCCTCAGACGTCCGGGCGCACCTCGGCGAAGTGGCAGGCGCTGGGGTGCGGGTCGGCGGCGCGGGGCACGGTCTGCGGGTCCTGGACGGCGCAGACCTCCTCCGCCTTCCAGCACCGGGTGCGGAACCGGCAGCCCGACGGCGGGTCGGCCGGGCTGGGCACGTCGCCGCTGAGCCGGATGATCGTCCGGCGGTCGCGGGCCTCCGGGTCGGGCACCGGCACCGCCGAGAGCAACGCCTGGGTGTACGGGTGGGTGGCGCGCTGGTAGATCTGCTCCTCGGTGCCGATCTCCACGATCCGGCCCAGGTACATCACCGCCACCCGGTCGCAGATGTGCCGGACCACGGACAGGTCGTGCGCGATGAAGATGTACGACAACCCGAACTCGTCCTGGAGCTGCGCCAACAGGTTGATCACCTGGGCCTGGATGGAGACGTCCAGCGCCGACACCGGCTCGTCACAGACGATGATCTCCGGGCGCAGCGCGAGCGCGCGGGCGATGCCGATGCGCTGCCGCTGGCCGCCGGAGAACTGGTGCGGGTAGCGGTTCACGTGCTCCGGGTTGAGCCCGACCACGTCCAGCAGCTCCTGCACCCGCTGCCGCCGGCTGCCCTTCGGCGCGGCGTCCGGGTGGATCGCGAACGGCTCGCCGACGATGTCGCCGACGGTCATCCGCGGGTTCAACGAGGTGTACGGATCCTGCATCACCATCTGCATGTTCCGCCGCAGCCGCCGCAGCTCCCCGCCGGACGCCCGGAACAGGTCCCGCCCCTCCAGCGTGGCCCGGCCGGCGGTCGGCGTCTCCAGCCGCATCAGCAGCCGGGCCAGCGTGGACTTGCCGCAGCCGGACTCGCCGACCACGCCGAGCGTCTCGCCCCGGCGCAGCTCGAAGCTCACCCCGTCGACCGCCCGCACCGCGCCGATCTGCCGTTTGAACAGCACGCCCTGGGTGATCGGGAAGTGCTTGACCAGCTCGTCGACGGCGAGGACGGTCTCGCCGCGGACCTTGGCCGGGCTAGCGGGCGCGGTCATCGTGGACCTCCTGCGCGAAGTGGCACGCGCTGGTCCGGCCGTCGCCGAGCACCAGGTCGTGCGGCACCTCGTCGACACAGACCTGCTGCGCGTACGGGCAGCGGGGGTGGAATGGGCAGCCGGGCGGGATCCGCATCAGGTTCGGCGGCAGCCCCGGAATGGTCGACAGCGCCTGCCCGCGCACGTCGAGCCGGGGGATCGACTCCAGCAACCCCTTGGTGTACGGGTGGGCCGGCGTTCGGTACAGCGAACGGACGTCGGCGTGCTCGACGATCCGGCCGGCGTACATGACCGCGATCCGGTCCGCCACGCCGGCGACCACGCCGAGGTCGTGGGTGATCAGGATGAGCGCCATGCCGAGGTCCCGGCGCAGGTCGGCCAGGAGGTCCATGATCTGCGCCTGCACGGTGACGTCGAGCGCGGTGGTGGGCTCGTCGGCGATCAGCACCTTCGGGTCCAGCGCCAGCGCCATGGCGATCATGACGCGTTGCCGCATCCCGCCGGAGAACTGGTGCGGGTAGTCGCCGAGCCGCTTCGCCGCGGCCGGGATGCGGACCAGGTTCATCAGCTCGACCGTGCGGCGGCGCGCGTCGGCGCGGGACAGTCCGGCCCGCTGCCGCAGCGACTCGCCGATCTGCCAGCCGACCGGGAAGACCGGGTTCAACGCCGACAGCGCGTCCTGGAAGATCATCGCGATCTCCGTGCCCCGGACCTGCCGGCGTTCCTCCTCCGACCGGGTGAGCAGGTCCCGCCCCCGGTAGCGGATCTCACCGCCGCGCACGTACGCGGGCGGGGTGTCCAGGATGCCCATGATCGCCTGGGCGGTGACCGACTTGCCGGAGCCCGACTCGCCGAGCACGGCGAGCGTCTCGCCGGCGTCCAGGTGGTACGTCACCCCGTTGATCACCCGGGCCACGCCCTCCCGGGTGCGGAACTCGACGTGCAGGTCCCGCACCTCCAGCAGGTGCCCCTCGGGCGGGGTGGGGGAGGCCGGCGTGGGCCGGATCGCGGACTCGGTCATGGGGAACTCACCGCAGCTTCGGGTCGAAGGCGTCGCGGACCGCGTCGCCGAGCATGATGAACGCGAGCACGGTCAACGCGAGGAAGACCGACGGCACGATCAGCGGCGTGGCCGACTCGCGCATGTGCACCCGGCCGGCGTCGATGTCGATGCCCCAGGAGATGGTCGGCGCCTTCAGCCCGATGCCGAGGAAGCTCAGCGTCGCCTCGGCCGCGATGAACGACCCGAGCGCGATGGTGAGCACCACGATGGCCGGCGCGAGCGCGTTCGGCAGGATGTGCCGCCACATGATCCGGCTGTCGCCGGCACCGAGCATCCGGGCCGCGGCCACGTAGTCCTGCTCGCGGGCGGTGATCACCGAGGAACGCACCACGCGGGCCGCGGTGGTCCAGCCGAGCAGCGCCAGGACCAGGATGACCGCGAACAGGCGTACCGTCTCGCCGCTGGTGCTCACGCGCTTGAGCAGGACGATCGCGGCCAGCAGCAGTGGGATGCCGAGCACGATGTCGATCACCCGGGAGAGCACCGCGTCGACCCAGCCGCCGAAGAAGCCGGCGAGCATGCCGACGACCAGCGCGATCACCCCGGTGATCACCGCGGAGAACGCGCCCACCAGCAGCGAGGCCCGGGCGCCGTAGACCGCCCGGGCGAACGTGTCGCAGCCCTGGAAGTCGTACCCGAAGATGGCCCCGCCGGACGGTCCGGCGTGCTGCCGGGAGAGCACGCAGTCGCGCGGGTCGTTGGCGGTGAACAGCCCGGGGGCGACGGCCATCGCGGCGACCAGCAGGACCAGCAGCAGGCTGAGCCAGAACACCGGGTTGCGGCGCAGGTCCCGCCAGGCGTCGCCGGCCAGGCTGCGGGACCGTCCGGGCCGGCCGGCCCGGTCCGGGGTGCCGGGCTCGCCGGAGACGCCGCGTCGCGCCGACTGGTCCTCCGTCGCCGCCACCGTCTCGAAGTCACTCATATCTGATCCTCGGGTCGAGTACGGCGTAGAGCACGTCCACCACCAGGTTGGACAGCAGGTAGACCACGACGAGCACGCTGACGATGCCCACCACCAGCGGGCCGTCCTCGGTGCGGATGCCGCGGAACAGGTTGAAGCCGACGCCGGGGATGTTGAACACGCCCTCGGTGATGATCGCGCCGCTCATCAGGTTGCCCAGCTCGACGCCGAGGAACGTGACCACCGGGATGAGCGAGTTCCGCAGCACGTGCACGCCGACGATCCGGCGGCGTACCAGGCCCTTCGACCGGGCGGTGCGGACGTAGTCGGCGCGCAGGTTCTCGGTCACCGAGGTGCGGGTCAGCCGCAGCGCGGTGGCCAGCGACAGCGAGCCGAGCACGATGCCGGGCAGCAGCAGCGCCCGGAACGAGGGCTGGGCGCCCGCGGTGGGCGGGAAGATCGGCCAGCGTACGCCGAGGAAGTACTGCGCCAGCGGGGCGAGCACGATGGTGGGGATGCCGAGCACCAGCAGCGTGAGCACCAGCGTGGCGTGGTCGAAGACGCCGGAGCGGCGGATGGCCGCGATGACGCCGGCGGTGACCCCGAAGAGCACGGTCACGGCCAGCGCGATAAGCGCCAGTTTCACGGTCACCGGCCAGGCGGCGGCCAGGATGTCGCCGATCTGCCGGCCGGTGAGCGACTGGCCGAGGTCACCGCGGAGCAGGCCGCCGAGATAGTTCAGGTAGCGGTAGAAGAAGCCGCCGACCCCGGTCGCGTCCAGGTGGTACTTCTCGGTCAGGTAGGCGCGTTGGGCGGCGGTGACCGGCCGTTCCCCGGCGAGCGCCTGGATCGGGTCGCCCTGCCCGGCGAACATCAACGCGTAGACGATCAGCGTGGTCCCGAAGAACGCGAGGACCATCTGGAGCAGTCGCCGCAGGATGAACCGGAACATGCCTGCGAGTCTGCCGAAGATGGGGCAAATGCGGGCCAATGCCAAGGCCGGGCCACCCGGTGGGGGTGGCCCGGCCTTGTCGGGGGTGGGTCAGGCGCGTTCGATCTTCAGCAGGTCCACCCGGTCGAAGAGGTCCACGTGGACGTTCTTGACCTTGGTGGAGTGGCCGAAGTTGTTCTGCCCGTACCGCAGCGGGATCACCGGCAGGTCCTGCGCGAGCAGGTCCTCCGCCGCCTGGTACTTCTTGACCGCCTCGTCCGCGCTCGCCGCGCGGGCGCCCTCGGCGAGCAGCTTGTCGAACTCCGGGTTCGAGTAGCCGTAGTAGTTCGACGAGCCGTTGGTGCTGTACAGCGGGCCCAGGTAGTTCTCCATGGACGGGTAGTCCATCACCCAGCCCATCCGGAACAGGCCCACCGACTGCTTCTGCTTGAGCTTGGTCAGCAGGTCGGCGAACTTCGGCTCCGCGTTGCCCACGCACTCCACGCCCAGGTTGGCCTTGAGCTGGTTACAGGTGGCGTCGATCCAGTCCTTGTGGCCGCCGTCGCCGTTGTAGGACAGCTCGATCTTCTTCGGGCCGCCCGCGGCCTCGTACATCGCCTTGGCCTTGGCCGGGTCGAACGCGCCGGCGGTGCCGATGGTGTTCTCCCGGTAGCCGGCGACCACCGGCGAGACGAACGAGCGTGCCGGCTGCTGCGAGTCCTTGAAGATCGACTTGGTGATCTCGTCCCGGTCGATCGCCATCGAGATGGCCTTGCGCACCTCGGGCTTGCTGAACTCCTTCTGGAACGTCGGGAACGCCAGCACCTGGAGCGACGAGGCCGGGCTCTGCTGGAACCGGTCGCCGAGGTCGGTGGCGGCGGTCGACAGGTTCTCGGTCGGGATCGTCTTGATCACGTCGAGGTTGTCCGACAGCACGTCCGCGTACGCGGCGGTCGGCTGCTGGTAGATCCGGAACTCGACGCCGCCGACCTTGGGCTGCTGGCCCGGGAACGCGTCGTAGCGCTCCACCTCGACCTTGGCGTCGTGCTGCCAGGAGCCCTTCATCTTGAACGGGCCCTGACCGATCGGCGTCTGCTCGTACCCCTCGGCCAGCACGCCCGGCGCGGAGAATGCGGCCTTGGGCAGCGGGTAGAACGCGGTGTAGCCGAGCATGGTCTTGAAGTCGACGTACGGCTCGGTGAGCGTCACGGTGAACGTCAGGTCGTCGACCTTCGACAGGCCGCTGAGCGTCTCCGCCTTCGGCTTCTCGCCCTGGAGGTCCTGGTAGCCGGCGATCTTCTCGAAGAAGTAGCTGGAGTTCTGGCCGTTCGGGGCGTACGCGCCGTAGTTCCAGGCGTCGAGGTAGTTGTCGGCGGTGACCTTCTCGCCGTTGTGGAACGTGTAGCCGGGCTTCAGCTTGATCGTCCAGACCTTGTTGTCCGACGACGTCACCGACTCGGCCGCCACCTCGTGCGGCTTGTTCGCCTCGTCGTAGTCGACGAGCGGGCTGAACAGCGCCGACAGCACCTGCGAGCCACTCGTCTCGTTGGTGTTGGTCGGCACCAGGTGCTGCGGCTCGGCGATCTCGATCCGCACGGCCGCGTCGGGGTCGCTTGCGCCGCCGCTCCCGCCGCCGGAGCCGCAGGCCGTCAGACCCAGGGTCACCGCGAGCGGCAGAGCGGCCCAGGCCGCGAGCCTACGAACACGCATGGAGTCTCCTCATCTCCTCACGCTGCGCGGTCGGCCCGACGCTGGGTGACGCTGCGCAACGAGTCGTAACGGTAGGTCGCGCTCCGGCGGATCGACAACGGATGCGTTGCGAGCTGGTAACGGAACGTGCCGCCGAATCCCGTTTCGTGGCCTTGACGATCACTCTCAGTGACGGAAACCACGTTGCGGAGCGTGATCGGTGCCCGTCGTCGTCCGGCTCGCCCGGCAACGTGAGACGATCACGACGTGACGGCGACGATCCTGGACGGCAAGGCCACCGCGGCGGAGATCAAGGACGAGCTGCGAGCGCGGGTGAAGGCGCTCGCCGAGCGCGGCATCACCCCCGGGCTCGGCACGGTCCTGGTCGGGGAGGACCCCGGCTCCCAGGCGTACGTCAACGGCAAGCACCGCGACTGCGCCGAGGTCGGCATCGCCTCACTGCGCGTCACGCTGCCGGCCGATGCCGCCCAGGAACAGCTCGACGCGGCACTGGCCGAGCTGAACGCGGACCCGGCCTGCCACGGCTACATCGTCCAGCTTCCGCTCCCGGCCCACCTGGACACCCAACGGGCGCTGGAGTCGATCGACCCGGACAAGGACGCCGACGGCCTGCACCCGGTCAACCTGGGCCGGCTCGTGCTCGGCTACGACGCCCCGCTGCCCTGCACCCCGCGCGGCATCGTCGAGCTGCTGCGCCGGCACGACGTGCCGCTGCGCGGCGCGAACGTCGCGGTGGTCGGTCGGGGCAACACGGTCGGCCGCCCGCTCGGCCTGCTGCTCACCCGGCGCAGCGAGAACGCCACGGTCACGCTCTGCCACACCGGCACCCTGGACCTCGCCGGCCACACCCGTGCCGCCGACATCGTGATCGTCGCCGCCGGCGTGCCGGGGCTGCTCACCGCCGACATGATCACCCCCGGCGCGACGGTGGTGGACGTCGGCATCACCCGGGTGATCGGTGACGACGGCAAGGGCCGCTACACCGGCGACATCGACCCCGAGGTGGCCGAGGTGGCCGGCAAGATGGTGCCGATGCCCGGTGGCGTCGGCCCGATGACCCGGGCGATGCTGCTCACCAACGTGGTCGAACGCGCCGAGCGGGATGCCTGACCACCCAGACAGGTCATAACCGTCCGCCCCTCGCCCGATCGGTGCCAGGATGGCTGATACGGTCCGGAAAACCGACTGGTATCAGGGAGTGGGACGACCATGGGTAAGAAGGTCACTGTCGTCGGGGCCGGCTTCTACGGCTCCACCACCGCACAGCGCCTGGCCGAGTACGACATCTTCGAGACCGTCGTGATCACCGACATCGTGGAGGGCAAGCCGGCGGGCCTCGCCCTCGACCTCAACCAGTCGCGGCCGGTCGAGGGCTTCGAGACCAAGCTCGTCGGCGTCACCACCGGCCCGAACGGCGAGGGCTACGAGGCCATCGAGGGCTCGGACGTCGTCGTCATCACCGCCGGCCTGCCGCGTAAGCCGGGCATGAGCCGGATGGACCTGCTGGAGACGAACGCCAAGATCGTCCGGCAGGTCGCCGAGAACGTCGCCAAGTACGCCCCGAACGCCGTCGTCATCGTGGTGTCGAACCCGCTCGACGAGATGACCGCGCTGGCCCAGATCGCCACCCAGTTCCCCAAGAACCGGGTGCTCGGCCAGGCCGGCATGCTCGACACCGCCCGGTTCACCAACTTCGTCGCCGAGGCGCTGAGCGTGCCGGTGAAGTCGGTCCGGACCCTGACGCTCGGCTCGCACGGCGACACCATGGTTCCGGTGCCGTCGAAGAGCACCGTGAACGGCAAGCCGCTGCGCGACGTCATGCCGGCCGAGCAGATCGAGGAGCTGGTCGTCAAGACCCGCAACGGTGGCGCCGAGGTGGTCGCGCTGCTCAAGACTGGTTCCGCGTACTACGCGCCGTCCGCCGCCGCGGCCCGGATGGCGAAGGCCGTGGCCGAGGACTCCGGCGACGTGATGCCGGTCTGCGCCTGGGTCGACGGCGAGTACGGCATCTCCGGCGTCTACCTGGGCGTCGAGGCCGAGATCGGCGCCGAGGGCGTCAAGCGGGTCGTGGAGACCGAGCTGGACGCCGACGAGCTGGCCGCGTTGAAGGAGGCTGCCGAGGCCGTCCGCGCCAAGCAGAGCGACATCTCCTCCCTCTGACCTGAGCACCACCGCCGCGGGGGGGGGGGGGGGGGGGGGGGGGGGGGGGGGGGCGGGGCGGCGGGCCGCGCGGCGCGCGGCCGGAGCCGCGCACCAGCGC
>NZ_JBNCLA010000002.1:340352-444179 GCF_049841835.1 Micromonospora sp. DT227 | reverse complement strand
CCCCCCGCCGCTCCCCACCCCCCCCCCCCGCCCTCCCCCCCCCCGGGCGGGGGGGCGGCCGGCCCCCCCCCCCCCCCCCCCCGCGCCGTCCCGGGCTGATCATGAAGTTGGCGGCCGAAACGGAGATCGACATCGCCGCTAACTTCATGATCAACGGGGTGGGGTGGTGGGGTGGGGGGTGAAGGGGGCGCCCAGGTGGGGGGTGGCCAGGAGCAGCGGGGAGAGGGTCGACAGGACGCGCTCGCGGGTCCGGCCGGCCCCGGCCCGGTCCTCCTCGTGGACGTAGCACAGTGCCGGGTCGATCAACTGGATCGCGTGCACCAGCAGGTCGCCGGTGACCAGGAGACGCTCGTCGCCGGACTCCACCAGCACGGACTGGTGCCCGGGGGTGTGGCCGGGCGTGCTCAGCACGCGTACCCCCGGGGTGAGGTCGGTGTCGCCGTCGAGCACCCGCAGCCGGCCGTCGGCGCGCAACGGCCCGAGCAGCCGGGCCGGCAGTTCCGGGTGGAACAGCTCCAGCGCGTCCAGCTCGGCGCGCTGCACCAGGTGGTCGGCGTTCGGGAACAACGACCCCGCCCAGCCCACGTGGTCGCTGTGCAGGTGGGTGAGGACGACCGTGCGGACGTCCGCCGGGTCGATGCCGGCGTCGGCCAGCTCGGCCGGCAGCCGGCCGGGCACCGGCGCCCAGCTCGCCGCCGGGGCGTCCGCCGGGCCGATGCCGGCGTCGACCAGGGTGACCGGCCCGTCACCGGTACGCAGCGCGAACGCGCGGAACGGCAGCCGCCAGCCGCCGTCCGGCCCGATCGCGTCCGGGTCCCGCCGGTCCGCCTCGTGCCAGTTCGCCTCGGTGGCGTCGGGGAACGCCTCCTCGCGCGGCATGAAGAAGGGGCCCGCTCCGTCGAGCAGCGAGGTGATCGTGATGGACCCGAGCGTGTGCGTCAGCGGCATGCGGGAAGGATGTCACCGCGAGGCCGGCTGGGTCACCTCCGACGGTTTCCAGTACGCTCGTACTGCTTGAGCACGTGTCCCCCGAGAGGAGCGCCGGCCGATGGCGAAGATCAAGGTAAACAACCCGGTCGTGGAGATCGACGGCGACGAGATGACCCGGATCATCTGGAAGCAGATCCGGGAGCAGCTGATCCTGCCGTACCTCGACGTCGACCTGCACTACTACGACCTGTCGATCCAGTACCGCGACGAGACCGACGACCAGGTCACCGTCGACGCCGCCAACGCCATCAAGGAGCACGGCGTCGGCGTCAAGTGCGCCACCATCACCCCGGACGAGGCCCGGGTGGAGGAGTTCGGCCTGAAGAAGATGTGGCGGTCGCCGAACGGCACCATCCGCAACATCCTCGGCGGCGTGGTGTTCCGCGAGCCGATCATCATGTCGAACGTGCCGCGGCTCGTCCCGGGCTGGACCAAGCCGATCATCATCGGCCGGCACGCGCACGGCGACCAGTACAAGGCCACCGACTTCGTCGTTCCCGGCCCCGGCAAGGTCACCATCACGTACGCCCCGGCCGACGGCGGCGCGCCGATGGAGATGGAGGTCGCCAACTTCCCCGGCGGCGGCATCGCCATGGGCATGTACAACTTCGACGAGTCGATCCGGGACTTCGCCCGCGCCTCGTTCCGGTACGGCCTGGACCGCAACTACCCGGTCTACATGTCGACCAAGAACACCATCCTCAAGGCGTACGACGGCCGGTTCAAGGACATCTTCGCCGAGGTGTTCGAGGCCGAGTTCAAGGCCGAGTTCGACGCCGCCGGCCTGACCTACGAGCACCGGCTGATCGACGACATGGTCGCCGCCGCGCTCAAGTGGGAGGGCGGGTACGTCTGGGCCTGCAAGAACTACGACGGTGACGTGCAGTCCGACACCGTGGCGCAGGGCTTCGGCTCGCTCGGCCTGATGACCTCGGTGCTGCTCTCCCCGGACGGCCGTACCGTCGAGGCCGAGGCCGCCCACGGCACGGTCACCCGGCACTACCGGCAGTACCAGAAGGGCGAGAAGACCTCGACCAACCCGATCGCCTCGATCTACGCCTGGACCCGGGGCCTGGCCCACCGGGGCAAGCTGGACGGCACCCCGGCGGTCACCGAGTTCGCCAACACGCTGGAGCAGGTCATCGTGGAGACCGTCGAGGGCGGCCAGATGACCAAGGACCTCGCGCTGCTCATCTCGCGGGACGCCCCGTGGCTGACCACCGACGAGTTCATGAACGCGCTCGACGAGAACCTGGCCCGCAAGCTCGCGGCCTGAGCCTCCTCGCCGATCACGACGGAGCCCGCCGGTACGCGCCGGCGGGCTCCGTCATGTCCGGACACGGCCGTTTCCGTGCGTCGTCGTGTCCGGGTGCCGGCTCGTGTCCGCGCCCGGGGCGTCACCCGGGCCCGGCCGGGCTCGTTGGTCCGGTTGGACGCGATGCCAGTCCCGTCCACCCGTCCCTTCCCTGCGGGGGCCCGGTTCCCGGGCCCCCGCGCCCTGTTTCCGGGGCGCGGGGAGCCAGAGGTGTTAACAAGGGGCCCCGCCTCTACCGGAGGCGTTAAGAAGGGGCCCCGCCTTTCACGCGGCGCGGAGGAGTTCGGCGGCCCGCTCGGGGGCGATGTCGTTGATGAAGACGCCCATGCCGGACTCCGAACCGGCCAGGTACTTCAGCTTGTCCTTCGCCCGGCGGACGGTGAACAGCTGCAGGTGCAGGTGCCCCAGCTCCCGGTCGACGCGCACCGGCGCCTGGTGCCACGCCGCGATGTACGGCATCGGCAGGTCGAACAGCCCGTCGAAGCGGCGCAGCAGGTCCAGGTAGAGCGGGCCGAAGGCGTCCCGCTCGGCGTCGTCGAGCGCCGGGATGTCCGGCACCGGCCGGTGCGGTGCCACGTGCACCTCGAACGGCCAGCGGGCCGCCGCCGGCACGTACGCGGTCCAGTGTTCGTTGCTGGTCACCACCCGGTCGCCGGCGGCGCGTTCGGCGGCCAGCACGTCGGCGTAGAGGTTGCCGCCGGTGCGCTCGGTGTGCCGGCGGGCGGCGGCCAGCATGCTCCGGGTCCGCGGCGTGACGAACGGGTACGCGTAGATCTGGCCGTGCGGGTGGTGCAGCGTCACCCCGATCTCCACGCCCCGGTTCTCGAACGGGAACACCTGCTCGACGCCGGGCAGCGCGCTCAGCGCGGTGGTGCGGTCGGCGAGCGCGTCGAGCACGGTCCGCACCCGGCCGGGGGAGAGGCGGGCGAACGAGGCGTTGTGGTCGTCGGTGAAGCAGACCACCTCGCACCGGCCGAGCCCGGGACGCACCGGGGTGAACGGCGTGATCTCGGCCGGCTCCTCGGCCACCCGCTGGCTCAGCGACGGGAACCGGTTCTCGAAGACCACCACGTCGTAGTCGGGCGCCGGGATCTCGCTGTGCCGGTCGCCGCGCGACGGGCACAGCGGGCACTGGTCTGCCGGGGGCAGGAACGTGCGGGTCTGCCGGTGCACCGCCACCGCCACCCACTCGTCGGTCAGCGGGTCGTACCGCAGTTGCGAGGCGGGCGGCGGCGGGGGCAGGTCCCGCCGGTCCGGTTGGTCCCGCACCGCGTCGTCCCGCTCGTCGAAGTAGATCAGCTCCCGGCCGTCGGCCAGCTCGATCTGCGTACGCTTCACTCCGCTCCCTCCGTCGCGGGCACGGTCACCAGCTCACCCACCCGGTCCTCGAGTACCCCTCGCGCGTCGGGTGTCAACCGGTCGTCGGTGACCAGCACGTCCGCCGCGTCGAGGCCGACGATCGACGAGATGCCGACCGTGCCCCACTTGGTGTGGTCGGCGAGCACCACCAGCGCGTCGGCGGCGGCCACCAGCGCGCGGTTCGTGTCCGCCTCCATCAGGTTGGGCGTGGTGAACCCGGCCCGCTCGCTGATCCCGTGCACACCGAGGAAGAGCAGGTCCAGGTGGAGCGCGGCGATCGCGGCCACGGCCAGCGGACCGACCAGCGCGTCCGACGGGGTGCGGACCCCGCCGGTGAGCACCACGGTCTGGTCCGGCCGGCCACCGACGTGCAGGATCTCGGCCACCGGCAGCGAATTGGTGACCACCGTCAGGCCGGGCACGTCCACCAGCCGGCGGGCCAACGCGGCGGTGGTGGTGCCGGCGGAGAGCGCGATCGCGGCGCCGGGGCGGACCAGCCGCGCGGCGTGGTCGGCGATGGCGGCCTTCTCCGCGGCCTGGCGGACCGACTTGGCCCGGAAGCCGGGCTCGTCGGTCGAGCCGGGCCCGGCCAGCGTCGCCCCGCCGTGCACCTTGGCGAGCAGACCCTGGTCGTGCAGCGTTTCCAGGTCCCGCCGGATGGTCATGTCCGACACGCCGAACTCGGCGGCCAGCTCGGTGACCCGGACGCCGCCGGCGGCGCGGACCCGCTCCAGGATGGCGGTCTGCCGCTGTCGCGCGAGCATCGCCGGTCACCTCCCGAGCCTTCCCCCACCGCGAACGCGGTCGAACGTGTTCCAACAAAGACGAACACTACCGGTCGGCGGGGGTGGACGCGACACCGCCGCCGTCCCGGGACGGAACGGCGGCGGTCGGCGGAGATCCGTGCCGGTCAGGCCGGCTGCATGCGTGGCTCCACCCAGCCGGTCTCGGTGAGGTGCTCCAGCACCCGCTGGACCGCCTCCTCGACGGTCAGGTCCGAGGTGTCCACCACCAGGTCGGCGTCGGTGGGCTCCTCGTACGGGTCGTCGATGCCGGTCATGCCGGTGAGCAGGCCGGCCCGGGCCCGGGCGTAGAGACCCTTGCGGTCGCGCTGCTCACAGACCGCCAGCGGCGTGGCCACGTGCACCAGCAGGAAACCCGCGCCGGCCGCCTGGGCCATCTCCCGGGCGGTCGACCGGGCCGCCGCGTACGGCGCGATCGGGCAGCAGATGCCGACCCCCCGGTGCCGGGCGATCTCGGCCGCCACCCAGCCGATCCGGCGCACGTTCAGGTCCCGGTCGGCCTTGCTGAAGCCCAGCCCGGCGGAGAGCTCCCGCCGCACCACGTCGCCGTCGAGCAGCGTGATCGTCCGGTCGCCCTGCTCCCGGAGCACGTCGGCGAGACTCCGGGCGATCGTCGACTTGCCCGAACCGGAGAGGCCGGTCAGGAAGATCACCAGACCGCGGTGCCGCCGGGGCGGGCGGGCCCGGGCCAGCTCCCGCGCCACCGCGGGCGGGGTGTGCCACTCGGGCAGCGGGAAACCCCGGTCCAGCAGGTCGTCGATCTCGTGCTGGCTGAGCGCCAACCGGCGGTTGCGCGGTGGGATGTCCTCCCGCCAGCGCCACTGCCCGTCCCGGTTGTCGTACGCCAGCTCGCGCGGCACCAGCACCCGCAGTCCGGCGCCGGAGAGCATGCCCTCGGTGGAGAGCAGATGGGTCACGCCGTACGCGGCGGCGACCCGCGCCCGCAGCAACGCGTCGCTGATCTCGTCGCTGCGCCGCGCCAGCGGCACCGCCACCAGCGTGGCCGGCGGCATCCGGTCGCGGGCCGCGAACACGCTGCGCACCAGCGCCTCGGCCGGCAGGCCACCGCTGGACTCCTCGCCCACCGGGATCAGCACCAGCAGGTGCGCGCCGAGCGTCCGGGCCGCGTGCGCGATCTGGGCCAACTGCGGGCGGTGCAGCGCACGGTCGGCGAAGACGCCGAGCACCCGGCCCGGCGGCAGCAGCCCGCGCACCTCGTCCGGGCCGCGTCGCAACCGCTGGAACGGCCCGTGGCCGCCGTCGCCGAGCCGGCGTACCGCGCCGCCCACGCCGACCGTGCCGTCGCGGGTCGGCCAGACGTCGATCACGTCCATGGCCGCCACCGGGGCGCCCTCGCCGTCGGTGAGCACCAGCGCCCGACGCGCCGGGTCGGCCAGCTCCAGCCCGTCGGCGAGCGCCGCCGGCACCTGGAGCGTCACCGGCACCGGCCACGGGGTGCCGTCGGCGAGCCGGCCACGCCGGCCCAGCGAGGCCAGGTCCGCCCGGGTCATGAAACCGCTCAGCGGCGCGTACGCCCCGGTCAGCAACAATTCCAGATCGGCCAGCTCAGCGGGCCTTGGCG
This sequence comes from Micromonospora sp. DT227, assembly GCF_049841835.1. Lineage (NCBI taxonomy): Bacteria > Bacillati > Actinomycetota > Actinomycetes > Micromonosporales > Micromonosporaceae > Micromonospora > Micromonospora sp. DT227. The sequence continues at coordinate 438,130 of NZ_JBNCLA010000002.1, read as the reverse complement.
CGTACGACGGCGCATCCCGCAGCACATCCTCGGGCAGGATCCACCCGTTGCTCATCGAACCCCCAACTCGCCGGCCGGCACACAGTTTCGCAGCCCACCGGCGATCGGTCGAGAGCGCCACTCCACCTCCCGGTCACCCGGAGGTCGACCGGGTGTCGCCGGGCGGGTTCAGCCGGCGGTCGTCAGCGCCGCCGCGCCGAACGAGACGGCGAACCGCTCGCACCAGATGGAGACGCTGGTCAGCCCGGCGAGATCGGTTCCGGCGGGGATCTCGTACGCCTGGTCGCCCCGGTTTCCCTTGAGCGGACCGAGCGCCACGTGCCGCCCGTCGTCGAAGACACGCCACCCGGACGGCCCGGTCCGAACCGGCTGGTCGGTCAGCCAGACCTGAAGATCCGGACCGTTCGAGGTGTCCAGCCCGACCAGTTCCAGCCGGTGCCGCCCGTCGGCGGTGCGGACGATCCGGGCAGCGCCCCGGGTGTCGTGCTCGTGGCTGACGAACTCGCCGCCGCCGAGCAGCACCGGGCCGGCGGGCGTCGGCGACGGCGTGGCCGGGCGCGACGGCCCGGCCGACCCCGTGGACGGCACCGCGGAGGCCACCGCGGAGGGCACCGCCACCAGTTCCTCGTGCACCTCCGTGTCGGTGACCAGCTTCCAGGGCTGGAACCAGTACAGCGCGGTCGCCGCCCCGACCACGAGGACGGCGACGGCGATCCAGGTCAGCGGCGCACGCAGCAGACGCATCGGCATGCGTCGAGTGTCCCGGTGGCGGGCGCGGCGGGCACCGGTCCGGCCGCTTACGGAAGCCTTACCGGCGGTGTCCGGGCCGAATCAGGGACAACCCCGAGCGTTTCCCGGTGCAAAGGCGGGCCCGCGCTTCCTAGGCTGGCAGCGTGACACTGCTCGCGACCGAGTCGCTGACCAAGACGTACGGAGGCCGGGTCACCGCGTTGGCCGACCTCACCGTGTCGGTCGAGCCGGGGATCATCGGGCTGGTCGGCGCCAACGGCGCCGGCAAGTCCACCCTGATCAAGATCCTGCTGGGTCTGCTCCCGCCGACCAGCGGCCGGGTGCAGGTGCTCGGCCTCGACCCCACCACCGATCCGGCGCAGGTCCGCGCCCGGGTCGGCTACATGCCCGAGCACGACGCCCTCCCGCCGGACCTCTCCGCCGCCGAGCTGGTCACCCACCTGGGCCGGATGAGCGGGCTGCCGCGCACGGTGGCCCGGGAACGCGCCTCCGAGGCGCTGCGCCACGTCGGCCTGCACGAGGAGCGGCACCGGGCGGTCGGTGGCTACTCCACCGGCATGAAGCAGCGGGTCAAGCTCGCCCAGGCCCTGGTGCACGACCCCGACCTGCTGCTGCTCGACGAGCCCACCAACGGCCTCGACCCGGCCGGCCGGGACGCCATGCTGGCGCTCATCCACCGGATCGGCACCGAGTTCGGCATCTCCGTGGTGGTCTGCTCCCACCTGCTCGGCGAGGTGGAGCGGATCTGCGACACGCTCGTCGCCATCGACGGCGGCCGGCTGCTGCGGGCCGACCGGGTCGCCGCCATGACCACCGCCACCGACGTGCTCGCCGTCGAGGTGAGCGAGGGCACGGAGGAACTGGCCGCCCGGCTCACCGCGCTCGACCTGCCGGTGTCCCGGGACGGGCGGCTGCTGCTCGTCCCGCTCGCCGACGACCACACCTACGACCTGATCCTCGGCGCGGTCGCCGAGCTGGACCTGCCGCTGCACCGGCTGGACCAGCGACGGCACCGGGTGGCCGAGCTCTTCGCCCCGAGGGAGCCCAGCCATGTCTGACGCGACAGGCGTCATCCACGACATCGGATACCAGCGCTACACCGGCCCACGGCTGGGCCGGCGGCAGGTCTTCGGCGCGCTCTACGGCCACGGTCTGCGTACCGTCTTCGGGTTGGGGCGCAGCGCCAAGGCGAAGATCTTCCCCTGGCTGGTGGTGGCCGTGGTCACCGTGGTGGCCGCCGGGCTGACCGCGGTCCGCAGCCAGCTCGGCCAGGTGGTGCTGACGTACGCCCAGTTCGCCGACGCGATGAGCTGGCTGGTCATCTTCTTCGTCGCGGTGGCCGCACCCGAGCTGGTCTCCCGCGACCTGCGCAGCGGCGTGCTCCCGCTCTACTTCTCCCGTCCGCTGCCGCGCGGCGACTACGCGCTGGCCAAGCTGGCGGCCCTGATGACCGCGCTCTGGCTGCTGCTCGGCGGTCCGCAGCTGGTGATGTTCCTCGGCGCCGCGTTCACCACCTCACGCGGCATGCGCGGGGTGTGGGACGAGCTGCTCGACCTGCTGCCCGGCCTGCTCTACGCCGGGCTGTGGGCGGTGGTCTTCGCCTCGATCGGCCTGCTGGTCGCGTCGCTGACCGGCAAGCGCGCCTTCGCCGCCGGCGGCATCGTCGCGGTGTTCCTGATGACCACGCCGGTGGTCGGCGTGCTGTCCATCATGCCCTCCCGGACGGTCAACGAGCTGGCGTTCCTCGCCTCCCCGTCGTCGCTCGTCAGTGGCGTGGGCACCTGGGCGCTGGGCGACCTGCTGACCCAGGGACAGGAGGGGGGCATCCCGATCGGCGGCTTCGGGCCGGTCTACGCGGTGGTCGCCGTCCTGCTGGTCGCCGCCTGCGTCAGCCTGCTGCTCCTGCGATACCGGAAGGTGGCCGCCCGATGACGGCGCTGCACACACAACCGGCGGCCGACGCGCCCGCCGCCACGACGAGCACCCTCGACCTGGCCGGCGTCTCCCGCTGGTACGGCAACGTGGTGGCGGTCAACGACGTCACCATGCGGCTCGGCCCCGGGGTGACCGGCCTGCTCGGCCCGAACGGCGCCGGGAAGACCACGCTGCTGCACATGATGGCCGGGTTCCTCGCCCCGTCCCGGGGCGCGGTGACGCTGGACGGGGAGCCGACCTGGCGCAACCCGGGCGTCTACCGGCGGCTCGGCCTGGTCAGCGAGCGGGAGGCGGTGCACACGTTCCTCAGCGCGTACGAGTTCGTGCTGGCCAGCGCGAAGCTGCACCGGCTGCCGGACCCGGAGGCGGCGGCCCGGCGGGCGATCGAGCTGGTCGAGCTGGAGGGCGCGCAGGGCCGCCGGATCGGCACCTACTCCAAGGGCATGCGGCAGCGCACCCGGGTGGCCGCCGCGCTGGTGCACGACCCGCAGGTGCTGCTGCTCGACGAGCCGTTCAACGGGATGGACCCGCGACAGCGGCTGCACATGATGGCGCTGCTGCACTCCCTCGGCGACGCCGGCCGGACCATCCTGTTCAGCTCGCACATCCTGGAGGAGGTCGAGCAGGTCTCCGGCACGGTCCAGGTGATGGTGGCCGGTCGGCTGGCCGCCTCCGGCGACTACCGCACCATCCGCCGCCTGATGACCAACCGGCCGCACGTCTTTGCGGTGCGCTCCACCGACGACCGGGCGCTGGCGGTGGCGCTGATGGCCGAGTCCTCGGTCTCCGGGGTCGAGCTGGGCCGCACCGGCCTGACCGTCAAGGCCGGCGACTACGGCGCGTTCACCCGGGCCCTGCCCCGGATCGCCCTCCGCCACGGCATCCGGGTCCGGCAGCTCCTGCCGGAGGACGAGTCGCTGGAGAGCGTCTTCTCGTATCTGGTGGAGGCCTGATGTCGACCGTTACCTGGATCACCGCCCGCGGCCTGTTCGGCCGGAGCCGGTTCCTCATGCTGTTGCCGTTGCCGCTGGTCCTGATCGGCCTGGCGGTGCTCTGCCGGTCGCTCGGGGTGGACCCGGGCCAGTGGGGGCCGCCGGTGCTGGTCGGCCTCGGCCTGGCCGTGGTGCTGCCGGTGGTGGCGCTGATCGTCGGCACCGGCGTGCTCGGCGCCGAGATCGACGACGGCACCGTGGTGCACATCCTCACCAAGCCGCTGCCCCGCTGGCAGATCGTGCTGCCGAAGCTCGCGGTGGCGGCCGGCGTCAGCGCGGTCACGGTCGCCGTCCCGCTCTACGTGGCCGGCGTGCTGGCCGACTCGGTACGCCTCGGCCTGGCCCTGGTCGCCGCGTCGGTGGCCGGCGCGTTGGCCTACTCGGCGCTGTTCCTGGCGCTCAGCCTGGTGAGCCGGCGACCGGTGCTGCTCGGCCTGGTCTACGTGCTGATCTGGGAGGGGCTGCTCGGCCGGTTCGTCGACGGCACCAAGGTGCTCTCGGTCCAGCAGTGGGTGATCGCGCTGGCCGACCGCATCGCGCCGACCGCGCTGCTCGGCACCACCGTCTCGGTGCCGGTGGCCGGCGTACTGATCGCCCTGGTGACGGTCGGCTTCACCGCGCTGGCGGTCGACCGGCTGCGCTCGTTCAGCGTCGCCGGCGAGACAAGCTGAAAGGCGGGGGCCCCGCTTAACGCATTCGGTAGAGGCGGGGGCCCCGCTTAACACCTACCTGTTAAGCGGGGCCCCCGCCTAACAAGCGGGGCGGCCCAACCGGCGTCAGAACGCGCAGGCGATGACCAGCTCGGGGGTGCGGTCGGGCAGCAGGTCGAGCTTGGCGATCCGCCCCGCCGCGCGCACGTCGTCGGCCACGAGCGTGAGCTGGTCGAGCAGGGCCGCCGGCCCGAGCGCCTCGGCCAGCGGCACGTCCGCCTTCATCGACAGTTTCCGCTCCGACTTGGCGCGGCGCACCTGCCCCAGCGCGTCGGCGGCCAGCCGCAGCAGCTCCGGGTCGCCGGGCGCGGCCAGCGCGCGGTCCACCTCGTACGTGGTCGGCCACGTCGCCCGGTGCACGGAGCCGTACCGCCACCAGGACCAGACCTCCTCGGTGACGAACGGCAGCACCGGCGCGAGGAGCCGCAACTGCACCGACAGCGCGGTGGCGAGCGCCGCCCGCGCCGAGTCGGCCGCCGGCCCCTCGCCGTAGGCGCGCTCCTTCACCAACTCGATGTAGTCGTCGCAGAACCGCCAGAAGAACGCCTCGGTGGCCATCAGGGCGGCGGTGTGGTCGTACCCGTCGAGGGCCGACGTCGCGGCCCCGACCAGGCCGGACAGCTCGGCGAGCATCGCGGTGTCGAGTGGTTCCGTCGCCGGGGCCCGCAGCGCGTCGGCGGCGCCCAGCCCCAACGCGAAGCGGGACGCGTTGAGCAGCTTGGTGGCCAGCCGGCGGCCCACCTTGACCTGGGCCGGGTCGAAGGCGAGGTCCATGCCCGGCTTGCCGTTGGCGGCCCAGTAGCGGACCGCGTCGGAGCCGTGCTCGGCCAGCAGCCCCATCGGGGTGACCACGTTCCCCTTGGACTTGGACATCTTCTTCCGGTCCGGGTCGAGGATCCAGCCGGAGAGCACCGTCGTACGCCAGGGCAGCACGCCGTGTTCCTGGTGCGAGCGGGCCACGGTGGCGAACAGCCAGGTGCGGATGATGTCGTGTCCCTGGGGGCGCAGGTCCATCGGGAAGACCCGGCCGAACAGGTCCGGGTCGGTTTCCCACCCGCCGACGAGCTGCGGGGTCAGCGACGAGGTGGCCCAGGTGTCCAGCACGTCCGGATCGCCGGTGAAGCCACCGGGCCGACCGCGCTGCGACTCGGCGAAACCGGGCGGCGGCTCGCTTGTCGGATCGATCGGCAACGTCGCCTCGTCCGGTGTGAGAGGGTGGGTCCAGTCCGGCTCGCCAGTGTCGTCGAGCCGGTACCACACCGGCACCGGCACGCCGAAGAACCGCTGCCGGCTGACCAGCCAGTCGCCGGTGAGACCGCCCACCCAGTGCTCGTAGCGGTGCCGCATGTGCGCCGGCACCCAGCGCAACTCGCGCCCGCGGGCCAGCAGCCCGTCGCGCAGGTCGGCGTCCCGGCCGCCGTTGCGCAGGTACCACTGCCGGGTCGAGACGATCTCCAGCGGCCGGTCGCCGCGCTCGTAGAACTTCACCGGGTGGGTGATCGGGCGCGGCTCGCCGACCAGGTCGCCGGCCTCGCCCAGCAGCTCCACCACCGCGCGCCGGGCGCCGTTGACGCTCTGCCCGGCCAGCGCCGCGTAGGGTCCCGCCGGCACGTCCGCCGGCGGCTCCGGCAGCAGCCGCCCGTCCCGGCCGATCACCACCCGGGTGTCCAGCCGCAGGTCGCGCCACCAGGTCACGTCCGTCAGGTCACCGAACGTGCAGACCATCGCGATGCCGGTGCCCTTGGCCGGGTCCGCCAGCGCGTGCGCGCGCACCGGCACCTCCACCCCGAAGACGGGGGTACGCACAGCGGTGCCGACCAGGTCGGCGTACCGCTCGTCGTCGGGGTGGCAGACCAGCGCCACGCAGGCCGGCAGCAACTCCGGCCGGGTGGTGTCGATCAGCACCTCACGCCCGTCCGGCCCGGTGAACCGCAGCCGGTGGTACGCGCCGGGCCGGACCCGGTCCTCCAGCTCCGCCTGCGCGACCGCGGTACCGAACCCGACGTCCCAGAGCGTCGGCGCCTCGGCCTGGTACGCCTCACCACGGGCCAGGTTGCGCAGGAACGCGCGCTGGCTGGCCGCCCGGGCCGCCGACCCGATCGTGGTGTACGTCAACGACCAGTCCACGGAGAGGCCGAGCCGCCGCCACAGCGCCTCGAACGCCTGCTCGTCGGTCACGGTCAACGTCTCGCACAGCTCGATGAAGTTGCGTCGGGAGATCGCCGTCGGGTTCTTCCGGGCGTCGGCGCTCACCGGTGTGGCCGGCGGTCGCCAGTCCCGGTCGTACGGCAGCGCCGGGTCGGGGCGCACGCCGTAGACGTTCTGCACCCGCCGCTCGGTGGGCAGCCCGTTGTCGTCCCAGCCCATCGGGTAGAAGACGGTCCGCCCGCGCATCCGCTGGAACCGGGCCACGACGTCGGTGTGCGTGTACGAGAAGACGTGCCCCATGTGCAGCTCGCCCGACACGGTCGGCGGCGGGGTGTCGATGGAGTACACGTCCGCGCGTTCCTTCGTGCGGTCGAACGCGTACGTGCCGTCCGCCTGCCAGCGACGGGCCCAGGTCTCCTCGAGCCCGTCCAGGCTCGGACGCTCGGGGACGCCGGAGCGCCCCGTCCTCGTCGTGTCACTCATCCGCCGATGGTAGGCACCCCCGGCGGCCCGCTCCACGTCTTTCCCCCGGCCCCACCGCCCGTCGATCTTGCACTCTCTGCCCCTAGAGCAGTGAGTCGCGCCACTGGCGGTGCAGGGCGGCGTACCGGCCACCGGCGGCGGCCAGCTCGGCCGGCGGGCCGTCCTCGACGATCCCGCCGGCGTCGAGGACCAGCACCCGGTCGGCGATCTCCACGGTGGAGAGCCGGTGGGCGATCACCAGCGCGGTGCGGTCGCACAGCACGTTCCGCAACGCGCGCTGCACCAGCCGCTCGGTCGGCACGTCCAGCGACGAGGTGGCCTCGTCGAGGATCAGCACCCGGGGGTCGGCCAGGAACGCCCGGGCGAACGCGACGAGTTGCCGCTGCCCGGCGGAGAGCCGGCCGCCACGCCGGTGCACGTCGGTGGCGTACCCGTCGGGCAGCGCGGCGATGAACTCGTGCGCGCCGATGGCCCGGGCGGCGGCCACCACGGCGGCGTCGTCCGCGTCCGGGCGGCCGAACCTGATGTTCTCCGCGACGGAACCGCTGAACAGGTGGGTCTCCTGGGTGACCAGCACCACCGCCCGGCGCAGTTCGGCGTCGGCCAGGTCGCGCAGGTCCACCCCGTCCAGGTGGACCGAGCCGGCGTCCGGGTCGTGGAAACGGGCCAGCAGCTTCGCCAGCGTGGACTTGCCGGCCCCGGTCGGGCCGATCAACGCCACGGTCTGTCCGGCCGGGACGGTCAGCTCCAGCCCGGACAGGATCGGCGTCTCCGGCCGGTAGCCGAAGGAGACCGAGCGGAAGACCACGGCGCCGCGCGGCGGCCCGGCGGGCAGCGGCACCGGCCGCGCCGGCTCGGCCACCGCCGGGCGCTCGTCCAGCACCCCGGCCAGCTTCTCCAACGCCGCGGTCGCCGACTGGAGCGAGTTGTAGAACTGGCTCAGCTCCTCCATCGGCTCGAAGAACCGCCGGAGGTAGAGCAGGAACGCGGCGAGCACGCCGACCTCGGTGTCGCCGCCGAGCACCCGCCAGCCGCCGTACGCGAGCACCGTGGCGGCGGTCAGGTTGCCGATCAGCCGGATGCCCGGCGAGTAGATCGCGATCAGCCGGAACGCGCGCAGGCTGGCCCGCCGGTAGTCGTCGTTGACCGCGGCGAAGATGCGCTGGTTGCGGGGCTCGCGGCGGAACGCCTGCACGGCCCGGATTCCGCGCAGCGACTCGACGAAGTGCACGATGACCAGCGCCACCGCCTCCCGGGTGCGGCGGTACGCCCCGGCGGAGGCCCGCGCGAACCAGCGGGACAGCCCGAACAGGAACGGGAACGCGAACAGCGTGACCGCGGCCAGCGGCAGGTCCAGCCAGAGCAGGATGCCCGCCACCGACAGCACCGACAGCACGGCCATGACCAGCCGGTCGATCCCGCCGTCGACCAGTTCACCGATCGATTCCAGGTCGCTGGTCAGCCGGGACACCATCCGGCCGGACGTGTACCGCTCGTGGAAGCCGACGTCGAGGCGGAGGAAGTGCGCGTACACCCGCTGGCGGAGGTCGAGCAGGACGGCCTGGCCGATCCGGGCGGCGAGGGCGAGGAACGCGCGCCGAGCCGCGTACTCGACGGCGGTCGCCACGACGAACGCGGCGGCGACCGCGACCAGTGGGCCGGCGTCACCGGCCCGCAGCGGCCCAATGCCCCGGTCGATGCCGAGCATGACCAGGTACGGGCCGGTCATCGCCGCCGCGTTCTGGGCCAGTAGCAGCGCCACGGCCAGCCCGAGCGGCGCCCGGTGCGGGTGGAGCAGCGTCCGCAGCAGGAGCCGGCTGCGGACGCGGAGCCGGGTCACCGCCGCCGGTGACGAGCCCTCCGCGCGGCTGCGGTCGGCGTCCGGGTCGGTGGCCCGGCCCCGCCACCGGGTCAGGTCGGCGTCCGGCGCGGTCACGACCGCACCAGGCCGACGCCGCCCGGCCGACCCTCCGGCTCGGCGGAGAGCACCGCCCGGTACGCCGGCACCCCGGCCAGCATCTCGGAGTGGGTGCCGACGGCCACCACCCGACCGGCCTCCAGCAGCGCCACCCGGTCGGCCAGCGCCACGGTCGAGGGCCGGTGCACCACCAGCAGCGCCGTGGTGTTCCGCAGCACCCGGCGCAGCGCGGCCTCGACAAGCGCCTCGGTGTGCACGTCCAGCGCGGAGAGCGGGTCGTCGAGGACCAGCAGGGCGGGCCGGCCGAGCACCGCCCGGGCCAGCGCGAGCCGCTGCCGCTGCCCGCCGGAGAGCGACAGCCCCTGCTCACCGACCCGGGTGGCCAAGCCCCACGGCAGCTCGTACGCGAAGTCCGCCTGCGCCAGCGTCAGCGCGGCCCGGATCTCCTCCTCGCCGGCCTCGGGCCGGCCCAGGGTGAGATTTTCCCGGACCGACATGGAGAACAGCGTCGGCTCCTCGAAGGCCACCCCGACCAGCCGGCGCAGCGAGCTGAGGCGCAGGTCGCGTACGTCGTGCCCGTCGAGCGTGAGCCGGCCGCCGGTCACCTCGTGCAGCCGGGGGACCAGCGAGAGCAACGTGCTCTTGCCGCACCCGGTGGCGCCGACCAGGGCGAGCGTCTCGCCCGGCTCGACGGTCAGGTCCAGGTCGTGCAGCACCGGGGTGGGTGCGCCGGGATAGCGGAAGGTCACCCGCTCGAAGCGGAGCCGGCCGTGGACCTCACCCCGACCCAGCGACCGGGCGTGCGGGGCGTCCACGATGGTCGGCGGCGTGTCGAGCACCTCCTGGATCCGGTCGGCGGCGGTGGCGGCCTCCTGCCCGTTCGCGATGATCCAGCCGAGTGACTGCACCGGCCAGATCAGCATCAGTTGGAGGCTGACGAACGCGACCAGTTGCCCGATGGTGAGCGCGCCCCCGGCCACGGCGGCGGCGCCGGCCACCAGGACCGCGCCGAGCGTCAGGTTGGGCACCAGGTCGAACAGCGCGGAGGTGCGGGCCAGCAGGCGGGCCTTGCCGATCCCGGTGTCGTGCAGCCGGCGGGCGCCGGCGGCGAACCGGGCGGCCAGTTCCGGACCCCGCCCGTACGCCCGCATGGTGCGCAGCCCCTGCGCGGTCTCCTCGACCAGCGTGGCCACGTCGCCCTGCTGGTCCTGCATGCGACGGGAGGCCGCGTGGTAGTGCCGGGCGAACCGCCGGCTGATCAGGAACAGCGGGAGGGCGCTGGCCGCGACCAGCAGCCCCAGCCAGGGGTGCAGCCGGATCAGCAGCACCACCACGGCGGCGTAGGTGATCAGGTTGAGCACCAGGAAGAGCAGACCGAAGGAGAGGAACCGGCGGATCACCGAGAGGTCGCTGGTGATCCGGGAGAGCAGTTGACCGGACTGCCAGCGGTCGTGGCAGCCGACCGGGAGCCGTTGCAGGTGCGCGTAGATGTCGGCCCGGATGGCCGCCTCCATGCCCACCGAGGAGGACGACTGCGTCCACCGCCGGATGAAGATCAGCACGGCTTCGGCGAGCCCGAGCAGCAGCGCGAGCGCGCCGAGCCGGAGCAGGCCGGAGCTGTCGTGCCGGGCCACCGGCCCGTCCACCACCCGTTGCACCACCAGCGGGACGGCCAGGCTCGCCCCGGTCGCGGCCAGCGCGGCGACCAGCAGCCAGGCGAACTCCGTCGCGTACGGGCGCAGGTAGGGCCGCAGCCGCCAGAGGTTGTGCAGCGGCTGGGACCGGGCGTCGGTATGCGCCGCGGGATTGCCGTCGCTGGGCGCGGGCACCAACCGACGGTAGCGGCCGGGTGCGTCGACGCGGGGTCAGCTAGCCGTCACCCGTCCCTCATGCCCGAGAAGCCACTTTTTCACGTCCAGCCCCCAGCGGTAGCCACCGAGCGCGCCGTCGGTGCGCAACACCCGGTGGCAGGGCACGAAGAGCGCCGCGGCGTTGCGGGCACAGGCCGCCGCCGCGGCGCGGACCGCGGCCGGCCGGCCGGCCAGCGCGGCGAACCCGGTGTACGTCACCGGATCACCCGGCTTCACGTCGCGCAGCACCTGCCAGGCGTGCGCCAGGAAGGCGCCGTCGGTGTGCTGCTCCACCGCGACCGCGTCGATCGCGGTCAGGTCGCCGTCGAGGTAGGCCCGGACGGCCGCGGTCACCGGCCCGAGGTCGGCCCGCTCCCGCAGGTCGCCGCGGAGGCTCGGGTGCGTCAACGGCACCAGGGTCGTCGGGTCGGCGGTGAAGCCGGCCGCGCGCACCGCACCGCCGGGCCCGGCGAGCACGCTCAGCGGCCCGACGGGAGTGTCGATGACGGTGCTGTCCAGAGTGGTCATGCTGCTCTCCAGAGTCGGATCGTCGCGTACGACCGCCAGGGGCGCCAGCGGTCCGCGTACGCGGTCAGGGTCTTCGGGTCGTCGGGCAGGCCGAGCGCGGCTGCGCCGCGGCGGACGCCCAGGTCGGTGGCGAGGATGACGTCGGGATCGCCGAGCGCGCGCATGGCCAGGTAACCGGCGGTCCACGGCCCGACGCCGGGCAGCGCGACCAGCCGCCGGGCGGCCTCCTCCCGGTCGCCGCCCGCGTCCAGGTCCAGCTCCCCGTCGACGACGGCGCGGGCCAACGCCCGGATCGTCTCCCGCCGGGCCCCGGGCATGCGGAACGCCGGGTCCGGCGCGGCGAGCACCTCCGCCGCGCTCGGGAACGCCCGCAGGCCAACCGGGGCCCCGTCGTCGGCCCCGTCGTCGTCGGACCGGGTGGCGGCGATCAGGTGGGTGAGCGTGGTCCGGGCCGAGCGGAGCGAGACCTGCTGGGTGGTGACGGCGCGGACCGCGGTCTCGAAGCCGTCCACCGCGTGCGGGAGCCGGACACCGGGCTCTGCCGCGACCGCCGGGGCCAGCGCCGGATCGTCGGCCAGGACGGCGTCCACCGCGACCGGGTCCGCGTCCAGGTCGAGCAGGCGGCGGCAGCGGGCCACCGCGGGTGCCACGTCGCGCATGTCGGCCAGCCGCAGCGTGGCGGCCACGTGCCCGCCGGCCGGGGTCAGCGCCACCGTGCCGGGGCCGTGCGGCAGGCGCAGCCCGCGATGGTACGTCCGGTCGCGGACCTCCTCGATGCCGGGCAGCGCGCGCAGGGCGAGGAAGTCCAGCAGCGCGTCCGCGTGCAGCGGTGGCCGGTAGGCCAGTCGCAGCGTGATGGTGCCCGCCCCGCCGGCCGTCGAACAGCCGCTCCGGCCACCCCTCAGCTCGGACGGGGTGACGCCGAACACCTCGCGGACCGTGTCGTTGAACTGTCGCACGCTGCCGAACCCGGCGGCGAAGGCCACCTCGGCCAGGCCCAGCCCGGTGGTCTCGACCAGGATCCGGGCGGTCTGCGCACGCTGCGCCCGGGCCAGCGCCAGCGGGCCGGCGCCCAGCTCGGCCTGGAGCATGCGGTGCAGGTGCCGCTCGGTGTAGCCGAGCCGGGTGGCCAGCCCGGGTATGCCGTCCCGGTCGACCACGCCGTCGGCGATCAGCCGCATCGCGCGGCCGACCAGATCGGCCCGGACGTCCCACTGCGGGGAGCCCGGCGCGGCGTCGGGCCGGCACCGGCGGCAGGCCCGCAGCCCGGCGCCCTGCGCGGCGGCGGCGGACGGGAAGAACCGGACATTCTGCCGCTTCGGTGTCGTCGCCGGGCAGGACGGCCGGCAGTAGATCCCGGTCGAGGTGACGCCGGTGTAGAACCAGCCGTCGAACCGCGGGTCGCGGCTGTCGACGGCCCGGTAGCACCGCTCGAAGTCCAGCTCCATGCCCCGATCCTGCCTCCCGGACCGGCCGCTCGGCTGGCGGGATTCGGACCTGACGTGCGGCAGTCGCGCCAGCTCGGCGAGGTGGCGGTATCCCCGGCCCGCGGATACCGCCACCTCGGCGTAGTGGCGTGGATCTTGCCGGTGCGGCGGGGAAAGTGTCGTAAGTGGTCGGTACCGTCCCGCCACCAACTCCCAGAAAAGGTGCGGGGCATGGCGAGCGTGGCCGGGCGGGGGCGAGCACCACTCGACACCGCGGTGGTGCAGGGCTTCTACGACCGGATGCGGGCGGTGGCGCCGGCCGCCTACGGGGCGATCGAACGGGACCGCGCCGACGACCCGACACGGCCGTTCGCCGAGACGGCCTGCGGCCGGCTGGTCGGCTCGCTCGACGCGGCCGGCCTGCGCGCGCTCGGCATGTGGGCGCACCACTGGTGCATGCGCTTCTACGACGACGACACCCGGGTCGGCGTGCGGTTGGTCGGGGAGATCGCCGGCCGGCGCGGCCTCGGCTGGACCGCCGACGAGGTGCGCTGGCTGCTCGACCGGTCACACGAGGCCGGGCCCGCCGCCGGCCACCGGTTCACCCTGCCGCTCGCCGCCGCGGCGGAGCTGCCGTCCGGCGCGCTGCCCGAGGACGTTCCGGTCGACACGGTGCCGGCCGACTGGCGCCGGTTGCGAGCCGGCTGAGCGGCGGTCACGCCCCGAGCGTGTCGGTCCGGGAGCTGCCCGAGCACCATGGCGACGACCGCCACCGCGAAGCCGGCGAGCTGGATCGGGCCGAGCGCCTGGCCGAGCACCAGCCAGCCGAGCGCCGCGGCGGTCAGCGGGCTGAGCGCGCCGAGCATCGACACCCGGCCCACCGGCAGCCGGGCCGCGCCCCGGAACCAGAGCGCGTACGCCAGCGCGGTGCCGACCAGCCCGAGCCACGCGTACCCGAGCAGGGCCGGCCCGTCCGGCGCGGGCGGCGCCCCCTCGACCACGGCGGCGACCGGGGTGATCAGCAGGCCGCCGGCGACGAGCTGCCAGCTCGTGGCCGCGAGCGTGCCGACCCCGGGCGGGCGCCCCCAGCGGCGGGTGAGCACCAGGCCGGCGGCCATCGCGGCGGTGCCGGCCAGGCCGGCGGCGACGCCGAGCGCGTCGAGGCCGGCGCCCGGCCGCAGCACCACCAGGGCGACGCCGGCCGGGGCGGCGACGGCGGCGAGCAGCGCCGTGCGGCCGGGCCGGTCCCGGAGCAGGGCGACCGTGAGCATCGCGACCAGCAGGGGCTGGGCCGCGCCGAGCACGGCCGCGGTGCCGCCGGGCAACCGGTAGGCGGCGACGAAGAGCAGCGGGAAGAACGCCCCGATGTTGAGCGTGCCGAGCAGGGCGGCCCGGCCCCACCAGATGCCGTGCGGTCGGCGGCGGGTCAGGGCGAGCAGCAGCAGGCCGGCCGGGAGGGCGCGGATCGCCCCGGCCCAGAGCGGCCGGTCGGCGGGCAGCAGCTCGGCGGTCACCAGGTAGGTGCTGCCCCAGGTGACGGGCGCGATCGCGGTGAGCGCGACATCGGTCCGGCGGGTCATGCCTGCCTCTTCTCACGGTGGTAAGTATCTTAGAGCTAAGCTACTTGGCGTCGAGTAAAAGCGGAAGGGCGACGTGCGGCACAATCGACAGCCGTGGCAGCGGACGAGGTGGACCTGATCGTCGAGCAGTGGCGTCGGGAACGGCCCGGCATGCGGCCCGAGCCGATGGCCGTCTTCGGCCGCATCTACCGGCTGTCCCGGCTGGTCGGCGACCGGCAGGAACAGGTGTACGCCCGCTGGGGCATCGGACGCGGCGAGTTCGACGTGCTCGCCGCACTGCGCCGGTCCGGCCCGCCGTACACGCTGGCGCCGAAGGCGCTCACCGCCGCGCTGATGCTCACCTCCGGCGGGATGACCGGCCGGCTCGACCGGCTGGAACGCGCCGGGCTGGTCCGCCGCGCGCCGGACCCGGGGGACCGGCGGGCGCTGCGGGTCAGCCTCACCGACGCCGGCCGGCAGATCGTCGAGGAGTCGGCGGAGGCCGGGCTGGAGGTGCAGCGGCGGATCCTCGACGCGCTGCCCCCCGCCGACCGGGACCGACTGGCCGACCTGCTGCGCGCGCTGCTCGCCGCCGCCCAGGCGGCGGACGGGCCACCGGACGACGAGGCACAATGATCTCCACCGTCGCCGGCCGGAAGGACACCCATGCCCGCCACCGAACCGACCATCGTCGCCACCAGCATGGGCTACTTCAGTCGCCGGCGCGGCCCCTGGGACGCCCGGCCCAGCCAGCTCTTCGACCACATGGCCGAGCTGGCCGGCGCCGGTGACGCGCCCCGGGTCTGCTATCTCGGCCAGGCCGTCGGCGACCAGCCGACCGGCCTCACCGTGTTCTACGGCGCGTTCGCCGACACCCGGTTCCGCGCGTCCCACCTGGCGCTGTACCCCATGCCCAACGTCGACGACATCCGCGCCCACCTGCTGGCGCAGGACGTCATCTGGGTCGGCGGCGGCAGCGTCGCCAACCTGTGCGCGGTGTGGCGGGTGCACGGCCTGCCGGAGATCCTGCACGAGTGCTGGCAGGCCGGCGTGGTGCTCGGCGGCGTCTCCGCCGGCTCGATCTGCTGGCACACCGGTGGTGCCACCGACAGCTACGGCCCGGAGCTGCGTCCGTTCACCGACGGGCTGGGCTGGCTCCCGTACGGCAACGGCGTGCACTACGACAGCGAGGAGCAACGCCGGCCGCTGATGCACCGGCTGGTCGCCGACGGGACGCTGCCGACCAGCCACTGCACCGACGACGGCGTCGGGCTGATCTACCGGGGGACCCGGCTGGTCGAGGCGGTGGCGGACCGGCCGGATGTGGCCGCGTACGAGCTGGTGCGCGCCGACGACGGCACGGTGCGGGAGACCCGGATCGAGCCCCGGCTGCTGCCCGCCGGGCCGGACGGCCGGCAGACCGCGTAAGCTGGCTCGTCGTGAGTCTCACCATCGGCATCGTCGGCCTGCCCAACGTGGGCAAGAGCACCCTGTTCAACGCGCTGACCAAGAACGACGTGCTCGCCGCGAACTACCCGTTCGCCACCATCGAGCCGAACGTCGGCGTGGTCGGGCTCCCCGACGAGCGCCTGGGCAAGCTGGCCGAGATCTTCTCCTCGCAGAAGGTGCTGCCCGCGCCGGTCTCGTTCGTCGACATCGCCGGCCTGGTCCGGGGCGCGTCGAAGGGACAGGGCCGGGGCAATGCGTTCCTGGCCAACATCCGCGACGCCTCGGCGATCTGCCAGGTGGTGCGCGCGTTCTCCGACCCGAACGTGGTGCACGTCGACGGCAAGGTCTCGCCCGCCGACGACATCGAGACGATCAACACCGAGCTGATCCTGGCCGACATCCAGACGCTGGAGAAGGCGCTGCCGCGGCTGGAGAAGGAGGCCAAGCTCCGCAAGGACCGGGCCGCCGCCGTCGAGGCCGCGAAGAAGGCCGTCGAGGTGCTCGACAACGGCATCACGCTCTACGCGGGAGCCGCCGCCGCGAAGGTCGAGCTGGAGCACCTGCGCGAGCTGCACCTGCTCACCACCAAGCCGTTCATCTACGTCTTCAACGTCGACGAGGCCGAGCTGGGCAACGCCGCGTTCCTCGACGAGCTGCGCGCGCTGGTCGCGCCCGCCGAGGCGGTCTTCATGGACGCCAAGATCGAGTCCGAGCTGGTGGACCTGCCCGAGGACGAGGCCCGCGAGCTGCTGGAGTCGATCGGGCAGTCCGAGCCGGGCCTGGACCAGTTGGTCCGGGTGGGCTTCCGGACGCTGGGGCTCCAGACGTACCTCACGGCCGGCCCCAAGGAGGCGCGGGCCTGGACCGTCCCGATCGGGGCGACCGCGCCGGAGGCCGCCGGGGTGATCCACAGCGACTTCCAGCGCGGCTTCATCAAGGCCGAGGTGGTGTCCTACGCCGACCTGGTCGCGGCCGGATCGATGGCGGCGGCGAAGGCCGCCGGCAAGGTCCGGATCGAGGGCAAGGAGTACGTCATGCAGGACGGCGACGTGGTGGAGTTCCGCTTCAACGTCTGAGTCCGGCCTGTTTCCGCAGTTCAGACGGTGGACGCCCCGTTCTGGGGCACATCACGGGCGCGAAGGGCCCCGGCCTACTCGGCGACGAAGACGCCTACGCCCGGCAGCGTCTCGGTCATGCCCTTGATCCGTAGCACCTGCATGGCGCGGTCGATCACCGGCTCGGTCACGCCGTAGTGCTCGATCAGCTCTCGCCGGCTGGGCAGCTTGGCACCCGGCGGGAACTCGCCGGACGCGATGCGTTCGGCGAGGTCGTCGGCAATCTGCTCGTAGCGGTAACGCGGTGGCACGGTGTTCTCCTCGGTTGGCGACACGAGTCAACCACCTACACCAGCCCTTGACTACCCAACGGTACCTATGGGAGGTTGCGGAGGAGGTCGTCCCCTCGGTTGGCACTGTGGGCCGTCCTCGCCGGCGTGGATGCCCGGCACATCCCCCGTGATCGGGCA
This sequence comes from Micromonospora sp. DT227, assembly GCF_049841835.1. Taxonomy (NCBI): domain Bacteria; kingdom Bacillati; phylum Actinomycetota; class Actinomycetes; order Micromonosporales; family Micromonosporaceae; genus Micromonospora; species Micromonospora sp. DT227. The sequence goes on along the minus strand of NZ_JBNCLA010000002.1, from coordinate 420,856 downwards.
TCCACGCCTCCGGACACCCGTGGCGCGAGGAGGCCGCAGTGCTCCCTTCCCACCTCGGATTCGGTGGCTGTGACATGTCGCCGAAGCGGGTTACGTATGACGACTACGTCCTGGCGGCAGCGCTCACCCTCGCCCGTCGCCACCGACCGGTGTGGTCCTGGCGGCACTGGCGACGCATCTGCCGCTGCGGCGCGAACCTGCCCTGCCGAAGTCGGCATCGCATCCCGATCAACCGCGGCCACTGGCCCAACCAGGACGGCCTGTCATGAGCGCACACCAGCCCGTCAAGCCGACATGGACGTGCGAAGGCTGCGCGGGGGATTGGCCCTGTCGGAGCCGGCGCCGCGAACTGCGAGCCGAGTACAACGCCGCCTCGGCATCGCTGGCGGTCTACCTGGCCGCACAATTCGTCGATGCCGTCCAGGACCTTGGCCACGTTCCTACCGGCGATCTGTACCGCCGATTTCTCGGCTGGATCCGATGAGCATCCTGCGAGCGGGCGACGAGAAGTTCCACTACAGCGACGGCTCGCACAAGTGGATCCCACCGGACCCCGACTACGACCAGGAGGTCTGGAACGAGCAGGTCCGCCAGCACAAGCTGGGCCACCTGAGGAACGAGCACCCGAAGGTGCGTACCCAGCGCCGTATATGAGCCAGCGACCACCGCCGATGCCGACACTGTCGCAGATCACCTGGCGGACGCGTGTCGCACATCAGTCGACGGAGGACAAGCGGGCTGCCGGCGAAGTGGTTCAAAGTTTCTGTACGTCTTCAAGGCGGCCCTGAACGGGCCGCACGCGCCGCCGCCTGGGCGCGCGCCCGACGCTCCGCTGTCGCTCCACGACGGCCACGCAGAACGCCCGTCGGCTGGCGCGGACAGCGGGAAGCCCGGGGGCCGCCGCAGACGGGATAGGTCAGGGAAGTGGTGGAGGTTCGTCGCCGGCAGCCGGCCGCGCCGCGGCCGGAGCAGCGCGGCGCAGGGAAGGGCACGCCGGGTCCGCAGCGCGGGTCGCGGCGGCGGACCGGTCGCGGTCACTGCGCCTCCGGCGGGGGCGCAACGACTCCAGGATGGCCGGAGCTGCGTCGGCGGGTCGCGGTCCGTGGGTGGTTGCGCGTGCCATCCCGCCAGCCGTCGACCCGGGCGAGCCGAGCAGACCACCGCCCGACCCGCCAGCGTCCGACCGTGCGTCAAGGTCCGCTTGACGTGGCGGGCCGGGCGGCGGCCCGCTCCCCAAGGGGCGGGTCGACGGCAGACGGGATGGCGCTACTTGAAGATGGCGATCGGATGGACAATGACATCCGGGTGCGTGAAGGAGAGATCCTCGTCTTCAAATGGAACGTGCAGATGAGCAGCACCTTCCTGCATGTGTTTCATGGCTTCGGTTACGGTACTTACTTCAATTGGCACCGGCGGCGCATCTTTCAGAACGCGGACCAGCGACTCTTGATGTCTCGGGGAGAGAATAGAGCGCACCTGAGCCACAACCTGGTACCTCTCCTCAATGTTCGCTAGGCCCGAAACCAGATAATCGGAGGAGAGTCTGGCCACGATCCGCGGCCTGCCTGTGCTATTGGCTCTTAAATATACGGCAACTGATCGACTGCCATCGCTTCCCGAAATCCAGCTCTCCATCATCTGGGCGGTTCGCTTTATATTGGCAAGCTCCTGTTGTTTCAGCCCGAATTGCTGCGGAGCCTTGGCGAACGAGGAGTACGCGGTGACCAGCTTGAACAACGGACTTACGCTGACATCCGCTGAGAAGTGCAAGGTGTCTCCAACTGACACCTCGTCGCGAACTTCCATGTCCCACTCGTCAAAGGTGCCCAGGGCACCTTCTTCTTTGAGGCGGCGGAACCAGGATTCGAACGAAGAAAACCTGGTTCGGGTTTTCACAAGTTCCTCCTGGATGCTTCCCTGCCTTTTCTTTGCACCCCCAACGCGAGTGCCTTTAATTCCAATCCCTCCGTCTATCGAGCCTTCGGACGCTTCCGTTGTCTTCTCGACGATTTCATCGATTCGCCCGGCTTCGAAAGCCGATAGTGAGTTAAGAATGGTGTCGTGATTCAGGTAAATGAACTCTCGGTGAAGATTCGTCTTTGGCTTTTTATAATTCCCCACTTGTCTCTCCCAGTAGGTCACCCGAACCGGTACGACGCGAGCCTACGAACATACGTCAAGCACCTATCAAGCGGTGAGGCAGCAAACCAGACTGGCGTTGCTGCCGAGCGGAAGGCGTGAAAATTGCAGCGGGAGTCCGGGCGGCCCTCGTGGTTCGCGGATCAGCTCCCAGCTATTGGCGTCTGCCTCGATCTGGTCGTGGTCAACCATAGCGCTCACAACTGGCAGGTTCGACTACGGCCCGCCGAAGTCGAAGCCAGCGGCTGAGGGACTAACTGGGTGACGATCGGGGTGTACGGGTCTGGACGTCTGTGGACGATGCCGGACGCGAGTCCCAGCGCGCAGCCAAGGTCGGCGCAGGTGAGAACGCCCTGATGGTTGCCTGGGGGTCAAAGGAGTCAGGCAATTCGGCAAGATGACCGAGAGCGACCAGCAGCACCCGGAGAATCGGCAAGTCAGCCGCCACATGAGGGCGCGGCTGACCTGGTGGGTGGCGGACGAGACGACCTGTACGCCGGATTGTTTGGCCTGATCTACTGGCGAGATGCGCGGGCATCTTCCCCACCTCGCACTGCTGAGCGCTGGCGTCATGACGGCAGGGGCTGGCCTGATGGTCGCCCTGGGCTACATGGAACAGCCGGGACCGCTGAACGAGGCGCTGTTGGGTGCGATCGGCGGTGCCACAACGGCGGCGGGGTTCCGTCGTTGGAGGAAGAACCGTTCGTCGGGCTTGGGGCACACACGGGGCACAAGACAGCGTGAAACGTCGGCAACCAGCCACCAATAACGTGAGGTCGGCACGAGGTGCCGCCAGCGCGTCGGGCACGTCGGTGCAGGTCACGGGAGCCTCCGTCTTAGTTCCGCTTCAACGTCTGACTCCGGCCCGCCGGGGCTGGCAGGATCGGTACGGTTGGCGCTGAATTCAGCAATCGCTGTACTGTCGTCGGGTGGAGATCCTGACGCACGGGCATGTGCTGGCCCGGTTCGGCCATGCGTTGTCCGACCCCATCCGAGCGCGGTTGCTCTTGGCGCTGCGGGACGCTCCGGGCTATCCGGCGGAGCTGGCCGACCTGCTCGGGACGACTCGCCAGAACCTGTCCAACCACCTTGCCTGCCTGCGCGGCTGTGGTCTGGTCGTGGCGGTGCCCGAGGGGCGGCGGACCCGCTACGAGCTGACCGACGCGCGGCTGGCGCATGCTCTCGGTGACCTGCTGAACCTGGTGCTGACGGTCGATCCGACGATGTGCGCGGACGCCGACGAGAAGGGCTGCTGTTGATGTCCGCCCCTCTGCTGCAGGTCCGATCCGGTGGCGGCGCGGCCCGTCGTGCCGTGCTCGCCCGACGGGTGCGGCTCCTGGTGGCGGCGACGATCACCTACAACGTGATCGAGGCGGTGGTGGCGATCACGGCCGGTGCTGCGGCCTCCTCCACCGCCCTGATCGGCTTCGGTCTGGACTCGGTGATCGAGGTTTCCTCGGCAGCGGCGGTGGCGTGGCAGTTCGCCGGCCGTGACCCTGAGGCGCGGGAGAAGGCCGCACTGCGGATCATCGCGGTGTCGTTCTTCGCGCTTGCCGCGTACGTGACCGTGGAGTCGGTGCGGGCGCTGGCCGGCGGCGGAGAGGCCGAACACTCCACCGTCGGTCTGGTCCTGGCTGCCCTGTCCTTGCTGATCATGCCGGTGCTGTCCTACGCGCAGCGGCGGGCCGGGCGCGAGTTGGGCTCCCGATCAGCGGTGGCCGACTCCAAGCAGACCCTGCTCTGCACCTATCTGTCCGCCGTGCTGCTCGTCGGCCTGGGTCTCAACAGCCTCTTCGGCTGGTCCTGGGCCGATCCGCTCGCCGCGCTCGTCATCGCCGTGGTGGCGGTCAAGGAGGGGCGAGCGGCGTGGCGCGGGGACGCCTGCTGCGCGATGCCGGTCAACGGTTCGGCTCCACCTGCCGGTCGGCGTGACAGCGCCGACACCTGTGCGTGCGAACCTGGCTGTTCCTGCTGCTCGGGCGAGACGAAGTGATCTTCCGGCGCTGCGGGTGCCGCTTCGACGGCTGACCGTGCAACGGGGTGAGAGACATCGCGCTGTCACTGCGCCAAACGCGGAGGCTTACCGTTGGCGGTGTGCCGCGCATCGAGCTGACCACGGACGTCCAGGCAGCCACGGAAGCCGTCTTCGACGCCTGCCTCGACGTCGACACGCACACCGACTCCATGGCGAACAGCGCCGAACGGGCGGTCGGCGGCGTGACGACCGGCCGGTTGGCGGCCGGCGACACCGTGACGTGGGAAGCGCGGCACTTCGGCCTGCCCTGGCGGATGGCCGTCCGGATCACCCACTATCGACGACCGCACGGCTTCACGGACGAGCAGATCAGCGGCCCGTTCCGCCGATGGCACCATGAGCACACGTTCACCCGGAACCCGGCTGACCGCGCGGCGACCCTCATGCGCGACGTCATCGACTTCACGGCGCCGATGGGCCCCCTCGGTCGCCTGGTGGCCCACTTGATCCTGCGGCCGTACCTGCGACGCCTCATCGCCCGCCGCAACGCCTACCTCGCGGACGCCTTGGCACGGCCTCAACGCCAAGCTGAGGGGGCGGAGTGAAACCGCCTGGCGGGCACTAGGTCAGCTTTTGCGGACGGGCAACAACCCGGTCAGGTCGATCTTGATCGGGAAGGGCAACGAGGTGCGCAGCTCACCCCGATGGATTCCGGTCGGCGCATACGACCGGGTGGGGCCGTCGATCTCGTACGTGTAGACCACCGGGGAGCCGTCCTCGTCCTCGATGCGCCAGTAGTTCGCGATCCCCGCTTCCGCGTACTTGCGCAGCTTGACGTTGCGGTCCCGGTGCGCCGACTCGGGCGAGACCACCTCGACCACCAGCAGCGTCTCTTCGGGTGTGTAGAAGGTGCGGGACGGGTCGTAGGGCGCCGTTGTGGCAAGAAGATCGGGCTCGGGGCGGTTCCATCGGTCGAGTCGAATCGTGATTTCCCGATCGACCTCGACGCCTGCCGGAGCCTGCTCGGTCAGGGCGATCACCAGTGCGGTGACCATCCGGGCGTGCCAGACCCGCTGAGGGGACATCATGAAGACGAGTGCTCCATCGATGAGCTCGGTGTGACGCGGCGCTTCGGCGAGCTTGTCCAAATCCTCGGAATACCAGCCTTCAGGGCGGGGCGGCCGCATCCACTCGGGCACCGCAGTCATGGGCCTCACGGTAGCACTCGGTGACGGGCCGACCTGCGCGCTCACGCGGTCGGCGCGTTCTTCGAGCAACCCTCTCGGCGGTGCTCTGCGAGAGATCAAGAGCACGCCTCGGGTGCTGGCGACGGCAGGTGAGGGTGGCGTGGCGTCATGGTGATGCCAAGCTGAGGATGGCTCTTGAACAGGGTTGATGCAGTAATCAACTCAGGGCGCGTGCCGCAGTGGCATCATTTAGGCTTGCCATGGTGCCAGTGATGTGCCACAGTAATGCCATGGACTTGACCTCGTATGTGAGCAACCTCGGGCGGGAGTTCGCCACGCTCGCCGAAGCCGGCGGTGAAGAGTCGCGTGCGCTGGTCGAGCGCCTGACCGGGCCGCTGGAGTCGGCGATCCGGATGACGCTGCTGGACGCGCTGTCGGCCGCCGCCGACGAGATCACCCGGGAACTCGCCCCCGGCTCGGTGGAGGTGCGGCTGCGCGGCCGGGACCCGGACTTCGTGGTGACCCCACCGCAGGCCGAGCCGCTCCCGGCGGCGTCCGACCAGGGCGCGGCACCGGACATCGACCTGCCGATCAGCGAGGACGGCCCGGTCGCCCGGATCAACGTACGCATGCCGGAGCAGCTCAAGGCCGCGGTCGAGGAGGCCGCCTCCGCCGAGGGGCGCTCGGTCAACGCCTGGCTGGTCCGGGCCGCCGCCGCCGGCCTGTCCCGAGGCGACCGGGAGTCGCGTCCCGAGCCGCGCGCCAGCGGGCAACGGTCCCAGCAGCGCTTCACCGGCTGGGTGCACTGACCGTACCGCCCCACCCGGCTTTTCTCTTCACGTCCCCCTGACCTGCGGGGACGACTCACCGACCCAGGATGTGGGGACAACCATGCCTGTTTTCGACACACCCGAATCGATCTCCGTCACGATGGAACTCGGCGTCGCCGCCGTGCGGGTGGCCGCCGGCGACCGCGCCGACACCGTGGTGGAGGTCCGCCCGAGCAACGGTGACGACGAGTCCGACGTCCAGGCCGCCGCCCAGGTACGCGTCGAGTTCACCAACGGCACGCTGCACGTGACCGGCCCGAAGCGCACCTTCGACTTCTCGAAGAAGAGCAGGTCGGTGGATGTCTCCATCGAGTTGCCCGGCGACTCCCGGCTCGCCGCGCACCTGCTGCTCGGCGACGTGCACGCCACCGGCCGGCTCGGCGAGACCCGGGTGAAGACCACCGGCAACGTCCGGCTGGAGCGCAGCGGCCCGCTGCGCCTGCACACCGGCGTCGGCCACGTCACCGTCGACGAGATCACCGGCGACGCGGAGATCTCCACCGGCTCCGGCACGGTGCGGGTCGGCAGTGTCCAGGGCGCCGTCGCGGTGAAGAACTCCAACGGCGACACCACGATCGACGCGGCCACCGGTGACGTGCGGGTGCGTAATGCCAACGGTGCCATCGAGGTGGCGCACGCCGGCGCCGGCGTCGACGCGAAGACCTCCAACGGCGGCATCCGTGTCGCCGAGGTGACGCGCGGCTCGGTGGTGCTGGGCACCGCAATGGGTGACCTGGACATCGGCGTCGCGGCGGGCACCGCCGCCTGGCTGGAGGTCAACACCGGCTTCGGCCAGGTGCACAACCACCTGGAGAGCACCGCGCGGCCGGGCGGCACCGAGGAAACCGTCGAGGTACGCGGCCGGACCTCCTACGGCGACATCACCATCCACCGGTCCTGACGGGAGGACACCATGACCACGTATCAGATCGCCGTGACCGGGCTCCGGAAGTCGTTCGGCGAGCACGTCGTGCTCGACGGCGTCGACCTGCGCGTACCCGAAGGCACGGTCTTCTCGCTGCTCGGCGCGAACGGCGCCGGGAAGACCACCACCGTGCGGATCCTGTCCACGTTGCTCGCCGCCGACGGCGGTGAGGTCCGGGTCGCCGGGCACGACCTGGCCCGCGAGCCGGACGCGGTACGCGCCGCGATCGGTGTCACCGGTCAGTTCTCCGCGGTGGACAAGCTGCTCACCGGCGAGGAGAACCTGCGGTTGATGGCGGACCTGCACCACCTCGCCCGCCACGAGGGCCGGCGGCGGGCCACCCGGCTGCTCGAACGGTTCGACCTGACCGGGGCGGCCGGGAAGCCGGCGTCGACCTACTCCGGGGGCATGCTGCGGCGACTCGACCTGGCGATGACGCTGGTCGGCGACCCTCGGGTGATCTTCCTGGACGAGCCGACCACCGGGCTCGATCCGCGCAGCCGCCGGGACGTGTGGCAGATCGTCCGCGAGCTGGTGGCCGGCGGCGTGACCATCTTCCTGACCACCCAGTACCTGGCGGAGGCGGACGAGTTGGCCGACCGGATCGCGGTGCTCGACCACGGCCGGGTGGTCGCCGAGGGCACCCCCGAGGAGTTGAAGCGCCGCATCCCGGGCGGGCACGTCCGGCTGCGGTTCGCCGACCCGGCGGGCCTCGACGCGGCGGTACGCGTGCTCGACCGGGCCACCCGCGACACCGACGCGCTCACCCTGCGGGTGCCCGGCGACGGCAGCCTGCGGTCGCTGCGGGCGCTGATCGGCCGGCTCGACGACGGTGGCGTCGAGGTCGACGAGTTGTCCGTGCACACCCCCGACCTCGACGACGTCTTCCTCACCCTGACCGGCGGACCCACCGACACCCTGACCGGCGGACCCACCGACACCCGCACCGACCAGCCGTCCGATGGGAAGGTGACCACGCGATGAGCGTCTCCACCCACGCCGACCTCCGGTTCCACCCGCTGCGCGACTCGGTGACGATGCTGCGCCGCAACCTCCGGCGCATGCTGCGCTACCCGTCGATGACCGTGATGCTCATCGGGATGCCCGTGGTCTTCCTGCTGCTCTTCGTCTACGTGTTCGGCGGCACGCTGGGCGCCGGGCTCGGGAGCGGCGCCGGGGGGTCGACGGCCGGTGGCGGCGCGGCCGGTGCGGGGACCCGGGCCGCGTACGCCAACTACGTGGCGCCGGCGATCATCCTGATGACGGTGGCGGCCACGGTCCAGGGGACCGCCATCTCGATCGCGATGGACCTGACCGAGGGCATCATCGCCCGGTTCCGCACCATGCACATCGCCCGCGTCTCGGTGCTGACCGGACACGTCCTCGGCAGCATGATCCAGGCGGCGTTCAGCCTGGCCGTGGTGATCGGCGTGGCGCTGCTTGTCGGCTTCCGTCCCACCGCCGGGCCGGTCGGCTGGCTGGGCGCGGTCGGCCTGCTCGCGGCGGTGACGTTCGCGCTGGTCTGGCTGGCGGTCGCGCTCGGCCAGGTCAGCGAGAGCGTGGAGACCGCGAGCAACCTGCCGATGCCGCTGATCCTGCTGCCGTTCCTCGGCAGCGGGTTCGTGCCCACCGACTCGATGCCGGCCGGCCTGCGCTGGTTCGCCGAGTACCAGCCGTTCACCCCGATCATCGAGAGCCTGCGCGGCCTGCTGATGGGCACGCCGCTCGGCAACGACGGCTGGCTCGCGCTCGGCTGGTGCGCCGTCGTCGCGCTCGGCGGGTACCTCTGGTCCCGGCGGCTGTTCAACCGCGAGTCCCGCTAGCTGCGGCGCCCGCCCCCCGGTCCGCGAGTCAGCGGATCCGGGGGCTGCGGCGTTCGATGAGCGTGACGTCCCGCCAGACACCGTGGTGCCGGCCGATCCGCTCCCGGGTGCCGACCACCCGGAAGCCGCGGGCCGCGTGCAGCGCCAGGCTGGCGGTGTTCTCCGGGAACACGCCGGACTGGATGGTCCAGACGCCGGCCGCCTCGGTGGAGTCGATCAGCGCGTCCAGCAGCAGCCGGCCGACGCCGCGGCCCCGCGCCTCGGGATGCACGTAGACGGAGTGCTCGACCACCCCGGCGTAGACGCAGCGGTCGGAGACCGCCGAGCAGGCCACCCAGCCGAGCAGCCGTCCGCCCGCGTCGAGCGCCACCCACCGGTGACCGGGCAACCGGCCGGCGGTGAACCGGGGCCACTCCGGCGGCTCGGTCTCGAACGTGGCGTCGCCCTCGGCGATGCCGAGGCGGTAGATCGCCAGCACGGCATCGGCGTGCGTGTCGTCCATCGCGGCAACGGTGACGGTCATCGGCGACGACGTTACCGGAGGCGGTAGACCGAGATGTGCGTGCGGCTGTCCGCGTCGAAGGGCGTCCGGTCCCAGTCGGCGTACCGCTCGGCGAGGTGGAGCCCGGCCCGCTCCGCCATCTCGTCGATCTGCTCCGGCCAGGCGTAGCGCATGGCGAACGGCTTGAGGTGCACGCCATCGGCGTCGAACGTGATGGTCTGCCGCACGAACGTCTGCGCCGCCCGGTCGTACCGGTGCATCCGGATGGTGGCCGAGTCCTCGGTCACCTCCCGGACCTGGACCTGCTCGTCCCGGTCGAAGCCGGCCGGGTCGGGCACGAACGTCTCGATGACGAACGCGCCGCCGGGCGCCAGCACCCGCGCGACGTTGCCGAAGCACGCCGCCTGACGCTCCGCGTCGACCAGGTTGAACAGCGTGTTGAAGACCAGGAAGACCAGACGGTACGGCCCGGACACCGGGACGTCCGCCATGTCGCCGATGGTGACCGGCAGGTGCTCGCCGCCCGGCTTGGCGCGCAGCTGCGCGACCATCTCCGGGGACGCCTCGACGCCCTCCACGGCGAGGCCGCGCGCGGCCAGCGGCAGGGCCACCCGGCCGGTGCCGATGGCGAGTTCGAGCACCGGTCCGCCCGCGGCGACGGGCGCGAGGAAGTCGACGGCCGGCGTCGGGTCGGGATTGCCGGGGCCGTCGTAGTTCGCGGCCCAGAGTCGGCCGAACAGGCCGGGATCATCGAAGACGGACATTGCGTCAGCAGACCAGTGGTCGTCCCGGCGCCACAACCGGATTACGACGGTCAGCCCGCCCGCAGGGCGTCGTCCACGCCGGTCTCGTGCCGGCCGAGGTGCACCGGGTCCCGGCCGGAGAGCACGTCCACCGCGGCCTTCACGCTGGCGCCGTACTCCCGGGCGCTGCTGATCCGCCACTGCCGGGCGTACCGGCGGACGGTGTCGTCGCCCACGCCGTCGGCCGTCACCCCGACGTGCCGGCAGAGCGCCACCGCGCGGGGCAGGTGGAACGACTGGGTGACCACGATGGCCCGCCGCACGCCGAAGATCCGCCGGGCCCGGACGCACGAGTCGTAGGTGTCGAAGCCGGCGTGGTCGAGCACCACCTTCTCCGCCGGCACCCCCCGGTCGACGAGCCAGCGTCGCATCGCGTCCGGCTCGTCGTAGTCCCAGTCCATGTGGTCGCCGGAGACCAGCACCACCTTGACCCTGCCGGCCGCGTACAACTGCCGGGCGATCTCCAGCCGGGCGGCCAGGAACGGCGACGGTGCGCCGTCCGGCTCGACCTTGGCGCCGAGCACCAGCGCCACCGGCGCGTCCGGCACGTCGGCGACGGTGAACACGTGCCCCTCGGCGTCGCCGCGGACCCAGGCCACGCTGGCCGCCGTCGCCACCGCCAGCAGCACCGCGCCGGCGACGCCGGTCAGCAGCAGCCGGCGGATCAGGCGTACGGCCCGCCGGTGCCCGTCGTGCCAGGTGCGCCAGCGTGCCGTCAGCCCCCGCATGGCGGCGATTGTGCCAGGCCGCTCAGGAGATGTGGTGCAGGATGACGTTGTGCACGTGGTGGCTCTTGTCCGCGCCCCGGAACTCCACCTCGTAGGTGTGCGTGCCGACGTGCACGGCGATCGCCCCGGTGGAGAAGAACGAGCCACCCCAGGACTTGTTGCTCACCACGCTCACGCTGGTGATCTTCGAGTACGGGATGCTCGTGATGGCGTACCGCTTGCCGACGAACGAGCGGTCCTGGACGATCACGCGCCGGTCGGTCAGGCCGATGAAGCCGGTGCCGGTGCCGATCGCGTCGTAGACGGCGATGATCTGCTCCCCGGGCAGCAGCCCGCTCTGGATCTGCTGGAACTGTTCCTTGCGGTCGTACGTCGGACCAGACATGTCCTCGACGGTAGGGCAGCCGCGCCAGTGTTCAGGGCGCGGTGACCGCCCGGACCGCGTCCTCGATGCGGGCCGCGAGCAGCACCTCACCCTCGGTGAGCGGCTCGCCGTCGTCGTGCCCCAGCCTGATCCGGGTCCGCCCGGCCTGGCGACTGATCTCGGGGCGCAGTCGCAGCGCGTCGGCGACCACCGCCACCCGCTCGGTGAGCGCGGCGTGCTGGGTGTCGTCCAGGGCGAGCATGCGACTGAGCTGCTCGCCCTCGCGCGTCCACCCGGGCAGCAGGGCGAGCGCGTCGCTGAGGTAGTCGTGCTTCGCCCGGCTGCTGAACAGCACGCGCATCACCGCACCTCCCAGGCGTCGTTGCCGGCTTGTGGCCAAATCGTCGCCATCCCGTGTCCCAGTCGACGCCCTCTAGTCTGTCGTCGCACAGATGGTGTGTCCACGCCCACACTTCCGTGTTCTGCTGGCCTGATGGCCGACTCAGCTACCCAAACCGCCGATTGATCTGGCACGCTGGTGGCCCGTGCGGACCGAACGGGTTAGCGGAAATGGGCAGGCCGACCGGCGGGAGCCGAGGGTGGTCGTCGGAGCGGCGATCATCGTGGCCGGCCGAGTCCTCGCCTGCGAGCGCGCCGCGCCGCCCGAGGTGGCCGGGCGGTGGGAGTTCCCCGGCGGCAAGGTCGAGCCCGGGGAGACCGAGGTCGACGCGCTGACCCGGGAGTGCGCCGAGGAGCTGGGCGTCCGGGTCGCGGTCGGCACCCGGGTCGGGCGGGACGTCCGGATGGCGCACGGCCGGTCCGTCCTGCGGGTCTACGCGGCCCGCCTGCTGCACGGCGACCAGCCGACCGCGTTGGAACACGCCGAACTGCGCTGGCTCTCCGCGACCGAGCTGGACACCGTCGAATGGCTGCCGGCCGACGTGCCGATCGTGCCCGCGCTGCGTCCGCTGCTCGCCAAGCCCTGAGCCGCGCCCGCCGCCGGCAGGATCAGACCCGCCGAACCGGACAGCCGGGCGGAAACGGGACGGGGGCCGGCGGCGTGTGCCGCTGGCCCCCGTCATCGTCGCGCCGCTTGTCAGTGCTTCGGCTCGTCCTGCTGCGGGTGGGCGAAGTTGAGGTGCTCCGCCGGCAGCGGGAACTCCACGTCGTCGCCGAACGGCGACGGCGCGGCGGCCCGGTCGAAGGTCAGCTCGGTCAGCGGCAGCTTGCCGTTGGCGTCCACCGCCGGGGCGGTCGGGTGCGGCACCTCGCGCTGCCAGTTGACGCCCTGCTGGGCCTGGCGCTCGGCACCGCTGTCGTGCGAACCGCCGGCGTGCGAGTGCACCCCACGGTGAGCCGCGCCGGTGGTCACCGCACCACTGGAATGCCCGCTGGTCGCGCTGGTCTGAGGCACTTGACCCCTCCGGAAGATCTTGTTACCGAGCCACACAAGGGGATCGTACCTGCGGTCCACGACCCGTTCCTTCATGGGGATGATCCCGTTGTCGGTGATCTTGATGTGCTCGGGGCAGACCTCGGTGCAGCACTTCGTGATGTTGCAGAACCCGAGCCCCATCTCCGACTGCGCGTACTCCTTGCGGTCGGTACGCGTGTCGAGCGGGTGCATGTCCAACTCGGAGGCCCGGATGAAGAACCGGGGACCGGAGAACGCCGGCTTGTTCTCGTCGTGGTCGCGGATCACGTGGCAGACGTTCTGGCACAGGAAGCACTCGATGCACTTGCGGAACTCCTGCGAGCGCTCGACGTCGACCTGCTGCATCCGGTAGTCACCGGGCGCCACGTCGGCCGGCGGCGCGAACGCCGGGGTCTCCCGCGCCTTCTCGTAGTTGAAGGACACGTCGGTGACCAGGTCCCGGATCACCGGGAAGGTCCGCAGCGGCGTGACCGTGACGGTCTCCGTCTCCTCGAACGTCGACATCCGCGTCATGCAGCCCAGCCGCGGCTTGCCGTTGATCTCCATCGAGCAGGAGCCGCACTTGCCGGCCTTGCAGTTCCAGCGGCACGCCAGGTCCGGCGCCTCGGTGGCCTGGAGCCGGTGGATGACGTCGAGGACGACCTCGCCCTCGTTCACCTCGACCGCGTAGTCCTGGAGGTCGCCGCCGGTCTCGTCACCCCGCCAGATGCGGAACTGTCGCTTGCTTCCCATCAGCGCTCCTCCTCGGTGCGGGCGTCGAACTCGGCGAGCTCCTCGTCGGTCAGGTATTTCGACAGCTCGGCCCGGTCGAACAGCCCGATCAGCTCCGGCCGCATCGTCGGCAGCGCCTTGTGGGTCAGCCGGACCGCGTCGCCGTCGAGCGAGCAGACCAGGTTGACCCGCCGCCACTTCGGGTCCATCGCCGGATAGTCCTCCCGGGTGTGCCCGCCGCGCGACTCCTGCCGCTCCAGCGCCGCCTTCGCGGTGCACTCCGAGACCACGAGCATGTTGCGCAGGTCGAGCGCCAGGTGCCAGCCCGGGTTGTAGCGCCGGCCACCGACCGCGCTCACCTTCGCCACCCGCTCCCGCAGCTCGGCCAGCCGGCCGAGCGCGTCGGCCAGCTCACCCTCCCGCCGGATGATGCCGACCAGGTCGCCCATCACCACCTGGAGATCCTGCTGGAGCTGGTAGGGGCTCTCCCCGGTGTCACGCTGCAACGGCGCCAGCGCCGTCTCCACCGCGGCCTCCACCGCCGCCACCGACACCGCCGGGCGGGCGGTGAGCTGGTCGGCGTACGTCGCGGCGTGCCCGCCCGCCCGCTTGCCGAAGACCAGCAGGTCGGACAGGGAGTTGCCGCCGAGCCGGTTGGAGCCGTGCATGCCGCCGGAGACCTCACCGGCGGCGAAGAGTCCACGCACCGTGCCGGCCGCCGCGCCGGAATCCGGGTCCACCTCCACGCCACCCATCACGTAGTGACAGGTCGGGCCGACCTCCATCGGCTCCTTCGTGATGTCGACGTCGGCCAGCTCCTTGAACTGGTGGTACATCGACGGCAGCCGGCGCTGGATCTCCTCCGCCGACTTGCGGGAGGCGATGTCCAGGTAGACGCCGCCGGCCGGCGTACCCCGACCGGCCTTGACCTCGCTGTTGATCGCGCGGGCGACCTCGTCGCGGGGCAGCAGCTCCGGCGGACGCCGGTTGTTGTCCGGGTCGGTGTACCAGCGGTCCGCCTCGTCCTCCGTCTCCGCGTACTGCTTGCGGAAGACGTCCGGGACGTAGTCGAACATGAACCGCTTACCCTCGGAGTTCTTCAGCACGCCGCCGTCGCCGCGCACCGACTCGGTGACCAGGATGCCCTTCACCGAGGGCGGCCAGACCATGCCGGTCGGGTGGAACTGGAGGAACTCCATGTTGATCAGCGTGGCCCCGGCGCGCAGCGCCAGCGCGTGGCCGTCCCCGGTGTACTCCCAGGAGTTCGAGGTGACCTTGTAGGACCGGCCGACGCCGCCGGTGGCCAGCACCACGGCCGGCGCCTCGAAGAGGATGAACTCGCCGGACTCCCGGTAGTAGCCGAACGCGCCGGCCACCCGGTCGCCGTCCAGCAGCAGCTCGGTGATCGTGGTCTCGGAGAACACCCGGATCCGGGCGTCGTAGCTGCCGAACTCGCGCTTGTCCTCCTGCTGGAGGGAGACGATCTTCTGCTGGAGCGTGCGGATCAGCTCCAGGCCGGTCCGGTCGCCGACGTGCGCCAGGCGCGGGTACTCGTGGCCACCGAAGTTGCGTTGCGAGATCTTGCCGTCCTTGGTGCGGTCGAAGAGCGCACCGTACGTCTCCAGCTCCCAGATCCGCTGCGGCGACTCCTTGGCGTGCAGCTCGGCCATCCGGAAGTTGTTCAGGAACTTGCCGCCGCGCATGGTGTCCCGGAAGTGCACCTGCCAGTTGTCCCGCGAGTTCACGTTGCCCATGGCCGCCGCGGCGCCGCCCTCGGCCATCACCGTGTGCGCCTTGCCGAACAGCGACTTCGAGATGATCGCGGTCTTCTTGCCGGCCAACCGGGCCTCGATCGCCGCGCGCAGGCCGGCGCCACCGGCCCCGATCACGACGACGTCGTAGTGGTGTCGTTCGATTCGCGTTTCAGTCATGTCAGGGGCCCTCAGTTGATGAACCGCAGGTCGTTGAACCAGCCGGCGGCGATCGCCATCACGTAGAAGTCGGTGAACGCCAGGGTGCCGAGCGTGATCCAGGCGAGCTGCATGTGCCGGACGTTCAACCAGGACACGCCGGTCCACGCCTTGTACCGCACCGGGTGCTTGGAGAAGTGCTTGAGCCGGCCACCGATGATGTGCCGGCAGGAGTGGCAGGAGATCGTGTACGCCCAGAGCATCACCACGTTGACCAGCAGGACGATGTTGCCCAGACCGAAGCCGAAGCCCTCGGGGGAGTGGAAGGCGAGGACGGCGTCCCAGGTGTTGATCAGCGAGATGATCGCGGCGGCGTAGAAGAAGTAGCGGTGCAGGTTCTGCCCGAGCAGCGGGAACCGCGTCTCGCCGCTGTACGTCTGGTGCCCGTCCGGCACGGCGCAGGCCGGCGGCGACAGCCAGAACGACCGGTAGTACGCCTTGCGGTAGTAGTAGCAGGTCAGCCGGAACAGCAGCAGGAACGGCAGGGTCAGCGCCGCGTCCGGGATGATCCACCAGCCGGGCAGGAAGCTGCCGAAGTGCGAGGAGCCCTCGACGCACCGCTCGGTGACGCAGGGGGAGTAGAACGGGGTCAGGTAGTGGTACTGCTCCACCCAGTACCACTTGTGCATGAAGACCCGGACGGTCGCGTAGATGACCCAGGCGCCGAGCCCGACCACGGTGATCAGTGGGGCGAGCCACCATCGGTCGGTCCGCAACGTCTTCGCCGCGATGGCGGCACGTGCCCGCGCTCCCCGCGGCTGCGACCTCGGCCCCCTGGCCGACGTAGTTGTCATTCGAGTCATCTCCCTGACGTCACTGTCACGTCCTGCGCACACGTGGGACCACGCCGGTGAACCGGCGCGGCTAAGTGACACACGTTACGCCGATCTTCACGGCCCGGCCGCGCAACGCAGTGTCCCGTGTGTCCCGCTGGTTGGAAAGACCCGGCTCATGATCAATATGCGCGGCGTCGCTCAGCCGGACGCGCCGCCGGTGAAGTGCCACGACGACAGTCGCAGCGCCGGACCCTCCCACCACGACCCGTCGGACCGGGCCGGCTGCCGGACCGGCCGCCGGCCCAGGCCGAGCACCCGGCCCGGCCCTACGGCACGCGGATAGGACTCGGTGAACCGGAAGTCGCGCACCGCACGCACCGGTACGCCGTCCTCGACCAGCCAGACGCCGTTGCGGGTCAGGCCGGTGACCACGAGCTGCTTCGGATCCAGCACCCGCGTGTACCAGAAGTCGCTGACCAGCAGCCCGCGCCGGACGCCGGCCACCAGGGCCGCCGTGTCCGGGTCGCCCACCGCACCGGTCACGCCCGCGCCCACCGAACCGGCCGGGCCGTCGACGGTCGCCACCGGGGCGGCGTCCGCCGGCAGCAGGCGGAGATTGCTGGGGATCGGGCCAAACGTCGACCCGCCGGCCATGCCGTGCCCGGTGGACCCGGTGCCCGCCCCGGCGCCGCTGCGCCGGTCGTGCGCCACCGCCTCGGTGGTGCCCGCCCGCACCAGGGTGAGCGCCCGCCGGGGGGTGCCCTCCAGGTCGAACGGCAGCGTGGAGGCGTGCAGCGGGTCGTCCACCAGCGTCACCCTCGGGTCGAACTGGGCCGTGCCCGGCTCGGCGAAGGACTGGCGTTCGGCGTGCCGCTTGCCGTTGAAGCCGTACCAGGCGAGATTCTGGAGCAGGTCGGCCACGGCGGCCGGTTCGAGCACCACCTCGTAGTGCCCCGGCGGCAGCTCGACCGGGTCGGCCGCGGCCCGCGCCTTGGCCGCCGCGCGGGCGCCGAGCGCACCGCCGTCCAGGTCGGCCAGGCGGTCCGCGCAGTGGCGGGCCACCCCGTCCGCGCCGCCGGCCCGGGCGATGCCGTCCATCGCCGCCTCGGCGGCCCGGCCCACCGCCGAGTGCCCGGCCGAGTTGGCGAACGCGCCGGACAGGTACAGGGTGCGGCAGTAACCGGCCGCCTCCAGCCCGTCGACCGCGTCCACGAACGCGCGGACCCGGGCGGCCCGCTCGTCGGGCGACGCGAACGCGGTGGCCTCGTCGACGGCGGGGCCGGTCGGCGTCGATGTCGGCGCGGTGAGGCCCGGCCAGGCCGGGTCGGGCGGCGCGAGGCGGGCCGCCGCCCGGGTGCGTTCGACGAGCGCGGTCAACCCGTCGGCGTCCACCCGGTTGCCGCCGCCCGCGGCGGTCCGGCCGTCGACGTGCAGCCGCAGCCGCACGGCGGTGCCGGTCTCGGCCACGTTCTGGTGGATGAACGAGTTGGCGAACCGGGTCAGCGCCAGATCGGACCGGGTCACCACCACCTCGGCCTCGGCGCCCGGCCCGGCCGCGCGCCGGACCAGCTCCACCACCCGGGCGGCGAGGTCCCGCTCGTCACTCATGGCGTGCCGACCGGGCATGCGCTCACGGCCCTCGCTCCGCTCGGTGCGTTCGCTCATGCGCGTACCCCCACCCGCACGCCGCGGAACCGGGCCGGCGCGGCCGGGTGGCCGGTGTGCCCGATCTGGCCGGGCTGCCCCTTGCCGCAGTTGGGCGTGCCCCAGGCGACCGTCTCCGAGGAGAGCATGTCCATCGAGCGCCAGAAGACCGGCCCGATGCCGGTGTAGGTCGGGTTGCGCAGCATCCGGCCCCGGCGCCCCTTCTTCACCTCCCAGCCGACCTCGCAGCCGAACTGGAAGTTGAGCCGCTTGTCGTCGATCGACCAGGACCTGTTGATGTCCATCAGCACCCCGTCGTCGGTGGCCGCGACGATCTCGTCGAGCGTGTGCGGGCCTGGCTCCAGGCCCACGTTCGTCATCCGCACCATCGGCAGCCGGGCCCAGCCGTCGGCGCGTACGCTGCCGCCGTGGTCCAGGCCGGCGACGGCGGCCGAGTCCCGGCCGGCGAGCACCCCGACCCACCGCCCCTCGCGCACCGCGTCCCGTCGGACCGCCGGCGACCCCTCGTCGTCGAAGCCGAAGCTGCCGAGCGCGCCCGGGATGGTCGGGTCGATCGTCACGTTCATCAGCTCCGAGCCGTAGCGCAGCGAGCCGAGCCGGGCCAGGTCGAGCCAGGACGTGCCGGCGAACGCCGCCTCCCAGCCGAGGATGCGGTCCAGCTCGATGGCGTGCCCGACCGACTCGTGGATCTGCAACGCGAGCTGCTCCCCGCCGAGGATCAGGTCGGTCTCGCCGGATGGGCACTCCGGCGCGGTGAGCAGCTCGCGGGACTCCTCGGCGACCCGGGCGGCGTGCGCGGCCAGGTCGAGCGCGGTGACCAGCTCCCAGCCGGTCGTGCCGTACTGCCCGCGGTAGCTCGGGTAGGACCGGCGCTGCGTCTCGCCGTCGCCGATCGAGGTGGCGGAGATGCCGCCGCCGCACTCGCGGATGTGCTGGTCGATCCGGTGGCCCTCGCTGGAGACGAACCACTTCGTGGTGTCCCAGACCTGGTAGAGCCCCTCGGCCAGGTCGGCCCCGTGCTCGCGCATCGTGGCGGTGGCGCCGACCAGCAGGTCGCCCTTGTCGGACAGTGGCACCCCGAGCGGGTCGACCGCGCACTCCGAGGCCCAGCTCGCCACCGCCGCCTCCACCGGCACCAGGTCGACCGGCGGGCCGGGAACCCGCGCGCTCGCGGCGGCGATCGCCGCGGCGCGCCGGCCGGCGTCGCGGGCCGCGGCGTCGGACAGCTCGGGTGCGGCGTGGAAGCCCCAGCCGGAGCCGACGAGCGCGCGCACCCCCAGGCCGATGCTCTCGTGCTGGGCCAGCTCCTCGATGTCGCCGTTGCGCGCCGACATCGACTCGTACCGGCGGTGCATCACCCGGGCGTCGGCGTAGCGGGCTCCCGCGTCGAGGGCGGCCTGCACGGCGGCGGTCGCCGCATCGAATCCCATGCGTCCGACCCTAGGCGAACGCACCGACATCCGTCAGGCGAGCAGATCCTCCGGGCGGATCGTGGCACGCACGGGTCGGATCAAGTCCAGCGTGTCGCCTCTCTTCGCGACGGCGTGCTCGACATAGTGCGCGTCCTGGCGCCGGTAGAGGTGCATGGTCAACGTGTCCTGCTCAATCAGCAGGTACCACTCGATCTGCGCCGCGGCGTAGAAGTGCATCTTGAGCACCTTGTCGGTCGCCGCGTTGCTCGGCGAGATGACCTCGCAGACCAGACGCACATCACTGGCCTCTATCACCGGTACGCGTAGGTCGATGTCATTGGTGATGACCAGGTCGGGAATGGGAATCCGTCCCGGCCGCAGCCGTACGTTCACGGCTTCGAGCACGCGTAACCCGGCTTTCCGCGCCGGCGTGCGGAGCATGGCGCGAAGTTCGCCGGAGATGTTCTGATGCAGCGGGGTGGGACCAGGGGTCACGTAGAGGCTCCAGTCGAAGAGCTCGACGCGTTGCTGCGTCTCCCCGAGAGAGAGGTACTCCTCTTCGGTCCACGGGCCGTCGTGGTCGAACACCGCCGCCGTCATGGCAAACCTCCACCTCGTGTCGGCCGGGATCGTCGCTCCTTCACCACGGATATCGTCGCACCTCTCGTGCGATGAGCAGACCACCACGGTGAGTCACGACTCACGAAGGTCCAGGTGAGGGCTGTTCAGGTCGGAAACCCAGTCGTTACGCTCTGACCGCTGACAGACCGCTCGATGTAGCTTACTTTCGCCTCCAGAGGTTTCCTGTAGGTTCTCTTCATCACCGAAGGGGAGGCGGTCAATGGGCAGGTCGGAGGCGGTGCCGTCCGGGGAGCCGGACCGCCCGGAGGTGCCGGAGCAACGCGCCGGCGACGCGCCCTATCTCCAGGTCAGAGACCTGCGGGTGCGGTTCGACACCGAGGACGGCGTGGTCAGGGCCGTGGACGGCGTGTCGTTCGCGGTGGAGCGGGGTCGCACGCTCGGCATCGTGGGGGAGTCCGGTTCCGGCAAGAGCGTCACGTCGTTGGCGATCCTGGGCCTGCACAGCACGTCCAAGCGGGCGACCGTCACCGGGGAGATCTCCGTCGGCGGACGTCAGCTCGTCGGCCTGCCCGATGAGGAGGTACGGCGACTGCGGGGCCGGGACATGGCGATGATCTTCCAGGATCCGCTGTCGGCGCTGCACCCGTACTACTCGGTGGGCAGGCAGATCGCGGAGGCGTACCGGGTGCACCACCCGAAGGCCGGGAAGCGGGAGGCCCGCACCCGGGCCGTGGACATGCTGGACCGGGTCGGCATCCCGCAGCCGGCAAAGCGGTTCGCGCAGTACCCGCACGAGTTCTCCGGTGGGATGCGGCAGCGGGCGATGATCGCGATGGCGCTGGTCAACGATCCGGACCTGCTGATCGCCGACGAGCCGACCACGGCGTTGGACGTGACGGTGCAGGCGCAGATCCTGGACCTCCTCGCGGATCTGCAGGCGGAGTTCCGGTCGGCCATCATCCTGATCACGCACGATCTGGGCGTGGTCAGCCAGGTGGCCGACGACGTCCTCGTCATGTACGGCGGCCGGGCGGTGGAGCACGGCAGCGTGGCGCGGGTGTTGCGGACGCCGCAGCATCCGTACACCTGGGGGTTGTTGTCGAGCGTGCCGTCGCTGCACGGCGACGCCGACGCGGACCTGGTGCCGATCCCGGGTAATCCGCCGTCGTTGATCAATTTGCCCTCGGGGTGTGCGTTCCATCCGCGGTGCCGGTGGGCCGACGACCGTTCCCGCCTTGAGGTGCCCGGGTTGCGGGACGCCGGTGAGTCGGGGCATCTGGTCGCCTGTCATCTGTCGGCGGGGGATCGGGAGCGGATCTACCGCGACGAGATCGCCCGGGTGGGGGTGGCCCGATGAGCGCCGAGACCGAGCCGCTGTTGTCGGTGCGGGGGTTGACGAAGCATTTCCCGGTGCGCGACGGGCTGCGTGGCAGGGGGGCGGTGCGGGCGGTCGACGGCCTGGACTTCGACGTGCGGCCGGGCGAGACGCTCGGTCTGGTGGGGGAGTCCGGGTGTGGGAAGACCACGACGGGGCGGATGTTGGTGCGGCTGTTGGAGCCCACCAGCGGGTCGATCACGTTCGCCGGTCGGGACATCACCCACGCGGGGCGTCGGGATCTGCGTGACCTGCGGCAGGATTTGCAGATCATCTTCCAGGACCCGTACGCGTCGTTGAACCCGCGGCACACGGTCGGGCGGATCGTGGCGATGCCGTTGCAGGTCAACGGGATCACCCCACCCGGCGGGGTCAAGCGGCGGGTGCAGGAGTTGCTGGAACTGGTCGGACTCAACCCGGAGCACTACAACAGGTATCCGCACGAGTTCTCCGGCGGGCAACGTCAACGCGTCGGTATCGCCCGCGCCCTCGCGCTGAAACCGAAGCTGATCGTCGCCGACGAACCCGTCAGCGCGTTGGACGTCTCCATCCAGGCGCAGGTCATCAACCTGCTACGCGGCCTGCAACGCGACCTGGACCTGGCGTTCGTGTTCATCGCCCACGACCTCGCCGTGATCCGCCACTTCTGCCACCGCGTCGCGGTCATGTACCTCGGCAGAATCGTCGAGATCGGCGACCGCGACGCCATCTACACCCGACCGCAGCACCCCTACACCCGGGCGCTGCTGTCGGCCATCCCGGACGTCACCACGCTCGGTCCCGCCGGCCGGATCCGTCTCACCGGCGACGTCCCGACCCCCCTCAACCCGCCATCGGGCTGCCGCTTCCGCACCCGCTGCTGGAAAGCCACCGACCGCTGCGCCACCGAGACACCCGCACTGACCACCCGCGACGGCGGCACCCAACTCACCGCCTGCCACTACCCGGAGGCGGGTCCGGTGGCGGTCGGCGTCGCCGACGCCGCAGACGCGCAGGAGGTGACGGAATGAGTCTGTCCCCGGTCGAGGGTGTGGCCCTCGCCGAGATCGAGACGCCCGCCGACGGCGGTGCGCGGCGGGACGAGGAGTTCGTCGGCCGCTCGCCGGGCCAGCTCGCCCTGGCACGGCTGCGCCGCGATCGTACCGCCCTGGTCAGCGGCGGTCTGCTCGTCTTCTTCGTGCTTGTCGCGCTGGCCGTGCCGCTGATCGAGGCGCTGTACGGGATGGGGCCGAAGGAGCAGTTCCAGAGCCGCCTCGACGGCTACGGCATGCCGCTGGGCTATGCCGGCGGCGCCACCGGCGAGCACTGGTTCGGGCTGGAGCCCGGTCTCGGCCGGGACATCTTCATCCGGATGGTGCACGGACTGCGCACGTCGCTGTTCATCGCGTTCGCCGCGGCCGTGCTGACCGCCGCGATCGGCGTGACCCTGGGCACCCTGGCCGGCTACCTGGGCGGCTGGCTCGACTCGGTGATCAACTGGATCACCGACCTGACGCTGGCCATGCCGTTCCTGATCATCGCGCTGGCGCTGATGCCGACCGTGGCGTTGCGCTTCTACGGCCAGCGGGAGGCCGTGCCGGCGTACTTCCAGATCGGGGTGCTCATCGCGATCTTCGCGCTGTTCGGCTGGACCAGCACGGCCCGGCTGGTCCGGGGTCAGATCATCGCGCTGCGCGAGCGGGAGTTCGTGGAGGCGGCGCGCGCCAGCGGCGCCGGGTTGGGGCACATGCTGTTCCGCCAGTTGCTGCCGAACGTCTGGGCGCCGATCCTGGTGGCCTTCTCGCTGGCGGTCCCGCAGTACATCACCAGCGAGGCGGCGCTGTCGTTCATCGGCGTCGGGCTGACGGACGCGACGCCGAGCTTCGGGCGGATGATCTACCGCAGCCTCGACTACCTCCAGACCGACCCGGCGTACGTCTTCTTCCCCGGCATCACGATCTTCGCGCTCGTGTTCGCCTTCAACCTCTTCGGTGACGCGCTGCGCGACGCGCTCGACCCGAAGTCGTCCCGGTAGGAGGCCGGCCATGACGCGTTTCCTCATCCGCCGGCTGTTGTCCGCCGCGCTCACGCTCTTCGCGGTCAGCGTGCTCAGCTTCCTGATGTTCTTCGCCCTGCCGCGTGATCCGGTGACCGGCATGTGCCCGAAGAACTGCAACCCGGAGCGGCTGGAGCGGGTCCGCCAGGAGTTGGGCCTGCGCGACCCGCTGATCAGCCAGTACGCCGGCTACATGAAGGGCATCGTCACCGGGCGGGACCTGGGCAGCGCCCAGGGCGGCCGGTGCGACGCGCCCTGTCTCGGCTGGTCGTACGTCTCCAACGAGGCGGTCTCGGACACCATCGCCCGGGTGCTGCCGGTGACGCTGAGCATCGTCATCCCGGCGGCGGTCCTGTGGCTGCTGCTCGGCGTCGGCCTCGGCATGCTCTCGGCGCTGCGCCGGGGAAGCTGGCTGGACCGGGCGGCGATCGGCTTCTCGCTGACCGGCGCCTCGTTGCAGCTCTACTTCGTCGGCGCGGTGCTGCTCATCGTGTTCGTCTACAACCTGCGGCTGCTGCCGGTGCCGAGCTACACCTCGTTGTTCGACGATCCGCTCAAGTGGAGCAGTGGGCTGGTGCTGGCCTGGTTGGCACTGGCCTTCCTCTTCTCCGCCATCTACGCCCGGCTGTCCCGGGCACAGATGCTGGAGACCCTGTCCGAGGACTTCGTCCGCACGGCGCGGGCCAAGGGCCTGGCCAAACGGACCGTCTACGGGCGGCACGCGCTGCGCGCCGCGATCACGCCGGTGGTGACCATCGCCGGACTGGACGTGGGCGGGGCGTTGGGCGGCACCGTGATCACCGAGACGACGTTCGGGCTCAACGGGATGGGCCGGACGGCGGTGGACGCGGTCCGCGCCGGTGACCTGCCGACCATCATGGCGACCGTGCTGATCGCGGCGGTCTTCGTGGTGCTGGCCAACGTGGTGGTGGATCTGCTGTACGCGGTGATCGATCCCCGGGTGCGGCTGGGCTGAGCGTCCGGCCCGACGAAATTTATCGAAACTATTTCCTGGAGGTAGAAGATGCGACCACGTGCAGCGGCCGCCGTCGGCGGCGCCATCGCACTGGTGGTGGGGCTGGGCGCCTGCTCGGAGAACACGGGCGAAGGCACCACTGTGGACGGCAACCGGCAGCAGAGCGGCGTCATCGCGACCGACCCGAAGGACTCCCAGGGGCCCGCGGCGGAGGTGGACGGCGCGGCCAAGGGCGGCACGTTCACCATCATCCGGGAGACCCCCATCTCCCACCTGGACCCGCAGCGGACGTACTCGTTCGCCGGCCTGATGGCCAACCCGCTCTTCGCCCGCTACCTGACCACCTGGAAGGACGACGGCAAGGGCGGCCTGGTGCTGGTCGGCGACCTGGCCGAGACCCCGGGCAAGAACGTCAACAACGACTGCAAGGTCTGGGAATTCACCATCAAGGACGGGGTGAAGTTCGAGGACGGCAGCCCGATCACCGCCAAGGAGATCGCGTACGGCATCGCCCGCTCGTTCGACCCGGACCTCACCGGCGGCCCGACCTACCTCCAGGAGTGGCTGGCCGACACCCCGCAGTTCGACACCAAGTGGGACTTCAAGAAGAACAAGACGTCGCTGCCGCCGGGCCTGACCACGCCGGACGACAAGACGCTGCGCTTCGAGTTCGCCAAGCCCCGCTGCGACCTGCCCTTCGCGGTCTCGCTGCCGACCACCGCGCCGCTCAGGCCGGAGAAGGACACCGGCGTCAACCTGGACCAGAAGCCGTTCTCGTCCGGCCCGTACAAGATCGCCAAGAACCAGGTGGGTGTCCAGCTCACGCTGGACCGCAACCCGAACTGGGACGCGAAGACCGACCCGGTCCGCCACCAGTACCCGGACCAGTTCGTGTGGACCTTCGGCCCGACCCAGGACGCCGCGAACAACCGGGTGATCGCCGACAACGGCGCCGACCAGAGTGCGCTGGCCTTCAACTCGGTGCCGCCCTCGCTGGTCGCGAAGGTGGCCGGTGACCCGGCGCTGAAGTCCCGGACGCTGCTCTCCCCGACCCCGAGCGCCAACCAGCTCGTGATCAACACGCAGCGGGTCAAGGACCTGAAGGTCCGCCAGGCGCTCAACTACGCGATCGACCGTGAGGGCCTGGTCAAGGCGCTCGGCGGCCAGACCATCGCCCAGCCGATGACCACGCTGATGCCGTCGTCGACCATCGGCTACAAGGCGTACGACGCCTACCCGGCGGGTGCCAACGGCAACCCGGAGAAGGCGAAGGAGCTGCTCGGCGGCCAGACGCCCGAGCTGGTCCTCGGCGTCGCGGACAACACCAACGAGCAGCAGATCGCGGTCCAGCTCAAGGGCAACCTGGAGCGCGCCGGCTTCAAGATCACTGTGCGGAACATCCCGGACGACTCGAAGCTGGACGAGGTCAAGAAGAAGAACAACCCCTGGGACCTCTACATCGGCAACTGGGCCGCGGACTGGCCCAGCGGCGCGTCGATCCTGCCGGTGCTCTACGACGGCCGCACCATCAAGGCCGAGGGCAACAGCAACTCGTCGTACTTCAACGACGACGCGATCAACGCCGAGATGGACCGGATCCTGGCCATGCCCCCGGCCGAGCAGGGCCCGGAGTGGGGCAAGCTCGACGAGCGGATCATGAAGGAGTTCGCGCCGGTGGTGCCGCTCTTCGTCGACGTGGCGTACAACGTGCACGGCTCGAAGGCCGGCGGCGTCTTCATCTCCTCCGTCTTCGGCTACCCGAACTTCGTCAACGCGTACGTCAAGCAGTAGCCCCCGGCCCTGAGGTAAGGAGGGGCCCCCGCTTAACACGTGTGTGTGAGAGGGGGCCCCTTCTCTACCTGAGGCGTTAACAGGGGGCTCCTCCTTACACCAGGTAGCGGCGGAGGAAGTCCAGCTCCAGGCGGAGCAGCCGCTCGGACGCGCCGCCGGCGGCCAGGTGAGTCGCGCCGGTGAGCGGGAGCACCGCGTGGGGGCGGCCGGTGGCCAGCAGCGCGGCGGAGAGCCGCAGCGTGTGCGCGGCCAGCACGTTGTCGTCGACCAGGCCGTGCACCAGCAGCATGGGTCGGGCGTCGGCCGGGGCGCCGAGCGGCTCGGCGGCCAGCTCCACCAGCGAGTGATGCGCGTAGACGTCCATGCCGTCCTCCGGCATGCCCAGGTACCGCTCGCTGTACGCGGTGTCGTACAGCGCCCAGTCGGTGACCGGCGCGCCCACGATCGCGCACTTGAACAACTCCGGGTGGCGCAGCACCGCCAGGCCGGCGAGCCAGCCGCCGAACGACCAGCCCCGCACCGCCACCCGGTCCAGGTCCAGGTCGGGGTGTTTGCCGGCGAGCGCGGTCAACGCGTCCACCTGGTCGGTCAGGATCACGTCCGCCACCCGGCGGTGGATCGCCTTCTCGAACGACGGCGCGATGCCGGGCGTGCCCCGGTTGTCCACGGTCACCACCGCGAAGCCCTGCTCGGCCCACCACTGCCGCTCCAGCCAGGCGCCGCGCGCCGCGACCACCTCCTGGTGGCCCGGCCCGCCGTAGACGTCCACCAGCACCGGCAGCCGGGTGCCCTTGACGTGCTCGGCCGGGTAGAGCACCGCACTGGGCAGCCGCCGGTCGGTCACCCGCACCAGCGTCGGGCGCGGCGCGTACGAGCAGGTGGCGGCCAGCGAGCGCAGCTCACCCACCTCGCGGTCGCCGTGCCACACCCGCCAGCGGACCCCGGCGTACTCCAGCGAGGCGGTCCCCACCGCCAGCGTGGCCCCACCGATGGCGGCGGTGTGCCAACCCGGGTCGCTGCCCATCCGGCGGGCGTCCATCCCGCCGCCGATGGTGGTCCGCACCCGGTAGAGATGGCGTTGGCTCGGTTCGCCCTCACTCGCCTCGACCAGCAGGTCGGCGGCCGTGTCGGGGCCGGCCGGCAGCCGCCCGACCACCCGCCGCACGTACAGCGAGGGCGGGGTGAGCAGCGTGCCGTCGGCGAACAGGCAGCGGGCGTCGTACCCGTCGTGGGCCAGCTCGCCGCCGACCAGCACCCGCCCGTCGGGCAGGTGCGCCGGGGTGCCCGGGACCGGTTCCACCCAGCGCGGGTCGGCCAGCTCGGCGTGCACCTGCGTCTCCCCGGTACGCGGGTCCACCGCGAGCACCAGCCCGTGCTGCTGGGAGCGGCGCAGCACCGTGATCAGCGGCCCGCCGTCCGCCCACTCGACCGCGCTCAGGTAGGGGTAGGTCTCCCGGTCCCAGTGCACGTCGACCCAGCCGCCGTCGAGGTCGAGCAGGTGCAGGCTGACCTCCGCGTTCGGGCCACCCGCCACCGGGTACGCCAGCGACGTCGGCGGGGTCGCCGGCTCGGCCGGGTCGTGCAGGTACCACCGGGGCAGCCGGGACTCGTCGACCCGGGCGGCCAGCACCGCGCGCCCGTCCGGGGCCCACCAGTAGCCCCGGTACCTGTGGAACTCCTCGGCCGCGATGTGCTCGGCCAGCCCCCAGGTCACGCCGCTGTCCTCGCCGGCGAGCAGGTTGTCCGTGCCGTCCGGCTCGACCACCCGGAGCTGACCCCGGCGGACGCCGTCGGCGGCGTCGGTGACGTAGGCCAGCCGCTCGCCGGTCGGGTCCGGACGCGGATCGATCACCGGCCCGACGGTGGCCACCTCGACCACGTCGCCGTGCCGCAGGTCGGCCCGGAACAGCCGCCCGGCCAGCGCGAACGCGGCCACCCGGCCGGTCGCGTCCAGCGCGTACCCGCCGATGCCGCCGGCGCTGAGCCGCAGCCGCTCGCGCAGCGCCCGCTCGCCGGGGGCCGGTCGGGCCGGTTCCGCGTCCGCGCCGAGCAGCACCGCCGGGTCGGCGACCAGGCGTTCCTCGCCGGTGTCGACGTCGAGCAGCCAGAGCGCGTCGGCCGGGTCCTCCGGGCCCGCGGAACGCAGGAAGAGCACCCGGGAGCCGTCACCGGCGACGGTCACGGCGCGCGGCGCCCCCAGGCTGAACCGACGGGTACGGGCGGCCAGCTCGGGAAAGTCCACGCCTGCAGATCGTAGGCGGGCACCGGGCGTGATGTGGCCGACCTGGGCGGACGCATGACCGTCGGACGGGCAGGACCGCCGGTTAGAGTGACGGGCGTGACGACGCTGCCCGACCGACGCCTGCTGCTGGTCCACGCGCATCCCGACGACGAGTCGATCGGCACCGGCGCGACGATGGCGCACTACGCCGCCGCCGGCGCCCACGTCACGCTGGTGACCTGCACGCTGGGTGAGGAGGGCGAGATCCACGTGCCGGCGCTGGCCGGGCTCGCCGCGGCCGAGGCCGACCAGCTCGGCGGCTACCGCATCGGCGAGCTGACCGCGGCCTGTGCCGCGCTCGGCGTCACCGACCACCGGTTCCTCGGCGGCGCGGGCCGCTACCGCGACTCCGGGATGATGGGGATGGCCACCAACGAGCACCCGCGGGCGTTCTGGAGGGCCGACCTGGACGCCGCCGCCGGGCACCTGCTGGAGGTGATCCGCGAGGTCCGCCCCCAGGTCGTGGTCACGTACGACCCGAACGGCTTCTACGGCCATCCCGACCACATCCAGGCGCACCGGGTGACGATGCGGGCGGTGGAGCTGGCGGCGGCCGACGGGACCGCCCCGGCGAAGGTCTACTGGACGGCCATGCCGCGCAGCGTGCTCGACGCCGGCCTGGAGACGTTCACCGGGTCGTCGGACAATCCCTTCGCCGGCATCTCCAGCGCCGACGAGCTGCCGTTCGGCACGCCGGACGCGCAGATCGCGGCGCGGGTGGACGCCACCGAGCAGCACGCCGCCAAGGAGGCGGCGATGCGCGCCCACGCCACGCAGATCCCGGCCGACTCCTGGCTCTACGCGATCGCCGGCAACTTCGGCGCCGAGTTCATGGGGGTGGAGTACTTCACGCTCGCGGTCGGCGAGAAGGGGCCCGGCGGCGGCCGGTACGGCTGGGAGCACGACCTCTTCGCCGGGCTGGCGCTGGACGGGTCGGACCGTGCCCCGGTCGCGGCCGGTCTCCGGTGACGTCGCCCGCCGCGCCCGTGTCGGTCCTTCCGGAGCAGCAGCCGCCCGCACCGCCCAGCGCGGTGGAGCGGGCGCTGGACCGCGTGCTGCGGGTGGCCGGCGGCGTGGTGTCGGTCTGGGCCGGCGCGCTGTTCGCGCTGCTCGATCTGATCTTCGCCACCTGGGCCTGGGCGGCGGTGCAGGGCCGGTCCGGGGGCGCGCAGGCGCTCGTCGGCATCGGCCTGGCGGTCGCCGGGATCGCCGCGGTGGCGGCGTCGACGGTGCTGCTGGGCTGGTTCGCGCACCTGTCGACGGGCAGCCGGTGGGGGGTGGCGCTGGCCGCGCTGCCGTGGTTCCTGGTGATCGTCGTGGGCGGGTTCCGGACCACCGAGGGCGATCTGGCGCTCGCCGGCGACAACGTGCTCGGCCTGGCGTTGATCGTCTCCGGCGCGGTCACCTTCGCGGTGCTCGGCTTCCGGCACGTGGTGACGCCACCGGCGGTCGACCGCTGAGGTGCTGACGCCGCACCGGCGGCGGTGGTAGACATTCCTGCCAGAGGCTCGCCGCCGGGGCGGGCGGTACGTGCGGGAGGCGTGCGATGGGTCAGCGGTGGCGTGCGGTCGGGGTGCTGACGGCCGCGTTGTTCGCGGTCAACGTGGTGGCGCGGCTGGTCATCAGGTTCGCCTTCCCGGACGACGACACCGCCGCCAGCCGGGTCTCGCTGGTGATGTTCCTGGCGATCGGTCTGGTCCTGGCCGGCGTGTCGTTCCGCTGGGGCGCCGACCGGCCGGTCGGGCACTGGGCCGGTGACCTGGCCGTCGCGGTGGTGGCGGCGCTGGCGCTGACCGTCTTCGTCGGCCCGCTGCTGGTCGGCGAGAACCCGTTCGGCGGGGGCGCCGGCCTGTTCTTCGCCCAGATCTGGCTCTACCTCGCGGCCACCGCGGCCGGGGTGCTGGTCGGCTACCTGACGCTCACCGCGCTGGGCCGTGACTTCCGCTCCCGCCAGCTCAAGCGGTACGCCGAGCTGAAGACGTCCCGGCCCCGCCGGATCGTCCGCCGCTGACGTCAGGGCGCCACCCGGGTCAGGTAGGTGTGGTGGGTGGTGAAGCCGAGCCGGTGGTAGAGCGCCACCGCGCCGATGTTGCGCTGCTCGACCTGGAGGAACGCCCGGGTGGCCCCCTCGGCCGCGGCCCAGCCGGCCAGTGCGCGGACGACCGCGGCGGCGTACCCGTGCCGGCGGGCCTCCGGCAGCACTTCGAGCAGGCTCACGCCGAGCCACCGCCCCCCGCCGGTGACGGTGCCGCGCCCCACCGCGAGCAGTCGGCCGTCGACCCGTAGCTCGGCGAAGCGGATCCGGTCCACGGCGGTGAGCACGTGCCGCGCGGCCTCCGGGAGCCCGCCCTTGCGGTCGGCGGCGATCGCCAGCCAGTCGTCGGTGGGCGCGACCGCCAGCGCCACCGGCGGCAGGTCGGTGACGGCCGGCGCCACCGGCGGCGGGGCGGCGGTGGGCGGCGGGGCGGTCAGGGTGGTGAGCGGCACGGTCTGGACCAGCACCGGCGGGCGGGCCGTCCAGCCGCGCGCGTCGAGTTCCGCGCCGACCGGGGCGGCCAGCGGCAGCGGCGTGTTCACCAGGGCCGGCTGGCCGAGGTCGGCGTACCAGCGCTGCACCGCGTCCAGCGCCGCCGGCAGCGGCCGGTCGGGGTCGCCGATCGGGAGCGCGCTGTTCGCCCGGCCGGTCCAACCGGCCGCGGAACGCAGCCGCCAGTCGCCGAGTCGGCCGCGAACCGGGGCCGGCCACGCCTCATCGCTTGCGCTTTCCAGGTCGACCACGGCGACGGCGGTCGGCCGGCGAGCCGGTGGCACCCGCTTCGCCCGGTGCACCTCACCGACCGGCACGCGGAGCGGGCCACCGTCCGTGACCAGCGTAATGTGCGTCTCACTCAGCTCGACCAGATCGCCGAGCGCGTCGGAGAACAGCGGCCGGCCCTCCCGGATCCCCACGATTCGGCGGACCACGATCCGGTGTCCCACATCCTGCTGTCGGAGCACGATCGACCTCCTCCCCGGCGAGATACTAGGCTCTTACCGTTGCGGATGATCGCGACGAGTCTTGCGGAGGAGAAGACCGGTGACCTACATCATCGCCGAGCCGTGCGTGGATGTGCTCGACAAGGCATGCATCGAGGAGTGCCCGGTCGACTGCATCTACGAGGGCAATCGGATGCTCTACATCCACCCCGACGAGTGCGTCGACTGTGGGGCCTGCGAGCCGGTCTGCCCGGTGGAAGCGATCTTCTACGAGGACGACGTGCCGGAGCAGTGGAAGGACTACACCGGCGCGAACTACGAGTTCTTCGAGGACCTGGGTTCGCCCGGGGGCGCCTCCAAGATCGGCAAGGTGGAGAAGGACGCCACCTTCGTCGCCGCGCAGCCGCCGCGCGGCGAGGACCACTGAGCCGGTCCGCGCCGGTTTCGGCACGGCTGCCCGAGTTCACCTGGGACACGCTGGACGCCGCGGCCGCCACGGCCGCGGCGCACCCGGACGGTCTCATCAACCTCTCCATGGGTACGCCTGTCGACCCGGTGCCACCGCTGATCCGGCAGGCGCTTGCCGACGCGTCGGACGCGCCCGGCTACCCGCTGACCGCGGGCACGCCCGCCCTGCGGGACGCGATCGCGGCCTGGGTGGCCCGGGCCTGCGGCGCGGGCGTCGACGGGTTGGGTGTGCTGCCGACCATCGGCTCCAAGGAGCTGGTGGCCTGGCTGCCGACGCTGCTCGGGCTCGGCCCCGGTGACGTGGTCGTGGTGCCGACCGTCGCGTACCCGACGTACGAGGACGGGGCCCGGCTGGCGGGCGCCACGACGGTGCGCAGCGACTCGTTGACCGCGCTCGGCCCGGACCCCCGGGTCCGCCTGGTCTGGGTGAACTCGCCGGGCAACCCGACCGGGCGGGTGCTGCCCGCCGCCCACCTGCGCAAGGTGGTCGAGTGGGCCCGGGAGCGCGGCGCGGTGGTCGCCAGCGACGAGTGCTACCTGCCGCTGGGTTGGGACGCCGAGCCCGTCTCGGTGCTGTCCCCGCAGGTGTGCGGCGGGGACTACGCGGGCGTGCTGGCGGTGCACTCGCTCTCCAAGCGCTCCAACCTGGCCGGCTACCGGGCCGGGTTCGTGGCCGGTGACCCGGCGCTGGTGGCCGAGCTGCTCAAGGTGCGTAAGCACGCCGGGATGATCGTGCCGGCACCGGTGCAGGCCGCCATGGTGGCCGCGCTCGGCGACCAGGCGCACGCCGACGCCCAGCGGGAGCGCTACCGGGTGCGGCGGGAGAAGCTGCGGGCCGCGTTCACCGGCGTCGGCTTCACGGTCGAGCACTCCGAGGCCGGGCTCTACCTCTGGCTGACCCGCGACGAGGACTGCTGGGACACGGTCGACTGGTTGGCCCGGCGGGGCATCCTGGTGGCCGCCGGCGTCTTCTACGGCCCGGCCGGCGCCCGACACGTCCGGGTGGCCCTGACGGAGTCCGACGCGCACATCGACGCCGTAACCGGCCGTCTGAAAGGCGGGACCCCCGCTTAACGTTTCCGGTAGAGGCGGGGCCCCCGCTTGACACCGTGCGCTCCGCTGGCGTGCCGGGCGATATCCTCGGCGGGACTTCCCGCGGGGCCACCCGGGCTCCGCCGACGACGCGGACCCGAGGTGCACCGATGGTGGGCGAGGCGGGCGGGCTGGCACGCGCGGCGGTGGTCGGCACCGGGCTGATCGGCGGCTCGATCCTGCTCCGGCTCCGCGACACCGGGCTCGGCGTCGCCGGCTGGGACCCGGATCCGGCCGTCCGGGGGCAGCTACGCGAGCGGGGCGTCGCGGTCGCCGGGACCGTCGAGGAGGCGGTGGCCGGCCGGGACGTGGTGTTCGTCTGCGGCCCGCTGCCCACGCTGCCCACCACGCTGGCCCGGGTGGCCGCCGCCACCGACGACCGGTGCGTGCTCACGGACGTGGGCAGCGTCAAGGCGGAGGTGGCCACCGCCGCGACCGCGCAGGGGCTCGGGCACCGATTCGTGCCGGGTCACCCGATGGCCGGCGCGGACCGGGCCGGGCTCGGCGCGGCCGGCCCGGAACTGCTCGACGGCGCGGCCTGGGTGCTCTGCCCGGGGCCCACCGGGCTGACCGCGTTCCGGCGGCTGGCCGCGCTGCTCGTCGACGTCTTCCACGCCCGGGTGGTGCCGATGTCCGCGCCGGAGCACGACGCCGCCGCCGCGCTCGCGTCACACGTGCCGCACGTGCTCGCCGGCGCGCTGGCCGGCACGGTGCAACGCTCGCCGCTGCGGGACGCGGTGCTGGCGCTGGCCGCCGGCAGCTTCTCCGACGGCACCCGGGTCGCCGGGGGGCCGCCCGAGCGGACCGCGAACATGCTGCTCGGCAACCGGGACCGGGTGCTCGCCGAGCTGGCCGGCGTCGGTGACTTCCTGACCGAGCTGACCGCCGCGCTGCGGGCCGGGGACGCCGAGGCGCTGGCCGGCCGGCTGGCCGAGGGGCGGGCCGCGCGTGCCGCGCTGCGCGGCCGGGAGCTCGGCACGCACCGCCGGGAGTTCCCGGCCGACGCGGACCACGCCGGCGAGCTGGCCTACCTGCGGGAGCTGGGCGCGGCGGGCGGTCACCTGACCGGGTGCCGGGTGACGGCCGGCGCGGTCGGGTACACCGCGCACCTGCCGGCCACCCCGCCGTTAGGCTGAGCGGCATGGCGGACGCACCGGTCGTGGCGGTACGCGGCGAGGCGTACCGGGAGGTCGCTCCCGAGCTGGCCCGGTTCACGGTGACGGCGGCGGTGCGGGACCGCGACCGGGAGACCACGCTGACCCGGCTGGCCGAGCGGGCCGCCGCGGTGCGGGCGCTGCTCGACGCCGCCGGGCCGACGGTCGCGCGGCGGGAGACCGGTCAGGTCAACGTCTGGCCGGTGACCAGGCGCTCGGGCGACCGGGTGGTGGCCTACCAGGGCAGCGTGAGCACCACGGTCACCGTCACCGACTTCAGCGCGCTCGGTGAGCTGATGCTCCGCCTGGCCGACCACGAGCAGGTCGAGGTGGCCGGTCCGGTGTGGTCGCTGCGGCCGGACAGCCCGGCGTACCGGGAGGTGCGGCACGCCGCGATCGCGGACGCGCTGGCCCGGGCCCGGGAGTACGCGGAGGCCCTCGGCGCCCGGGTCACCGCACTGCGGGAGCTGGCCGACACCGGCCTGACCGCGGCCCCGCCGATGCTGGCCAAGGCGGCGTACGCCCGGTCCGGCGAGTCCGTGCCGGAGCTGGAGCTGGATCCCGCGCCGCAGCCGGTGCACGCGGCGGTCGAGGCGCGGTTCACCATCAGCGACCCGGTGCTCGGCTGATGCCGCCGGCCCAGGTGTTGCCGCTGGCCGAGCTGGTCGCCCGGGCGCGGGCACTCGCCGGGGACGGCCCGCGGCAACTGCTCGGCATCGCCGGCGCGCCCGGCGCGGGCAAGTCCACGCTGGCGGAGCGGATCGTCGCCGAGGTGGGCCCGACCGCCCGGCTGGTGCCGATGGACGGCTTCCACCTGGCCGGGTCGGCGTTGGACCGGCTGGGCCGGGCGGCACGCAAGGGCGCGCCGGACACGTTCGACGTCAACGGCTTCGTCGCCACGCTGCGCCGGTTGCGGCGGCTGGAGCCGACCTCGGTGTGGGCGCCGGAGTTCCGCCGTGATCTGGAGGAGCCGGTCGCCGGGGCGATCGAGGTGCCGCCCGAGGTGCGGCTGGTGGTCACCGAGGGCAACTACCTGCTGCTGCGGGACGACCCGTGGGAGGAGGTGCGGTCGCTGCTGCACCAGGCATGGTTCCTCGACCTGGACGCCGAGCTGCGGCTGCGTCGCCTGACCGCCCGGCACCAGGCGTACGGGAAGTCCGCGGAGCAGGCCCGCGCCTGGGCGCGCGGCAGCGACGAGGAGAACGCCCGGCTTGTCGCCGGCACGGCCGGGCACGCCGACCTGGTGGTCCGGCTGGCCGAGCCGCCGCCGGCGTGACGCCGGTCTGGTGACCAAGGCGGGCCGTGGTGTCAGCCGACGCCGGGCCGGGGTGACGGCACGCTCCGGCGCAGCAGGCGGGCCACCACGGCTCGTTCGCGGGCGAACTCGACCGCCTCCGGGTAGCCGCTGTGGCTGCGGATCGGCGGGTCGGCCACCTCGCCGCCGGTCGGGTGCAGCGCCTCCGGGTCGGCCACCGCCACGTCCCGCTGCCCGGCGCTGACCTGCCAGCCGAGCGGGTCGGTGTCCCGCCAGAAGTTCGTCCAGGCGACGTGGCCGCCGGGCCAGGTGACCGCCCGGGCCAGCGTGCGCAGCCGCTCCGGCCCGAAGTAGGACGGGAAGACCCGGCCGTAGAGCCGGGTGAGCTGGCAGCCGTAGGAGAAGAACCAGGTCCGCCGCCGCCACCGGCGGGGCAGGTGCAGCAGCACCGCGGCGCAGATGACGGTGCCCTGGCTGTGCCCGGAGAGGATCACGCCGTCCATCCGGTCCGGGTGCTGGGGCGGCAGCGCCAGCAGCCCGGCGACCCGGGTCTGGAGTTCCGGTACGGCGCGTTCGGCGTAGCTGGGCGGGGCGAGCGGGTGTGCGGCCCGCGGCCAGAACGTGCACACGTCCCAGACCACGCCGACCGAGCGGCGGACCGAGTCGGTGCGGTAGACCATCAGCCCGAGCGCGCTCGTCACCACCGGCAGCCAACCGAGCACCGCGTCGCCGAGTTCGGCGGCCCAGTGGATCGCGGTCTGCCACCCGGCCGGGGAGAGCGGGCTGGGCCGGTGGCCGGAGAGCGCGGCGGCGCAGCACAGGATGATCAGGAGCGCGGCCCCGGCCGCGAACCAGCCGATCAACCGGACCGCGTGCTCGCCCACCAGGCGGTGCAGCGCCCGGTAGGTGCTGACGTCGCGGCAGCGGCGCAGGTCGTGTGCGGAGAGGCCGTCGGCGGAGGTCAGTCGCGCGTACTCGGCGCGGCGCAGCCGGTGCAGCAGGTACGCGGCGCGGGCCAGCAGCCCGAGCAGGAGGACCAGCCCGATGACGCAGGCCAGCCCGGCCCAGAAGACGGCGAGTGGCGGCACCACGCGCCCCGGGCCGGCCGGGTCGACCGGCCCGTCGAGCCGCTCACTGACCCAGTAGAGCAGCCCGGCGCAGTACGCGACCGCCATCATCCAGCCGAACCCGGCGATGACGGCCGGCGCGCAGCCGTGCCAGGCGAGCCCGGTGTACGCGCCGAGCGGCTGGGTCGGCACGGCGGGCCGCAGGCGCGGCATGAGCAGCCCGCCGATGGCCAGCGCGATGGCCGGGCCGACGAGCATCCAGGTGTGCAGCCCGGCCGGCGCGGCCGGCAGGCCGGGCAGGCCGCGTTCGATCCAGGCCACCCCGAGCGGCAGCAGCACGCCGGCGGCGGCCGGCCCGGCCAGGGCCCGCCGGCCGGAGCGGTTCGCCGCGCCGATGGCCACCAGCAGCAGCACCTGGTAGGTGACGAGCCAGGCGAGCGCGGTCTCGTAGCCGGGCAACGGGCGGGCGGCGCGGCAGCCGGCGAGGTCCGGGACCGCCGGGCAGCCGACAGGTGGCCGGTACGTCGCCAGTGGACGGCCGGCCGGGCCGTCCGGGAGCAGCAGGAGGACGAACGTGCCGAGCAGCCCGAGCGCGGTGAGCACCGCCACCGCGATGCTCCACCGGCCGAGTGGGGTGGCGCCCTGGCGACGGGTCAGCCAGGGGCGACCGACCGCGACCACGGCGATCGTCACCACGGCGACGAACAGCACCACGGTCGGCCAGGCGACCGCGGCCCGCAGTCCGCGCGGCGGGTCCATCAGCAGCACCGCGGCGACCGGCACGGCGGCGGCGGTCACCGCCCCGGTGCACAGGTGCAGCACCGCGGCGCGGCGCAGTTGCCCCTCCCCGTTCCAGAACGTCGGGTCCTGCAACGGGTTCTCCAGCGGTTCCGGCGGTTCGGCCCGGTCCGGGCGGGCGCGGGGCTCGGCCGGCATCTCCGCCTCGTACTGGTAGGTGCGCCAGGCGACCAGCCCGATCGCGCCCAGCACGAGCAGCGGCAGCAGCAGCCCGAGGGCCAGCGCCCGGGTGTCCCGACGCCACCAGGCGTTGCCGAGGAACTCCCACGGGCCGGGGAGCTGGCCCAGGCACTCCCGGCCCACGCACTGCCAGCCGATGAGGTCGACGCCGATCCCGGTCACGGCGATGACCAGGGTGCAGGTCAGGCTGAGGCAGAACAGCCGGATGAGCCAGGCGGTGATGCCGGAGCGGCTGGCCCAACGCTCCCGGTCCGGGTCCGCCGGGATGCCGTCCCGGGCGTGCAGCGCGACGTTCGCCAGCGCGAAGGGCAGCAGCAGCGTCCAGAGCGCGCGTTCGATGTCCCGCCGGGTCCGCGCGCCGGAGGTCAACTTCCCCCAGCTGTACGCCTCGACGCTGATCGGGTCGTCCCGGTCGGCCTGGGTGGAACGGTAGAAACCGGTCACCTGTCCGCCGGCGACCAGCTCCGGTTGGGGGCCGTCACCGCCCGGTCCGGGGTCGAGGCCGAGTAGCTGATCCGGTGGGGTGTTGGACACCCCGTGCACCCGTAGTTCCAGCACGCGCTCCATCGGGGCCTCCCCAGAGTGAGCATCTCACTACCCAGAGTGCGCGCACATTCCGGAATTCGCATCCCCCCGGAGGGTTGTTTCGGCAGCTCAGGCGTCAGATCAGGGTCCTGGTCGGCCGGGCCGGGTTACCCACCGCCACCACGTTCGCCGGCAGGTCCCGGGTCACCACCGCGCCGGCGCCGACCACCGTGTTCTCGCCGATGGTCACGCCGGCGAGCACGATCACGCCGCCGCCGAGCCAGACGTTGTCGCCGATGGTGATCGGCTGCGCCGCCTCCCACTTGGCCCGGCGCGCCTCCGGCTCCACCGGGTGGGTGGCGGTGAGGAGCTGCACGTTCGGTCCGATCTGGACGTCGGCGCCGATGGTGATCCGGGCGACGTCGAGGAAGACCGCGTTGAAGTTGACGAAGGTGCGCGGCCCGAGGTGGGTCTGGAAGCCGTAGTCGCAGTGGAACGGGGGGCGGATCCAGGCGTCCTCGCCGAGCGTGCCGAGCAGTTCGCGTAGCGCGGCGAGGCGGCCCTGCGGGTCGTCGGCGTCGCTGCGGTTGAAGCGTTCGGTGAGTCGGGCGGCGCGGTCCAGATCGGCGACGATCGCGGGGTCGTCGGCGAGGTACAGCTCGCCGGCCAGCATGCGGTCCCTCATGGCGCTCATCGGTGGATCATCCCCGGTTCGGCCACCCCGGGGGAACCGGTTCGGTCGGATAAGCGACTTCCGATTGCATACGCGGTATGCAATTCTGATAACCCACATCGATGTGCCTTCTGTCGATGAGACGCCTCACCGAGGAGGAAAGGTTGCCCCAGAACCGCAGAAGACTGGCCGCGCTCGGCCTCACCCTGGGCCTGGCGCTCGGCCTGCCCGTGCCCGCCCAGGCCACCACGTCGGCGGCCCCGACCGGTACGCCCGCCCCGACCGGGTCGTCGACCCGGCCGGCCACCGTCACCCTGATCACCGGTGACCAGGTCACCGTCGCCGCCGGCGGTCGCGCCGCGGTCCGTCCCGGCGCCGGTCGCGCCAAGCTCCAGTTCGTGGTCCGCCGCGAGCGCACCGGCCTCAGCGTGGTCCCCCAGGACGCGTTGGCGCTGATCCGCTCCGGCCGGCTCGACCGGCGACTGTTCGACGTCACCGGCCTGATCGCGGCCGGCTACGACGACGCGCACCGCGACACCGTGCCGCTGCTGGTGTCGTACCGGCCGGGGGTGGCCCGGCGGGCGGCGGCCCCGCTCGCCGGCACCCGGGTGATCCGCGACCTGCCGGCGATCGGCGGCGCGGCGCTCGCCGCGACCAAGGCCGACACCGGCTCGCTCTGGCGGGCGGTCGCCGCGGACCGCTCCGGCGCCCGGCTCGACGCGGCGGGGGGTGTCGACCGGATCTGGCTGGACGGGCGGCGGCGGCTGACGCTGGACCACAGCGTGCCGCAGATCGGTGCGCCGGCCGCGTGGGCCGCCGGATACACCGGCAAGGGCGTGAAGGTCGCGGTGCTCGACACCGGCGTCGACCTCACCCACCCGGACCTGGCCGGCAAGGTCGCCGAGTCGCGCAACTTCAGCGAGGAGGCGGACCCGGACGACATCGTCGGGCACGGCACCCACGTCGCCTCGATCATCGCCGGTAGCGGCGCCGCCTCCGGCGGGAAGTACCGGGGCGTCGCCCCGGACGCCACGCTGCTGTCCGGAAAGGTCTGCGAGCAGTACGGCTGCACCGAGTCGGCGATCCTGGCCGGCATGCAGTGGGCCGCGGCCGAGCAGCACGCCACCGTGATCAACATGAGCCTCGGTGGCTTCGACACCCCGGAGGTCGACCCGCTGGAGCAGGCGGTCGAGACGCTGACCGCGCAGACCGGCTCGCTCTTCGTGGTCGCCGCCGGAAACGACGGCGCCGACGGTTCGGTCGGCTCGCCGTCCACCGCCGACGCCGCGCTGTCGGTCGGCGCCGTCGACCGCAACGACGACCTGGCCGACTTCTCCAGCCGCGGGCCGCGGGTCGGCGACGGGGCGATCAAGCCGGACATCACCGCGCCCGGTGTGGACATCGTGGCCGCCCGCGCCGCCCACGGCCAGATCGGCGACCCGGTGGGGGACCGGTACGTCTCCCTCTCCGGCACCTCGATGGCGACCCCGCACGTGGCCGGCGCGGTGGCGCTGATCGCCCAGCAGCACCCGGGCTGGAACGCCGGCCGCTACAAGGCCACGCTGATGGCCTCGGCCCGGCCGCACCCCGAGCAGACCGCGTTCCAGCAGGGCGCCGGTCGGGTCGACGTGGCGCACGCGATCACCGAGCAGGTGACGAGCGAACCGTCCTCGGTCTCGTTCGGCGTCGCGGTCTGGCCGCACGCCGACGACAAGCCGATCAGCCGGACCGTCACCTACCGCAACGGCGGCACGACCCCGCTCACGCTGGAGCTGAGCGCCGGGTTCACCGGCCCGGGCGGGCAGTCCGCGCCGGCCGGGATGCTCACCCTCAGCGCCTCCCGGCTCACCGTCCCGGCCGGCGGCACCGCCCAGGTCACCGTCGTGGTGGACACCCGGCTCGGCGGCGCCGACGGGTACTGGACCGGCCGGCTGACCGCCCGATCCGGCGACACCGTCGCGGTCACGCCGCTGGCGGTCAACCGGGAGGTGGAGAGCTACGACCTGACGCTCACCCACCGCAACCGGGCCGGCTCGCTCACCGGTGACTTCTACACCACGCTGATCGGGCTCGACGACGGCGCGACCCGGGACGTGTTCGACGCCGACGGCGCGGCCACGATCCGGGTGCCGAAGGGCCGGTACGGCGTGCAGAGCCTGCTCTTCGTGGCCGACGAGGAGCGCTGGACGGAGATCTCCATGCTCACCCAGCCGGAGCTGGTGGTGACCGGGAACCAGCGGCTCACCCTGGACGCCCGGCGGGCGAAGCCGGTCCGCACCACCGTGCCGCAGCGCGGCGCGGCCCCGCTGTTGATCGACGTCACCGCCGCCTGGAACTTCGGCGACTACTACGCCAGCTTCGGGCTCTGGACGGACACCTTCGACGGCCTCTACTCGGCCCAGCTCGGTCGCGGCGTCTCGGACCAGGTCTTCGTCGGCTCGCTGGCCAGCCAGTGGACCGAACCGACCGCGCCGGAGCGCAGCCCGTACTTCTACGGGCTGAGTGACGTGTTCCCCGGCCGGTTCCCGACCGGCTTCGTCCGGCACTACCAGCCGGCCGACCTGGCGCACGTCACCAGCCGCTTCGCGAACGGGTACGCCGGGCTGGAGAACGAGCGGATCGTGTACCCGGAGCCTGACTACAACATGGGCGGCTCGGCGATCGTCGTGCCGGTCCAGGCGCCCGGCCGGCGGATCGAGCACCTGAGCACCGCCCGGACCCGCTGGAACTTCGAGCAGGACTTCGGCAAGCGCGACGAGGACGGCTGGCTGAACACGCAGGCGGTGCTGGAGTCCGGGCCGACCCGCTACCAGGCCGGCCGCAGCTACGCCGAGACGTGGAACGCCGCGCCGTACGGGCCGTCCTTCCCGCCGCCGCGCTGGCCCGAACAGGGCATCACCCGCACCGGTGACACCATGGTGGTCTCCCTGCCGATGCACAGCGACGCGGCCGGGCACGGAGGCGGTTCGCTCAACGACACCGAACGCACCGCGCTCTACCGCAACGGCAAGCTGGTCGGCGAGGTCGCCGCACCCGGCTACGGCGTGTTCGAGGACCTGCCCCCGGGGCTCGCGAACTACCGGCTGGACACCGTCGCGAAGCGTTCCTTCACCGACCTCGGCACCGAGGTCGCGGCGAGCTGGACGTTCCGCTCGAAGCGGGTGCCGGGCGAGCAGCCGGCCCGGTTGCCGGCGATGGCGGTCCGGTTCACCCCGTCGCTCACGGCGGACGGCACCGCGCCGGCCGGCCGCACGTTCACCGTCCCGGTGGCGGTGCAGCGCCAGCCCGGCGCACCGGCCGGCACGGTCGCGGCGCTCACCGTCGACGTCTCCTACGACGGCGGGAAGACGTGGCGGAAGGCGCCCCTGAAGAAGCAGGGCACCGGGTGGACGGCCACCGTCGTGCACCCGGCCGGTCCCGGCTACGCGTCGCTGCGGGCCACGGCCCGCGACGACGCCGGCAACACGGTCACCCAGCGGATCATCCAGGCGTACCGCCTGCGGTGAGCCGGCCGTCCGGGTCCGTGGCGGTCGCGCCGCGGACCCGGACGGGGTGGCTCAGTGCCGACTCTGTTCGCGACTGCGGGGCTCGCAGACCCGGCTCACTCCTCGCGGCGAACGTCAGTTGGCGTGCAGGGCGGCGTTCAGCTCGATGCCCCGGCCGGTGCGCGGCCTCGCCTCCAGCGCGCCGGTCACCGAGTTGCGCCAGAACAGCAGCCCGTCCACGCCGGACAGTTCGCGGGCCTTGACCACCCGGCCGTCCGGCAGGGTGATCTTGGAGGCCGCGGTGAGGTAGCAGCCCGCCTCCACCACGCAGTCGTCGCCGAGCGAGATACCGACGCCCGCGTTCGCGCCGACCAGGCTCCGCTCGCCGATCCGGACCCGGTCCTTGCCGCCGCCGGACAGCGTGCCCATGATCGAGGCGCCGCCGCCGATGTCGGAGCCGTCCCCGACCACCACGCCCTGCACGATCCGCCCCTCGACCATCGAGGTGCCCAGCGTGCCGGCGTTGAAGTTGACGAAGCCCTCGTGCATGACCGTGGTGCCGGCGGCCAGGTGCGCACCGAGCCGGACCCGGTCCGCGTCGGCGATCCGCACCCCGCCCGGCACCACGTAGTCGGTCATCCGGGGGAACTTGTCCACCCCGTGCACGACCAGGTGGCGGCCGGCGGCCCGCTCGATCACCCGCAGCTCGTCCACCCGCTCCGGCGGGCACGGCCCGGCCGAGGTCCAGGCCACGTTGGCCAGCTTGCCGAAGACGCCGTCGAGGTTCAGCTCGTTGGGCCGCACCAGGCGGTGGGAGAGCAGGTGCAACCGGAGGTACGCGTCGGCCGCGTCCTTGATCGGATCGTCGAGCGAGCCGATCACCGTGGTCACCTCGACGGTACGCAGGCCGGGCAGCGCGCGCTCGCCGACCGCGCCCGGCGGCAGGTCGAGCACGTCGGCCTGGTCCTCCCCGGGCACCAGGGGCAGCTCGCCGAGACCCAGCTTGCCGGTCGGGTACCAGGTGTCGAGCACCTGGTCGTCGGCGGTGACGGTGGCCAGGCCGATGCCCCAGGCGGATGGTGCGGACGTCACGGTGACACCTCTCTCCTCCGGCGGCGGCGTCCGCCGCTGCTCGCGGCCGCGGGCGCGGAACGTGTCCCTCGCACCCGCCGAGGATGACGGTACCGTGCGAGACATGCAGAACCCGTTGACCCCCGAGGTCCTGGCCGATCCGGTGGCACTGACCCGTGCCCTGGTCGACATCGAGTCGGTCTCCCTCAACGAGAAGGCGATCACCGACTGCGTCGAGGAGGTGCTGCGCGGCGTACCCCACCTGAGCACCCAACGGCACTCGAACACGCTGATGGCCCGCACCGACCTGGGCCGCCCGCAGCGGGTGGTGCTCGCCGGCCACCTGGACACCGTGCCGCTCAACGGCAACTTCCCGTCGAGCATGCGCGGCGACCTGATGTACGGCTGCGGCACCTCCGACATGAAGTCCGGGGTGGCCTTCGCGCTGCACCTGGCCGTGACGCTGCCCGACCCGCGCTACGACGTCACGTACTTCTTCTACGAGGCCGAGGAGATCGAGTCCCGCTACAACGGCCTCACGCTGGTGTCGCAGAGCCACCCCGAGTGGCTGACGGCCGACTTCGCGGTGCTGCTGGAGCCCACGTACGGGATCGTCGAGGCGGGCTGCCAGGGCACGATGCGGGCGGTCGTCACCACGCACGGCGAGCGGGCCCACGCCGCCCGCTCCTGGCACGGGGTGAACGCCATCCACGGCGCCGGTGAGGTGTTGCGCCGGCTGGGCGCGTACGAGGCGCGTCGGGTGACCATCGAGGGCTGCGACTACCGCGAGGGGCTCAACGCCACCGGCATCCACGGCGGGGTGGCCGGCAACGTCATCCCGGACCGCTGCGACATCGAGATCAACTACCGGTACGCCCCGGACCGGGACCCGGCGCAGGCCGAGGCCCACCTGCGCGAGGTCTTCGACGGCTTCGAGCTGACGGTCACCGACGCGGCGGCCGGCGCGGCCCCCGGGCTGGACAACCCGGCCGCGCAGGAGTTCCTGGCCGCGGTCGGCGCCGCCCCGATCGGCAAGCTGGGCTGGACCGACGTGGCCCGGTTCGCGGCCATGGGCATTCCGGCGCTCAACTTCGGCCCCGGCGACCCCAACCTGGCGCACCACAAGGACGAGCACGTCGAGCTGACCAAGATCCGGGACGGCGCGGCCACCCTGCACCGCTGGCTCGCGGCCTGACGTACCGAAGATCCGCAGGCCCGCGCCCGGCGTCGCGGGCCTGCGGATGGTCAGACGCTCGTGGTCAGCGGCGCGTCCGCCTCGTCGCTGTCGGCGGCCGGCTCGGAGCGGTGGGCCTCCATCATCCGGGCGCGGCGGCGCTCGGCCACCACGTC
Organism: Micromonospora sp. DT227; assembly: GCF_049841835.1. Classification (NCBI taxonomy): domain Bacteria; kingdom Bacillati; phylum Actinomycetota; class Actinomycetes; order Micromonosporales; family Micromonosporaceae; genus Micromonospora; species Micromonospora sp. DT227. Next base: position 376,477 of record NZ_JBNCLA010000002.1, on the reverse strand, counting down.
GTGGATCCGCCGCTGCATCTGCCGGCGGATCCGGATCATCTCGCTGTTGCTGATCAAACGCTGGCTCCTCCCCCGAAGGCGCGTCCCCCGGGCATACCGGGTATGTGAATAGTAAGACGTACGAGCGAGCGAATTAGTTGCCTTGATCGCAAAGATTTTCTCCGGCTCGCCGGCCTGCGCGCCGCGTCGCCGTCGCTCCACTACGGTGGCCCCATGAGCGAGAGCACCGGGAGGCCGGCTGAGCAGGGGCCGCGGGCCGAACGCCACCGGGGAGCGGTCACGCTGCGCAATCGGGCGATCCCGAGCAGCACCGCGGACCAGCGGCTGCTCGACTCCCGGGGGCGCAGCGACTGGAAGACCAAGGACGCCTGGCGGGCGTTGCGGATCCTGTCCGAGTTCGTCGAGGGGTTCGACACGCTCGCCGACCTGCCACCCGCGGTCAGTGTCTTCGGCTCGGCCCGCAGCAAGCCGGACAGCCCGGAGTGCCGGCTGGCCGAGGAGTTGGGCGGCGCGCTGGCCCGGGCCGGCTACGCGGTGATCACCGGTGGTGGTCCGGGCGTGATGGAGGCCGCCAACCGGGGGGCCGGCGAGGCGGGCGGCCTCTCCGTCGGGCTCGGCATCGAGCTGCCGTTCGAGCAGGGCCTCAACGACTGGGTCGACCTGGCCATCGACTTCCGCTACTTCTTCGCCCGCAAGACCATGTTCGTCAAGTACGCCCAGGCGTTCGTGGTGCTGCCCGGCGGGTTCGGCACCATGGACGAGCTGTTCGAGGCGCTCACCCTGGTGCAGACCGGCAAGGTGACCCGGTTCCCGGTCGTGCTGATGGGCGCCGACTACTGGGGCGGCCTGCTCGACTGGCTGCGCGCCACCATGGCGGCGGACGGCAAGATCGGCCCGAGCGACCTCGACCTGATCCGCGTCACCGACGACGTCAACGAGGCGGTCCGGCACATCGTGGAGGCCGAGGCGGTGCTCTCCGCCGAGCAGGAGGCGGTACGCGAGGAGGCGGTCGCCCGGGTGGCCGCCGACCAGCAGGCCGCCGCCGAGGCCGCGCCCGAGGGCCCGGCCGGGTCACGCTGACATGGCCGACGTCTGCGTGTTCTGCGCGTCCTCGCGTACCCTCGACGACCGCTGGCTGGCGCTGGCCACCGAGACCGGCGCGGAGCTGGCCCGGCGCGGGCACACGCTGGTCAGCGGCGGCGGCTGTGTCGGCATGATGGGCGCGGTGGCGGACGGCGCGCGGGCGGCCGGTGGTCGCACGCTCGGCATCATCCCGCAGACCCTGGTCGACCTGGAGGTCGCCGACCTGGCCGCCGACGAGCTGCTGGTCACCGACGGGATGGCCAGCCGCAAGACGCTGATGGTCGACCGGTCCGACGCGTTCGTCACGCTGCCCGGCGGGCTGGGCACGCTCGACGAGCTGTTCGAGGTCTGGACCACCGCCACGCTCGCCCTGCACGCCAAGCCGATGGTGCTGGTCGACGCGGACGGGTTCTACCGGCCGCTGCTCGACTGGCTCGGCACGCTGGCCGAGCGCAACTTCCTCAAGCCGGCCGGCCTCGACCTGCTGATGGTCGCCGACAGCGTGCCCGCCGCCCTCGACCTCATCGACGCCCGCCTCACCTGACCGCCCGCGCCCACACACCCGTACCGACGCGTGCACGCGGTGGGGCGGCGTCGATTTCCCGGTGTCGTACCGGCGTGGTGGGATGTCGGTGATGCAGGCGTACCGGTTGGTGCGCCGGCCCGGCGGCGCGGGGGCGGGGGTCACCCACGACGCCGGGGCGGGGCAGGGGGTGGGCCGGTCCGACGGGCCGGCCATGTCGGAGCCGCGATCCGGGGGGTCGGCGGTCGATGCCACGCACCCGCGCCGGACGGCAGCCAGGCATCCCGACCCGGTGCAGGCCGAGGTGATCGCGCACACCGACGGGCCGATGCTCGTCGTCGGCGGTCCCGGCACCGGGAAGACCGCCACCCTGGTCGAGGCGGTCGCCGCCCGGGTGGCCGAGGGCGTCGACCCGGAACGCGTGCTGGTGCTCACGTTCAGTCGCCGCGGCGCCACCGAGCTGCGTCGGCGCATCGAGGCGCGGATCGCCGGCGACGGCCACCGGGCGGTGCGCGAGCCGCTGGTCCGCACGTTCCCGGCGTATGCGTTCGGGCTGCTCCGCCGCGCCGCGGCCGAGCGTGGCGAGCCGTCGCCCCGGCTGCTCACCGGCCCGGAGCAGGATCTGATCATCCGGGAGCTGCTCGACGTGGTCGGCGAGGAGTCGGCGGACGACCCGGTCGGCTGGCCGGAGGACCTGCGTCCCGCGTTGCGGACCCGGGCGTTCGCCCAGCAGCTCCGCGACCTGCTGATGCGGGCCGCGGAGCGGGGCGTCGGCCCGGTCGAGCTGGCCCGGCTGGGCGAGAAGCTGGGCCGCGCCGACTGGCCGGCCGCCGCCCGCTTCCTCCGGGAGTACGTCGCCGTCCTCGCGTTGCGCGACGTGAGCAACCGGGGCTCGGTCGCGTACGACCCGGCGGAGCTGGTGCGGGCCGCCACCGGCATGCTGCTCGACGATCCCGAGCTGCTCGCCGCCGAACGCCGCCGGGTGGCCCACATCTACGTCGACGAGCTGGCCGACACGGACCCGGCCCAGGTGGACCTGCTCGCGGTGGTGGCCGGTGGCGGCCGGTCCCTGGTCGCCTTCGCCGACCCCGATTCCTCCACGTACTCGTTCCGCGGCGCCGACCCGGCCGTGGTCAGCACGTTCGCTCACCGGTTCCGGACCGCGTCCGGCGCGCCGGCCGCCCAGGTCACGCTGACCACGTCCTACCGGGCCGGGCCGGAGCTGCTGGCGGCGACCGCCCGGCTGGCCCGGCGGCTGCGCGGCCCGGCGGCGCACCGGCGGCTGCGTCCGCTTCCGGACGCGCCGGCCGGGGCGGTCGAGGTGCGCACGTTCCGCTCGGCGACCAGCGAGTCGGCCTGGCTGGCCCACGCGCTGCGCGAGGCACACCTGCTCGACGGCGTGCCCTGGTCCCGGATGGCGGTGCTGGTCCGGTCCACCGGGCGGCAGCTCCCGTCGCTGCGGCGCGCCCTGCACACCGCCGGGGTGCCCACCGTCGTGCACGGCGAGGACCTGCCGCTGCACCTCCAACCGGCGGTGGCCCCGCTGCTGCTCCTGCTCCGCTGCGCGCTCGAACCCGACCGGCTGGACGAGGAGGCGGCGGTGGCGCTGCTGCACTCGCCGCTGGGCGGTGCCGACCCGCTGGCCGAACGACGACTGCGGCAGGGGATGCGGGCGCTCGCGTTGGCCGGCGGCGACCGCCGACCCTCCGGTGAGCTGCTGGTGGAGGCGCTGCGCGACCCGGCCGAGCTGGCCGCCGTCGAGCGCCGCTGGGCGGCGCCCGCGCAGGCCGTCGCGCATCTGCTGGCGACCGCCCGGGAGGCCGCCGCCACCCCGGGCGCCACCGCCGAGGACGTGCTCTGGGCGGTGTGGCGGGAGAGCGGGCTGGCCGAGCGCTGGTCCGGGGCGATCACCCAGGGGCGGGAGGCCACCGGCGAGCACGAGACCGCCCGGCGGTGGCGCGCCGAGGCCGCCGACCGTGACCTGGACGCCGTACTGGTGCTCTTCGACGCCGCCGCCCGGTTCACCGACCGGCTGCCGGGGGCGCGCACCGAGGTCTTCCTCGACCACGTGCTCGGGCAGGAGTTGCCGGCGGACACGCTCGCCGCCGCCGCCGACCGGGGCGAGGCGGTCCGCCTGCTCACCGCGCACGCCGCCAAGGGCCTGGAGTGGGATCTCGTCGCCGTCGCCGGGGCCCAGGAGGGCGTCTGGCCCGACCTGCGGCTGCGCGGCAGCCTGCTCGGCTCCGAGCGGCTGGTCGACGTGCTCGCCGGCCGGGCCGACGGGGCGGGGCTGCGGGCCAGCCTGGTCGGTCAGACGTCCGCGTTGCTGGACGAGGAGCGGCGACTGTTCCACGTCGCGGTCAGCCGGGCCCGGCGTCGGCTGCTGGTCACCGCGGTCGCCTCGGCGGCGGTCGGTGGCGACGACCACGAGGAGCAGCCCAGCCGTTTCCTGCACGAGCTGGCCGCCGGCGATCCGCCCGCCACCGGCGCCGGCGGCACCGCCCCGCCCGACGGCGAGCCGCCCGGTGACGGACCGTCGGGCGGGGGCCCGGCGCCGGACGGGCCGGTGCCGCACGGCGACGACCACCCGTCGGACGCGCCGTCCGGCGCGCTCCCGGTGACCCTGCCGCCACGCGGGCTCACCCTGTCCGCGTTGGTGGCGGAGCTGCGTACCGCGATCACCGACCCGGCGGCGCCGGTGAGCCGGCGGCGCGCGGCGGCGGGCGAGCTGGCCCGGCTGGCCGCCGCCGGGGTGCCCGGCGCGCACCCGGACGACTGGTGGGGGCTGCGCGGTCTCTCCGACGACCGGCCGCTCGTCGACGACGGCGAGCCGGTGCGGGTCACCCCGTCGGCCATGGAGAGCGCGTTGCGGTGCAGCCTGCGCTGGCTGCTGGAACGGCACGGCGGCAGCGGGCCGGCCAGCGCCGCGCAGGGCGTCGGCAACCTGGTGCACGCCGCCGCGATGCTGGCCGAGGACGCGAGCGTCGACCGGGAGACGCTGCTGGAGTACGTTGCCGCCCGGTTCGACGCGATCGAGCTGGCCGCCCGGTGGATGGTCGGCCCGGAGCGGCAGCGCGCCGAGGCGATGGTCGACAAGCTGCTGCGCTGGCTGGCCGGCAACCCGCGCCGGCTGCTCGCCATCGAACACGAGTTCGCGGTGCGCCTCGACGATCCGGCCCGGCCGGTCGAGCTGACCGGCCGCGTCGACCGGCTGGAGGTCGACGCCGAGGGCCGGCTCGTGGTGATCGACCTGAAGACCGGCAAGTCCACCGCGGTCACCGAGCGGGAGGTCGCCGAGCACCCGCAGCTCGGGGCGTACCAGGCGGCCGTGGAGGCGGGTGGGTTCGCGGAGTTCGGCGCGGAGTCCGGCGGGGCCGCGCTGGTGCAGCTCGGCACCGGCGCCCGGGACGCCAAGGAGCAGGCCCAGGCCGCGGCCGGGGAGGGCCCGGAGGCTGGCTGGGCCACCGCGCTGGTCCGCCGGACCGCCGACACGATGGCCGCCGCCACGTTCGCCGCCGTCGCCAACTCCAAGTGCCGGGTCTGCCCGGTACGCACCAGCTGCCCGGTCTCCGGCCAGGGCCGCCAGGTGGTCGAGCCACCTCCGGAGGATCAGGCGTGACCGCGCGGAGCCGGACGAGGACCGGCCGATGACGATCCAGCCGGCGCTGTTCGGCGCCACCGGCACGCCGCCGCCCACGCCCCGGTCCGCCGACGCCGGGCCCCGCTACACGCCCGTCGAGCTGGCCCGGCTGCTCCGGCTGCCGGCGCCCACCCGGGAGCAGGCCGCGATCATCGCGGCGCCGGTGGAGCCGCTGCTGGTGGTCGCCGGCGCCGGCTCGGGCAAGACCGAGACGATGGCCGCCCGGGTGGTCTGGCTGGTCGCCAACGCGTACGTGCGCCCCGAGCACATCCTCGGGCTCACCTTCACCCGGAAGGCGGCCGGCGAGCTGGCGCACCGGGTGCGGACCCGCCTCGACCAGCTCGTCCGTCGGCTGGGGCGGCCCCGGCGGGACCCGCGTGAAGATCCGTTCGCGGGCGAGCCGACCGTCTCCACGTACCACTCGTACGCCGGGCGGATCGTCACCGAGCACGGGTTGCGCGCCGGGTACGAGCCGACCACCCGGCTGCTCACCGAGGCGTCCCGCTGGCAACTCGTCGACCTGCTGGTGCGCAACTACGACGGCGACATGTCCGAGGTGGACCGGATGCCGTCCACCATCACCGACGCGGTGCTGGCGCTCGCCGGCGAGCTGGACGAGCACCTGGTCGACCCGGACGAGCTGGCCGGCTGGACCGGCCGGTTCTTCGCCGAGGTGCAGTCCCGCCCCGGCCGGGTCTACGCCGACGTGCGCAAGGCGCTCCAGCTCCAGCGGACCCGGCTGAAGCTGCTGCCGTTGGTCCGGGCGTACGCCCGGCGCAAGGACGACTTCGAGGCGATGGACTTCGCCGACCAGCTCGCCCGGGCGGCGCGGGTGGCCCGGGACCACCCGGGCGTCGGCGTGATCGAGCGGGACCGGTTCCGGGTGGTGCTGCTCGACGAGTACCAGGACACCAGCCACGCGCAGGTGGTGCTGCTCAACGCGCTGTTCGGCGGCGGGCATCCGGTCACCGCGGTCGGTGACCCGTGCCAGTCGATCTACGGCTGGCGCGGGGCGAGCGCCGGCACGCTGGACCGGTTCCCCGGTGAGTTCGCCCGCGCCGACGGCACCCCCGCCGAGGTGCTCGGTCTCACCACGAGCTGGCGTAACCGGCCGGAGATCCTCGGCGTCGCGAACGCGCTCTCGGTGCCGCTGCGGGCGGCCGGCGCCCGGGTGCCCGAGCTGCACGCCGCGCTCAGTGTCCGCGAGCCGATCCCGCATCGGACGCCGGGCGGTCGGGCCGCCGGCACGGTGCACTGCGCGCTGCTGCCGACGTACGCCGACGAGGCCGACTGGATCGCGGACAGCGTGCTGGCGGCGTGGCGGGGCGCGGCCGGGATGCCGGGCGCGTTGCCCGAGCACATTCCGGCGGACCGTCGCCCGACGACCGCGGTGCTGGTGCGGCTGCGCAGCCAGATCCCGGCGATCGAGGCCGCGCTGCGGGCCCGGGGGCTGCCGGTCGACGTGGTCGGGCTGGGCGGGCTGCTGGACACCCCGGAGGTCCGGGACGTGGTCTGCACGCTGCGCGTGTTGGCCGACCCGACCGACGGGGCGGCGCTGCTGCGGCTGCTCACCGGCGCGCGCTGGCGGATCGGCCCGCGCGACCTGGTCGCCCTGCACCGGCGCGCCCGGGCCATCGCCCGCAGCCGCCGCGAGCTGACCGGCGACGACGGGCCGGAGATCACCGTGGACGTGCTGGACGAGGCGACGCTGGTGGAGGCGCTGGCCGACCTCGGGCCGGCGCAGGCGTACTCGGCGGAGGGGTTCGCGCGGCTGCGGTCGTACGGGATGGAGCTGGCGCTGCTGCGGTACCGGCTGGACCAGTCGCTGCCGGAACTGATCGCGGACATCGAACGGACCATCGGGCTGGACGTGGAGGTGGCGGTCCGGGCCGGCCGGGACGGCGCCGGCGACGCCGGGCTGGCCCGCGCCCACCTGGACGCGCTCGGCGACGTCGCGGCGCGGTTCAGCGGCGAGACGCCCGGCGCCACGCTTGCCGGTTTCCTCGCCTACCTGGCCGCCGCCGAGGACGAGGAGCGCGGGCTGGCCCCGGGCGAGGTCGAGGTGGTGGCCGGCGCCGTGCAGGTGCTCACCGCGCACGCCGCGAAGGGCCTGGAGTGGGACGTGGTGGCGGTGGCCGGGCTGACCCGGGGCGGGTGGCCGGGGCCGGTGCGCAACTCCGACCACTGGCTGGGCGGGCTCGGCGTGCTGCCGTTCCCGCTGCGCGGCGACGCGGACGGGCTGCCCGAGCTGGCCCTGCCGGAGGCGGCGGACCAGCGTGCGGTGGCCCGTGCGGTGGCCGGGTTCACCGACGACTGGCGGGCGCACGACGAGCGGGAGGAGCGCCGGCTGGCGTACGTGGCGGTGACCCGGCCGCGTCGGTTGCTGCTCTGCTCCGGCTACTGGTGGGGGGAGGGGACGAAGCGGTTCCGCGGGCCGTCGCTGTTCCTGCGCGAGGTGTACGACGTCGCCCTGGCCGGGACGGACGGGCACGTGGTGGACGCGTGGGCGCCGGAGCCGGCCGGGGACGCGGTGAACCCGACCACCGAGACGGTGCTGCGGGCGGAGTGGCCGGCCGACCCGCTGGGTGGGCGTCGGCCGGCGCTGACCGAGGCGGCGGCGCTGGTCCGTCGTCACCTGGCCGACCCGGAGGCGGCCCGTCGCGAGGCCGCGCTGCTGGCCACCGTCGGGTCGACCGCCGTCGGGGCACCCGCGACCCCGCCGGAGGACGCCGACGCGGAGGTGGAGCGCTGGCGGCGGGAGGCCGACCTGCTGCTCGCCGAGCGGGCGGAGCTGGCCCACCGGGCCGAGGCGGTCGAGGTCGAGCTACCCGGCCAGCTCTCGGTGACCCAGCTCGTGGCGTTGCGCCGGGACCCGGAGGCACTGGCCCGTGCGCTGCGCCGTCCGATGCCGAGCGCACCCAGCCCGTACGCGCGGCGGGGCACCGCCTTCCACACCTGGCTGGAGCAGCGCTTCGGCGCCGACCGGCTGCTGGACGTCGACGAGCTGCCCGGTGCCGCCGACGAGGGCGCCGCCCCGGACGGGGCGTTGGCCGAGTTGCAGGAGCGGTTCCTGGCCAGCGAGTGGGCCGACCGGGTGCCGGTGGAGGTCGAGGTGCCGTTCGCCACAGTGATCGCCGGCGTGGTGGTCCGGGGCCGGATGGACGCCGTGTTCGCCCGCCCCGGCGGGCGTTACGACGTGGTGGACTGGAAGACCGGCCGCCAGCCCACCGGCCCGGAGGCCGAGGCGGCGGCGGTGCAGCTCGCGGTCTACCGGCTGGCCTGGGCCGAGTTGGCCGGCGTGCCGGTGGAACGCGTCGGCGCGGCGTTCCACTACGTGCGGGACGCGGTGACCGTCCGCCCGGCGGACCTGCTCGACGTCGAGGGGCTGACCGCGTTGGTGGCCGCCGTGCCGGAAATTTCGACGTGATCTCCCCACCGGGCGAGATCCGTGGTACGTTGGTCTCGTTGCAGTTTTGGTTTCCAGAGACTCTGTGTGCGCCTGGCGGATTGTGGCCCCAGGCGCTCTTTGTTGTGTCCGGAGTTCTCCGGGCGGGGCGACCAGCAGCGACAGGCACGCCACGCAGTCCATGCGTGGTGGGCTCCTCTCCGGCCCGCAACACGTGCGGGCCGACCGTTCCGTCAAGGAGACGAAACACATGGCAATTGGCACCGTCAAGTGGTTCAACGCTGACAAGGGCTTCGGCTTCATCACCCCGGACGACGGCGGCGCCGACGTCTTCGCCCACTTCTCGGCGATCCAGACCTCCGGCTACCGGAGCCTGGACGAGAACCAGCGGGTCGAGTTCGAGGTGACCCAGGGCCAGAAGGGCCCGCAGGCGGAGAACATCCGCCCGCTCTGATCTTCGGATCAACCGGCACCACCACCACGCCCCGCCGGGCGTGGTGCACGGGCCGGCCCGCCGCGCCGCCCTCCCGTACGCGGGAGCTGGCGCGCCGAGGCGGGCCGGCCCGTCCCTTTCGGTTCGTGCTTGTGATCACCGGCCACGCCGGTGACGCGCCGTCGCCCGGCGCCCTTCCTCGACACGTGCCGCCTCGAGGAAGGCTTTCCGCATGACCACGACCATGCCCACTTTCGCCGCCACCGGTCTGGCGCCGGCGCTCGTCGCCGAGTTGACCGCGCAGGGCATCACCGCGCCGTTCCCGATCCAGTCGGCGACCCTGCCCGACTCGCTCGCCGGCCGGGACGTGCTCGGCCGCGGGCGGACCGGCTCCGGCAAGACACTCGCGTTCGGGTTGCCGCTGCTGCACCGGTTGGCCGGCCGCCGGGCGCGTCCCGGCCGCCCGCTCGCGCTGGTGCTGGTGCCCACCCGGGAACTGGCCGCACAGGTGACCGCCGCGCTCACCCCGTACGCCGGCGTGCTCGGGCTGCGTTGCGCGACCGTGGTCGGTGGGCTCTCCCTCACCCGCCAGGCGGACGCGCTGCGGGCCGGGGCCGAGGTGCTGGTGGCCACGCCGGGCCGGCTGCACGACCTGATCGACCGCGGGTCCGCCCGGCTGGACCAGGTCGAGATCACCGTGCTCGACGAGGCGGACCAGATGGCCGACATGGGCTTCCTGCCGCAGGTGACGAAGCTGCTGGAGCAGGTCGCCCCGGGCGGGCAGCGGATGCTCTTCTCGGCCACCCTGGACCGCGGCGTGGACCGGCTGGTCCGCCGGTTCCTCTCCGAGCCGGTCACGCACTCCGTGGACCCGGGCACCGCCACGGTCACCGCGATGACGCACCACGTGCTGCACCTGGAGGCGGAGGACAAGCCGGCCGCGCTGGCCCACATCGCCGCGCGGGAGGGCCGCACCATCGTCTTCATCGCCACCAAGCACCGCGCCGACCGGGTGGCCCGCCAACTGCTCGCCAAGGGCGTTCGCGCCGCCGCGCTGCACGGCGGCAAGTCGCAGCCGCAGCGCACCCGGATCCTGGAGCAGTTCCGCACCGGCCAGGTCACCGCGCTGGTGGCCACCGACGTGGCGGCCCGCGGCATCCACGTCGACGGGCTGGACCTGGTGGTCAACGCCGATCCGCCCACGGAGGCGAAGGACTACCTGCACCGGGGCGGCCGGACCGCCCGGGCCGGGGAGTCCGGCACCGTGGTCACGCTCGTCCTGCCGGAGCAGCGTCGGGACGTCGCCCGGCTGATGACCACCGCCGGGATCAAGGCGCAGACCACCCGGGTACGCGCCGGCGACGCGGAGCTGGGCCGGCTGACCGGGGCGCGCGAGCCCTCCGGCACGCCGGTGACCATCGCCGTCCCGCCGCCGGTCGCCGCGCACCCCGCCCCGGGGACCCGTCCCCGCCGTCGCCCGCGCCGCCGCTGACCGGACGTTCCGTGCGAGGCCGCTGACCGGCCGTCATGCGGCGCCTCGCTGAGTCGGGGATCAGCGAATGTTCAGTCGGGTGGCCGACTGTCCGCTGTCGTCGGGGCGACGATGCTGGGTCCCGTGGGCCGGTCGGAGGGCCGGCCGGACACGGGAGGGGCGACCATGGCGGGTGACACCGGCCCGGGTGACGGGACCCGGGAGGTGCTGCTGGTGCTCGCGGTGGCGGGCGCCGGCCTGGCGCTCGCCGTGGTGGCCGCGTTCGGCCCCTGGCATCCGGCGGCGGGCGGTCCGCCGGACCGTGGCGCGGCCCGCACCTTCAACCCCGGCTGATCCGTACGGTCAGCCGGGCCTGACGGGGGTCACGCAGGGCGACGTCCGGTGGTGGATGTGCGGCAGAAACGGATATACCTCAGCGGCATAAATATGCCGCTCGGTCATATTGCTCCAGGGGGATGCCTTCTCGGCGGGCCCCCCACCGATCGGTTCTGTCGGCCCCTCGGCACCAGCCGCCGTCACCGCCCGGGGCGCGAGCAGCCGGGCGGGGCCCCGGCACCGGGCCCCGCCCGGCCTCGGGCGCCCCGCCCCGGCCTTCGTGCGCCTGGGTACGGGCCACCGACCGGCGGACTCAGGGCGCCGGGGCGCGGTCCGCCAGCAGGTCGGCCAGCGTGGTGCGGTCCACCACCAGCGCGATCGCGCCGTCCACCGCCAGCCAGACGTCCCGCAGCCCGGTGGCCACCCCGTGGTAGCCGGTCCGGTCCGCGGGCATGCCCCGGACGCTGGTGAGCGCGCCGCCGACCGCACGCAACACGTCCCCGACGCTGATCTCGGCCGGGGGCCTGCTCAGCGCGTACCCGCCCTCGTTGCCGCGGTGGCTGTGCAGCAGTCCGGCCCGCCGCAGGTCGAGCAGGATGCCCTGGAGGAAACTGAGCGGGATGTCCTGGCGTTCGGCCAGGCTCGCGGCCTTGACCAGCTCGCCGCCGGGGTCCCCGTCGCCGGTGGATCCGGCGTCGGCGACGGCGAGCATGGCCCGGAGCGCGTAGTCGGCGCGCGCGGAGATGTACACGAGGTCAGTTGCCGGCCTGGTCCAGCACGCCCCAGCGGCGGCGGATCGCCTTGTCGGCCGCGCCGAACGCGGTGTCCACCAGCAGGCCGACCACCAGGATCACGATCATGATGGCCATCAGCCGGGGCGCCTCGCTCAGCTCGCGGGCGTAGGTGAGCTGCGCGCCGATCGAGGTGCGGGTGGCGATGACCACAAGCAGCTCACCGGCCATCAGACTGCGCCAGGCGAACGCCCAGCCCTGCTTGAGCCCGGCCACGATGGCGGGCAGCGCGGCCGGGGCGATCACGTACCGGTAGAGGTTGAGCCCGCGGGCGCCGAGGTTGCGGCCGGCGCGGACCAGCAGCGGCGGCACGTAGTCCACGCCGTGGATGACGCCGTTGGCGACCGACGGCGCGGCGCCGAGCACCACCACGAAGAAGATGGCCTGCTCGCTGAGCTGGAACAGCAGGATGGCCAGCGGGAACCAGGCGATCGACGGCATGGTCTGCAACGCGGTGATCATCGAGCCGAGCGCGGCGCGGAGCACCTTGACCCGGGCCACGCCCAGGCCGAGCAGCAGACCCACCGCGACCGCGGCGGCGAACCCGACCGCCGCCCGGCGGGCGGTGGTGGCCAGGCCCTCCCAGAGCGCGGAGCTGACCAGGTAGTCGCCGAGGTCGCCGAAGACCACCATCGGGCCGGGCAGCGCCCAGGGCTCCTTCCACCCGCTCCAGACCACGGCCTGCCAGAGGGCGATGGCCATCGCGAGCGCGGCGAACTTGGGCCAGGTGGCGGACCAGAGCCGGCGCAGCCGGGACGGTCCCTTCTCCCGGCCGGCGATCTCCAGCGCGTCGAGACCGGAGATCTCCGCGTCGGTACGCGCCGACCCGGTGAGGGTGTCACTGGCCATGCCGGCCCACCTCCTTGCGCAGCCGGTCGGTGACCTCGGCGGCGATGGCCGAGACCTCCGGCGAGTCGATCCGCCGGGGTCGCGGCACGTCGACCCGGGTGGAGTAGATGATCCGGCCGGGCCGGCTGGAGAGCAGCACGATCCGGTCGGCGAGCCGGGCCGCCTCGCGCACGTTGTGCGTGACGAACAGGACGGTGAGCTTGCGCTCGCCCCAGATCCGCTCCAGCTCGTCGTGCAGGATGTCCCGCGTCATCGCGTCGAGCGCGCCGAACGGCTCGTCCATCAGCAGCACCGGGGTGTCCAGCGCGAGCGTGCGGGCCAACGCGACCCGCTGCCGCATGCCGCCGGAGAGCTGGTGCGGGCGCTTACGGCCGAAGTCGGACAGGTGGACCGTGCGCAGCAGCTCGGCCACCCGCTCCCGACGCTGGTCGCGGGGGAGCCCGCGCAGCTTCAGCGGCACCTCGACGTTGCCCTCGACGGTCGACCACGGGAACAGCGCCGGCTCCTGGAACATCAGGCCCGGGTTGACGCCCTCGCCCAGCTCGATCGCGCCGCCGCTGACCCGGTCCAGGCCGGCGACCAGGTTCAGCAGCGTGCTCTTGCCGCAGCCGGACGCGCCGACCAGGCAGACGAACTCGCCCGGGGCGACGTCCAGCGACACCCCGTCCAGCGCCAGGACGGCCTGCTCGCCCTGGCCGTACACCTTGGTCACGCCGCGCAGCGCGACCGAGCCGGTCGCGCTGCGCGGGGTCGTCGTGGTCGACGTCACGGCTGGGTGACCTCGGGCTTGCCCTCGGCCTTCAGCACCTCGTTGAGGTACTTCAGGTCGTAGAGGCCGTTCAGGTCGACCGGCTGGGTCAGCCCGACCGCGACGGCGTGGTCCAGGCCGGCCTTCAGCGAGGCCGCGATCGGGTCGTTGGTGAACTCCAACGTCGGCCAGGCCTGCTTGATCAGCTTGATGTCCAGCGGCTTACCGGTGATCTTGCCGATGTGCTCGGAGACGGCCTGCTGCGCCTCGTCCGGCTTGGTGTTGACGAACTCGTTCGCCGCGACCTGACCCTCGACCAGCTTCTTCACCACGTCCGGGTGTGCCTTGAGGAACTTGGTGCTGACCAGCAGGTTGGTGATGACGAACTTCTTGTCCGGCCAGAGGTCGCGCTCGTCGACGAGCACCTTGCCGCCGGCGTTGACCAGCCGGGACACGAACGGCTCCGGCACCCAGGCCCCGTCGATGGCCCCGCTGCCGAACGTCTCGACGGTCTGCGCGTTCTCCTGGGGGACGATCTTGACGTCGCCGCCGCCCTCCTTGGTGGTCGCCAGGCCCTTCTCCTTGAGCCAGTAGCGCAGCGCGACGTCCTGGGTGTTGCCGAGCTGCGGCGTGGCGATCTTCTTGCCGCGGAGCTGCTCCACCGAGGTGATGCCGGGCTTGACCACCAGCGCGACGCCACCGGACGCGGCGCCGGAGACCACCCGGACCGCCTCGCCCTTGGACTTGGAGAAGGCGTTCACGGTCGGGTTCGGACCGATGTACGTGGCGTCCAGCGCGCCGGAGAAGACCGCCTCGATGGCCGCCGGGCCGGCGTTGAACGTCTTCGTCTCCAGCGTCACGTCGCCGCCGAGCTTCTCCTTGAAGATCCCCTTCTCCACGCCCACCACGGCGGGCGCGTGGGTGAGGTTGGGGAAGTAGCCCAGGCGTAGCGTCACCGGGCCGGAGTCACCGGCGGCGTCGCTGTCGTCGCCGCAGGCGGCGGTGGTGCCGAGCGTGGCCGCGCCGACCACGGCCAGGGTGGCCAGCGTGACCAGGCGGCGCAGGGGGAGCCGTCTCATCGAAAGTCCAATCCGCAGTATTCCTATTTAGTTGGTAGGAAGACTGGGGCAGGGTGCCGGGCGGCGTCAAGACCCGTCCCGCATCTGTCCACCGTTCGGCCACGGCACACCGCCGGTGTGGCCGGTACGGAGGCGCTAGTGTCGATCTCGTGCCGACCAGGAGAGCGAAGATCCCAGCGACGAAATACCCGGTCGAGCGGTTCGCCCTCGACAACGGCCTGCGGGTGGTGCTCACCCCGGACCGCAGCGCCCCGGTGATCGGGGTGGCGGTGGTCTACGACGTCGGCATCCGCTCCGAGCCGCAGGGGCGCACCGGCTTCGCCCACCTCTTCGAGCACCTCATGTTCCAGGGCTCGGAGAACCTGGAGAAACTCGCGCACTTCCGGCACGTGCAGGGCGCCGGCGGCACGTTCAACGGCTCCACCCACTTCGACTACACCGACTACTTCGAGACGCTGCCGAGCAACGCGCTGGAGCGGGCGCTCTTCCTGGAGGCGGACCGCATGCGCGGCCCCCGGCTCACCGAGGAGAACCTGCGCAACCAGGTCGACGTGGTCAAGGAGGAGATCCGGGTCAACGTGCTCAACCGGCCGTACGGCGGGTTCCCCTGGCTGACGCTGCCGCCGGTGATGTTCGACACGTTCCCGAACGCGCACGACGGCTACGGCTCCTTCGACGACCTGGAGTCCGCGACGGTGGCCGACGCCGCCGACTTCTTCCGGCACTACTACGCCAGCGGCAACGCGGTGCTGGCGGTCAGCGGCGACATCGACGTGGCCGAGGCGACCGCGCTGATCGAGCGGCACTTCGGCGACGTGCCGGCCCGCCCCGCGCCGGAGCGGCCCGACTTCGCCGAGCCGGACCTGACCACCGAGCGGCGCAGCACGTACACCGACGCGCTGGCCCCGCTGCCGGCGGTGGCGAGCGCCTGGCGGGTGCCCGACCCGATCACCGACTTCGCCGGCTACCTGCCCTTCGTGGTGCTCGCCGAGGTGCTCACCGACGGCGACGCGTCCCGGCTGGTCGAGCGGCTGGTGCAGCGCGACCGCACGGTCACCGGCCTGGGCGGCTACCTCAGCTTCATGGGCGACCCGTTCGACGTGCGCGACCCCACCGCGCTGCTGCTCGAGGCCCACCTGCCGCCCGGTGGCGACGTGGACAAGGTGCTGCGCACGATCGACGAGGAGCTGGACCGGCTGGCCACCGACGGGCTGACCGACGGGGAGCTGGCGCGTACCCAGGCCCGGATGGCCACCCACCTGCTGCGCGAAACCGACGCGGTGCTCGGCCGCGCGCTGCGGATGGCCGTGCTGGAGCAGCAACGCGGCGAACCGGGGCTGCTCAACGAACTGCCCCGACTGGTCGGCGCGGTCACCGAGGAGCAGGTCCGCGCCGCCGCCGCCACGCTGCGGCCCGAGCGTCGCGCATCCGTCGAGGTCGTGGCCGGAGGTGCCAAATGACCACCACCACCGTCCGTCAGCTGCCGGCGCTCGGCCCGAACCGGCGGCTCACCGTGCCGAAGCAGGCGGAACGCACGCTCGGCAACGGCCTCACCGTGATCGCGGTACGCCGGCCCGCCGTACCCCTGGTCGAGCTGCGGCTGTGGATGCCGTTCGGGCGGGCCCACCTGGCCCGTGGCGCGATGCTGGCGCAGACCGTGCTGGCCGGCACCGAGGCGCACAGCGCCACCGAGATCGCCGCCGAGCTCCAGAAGGTCGGCGGCGGCCTCTCCGCCGGCGTCGACCCGGACCGGCTGATGCTCTCCGGCGCCGGCCTGGTGACCGGGCTGGACCGGATGCTGGAGCTGCTCGCCGAGGTGCTCACCGGCGCCAGCTACCCGGCCGACTGGGTGGCCACCGAGCGGGACCGTCTCGTCGACCGGATCCAGGTCGCCCAGAGCCAGCCGTCCCACCTGGCCCGGACCGCGCTGCTCACCCGCGTCTACGGCCGCCACCCGTACGCGACGCAGACGCCCGAGCCCGACCAGGTCCGGGCGGTCCGCCCGGCCGCGCTGCGTCGACTGCACGCCGAGCGGGTGCACCCGGCCGGGGCGGTGCTGGTGCTGGTCGGCGACGTGCAGCCGGCGCGGGCGCTGGACGCGGCCGAGGCGGCGCTCGCCGGCTGGCGGGGCGACGGTCACGTCGCCGAGCTGCCGCCCGCGCCGCCGCTGGAGCCCGGCCCGCTGCTGCTCGTCGACCGGCCCGGCTCGGTGCAGTCCTCGCTGCGCCTCGCGCTGCCGGCGGTGCCCCGCACCCACCCCGACCACGCCGCGTTGCAGTTGGCCAACCTGCTCTTCGGCGGCTACTTCTCGTCGCGCTGGGTGGAGAACATCCGGGAGGACAAGGGCTACACGTACGGGCCGCACTCCGTGGTCGAGCACTCGGTGGCCGGGTCGGTGCTGGTCGCCGGCGCCGAGGTGGCCACCGAGGTGACCGCGCCCGCGCTGCTGGAGACCAGCTACGAGCTGGGCCGGCTGGCCACCGTGCCGCCGAAGCCGGACGAGCTGGAGCAGGCCCGCCAGTACGCGCTCGGCACGCTCCAGCTCGGCATGTCCACCCAGGCCGGCCTCGCGTCGCTGACCAGCGCGTACGCCGGCAGCGGGCTGCGGCTGGACTTCCTCGCCGAGCACGCCGCCCGGCTGGCCGCCGCGACCGTGGACGACGTCGCCGAGGTGGCGGCCCGGTACCTCGCCCCGGCGAAGGCGGTCACCGTGGTGCTCGGCGACGCGGCCCGGGTGGCCGACTCGCTCGCCGCGCTCGTCCCCGTGCGCACGGAGGGTGAATCCCCGTGACCGGCGAGCCGGCGCCGCCGCTGGCCCGGTCCACGGTGGACCGCGCCGCGCACCGGCGTACCGACCCGGCCTGGCTGGCCGAGGCGTGGGAGCAGGCCCGGGTGCTGGTGCTGGACTCGACCGACGAGGGCCGCGCACTGGTCCGGGGCGAGGCGGCCCCGCCGGAGCTGGTCCTGGTCGGCGCCGGTGAGCTGCCCGAGGTGCCCCGCTCGGTGCCGATGTTCCTCGGCGTGGAGCCGGACGGGGTGCCGGTGTTCGCGGTGGACAGCACGCTGCCCGCGCTGCCCGGCACCCGCCGGGCGCACCTGCGTGAGGTCGGCCACCTGATGACCGACCGGGACGCGGGCCTGTTCACCACCGCGTTGGCGCTGCTCAACTGGCACCTGCGGCACGGCTACTCGGCGTCCACCGGGCAGCCGACGCAGGTCGACGAGGCCGGCTGGTCCCGGGTCGACCCGGCTGGCCACCGGACCTGGCCGCGTACCGACCCGGCCATGATCGTGCTGGTGCACGACGGGGTGGACGGCCCGGAGGGCCGCTGTCTGCTGGGCAACAACGCGGCCTGGCCGAGCACCCCGGGCCGGCGCCGCTACTCCTGCCTGGCCGGTTACGTCGAGCCCGGCGAGTCGGCCGAGGCCGCCGTGCTGCGCGAGGTCCACGAGGAGGTCGGCGTCGCGGTCGGGGAGATCGCGTACGTGTCCAGCCAGGCCTGGCCGTTCCCCGGCTCACTGATGCTCGGCTTCCTGGCCCGGGCCGACGCCGACGAGCCGATCCGGGTCGACCCGACCGAGATCGCGCACGCGCGGTGGTTCAGCCGCCGGGAGATCGGCGCCGCGCTTGCCGGCGAGTCGGTCCGGGCGGACGGCGGGGACCGCCTGCTGCTGCCCCCACCGTCGTCGATCGCGTTGTTCCTGGTGCACCGCTGGCTCGACGGCCACTGCTGACCGGGGCGGCCGGGCGCGGACGCGGTCCCCGCCGCGGCGAGCCGCCAACCCCGAGCCGGTGCGTTGAGAAGGGGCCCCGCCTATGCCGTAGGCGTTAAGCGGGGGCCCCTCCTTACGCGGTCCCGGCCCGGGACCGTCGTTGCCGCGGCGGTCCGGGGCCGGGAACACGGGCCGTCGTGGCCGGGTGAGGCGTGGAGCACGGCGGGGGAGCCGGTCCGGCCACGACGGACGTCAGTGGCGGATCATGCGCCGACCCATCGGTAGGGGCGGCCTGGGGTGGGCTCCTCGATGGGCAGCACCTTGACCCGGTGCCGGCCGGCACGGACCGCCCCGACGGCGGACAGGGCGCGGGCGAGCAGGAGGGCGGCGTCCCGGTTCTCGGCGTGCACGACCTGACGACGTGGTTCCGGCGCACGGGTCTCGTCCCGCAGCCGTCCCCCGCCGGCCCAGGCGGCGGCGAGGTCGGCGTCGCCGGCGCTACGGATCTCGGTGCGGACGATCAGGAACCGCATGGTGTCCCCCGGAAGTGGACGGATACGCGGTGGAACTTCCACGTCACTCAAGCGACATCGTACGCCGGCAGGTCGTCCCAGCAAGTGAAACGAGGCGGCTCGACCGTTCGGGGGAGGGCAGGTCAGGACGGTTGTCCGGGGTGGACGTGCGAGGGGCCGCCGGCGTGACGCCGACGGCCCCCGGGCCCTCGCCGGATCAGTTCAGGTCGAACTGGCCGTTCTTCGCGCCGGCGATGAAGCCGAGCCAGCCGGCCCGGTTGAACAGCAGCACCGGCCCGCTCGGGTCCTTGCTGTCCCGCAACGCCATGGTCGCCGGCCCGGTGCCGAGCGGCGCGACCTCCACGCAGTTCGAGGTCTGGCTGCGGGTGCTCTTGCGCCAGGCGGCGCCGGCGAGGGAGGTCGTGCTGGTGTGGATCTGGTTCATGGTGTCCTGCTCCTGGTGAGGTGCTCCGATGGGGACGAGCGACGCCGACGTCGGCGCGGGGATCACCGTTCCGACGTGAGGCGCCCCGAGTCACGGCGGCGCTGGGTCGGCGCCGTTGCCGGCCCGTACGCCGCCGTGGACTCGACTGCCGTGCCGGTCGGCCGTCCGGTCGCCTCGGTCAGCCAGGAGAGGGTGTCCGATGCGGAGAGTGCCGACTTGCATAGCCACTCGAACACCACTTTATAGCGATTTAGGGTGTTCACCTCGGTCGACATGACGTCGGTGAACCCACTTTCGATGGCCAGCGTCTCCGGATCGAGCGGGTCGGCGAACCGGTAGAGCGAGAACGCGGTCGGCGGGACGTACCAGTCGCCGACCCGGGTGTCCCGGAGCAGCAGGCGCAGCTCCACGTTCGGCATGTCGGCCAGCTCGCACAGGTGGACGAGCTGGTCCCGCAGCACGTCCGGCGGGCCGGCGCGCCGGTCCAGCGCGGCCTCCTCCAGCACGGCGGTGTACCGCGGCACGTGGACCAGCAGCGACTGGCGGGCCTGCCGGGCGCCCACCTCGGCCTCCGGATTCTCCGACTCCGGATCGCCCGCCTCCTCGGCCACCCGGGCCGCGGACCGGATCCGGTGCCGGGCGTAGCCGGGGGTCTGCAACAGCCCCGGCACCAGCACCGGGTTGTACTCGGAGATCTCCGCGCAGCCCGCCTCCAGCTCGGCGAAGGCGCGCTGCTGCTGGGTCATCACCGGGAAGTTGCGCAGCCAGCCGCGCATGTCGCCGGCCTCGTGGGCGATCCCGGTCAGCTCCGCGCGCAGCCCGGCGGCGACGCCGTAGAGCGTGAGCAGCGCGTCCACGTCGTCCGGGTCGGGCCGGCTGCGGCCGTTCTCCAGGCGGGACAGTTTGGAGGCGGAGGCCCAGCCGATCCCCTCGATGACCTGGTCACCGGTGAGACCGGCCTGTTCGCGGAGCCGGCGCAGCTCGATGCCGAGGCGGCGACGGCGTAGAAACGGGCCTGGTACGGCAGGAGGCACGGCGTCCTCTTTTCCGTCGACCGTCGCGAGACGCGACGGTAACTGTATGGAATTCGCCCCCCACGGTCAGTATGGACGGCGCGACCGGTGTCGGCAGGTCCGGCGAGGGCGTGTCACGAGAGACAAAAAGAGGACTGTGGAGAGCGCCTTCGCCGGCGCCCGCCCCGACGCGCCCACGGGCGCACCTGCCGGAGGGAAACCGATGCGCACCGTCCTGCGCCGCCCCGACTTCCGCCTGCTCTTCGCCGCGATGGTGGCGAGCCTGGCGGCGGAGTCGATCCTGCTGCTCGCGCTCGCCGTCTGGGTGAAGGACCTGACCGGCTCGGACAGCATGGCCGGAGCCACCATCTTCGCCGTGATCGCGCCGATGGCGCTCGCCCCGCTGGTCGGCTGGGTGATCGACCGCTACCGCCGCCGGCCCTTCTTCATCGCCGCCAACCTGCTCGCCGCCGTACTCCTCGGCCCGCTGCTCACCGTGCGGGACCGCGGGGACGTCTGGGTGATCTACCTGGTCGCGGCGCTCTACGGCCTCTCCTCGATCACGCTGACCGCCGTGCTCAACGGGCTGATCCGGCACCTGGTGCCGGCCGACCTGCTGGCCGACGCGAACGGGGCCCTGCAGACCGTCCGGCAGGGGCTGCGGCTGGTCGGGCCGCTCGCCGGGGCCGGCATCTACGCCGCCGTCGGGGGCTGGCTGCTGGTGCTCCTGGCCATGGCCGGGTTCCTGGTCGCCGCCGCCGTGGTCGGGCTGCTCCGGGCGGAGGAGAGCACACCGACCGGGCCCGGGAGCCGCTGGCCGGCCGGACTGGGCGCCGGGCTGCGTCACCTGGCCCGGGAGGCGGCGCTGCGCCGGGCCCTGGTCGGCTACGGCGTCGCCTCGCTGGTGATGGGCTTCACCGAGTCGCTGATCTTCGCGTACGTCGACCTGGGCCTGCACCGCGACGCCGCGTTCGTCGGTGTGCTGTTCATGGTGCAGGGGATGGGCGGTCTGGTCGGCGGGCTGCTCTCCGCCGCCGTGGTCCGTCGGCTCGGTGAGCTGGGCGCGCTGGCCACCGGCGTGACGTTCTTCGGCCCGGCCGCGCTGGCGCTGGCGTACCCCCGGCTCTGGCTCGGGGTGGCGGCGCTGCTGCTGGCCGGCGTCTCGCTGCCGCTGACCATGGTGGGGTTGTACACGCTGGTCCAACGACGGACCCCGCCGGCGCTGCTGGGCCGGGTCACCGCCGCGTCCCGGGCGCTGGTCAGCGGGCCGCAGGCGGTCTCCATCGGCACCGGCGCGCTGCTCGTCGGCGTCTTCGACTACCGGCTGCTGTTCGTGCTGGTCGGAACCGTCACCACGGGCGGCGGACTCTACCTCTGGCGGGGTCGTCGCCTCACCCCGCCGGGGACGGCCGGCCCG
This sequence comes from Micromonospora sp. DT227, assembly GCF_049841835.1. Lineage (NCBI taxonomy): Bacteria > Bacillati > Actinomycetota > Actinomycetes > Micromonosporales > Micromonosporaceae > Micromonospora > Micromonospora sp. DT227. The sequence goes on along the minus strand of NZ_JBNCLA010000002.1, from coordinate 355,017 downwards.
GCCCGCGTCCCGACGCCCCGCCGGCCGCTCGACGACGAGCTGCTCGCCGCCAGCCGCCGGCGCCGGACGCCGTGACCGGCGCCGGTCGGCCGCACCCGGAATCCGGGTGCGGCCGACCGGGGCGGGTGCGGGCAGGTCAGCCGGGCAGCGCGGCGAGGTGCTGCTTGACCTGGTTGATCGAGGGGTTGGTCAGGGCGCTGCCGTCGGCGAAGCGCAGCGTCGGCACGGTCTGGTTGCCGCCGTTGACGCCCATCACGAACTCCGCGGCCGTCGGGTTCTGCTCGATGTCGACCACCTCGTACGCGATGCCCTCCCGGTCGAGCTGCGACTTCAGCCGGTGGCAGTAGCCGCACCACGTGGTGGAATACATCGTCAACATGGTCTGGTCCTCCAAGAGTGGGCCCGCGCCCGGTCCGATCAGGCCAGGCTAACCGCTGCAACGTCGGACGGGGCTGGGATGATTCCCTGTCGTGGGGGTTCACTCAGCGGCGGAACGGGTGCTGGCCGGGCTCGATCCGGAGCAACGGTCGGCGGTGACCGCCCCGGCCGGCCCGGTCTGCATCCTGGCCGGCGCCGGCACCGGCAAGACCCGGGCGGTGACGTCGCGGATCGCCTACCGCGCGCTGTCCGGCGACATCGCCGCCCGGCACGTGCTGGCGGTCACGTTCACCGCCCGCGCGGCGGCCGAGATGCGCAGCCGTCTCACGGTGATCGGGGTGGGCGGTGTCCAGGCGCGCACGTTCCACGCCGCGGCGCTGCGCCAGGTCCGCTACTTCGCCCCCCGGCTGCTGGCCGGGCGGGCCATGCCGGAGCTGCTGGACAGCAAGGTGCGGGTGGTCACGCTGGCCGCCGCCAAGCTGGGCCTGCGCACCGACCGGGCCGCCGCGCGGGACCTCGCCGCCGAGATCGAGTGGGCCAAGTCCTCCCTGGTCGAGCCGGACGAATACGTGGTCGCGGCGGCCAAGGCGCGACGCGAGACGCCGTACGAGCCGGCGCGGGTGGCGGAGGTGTTCGTCGCGTACGAGCGGCTCAAGCGCGGCAACGGGGTGATCGACTTCGAGGACATGCTGCGCGCCGCGGTCTGGGGGATCGAGGAGCACCCGGACGTGGCCGAGCAGGTGCGCAGCCAGTACCGCCACTTCGTGGTCGACGAGTACCAGGACGTCAACCCGCTCCAGCAGCGGCTGCTGGACGTCTGGCTCGGCGGGCGCGACGACCTTACCGTGGTCGGCGACGCCAGCCAGACGATCTACTCGTTCACCGGCGCGACCTCGTCGTACCTGGTCGACTTCCCCCGCCACCACCGAGGCGCGACGGTGGTGCGGCTGGTCCGCGACTACCGCTCCACCCCGCAGGTGGTGGGCCTGGCCAACGCGGTGATCTCGCAGGCCCGGGGCGCCGAGGCGCGGCTGCGGCTGGAGCTGCACGGCCAGCGCCGGCCCGGCCCCGAGCCGGAACTGCGGATCTTCACCGACGAGCCGGCCGAGGCCGCCGCCGTCGCGGCCCGCTGCCGGGCGCTGGTGGCCGGCGGCACCCCGGCCCGCGAGATCGCGGTGCTGTTCCGCACCAACGCGCAGTCCGAGGCGTACGAGAAGGCGCTCTCCGAGGCCGAGGTGCCGTACGTGCTCCAGGGCGCGGAGCGGTTCTTCGAGCGGCCCGAGGTGCGCCAGGCGATGATCGCGCTGCGCGCCGCCACCCGGTCCATCCCCGGGGAGACGCCGCTGCCGGCCGCCGTGGTGGAGGGGCTCGCCGCGGTCGGCTGGGCACCCGACGCGCCGCCGGCCGGCGGCGCCGCCCGCGAGCGCTGGGAGGCGCTCGCCGCGCTGCTCCAGCTCGCCGAGGAGTACGCGGCCACGCCCGAGGTGCTGCCGATCGGGGAGGCCGCCACGGTCGAACGTCAGGTGACGCTGGCCGGCTTCACCGAGGAGTTGGCCCGGCGGGCCGCCCAGCAGCACGTGCCCACCGTGGACGGCGTGACGCTGGCCTCGCTGCACTCGGCGAAGGGCCTGGAGTGGGACGCGGTGTTCCTGGTCGGGCTGGCCGAGGGCACGCTGCCCACCACGTACGCGAAGACGCCCGAGCAGGTCGAGGAGGAGCGGCGGCTGCTCTACGTGGGCATCACCCGGGCCCGGGAGTGGCTCTGGCTGTCGTACGCGGCGGCGCGCTCGCCCGGCGGCCGGGCCCGGCGGCCGTCCCGCTTCCTGCCACAGCTCGACCGCTCGGGCGGCGGTGAGCGGGCCGGCGCCGGCAGCCCGGCCCGGCGGGCCGAGCGGCGACGACCGCAGGTGGTCTCCTGCCGGATCTGCGGCGCCACGCTGCTCGCCGGCGCGGACCGCAAGCTGGGCCGCTGCCCCACCTGCCCGTCGGACCTGGACGAGGAGCTGTACGAGCGGCTGCGCGACTGGCGGCAGCGGGTGGCCGGCGCGCAGCGGGTGCCGGCCTACGTGGTCTTCACCGACGCCACGCTCACCGCGCTGGCGGAGCGGAAGCCGGGACGCACCGAGGAGCTGGTCGCGATCGCCGGCATCGGGCCCCGGAAGGTGGGGCTCTACGGCGACCCGGTGCTGGCCCTGGTGGCCGGCGCCACGGTGGACGACGTTCTGCCCGCAGAAAACTTTGGAAATCAGTCCGTAAATCGTTTGCCCTCCCCCGAGGGCGAGGAATAGCCTCAGGACACACCACGCGAGCGGCGCCGTTCTGGCTGCTCACGGGGGATGAGTCCATGGTCGGCACGAGGAAAGTCAGGGAGGTGGCACCAATGGAGATTTACACCTACGAGCGTCCGGCGGCGATGCCAGCTGCCTGCGCTCCGCTGTCGGCTGTCCGGGTGGCCCTTGCCGCTCGACCGTCGGCTCCGCAGGTGCACCAGGCCCAGGTTCAGGCCGAGCTGAACCTGACCGTTGCACCGTTGCGCGGAGTCGAGGGGACCAGTGGCTTCACGGGCATGGGCATCGATGGCGGCAAGAAGCGCACCGATGTCCGCGGCGTTCCACCTCGAGGTAGACCGGTCTGATCCATCAGACCACCGGCTCACCTCGAGGCCGCGGAACCCGCTACCGGGATCCGCGGCCTCAGTTTTTTGCCCCGCCGAAGTACCGAATGCGATCCACGAGATCGAAGTGAGAGAGAGGTGACCGGAGGATGAGTCTGGCGTTGGCCCCACTCGACGTGAGCGTCGAGATGGAGGCGAACCTGCCCTGCCGGAAGTTCGACCCCGACCTGTGGTTCTCCGACTCGCCCGCCGAGCTCGAGCTGGCCAAGTCGCTCTGCGGGGACTGCCCGCTGCGCGTCGAGTGCCTGGCCGGGGCGGTGGAGCGGGCCGAGCCCTGGGGCGTCTGGGGCGGCGAGATCTTCGAGCGTGGCGCGGTCGTCCCGCGCAAGCGGCCCCGTGGCCGTCCGCGTAAGGAGGACCTCGCCCGCGACGCCCAGCTCCGGGTCGAGGCGGAGGCGCGACTGGCGGCCAGCGGGCTGTCCGAGTCGCGTAGCGCCGTCCGGCTGGCAGCCTGACACACCGACGTTCCGAAGCCGACCGACGCCGGTGTCCCTCCACCGGCCGAACGAGAGAGAGAAACCAGTGCTGCACCTGCCGAACGGAACCGAGATGCAACTACTCCACGAAGCGTTGTCCAGGGCTCGAATGCGCCGGCCTCAGGCCGGTCGCACCACCACGAGCACTGAGGCAACCCGTTCCGCCCGTACCGTCGCCATGCGGAGTCGCAGCCAGTCGGCACGCGACCTGGGCGTTCTCTAGAGCGAACAACTGAGGAAGGGGCGGTGACCCGATGGTCACCGCCCCTTCGACGTACCCGTGTCGTCAGGCCACCGCCGCGAAGCCGGGCAGCCAGCGTTCCAGGATGGCCCGGTAGGACGCCTTCGCCTCCAACTGGCAGAGCACCCCGATCGACCCCAGCGTCACCCGATGGATCATCAGGTACGACGGCGGCAGGTTGAGCTGCCGGCTGAGCTGGTACGCGGGGGAGCGGGGGCTGGCCAGCCGGCCCGCCTCTCCCCGCAGCCAGGCCCGGGTGAAGCGGAACTCGTCGGCGGCGATCGGCTCCAGCATCGGGCGGAGGAAGTCGAGCACCCCCTGGGCGTCGATCGGCTCGGTCCGGCTGACGAAGCCCTCGTCGCGCAGCCCGTCCACCACCCCGGCGGCGTCCCCGCGCAGCGCCAGCGCGGCGATCCGGCCGATCGGCTCGGGCGTGCCCTCCGGCATCCGGGCCACCGCGCCGAAGTCGATCACACCGAGGCGGCCGTCGGGCAGCAACCGGAAGTTGCCCGGGTGCGGGTCGGCGTGCAGCAGCCCGGCCCGCTCCGGCGCGGAGAGGTGCAGCTCGGCCATCAGCCGCCCGGCCTCGTTCCGCTGCTCCTCGGTGCCCTCCCGGATGATGGTGGACAGCGGGATGCCCTCCACCCACTCGGTGATCAGCACCCGGGGCGCGGCGTCGAGCACCTCCGGGATGAAGATGTCCGGGTCGTCCGCGTACGCGGCGGCGAAGGCCCGCTGCGACTCGGCCTCCAGCTCGTAGTCCAGCTCCTCGGTGATCCGCTCGCGCAGCTCGGCCAGGAGCGGTTTGACGTCCAGGCCCGGCTGGATGGCCCGGAACATGCCGCCCAGCCGGGAGAGCTGCTTGAGGTCGGCGAGCAGGGCCTCGCCGGCGCCCGGGTACTGGATCTTCACGGCCACGTCCCGGTGCAGCGGGCCGCCGTCCGGCCCGTAACCCGGGTCGCGCCAGACCGCCCGGTGCACCTGGCCGATGCTGGCCGCGGCGGCCGGGGTGTCGTCGAAGGAGACGAACCGGTCCCGCCAGTCCGGCCCGAGCTGCTCGGCCAGCACCTTGTGCACGGTCGCCGCGGGCAGCGGCGGGGCGGCCTCCTGGAGCTTGGTGAGCGCCTGCCGGTAGGGCGCGGCGACCTCCTCGGGCAGCGCCGCCTCGAAGACCGACAGGGCCTGACCGAACTTCATCGCACCGCCCTTGAGCTGCCCGAGGACGCTGAACAACTGCTCGGCGGTGCGCTGCTGGATCTCGGCGGAGATGACGTCGGACGCGAGGCCGGTCACCCGCTTGCCCATCCCGAGGACGGTTCGACCGGCGAATCCGAGCGGCAGGGCGGCGAGTTTGGCGGTGCGGGACACGGCGCGGCGCGGGATGTCGGTCACCCGGCCATTGTTACCGACGGGAGGGGCTCGCTGCTGCCGTGCGCCCGGGAGCGGGTAGGGCCGACCGGATCGGGCGACGCCCGCAGCAGCCGCAGGAGGGGTGCGGGGGCCACCGGCGGTGCCGGAGACGACCGGCCCGGTGCACCTCCACCGCCGCGCCGAGCGTCTCCGGGGTGCCGCCGTCGAGCTGGGCCAGCGCCTCGGCCGCCGCGAACGCCACCGCGGCGAGCCGGGTGGTGGCCGCGCAGCCCGGCTCGCCCCGGTCGGTCGCGAGCTGGGCGGCGAGCGCCGGCCAGTCCGGATCGCGGTCGGCGCGGTGCAGGTCGAGGCAGCGCAGGCAGGGACCGGCGGGCGGGCGGACCAGCGGCCCGACCACGGGTACCCCGCCGCGCAGGTCGAGCAGGAGGTGGGGTTGTCGTCGGTGGGCGTACCCGATGGCGAGCGCCTCGGCCGGCCGGCCGACGCCGAGCTGCACCACCAGGTCGGGGCGGCCGGACCGCAGCGGCCCGGTGGCCGTGCCCGGCGCACACCGGCCCAGCGCCGCGCCCACCGCCGCGGCCAGCGGTCGACCCAGCTCCGCGCCGGTCAGGCCGGTCCCGACCAGGTCACCGGCGCGGACCGGGCCGGACAGCTCGGGTACGACGTGCCCCACCCCGGCCTGGGCCAGCGCCACGGCGACCGCGGCGCCGAGCCGGCCCGCACCGGTCACGAGCACCCGGGCGGCCCGGCGGCGGCGCAGCAGCCGTGCCGGCGTGCCGGGCAGGTCGCGCGCGGCCAGGGCCAGGGCGTCCGCCTCCGCGGTCAACCGGGCCCGGACCGGCCCGGTGAGGTCGCGGGGGAGCAGCGTCTGCGCTGGTACGACCAGGCCGGCGTCCCGGAGCGCGTCGAGCAGGGCACGCGCCTCGCCCGCCGGCACCCGGGCGGCGGTGGCGGCGGCCAGGACGGCACGTTCGCTACGGGTGCCGTCGAGCAGGTCGAGCAGGTGGGTGGTGCCGGGGGTGGACACCTCGACCAGCACCGCCGGGCCGGGCTCCATGCCCAGCTGGAGCGTGCGCCGGTCGCGCCACAGCCTGGTCAGGCCGGGCAGCAGCGTGGGGCGGGGAAGCGGAGTTGGATGCGTCACGCCACGAATGGTGACCGTGTCCGTGCGCTCAGTCGCTCGTTTTCCACAGGCTCACCATGCCGTAGCCAGCGTTGTCCACAGGAGCGCGCCGGTTTTCCACAACTCGCCGGTAGTGATGTCGGATACGCGACGGGGGAGGGGCGGCCGTGGCCACCCCTCCCCCGGACGACCCGAACGGGTCAGACCTTCGCCTTGCCCAGGATGCGGTTCACTGTTGTGCCGCACACCGGGCACTTGCCCTTGGCCATGTTCATGCCGGTCTTCGAGACCTCCACGTGCCCCTCGAAGTCCCGCTTCTCCTTGCACTTGACGCAGTAACCGTTGTAGGTCTGGGCCTGCTCGGCCACGGTAGCCTCCTCGTCTCGTCCGCCGGAGGTGTCCCGGCGGGTTATCCCTGCGACGGGCCACACGTGGACCGGCGCCGGGCGTTCTCCGTGATCAGTCTCCTGATCACTGGTTGGCGGACCCTACCCAGGTCTGGGTGGTTCCATGTCAGCTGTACGCCGACTCTGTGAGCAAGTCGACGACGAGAGTGTGCACGTCGAGTAACGTCTGATAAGTGAGTTTCGGGGGGACACGCCGGGTAAATGCGCTCAGATCCCCTTCGGGTGGCCCCGCCGCCACCGGCCCGTCGTAGATCACCTAACGTGAGCGACGGCCGGCGGGTGATGGTTACCTACCGTCGCAAAGAAATTTTTCAGGACTCCTGACAACCAATCGCCATTTTCCGGGCGCGTGTCGTCTTGTTTACTCTTGCGGAGCCCTGGTCAGTACGCATTAGCTTTCCCTCGTGACAGTCAACCGAGGCTGCGCGGCCCGGTAATGGCCGGGACGCGGAAGCCCGTCGTCGAGGTGCGGCGCAGCCAGCGCCGGCGACGCACGGTGTCCGCGTACCGGGACGGGGAGCGCGTCGTCGTGCTCATCCCCGACCAGTTCTCCCGGGCCGAGGAGAGCGAGTGGGTCGACCGGATGCTGGCCCGGCTGGCCGCCCGGGAGGGCCGGTTCGCCCGCTCGGACGCCGAACTGCTCGCCCGGGCCACCCGCCTGATCGGCCTCTACCTGCCGGAGCACGGGTCGGCCGCGGAGCCGGCGAGCGTCCGCTGGGTGACCAACCAGAACGGCCGCTGGGGTTCCTGCACCCCGGCCGACCGCACCATCCGGATCTCCCACCGGATCCAGGACATGCCCGACTGGGTGATCGACTACGTCCTGCTGCACGAGCTGACGCACCTGATCGTGCCCAGCCACAACGCCCAGTTCTGGGCCCTGGTCGCCCGCTATCCCCGCGCCGAACGGGCCCGCGGCTACCTGGAGGGCGTCGCCGCCACCGCCGGCCTCCCCTGACCCGCCCCTCCGCCCTGCCCAGTCGCCCGTCGCCCTGCCCGCCGTCCGCCCCCGCCCCGCCCGCCCCGCCCCAGCGCCCGGCGTCCCAGGCGGGCCGCGCGGCGGTGTTGGGCGTGGTGGGGATGTGCCGCCCTGCGGAGGTGGCGAGGGGCGGGATGGTGGGCGCGGGGTTAGGGTCGGCGAATGGTCCGACGTGTGGTGGTGGCGTTGCTCGGCCCGGTGACCTGGGTGCCGCCGGGAATCGAGCCGGCCCGGTGGCGGACCGCCCTCGCCGAGGACGTGGTGGACCTGCTGGCCACGCTGAACGAGGTGGAGACCGCGGTGGCGGTCACTCCGGCGGACCGCTGGCTGGCCGACGCGGTGGTCTGGCCCGGCACCTCCGTGCACGAGGTGCCCGAGCCCACCCCGAACGCCGTCTTCGCGGCGCTCACCGGCTACGACCAGGCTGCCGTGGTCGCCGCCGACGCGCCCGACGTGCCCGGTCTCACCCTCGGCAAGCTGCTCCGGCCGCTGTCCAGCCGGCCGCTGGCCGTGGCCCCGGCGGAGGGGAACGGGCCGGGCCTGCTCGGGGTGGCCGCGCGCCTGCCCGTACCGAAGTGGGTGCCCGTGCTGGACCTCGACACGGCCGTGCCGGGCGAGGTTCGGGCCGCCGCGCCCCGGCCCGGCGACGTGGCGGTGACCGCCGGCTGGCGACGCCTGCGCGGCCCGGCCGACCTCGGCGCCCTGGATCCGGCGTTCGAGGGATGGGACGCGACCCGGGCGTTGCTCTCCGGCCACCCGAGCTGACCGCCCGCTCCGGCCCGCCTGCCCGCTTGCCCCCTCGGCTCGCCTACTCGGCCCGCCTGCTCCGGGCCGCCCTGCTCTGGACCTCGCCAGCCGGCCTCGCTTGGTGGCTGGGCCGGGTCGGGGCCTTGGGCGTCGTCCGCACGTGCCTGAGCGGCCGGAGCATCCCTTCTCCGCGCTTACCACCTTGAGGGCGTGGACGGGTCAAGCGTGGTGGCGAGGGTGCGTCGCGGTCCGGCCGGCTCGCGGATCGACAGCGACTTCCGCGACCGCTGCCGCGGTGAGTCGGTTACGCCATCAGGTCCGTAGGCACCCGGGTACCTTCCTCGACCGGCAGCGGTCGAGGTCGTCGACGGGACGCGTCCGGTCACCCGTCCGCGACGGCTGCGCCGCGCACTCCCGACGGTGCGCGGTGGCGGTGCGCGGGTGAGGCGTGGCGGACGGCGCACGGTGGGCCGCGTCGGGCGGTGCGCGGTGAGGCGCGTCGGGCGGTGCGCAGTGAGGCGCGCCGGAGCGCGGCGGTGACCCGCAGGACGGGCAGGGGTCCGCACGGATGTCCGTGCGGACCCCGGTCGACGTGTGGCGTCAGGACCTGCCGTCGTCCTCGCCCGGAGTCGGCTCCTCGGGCGCGCCCGGCGCGGAGAAGTCGAAGTTGGCCAGTTCCTCGTCGAGGTCGCTGCCGGTCGCCGCGAACGCCTCCGGGGCGGCGAAGTCGTCGTCCGAGGGCAGCAGGTCGGGGTGGCCCCAGATCGCGTCCCGGCCGGCGATGCCGCGCTGCTCGGTCAGCGCCGCCCAGAGCACGGTCGCCTCGCGCAGCCGACGCGGTCGCAGTTCGAGGCCGACCAGGGCGGCGAACGTCTGCTCGGCGGGGCCACCGGCGGCGCGCCGGCGGCGGAACGCCTCGCCGAGGCGTACGACGTTGGGCAGGCGGTCACCGGCCGCGCTGTCCACCACGTGGCACACCCAGCCCTCGACCAGGGCGAGGACGGTCTCCAGTCGGGCCAGGGAGGCCTTCTGCGCCGGGGTGTCCTCGGGGGTGAAGATGCCTTCCAGGGCGATCGCCTGCATCGACTCCGGGTCGGTCGGGTCGACCCGGCCCATCGCCTCCTCGATCGCCTCCCGGTTGACCCGGATGCCGGCGGCGTAGTTCTCCACCGCCGTCAGCACGTGCCCGCGCAACCACGGCACGTGCTGGAAGAGGCGCTGGTGGGCGGCCTCGCGCAGGGCCACGTAGAGGCGTACCTCGTCCTCCGGCAGTTCCAGGCCCTCGCCGTACGCCTTGATGTTGGCGGGGATGAGCGCGGCGGCGCCGGCGGGGCCCAGCGGCAGGCCGATGTCGCCGGCGGAGAGCACCTCGGCGGCGAGCGAGCCGAGGGCCTGGCCGAGCTGGCCGCCGAAGAGCGCGCCGCCCAGCGTGGCGACCATCGACTGCATCGGGCCGAGCTGGGCGCGGGCCTCCGGCGGCACCAGGTCGCCCATCGCGCCGACCATCCGGCTGGCCACCGGGTCGCAGAGCTTGCGCCACACGTCGAGCGTCTTGAAGATCCACTCGTTGCGGTTCCAGGCGACCGACGAACGGATGCCGGAGGGCCACGAGGTGGCCGGCTCCAGCCAGAGGTCGGCGATGCGGAGCGCATCCTCCACCGCGTTGCGTTCGAACGGCGAGACCGCCGGGTCGCCGGTGGCGGCGAGCTGGCTCGCGGCGACCTGTCGGGCGAGGTCCCAGTTGACCGGCCCGCTGCCCGGCGCGGACAGCAGGTGCTGCAACTGCGACATGAACTGCTGCATCTGCGCGGGATCGTTGGGGTCTGGTGGTTGCCCACCCGGGAGCGCGAAGCCGAACGGAATATCAGGCACGACGTCTACGGTACGCGGGCCCCGCCGCAGGTCGGGCCCGTCGGCGTTGCGCTGAGGGCGAAGTCCGCCGGTCACCGCGCCGGACGGTGGGGGACGGATCGGTACGCTCTGGCGCATGAGACGTCGCGGCGTGACCGTCCTGCTCGGTGCCCTGCTCACCGCCCTGCTCAGCGTCGGCGTGCTGAGCGTGCCCCTGCCGTACGTGGTGCTCGGCCCCGGCCCGACCGTCAACACGCTCGGCAGTGAGAACGGCAAGGAGATCATCCAGGTTTCCGGCCGCGCGACGTCCACCTCCGCCGGGCAGCTCCGGCTCACCACGGTCGGTGTGCAGCCCACGGTCCGGCTGCGGTCGGCGCTGGCCGGCTGGTTCTCCTCCGACGAGGCGGTGGTGCCCCGCGAGCTGGTCTATCCGCCGGGGGAGTCGCAGGAGGAGGTCGAGAAGCGCAACGCGGAGGACTTCCAGAATTCGCAGACCAGCGCCGAGACGGCGGCCCTGCGCGAGCTGGGCTACCCGATCAAGGTGCTGGTCAAGACCGTCACGCCGGGTGGGCCGTCGACGGACGTGCTCCGCGCGGACGACGTGCTCACCTCGGTCGACGGGGCGCCGGTGACCAGCGCGGCCAAGCTCACCGAGCTGATCCGGGCCAAGCCGGCCGGCACCGCGCTGAAGATCGGCTACACCCGGGGCGGTACGCCGGGCACCGCCACGGTGACCAGCCGCGAGCAGGACGGCCGGCCGCGCATCGGAGTCGAGATCGACCAGCAGCAGCCGCACCCGTTCACCCTGAAGATCGACCTCGGGGACATCGGCGGGCCGAGCGCCGGCCTGATGTTCACGCTGGGCATCATCGACAAGCTGGAGCCGGCCGACCTGACCGGCGGGAAGATCGTCGCCGGCACCGGGACCATCGACGACGAGGGCCGCGTCGGCCCGATCGGTGGCATCGCGCAGAAGCTGGTCGGCGCCAAGGACGCCGGGGCGAAGGTCTTCCTGGTCCCGGCGGACAACTGCGCCGAGGCGGTCCGTAACCCGCAACCGGATCTGCCGTTGCTCAGGGTGGCGACGCTCGACGACGCGCTCAAGGCGCTGGAGACGCTGCGTGCCGGGGGGCAACCGACACGCTGCTGAGCAGGACCGGTCACCGGCCCGGGGGCGATCGTGACGTGACCTTGACCCGACGTGTTCAGGAACACCCCGTACTCTTGGGTGCCTGGTCGGAGCCGATCACATCAAACGTGCGGAGCCAATAGTGGTCATGCGTAGCAGTCCCCTGCCGAGGATGAGCCGACGCGGACGCGTCACCATCGGGGTCCTGGTCGGGGTGTTCGTGTTGTTCACCCTGCTCGGGTGGGGGGTCAACGCCTGGACCGACTGGCTCTGGTTCGACGAGGTCCGGTACACCCAGGTCTTCACCGGCGTGCTCGCCACCCGGCTGCTGCTGTTCCTGGTGGTCGGCGTGGGGATGGCGGTGATCATCGCCGGTAACCTCTGGCTGGCGTACCGGCTGCGGCCCCGGATGCGTCCGCACTCGGCCGAGCAGGCCACGCTGGAGCGCTACCGGATGCTGCTGAGCCCCCGGCTCGGCACCTGGATCGCGCTGGTCTCCGCCGTCGTCGGGCTCTTCGCCGGGCTTTCCGCGCAGACCCGGTGGGCCCAGTGGCTGCTGTTCCGCAACGGCGGCGACTTCGGCGTCAAGGACCCGGAGTTCGGCGTCGACGTCGGCTTCTACGTGTTCCAGCTCCCGTTCTGGCGTTACGTGCTCGGCGTCGGCTTCACCGCGGTGGTGCTGGCCCTGCTCGGCGCGCTGGCCGTGCACTACGTCTTCGGCGGGGTCCGCCTCCAGGGCGTCGGGGACCGGATGACCAACTCCGCCCGCGCCCACCTGAGCACGCTGGTCGCCGTCTTCGTCCTGCTCAAGGCCGTCGCGTACGTGCTGGACCGGCGCGCCATGCTGCTGGAGTACAACGAGGGCGCGAAGCTCTACGGCGCCGGCTACGCCGACGTGAACGCGCTGCTCCCGGCGAAGGAGATCCTCGCCTGGATCTCCGTCCTGGTGGCCGTCGCGATCATCGTGTTCTCCAACGCGGTGATGCGGAACCTGGTCTGGCCCGGCATCTCGCTGGCCCTGCTCGGCGTCTCCGCGGTGGCGATCGGCGGCATCTACCCGTGGGCGGTGCAGACGTTCGAGGTGAAGCCGAGCGCCCGGGACAAGGAGGCGCCGTACATCGAACGCAGCATCAAGGCGACCCGGTCCGCGTTCAGCCTCGACGGCACGAAGACCACACCGTACGCGGCCAGCAACCTCGTGCCACCCGCCAGCCTGTCCACGGACACCTCGGTGGTGTCGAACATCCGGTTGCTCGACCCGCAGCTCGTCTCCGAGACCTACACGCAGCTCCAGCAGGTGCGTGGCTTCTACGACTTCGGCTCGAAGCTGGACATCGACAGGTACGCGGTCAAGGACAAGACCTCCGACTACGTGGTCGGCGTCCGGGAGATCAACTACGGCGAGCTGACCGACCAGCAGAGCAACTGGATCAACCGGCACACCGTCTACACCCACGGGTACGGCCTGGTGGCCGCGCCGGCGAACCAGGTGGTCTGCGGCGGGCAGCCGTACTTCGTCTCCGGCTTCCTCGGCGAGAAGGCGCAGGAGGCGTGTTCCTCGCCGACCGAGGAGATCCCGGCCCAGCAGCCGCGGATCTACTACGGCGAGCGGATGGAGCCCGACGACTACGCGATCGTCGGGCAGAACGGCGACCGCAACGTCGAGTTCGACCGGCCCACCCAGACCGGCGGCGAGCAGTACTACACCTACAGCGGCGAGGGCGGCGTCAAGATCGGCTCGTTCCCCCGGCGGCTGCTCTACGCGATCAAGGAGCAGGAGTCGAACTTCCTGCTGTCCGAGGCGGTCAACGAGAACTCGAAGCTGCTCTACGTGCGCAACCCGCGCGACCGGGTGGAGAAGGTCGCGCCGTTCCTCACGCTCGACGGTGACCCGTACCCGGCCGTGGTCAACGGCCGCGTGCTGTGGATCATCGACGGCTACACCACGGCGGCGACCTACCCGTACGCCGAGCGGGTCAACCTCCAGTCGGAGACCGCCGACGAGCTGACCGGCCGGGGCACGTTCCAGCTCGCCCGGGAGAACGTCAACTACATCCGCAACTCGGTGAAGGCGACCGTCGACGCGTACGACGGCACGGTCAAGCTCTACTCGTACGACGACACCGACCCGGTGCTGAAGGCGTGGAACAAGGCGTTCGGCGGCGACGTCGTGCTGCCCAAGGGCGACATCCCGGCGGAGCTGGCCGAGCACTTCCGCTACCCGGCCGACCTGTTCAAAGTGCAGCGCAACCTGCTCACCAAGTTCCACGTGACCGACCCGGGCGACTTCTACTCCGGCCAGGACTTCTGGCAGGTGCCGAACGTGCCGGACGCGCCGGACAGCGGGCAGAAGCAGCCGCCCTACTACCTGTTCACGCAGTTCCCCGGGCAGGACGGGCCACGGTTCCAGTTGACCTCGGCGGTCACCCCGAACGGGCGGCAGAACCTGGCCGCGCTGGTCTCCGGCTCGTACGTGGACGGGCAGCCGCGCCTGGAGGTGCTGGAGTTGCCGGACCAGACCCGGATCTCCGGGCCGACCCAGGTCCACCAACAGATGACCAACAACGGCGACATCCGTCAGCAGCTCAACCTGCTCTCCTCCAACCAGGCCCAGGTGCAGTACGGCAACCTGCTGTCGTTGCCGTTCGCCGACGGGATGCTCTACGTCGAGCCGGTCTACGTGAAGAGCAGCAGCCAGGACGCGTACCCGCTGTTGCAGAAGGTGCTGCTCTCGTACGGTGACGGCGGCTCGTACGTGGTGCTCGCCAACAACCTGAGCGACGGCATCAAACAGTTGGTCGAGCAGGGTAAGCGGGCCGGCTCGGGCACCCCGCCGCCGAGCGACGACGGCAACACCCCGCCACCGGCCGGCGGCACCAACACCCCGCCGCCGCTCACCGGCGAGCTGGCCGACGCGGCCGGCAAGGTGCAGACCGCCATCGCCGAGGTCAAGGCCGCGCAGACGTCAGGTGACTTCGAGCGGTACGGGCGGGCGTTGAAGGCGCTGGACGAGGCGATGACCGCGTTCCAGCAGGCCCAGGCGGCGGCGAACAGATCCGGCAACCCGGCGCCCTCGGGCAGCGCCTCGCCGTCGGCACCGGCCTCGGCCTCGCCGTCGCCGAGCGGCTGACCTCGCGCGACGACACTCCGGGCCCGTGGCCCGGTGGCCCCGACGGTCACCGGAACCCGGGCCCGGGTCGTGTCGGGCACCCGTTTTGCGCCTCGTCGGGGCGGTGCGCTAGGGTTAACGAGCCGACGCGGGGTGGAGCAGCTCGGTAGCTCGCTGGGC
>NZ_JBNCLA010000002.1:71056-340254 GCF_049841835.1 Micromonospora sp. DT227 | reverse complement strand
GCTCATAACCCAGAGGTCGCAGGTTCAAATCCTGTCCCCGCTACGAGATCGTGAAGGCCCCGGAGTTCGCTCCGGGGCCCTTCGTCGTTTCCCCGGTGCCGGTGCCGGTGCCGGTGCCGGTGCCGGTGCCGGTGCTGGCGCCCGGGCTCGGTGGTCCGGCGCGGGCTCCGGCGGGATCGGGGACCCGGCTGATCTCCGCGATCCGGATGCGATAGGCTGTACACATACCGACGCGGGGTGGAGCAGCTCGGTAGCTCGCTGGGCTCATAACCCAGAGGTCGCAGGTTCAAATCCTGTCCCCGCTACGAGATCGTGAAGGCCCCGGAGTTCGCTCCGGGGCCTTCGCCGTGTCCGGATCTTTCCGTCCCGTCCGGCGTGCCCCGGTTGCGCGCCTCGGCGAGGATGGGGGGCATGGCTGGATGGAACAGATGGTGGGGCCGCCTGAGCGCGGTCATCGGTACGGTCGTGCTCTCGGTCTTCGTACCGGTTGCGGCCTGGGCGTCGACCGGGACCGGTGAGGTCGTGGTGGAGGCCGCACGACGGCGTTCCCGGGGCGGTGGCTTCGGCATCCTCGGCCTGCTCTGCTGCCTGGTGGTGGTCGGCGGGATCGTGCTGCTGGTGCTGATGTTGATGCGGAACCGGCGGAACCGTCCGCCGCGCTGACGCCGCTCGGTGTTAGGCGGGGGCCCCTCCTCTACCGAATGCGTTAAGCGGGGGCCCCGCCTTACCCTCCGGCGAGGGCGGCGTTCGCCCGGGCCATGAAGCGTGAGGTCGCGGTGCGGGCCCCGGCCCGCTTGCCCCGGATGCTCTCCGCCGCGTCGATCAGCAGGGTCCGCACCGTGGCGTGCCCCTTCGGCGGCGGCGCGGGCGCCGGGCCGGCCAGCCCGGCCAGCTCCACGCCCAGGGCGGCCACCCGCTTCTCGGCCCGGTCGGTCAGGTCGGCGGCGACGTACGCGCGGACCTGCGTGCCGGGGCTGAGGCCGCGTTCGAAGCCGAGGACCCGGCCGGCCGCCACGTTCGTGGTCAGGAAGTTGAGCACGTCCACCACCACGCCCGGGTGGCGGGTCCCGCGGAAGCCGGCCCAGTACATCGACGCGCGGGGCCACTGCGCGGCCGGCGTGCCGGGAAAGGCGACCGCGCCCAACTCGTCGTCGGTCAGCCGTTGCAGCTCCGGAAACTGGTGCGACCAGGCGAAGGACGCCGCGGCGTGGCCGGTGACCACGAGCTGCCGGGCCAGCTCGCCGCTGTCCGCCTGCTCGACCAGGGCGGCGCTCGGGGTGGCCCGGTCGAAGCGGGCGACCTCCCAGAACTCGAACCAGTCGAGCAGTTCGGCCGAGCTGAAGCCGAGCTGCCGGCCCTGGTACAGCTCGCTGCCCTGCCCGCGCAGCCAGAGCCAGAGCGCCCGGTAGTCGCCGGAGGGATCCATGGTGCCGGCGACCCGGTTGCCGGAGGCCCGGGTGACGCGGGCGGCCCAGCGGGCGTACTCCTTCCAGGACATGCCGGTGCGCGGCTCGGGCTCGTCCAGCCGGCGCAGCAGGTCCCGGTTGAACACCAGCGCCGCGTTGGTCTGCGCGGCGGGCACCGCCACGGTGCGCTCGTCCACCTGGCCGTACCGGGCCAACTGCTCCGGCAGGCCGCGCAGGTCGAGTCGGTCGTCGGTGGTGTGGCGGGTGAGGTCGAGCAGGATGTCGCGGCGGTCGTACTCGGTGAGCAGCGTGTCGTCGATCTGGAACAGGTCCGGCACGTTGCCGCCGGTGGCCTGGGTGGCGAGCCGGTCGTAGTAGCCGTTCAGTCCCTGCCAGGTGATCCGGAAGCTGACCCGGGGATTCTGCTGCGTGTAGAGGCGTAACGCCTGCTCGGTGACCTGGGCCCGGCGGTTGCCGCCCCACCAGAACACCGACAGCTCGATCGGGCCGTCGTCGGCCGCCGCCTCGTCCTCCGCCGGGCTGCAACCGGCCAGCCCGCCGCTCAGCCCGCCGGCGAGCAGCGGCAGCCCGGCGAGCGCGCCGAGGAACCGCCGCCGGTCGAGGCCGGGACGGGGTACGGACCACTGAGCGCGCACGGTCTCTCCGAAGGTGGGTGGACGGATCATTCCACCGGCCCCGGCCGGGGGTGTCAACGTGGGGCGGGACGGCCGGTGGGCGCGCCTGTCGACGCACTGCGCCGTGGTGTACTTAGCGCCGTGGAACTTCTGCACTCGGGCAAGGTCCGGGACGTCTACGCCGACGGCGCGGACCTGATCCTGGTCGCCTCCGACCGCGTCTCCATCTACGACGTGGTGCTGCCGACCCCGATCCCGGACAAGGGCCGCCTGCTCACCGCGCTCTCGCTGTGGTGGTTCGAGCAGTTGTCGGACCTGGTGCCGAACCATGTCGTCTCCGCCACCGAGGTGCCGGCGGAGTTCGCCGGCCGGGCGATCCGGTGCCGGCGGCTGGAGATGGTGCCGGTCGAGTGCGTGGCCCGGGGTTACCTGACCGGCGGCGGCCGCACCGAGTACGAGCGCACCGGCGCGGTCTCCGGCGTGCCGCTGCCCCGGGGGCTGGTGGAGGCGTCGATCCTGCCCGAGCCGATCTTCACCCCGTCGACCAAGGCGCCCAAGGGCGAGCACGACGAGCCGATCACCTACGACCAGGTGGTCGACAAGGTGGGACCGGAGACCGCGGAACGGCTGCGGGAGATCACCATCGACGTCTACCGACGTGGTGCGGAGATCGCCGCCGACCGGGGCATCCTGATCGCCGACACCAAGCTGGAGCTGGGCTGGACGCCGGACGGCACGCTGATGCTCGGCGACGAGCTGCTGACCTCCGACTCGTCCCGGTTCTGGCCGGCCGAGTCCTACCAGCCGGGTCGGGTCCAGTTCTCCTTCGACAAGCAGTACGTGCGGGACTGGGCCGTCGAGAGCGGCTGGGACAAGCGCCCGCCGGCGCCGGAGGTGCCGGCGGATGTGGTGGAGGCGACCCGCGCCCGTTACGTCGAGGCGTACGAGAAGCTGACCGGCAACCGCTGGGACTGACCGCGACACCGCCTTCGGCCGCCTGGCGAGCCTTCGTCGCCCAGGTGAAGGCGGTCTAGTCTCGTCGGCATGTCGACGAGGCTCGTGCAGATCACCATGAAGGCCCGGGACGACGCCGCGCTGGGCGCGTTCTGGGCGAAGGCGCTCGGCTGGGGGCTCGCCAGCGAAGGGCCGGGCGTGACCAACCTCGAACCCGAGGGCTTCGGCTATCCCGACCCGTCCGCCGTCTGCGTCGACCTCGTCGTCTCGTCCGAGCCCAAGACCGTGAAGAACCGGGTGCACGTCGACCTGGCCACCACGTCGCCGGAGCATCAGGCGGAGCTGGTCGCGCGCCTGACGGAGCTGGGCGCGACGCCTGTCGACATCGGCCAGGGTGACGTCCCGTTCACGGTCCTGGCCGACCCGGAGGGCAACGAGTTCTGCGTGCTGGAGCCGCGCCCGATCTACCGGGACACCGGCCCGATCGCGGCGGTGGTGGTCGACTGCGCGGATCCGCGCGCGATGGCCCGCTTCTGGGGCGGGGCGACGGACTGGACCGTGCACGAGGTGACCGACCGGCACGCGTCACTGCGGTCGGCCGCAGGCGTCGGCCCCTACCTGGAGTTCGTCCGCAACCCCGACCCGAAGACCGGATGGAACCGGGTGCACCTCGACGTCCGCCCCTACCCGGGCGCTGACCTGGCGGCCGAGGCGGCCCGCCTGGAGACGCTCGGCGCGACCCGCGTCGACCTCGGCCCCGCCGACATCCCGTGGACGGTCCTGACCGACCCCGAGGGCAACGAGTTCTGCCTCCTCACCCCGGCCTGACCCAGCCCGCCCCCGCCCGCCCCCGCCACCCCCGCGATCTTGCACTTTCGGCCCGTGACCTGTCCGGAATGGCCGGAAAGTCGGGGCAGCAAGTGCAAGATCGCGGGGGAGAGGGGGGCTAGGGCACGGTCCTGCTGAGGGAGAGGCCGGCGTCGGTGTAGCCGTGTTGGCGGTAGAAGCGCACCGCGTCGGCGTTGCGGTGATGGATGCCGGCCGACAGGTGGGTGATCCCCCGGCTGCGCGCCCACCGTTCGGCCGCCGCCACCAACGCCGTTCCCACCCCGAGCCCTCTGGCGTCGGGCAGCACGACGGTGTGGATCTGCGCCGAAGGTTCCGGACGCAGGATCTGGTGGTCCGGCGGATCGGCGCACCGCAGCACCTCGACCATTCCGACCACCCGGTGGTCGCGGGTCTCGGCGACGAGGACGGCGTCCCGTCCGGCCGCGTCGGCCAGCACGGCCGCGAAGTGGCGCACCACGGCGTCCCGCGGTGGAACGCGGTAGGCACCGGCGTCGAGAGCACGATGCGCCCGAGCGTTGGCCAGGCGCAGCTCCACCAGGGACGCGACATCCGCCACGCTCGCCGGCCGAACCGTCGGCCGGCTCCCCGACCGCTCCGGGTCGGACACCTAGTCCTCCCAGTCCAGGGTGCGTTGGACGGCCTTGTGCCACTGGCGCAGCTCGTGGCGGCGGTGGGCCGGGTCCATGGCGGGCTCCCACTGGGCGTCGGAGCGCCACTTGTCCCGCAGCGTGTCCAGGTCCGGCCAGAAGCCGACCGCCAGACCGGCCGCGTACGCGGCACCGAGGCAGGTGGTCTCCGTGATCCGGGAGCGGACCACCGGCACGTCGAGCACGTCGGCGAGGAACTGCATCAGCAGCTCGTTGCCGGTCATCCCGCCGTCCACCCGCAGCCGGCGCAGCGCCACGTCGGAGTCGGCGTTCATGGCGTCCACCACCTCGCGGGTCTGGAAGGCGGACGCCTCCAGCACCGCCCGGGCCAGGTGTCCCTTGGTGATGTAGCCGGTCAGGCCCGCGATCACGCCCCGCGCGTCACTGCGCCAGTGCGGCGCGAACAGGCCGGAGAAGGCCGGCACCACGTAACAGCCGCCGTTGTCGTCGACGGTGCGGGCCAGCTCCTCGACCTCGGGCGCGGTGGAGATCAGGCCGAGGTTGTCGCGCAGCCACTGCACCAGCGAGCCGGTGACCGCGATGGCGCCCTCCAACGCGTACGCGGCCGGCTGGCCCTCGATCCGGTAGGCCACCGTGGTGAGCAGGCCGTGCCGCGACGGCACCGGGCTGGCGCCGGTGTTGAGCAGCAGGAAACTGCCGGTGCCGTAGGTGCACTTGGCCTCGCCGGGGCGGAAGCAGGTCTGCCCGAACAACGCGGCCTGCTGGTCGCCGAGCGCACTGGCCACCGGCACCCCGGCGAGCACCCCCTCGGCGGTGCCGTAGACCTCGGCCGAGCAGCGGATCTCGGGCAGCATCGCGGCCGGGACGCGGAGCGCGTCGAGCAGCTCCGGGGCCCAGTCGAGCGTTTCCAGGTCCATCAGCAGGGTGCGGCTGGCGTTCGTCACGTCGGTGACGTGCCGCCCGGTCAGCTTCCAGATGAGCCAACTGTCCATGGTGCCGAACAGCACCTCGCCGCGTTCGGCGCGCTCGCGCAGCCCGTCGACGTGGTCGAGCAGCCACCGCAGCTTCGGGCCGGCGAAGTACGTGGCCAGCGTCAGGCCGGTGCGGGCGCGCAGTCGCTCCTCGTCGTACGCCTCGGCCAGCTCGCGCAGCAGCGGGCCGGTGCGGGTGTCCTGCCAGACGATGGCGTTGGCCACCGGCCGGCCGGTGGCCCGGTCCCAGACCACCGTGGTCTCCCGCTGGTTGGTGATGCCCACCGCGGCCAGGTGCTCGGGACCGAGGTCGGCGCCCGCCAGCGCCTCCCGGACCACGTGTTCCACGTTCGTCCAGATCTCCTCCGCGTCGTGCTCGACCCAGCCCGGTCGCGGGAAGATCTG
The DNA here is from genome assembly GCF_049841835.1 of Micromonospora sp. DT227. NCBI lineage: Bacteria > Bacillati > Actinomycetota > Actinomycetes > Micromonosporales > Micromonosporaceae > Micromonospora > Micromonospora sp. DT227. The sequence continues at coordinate 334,426 of NZ_JBNCLA010000002.1, read as the reverse complement.
CCGGTGTTCGCGCTGGGCCACGGCGACGATCTCGCCGTCGGCGTCGAAGACGATGCACCGCGAGGAGGTGGTGCCCTGGTCGATGGCGGCGACGAACTCTCCGGTCACGCAGGCACCGTACCCGCCGGGCGCGTCCCCCGTCTCCCACCGGGCGGCCCGTACGATCACCAGACGTGCGTGACATTGCCGTGTTCAGCGGGACCGCCCACCCGGACCTCGCCGCCGAGATCTGCGCCCACCTCGCCGTTCCGCTGTACCCGGTGCGGGTGTCCCGGTTCGCCAATGACTGCCTTGAGGTGCAGTTGCAGGCGAACTGCCGGGAGCGGGACGTCTTCCTCATCCAGCCGCTGGTGCCGCCGGTGCAGGAGCACCTGGTCGAGCTGCTGCTCATGATCGACGCGGCGCGGGGCGCGTCGGCCGGCCGGATCACCGTGGTGCTGCCGCACTACGCGTACGCCCGGTCGGACAAGAAGGACGCGCCGCGCATCTCCATCGGCGGGCGGCTCGTCGCCGACCTGCTCACCTCGGCCGGCGCGCACCGGGTGCTGGCCATGACGCTGCACTCGCCGCAGGTGCACGGCTTCTTCAGCGTCCCGGTGGACCACCTGCACGCGCTGCGCGAGCTGGCCGCCCACTTCAAGGGGTACGACCTGAGCGACGCGGTGGTGGTCTCGCCGGACCTGGGCAACGCCAAGGAGGCGGCGGCGTTCGCCCGGATGCTCGGCACCCCGGTGGCGGCCGGCGCGAAGCAGCGGTTCAGCGACGACCGGGTGCAGATCAGCACCATCATCGGGGACGTGGCGGACCGGGACGTGATCGTGCTGGACGACGAGATCGCCAAGGGCAGCACCGTGATCGAGCTGATCTCGCACCTGCGCGAGCGGCAGGTCCGCTCGATCCGCCTGGCCTGCACGCACGGGCTCTTCTCCAGTGGCGCGTTGGAGCGGCTGAGCGCGCAGGACGGCGTGCTGGAGATCGTCTGCACCAACACGGTGCCGATCCCGGCCGAGAAGCGGGTGCCGAAGCTGGAGGTGCTCTCGGTGGCGCCGGCGCTGGCCGAGGCGATGCGGCGGATCCACAACGGCGAGTCGGTGAGCGCGCTCTTCGGCTGACCGCGCGACGGCCGGACGGTCGTCCACCGCCGCCGCGGCGGGCCGGGAAGACAGCCGGACGGTCAGCCGTCCAGCGGGCGGGTGACGGGCTGCCGGGTGGTCAACGCGGCGGTGATCCGGACGACCGTGCCGGCGTCGCCGGTCTCGACCTCCATGGTGTCGCTCAGCTCCCGGGCCAGCCAGAGGCCCCAGCCGCCGGCGGTCTCCGGGGCCGGCCGGTCGCGGTCGTGCAGCCGCCGTTCGCTGATCCCGTGCCCGTGGTCGGCGACCTCGCAGACCAGTTCGCCGCCGCGCCGCCACAGCCGTAGCCGGCCCCGCCCGCCGCCGTGCCGGACCGCGTTGGTGATCAGCTCGTTGACCGCCAGCACGAAGTCGTCCAGCCGCTGGCCGGCGAGCCCGGCGGCGTGCGCGCAGGAGGTGACCGAGTGCCGCAGCTCGGTCACCTGAGCCTGGTCGAAGGCTTCGGCGATCAGAAGGGAAGGTTCGATGGGCACAACCGTACGCGGTGCGGGGAGTTCTGCGTTTGTCATGACCCCGTCCCGGCAGTGCTCCTCGACAACTTTCGCGGCTTTTCCACCGTACGTCAGGGTTTCTCGGCCCGCACCCACCGGTCCGCGCGTGACCGGCTGTGGCAGGGTGACGGCCATGCCGTCGTCCCCCGGCCTGGTCGGCCCGCTCTGGCGGTCCATCGCGGTGTTCCGCTTCGCCTCGCTGGCGTACGTCGGCGTGCTGGTGCTGCGCGACGGCAGCCAGTACGCGCACCCGGTGGCCGCCGGCGGTGTCCTGCTGGGCATGCTGGCCTGGAGCGGCGTGACCACGGCCGGCTACCGGCGTCCGGCCGGGCGGCGCTGGCCGCTGCTCCTGGCCGACCTCGGCGTGGTGCTGGGGATCATCCTGGCCACGCCGTGGGTGGTCGGCCGGCCGGCGCTCGCCGCCGGCGTGCCGGTCCTGACCTCCGCCTGGCTGGCCGGGCCGGTGCTGGCCTGGGCGGTCGCCGGCGGGCGGCGGCGGGGCACGGTGGCCGCGCTGGTGCTCGGCGGCGCGGACCTGGCCACCCGGGACCCGATCAACCCGTCCGCGTTCACCGGGGCGATCCTGCTGCTGCTGGCCGGCGTGGTGGTCGGGCACGTGGCCCGGCTGGCGGTCCAGGCGGAGGCCCGGTTGCAGCGGGCGGTGGAGCTGGAGGCGGCCACCCGCGAGCGGGAACGGCTGGCCCGCGACATCCACGACTCGGTGCTCCAGGTGCTGGCGCTGGTGCGGCGACGCGGCGCGGACCTGGACGGTGAGGCGGCCGAGCTGGCCCGGCTGGCCGGCGAGCAGGAGGCCGCGCTGCGGGCGCTGATCGGCCGGGTGGACGCGGTGCCGGAGCAGGCCGGCGCCGACCGTGACCTGCGTGACCTGCTCGACCGGTACGCCTCGACCGAGGTCCAGGTGGCCGCGCCGGCGACTCCGGTGCCGCTGCCGGCCCAGGCGGCCGGGGAACTGGCCGCGGCCGTCGGGGCGGCGTTGGACAACGTGACGCGGCACGCCGGCGGGCGGGCCTGGGTGCTGATCGAGGACGAGGAGGAGACGGTGACCGTCTCGGTACGCGACGAGGGGCCGGGGATCCCGGAGGGGCGGCTGGCGGAGGCCGCCGCGCAGGGCCGGCTCGGGGTGGCCCAGTCCATCCGGGGCCGGGTGGCGGACCTGGGCGGCGAGGTGCGGATCGTCTCCGCCCCGGGCGCCGGGACCGAGATCGAGCTGACCGTGCCGCGGAGCCGTCGCCGATGAGCATCCGGGTGATGGTGGTGGACGACCATCCGATGTGGCGCGAAGGGGTGGCCCGCGATCTCACCGAGGCCGGCCTGGACGTGGTGGCGACCAGCGGCGAGGGGCGGCAGGCGGTCCGGGTGGCCGCGGCGGCCCGTCCCGACCTGGTCGTGCTCGACCTGCAACTGCCGGACGTCTCCGGGGTGGAGGTGGTCCGGGGGCTGCGCGCCGCGCTGCCCGAGGTGCGGGTGCTCATGCTGTCGGCAAGCGGCGAGCCGCAGAGCGTGCTGGACGCGGTCAAGGCCGGCGCGACCGGCTACCTGGTCAAGTCCGCCGCCCCGGCCGAGTTCCTCGACGCGGTGCGCCGCACCGCGGCCGGCGAGCCGGTGTTCACGCCGGGTCTGGCCGGGCTGGTGCTGGGCGAGTACCGCCGGCTGGCCGCCGCGCCGCCGGCCCCGCACGACGACGCACCCCGGCTCACCGATCGGGAGACCGAGGTGCTGCGGCTGGTCGCCAAGGGGTTGTCCTACAAGCAGATCGCCGAGCGGCTCCGGCTGTCCCACCGGACCGTGCAGAACCACGTGCAGAACACCCTCGGCAAGCTCCAACTGCACAACCGGGTCGAGCTGACCCGGTACGCCATCGAGCGGGGCCTGGACGAGTGATTCAGTGCGCGGGCGGCGGCTGCGTCTCGTGCACCGCCAGCTCCTCCGCGCTCGCCCCGCCGCCGGCCGCGCCGGCGTCGTAGGCGACGTTGTCGGTCTCCTGGTCGGTGTGCGCGCCCTCGTCCGGTTCGACCAGCCGGCCCACCTCGTGGTCGGCCACGGTGCCGAGCTGGCCGTGGTCGTAGACCGAGACCGGGGAGTGCGGGTCGGAGACCGGGCCCGGGTCGATCACGTCCGCGTCGAGCTGGGCCTGCGCGGCGGCCTCCTCGCTGTCCGCCTCGGCCGCGATGGCCGGGTCGACCGGGCCGGCGAGCGGGTCGTCGGCGGGACGCTCGTACCGCTCGCGGTCGAGCTTGTAGTCCAGCGACTCGCCGTCGAGCTGCTCCTCGGCCGTGGTGCCGAACCGGTCCACGGCGACCGGCGTGCGGTCGCCGGGGATCTGGGCCGGCTCCGGGCCGTCCGCCTCGCGCCCGGTCAGCACGTCGTCGTTGGCGGTCGAGTCGTCGTCGGCGGTGTCGGGCAGGCCCTCCGCCTCGGGATCGGAAACGGGGGTGGGGTACTCGTCGTCGCGCATGCGGGTGAACTACCCACTGCCCTTGCCGCATTAACCGCGAGCGGCAGGGTGGATCGGGAGGAACAGGTCGAAACCGCACCTCAGTTGCGGAAGGCGGCCTCGTCCTCGGCGTACAGCACGCACCACACCACCTTGCCGTCGGGCAGCGCGGTGCTGCCCCAACGGCGGGCCACCGTGTCGATGAGCAGCAGCCCCCGGCCGCCGACGGAGTCGACCGGGGCCGACCCGGCGAACGCGGGACGGCCGGCGGAGTGGTCGCGGACGGCCACGTGCAGCGCGCCGCCGCGCGGGGCCAGCCGGAGCGTCATCGGCGTCGCGGCGTGCGCGACCACGTTGTTGACCATCTCGGTGACCGCGATGCAGGCGGGCTCCGCCAGCTCCGGCAGGCCCCACCGGCCACACCCGTCGGTGACCAGCGCCCGGGCCTGGCGGGCGGACTCCGCCACCGGCGGCAGATCGGCGTCGAGCAGCTCGGAGGGCTCGGGGCTCGGCGGCCCGGCCGGATCGAGCAGCAGCTCGGCGGCCGGCCAGTCGGCGACCTCGGCGCGGACCCCGTCGAGCACGTCGCGGACCCCCGGGTCGGGCATGCGGACCCCGGACAGGTCGACGCGCACCGGGCCCGGTCGCTGCCAGCACCGGGCGAGCAGCGCGCCGCGCACGGCCTCCACGCCGGCCCGGTCGAGCACGCCGGTCAGCCTGACCGTCGCGGAGGACTCGTCGGGCTCCACCAGGCAACGCGCGTCCGTCGGCATGATCGTCCCATTGTGCACGCCGGTCGCCGTACGCGCATCGGTCCGGTCGACGGGACTCATGATCGTTCCGTCCGGGACCGGCGACTGATCGCCGCGACGGTGCCGACCGCGGTGCCGGCGGCGGCCAGCCCGAAGGCTGCCGTCAGCCGCAGCAGTTGGCCGCGCTGGCCGGACCAGCCGTCGGTCCGGGCCCCCGTCGCGTCGGGCGTGAAGACGTTGCCGTCGGCGTCCCGGTGTACGCCGGGGCCGAACTGGGTGCGCGCGGTGTACCAGCCGAGCGCGCGCTCGGCCAACGCCGGGGCGAGCCGCCACTGGAGGCCCATCAACCGCGCCGCGCCGCCCGCGTACGCCTCGCGTCGTGGCCGCCGCAGCAACCGGACCACGGTCTCGGCCACCAGCTCCGGCGGGTAGACCGGCGGCGGCGGCGTCAGCTCCCGCCCGGTGTGGTTGGCCGCGTGCCGGAAGAACGGCGTGTCGATGGTGGCCGGCAGCACCGTGCAGAGCGAGATGTGCCCGCGTCCGGTCACCCGTAGCTCCTGCCGCACCGTGTCGGTCAGCCCCCGGATCGCGTGCTTGGTGGCGTTGTACGCGGACTGGTACGGCATGGCCACCTCGGCCAGCACCGACGCGTTGTTCACCAGCACCCCGCCGCCGGCCGCGGCGAGGTGGGGCAGCGCGGCGCGTGTGCCGTGCACGGTGCCGAGCAGGTTCACGTCGACCACCCGGCGGAACTCGGCCACCGGGATCTCGTCGAACAGCCCCACCGTGCCGACGGCCGCGTTGTTGATCCAGGCGTCGATCCGGCCGAACTCGGCCACCGCGCGGGCGGCCAGCCGGTCCACCGCCTCCGCGTCCGTCACGTCGGTGGGCACCACGAGCGCCCGCCCGCCCAGCTCCCGGCAGTGCGCGGCGACGCGCCGCAACGCGTCCTCGGAGCGGGCCGCCAGCACCACGGCGGCGCCCCGCCCGGCGAGCGCGTAGGCGGTGGCCGCGCCGATCCCGCTGGAGGCACCGGTGAGCACGACGGTGGCTTCGGCGAGACTGCGGGTCAGCGGCATTCCCGAGCGGTACCCCGCAGCCGGCCGGTCATGCCGATCGGAACGCGCTGATCAGGTTCGGTCGGAACCGGTGTCCCGTCCACGCGACGCCGGCTCGCGGTGCCGATCTGCCAGGTTTGCCGGCACCGGGCCCGGGTTAATGGGACGCTCTGAACGGGAGACCCCGCCAGCTAGAACGCATGGAGGTGCACCATGCGCGTCGGCCTTGTCTGTGCGCACGCCGGCTCGTCCACCGACGGTCCCACCGTCGGGACTCAGGAGCACATTGCGCGCGTGGCGGCGGAACTCGCCGCCCGAGGCCACGAGGTCCGCGTGTACGAACGCCGCGACGCCGCCGCCCAACCGGCCCTGGCCGAGCTGGACGGCTACCGCCTGGAACGCGTCCCGGTCGGCCCGCCCGATCCGCTGCCCACCGTCGAGCTGGTGCCGTACGTAACCGAGTTCGGCCGCTGGCTGGCCGGCGAGTGGTCCGGCGACTGGACGCCCGAGGTGGTGCACGGGCACTACTGGGTGGGTGGCCTGGCCGCCGCCCACGCGGTCCGCGCGACCGACATCCCGGTCGTGCAGACCTTCCACTCGCTCGGCGTCGAGCAGCTCCGCCACCTCGGCCGGGGCTACGCCGGGCCGGGCCAGCGGATCCCGCTGGAACGGGCCCTGACCCGGGCCGTGGACGTGGCGGTCGCCCAGTGCAACGACGAGGTCGACGAGCTGACCCGGATGGGCCTGCAACGCACCTCGGTGGCGATGGTGCCGACCGGCGTGGACACCGGGTACTTCCACCCGGACGGTGAGGCCGCGCCCCGGGACCAGCGGCCGAGGATCCTCTCCGTCGGCGGGCTCACCCCCGGCCACGGCCAGGACGACCTGATCCGGGCGATGCGGCTGGTCGGCGACGCGGAGCTGGTGATCGCCGGTGGGCCGCCGGCCGAGCGGCTGGCCGGGCACGCGGAGGCGCGCCGGCTGCGCCAACTGGCCGAGCGGGCCGGCGTGGCGGAGCGGATCCACCTGGTCGGCGCCGTCCCGCACGACCAGATGGCCACCTGGTACCGCTCCGCGGACGTGGTGGCCTGCACGCCGCACTACTCGTCCGCCGGGCGGGTGTCGCTGGAGGCGATGGCCTGCGGCGTGCCGGTGGTCGGCTACGCCATGGGCGGCATCGCCGACGCGGTGGTCGACGAGGTGACCGGCAAGCTGGTGCCGCCGGGCGACATCCGCACGCTCGGGGTCACCCTGCGTCGGGTGCTCACCGACAACGCCGGGCGGTTCGCGTACGGGCACGCCGCGGTGGACCGGGTGCGGTGCAGCTACACCTGGGAGCGGACGGCGGCGGCGCTGGAGCGGCTCTACGAACGGGTGATCGGGCGTCGCCGGCCGGCCACCCCGGTGGAGCCGACGCCGCCGGTCGAGGTGGTCGCCGAACGCGGGCCGGTCGAGGCGGCCTGAGCCGGCACCACCCCGACACCTATCATCGCCGGACCCCGGTCCCGGACGGCCGGGTGGTGGTGCTGCGGCTGGGCGTACCGGGTCAGGCCGACCACGGCGGCCAACGTGACCAGGAAGCCGAGCCCGGCCAGCCACTCCCGGCCGGGCCAGATCTTGTCGCCGAGCAGCAGCACCCCGATGATCGCCGCGGGCACCGCGCCGGCCGCGTCCATCGCGGCCACCGCCGCGGTGGTCGAACCGCGCTGCATGGCCAGACCGAGCAGGAGCTGCCCGACCAGCGAGTGGGCGATCAGCAGGTAGAGCAGCGGATCACGGACGAACGCCTCGGTCGACTCGGCGGAGGCCAGCGGGCGGGCCGCCACCGCGGCGGCGGAGAACGCCATCCCGGCCAGTGACCCGAGCACCACCGACCCGGGCGCGCCGTGCAGGCGGGCGGCGAAGAAACCGGACGCCGCGATCGCGCCGAGCGCCGCCACCAGGCCGACCAGCCCGGCGGTGCCGAGCTGCCGGGACGGCGCCGGCTCGGCCGACAGCACCAGCGCGGTGATCCCGCCGAACAGCAGCACCAGCAGCCCGACCTCGGCGGCCGGCAGCCGCCACTTGAGCACCAGCACGCCGAGCACCGCGGTCACCCCCAGCCCGGCCGCCACACTGGCCTGGACCAGGAACAGCGGCAGGTCCCGGCGGGCCAGGAAGGCCAGCACGAAACCGATGATCTGGCAGGTCAACCCGATCAGGTACGTCCGGTGGCTGGCCAGCCGCAGCAGCAGCCCCGGGTCGAAGGTGTGGTGCACGGTGGTCCGCGCGGCGGCCACCGACTGGAGCAGGTTGGCGAAGCCGTACGCGACGATCATCGCCGCGAGGAAGCACCAACCGGAGGAGACCACCTGGCGAGGATAGAGGCTCAGGCCCGGTCAGCGCTCGGCTGGCCGGCCGAGCCGGTCCAGGATGTCGTCGTGCAGCGGGCCGTTGCTGGCCACGGCGCTGAGGTCGGCCGGGTCCGCGCCGGCCGGCGCGGGGCGCCCGGCCAGGTCGGTGAACCGGCCGCCGGCCTCGGTGACGATCGGCACCAACGCGGCGACGTCCCACAGCGACAGCTCCGGCTCCACCATCACGTCCAGTGCCCCCTCGGCCAACAGCATGTAGCCGTAGAAGTCGCCGTACGCCCGGCTACGCCAGGTGTCCCGCATGAGTTGCAGCATCGCGTCCAGCCGCCCGGCCTGTTCCCAACCGGTCAGCGACGAGTAGCAGACGCTCGCGTCGGCCAGCGCCGTGACGCCGGAGACCCGGATCGGGGTGGCCTCCGCCGGGCCGGTACCGGCGAACGCGCCGGCGCCGAGCGCGCCCCACCAGCGCCGGCCCAGCGCCGGCGCGGAGACCAGACCGAGCACCGGCCGGTCGTGCTCCAGCAGCGCGATCAGCGTGGCCCAGACCGGCACCCCCCGGACGAAGTTCTTCGTCCCGTCGATCGGGTCGACCACCCAACGCCGCCCGTCCGGGCCGGCGGCGGGCTGCTCGCCGTACTCCTCGCCGAGCAGGCCGTCGGCGGGGCGGTGGGCGGCCAGCAGGGCCCGGATTTCCCGCTCCACGGCGGTGTCCGCGTCGGAGACCGGGGTCAGGTCCGGCTTCGACTCCACCCGCAGGTCGAGCGCGCGGAACCGGGCCGCCGAGACGGCGTCCGCGGCGTCCGCGAGCAGGTGGGCGAGGGCGAGGTCGTCGGCGTACCCGGTCATGGTCGACACGGTAGTGCGGCGCGCGCGGCCGGTGCCGGCGGGTGGCCGCCGGCCCGCCGGTCAGGACCCGGCGAGCGGATCGCCCGGGTTGCGCTCGGGCTCCCGCACGTCGCCCTCGCCGAGCCGCGAGGCCAGCAGCCGCCGGTACGAGGCGAGCCGGCGCGGGTCCGCCTTGCCGGCGGTCACCCAGGCGTCCAGCGCGCAGTCCGCCTCGTCGGCGCCGTGCGGGCAGTTCGCCGGGCAGTCCACGGTCGCCTCGACCAGGTCGGGGAAGCCGTGCAGCAGGCTCTCCGCGGACACGTGCGCCAGCCCGAAGCTGCGGACGCCGGGGGTGTCGACGATCCACCCCGGGCCCGCGTCGGGGCCCGGGGGCAGGCGCAGCGCCACCGCGCTGGTCGAGGTGTGCCGGCCCCGGCCGATCGCGCTGACCGTGCCGACCGCCCGTTCCGCCGCCGGGACCAGGCGGTTGACGAGCGTCGACTTGCCCACCCCGGAGTGACCCACCAGGACCGAGACCCGGCCGGCCAGCAGCGCGCGCAGGTCGGCCAGGTCGGAGCCGGGCCGGATCAGCACGTACGGCAGCTCCAGCTCGGTGTAGTAGCCGACCACCGCCTCCGGGCCGGCCAGGTCGGCCTTGGTGAGGCAGAGCAACGGCTCGATGCCGGCGTCGTACGCGGCGACCAGGCAGCGGTCGATGAACCCGGTGCGCGGCGGCGGGTCGGCCAGCGCGCTGACGATCACGAGCTGGTCGGCGTTCGCCACCACCACCCGCTCCAGCCGCCCCTCGGCGGTGGACTCGTCGTCGTCGGCGGTACGCCGCAGCACCGAGGTGCGTTCGGCGATGCGCACGATGCGGGCCAGCGCACCGGGCGCGCCGGTGACGTCACCGACCAGCCACACCCGGTCGCCCACCACCACCGACTTGCGGCCCAGCTCGCGGGCGCGCATGGCGGTGACGACCGGGTCGTCCGGGCCGGCGTCCGGCCGGACGCAGGTGTAGCGCCCCCGGTCGACCGCGATCACGAACCCGTCGACCGCGTCGGCGTGCCGGGGCCGGGTGCGGGTGCGCGGGCGGGACGACCGGCCGGGGCGCACCCGCACGTCGTCCTCGTCGTACTCCCGCCGCTTGGTCGCCAGGGCGTCCCCCCACTGTCAGTTCTTGCCGGTCACCATTCCTGACCATAGTGCCGGGAACTCCGGCATGGTCTTCGAGGTGCACGTCACGTCGTCGACCTCGATGCCGGGGACGGCCAGCCCGGCCACCGCCGCGGCGTGCGCCATCCGGTGGTCGGCGTACGTCCGGAAGGTCCCGCCGCGCAGCGGGCGGGGCCGGATCTCCAGCCCGTCGCGGGTCTCGGTGATGTCGGCGCCGAGCGCGGTGAACTCCGTCGCCAGGGCGGTGACCCGGTCGGTCTCGTGGCCCCGGATGTGGCTGATCCCGGTCAGCCGGGACGGGCCGTCGGCCAGCAGGGTGAGCGCGGTCAGCACCGGGGTCAGCTCGCCGACGTCGGAGAGGTCGGCGTCCAGCCCGCGTACCTCGCCGGTGCCCCGCACGGTCAGCCCGCCGGTGCCCAGCGTCACCTCGGCGCCCATCCGCTGCAGCAGCGCGCGCAGCCGCTCGACCGGTTGGAGGCTGCTGCGCGGCCAGCCCTGGAGGGTGACCTCGCCGCCGGTGACCAGCGCGGCGGCGAAGAACGGCGCGGCGCCGGAGAGGTCCGGCTCGATCTCCCAGCCGCGCCCGGTGAGCGGGCCCGGCTCGACCACCCAGACGTCGGGGGTGGTGTCGTCCACGGCGGCGCCGGCGGCACGCAGCATCTGCACGGTCATCCGCACGTGTGGCGCGGACGGCACCGGCGGGCCCTGGTGCCGGACCACCACGCCCCGGTCGAAGCGGGGCGCGGCCAGCAGCAGCCCGGAGACCAGCTGGCTGGACGCGGAGGCGTCGATGACCGCCTCGCCACCGGTCACCCGGCCGGCGCCCAGGACGACGAGCGGCAGGCTGCCGGTCGGCGGGGTGTCGACGCGGACGCCGAGCGCGCGCAGCGCGCCGATCAGCGGCCCGAGCGGGCGGGTGCGGGCGTGCGGGTCGCCGTCGAACGTGACCCGCCCGGCGGCCAGCCCGGCCACCGGGGGCAGGAAGCGCATCACGGTGCCGGCCAGGCCGACGTCGACGTGCGCCGGACCGACCGGCTGGTGCGGCCGGACCAGCCAGCGGTCGTCGTCGGAGACCGACATGTGGGCGCCCAGCGCGCGCAGGCCGCCGGCCATCAGTTCGGTGTCCCGGGCGCGCAGCGGCCGGTCGAGCGTCGACGGCCCGCTGGCCAGCGCCGCGAGCACCAACGCCCGGGCGGTCATCGACTTGGAGCCGGGCAGGCGCAGCGTCGCGGCGACCGGGTCACTCGCGGTCGGCGCGGTCCACGGCTGCGGCGGACGCGTAGCGGTCAGATTCCCCACGCTCACATTCTGCCAAGCCGGCGGCCCGGTGGGACCGGCCCGCGGGCCTGCTCCCGTTGGGCGGGACAGCCGGAACGGCCGGGTGGGGCTAGCGTGGGCGCCATGTGCGGGAGGTACGCGACGACCCGGAGCGCGGGCGACCTGAGCGCGCTGTTCGAGTCCGTCGACTCGACCGGCGAGGTCGGGCCCGACTACAACGTCGCCCCGACCGATTCCGCGCCGCTGGTCCGGCTCGCGCCGGAGGGGCACCGGCTGCTCTCGCTGGGCCGGTGGGGTCTGCTCCCGTCCTGGTCCCGCAGCGCGTCCGGAGCCGCCCGCATGATCAACGCGCGGGCCGAGACGATCGCCACCAGCCGGGCGTACGCGCCGTCCTTCGCCCGCCGCCGCTGCCTGGTGCCGGCCGACGGGTGGTACGAGTGGGTCCGCCGTCCCGACGGCGGCCGGCAGCCCTACTTCATGACCCCGCGGGACGGCTCGGTGCTGGCCCTCGCCGGCATCTGGTCGGTGTGGGAGTCGGCCGGTGCGACCCGGCTCACGTTCAGCGTGCTGACCACCGCGGCGCTCGGTGAGCTGGCCGAGGTGCACGACCGGATGCCGCTGCTGCTGCCCCCGGAGCGCTGGGCGGCCTGGCTCGGCCCGACCGACGAGCCGGCCGCGTTGCTCGTCCCGCCCGACGCCGGGCAACTCGCCGGGTTGGAGATCCGTCCGGTCTCCCCGGCGGTCGGCGACGTCCGCAACGACGGTCCCGAGCTGATCGCCCGGGTCGTTCCGGAGGGTGCGGAGGCGGGCGCCGAGCCGACGCTGTTCTGACCGCGTCCAGCACATTGTCGAGTGCTGATTTGCCGGGGTTGCGCCTGAAACGTCGCACGGCCGTTTAGTCATGTTTACCGAAGACCCTTGTCCCCGCGTGTACGAATGCGATAGAACACAGCGCCGGTGATGGGTGTCTGTTCGCACGGGGCGAATGACAACCATCGATCTCTGAAAGATCTTCGCCGGTCCCACGGGGGAGGTGGGTGTATTGACACGGGCACGCATGCCCCGCCCGCACGAGGTGGCCGCCGCGCGGCGTGATCCGCGACTGCTGCGGGCCTTGCGCGAGCGACGACAGGACGAGGCGTGGCGCACCAGGGGCACCTGCCAGAGCGTCGATCCGGAGACGTTCTTTCCGGCGCCGAACGAACCAGCCGATGCGGCAGTCGCGCTCTGCCGCACCTGCGACGTCCAAGGTTCCTGCCTGGCCTGGGCGTTGGAGGTGGGCGACTGCCACGGCGTCTGGGGCGGCACCACGCCGCGTGAGCGACGAGCCATGCTGGTCGCCTGGCGCAGCGAGGTGCAGCCGGATCCGGACGCGGCCGACGAACCCGGGCCGCCGGTCCGGGACCGCCTGCTCACGCTGGTGCCGTTGAGCTGATGCCGACCGTCGCCCGCGGTCCGGTCCTCCGGAGCGCGGGCGACGGCACGTGTACGGCGCCCGGCGCGAGCGCCTGAAGCTGGTGTGCGGGCGAGCACGCGCGGCCCCTCTCGCCCGTCCGGCTCTCGCCGGGCGGGCCGGTGTGCGCAGAATGGGCCGGTGCCGCACGACGACGAGATCGACACGCCCCGAGGGCCGGCCCGGATCCGGCTCGACCCACCGGTCGCGGCCGGCGGCACCGTGCTGGTGCTGGGGCACGGCGCGGGCGGCGACGTCGACGCGCCCGATCTGGTGGCGGTCCGCGACGCGGTCCGTGCCGCCGGAGCGGGCGTGGTCCTGGTCACCCAGCCGTACCGGGTCGCCGGCCGGCGCGCGCCGGCGCCGGCCGGGCACCTCGACGAGGCGTGGAGCGCCGTGCTGACCGAGCTGCGCCGGCGACTGCCGGAAGCCGGCCGCTGGGCGGTCGGTGGTCGGTCCAGCGGCGCCCGGGTGGCCTGCCGGACCGCCCGCGCCGTCGGGGCGGTGGGCGTGGTGGCGTTGGCGTTCCCGTTGCACCCGCCCGGCCGGCCGGACCGGTCGCGGGCTGCCGAGCTGGGCACCGGCCTGCCGACGCTTGTGGTCAACGGCGACCGGGATCCGTTCGGCGTACCCGGTCCCGGGCCCGGGGTCGAGGTGGTGATCCGGCCGGGGGAGCGGCACGACCTGCGGATCGACCCGGCCGGCACGGCTGCCGTGGTCCGGGACTGGCTCACCGCCCGGGGTTGGCTGTCCTGAGCGCCGGCCGTGGCGCGTGACCCGGCCCGGCGGTGATCGTTGCACCGGGTGGCGCCGGCCGCCCGATCCGGGTGGCCCGGGGCCACCTCCCAGGCCCTTCCTGGTCCCAGCTCCCGGTCGCGGCCGAAGCTGGGACCAGGAACGGCGACCCCCCACCCCTGTCCCACCCCCTGTCCCGCCGCGTCGATCATGAAGTTGGCGTGCGCGCAACGGACGAATCGCCAGGTCAACTTCATGATCACCGCAGCGTGGGGGTGGCGGCGGGACGGTGGCGGAATGTCGGGGGCGGTGGGTCGCGTTGAGCCCTTTGGAAGACATCGCCAGCGTGAGGGGGGTGACCGGTGCCGATCGAGACACGGAGCCGGAAGCGGGACGAACGGGACGAACGGCAGCTCAGGCGGCTGCTCGACGCGCCGGAGTGGCCCGCGTCGGTGTCGGCCGTGAGCACCGGCACACACTCGGGAAGTGAATCTGCCGCCAGGCGGGTACGCGTATCCTCGGCGGGAAAGCATCCGACGCGAGGGGATGTGCGGTTGACCACCGAGAAGACGGACGAGCGGAGGGCCCGCTTCGAGCGGGACGCGATGCCCTTCGTCGACCAGCTCTACGCTGCCGGGCTGCGGATGACCCGTAACCCGGCGGATGCCGAGGACCTGGTCCAGGAGACGTACCTGAAGGCGTACGCCGCCTTCCACCAGTTCGAGCAGGGCACGAACCTGAAGGCCTGGTTGTACCGGATCCTGACCAACACCTACATCAACTCCTACCGGAAGCGGCAGCGCCAGCCCGTGCAGGCGCCGACCGACGAGATCACCGACTGGCAGCTCGCCGAGGCGGAGTCGCACACGTCCAGCGGTCTGCGCTCGGCCGAGACCGAGGCGCTCGACCGGCTGCCGGACAGCGACGTCAAGGAGGCCCTCCAGCAGTTGCCGGAGGAGTTCCGCCTGGCGGTCTACCTGACCGACGTCGAGGGCTTCTCCTACAAGGAGGTCGCCGACATCATGGGCACGCCGATCGGCACCGTGATGTCCCGCCTGCACCGTGGCCGACGCAATTTGCGGAAGCTGCTCGAGCGATACGCGGCGGAGCGCGGATTCAGTGCGTCGCCGTCGAAGGGTTCGACCGCTGCCGCCAGCCGGGAGGTGTGACCGTGAGCTGTGGACAACCGCACGAGACGGACTGCCACGAGGTGCTCGCCGAGGTCTACCTCTACCTCGACCTGGAGTGCGCCGAGGAGCGCCGGACGCTGATCCGGCACCACCTCGAGGAGTGCGGGCCGTGCCTGCGCGAGTACGGCATCGAGCAGGAGGTCAAGGCGCTTGTCGCCCGCTGCTGCGGCAACGAGGCCGCGCCGGAGAAGCTGCGCGAGCGGCTGCGGCTGCGGCTGACCGAGTTGGTGGTCTTCGAGACCACCGAGTCCCGCGAGCTGGCCGACTGACGAGCACGACCGACCACACGCCGGTGGCCCGGGTCCGCACGGACCCGGGCCACCGGTGTGTCCGGCCCACGGGCCGGTTCAGGGCCGATGCGGCCCTCGCGCTGATCGGGTGATCAGGAGTTGGGACGCTTGCCGTGGTTGGCGCTGCTCTTCTTCCGGGCCTTCTTCTTCCGGGCCTTCTTCGCCATGCTCTGCCTCCTAGTGCTGGTCACGGTCCGGCCGCGGGCGAGCGCGGCGGAGGTCGCGTACGGTCCCCGGGTCACCCCGGGTGCCGACCCGGACGATGCTAGTGCCGCCGACCGCGCCCGGGACGGGGTGGGGCGAGTCGGAGCGCCGGTGGTCAGAGATTCGACGTGACCGGCGTCATGATTGGATGACCGTTCGCAGGACTGTCGGGGAGAGGGAGGGCCGGGAGATGGCCGAGGAGATCCGCGCCGAGATGGTGGCGAACGTCTGGAAGGTCGTCGCGTCGGCCGGGGACACCGTGTCCGAGGGCGACACGCTGGTGATCCTGGAGTCGATGAAGATGGAGATCCCGGTGGTGGCCGAGTCCGACGGCGTGGTGCAGCAGTTGGCGGTCAACGAGGGCGACGTGGTGCAGGACGGCGACCTGATCGCGGTGATCGGTTGACCCGCCCGTTCGTCCGCCGCGCCGAGCCGGCGGACTTCCCGGCGGTGGCCCGCCTGACGGTGGCCGCGTACGAGGCGGACGGCCAGCTCAAGGGCGAGACCGGGTACGCGCCGGTGCTCGCCGACGTGGCCGGCCGGGCGGCGACCGGTGAGGTGCTGGTGGCCGTGGACGGGGGCACCGGCGCGGTGCTCGGCGCGGTGACGTTCGTGCTGCCGGGCACCCCGTACGCGGAACTCGCCGGGCCCGGTGAGGCGGAGTTCCGGATGCTCGCGGTGGATCCGGCCGCGCAGGGCCGGGGCGCCGGCGTGGCGCTGGTCGAGGCGTGCGTGGCGCGCGCCGCCGAGCTGGGCTGCTCGGCGGTGGTGATCTGCGTACGCGCCGGCATGGCGGCGAGCGCGTGGCGCCTCTACGACCGGTTCGGGTTCGTCCGCGCGCCGGAGAAGGACTGGGCCCCGCAGCCCGGGATCGAGCTGCTCGGCCTGCGCCGAGTGCTGACCGCCTCCGCCGACCGCCGCGCCCGCACCGACGCGCCCTGACCGTCGGGGCGGAGCGTCAGCCCTCGTCGCCGATCTTCGCGAGCAGTTCCTCGGCCACCTCGAGCGCGATCTTCTTGCGTTCTTCGTCGGTGACGCCCGGTGTGCGCACCGCGAACCAGCTGCTGTGCACCGCGAACAGGGTGAGCGCGGCGCGTAGCTGGGCGGCCGGCGAGTCGTCGCCGCGGCTCAGCTCGCCGGCCAGCCGCATCATCCGGTCCCGCATCTGCTGACCGGCGGCGAGGCTCTTGAGCACGGTCTGGTTCTGTTCGAAGAACCGCATCACCTTGGGCAGTTCGCCGGCGAACATGGCGTCGGCGTACTGGGCGATGAGCGCGCGTCGGGTCGCCAGCGTGGCGGGCTGTTCCGCGGCCCAGGCGATCAGCTCGTCCATCCGGCGCAGCCGGTCGTCGACGAAGCTGGTGACGATCTCGTCCTTGCTCTTGAAGTGGTAGTAGAGCGCGGCCTTGGTCACGTTGAGCCGCTCGGCGATCTCTCGCAGCGAGGTCTTCTCGTAACCCTGCTCGGTGAAGAGCTCCAGCGCGACGGCCTGGATCCGTTGCCGCGTGCCGCCTGTGCTCTCGCTCACCCGACCGACACCTTCCCATCCGCTTGACGTTCGTCCCGTAGTCAGCTTACCGTGCGGCTAGTAAGTCAACTAGCCGGGCGGCAAGTAAGTCGATCACGGATCTGCGGGGGAGCCTACCGATGAGTCAACCAGCACCGGACATCGCGAGACCCAATGTCCGCGTCGTCCTGTTCGGCCTGATGATCGCGATGATGCTCGCGATGCTCGACAACATGATCGTCAGCACCGCGCTGCCGCGCATCGTGTTCGAGTTCGGCGGCGCCGACCACTTCACCTGGGTGGTCACCGCCTACGTGCTGGGCACCACGGTCTCCACCCCGATCTGGGGCAAGCTCGGTGACCTCTACGGCCGCAAGGCGGTCTTCCTCACCGCGGTGGTCGTCTTCCTGATCGGCTCCGCGTTGTGCGGCATGTCCGGCTCCGGCGTCTTCGGCGGCACCGACAGCGGGATGATGGAGCTGATCGCGTTCCGGGCGGTCCAGGGCCTCGGCGCGGGCGGCCTGATGGTCGGCGTCATGGCGATCATCGGGGACCTGGTCCCGCCGCGTGAGCGGGGTCGCTACCAGGGCATGATCGCCGGCATCATGGCCATCGCCATGGTGGCCGGCCCGTTGGTCGGCGGCTTCATCACCGACCACCTCTCCTGGCGCTGGGCGTTCTACGTCAACCTGCCGCTGGGCGGCGTGGCGCTGCTGCTGCTCGCGACCACCATGCACCTGCCGAAGTACCGCACCGAGCACAAGATCGACTGGCTGGGCGCGGCGCTGCTCTCCGTCGGCATCACCGCGATCGTGCTGGTCACCACCTGGGGCGGCAACGAGTACGACTGGGCCTCGCCGCAGATCCTCGGGCTGGCCGCGCTGGCGGTGGTCGCGCTTGTCGCGTTCGCGCTGGTGGAACGGCGGGTGCCCGAGCCGATCCTGCCGCTGGGCCTGTTCGCCAACCGCAACTTCGCGCTCATCTCGGTGATCGGCTTCCTGCTCGGCTTCGCCATGTTCGGCGCGATGAACTTCCTGCCGCTCTACCAGCAGACCGTGCAGGGCGCCTCGGCCACCAACAGCGGCCTGCTGCTGCTCCCGTTGATGTTCGGCATGCTGGTGGTCTCGCTGGTGGTCGGCCGCACGATCACGAAGACCGGCCGCTACCGGGCCTTCCCGATCGTCGGCGGCGTGGTGATGGCCGTCGGCATGGGGCTGCTCAGCCTGCTCGACCTGGACACCAGCAAGGCCCAGTCCTCGCTCTACATGGTCGTGCTCGGCGTCGGCATGGGTTTCCTGATGCAGACGTCGATGCTGATCGCCCAGAACAGCGTCGAGCAGAAGGACCTGGGCGCGGCGAGCGGCGCGGCCACGTTCTTCCGGTCCATCGGCGGCTCGTTCGGCGTCTCGCTCTTCGGCGCCGTCTTCGCCAACCGGCTCGCCGACTCGGCCGCCGGTCCGGCCTTCGCCGGTGGCGGCGGCGGTGAGGGCGGCGCGATGAACCTGGAGGCGCTGAAGAAGCTCACCGGTCCGGCCCGGGAACTGGTGCTCGGCGCGCTCTCCGACGCCATCTCGCACGTGTTCCTCTGGGCCGTCTTCATCACCGTGGCGGTCCCGGTGCTCGCCTGGTTCATCAAGGAGGTGCCGCTGCGCGCGACGAACGACACCCCGCCCCCCAGCGCCACCCCCGAGGACGAGGCCGAGATCGCCCTCGGCAAGGCCCCGGTGTAAGGAGGGGGCCCCGGTTAACGCCTGGCGATGTGCCGGGGCCCCCTCCTAACGCCGCCCGCGGCGGAACAGGCCGGTGAGGCGTCGCCACAGCCGGCGCAGCGGGCCGGCGTCGGCGGCGGCGACCAGCGCGTCGGCCGTCGCGCGGGCGGGCGCGTCGAGGGCCGGGGTGGCCCGCGCCAGATGCGCCAGCGACACCGCCGCCGGGGTGTGACGGACCCGAGCGGCCGCCACCCCGGCGAGCCGCCCGGTCACCAGCGCGGCCACGTCGGCGCGTACGGCGGGGTCCACCCAGGCGGCGGTGATCAGGGCGAACAGTGCCGCCTCGGCCACCGCGCCCGGCTCGCCCCCGGCCAGGTCCCGCAGCACCCGGCGGCGGGTCGACTCCGCCCACGGCTCGTCGGTGCGGTGGTGCAGCAGGCCGAGACACGCCCAGACCTGCGCGCACCGGGCCCAGAGCGCCGGGTCCTGACCGCCGAGCACCCGGCCCAGCGCGGTCGGCGGCGCGTCCGGCGGGTACGCCAGCAGGCCGAGCAGGTCGGTCAGGTCCAGCGTGGCCAGCCCGACCGCGGCGTCGTACGCGGCCGGGGGATGCGGCCACGCCGGGTGCGCCACCTGCTGGAGCCGCAGCACCGCGTCGGCCGACGGGCGCGTGGCGTCGTCCGGCGCGGGCGGCCGGTCGGCGGCGGCCGGGGTCACCTGGCCGAGCCAGGGCCGTCCACGGCAGCACTCGGCGAGGTCGCCGTGCTCGTGCGTGTCGTCCGGATGGTCGCGGACGAAGTCCGCGAGCGCCACCAGGTGGTCCACGTTCCCGTCGCGCAGGAAACGCAGCCGGTACGCGGTGTGCACGGCGCAGTCGAACGTCGGGTCCTTGGCCAGCGCCCGGTCGACCCAGCCCAGTGCCGCGTCGAGCCGGCCGTGGTCGGCCAACGTGCCGGCGATGTCGGCGTAGACCGCCAGGTCGTCCGGGTCGAGCGCGACCGCACGTTCCAGCGCGGCCAGCGCGTCGGCGGTCCGGCCGGCGCTGCGGTACGCGTACCCGAGCCACACCTCGCCGAGTTTGGTGGGCTCCGCGCGTACCCCCCGGGTGGCCCAGGTGACCGCGAGGGCGACCTCGCCGAGCCGCCGGGCCAGCGCGGACGCCGCGCCCAGCAGCAGCGGGTGGTCCGGATGCACGGTGATCGCGTTGCGGGCCAGCGTGAGGTACGGCTGGAGCGGCTCGCGCAGCCGGCGCGGGACCGGGTCGGGCGCGGCGGCGCAGACCTGCATGAGGATCCGGGCGGCGCGCTCCGGGTCGAGCCGTTCCGGCAGGTCGGCGGCGGTCACCCAGGGCACGGCGGCCCACGGCGCGCCGGGCGCGTAGCCGGTGGCGGCGGCCAGCAGGTCGAGTCCTTCGGCGGGGCGGCCGGCGGCGGCGAGCAGGTGCGCCCGGGCCACCACGGCGCCGACGAAGGCGTGCTGGCCGAGCGGGAAGAGATCCAGGTCGCCGCCGCTGGCCGCGGCGAGCCGGGCGAGCGTCTCGTGCGCCTCGGGCAGCGTGGGGGAGCGCACCAGCGCGGCGGCCACGTGGTCGGCGGCGTGCCGGAGGTCGCCCTCGCCCAGCGCCAGCCGGGCCAGCGCGAGTTCCTCCTCCGCGGAGAGCGCGGCGTCGTCCTCGGGCACGTCGTCCTCTCGCCGGCGGGTCGGTCAGCCGGGCAAGCCTAGGGGATCTTGTCGAAGAGTGGTGATCCACTGCGCACTACTGCTCGTTGCTTTGCCGGTTGCGGCGCAAACGTGCAAGACTGAGCACCGAACGCGCGGCAATCGCGCAGAAGGGGGTGCGGGGTGACACGTCCAGGGGCCGGCATGGCCGCCGACATCGACGAGCAGCCGGCCGGCTACGAGCGTCTGCTCACCGCCGAGCACGCGGACGCCATCGCCCGGGTCGCGGCGGCCGTCGCGCAGCGACGACCCCGGCACGTGGTCTTCACCGCCCGGGGCACCTCCGACCACGCGGCGCTCTACGCGGCGTACCTCACCGAGATCCGCCTCGGCCTGCCCGCCGGGCTCGCCTCGCCCAGCGCGATCACCGTCTTCGGCGCCCGCCCCGACCTGTCCGACGCGCTCGTCGTCGGCGTCAGTCAGAGCGGCGGCTCGCCCGACCTCGCCGAGGTGCTGCGGGTGGCCCGCGCCTCCGGCGCGCTCACCCTGGCCGTCACCAACAACCCCGACTCGCCGCTGGTGGAGACCGCCGAGCTGAGCGTCGACGTGGCCGCCGGACACGAGCGGGCGGTCGCCGCCACCAAGACCTACACCGCCGAGCTGCTCGCGCTGCTCATGCTCATCGAGGGCGTACGCGCCGGCGACGGCGTGCTGCCCGCCGACGAGCGGGCCGCGCTGGCCCGCCTGCCCGAGCTGGCCGCCCGCACGCTCGCCGACGACACCCCGGCCCGGCTGGCCCCGCGCTACCGGTTCGCCGCCCAGCTCGTCACCACCGGCCGGGGCTACGCGTACCCGACCGCCCGGGAGGCGGCGCTCAAACTGATGGAGACGTCGTACCTGCCGGCGCTCGCCTTCTCCGGCGCCGACCTGCTGCACGGCCCGCTCGCCATGACCGACCCGGACGTGCCGGTGCTCGCCGTGGTCGGCTCCGGCCCCGGCGGCACGTCGATGCGGGAGGTGCTGCCCCGGCTGGGCGAACGCCGGGCCGACGTGGTGGTGGTCGGCTCCGCCGACGTCGGGGAGACCCGGATGGCGGTCCCGGAGGTCGACGAGCGGTACGCGCCGCTGCTCGACATCCTGCCGCTGCAACGGCTCGCGCTGGCGCTGGCGCTGACCCGCGGCGAGGACCCGGACGCGCCGCGCGGGTTGAAGAAGGTCACGACCACGATGTGAGCCGGGCGTGGCACGCTGTGGGGCGTGTCCACCCTCCGTGACCTCGCCGAGGAGCACACCACGCTCCGGCCGGCCGACATCGACCACCTCCACCGGATCGCCGGCGACTGGCAGTTGCTGTCCGACCTCTCCTTCGCCGACCTGCTGCTCTGGGTGCCGGTGGACGGCGACGGCACCTTCCTCTGCGTGGCCCAGGTCCGCCCCACCACCGCCCCGACCGCCTACCTCGACGACCAGGTCGGCCGCATCGTCGGCGGGCCCGAGGTGGCGCACCTGGAGGTGGCCCACCGGCAGGGCCGGATCTGGCGGGAGGGCGACCCGGTCTGGTACGGCGACGTGCCGGCCCGGCACGAGGCCATCCCGGTGCGGCTGCGCACCGGCGACGGGGAGAGCGGCGAGGTGGTCGCCGTGGTCGGGCGGGACACCAACCTCTCCACCGCGCGTACCCCGAGCCAGCTCGAACTGAACTACCTGACCACCGCCGACGACCTGGCCCAGATGATCGCCGACGGCACGTTCCCGCCGCCCCGGCACCCGGGCGAGACCACCTCGGCGCCCCGGGTCGGCGACGGGCTGGTGCGGCTCGACGCCAACGGCAAGGTCACCTACGCCAGCCCGAACGCGCAGTCCGCCTACCGCCGGTTGGGCTTCGCCTCCCACCTGGTCGGGGAGGACCTGGCCAAGCTGCACCGCCGCCTGGCCGGTGACCCCCTGGAGGGCACCGACGCCGGCAACGCGGTGCTCGCCGCGCTGCGCGGCGAGGCCCCGCCGCGCCGCGAGATCGACGCCCGGGGCGCCACCATGCTCACCCGGGCGCTGCCGCTGATGCCCGCCGGTGTGCCGATCGGCGCGCTGGTCCTGGTCCGCGACATCACCGAGGTACGCCGCCGCGACCGCGCCCTGATCACCAAGGACGCCACCATCCGGGAGATCCACCACCGGGTGAAGAACAACCTCCAGACCGTCGCCGCGCTGCTGCGTCTCCAGGCCCGCCGGGTCGCCATGCCGGAGGCCCGCGTCGCGCTGGAGGAATCGGTACGCCGGGTCGCCTCGATCGCGCTGGTGCACGAGACGCTCTCCATGTCCAGCGACGAGGCGGTCGAGTTCGACGGCATCGTGGACCGGGTGGCCAGCGCCGCGACCGAGGTGGCCGCCACCGAGGTGACCGTCGGCATGCGTCGCAGGGGCAGCTTCGGCGTCCTGCCCGCCGAGATCGCCACGTCGCTGGTGATGGTGCTCAACGAGCTGCTCCTCAACGCCGTGGAACACGGCTTCCCGCCGGCCGACGAGGAGGCCGCCCCCGCCCCGGCGGACGCGCCGCGACCCGAGGTGGTGGTCTCGGTGCACCGGCACCGCAAGCAGCTCCACGTCTCGGTCACCGACAACGGTCGCGGCCTGCCCGAGCAGTTCGACGCCGAGCGCGGCGGCAACCTGGGGCTCCAGATCGTCCGGGCGCTCGTCACCGGCGAGCTGCGCGGCACCATCGAGCTGCGCAACGGCACCACCGGCGGCACCGAGGCGGTGCTCGTCGTCCCGCTGGCCCGCGGCACCACCGACCGTCTCACCGGCCGGGCGGGGCCGCCCTGACGCCCGCGCGACCGCCTCACCGGACGAGCAACGCCACCGTGAGCCCCGGGCGGGGCCAGACCTGGCGGACCGGGAAGCCGTCCCGCAACGCCTCGCCCTTCGCGCCGGGCACCGCCGCCAGCGGGTCGGCCCGGCGCCCGGTGACCACCAGCCAGACCCGGTCCACGCCGGCCAGGCAGCGCGCCGGGTCGCCGCACTCGGTGGCCCACAGACTCGCGTCCGCCCGCTGGTCGCGGACCACCAGCACGTCGCGGGGCAGCCGCGACCCCAGGTGGTACGCCAGGCCCAGATCCGGGAACAGCCAGCCGTCCCGGGGGGAGTACACGATCGCGTCGCCCGGCCGCGCACCGGCGGCGACGATCCCGGCCGCGCCCGCGTAGTCGACCGGGGCGCTGCGGGGCCACTCGTGGGTACGCCGCAACGCCGCCTGATCGGGCAGCCCGAGCAGCCCGGCCAGGACGATCACGGCCAGCGCCGCCCCGAGCCCGGTCCCGCCCGGCGCCGCTCTCGGCGGCGCTGTTTCGCGCGGTGCTGTTTCGGGCGGCGCTGATTGGAGTGGTCCCGCCACGGCCGGTCGGCTGCCGGCCGGCGTCGCCGCGGCCAGTGCGGCCCCGGCCAGCAGGCAGCCGAACGGCACGATGAAGAGCAGGTAGCGGGTCACCCAGAGTGGAACCAGCGTGCCGGCGGTGAAGAGCAGCAGCACCGGCAGCAGCGCCGCCGCCCCGGGCAACAACGCCCGCCGACCGAGCCGAACCGCCCCGAGCGCGGCGAGTCCCAGCAGGAACCCGCCCACCACGCCGCTCTGTGCCAGCCCGCCCGGCAGCGACACCAGGTCCGGCAGACGGGCCGGATCGACCCAGTCGAGCTGCCGGCCGCGCTGGCCCCGGGCGGTCGACGCCAGCGGGGTGACGAGCGCGACGGCCGGGAGCAGCGCCAGCAGCCACCACGCGAGCACCCGCCGGCCGGGCGCCGGTGCCGCCCCGCCGGCCAGGTGCGCCGCCTCCGCTCCCGGGTCGCCGGGCGGGGACGCGTCGAGGGTGTCGGGTCGGGGCCGGTCGGCCGGGCCGAGGCCGGCGGCGGTCGGGCCGCGGGCGGCGGTCAGCAGCACCGCCACGGCATGCGCGGCGAGCAGGGTGAGCGCGATCAGGTGGAGCAGACCGAGGGCGGCGACCGCGACCGCGTACCCGGCCCAGCGCCGCCGGGACGGGCGGCGCAACGCGTCGACCAGCAGCAGCGTGGCGAGCACGGCGAGCAGCGTGGCGAGCGCGTACGGGCGGGCCTCCTGGCCGTAGCGCGAGGTGGCCGGCAGGACGGCGAACAGCAGCCCGGCCAGGAGCCCGGCCCGGTCGCCGGCGAGGCGCGCGCCGAGCCGGGCGGTCAGCGCGGCGGCGGCCGCCATGGCGAGCGCGGAGGGCAGCCGCAGCGCCGTGGGGGAGGTGCCGGCCACCGCGGTCCACCCGTGCATGAGCAGGTAGTACGGCCCGGTGGCGGCGTCGATGGTGCGGGTCAGCCGGACCAGGTCCGGCAGCGGGCGGGTGGCGGCGCTCCAGGTGGCCAACTCGTCCCGCCAGGGCTGCGCGTGCCCGAGCCCGACCAGCGTGATCGCCAGGGTCACCAACCCGGGCACCGCCCACACCGGCCAACCGGCCCAGGCCCGGCCCGGCGCAGTTTCGGTGAACGCGCTCACACCCCGCAGCGTCACACGCCCGCCCACCCCCGCCGGCCCGCTCCACCAATTCCACCCGGCTCAGGCCCCCACCGAGGCCCCCCGGCTCGTCGATCATGAGGTTGACCGCGTCCGCCGTCCCTTTTGTCGCCGCCAACTTCATGATCGACGGGGCGGGGGTGGGCGGGGTCGGGGGGAGCGCGGGTGGGGTGGGGTGGGAGAAGTGTGGGCGGGGAAGTGATGCTGGTCACGGGGGGTGAGGGGTGGACGGGTGTCGATTGAGATGGGACGCCCGTGATGTGGGATCAGCGGGTCGGCCGCTAGCCGGTGGTCCGGCGGTGTGGCAGCATGATGCACATGACCGCCGCTGTCGTCCGCCGCTTCGTGGCCCGTCGCCACGTTGACTACGGCCGCGTGCGCAGCGCGATCTGTCCGGCCCACTGACGACGCCCGACCCATTTGTCTCGGGCGCTCCGCGCCGGCCGTCAGCGACACCGCCGTCCACGGCCCTCCCCAGGGCCGGCCGCCGCGTCCGCGCTCCCAGGCACCGCAGCAGACAACGGAGGACGCCGCGATGGCGGTCAGCAGCACCCCCACCCGCTCGGACGCTTCGGCTCCCGTCGCCCGGGCGCCCCGCCGGCCGCGCGGCGAGGGCCAGTGGGCGCTCGGGCACCGTGAGCCGCTCAACCCCAACGAGCGGATCAAGAAGGACGACGACCCGCTGAACGTGCGGGACCGGATCGAGAACATCTACGCCCACCGGGGCTTCGCCTCGATCGACCCGCAGGACCTGCGCGGCCGGTTCCGCTGGTGGGGGCTCTACACCCAGCGCAAGGCCGGCATCGACGGCGGGCGCACCGCCGTGCTGGAGCCGCACGAGCTGGAGGACGAGTTCTTCATGCTCCGGGTGCGGGTGGATGGCGGCCAGCTCAGCCTGGCCCAGCTCCGGGTGGTCGCGGAGATCTCCCGCGAGTTCGCCCGGGACACCGCCGACATCACCGACCGGCAGAACATCCAGTACCACTGGATCCGGGTCGAGGACATGCCGGAGATCTGGCGCCGGCTGGAGGCGGTCGGCCTCCAGACCACCGAGGCGTGCGGCGACTGCCCCCGGATCGTGCTCGGCAGCCCGGTCGCCGGCGTGGCCCGGGACGAGGTGCTCGACCCGACCCCGGCCATCGACGAGATCGTCCGCCGGTACGTCGGCGACAAGCAGTTCTCCAACCTGCCCCGCAAGTTCAAGACGTCGATCTCCTGGCTGGTCGACACGCCGTACGAGGCGAACGACATCGCGCTCCTCGGGGTCGAGCACCCGGAGCACGGCCCCGGCTTCGACGTCTGGGTCGGCGGCGGGCTCTCCACCAACCCGATGCTGGCCAAGCGGCTCGGCGTCTGGGTGCCGCTGGACGAGGTGCCGGACGTGTGGGCCGGCGTGGTCGGCATCTTCCGTGACTACGGCTACCGCCGGCTGCGCAACCGCGCCCGGTTGAAGTTCCTGGTCGCGGACTGGGGCGTGGAGCACTTCCGCGAGGTGCTGGAGAAGGAGTACCTGGGCCGGGCGCTGCTGGACGGCCCGGCCGCGGAGCTGCCGGCGAAGCCGGTCGACCACATCGGCGTGCACCCGCAGCGCGACGGCGCGAACTACGTCGGCGCGGCCCCGGTGGTCGGCCGGGTGTCCGGCACCCAGCTCGCCGCGCTGGCCGACGTGGTCGAGGCGCACGGCAGCGACCGGGTGCGGCTCACCCCGTACCAGAAGCTGCTGGTGCTGGACGTCGCGCCGGAGCGGACCGAGGAGCTGGTGACGGCGCTGCGCGGAATCGGTCTGGAGGCCCGGCCGTCGGCCTGGCGGCGCGGCACCATGGCCTGCACCGGCATCGAGTTCTGCAAGCTGGCCATCGTGGAGACCAAGCGGCGCGGTGAGGAGCTGGTGGCCCGGCTGGAGGAGCGGCTGCGGGACTTCGACGCGGACATCTCCATCCACCTGAACGGCTGCCCGAACGCCTGCGCCCGCACCCAGGTCGCGGACATCGGGCTCAAGGGCCAGCTCGTGGTCGGTCCGGACGGGCGGCAGGTCGAGGGCTTCCAGGTGCACCTGGGCGGCGGCCTCGGCATGGCCGCCGGGCAGACCGCCGGCTTCGGCCGCAAGCTGCGCGGCCTGAAGACCACGGCCGACGAGCTTCCGGAGTACGTGGAACGGCTGGCCCGCCGCTACCTGGCCGGCCGGACCGACGGCGAGAGCTTCGCCAACTGGGTCATCAGAGTCGACGAGGAGGAGCTTCGGTGAGTGACGCTCGATCTGCGCCTCTCTACTGCCCGTACTGCGGGGAGGAGGACCTGCGACCGCACGAGGCCGGGCACGGCGCCTGGGAGTGCCACGCCTGCGCGCGGGTCTTCTCGGTGAAGTTCACCGGGCTGCTGGGCCGGGCGGTGGCCCGGTGACCGGCCTGGTCTCCGCCGCCGGGCTGGGTCTGGTCGGCGGCGCCGCTCCGGCCGACCCGGCCCGGCGGGACCCGGCGGAGCTGCGCGCGCTGGCCGAGGAGGCCGGGCGGGAGCTGGCGGACGCGCCCGCGCTGGAGATCGCCCGCTGGGCGGTGCAGACGTTCGGCGAGCGGTTCTGCGTGACCAGCTCGATGGCCGACGGGGTGCTGGCGCACCTGGTCTCCCGGGTCGCGCCCGGCGTCGACGTGGTGTTCCTCGACACCGGGCTGCACTTCCCGGAGACGCTCCGGGTGCGTGACGAGGTGGCCCGGCGGATGCCGGTGCGGGTCCGCTCGATCCGCCCCCGGATGACCGTCGGCCAGCAGGACGGCCAGTACGGGCCCCGCCTGTTCAACAGGTCCCCGGACGACTGCTGCCAGTTGCGCAAGGTGGAGCCGTTGGAACGGGCGCTGGCCGGGTACGACGCCTGGGCCGCCGGGCTGCGCCGGGACGAGTCGCCGACCCGCGCGAACACGCCGGTGGTGGGGTTCGACCCGCGTCGCGGCAAGGTCAAGGTGAACCCGATCGCCGCCTGGACGCAGCGTGAGGTGGACGCGTACGTGGCCCGCCACGACATCCCGGTGAACGAGCTGTTCGCCAAGGGCTACGGCTCGATCGGCTGCTGGCCGTGCACCCGTCGCCTGAAGGCGGGGGAGGACCCGCGGGCCGGGCGCTGGGCGATGTTCGAGAAGACCGAGTGCGGCCTGCACACCTGACCGACGCGTCACCGTTGGTGCTGGTGGCGCACGGCAGCCGTGACCCGCGTGCGGCGGAGGCGACGCGGGCGCTGGCCCGGGCGGTGGGCGCCGGCTGTCCCGGCCGGCCGGTGCTGCCGGCCTGGCTCGACCACACCGATCCCGGGCCGGCCGACGTGCTGCGGCGACTGGCCGCCGACGGGCACTCCCGGGTGGTCCTGGTGCCGTTGCTGCTGACCGCCGCGTATCACCGGAAGGTGGACATCCCGGCGGCGATCGCGGCGGCCGGCGCGGGCCTCGACGTGCGGGTGACCGAGGTGCTGGGGCCGACCGGCGGCGTGGTCGACGGTCGGCTGCTGGCCGGCCTGCGGCGCCGGCTGGGCGAGGCCGCCGGGACGGACGCGGACGCCGTGGTGCTGGCCGCGGCCGGCACCCGGGATCCCGCCGCGCGGGCCTCGGTGGGCCGGGTCGCCGCGGCGCTCGGCACCGGGCTGGGCGTGCCCTGCCGGGTGTCGTACGCCTCGGCGGCGCCTCCGGAGGTGGGGGGCGCGGTGCGGCGGTTGCGCGCGGCGGGCGCCCGCCGGGTCGCGGTGGCCGCCTACTTCCTGGCGCCGGGCCGGTTCCACGACGGGGTACGCGCGGCGGCCCGCTCGGCCGGCGCGGTGGCGGTCGCCGACCCGCTCACCGACCTCCCGGAGCTTGCCGAACTGGTGTGGCGGCGGGTGACGGCGGCGGCCTGACCGGCGCTCGTCGTCGGCGCACTCGTCGAGCAGCCCGGAGAGCAGCCGCCCCGGCCTGACCGGCTTCCGGAACAGCAGAACGCCCCGGCCGGGAATCCCGGCCGGGGCGTGCGGCGTGAGTGGGTCAGGCGGAGTGAGCGCGCAGCACCCGGAGACCGCCGCGGCGCTTGACCGCGCGGCGCTCCTCCTCGCTCATCCCGCCCCAGACGCCGGCGTCCTGACCGGACTCCAGCGCCCACTGCAGGCACTGGTCGGTCACGGGGCAGCGCCGGCAGACGGCCTTGGCCTGCTCCACCTGCAGGAGAGCCGGGCCGGACGTCCCGATCGGGAAGAACAGCTCCGGGTCCTCGTCGCGGCAGACCGAATCGTGGCGCCAGTCCATGGCGGCAACACTCCTCATTCTTAGTGGGTGGCCAGATAACGCTTCGTTGCTATTCCTATATGCATCCGCATTGCCGATCGGTGACGGTCAGCATCCGTCAATTCGGCTCTGCGTGAGCAGGCTGCGGGCCCCTGGACCTGCTGGAACAGCTCAACCTGACGAGCATATCCAGGCAATGTCCCGGTAACACGAGTTCGCTTGTGAATACTTTCACGAACTACAGCGATGTCAAGGGTGACGCTCGGAAAAACTCCGAACAGTGAGCGGCCTCACCACCCGTTTGTCCCGGTTTGCGAGGGCTCTCGTTACCCGGCGTGCCACAGTCGAGGATCAATATAGTACGGTCTGCGTGACGTTGCTGACATTTCCGGCATCCTTCCTCGGCGTGGCGGCCCTCACCCTCGCGGTGGGGTCCGCGTCAACCGACGGGGATACCCGAGGCCTAGCAGATTACTCTCAGTGCGGCGGGAACGGAGGTGAATCTGACTTTTTCCCGCTCGCCGAGGTAGTCCCCGTCCAGCTGGAACGGCAGCGGACGCGCCGTGAGCAGGGTGAACTCCGACAGGTCGTGCAGGCGGAGAACCTGCTTGCCGTGCGGATCGGGTTGCCGGGAGAAGAACTGCGTCACTGTCCGTGCCGTACTGGCCACCTTGAGCTGTCGTAGCGCGAGCACATCCAGCCCGAGGTCGAACGACGCCTCCGGGTTCGGGTTGATCTCCCGGTCGCCGAGGTACGTCCACGGCGCGGTGTTCTGGATGATGGCGGTGGACAGCTCCGTCGCCGGCGCCTCGCCCGGACGCTCCAACGTGATCGACGGGTGGCGGCGGTCCGAGCCGACGAAGTACTGGCTCGCCGTGGACCGGAAGTAGAGCGCCGGAGTGGACACCCGACCCCGTTTGCGGGCCTGCTCCACCCGGCGGATGACCGCCGCGTCCAACCCGAAGCCCGCGCAGAACGTGAAGTAGCGGTCGTCCGCCCGGCCCAGCCCGATCGTGCGGGACCGACCCAGGCGCAACCCCTCCAGGATCATGCTGGTGCCGTCCGGCCACTCCCGCGGCAGCCCGAGCGCGCGGGCGAAGACGTTCGTCGAACCACCCGGCACGGTGGCCAGCGCCGGCAACCGCTCGGCCGAGGTCGGCCCGGTGCGGAACGTCGGCGGCTCCGCCGCCATCAACCCGTTGACCACCTCGTTGACGGTGCCGTCACCGCCGAGCGTGACCACCAGGTCGACGCCCTCCTGGGCGGCCTCCCGGGCCAGATCCATGGCGTGGCCCCGCCGGCGGGTGTAGCGCACCGACAGGTCGACTTCACTGCGCAACGCCCGGACCAGTACGTCCCGGCTGCGCTCACTCGTGGTGGTGGCCTTCGGATTGACCACCAGGACGGCCCGCATGGGCGGCACATTACCGCGACTACCCACCGGTATCGTGGCGGCCGTGACGATCGACTCGGACCCGGTCCCCGGCCCGCTCCGCGCGGCGGTGCTCCTGCTGCGCGTCGAGGCGGTGGCGCTCGGGCTGATCGCGGTGTGGCTGATCTGGTCCGACCTCACCGCCCGCACCACGGACCTCACCTCCGCGCTGCTGATCACGGCGTTCGCGGTGGCCGGGGCCGTCGTGCTCTGGGCGCTCGGCGGCGCGTTGTCCCGGCGTCGGTCCGGCGCCCGCGCACCGGCCATCGTGCTCCAGCTCATGCTGCTGCCGATCGGGTGGTACATGATCTCCGGCGGGCTGGGCTGGCTCGGACTGCCGCTGATGGCGCTCGGGATCGGCATGGTCGCGCTGCTGGTGAGCGGTCCCACCAACCGGGCGCTCGGCTTCGGCCCGCGGCCGGGCGCTCAGTAGCCGCCGGCGCGACGGGTCAGCAACGAGATGGTGGCGCGCCCGTCGACCGCCTTGGCGCCGGCCCCGGTGGTCAACGCCGTGAGCACCTTCCACGCGAAGGACGACTCGGACGGCAGCGTGGCGCCCCGCACGGTCGGCACGGTCACCTCGACGGTGAGCGCGTCCTCGGTGACCGCGAAGCGGCACTCCAACTCGGCGTCGCGGGTGGCGATCGCGAGCAGCATGGCGCACGCCTCGTCCACCGCGATGCGCAGATCCTCGATCTCGTCGAGGGCGAACTGGAGCCGGGCCGCGAGCCCGGCCGTGGCGGTGCGGAGCACGCCGAGGTAACCACCGTCGGCGGGCACGGTGAGGTGCACGACGTCGTCGTCCGTCGTCGGCTGCCCGGTCAGTTGAGTCACGCCTCATCCCCCCGGTGCGGGACTCTACCCGGTCGGGCGGCCGGGCGCGTGGGCGCGGGCGTCGCCCGCGTGGCGAGCTCGCGCAACGCGGCCCCGGCCAGCCGGTACGGCGTCCACTCGTCCATCGGGGTGGCCCCGATGGACGCGTAGAAGCGGGCCGCCGGATTCCAGTTGATCATCCACCAGTCGAGTCGCTGGTAGCCGCGCTCCACACAGATCGCCGCCAGCGTGGCCAGCAGTTGCCGGCCGGCGCCGGTGCCCCGGGCGTCCGGGCGGACGTAGAGGTCCTCCAGGTAGATGCCGTGCACGCCGGCCCAGGTGGAGAAGTTGAGGAACCAGAGCGCGAAGCCCACCGGTGCGTCCGCCGCGTCCACCGCGACGTGCCCGAACAGCGCCGGAGCACTCGGGAAGAGCGCCGCGTGGAGCTGCTCGACGGTGAGGTGGCACTGCTCCGGGGCGCGCTCGTACGCGGCGAGTTCGTGCACCATCGCGACGACGGCCGGTACGTCCTCGGGACGTACCGGCCGGATCGTCGGTGCCGTGCCAGGCGAGGTCACGCCTGCTTGGTCTCCCAGAAGATCTTGGAGATCTCGTCGATCTTCGAGAGCAGCTCGTCGGCCTTGGCCGGGTCGGTGCCGCCCTTGGCGCCGGCCGCACCGGCCAGCTTGGTGGCCTCGTTGAAGAGCTGGTGCAGGTGCGGGTACTTCTCGAAGTGCGCCGGCTTGAAGTAGTCGGTCCAGAGCACCCACAGGTGGTGCTTGACCAGGTCGGCCCGCTGCTCCTTGATCAGGATGGCGCGGGTCCGGAACTCCGGGTCGGTGTTCGCCTGGTACTTCTCGCAGATCATTTTGACCGATTCGGCCTCGATCCGGGCCTGGGCCGGGTCGTAGACGCCGCAGGGCAGGTCACAGTGGGCACTGGCGGTCACCCGGGGCGTGAGGATGCGAGGAAGGCGCATCAGGGTCCTCCATGGGATGTTTGCGATGATCCAAGACGACATTACTCCTGGAGATGCTTTCCAGCGGGCGGGAGGTGAAACCCGTGCTGCCCGTGCTGATTACCGGCCCGTCCATGTCCCCGACGCTGCGCCACGGCGACGCGGTGCTGGTCCGCACCGGTGGCCGGCCGGTCCGCGCCGGCGACGTGGTGGTCGCGGTCTTCCGCAGCCGACCGGACCTGCTGGTGGTGAAGCGCGCGGTCGAGCCACGGGACGGTGGCTGGTGGCTGCGCGGCGACAACGACCTGGTCACCGACGACTCCCGGGCGTACGGCGTGGCCGACGTCCAGGGCCGGGTGGTGGCGCGGTGGTGGCCGCGTCCGGGACGGATCAGGGGCCGGCAGGGGTAGCCATGGATATGACCCCGCTCACATCCTGGGAGCCGGTGCGTGGTTATGCTCGGAACGTGCCCGGGTGACCCCCGCACCGCCGCCCCGCCGGTCGCTGACCACCGCTGACCGCGCCGGCCGGTCCGTCTGCTCGACAGATCCTGGAGTCACCATGTCTGCGTCCACCCCGGACCCCGCTGATCCCGTCTTCCGGCTCCACCTCGGCGGCAAGATGGCCGTCGCCTCCACCGTGCCGCTGACCAGCCGGGAGGACCTCTCCCTCGCGTACACCCCGGGGGTCGCCCGGGTCTGCGAGGCGATCGCCGCCGACCCCGCGCTCGCCGACACCTACACCTGGGTGTCGCACACCGTCGCCGTGGTCACCGACGGTTCCGCCGTGCTCGGCCTGGGCAACATCGGCCCACGCGCCGCGCTGCCCGTGATGGAGGGCAAGGCGGTGCTGTTCAAGCAGTTCGGGGGCGTGGACGCGGTACCGGTCTGCCTGGACACCCAGGACGTGGACGAGATCGTGGCGACGGTCAAGGCGCTCGCGCCCTCGTTCGGCGGCATCAACCTGGAGGACATCAGCGCGCCGCGCTGCTTCGAGGTGGAGCGCCGGCTGGACGAGGCGCTCGACATCCCGGTCTTCCACGACGACCAGCACGGCACCGCGATCGTGGTGCTGGCCGCGCTGCGCAACGCGGCGACGCTGCTCAACCGCAAGCTCGGTGACCTGCGGGTCGCGGTCAGCGGCGCCGGCGCGGCCGGCGTGGCGGTGACGAAGATGCTGATCGCCGGCGGGGTCGACCCGGCCCGGGTGGTGGTCTGCGACTCGCGCGGCATCATCGGCCGGCACCGCGAGCTGACCGGCACCAAGGCCGAGCTGGCCGAGCTGACCAACGCCGAGGGCCGCCAGGGCGACGTCACCGAGGCGCTGCGCGGCGCGGACGTGCTGGTCGGTGTCTCCGGCGGGCAGATCCCGGAGGCGGCGGTGGCCGGCATGGCCCCCGGCGGCATCGTCTTCGCGCTGGCCAACCCCACGCCGGAGGTGCACCCCGAGGTGGCCGCCCGGCACGTCGCGGTGGTGGCCACCGGGCGCAGCGACTATCCCAACCAGATCAACAACGTGCTCGCCTTCCCGGGCGTGTTCCGGGGCGCGCTGGACGCCGGGGCCACCCGGGTCACCGACGGGATGAAGGTGGCCGCCGCCGACGCCATCGCGGGCGTGGTGGCCGAGTCGCTGACCGCGGACGCGATCGTGCCGTCCCCGCTGGACCCGCGCGTCGCCCCGGCGGTCGCCGACGCGGTCGCCGAAGCCGCGCGCCGCGACGGCGTCGCCCGCCGCTGAGGTGTAAGGAGGGGGCCCTTCTTATCGCATTTCGCATAGGAAGGGCCCCTTCTTAACGCCCGCTCAGCTTGTTACCGTGCCGATCATGCGTGCCGCCTATGCCTCGGCCTTCGACGCCGACAACCCGCTCGCCGCGCTCGCCGTCGGCGACCGTCCCGAGCCGGCCCACCCGCAGGACGACTGGGTCACCGTGCGGGTGCGGGCCAGCTCGCTCAACCACCACGACCTCTGGTCGCTGCGTGGCGTGGGCCTGACCGCGGACCAGCTCCCGATGATCCTCGGCTGCGACGCGGTCGGCACCGACCCGGACGGCAACGAGGTGGTCATCTACCCGGTGGTGCCCACCCCGGGCGACCCGCGCGGCGTCTCCATCCTCTCCGAGCACTTCCCCGGCACGTTCGCCGAGCTGGTCGCCGTACCCCGGATGAACCTGCTGCCGCTGCCCGACGGCCTGGCGGCGACCGACGCGGCGTGCCTGCCCACGGCCTGGCTCACCGCGTGGCGGATGCTCACCACCAAGGGCCGCGTCGCCGACGGCGAGTCGGTGCTGGTCCAGGGCGCCGGCGGGGGCGTGGCCACCGCGGCGGTCGCGCTCGCCGTCGCGCTCGGCAAGCGGGTGTACGCGACCAGCCGCGAGGCCGCCAAGCGGGAGCGGATCACCGA
Source organism: Micromonospora sp. DT227 (assembly GCF_049841835.1). Lineage (NCBI taxonomy): Bacteria > Bacillati > Actinomycetota > Actinomycetes > Micromonosporales > Micromonosporaceae > Micromonospora > Micromonospora sp. DT227. Next base: position 299,797 of record NZ_JBNCLA010000002.1, on the reverse strand, counting down.
GCTGGGCGCCACCGCGCTGGAGCCCGGCGCGCGCCTGCCGGAGCGGGTCGACGTGGTGATCGAGACGGTCGGCGCGGCCACGTTCGACCACTCGCTGAAGTCGGCCGCGCCGATGGCCCGGATCGTGGTCTCCGGCGCGACCGCCGGGCACGAGCCCACTGTCAACCTGCGCCGCGTCTTCGCCATGCAGTTGGAGATCCTCGGCACCTCCATGGGCACCCCGGACGAGCTGACCGAACTGCTCGCGTTCTGCGCCGAGCACGGGGTCCGGCCGGTGGTGGACCGGGTGGTGCCGTTCAGCGACATCTCCGACGCGTTCGCCAGGCTGCACTCCGGCGAGGTCTTCGGCAAGGTGGTCGTCGACCACACGGCGTGAGCCGTTAAGCGGGGCCCCCTCCTCTACCGCAGGCGTTAAGAAGGGGCCCCGCCTTACAGCCGGTCGTCGAGGGTGGCTATGGCGCCTCGGGTGGCGTCCGCCGGGAGGCGGGTCTTTGCGGCGGGGTCGCCGTAGAGCGTCCAGCGCAGGAACTCGACTGTGGTGTCGGCGACCACCCGCAGCGCCTTCCCGTCGCCGAGCAGCGCCCGGCCGTGGTCGCCCTTCGGTAGGCTGAGCATCGCCTTCGGCCACGGCACCGCGTCGAAGACCGCCTTGCCCGCCGCGTACGACACCACCTCGTCCGCCTCGCCGTGCACGAACAACTGCGGTGCGGCGGCGCCGGCGAACGCGGTGCCCACGCCGAGCGCCGTACCGGCGAAGACGATGCCCGCGTCCAGCCGCTCGTCCCGGCCGGTGGTGAACAGCCCGATGGTGGTCACCCCGCCGGCGCTGTGCCCGGTCGCGGCCACCCGGTCCGGGTCCAGCCGGCCGCGCAGCGGATCGCCCGCCGTCGCGTCGAGCGCGAGCACCCGGCTCAGCACGTACGACACGTCGGCCGGCTGGTTGAGCACGTCGAGCGGGTTGCCGTCGCCGCCCCGCCCGGTGTGCGGGAAGCGCGGCGCGGCCACCACGAATCCGGCCGCCGCCCAGCGCGTCAGCAACACCTGGTAGTCCTCCGGCCGGGCGCCCAGCCCGTGGCTGAACACCACCACCGGGAACCGGCCGGCCGCCGCCGGGACGGACCGCTTCGCCGCGCCGCCGGCCGGTCCCGCCGCCGGATACCAGAGCGACACCGGCAACGGTCGATCACCGTCGCGGTTCAGCTTCAGTTGGCGTACGCCGACCGCGAAGCTCGTCGCGGGCGCCTTGCCGGCCGGTACGCGGGGGGTCGGGGTGGCACTCTTCGGGGACGTGTCGGGGGCGGGCCGCCCGGTCGGGGCGGTCGGCTCCGAGCAGCCGGCCAGACCGACGCCCAGCAGGGCAACGGCGGTGGCCAGAACGACGGGACGAGAGCGCATGCCCTCGATTGTGCCTCGCGTCCACCGCTGGACTGGCGGGTAAGGAGGGGCCCCTGTTAACGCCTGCGGTAGAGGAGGGGCCCCCGCTTAACACCTTGGGCGGGCGGCGAGCGGCGGCCCGGGTCAGCCCGCCGGACGGTCGCCGACCGAGGCCCGGAGGCGGGCCAGGTCGGCGGCGTCCTTCGCGCGGCGGGGCCGCTCCGGCATCCAGACCGGGAACATCTCCTTGAACTCGATCTGCGCGGTGACACTGATCACCGGTGCGGTGAGCGACCCGATCCGGCCGGCCGGCGCGTCGAGCATCCCCGCCGGCAGGGGCGTGCCTGCCCACGGACCCGCGCCGACCACCACCCGGCCCGCGGCGTCCCGTTCCAGGTAGGCGAAGCTCAGCTCGACGTCGCCCCGGAACAGGTCGAGCTGCTGCGCGGCCGGCATCCGCGGATCGGCTCGCCAGCCCTGCCCGCCGAGCCGGTCGGCCAGCCGGTCGGCGTCACGCCGCCAGCAGTACCAGTCGACGTCGACGTGCGGTCGGCTCACGGCCCCGAGGTGGAAGTCCATCGCCCAGCCGCCGCGCAGCCACACCTCGATGCCGTCCGCGCCGGCCAGCTCGACCACCTCGCCGATCGCGCCCAGTTGCCGCTCCACCAGCCCGTCCACCAGCCCGTCCACCAGCCCGAACCTACCCCCGCCCCCTGCCCCGCCGCGCCCCGCCGCCCCATCAGGTGATCATGAAGTTGGCGGTGACAAATCGGACGACGAGCACCGTCAACTTCATGATCGGCGGGCTGGGGCGGGTAGGGAAGGGGAGGGGAGGGGAGGGGAGGGGAGGTCAGGTGGGGAGGGCGCGGGTGGTGAACGTGGTGACGCCGGGGGTGGTGGCGTCGGTGGGGAGGCGGCGCAGGGCCGTCCGGTCGGCGTAGAGCGTCCAGCGGAGGAAGTCCGTGGTGGTCGCGAGCACCTCGGTGAAGCCGGGGCGGCCCGGGTTCAGGTACTCGCCGTGGCCCTGACCGGGCAGGCTGAGGTAGGCAGCCGGCCCGAGACAGCGGGCGTACGCGGCCCGGCCGATCGACTCCGGCACGATCCGGTCGGCGGCGCCGTGCACGAACAGCATCGGCGTCGACGGTCGCGCGATGCCGGCGACCGGCCGGCCACCGGCGATCACGATCCCGGCCCGCAGCGGGGACCGTCGTCCGGCGACGAACATGCCGAGCGTGGTGTGGCCACCGGCCGAGTGCCCGGCCGCGGCGAACCGGTCCACGGCCAGGTGCGCGCCGAGCGCGTCACCGGGGCGAGCGCCCAGGCGGACCAGGTGACGGACCAGTCGCCGGGCGTCGGCCGGCTGGTTGCGGACGTCGTCGCGGGTGAAGGCGCGGGCGCGCAGGTTGGTACGGGGGTAGGTGGGTGCCGCCACCACGAAACCGGCGGCGGCCCAGCGGGTGGTCAGCTGTGCGTGCAGCGCGGGCAGGCTGCGCAGTCCGTGGCTGAAGACGACCACCGGGAACCGCCCGGCGGCCACCGGCGCCCGCGTCCGGACCATCAGCCCGGCCTCCGTGCCGGGGCTCGGTGGAACGGCCCCCCGGCCCCGTCCGGAGGCGTCGGGGGAGCGCGGTCCGGAGGGGTCCGGGGAGCGTGCCCCGGAGAGGTCGGCGGAGCGCGGTCTGGCGGAGTGCGGCCCCGGGGTGCCGGCGGGGTGCGGCGTGGCGGGGAGGGCGGTGACCGGGTCGGGGACGGCGGCCGGGTCCACCGGGTACCAGACGGTGACCGGCAGGGGGCGAGGGCCGTCCGGGTCGATGGTGAACTGCCGCATCCCCACCGCGTACGGGTGCTCCGGCGCGGTCCGGACGCCGGCCGGGACCGGGCCGGTGGTGGCGACCGCCGCCCCGCAGCCGGCCAGCAGCGCCGTCGTCAACACGGCCACCAGCCGCCGCCCCGTCATGCCTGCACGGTAGGCAGCCGAGCGGGCCGACCGCGCCCGCCGTCCGGGCGGGTGCCCCCGCCACCCGGCCGGGCCACGCCTCCGCCACCCGGCCGGGGTTTGCCCGCCCCGGCCGCCCGGGCAGGCCGACTCCGGCCCGGCGGGACACTGGCGGGCGGTGGGCTTCGCTAGGGTCACCCGCATGGCTGAGAACTACACCGACCCCAGCGGCAACACCGCGCAGTTCCGCGCCTTCGTGGACACGACCGAGCCGGCCGCGGCGGCGCCCGCGCCGTCCCGGTTGCCGTTGATCGCCGGCCTCGCCGTCGCCGCCGTGGTGGTCGTCGCCCTGGTCGCCTGGGTCGCCCTGGGCTGACCCGGCCCCACGGCCGGCACGCCGTGGCGCTGGTCCACGCCGGCACGCCGTGGCGCTGGTCCACGCCGGCACGCCGTGGCGCTGGTCCACGCCAGCACGCCGTGGCGCTGTCCACGCCGGGATGCCTGTGCGTGACGTCTGACGCGCCGGGATGCCAGGGTGGCGTCGGTCGCGCCGGGATGTCTGCCTGGCGTCGGTCGCGCCGGGATGTCGGCGTGGCGTCGGACGCGCCGGACGACGGCACCTCGGCGCGGTGGCGTCGACCGTGATCAGGCGGCGAGCACCTCGCGGGTCTCCCGGGCGATCTCCCGCTCCTCGTCGGTGCCGACCACGAGCACCGCGACCTCGGCACCGGTCGGCGAGATCAGCCGGTCACCGGTGCCGTCGTTGCGGGCCGGGTCGACGGCGATGCCGAGCCGCTCCAGGCCGGCCAGCGACGCGGCCCGCACTCCGGCGGCGTGCTCGCCGACCCCGGCGGTGAACGCGATCGCATCGACGCGCCCGAGCAGCGCGTAGTACGCGCCCACGTAGCCGGTGATCCGCCGGCAGTAGACGTCGAACGCCAGCGCCGCCGCCGGGTCGTCGGCGTCCCGGCGGGCCAGCACCTCCCGCATGTCGTTGACACCGGTCAGCCCGAGCAGGCCGCTGCGGTGGTTGAGCAGGTCGTCGATCTCGTCCACGCCCATCCCCGCCTCGCGGCGCAGGTGGAAGATGACTGTCGGGTCGAGGTCGCCGCTGCGGGTGCCCATCACCAGGCCCTCCAACGGGGACATGCCCATCGAGGTGGCCACGCTGCGACCGCCCCGCACCGCGCACGCGCTCGCCCCGTTGCCCAGGTGCAGCGTGATGGTGTTCAGCTCGGCGTACGGCCGGTCGAGCAGTTCGGCGGTCCGCCGCGACACGTACGCGTGCGAGGTGCCGTGGAAACCGTAGCGGCGCACGTCGTACCGTTCGGCGGTGGCCCGGTCGATCGCGTACGTGGCGGCGGCCTCGGGAAGCGTGTGGTGGAACGCGGTGTCGAAGACGGCCACCTGCGGGGTGTCCGGCAGCGCCTCCCGGGCGACCCGGATGCCGGCCAGGTTGGCCGGGTTGTGCAGCGGGGCCAGCGGGACGAGGTCCTCGATCCCGGCGACGACCGCGTCGTCGATCAGCACCGGGGCGCTGAACCGCCGTCCGCCGTGCACCACCCGGTGCCCGACGCCGGCCAGCCCGCCGAGGTCGAGTCGCTCGATGATCTCCCGGACCGCGCTCTCGTGGTCGGCCGGCCCGCCGCCCGGCTCGCCGACCCGCTCCACGGTGCCCTTGTCGAGCACCTCGTCGCCGTCGTACAGCCGGTACTTGACCGACGAGGATCCGCTGTTGAGGACCAGGATGCGGCTCATTCCGACGCCTCCGTGGCGGCCTGGATGGCGGTGATCGCCACCGTGTTGACGATGTCCGGCACGGTCGCGCCCCGGGACAGGTCGTTGACCGGTCGGCGTAGGCCCTGCATGACCGGGCCGACCGCCACCGCGCCGGCCGAGCGCTGCACCGCCTTGTACGTGTTGTTGCCGGTGTTCAGGTCCGGGAAGATGAACACGGTGGCCCGGCCCGCCACCGGGCTGTCCGGCAGCTTGGTGGCGGCCACCTGCGGGTCGATCGCCGCGTCGTACTGGATCGGCCCCTCGACCAGCAGTTCCGGCCGGCGTTTCCGGACCAGCTCGGTGGCCGCCGCGACCTTCTCCACGTCCGCGCCCGCGCCGGAGCTGCCGGTGGAGTACGACAGCATCGCCACCCGCGGCTCGATGCCGAACCGGGCCGCGGTGTCGGCCGAGGAGAGGGCGATGTCGGCGAGCTGGGCGGCGTCCGGGTCGGGGTTGACCGCGCAGTCGCCGTAGACCAGGACCCGGTCGGCAAGCAGCATGAAGAAGACGCTCGACGCGACCGAGACGCCGGGCACGGTCCGGATGATCTCGAAGGCCGGCCGGATGGTGGCGGCCGTGGTGTGGGTGGCGCCGGAGACCATCCCGTCGGCGCGGCCGGCCTGCACCATCATGGTGCCGAAGTAGTTGGGCTGCGCCACGATGTCGTGCGCCAGCTCCGGCGTCATGCCCCGGTGGGCGCGCAGCTTCGCGTACGCGGCGGCGAACTCGTCGCGCCACTCGCTGGTCGCCGGGTCGACGAGCTGCGCGTCGCCGACGTCGACGCCCAGCTCGCGGGTTCGCCGGGCAATCTCGTCCGGCCGCCCGAGCAGCGTCAGCTCGGCGACGCCGCGGCGCAGCAGCACCTCCGCCGCGCGCAGGATGCGCTCCTCGGCGCCCTCGGGCAGCACCAGCCGGCGGCGTCGGGCCCGCGCCCGGTCGATGAGGTCGTTCTCGAACATCAGCGGGGTGACCCGCGCGGAGCGGGTGACCCGGAGCCGGGCGGCCAGGTCGTCGGTGTCCACGCAGCGCTCGAACGCGCCCAGGGCCGCCTCGACCTTGCGCGGGTTGGCGGTGCTGGGGCGGCCCTCGATCCGGCTGGACGCCTCGACCGTGTCGTAGCTGTCGCTGGTCACCGACAGCACCGCCAGCCCGGTGTTCATCCGCTCGACCAGCCGCATGGCGCGCGGGTCGGGCTGCTCGCCGAGCGTGAGCACCAGCCCGGCCAGCGACACCTGCCCGGCCACGTGGGCGGCGCCGGCGGCGACCAGCAGGTCGGCCCGGTCGCCCGGGGTGATCACCAGCGCGCCGTCGGTGAGGTGGTCCAGCAGCGTCGGCACGTGCGCCGCGCCGACCACGTAGTCGAGCACGTCGCGGTCCAGCGCGGCCCGGTCGCCGGCGAGCCGGGTGGCGTCGAGCGCGGTCGCCACCTCGGCCACCGTCGGCGCGGACACGGTCGGCACCTCCGGGATCGCGTACGCGGGGACCGGCAGCTCGGGCAGCGTCATCGGGCCGGGCACCCGGTTGGCGACCACCGCCACCACTGTCGCGCCGAGGTCGGCCAGATCGTGGTACGCGCCGCGCATCGCCGCCGCGATGGCCTCGGGCGGCTGGTCGAACCCGTCCACCACGGGCACCACGACGCTGCCGAACTCGATCGCCAGGCGGGCGTTGAAGGCCAGCTCGCGAGGGCCGGCGCCGTCCCCGTCGGCGAAGTCGCTGCCGACCACCACGACGGCGGGGCAGCGCCGCTCCACCTCCCGGTAGCGGGCCACGATCGCCGCGATCAGCTCCTCCCGCCGGCCGTTCGTGACCAGCGCGGTGGCTTCGGCGTACGTCGCGCCGTGCAGCTCGTCGACGGGCAGTTGCACCCGGTAGCGCTCGGTGAGCAGGGCCAGGATCGGGTCCGGGGTGTCACCGCCGGCGACCAGCGGCCGGAACGCGCCGATCCGCTCGACCTGCCGGGACAGCAGCTCGGCCAGGCCGAGCGCCACCGTCGACTTTCCTCCGCCGGACCCCACGCCGGTCAGGTACACGCTGCGCGCCACGACCTCACGCTACAAGATCGCCCATCCCCCCGCCCGGGTCCTTGTCCCCCGTCTTCTCCTCCCGCCGATCTTGCGGTTGCGGCCCATCGTGCGACCGGAAAGCGGCTTTTGCCGGGGCGGCAACTGCAAGATCGCGCGGGGCGGGGGGCGGGGGTGGGGGAGAAGGTGGGGTTTTTTCGTATCTATAGTTATTCGGGTGGAAGGCCCGACCGACCTGATCCCCGTCGCCCCCGAACCGCCCCCCGTCTTCGTCGACTCGACCGGGCGGCGGCGTCGGCGGCTGCGTCGCGTCGCCTACTGCGCCGGCGCGGCCGGCGTGGTCTACACGGTGCTGGTCGGGATCAGCTTCGCCGGCGGGCCGATCACCCCGGACACCGTCATCCCGTTCGTCGAGGCGACCGCCGAGGAGAAGCCGCCACCGCCCGCCCCGCCGGCGTCCCCGACCACCACGGTCACGCCGTCCGCGACAGCCGTGCCGCCGCCCGCCCGCACCGCGCCGGCACGGCCCCCGGCCCCCACCGCCAGCCCGGGTGGCAGCACCGCCCGGACCCCCACCGCCTCGCCGTCGCCGAGCGCGAACCCGACGACCACGCCCCGGGTCACGAGGCCGCCGACGACCACCCCACCGGCCACCACGGCACCGCCGACCACCACCGCGCCGACCACCACCAGCCCGCCGCCGCCCGTGGTCGACCCACCGGCCGAGCCGGCCGAGCCGGCCGGGACCACGGGTGAGTGACGAGCCCACCACCCACCTCGATCCGGGGCGGGTCGCCGCCGTCCGCCGGCAGCGCGCCGGGCAACGACCCGTCGACGCTCCCACCGTCGCGTCGGACGCCCGGGAGCTGGCCGCCGCCCGCCGGTCCCGCAGCCGGCGCATCGTGCCGCGACCGAGCTGGGCCATCCTCACCATGGTCCTGGTCATCCTCGGCGGCCTGCTCTTCGTCGAGGCGTACGCCAACGCCGCGTTCGTGCCCGGGGAACGGACCGGGCCGGGCAGCCAGCGGGAGGTGCCCACCTCCGTGGTCGAGGGCGGCCCGATCGTCAACGTCGGCGCGACCGGCCGAACCCAGTCGCACCGGCTGCCACCGCGCACCCTCGCGCTCACCTTCGACGACGGCCCGGACGCCCGGTGGACGCCGGAGGTGCTGCGCGTCCTGGACAAGTACCAGGTGAAGGCCACCTTCTTCGTCATCGGCACGCAGGTCGTCCGGAACCCCGCGCTGGCTCGCCGGATGGTGGCCGAGGGGCACGAGCTGGGCGTGCACACGTTCACCCATCCCGACCTGGCCGTCCTGCCCGGCTGGCGGCGCGAGCTGGAGTACGCGCAGACCCAGCTCGCCATCGCCAGCACCACCGGCGTCCGGACCTCGCTGCTGCGTTTCCCGTACTCGTCGAGCGCGGACGCCTACACCGACCGCGACTGGCCGATGCTGCGGCAGGCCGGCGAACTGGGCTACCTGACCGTGGTGAACGACGTCGACAGCCGGGACTGGGAGAAGCCCGCCGTCGACACGATGCTGGCCAACGCCACCCCGGCGGGCTCGGCCGGCACCATCGCGCTGTGGCACGACGCCGGCGGGGACCGGTCCGGCACGGTGGCCGCGCTGGACCGGTACATCCCGATGATGCAGCAGCGCGGCTACACGTTCACCACGGTCGGCGACGGTCTCCGCCGGACGCTCGCCGAGGCCGGCGTCACCGACCAGGTGGGCGGGCAGGTCGCCGCCCCGCGTGCCGACCGCTGGCGCGGCGACGTGCTGGTCGGCGCGGTACGCGTGGCCGACGGCATGTTCGGGCTGTTCGGCGTCTTCTTCGTGGTCGTCGGCGGGCTCACCGTCGGCCGGGCCCTGCTGCTCTTCGTGCTGGCCCTGCGGCACGCGGCGCGCCGCCGTCGACACGACTGGTCGTGGGGCCCGCCGGTCACCGACCCCGTCTCGGTGATCGTGCCCGCGTACAACGAGAAGGAGGGCATCGCGGCGGCGGTCCGCTCCCTCGCGGGCGGCGACCACCCGGGCGGCATCGAGGTCGTGGTCGTCGACGACGGGTCGACCGACGGCACCGCCGACATCGTGGCGGCGCTGCGCCTGCCGAACGTCCGGGTGGTGCGCAAGCCCAACGGCGGCAAGCCGAGCGCGTTGAACACCGGCGTCGCGCTGGCCCGGCACGAGCTGATCGTCATGGTGGACGGCGACACCGTCTTCGAGCCGGACGCGGTCCGCCGGCTGGTGCAGCCGTTCGCCGACCCCCGGGTCGGCGTGGTGGCCGGCAACGTCAAGGTCGGCAACCGGCGGAGCCTGATCGCCAAGTGGCAGCACGTCGAGTACGTCATCGGCTTCAACCTGGACCGCCGGCTCTACGAGACGCTGCGCTGCATGCCGACCGTGCCCGGCGCGATCGGCGCGTTCCGCCGGGAGGCGCTGGAGCAGGTCGGCGGCATGACCGACGAGACGCTGGCCGAGGACACCGACATCACCATGGCGCTGGGCCGCGCCGGCTGGCACATCGTGTACGAGGAGAGCGCCCGCGCCTGGACCGAGGCGCCCGCCACACTCGGCCAGTTGTGGAAGCAGCGGTACCGGTGGAGCTACGGCACCATGCAGGCGATGTGGAAGCACCGGCGCGCGGTCCTCGACCGGGGCCCGTCGGGCCGGTTCACCCGACGGTGCCTGTCGTTCCTGACCCTGTTCGGCGTGCTGCTGCCGCTGGCCGCCCCGGTGATCGACCTGCTCGCGTTGTACGGGCTGGTCTTCCTGGACCGGACCGAGACCGTGGTGGCCTGGCTGGCGATGCTCGCGGTGCAGTTCGTGACCGCGGTGGTGGCGTTCCGGCTGGACCGGGAGAAGCTCGGCGTGCTGTGGGTGCTGCCGTTGCAACAGTTCGTCTATCGGCAGTTGATGTACCTGGTGCTGATCCAGTCGGTGGTCACCGCGTTGACCGGTGGCCGGCTGGGCTGGCAGAAGCTGCGGCGTACCGGAAATCTCGACGCGACCGCGCGGCGGGCCGCCGCCTGACCGTCGGTCACGCCGGCGTGGCCGTCCGGGGCTCCGGGACGCCGGGCCCGCCGGCCGGCTCGGCGGCGAGCAGCAGCGCGTCGCTCTTCGCCACCCAGGCCGCGCCGAAGGCGAAGACGGCGAGCGTCTCGCACCACAGCACCGGTTTGAGCGTGTGTCGGACGTCGGCCGGGAGCCGCGTGCTGGCCAGCGCCAGCGCGATGGCGAGCAGGATGAGCCCGCCGCAGGCCCGGTAGAAGACCTGCGCCGCGCGCCGGGGCGGCATCCCGGCCCGGTCCGGGCGGACGAAGAGGACCAGGCAGAAGACCGCGAGCAGGGCGAAGAGCCCGGCGGCGGCGACCTGGTGCACCACGCCGGCCGTCCGGTCGACGCCGTCGACAGTGGCGGCCGGCACGCCCGTCGCGGTGGGGAAGAGTGCCACCACGATCGCCAGTACGCCGGCCCCGGTGCCCAGCAGGTCCTCCGGCCGGCGGTACCGGTAGCTGATCAGGAAGACGCCGACGGCGCACATCGCGCCGACGAAGACGTCCCGCATCTCGGAGTGGTAGTACCCGCTGAGCGAGTCCAGCAGGGTGAGGCGTCGGGTGGCGGCGATGTGGCCGACCACCAGCACGACCGGCAGCGCGAGGCCCACCGATCCGATGCCGAGGCGCAGGTGGCGTACGGTCACCGCGTCCTGCGGTGGCTTGCGGTTCCCGGGTTCCATACCTCAACAGTGGACGTCACGCAGCGGAACTAGTCAAACGCGAACCGTCACTCATCGTCCTCGTCGTCCAGGCGGGCCAGCCAGGTGGCGAACCGCTCGATCGGCGTCTCGAACTCCGGGTTCAGGTCGACGAAGTCGCGCAGGCGCTCGCCCAGCCACTCCAGGCTGACCTGCTCGTCGCCCCGACGCTCGACCAGCTCCTCGATGCCACGGTCGGTGAAGTACACGGTCGTCCTCTCGTCGTACGGCAGCGGCCCGCCCCCGGTGGAGGGACGGGCCGCTGCGTCGGGTGTCACGGGCGGGGCAGGGCCGCCTCGATCAGCGCGTTCTGCTCGACCTCGTGCATCTTCGCCGAGCCGACCGCCGGGGCGGCGGCGGACGGCCGGGAGATGCGGCGCAGCCGGACCTCGGGCAGGTGCTCCAGCAGGTTGAGCGCCACGAACGACCAGGCGCCCTGGTTGGCCGGCTCCTCCTGGACCCAGGCGAAGTCCTCGGCGTTCGGGTACTGCGCCAGTGCGGCCCGGACCTCCTCGACCGGTAGCGGGTAGAGCTGCTCCATCCGGAGGATCACGGTGTCGGTGACGCCGCGCTCCTGCCGGGCCTGGAACAGGTCGTAGTAGACCTTGCCCGAGCAGAGCAGCACGCGCTTGACCTGCTCCGGCGCCGGGGCGGCGGTGTCGGCCAGCACGGGCTGGAACGTGCCGGTGGTGAAGTCCTCCACCGACGACACGCAGAGCTTGTGCCGCAGCAGCGACTTCGGCGTGAACACCACAAGCGGCTTGCGCTTGGGCGACAGCGCCTGCCGGCGCAGCAGGTGGAAGTAGCTCGCCGGGGTGGTCGGGATGGCCACCCGCATGTTGTCCTCGGCGCAGAGCTGGAGGAAGCGCTCCGGGCGGCCGGAGGTGTGGTCCGGCCCCTGGCCCTCGTGGCCGTGCGGCAGCAGCAGGGTGACCGCGGAGCGCTGGCCCCACTTCACCTCGCCGGAGGAGATGAACTCGTCGATCACCGACTGGGCGCCGTTGACGAAGTCACCGAACTGGGCCTCCCAGGCCACCAGCGCGTTGACGTTCTCCACCGAGTAGCCGTACTCGAAGCCCATCGCGGCGTACTCGGAGAGCAGCGAGTCGTGCACGAAGAAGCGGGACCGCTCGCCGTCGGCGGTGAACGTCTTCAACGGCAGGTAGTCGTCGCCGGTGCGGGCGTCGACCACCGAGGCGTGCCGCTGGACGAACGTGCCGCGACGCGAGTCCTGCCCGGCGAGCCGGACGGTGACGCCGTCGTGCAGCAGCGCGCCGAACGCGATGATCTCGCCGAAGCCCCAGTCGATGTTGCCCTCGACGGACATCTTCCGGCGCCGCTCCAGGAGCTGCTGGATGCGCTTGTGCGGGGTGAAGCCCTCCGGCAGGTTGACGTGCGCCTCGCCGATCGCCTTGACCACGGAGGCGTCGGTCGCGGTGTCGACCTGCGGCTCCGGCTCCTCCTCCCGCTTCGGGCGGCTGAGCTGGCGCGGCGTGGTGGCCGCGTCCCGGGTGGCCTTGAAGACGCGTTCGAGCTGCGCCTGGTAGTCCCGCAGCAGCTCCTCGGCGTCCTCCACGGTGATGTCACCGCGCCCGATCAGCTCCTCGGTGTAGAGCTTCCGGACCGACCGCTTCGAGTCAATGATCTTGTACATCTGCGGGTTGGACATCGACGGGTCGTCGCCCTCGTTGTGCCCGCGCCGGCGGTAGCAGACCAGGTCGATCACGACGTCCTTGTTGAACGCCTGCCGGTACTCGAAGGCCAGCCGGGCGACCCGGACCACGGCCTCGGGGTCGTCGCCGTTGACGTGGAAGATCGGCGCCTGGATCATCCGGGCCACGTCGGTGCTGTAGAGGCTGGACCGGCTGTACTCCGGGGCGGTGGTGAAGCCGACCTGGTTGTTGACCACCACGTGCACGGTGCCGCCGGTGCGGTAGCCGCGCAGCTGGGACAGGTTGAGCGTCTCGGCGACCACGCCCTGGCCGGCGAAGGCGGCGTCACCGTGCACCGCCAGCGGCAGCACGGTGTACCCCTCCAGCTTGAGGTCGATCCGGTCCTGCTTGGCCCGGACGATGCCCTCCAGCACCGGGTCGACGGCCTCCAGGTGCGACGGGTTCGCCACCACCGACACCTTGACCGCGTGGTCGCCGTCCGGAGTGGTGAACTTGCCGTTCTGGCCGAGGTGGTACTTCACGTCGCCGGAGCCCTGCGTGGACCGCGGGTCGAGGTGCCCCTCGAACTCGGAGAAGATCTTCTCGTACGGCTTGCCGACGATGTTGGCCAGCACGTTGAGCCGGCCGCGGTGGGCCATGCCGATGACGACCTCGTCCAGCCCGGCCTCGGCGGAGGACTCCAGCACCTCACCGAGCAGCGGGATCAGCGACTCGCCGCCCTCCAGCGAGAAGCGCTTCTGGCCGACGTACTTGGTCTGGAGGAACGTCTCGAACGCCTCGGCCGCGTTGAGCCGGTTGAGCACGTGCTTCTGCTCGTCGGAGCTGGGCTTCTCGTACTTGCGCTCGACCCGCTCCTGGATCCAGCGCCGCTCCTCCGGGTCCTGGATGTGCATGTACTCGATGCCGACCCGGCGGCAGTAGGAGTCCCGCAGCACGCCGAGGATCGAACGCAGCTTCATCCGCTGCTTGCCGGCGAAACCGTTGACCGGGAAGACGCGGTCCAGGTCCCAGAGCGTGAGCCCGTGCTGGAGCACGTCCAGGTCCGGGTGCTTGCGGATCTTGAACTCGAGCGGGTCGGTGTCGGCCATCAGGTGACCGCGCACCCGGTACGCATGGATCAGCTCGTGCACCCGCGCGGTCTTGTTGATCTGGCCTTCACTGTCGACGGCCACGTCGCGCATCCAGCGCACCGGCTCGTACGGGATGCGCAGCGAGGTGAAGATCTCGTCGTAGAAGCCGTGCTCGCCGAGCAGCAGCTCGTGCATCACCTTCAGGAACTCGCCGGACTGCGCGCCCTGGATGATGCGGTGGTCGTACGTGCTGGTCAGCGTGATGACCTTGCTGACCGCGTTCTCGGCCAGGGTGGCCTCGCTCATGCCCTGGTACGGGGCCGGGTACTCCATCGCGCCGACGCCGATGATGGCGCTCTGCCCCTGCATCAGGCGCGGGATCGAGTGCACCGTGCCGATGCCGCCCGGGTTGGTCAGCGAGATGGTGGTGCCGGAGTAGTCCTCCATGGTCAGCTCGTTGCGGCGGGCGCGCCGGACCACGTCCTCGTACGCCTGCCAGAACTGCCGGAAGTCCATCTGCTCGCAGCCCTTGATGGACGGCACCACCAGGTTGCGGGAGCCGTCCGGCTTGGCCAGGTCGATGGCGATGCCCAGGTTGACGTGCTCCGGCCGGAGCATCGCCGGCTTGCCGTCGACCTCGACGAAGGAGTTGTTCATCTCCGGGTGCTCGATCAGCGCCCGGACCATCGCGTACCCGATGAGGTGGGTGAAGCTGACCTTGCCACCGCGGCCACGGGCCAGGTGGTTGTTGATCACGATGCGGTTGTCGACCAGCAGCTTCGCCGGGACCGCGCGCACGCTGGTGGCGGTCGGGACGGCGAGCGACGCGTCCATGTTCTGGACAATCTTGGCGGCGACGCCCCGCAACGGGGTGGTGCCGGCGGCGCTCGCGGCCGGCGCCTTGGCGGCGGCCGGCTTGGCCGGGGCGGCCTTCTTCGCCGGGGCCGGCTCGGGCGTCTTCGCCGCCGGCTTGGCGGCGGGCTTCTCGGCCGGCTCGGCGGGCGCGGCCTTGGCGGGGGCCGGCTGCTCGGTGACCGTGGCGACGGCCTCCTGCTGCTCGGCGGGCTCCGGCCGGGCGGCGGGCTTGGCCTGGCCGTCCGGGCGCGGGGTCGCCGCGCCCGGCGCCGGCCGGTAGTCGGCGAAGAAGTCGTGCCAGGCCGAGTCGACGCTCGACGGGTCGGCGAGGTAGCGCTGGTACATCTCCTCGACGATCCACTCGTTCGGGCCGAAACCCGCCAGTGGGTTCTCCTGCGATGTCTGCTGGGTCGACACGGCCGCTAATCGCCTCTTTCACGCGGTTGTGAATGTCACGCGGTGGGGCCCCGTGCCCGGCACTCCGGCGCACAGGGGACGGATCCCAGGCTACGCCGTGCGATTGCCACCGGCATTCTCGCCTCCGGCTGGTGGCCCGTTTCACAGAAGATGCCAGAAGTTCGGCAAACGCTGCGTGTCGTCCCGACTCCTGCTAGACGACGACGGCCCCGGCCGGTGACACGGGGTCACCGGCCGGGCCGAATCCGAACGACGGGTCAGGAGATGTCGCGCCGCCGGATGGTCAGCACGCCGATCACGCCGGTCACCACCGCGTACCCGATCAGCACCGCCGCGCCGGCCCAGCGCGGCGGGTTGCCGGGGATCTCGGCGCCGCTCACCATCAGGCCGGAGGCCAGCGACGGCACCAGCAACTGAAGCTCGTTGATCCAGTCGCCGAACCGCTCCGCCAGCAGGCCGATCGCGATGGCCGCGCCGATGGTGCCACCCAGGTAGAGCAGGATGCCGGTCACGGTGGCGCCGATCTGGCTGCGGATCAGCACGCCGAGGCCGACGCCGAGCACGGACCAGAGCAGGTAGGCCAACCCGTTGAGCGCGACCGCGCGCCAGACCGCCCCGCTGTCGAGCTGCGAGCCCACGTCCACCGCGTTCAGGATCAACGGCGCGAAGATCAGGTTGAGCACCGTGGTGACGATCCAGAAGCACAGCGCCAGTACGCCGGCGGCGGCCAGCTTGGCCAGCATCACCGCGGTGCGGTGCGGCGCGGTGAGGAACGTGGTGGTCACCGTCTGGTGGAAGAACTCGCTGGTCACCACCACGATGCCGAGCAGCATCACGATGAGCAGGCCGAAGAACTGGCCGTTGGTGTAGAGGTTGGCGGCGATGCTGTCGGCGCTGGAGACCGCCTGGATCTGGTCGGCCTGTTCACCCGATACGTCGCCCACGTTCCCACTGGTCAGGGCGTCGGTCTGCAACCAGTTGAAGCCCAGCGCCAGCGCCCACAGCGGCAGACTG
This sequence comes from Micromonospora sp. DT227, assembly GCF_049841835.1. Classification (NCBI taxonomy): domain Bacteria; kingdom Bacillati; phylum Actinomycetota; class Actinomycetes; order Micromonosporales; family Micromonosporaceae; genus Micromonospora; species Micromonospora sp. DT227. Next base: position 283,896 of record NZ_JBNCLA010000002.1, on the reverse strand, counting down.
ATCAGCCCGAAGACCCACCAGGTGCTGGTGGTACGGATCTTGAGCAGTTCGGATCGGACCAGCGTCATCGGATCTCCGCCTTTCCGGCCGTCAGCTCCAGGAAGACCCCTTCGAGGTCGGGACGTTCGGTGGTCAGCTCGTGCAGCTCCACCTTCGCGGCCAGCGCGAGCCGGCCCACGGTCGGCGCGTCCACGCCGCTGACCAGCAGCGCGCCGTGCGGGTCGGCCTCGACCGTGGCGGACTGCTCGCGCAGCGCGGCGGTCAGCTCGTCCGCCTGCGGGGTGCGCACCCGCACCCGCGCAGCGCCGTGCGTCATCGAGCCCATCACCTGCTCGACCGGGCCCTGCCGGACCAGCTTGCCGGCCGCGATGATCACCACGTCGTCGGCGAGGAGCTGCATCTCGGAGAGCAGGTGGCTGGAGACCAGCACCGTCCGGCCCTCGGCGGCCAGGCCCTTGAGGAAGCCCCGCATCCAGCGGATGCCCTCCGGGTCCAGGCCGTTGGCCGGCTCGTCCAGGATCAGCACCTGCGGGTTGCCGAGCATCGCGGCGGCGATCCCGAGCCGCTGCTTCATGCCCAGCGAGTAGCCCTTGAACTTGCGCTTCGCCGCCGGAGAGAGCCCGACCAGGGCCAACGCCTCGTCCGCCCGCGACTTCGGCAGGCCGGCCGCCGCGCAGATCACCCGCAGGTGGTTGATGCCGGTGCGGCCCTTGTGCGCGCTGGACGCCTCCAGCACCGCGCCGACCGTACGCAGCGGGTCGGTCAGGTCGGCGTACCGGTGGCCGCCGATGGTGGCCGTGCCGGCGGTCGGCGTGACCAGGTTGAGCAACATGCGCAGCGTGGTCGTCTTACCGGCGCCGTTCGGGCCGAGGAAGCCGGTGACCCGACCCGGCTCGACCGTGAACGACAGATTGTCGACCGCGCGGACGTTCTTGTATTGCTTGGTCAAGCCGGACACGATGATCTGGCCGGTCGCGGCACTGGGGCGTGGCTGCCCGTCGGACATCATTCTCCTCTCCTGCCCCGGCGCGCTGGACGCACGCCGGTGGGACGCCGTTGCGGAGGCGCCCCGCTCAGCCTTCCAACCCGGTGCAACCGGGTCAATCAGGCGGGATGTGTACGCGCCGTCCTCCTCAGGGAGGAGATCAGCCGGCCGGGAGCGCGATCCAGGTGGCGCGCGCCCGACCGAGCAGCGCGCCGTCCGGACCGTACAGGCTGGTGTGCACCTCGGCCTTCCGCCCCTCGCCGCCGACCGCGAGCCCGGTCACCACGCACGCGTCGCCGGGCCGGGGCAGCGCGGTTACCTGCGCGGCGATCCGGCCCAGCACGTACGGGCGGCCGGCGGAGAGCACCGCCCAGCCGCCCGGGCAGTCAAGCGCCGCCCAGACCGTCGCGGGCACCACGTCGGCCGGTGCGCGGAACGGCGCGGCGGTCCGCCCGTCCGGCAGCCGGCCGGGAAAGATCCGCAGGCCGTCCGGGTGGTCCGGGCCGCAGACGAAGCAGCGGGGAAACGGGTGGTCCACCAGACCGGGGTACGCCCGCGCGGCGGCCTCGGCGGTGGCCGGGTCCACCGGCGGCACCACCGCGTCGACCGGCTCGACCCGGCGTACCTCGGCGACCAGCCGGCCCGCCGGGTCGTGGATGCCGCCGTCGGCGGCGGTCAGCGGCGTGTCCAGCGGCGGCGGCCGGCGCAGGGTGACCTGCACCGGCCCCCGGTCGTCGATCAGCGCGGCGAAGATCCCGGCGCTCCAGCCGCCGTTGCCGGAACCGTCCGGGCCGTGGAAGCGGGCCTCGACCAGCACGTGCACCTCCGGATGATGGTCCGCCGGCGTCGTCGCCGGTGGTCGCCCGGCAGCCTCGCACACCCGCCGGCCCGGGTCCGCACGCCGCCGCCGACCGGCGTTCACCGGATCGACATCCGTCCCCCCGGGTCCGGCAACCCGTAGCCCCTACACAGGACCCATGGCTGTTCTGCACGCCGCTGGCGCACCCATCACGACCAGCGGTTACACCCTGCTGATCGCCGACGACCCGACAGTGGTCGCCGCCGCGCAACGGCTGCGCCACGAGGTGTTCGCCGGCGAACTCGGCGCCACCCTGCCGCCCGACGCGGCCGGGCTCGACACCGACGGGTTCGACGCCCACTGCGACCACCTGGTGGTGCTGCGCGAGGACACCGGCGAGGTGGTCGGCACCTACCGCCTGCTGCCGCCCGGCCGCACCGACCGCCGGTACGCCGACGGCGAGTTCGACCTGACCCCACTGGCCCCGCTGCGCGACGACCTGGTCGAGGCGGGCCGCTCCTGCGTGCATCCCGACCACCGCACCGGCGCCGTGATCAACCTGATGTGGGCCGGTATCTGCCGCTACCTGCACCTGCGCGGCTCCCGCTGGCTGGGCGGCTGCGCCTCGGTGCCGGTCGCCGACGGTGGGACCGCCGCCGCCGAGGTGTGGGCGCAGGTCACCGAGCGGCACCTCGCCCCGCCGCCGCTGCGGGTGACCCCGCGCCGGCCCTGGTTCGCCGAGGCGCCGGCCGCACCCGCACCGGGGGCGCTCACCCCGGCCGAGCGCCGGGCGCTGGTCCCGCCGCTGCTCCGCGGCTACCTGCGGCTCGGCGCCTGGATCGGCGGCGAGCCGGCGTACGACCCGGACTTCGGCTGCGCCGACTTCTACGTGCTCTTCTCGCTGGACCGGATGAACCCTCGTCACCTGCGGCACTTCCTCGGCGAGGTGGCGTCGTGACACCGCTCGGCGAGGACCTGTGGCGCCCCACGTCCGGCTGCGGACCGCGGTGCCTGCCCCACGCCACCGCCCCGGACGTCTCCGCGCCGCGGCGGGTCGGCCGGCTGTTCGGCGTACTCGGCATGCTCGTGGTCGGGGCCGGCCTCGCCGCGCTGCTGCCGCTGCTGCCGGCGGCCGACCGGCGGGCCGCGCTGCGCGCCTGGGCCCGTACGACGCTGCGCGCCCTCGGGGTGCGGCTGGTGGTCCGGGGCCGGCCGCCGCGCCGCCGCGCCCTGCTGGTCGCCAACCACGTCTCCTGGCTGGACATCCTCGCCGTGCTCGCGGTGTCGCCGGCCCGGATGCTGGCCAAGCGGGAGGTGCGACACTGGCCGGTGCTGGGCGCGCTGGCCGCGGCGGCCGGCACGCTCTTCGTGGACCGGTCCCGGCCGCGCGCGTTGCCGGTCACCGTCGCCCGGGTGACCGACGCGCTGCGCGCCGGGCATCCGGTGGTGGTGTTCCCGGAGGGCACCACCTGGTGCGGCGCGCCGTCCGGCTGCCGCCCGACGCGCGGTTTCCGGCCGGCGATGTTCGAGGCCGCGGTGGTGGCCGGGGCGCCGGTGGTGCCACTGGGCATCGGCTACCGGCACGCCGGTGACGCGAGCACGCTGCCCGCCTTCCTCGGCGCGGAGACGCTCTGGGCGTCGCTGCGGCGGGTGCTGGCGGCCCGGGACCTGACCGTGTCGGTGACCGTGGCCGCCGCGCTGCACCCGGCCGACGGGGCGGACCGGCGGCTGCTGGCCCGCGCCGCCGAGGCCGCGATCCACCCGGCCCCGCCCCGACGCTCCCCGGTCCCGTTGGTGTCCCCGGTCCCGTCCCTGGTCGGTCTGGCCGCCTGAACAGCCCGTCACCGACCGGTGGGGTCGGGGACGCGACACAGTCTTGTTCAGTCGCGATGTATCGCGTTATGCTTCTCCCGTCACTCGACGTGTCGTCCGGCACGTCGGCGAGGGGAGGACGCCATGGCGAGTTGGACGGTCGACGGTCCGCGCCGGCTCACGCTCGACGAGCCGGTCACCCGGCTGGACGTGCGGCTGGTCAGCGGCCGGCTCAACGTGGTCGCCACCGAGGGTCCGGCCCGGGTCGACGTCACCCGGATCAGCCGCCGGCCGATCGTGGTCGAGCTGCGCGACGGTCGGCTGACCGTCCGGCACGAGCGGATGCCCCGCTGGCCGGGCGTGCTCTGGTGGCTCGGTCAGCTCCGCCGCCGGTTCCGCGCCGAGGTGTCGGTCGCCGTGCCGGCCCAGGCGCTCGCCGACCTGCACCTGATCGACGGCGCGCTGGTCGCCTCCGGGCTGCGCCGGGAGACCCGGGTCGACGTCACCTCGGGCCAGGTCACCCTGATGGGGCTGCGCGGACGCACCACCGCCAAGGTGGTCTCCGGCCCGGTGGAGGCGCTCGGCATCGGCGGCGAACTCGACCTGGAGACGGTCTCCGGGGAGCTGATCCTGGCCGACAGTGCGCCCGAACGGGTGCGGGCCCACGCGGTCTCCGGCTCGATCACCTGCGACCTGGACAACCCGCGGGGCAGCGAGATCCGGCTCAGCGCCATCTCCGGCAGCATCACCGTCCGGGTCCGCGAGGACAGCGACCTCAGCGTGCACCTGCACACCACCTCCGGCCGGATCACCAGCGGCTTTCCGCAGATCTGCGGCGGCCAGCACGGGTTCGGCGCGGTCAAGGACAGCCACGGCGTGCTGGGCGGGGGCGCGGGTAAGCTCTGGGCGTCCGCGACGTCCGGCAGCATCGCGCTGCTGGCCCGCCCGGTGGCGGACGCCGACGACGTGGAGGACCTGCCGTGACCGCCGTGTTCACCCACGGGCGGCTCCGGCTCTACCTGCTCAAGCTCCTCGACGACGGGCCGAAGCACGGCTACGAGCTGATCCGCCTGCTGGAGGAGCGGTTCCTCGGCCTGTACGCGCCCAGCGCCGGCACCATCTACCCCCGCCTGCAACGGCTGGAGGTGGAGGAGTTGGTCACGCACACCGCGGTGGGCGGGCGCAAGGTCTACGAGATCACCGAGGCGGGCCGCGCCGAGCTGCGCCAACGCGCCGACGAACTGGCCACGCTGGAGGCCGACATCAGCGCCTCCGTCGAGGACCTCTCCGCGCTGGCCGGTGAGATCCGCACCGAGGTACGCGGCTCGGTGCGCGACCTGAAGCGGGAGCTGCGCGAGGTGACCCGGCAGACCCGGCAGGGCCGCTGGACGCCGCCACCGGCCACCCGGCCCGGTGACCACGACGGCGCGGCCCGACCGGCGGAGGCGCCGCTGCTCGTCGAGTTCGACGAGCGGCTGGCCGCGTTCACCGTCGAGGTCGGCGCGCTGGTGCGGGCCGGGCGGCTCAGCGACAACCAGCTCCGGACCGCGATCCGGCTGCTCGACGGCGCGCTCGACGGGCTGCGGCGACTGCTCCGCTGAGCTCACAGGTTGTTTCCAGCCACCACCCAGCGCGACCGCAGCCGGAGCACGGATGATGGGGGCCATGGCGGCTACCCAGACCGAGGCTCGACTGCTCGTCGTCGAGGACGATCCCAACATCCTCGAACTGCTCTCCGCGAGCCTGCGCTTCGCGGGCTTCGACGTGGCGACCGCGACCAGCGGCAGCGCGGCGCTGCACGCCGCCAAGGACCACCGGCCCGACCTGGTCGTGCTCGACGTGATGCTGCCCGACCTCGACGGCTTCGAGGTCATCCGGATGCTCCGCGAGGGCGGGACGCGTACCCCGGTGGTGTTCCTGACCGCGCGGGACGCCACCGACGACAAGATCCGCGGGCTGACGCTGGGCGGTGACGACTACGTCACCAAGCCGTTCAGCCTGGAGGAGCTGACCGCCCGCATCCGGGCCGTGCTGCGGCGCACCGCGACCGGCGAGCAGGCGCCGTCCCGGCTCACGTTCGCCGACCTGGAACTGGACGAGGAGACCCACGAGGTGCACCGGGCCGGCCAGCGGGTGCAGCTCTCGCCGACCGAGTTCAAGCTGCTGCGCTACCTGATGCTCAACGCCAACCGGGTGCTCAGCAAGGCGCAGATCCTCGACCACGTCTGGAACTACGACTTCCGCGGCGACGACAACATCGTCGAGTCGTACATCTCCTACCTGCGCCGCAAGGTCGACAACACCCAGCCCCGGCTGATCCACACGCTGCGTGGGGTCGGCTACGTGCTGCGCAAGCCGGCGGCGTGAGCGCCCTCCACGACGCGAAGAGCTGGCTGCGCGGAATCCCGCTCCGGCTCAAGCTGGTCACCTCCGTCCTCGCGCTGGTCGCTCTGGCGCTCGTGGTGATCAGCAGCCTGACGGCGTTCCTGCTGCGCAACTACCTGATCGGGCAGGCCGACGACCAGCTCCGTGGTGGTGCCTTCAACGTGGCCCGCACCCTGGAAGAGGCGAACGGGAACCCGATCAAGGTCAACATCCCGTCGGACTACGTGGCGACCACGGCAGCGCCCGACGAGCCGCCGGACGCGCCGTCGCGCTACGAGGGTCTACGCGACGCGGAGCTGCCCCGGTTCCCCGCCGACTACGCCGGCTACAAGGAGCGGGTGGGCGACCCGTTCACGGTGCGCTCCGAGGACGGCCGGAGCCGCTGGCGGATGCTGTACACCGCTCTACCCGACGGCCGGATCATCGCGTTCGGGCAGCACCTCACCGGCGTCGACGCCGCGGTCCGGCAGCTCATCTGGATAGACCTGCTGGTGGGTGGCGCGGTGCTGATCATTCTGGCGTCGGTGGGCGCGGGCATCGTGCGTACCAGTCTCAAGCCGCTTGTGGAGATCGAGCGGACCGCGGGGGCCATCGCCGGCGGCGACCTGACCCGGCGGGTGCCCGACCCGGAGGAGGGGCGGGCCTGCCCCACCTCCGAGCTGGGTCGGCTCTCCCGGGCGTTGAACACGATGCTGGCCCAGATCGAGGCCGCGTTCACCGCGCGGGCCGCCTCCGAGGCGGCGGCGCGCAGCGCCGAGACGGGTGCCCGGGATGCCGCCGCCCTGGCGCAGGCGTCCGAGGCGCGGGCCCGCCGGTCCGAGGAACGGATGCGGCAGTTCATCGCGGACGCGTCGCACGAACTGCGGACACCGCTGACCACCATCCGGGGCTTCGCCGAGCTGTACCGGCAGGGCGCGGCCCGGGCCCCGGAGCAGACCGCCGACCTGCTGCGCCGCATCGAGGACGAGGCATCCCGGATGGGACTGCTGGTCGAGGACCTGCTGCTGCTGGCGCGGATGGACCGGGAACGGCCGATCGCGTTGGCCCCGGTGGAGCTGCCGGTGCTGGCCTCGGACGCGGTGGAGGCGGCCCGGGTGGTCGACCCGGAACGGCGGATCGAGCTGGAGCTGGAACCGGGCGCGGGCCCGCTGGTGGTGCTCGGCGACGACGCCCGGCTGCGGCAGGTGATCGGCAACCTGATGACCAACGCGCTCACCCACACCCCGCCGGACGCCGCGGTCACGCTGCGGCTGCGGGCCGAGGCGGGAAACGTCGCGGTGGTGGAGGTGGCGGACACCGGCCCCGGTCTGACCCCGGAGCAGGCCGAGCGGGTCTTCGAGCGGTTCTACCGGGTGGACGCCGCCCGGACCCGGCGGGCCGCCGGGCCGACCAGCACCGGCCTCGGCCTGGCCATCGTCGCCGCGCTGGTGGCGGCGCACCACGGCACCGTCGAGGCGGTCGCCACGCCGGGCGGCGGGGCCACGTTCCGGGTGAAACTGCCGCTGCTGCCGGAGACGCCGGAGTCGGGCGAGTGACTTACAGAAAACATTCAGGCGGATTCCAGGCTGGTGACAGTGCCACGGGGAAAGCTGTAGTCATGACCGACCACGAGACCGAGCCGCAGCGGTCGCCGGCACCTGCCGACGCCCAGCCGTCGCACCACACCGCCGAGCTGCCCCGCGTCGAGAGCGGGACATCGGACTCCACTCCGGCCGCCGCGTCGGTTCCGGCCGACTCCCCGGCCGCCGGAACCACCGCCCACGCCGACGCGCCGACCAACCCGTACGCGCCGTCGTCCGACACGCCGACCAACCCGTACGCGCCGTCGTCCGACACGCCGACCAACCCGTACGCGCCGTCGTCCGACACGCCGACCGGCCCGTACGCGCCGGGTGGCGCGTACGCCCAACCGTCCGGCAGCCCGTACGCCCAGCCCTCCGCGCCGCCGTACCCCGCCTCGGGGCAACCGCAGAACTGGTACGGGTCGCCGCAGCAGAGCGGGTGGGCGCAGCAAAGCGGCTCCGGCTACCCGTCGTCGCACGCCGGGGGGCCCGTTCCGACGTACCAGGCGCAGCCGTACCCCCCGCACCAGCCGCACCAGGCCGGGCAGCCGGTCCCGCCGTGGGGCCAGCAGCAGCCGGCGCGGCCCAGCCGGGCCGGCAAGTTCGTCGGCGCCGGCGCGTTGGCGCTGGCCCTGATGCTTGGCTCGGGCGTGGCCGGCGGCGCGTTGGCCCTCGCGTTCGACGACGGCGGCGGCGTCACCCGCACCTACTCCGCCGCTCCGGTGATCAACAGCGCCGACCTGCCCAAGATCGCGGCTGCCGTGCAGGACAGCATCGTCACGATCATGACGGACAGCGGTGAGGGCTCCGGGGTGATCCTCAGCGCCGACGGGTTCGTGCTGACCAACAACCACGTGGTCGCCTCCGCCAGCGGCGACACGGTGAAGGTGGTCTTCGCCAACGGCAAGAACGCCTCGGCGAAGATCGTCGGCACGGATCCGAAGACCGACCTCGCGGTGGTCAAGGCCAGCGGCGTGAGCGACCTGAAGGCGGCGAAGTTCGGCGACAGCGACGGCATGCAGGTCGGTGACCAGGTGCTCGCGCTGGGCAGCCCGCTCGGCCTCCAGGGCTCGGTGACCGCCGGGATCCTCAGCGCCCGCGACCGCACCATCTCCGCCGGTGAGGGCGGCCAGCAGCAGGCCCCGCAGCAGGGGGCCAGCTCGATCTCCGGCCTGTTGCAGACCGACGCCCCGATCAACCCGGGCAACTCCGGCGGCGCGCTTGTCAACACCCGGGGCGAGGTGATCGGCATCAACACCGCGATCGCCACCGCCGGGCAGGGCAGCAACGGCAACATCGGTGTCGGCTTCGCCATCCCGAGCAACAAGGCCAAGGACGTGGCCGAGAAGCTCCAGCGCGGCGAGAAGATCAGCCACCCGTCGCTCGGGGTCAGCGTGAACGCCGCGGAGGACGGCGGCGCGATGGTCGCCGCGGTCACCCCGGGCAGCGCCGCCGAGAAGGCCGGGATCCAGCGGGGTGACGTGATCACCAAGTTCGGCGACAAGGTGATCAACGATTCCAACGACCTGGTCGGCGCCGTGCAGGCCGGCAAGGTCGGCGACCGGGTCGAACTTCAGTTCAAGCGAAACGGATCCGACGAGACGGCAACCGTGACGCTCGCCGAAACGTCATAGTCCTCAAGACCTACCTCCCTCCCGGGGCGGTGGGCGACGGAGCCAAGGGGGTTGGCTTCGTCGCCCACCGCCCCTCTTCGTCTCTCACCCGGTCCGGGTGAGCCGGTCACCGGCCCGGTGACCGGTCCGGGCGCGGGCGCCGTTTACCGCGTGCCGCGTCGGGAACCCGCCGCCGATCGGGTACGCCGGGGACCAGCGGGGGAGGGACTCGTGGCCGTCGACCAGCCACCGCCTGACCGGGCGCGGGCCGGGCCGCTCCGGATCGCGATGGTGGTCCCGCCGTGGCTGTCGGTGCCGCCACCCGGCTACGGCGGGTTGGAGACGCTGGTGGCCGGGCTGGTCGACGCGCTCATCGACCGCGGGCACGCGGTGACGCTGTTCGGCGCCGGCACCGAGCACGGCACCGCCGCCGAGTTCGTCTCCACCTGCGCCGAACTCCAGTTCGACCGGTTGGGTGAGTCGCTGCCCGAGCTGGCCCACCTGGCGCACGTCGACCACCTGGTCGACCCGGCCGACTTCGACCTGGTGCACGACCACAGCACCATCGGTCCGATGGTGGCCGGCCGCCGCCGGGTGCCGACCGTGGCGACCGTGCACGGCAACCCGGTCGGCGAGTACGGCACCGTGCTCAGCAACACCGACCGGGGGGTCGGCCTGATCGCGATCTCGCACGCCCAGCGCCGGGCGAACCCGGGCCTGCCGTGGGTCGGCACGGTGCACAACGCGATGCCGCTGCGGGACTTCCCGCACAAGCGCGCGCCGGGGGCCGGGCCGGTGCTCTGGCTCGCCCGGTTCAGCCCGGACAAGGGCCCCGACGTGGCGATCCGGGCCTGCCGGGCGGCCGGGCTGCCGCTCACCCTGGCCGGCAAGTGCAACGAACCGACCGAGCGCCGCTACCTGGAGCAGGTGGTGGAACCGTTGCTGGGCGAGGACGTGACGCTTGTGGTGAACGCCGAGCGCGAGGCGGTGCTGCGGCTGCTGCTCGACGCGCGTTGCCTGATCATGCCGATCCAGTGGGCGGAGCCGTTCGGCATGGTGATGGTGGAGGCCATGGCGACCGGTACGCCGGTGGTGGCGCTGCGCCGGGGCGCGGTGCCGGAACTGGTCCGGTCCGGGGTCACCGGGCTGGTGTGTGACCACGCCGACGAGTTGCCGGCGGCGCTGCGCGCGGTCGCCGACCTGGACCCGGCCGACTGCGTCGCGCACGTCGCCGAGAGCTTCTCGGTGGAGCGGATGGCCGCCGGCTACGAGGCGGTGTACCGGGGCTTCCTGGCCGGGCGGGCGACGACCGACGGCCCTCGGGCGGTCGCGCGGCTCGTCGCCGGTTGACCGGTCAGGTGCGCCCGACCACCAGCGCCGCCGCCGCGGCGTCGAGCTGCCGCGCGTACCCGGGGGTGATGCTGCCCTCCCGTCGGCGCTCGGCGATCTTGCCGCGGAGTCGCTCCACCGCGGCGGTCACCTCGTCCTCGCCGTTCGCGGCCACCGCGTTGCGCAGCAGGTTGCGCAGGTCCACGCCGACGTCGCTGCGGATCTGACCGTCGGTCAGCCCGGCCTCGATCAGCCCGTCCACCCGCTCGGCCGCGTCGGCCGGCTCGTCGGTCGGCGCGGCCGGGACGGTGGCGGCCGGCGCGCGGGTCGGCTCGGGCGGCGGTGTGGTGGTCGGGTCCCCGTCACCGGTCGGCACGCCGGTGGGTGTCTCCACCGGCCCGGCGGTCGGCAGCACCCGGGGTTCGACCGACCGATCCGGCGTCAGCGCCGGCACCAGCAACGCGGCGACGGCGACCAGCACCACCCCGGCACCCGCCAGCGCGAGGACGCGGCGTCGGCCCGGCCCACCGACCGGCGCCGGTTCGTCCGCCGGACCGGGTCCGCCCGCCGGGCCGGGCTGGGCCGCCGGGGTCGGCGGGGTCGGCTGGGCCGCCGGGGTCGGCTGGGTCGGCGGGACCGGCTGGGTCGGCGGGGCCGCCGCCCGGCTCAGCGCGGGCAGTGTCATGGTCGGCGCCAGCATGGTGGCGGCCTGCGGATCGGCGGGGAGCAACTGGTCGCGGAGCACGGCCGCCACCCGGTGTGCGGTGGGCCGGTCCCGCGGATCACGGGCGAGGCAGCGCAGGCAGATCTCCGCGACCGGTCGGGGCAGCCCGGGTACGCCGTCCAGCGTGGGCGGCGCGTGCTCCGCCAGCGCGGCGCTGAGCTGCTCCCAGGTGTCCGCCGGGTACGGCGGCTGGCCGGTCAGCGTCTCGAAGAGCAGCACGCCCAGCGAGTAGACGTCGGTGGCGGGCTGGGCCGGCGCCCCGTCCAGCCGTTCCGGCGCCACGTACGCCGGGGTGCCGAACGTGCCGCCGTCCTCGTCCTCGTCCGGCGCCCCGACCCGGGTGGCGATGCCGAAATCGAGCACCTTCGCCCCGACGCCGGTCATCATCACGTTGGCGGGGGTGACGTCGCGGTGCACGATGCCGAGCCGGTGCGCCGCGGCCAGCGCCTCGGCCACCTGCGCGCCCGTCTCCACCGCCGCCGCCCAGGGCAGCGGCCCCTCGGTCAGCCGGTGCTCCAACTCCTCGCCGCTGAGCAGCTCCATCACCACGAACGAGGTGATCGAGCCGTCCGGCGCCACCGTCTCGCCGTAGTCGTGCACGGCGGTGACGTGCGGGTGGTCGAGCTGCGCGGCCGAGCGGGCCTCCTCGCGCACCATGTCGCGGAATCGGGCGTCGGCGGCGAGCGAGGGGGCGAGCACCTTCACCGCCACCACCCGGTCGAGCACCTCGTCGCGGGCCCGCCAGATCACCGACATGCCGCCGGCGCCGATCCGGTCGATGAGCCGGTACCGCCGGGCCAGCAGACGGCCGGCTTGGAGTGTCGCCTTCACCTCGCACCTGCCTGGGCTCGGGAGCGCTACCAGGTTGCGGGAATGTGTCCGGCCTGTCAACGGGCGTCCGGAAGCCCGTCACGATCCGCGCGTCGGCCGTGGCGCACCGTGCCAGGTCGGGCACGCCGGGCCGGACCGCGCGCCCCGTGCCAGGATGAACGGCATGGCAGGCGGTCCGGTGGCGTTCGTGCTCGGTGGCGGGGGAGTGCTGGGGGCGGTCGAGGTCGGCATGCTGCGCGCCCTGTTCCGCGCCCGGATCCGGCCCGACCTGGTGCTCGGCACCTCGATCGGCGCGGTCAACGGCGCCCTGGTCGCCGCCGACCCGACCGAGGCGGTCACCGACCGGCTGGTCCGGCTCTGGGCCTCCCCGGAGGCGAGCGAGGTGTACGGCGACTCGGTCGCCCGGCAGCTCCGCCGCTTCGCCGCGCGGACCCACCTGCACTCGCCCCGCCCACTGCGCCGCCTGCTGGAGAGCGAACTGGGTGAGGCGACCACCTTCGCCGACCTGGCCGTGCCGTTCCGGTGCTGCGCGGCGAACATCGAGCGCGCCGCCGAGCACTGGTTCTCCGACGGGCCGGTGGTGCCGGCGGTGCTCGCGTCCGCCTCGGTGCCCGGGCTGCTGCCACCCGCCCAGATCGCCGGCCAGCACTACATCGACGGCGGGGTGGTCAACTCGATCCCGGTCGGCGAGGCGGTGGCGGCCGGCGCGACGCAGATCTTCGTGCTCCAGGTGGGCCGGATCGAGCGCGAGCTGAGCCCGCCGCGTCGGCCGTGGGAGGTCGCCCAGGTCGCGTTCGAGGTCGCCCGCCGGCACCGGTTCGCCCGGGAGATGGCGGCGCTGCCCGACGGCGTCGAGGTGCACGTGCTGCCGACCGGCGGGTTGGAGCCGCGCGACGACAGCCCGTGGGCGTACCGGGACATGGCGGCCGTGGGGCGGCGGATCAGTCGGGCGTACACCGCCTCCCGCCGTTACCTGGACACCGCGCTGGAGCGTTGATGCCGCTGCCACCCCGCTGGCTGCGCCGGCTGCTGCTCGGGCCCGGCGTCGTGCTGCTCGCCGTCGTCGTGGTCACCACGCTGCCCGGTTGGGCGCTGCTGGCGTTGGCCGCGTCGCCGCTGGTGCCGGGGCGGTTGCGCCCGCTGCGGCTGCTCTGGATCGGCACCGTCTACCTGGTCTGGGACGCCGCCGCGCTGCTCACCCTCTTCGTGCTCTGGCTGGCCTCCGGGTTCGGCCGGTACAAGCGGTCGCCGGCGTTCCAGCGGGCCCACTACGTGGTCGCCGGCCGCTTCCTGCGGGTGCTGTTCTGGCAGGCCCGGTGGACGCTGCGGCTGAGCATCGACGTGGTCGGCACCGACCCGGACACCGCGCTGCCCGGCCGCCCCGAGCTGGTGCTCTGCCGGCACGCCGGGCCGGGTGACTCGTTCATCCTGATCCACGCGCTGGTGAACTGGTTCCACCGGGAGCCCCGGATCGTGCTCAAGGAGAGCCTCCAGTGGGACCCGGCGATCGACGTGCTGCTCAACCGGCTGCCCAACCGGTTCATCGCGCCCGGCGCGGACGGCCGGGACTCGGCGGTACGGCAGATCAGCCACCTGGCCACCGGCCTCGACGACGACGACGCCTTCGTGATCTTCCCGGAGGGCGGCAACTTCACCCCGTCGCGCCGGCTGCGGGCGATCGCCCGGCTGCGGTCGCTCGGGTTGGAGCGGATGGCGCTGCGGGCCGAGCGGATGCAGCACGTGCTCGCCCCGCAGCCCGGTGGACTGCTGGCCGCGCTGGACGCCGCGCCGGACGCCGGGGTGATCTTCGTGGCGCACACCGGCCTGGACCAGTTGCTCACGGTCGCGGACGTGTGGCGTGAGCTGCCGATGGACAAGCGGATCGTGATGCGGTTCTGGTCCGTGCCGCCGGAGGAGATCCCCGCCGGCAAGCAGGAGCGCATCGACTGGCTGTTCGACTGGTGGGCCCGGATCGACAAGTGGATCGCCGCCACCCGGGACGGCACGGTCGACGCCTGAGTGGCTTTCGTGCCCGGTTGCGGCGGTCCGGCCCGGACGCCGCGTAGGGTGCGCTGGTGGACCAGATCTGCGTGGTGACGACGGTGGTGGACGCCCGCCGGGTGGCGGACGTGTTGGCGGCTGCGGCCGTCGCCGGCCGTCTGGCGGCGTGTGCCCAGGTCGGCGGCCCGGTGGACAGCACCTACTGGTGGCAGTCGGCGATCCAGACCACCGCCGAGTGGTCGGTGCGTTTCAAGACCACGCCGGACCGGGTGGACGCGCTCGTCGACCAGATCCGGGCCAGCCACCCGTACGAGGTGCCGGAGATCCTGGTCGCCCGGGAGGACAGCGGCAACCCGGACTACACCGCCTGGGTACGCGAACACACCCGGCCCTAGGTACCCCTACTCTGTCCGCCCGCCCCGCCACCGGCGAGGCTGACCGGGTGGAGAACACCGGCTACCCCTGCCCCGGGTGCGGCGCCCCGGCCGACCTCGTCGCCGGCTGCCGCGCCTGCGGTCGCCCGCCCTACCCGCCCGCCGCCGAGGTGGTCCGGCTGGACCGGGAGATCGCCGCGCTGACCCCGCGGGTGGACGCGGCCCGGGTCGCGTACCAGGAGCTGGCCGGCCGGCTGTCCACGGCCCGGCAGCGACGGGCGGCGCTGGCGGCGCGGATCCGCCTGGAGATCCCCGCGCCCCGGCCGGTCACCGCCGGGGTGCCGCCGCAGCCGTCGCAGCCGATGCAGCCGATGCAGCCGTCGCAGCCGTCGCGGCCGATGCAGCCGGTGCGGCCGGCGCCGCCCGTCGCCGGACCGGCCCGCGCCGGTGGCGCGGAGACGTCCGGCCGGGCGGTGCAGGGCCTGCTCTTCGTGCTCGGCGGGCTGCTGCTCGGCACCGCCGCGATCGTCTTCACCGCGGTCGCCTGGGCCGCGTTCGGGGTGGCCGGCCGGGCGCTGATCCTGCTCGCCGTCACCGTGCTGGCGCTCGCCGCGCCGCTGCTGGCCCGGGCGCGCGGGCTGCGCGGCACCGCCGAGACGATCGCCGCGGTGGGGCTGCTGCTGGTGCTCCTGGACGGGTACGCCGCCTGGTCGGTGGACCTGTTCGGGGTGGCCGGCTGGCCGGGCAGCCGGTACGCCGCCCTGGTCGCGGCCGGCAGCGCTGCCGTGGCGGCCGGCTACGGGCGACTCAGCCGGCTGACCGCGCCGTGGTTCGCGGCGTGGCTGGCGGCCCAGCCGGTGCTGCCGCTGGCGGTGGCGGCGGCCCGGCCGGCGGCGGCCGGTTGGGCGCTGGCCCTGACCGTGCTGGCGCTCGGTGACCTGGCGGTGGTGGTCGCCCTGCGCCGCCGGACCGCCCGTGCCGGCGGCGCGCGCCTGGGGGGTGGCGCCGGCACGGGCCCGGCCGGCGGCGCGGTCCGGGCCGGGCAGGTGCTGGGCTGGCTCGGGCACGGCGCGGCGCTGGCCCTGGCCGCCGGCTTCGCGCTGGTGCCGCTGGCGGTCGGCCGCGCGGCCGGCACCCCGCTGCTGGCCGGCACCCCGCTGCTGGCCGGCGGTCCGCTGCTGGTGGTGGCGCTCGCCCTGGTCGCGGGCGCGTACGCGGCCGGTGGCCGGACGTGGCGCGCGGTGGCCGCCGGGCTGCTGGTGCCGGTGCTGGCCGCCGCGCTGGTGCGTCCGGTCGCCGCCGAGCGTCCCGGGCTGCTGCTGCTCGCGGCCGGGCTCACGGTGGCGGTGCTGGCCGGCGCGGTCCGGGCGCTTCCGGCACGGTTGCGGACCGGGCCGCGGATCGGTGCGCTCGCGGTGGCCGCCGGGCTGGGACAGGTCACCGTCGTGCTGACCGGGGTGACGGCCGCGGCGGTCGCGGTCGCCGCGGTCCGGGCCCGGCCCGGCGGTTCCGTGCCGTCCTGGGGATGGCAGTTGCCGCCCGCGTTGCTGCTCGTCGCCGGCGCGGTGGCGCTGCTGACGCCCCGGGCCGCCCGGCCGCTGGTCGGGGTGGTGACCGCCGGGTTGACCGTCCTCGCCGCGCCGGCCGTGGTGGGCATGCCGTGGCCAGTGGTGCTGGTCGCCGACCTCGCGGTCGCCGCCGCGCTGCTGCTGGGCGCCGTGGCCCGGCCGCGCCGGGGCCGGGTCGTCGTCGGAGTCGCCGCGTCGGCCGGCGCGGTGCTGGTCGGGCACGCGTTGCTGGTCGGCTGCGCCGCGCCGGCCGGCGCCGTCGCGGTGCTCGCGGTGACGGCGGTGCTCGGCGTGACGGCGGCGGCGCTCGGCCGGCGCGGTGCGGGCGCCCAGCCGGTCGTCGCCGGGGTCGCGCTGGCCGTGGCGCTGCTCGCCGTACCGGCGGCGGTGGCCGTCGCGCTGTTCGGCCTGGGCGCGCCGCCCTGGTGGCAGCTGCGGGGCGGGGCGGCCGCCGTCGTGGTGCCGGTGGTCGCCGTGCTGGCGGTCCGCCGCCGGTGGCCCGACCTGACCGGGTACGCCTCGACGGCGCTCGCGGTGGCGCTCGCCGCGCTCGGCGTGGGGCCGCTTGTCGTGCCGGGCCGGGAACCGGTGGCGCTCTACGCCGCGGCGGGAGTGCTGCTGGCGCTGGCCGCCGGTGGCGGGACGACCCGGTCGGCGTACGCCCCGCGGGTGGTCGGCGTGGCGCTGGCCGGGCTGGCGGGGCTGGCCGCCGCGCCGGGCGCGCTGGCGGTGCTGGGGGAGCTGCCGGTCCGGCCCTGGTCCGGGGCGCCGGCCGGCACGGCGGCTCCGGCGGAGGCGGCCCGGGCCGGGTTGACGCTGCTGCTGCTGGGCGTCGCCGCGGCGGCGTACGCCCGGATCGGCACACCGGTCGGCCGGCGCGCGCGGGCGGCGCTGCCGTTCGGCGCGGTGGCCCTGCCGGTGCTGCTCGCGGCGGCCGGCGCGCCCTGGCCGGTGGTGCCGGCGGTGGCGTTCGGCACCGGCCTGGCAGCCCTGCTGACCGCCGCCACGGCGGGTCCGGTCCCGGCCGCCCCGGTGGGCGACGCTTCGACGTCGGCGGTGGGTCCGGTCCCGGCCGCCTCGGTGGGTGACGCTTCGACGTCGGCGGTGGGTCCGGTCCCGGCCGCCTCGGTGGGTGACGCTTCGACGTCGGCGGTGGGTCCGGGGCCGGCCGCCTCGGGGGGCGACCGTCCGGTGTCGGTGGTTGGTGCCGGTGGCGTCGGACGGCCGGCCGCCCCGGTGGGCGAGCATCCGGTGTCGACGGTGGGTGCCGGCGGCGTCGCCACGGCGGGGGCGCGTCCGGTGTCGGCCCCGGGCTGGTGGTTGCCGGTGCTGGTGCTGTCGGGGGCGGTGCTCGGCGGGTTCGGGTTCGGCGGGCTGGTCGCCACCCGGGCGGGGACATTGGCCGGGCTGGGGGCGCTGGTGGTGGCCGGCGTGGTGGTGGGCCTGGCGGGGCGGTCGGGCGCGGTCCGGCTCGCCGGCTGGCTGGGCGCGGTGGCCGCGGCCACCGGCTTCGCGGTCACCGCGCCGCTGGCCGGCGGCCTGCCGTTGCGTACCGCCGGTTTCGCGGTGCTGGCCGTCGCGGCGGTGACCCTGCACGCCGCACCGGCGCTGCGGACCACCCCCCGGTTCGTCGATCTTGGACTTGTGGTCGTTCGCAAAAGGCGCGATACCGACATCGTGGGCGCCACAACTCCAAGATCGACGAAGTGGACGGGGGCGGGAGCGGCGACGGCGGGAGCGGTGCTGGAGGGGGTGGCGCAGGTGGTGGCGCTGCTCGCGCTGCTGCTCACCGGCGGCGCGCTGCGGTACGCGGCGGCGGTCTGCGCGCTCTGGGGCGTCGTGGTGGGGGTCCGGGTGCTGCGTCGTGGTGAGACGCCGGCCCGGCGCGCCGGTCTCGCCGCGGTCGCGGGTGGCAGCGAGCTGCTCGGCGGGTGGCTGCTGCTGGCGGCCGGCGGGGTGGCGGTGCTGGAGGCGTACACGGTGCCGGCGGCGGCGCTGGCCCTCGGCGCGGGCCTGTTCGCGCTGCGGCGCCGGCCCGGGCTGACGAGCTGGCTGGCGCTCGGCCCGGGGCTCGGCGCGGCGCTGCTGCCCAGCCTGGTCTCGGTGCTGGCGGCGCCGGACCCGCAGCCGTTGCGCCGGCTGGCGCTGGGCGCGGTGGCGCTCGGCGCGGTGCTCGGCGGCGCGGTCCGGCGCTGGCAGGCGCCGGTCCTGCTGGGCGCGGCCACGCTGGTGCCGCTGGCGCTGCACGAGCTGGCCCGGAGCTGGGACCTGCTGCCCCGCTGGGTCTTCCTCGCGCTGGGGGGCCTGGCGCTGATCGGTCTGGCCGCCACGTACGAGCGACGCCGCCGCGACCTGGCCCGCCTGCGTGCCGCCGTCACCCGCCTGACCTGACCGACCGCCGTACGCCGGCCAGGGGTGGGGGCAACCCCACCGGTGGTTCGGGGGATGACGGGATTACCCAGGGCCACGAATCTCGACAGAATGATCACCGAGGGTCACGAATAGGTGTGGCCCACGGCAAGCGGGGGGATCGCGGATGACGACTTCGACGGTGGTGGCACCGGAGGGCCGGCGGGGCAGCGACTACGCGCGGCTGTCCCGCCGGGTCGCCGAGGCCGGGTTGTTCGACAGGCGGCCGGGCCGGTACGCGGTCCGCATCGCGCTCACCCTGGGCGCGTTCCTGGCCGGCTGGGCGGTGGTGGCGGTCGTCGGCGACTCCTGGTGGCAACTGCCGCTGGCGGTCGTCATGGCGGTGGCCACCACCCAGGTGGCGTTCCTCGGGCACGACGCCGGGCACCGGCAGATGTTCCGTCGGCGCGGGCCCAGCGAGGTGGCCGGTCTGGTCGCCGGCAACCTCGCCGTGGGGCTCAGCTACGGCTGGTGGGTGGACAAGCACAACCGGCACCACGCCAACCCGAACCACGCCGACGAGGACCCGGACGTCGGCGCGGGCGCGTTGGTCTGGACGTACGAGCAGGCGCAGGCGACCCGGGGACTGAGCCGGTGGCTGGCCCGGCGGCAGGCGTGGCTGTTCTTCCCGATGCTGCTGCTGGAGGGGCTGGCGCTGCACGTGGCGAGCGTCCGGGCGCTGGCCGGTCGGCAGCCGGACGGCCGGTGGCGCGTCCCGGTGCGGCACCGGGCCGTGGAGGCGACGCTGCTCGCGGCGCACACCGCCGGCTACGTCGGCCTGCTGCTGGCGGTGATGTCACCGGGCAAGGCGCTGCTCTTCGCCGCCGTGCACCAGGGACTCTGGGGGCTCTACATGGGGTGCGCGTTCGCCCCGAACCACAAGGGCATGCCGATGCCCACCGCCGACGACGACCTCGACTACCTGCGCAAGCAGGTGCTCACCGCCCGCAACGTGCGCGGCGGCCGGTTCGTCGACCTGGCGCTGGGCGGCCTCAACCACCAGATCGAGCACCACCTGTTCCCGAACCTGCCGCGCGCCAACCTGCGCCGGGCCCGCCCGCTGGTCCGGGCGTACTGCGCCGAGCAGGGCATCCCGTACGCGGAGGCCGGGCTGGTCGAGTCGTACCGGCAGGGGTTGGCGCACCTGCACGACGTGGGGCGACCGTTGCGCGCGGGCTGAGCCGGGCGGGCCGGGCAGGGGCGTCGAGGGGGTGTCCCCGCCCGGCCCGGCCGGTGGCGTGCGCCGCTTCCGGCGTGCGGGGGAACGCCGCCTGCGGACGCGGCCGGTAGGGTCGTCGCAGTGGTGGGACGGCGCGTCGCCTGGGTGACGCGCGGCCCGGTGGGCGACCGGCCCCGACCGGGTCAAGCGACGACATGGTGCGGAGCGCGGCATGAGATTCGAGATCAGCAAGGTGCTGGACGCCATCGAGGGACGGGTCTGCACCGACCCGTTGCTGGCGCGGGCCGTGGTCGACCTGGCCGAGGTGATCCGCTGGCAGAACCTGGACGGCGGGCGTCCGGCCAGCCTGCTGCGGCTCGGGATGGTGATCGACGCGTTGTCCCGGCAGATCGGCGAGGACAGCGTCCAGGTCTACGCGATCGTGCACCGGGCGCTGCTGTCCGACGCCGACCTGACCTCCAACGAGCGGATGGTGGTCCGCCGCTGGGCCGACGACGGCCTGGTGGAGGTGCTCGACCAGCCCGGCGACCGGATGCTGGAGGTGGCCGACCTGCTCGGTCTGCCGGTGCTCACCCGCGCCCGGCTGGACGGGCTCGTCGGCCGGTACCCGTGGGTCGGCCAGGCCGGCCGGGTGCTCGCGCCGGTGCCCGGCGCCGGCGGGCCGGTCTTCATCGCGCACGTCGGCGGCGGCCAGGATCCGGTCACCGGCACCCGCTCACCGGCCGGCGTCAAGCTGCTCTCCCGGCAGTGGCGCTGCCCCGAGCCGGGCTGCGCGCTGTTCGGCGGCGGCGGGGGCGGCGGCGCCTTCGCCGACCTGGCCGCGATCGACCGGACCCCGTCCGAGCAGCCGCCGCCCACGTTGCGCACCGGCGCGCCGACCTGCCCCCGGCACGGCAGCCGCCTCTCCGACGCCGGGCAGCGCCCGCGCAGCGAGGTGCTGGCGGTGCGGATCGGCGGGCTGGTGCGGAAGCGGTTCGTGCTCACCGAGGCCGAGCCGGTGGCGGTCGGCCGGGCCCCGGACGGCCCGGGCGGCGTGACGCTCGGCCAGTGGCTCAACGACGAGGCCCGCCGCTGGATCAGCCGCAGCCACGTCCGGTTCGACCTGGGGCGCGGCGGCGAGGTGGTGGTCACCGACACCAGCACCAACGGCTCCGGCATCCGGCCGGCCGGGTCGATGGTCGAGACGGAGCGGATCCCGCTGCCGCCCCAGCAGTCCCGGGCGTTGGGCGAGGGCGACCTGATCGAGCTCTACCCGGGCGTGCAGATCGGGCGGGCCGCCGAGACGGCCAGCGACGCGACGTACACGCCGAACTCGGTGATGGCCGAGGCGCCGACCATGGCGATGCGGCTGCCGCGTCCCTGACCCACGAGCGCGAAGGGCGCCGGGACCGTCGTGGTCCCGGCGCCCTTTCTCGCGTACGCCGTCAGCCGGCCAGCACGGCGGCGAGCTGCGCCACCGCGTGGTCGATCTCGTCGGCGGTGATCACCAGCGGCGGGGCGAGCCGGATGGTCGAGCCGTGGGTGTCCTTGGCCAGCACCCCGCGCTCCATCAGCCGCTCGCACGCCTGCCGGCCGCTCATCAGCGCCGGGTCGATGTCGACGCCGGCCCAGAGACCGCGCACCCGGACGGCGACCAGACCCTTGCCGAGCAGCGCCTCCAGGCCGGCCTTCAGCCGCTCGCCCAGCTCGGCCGAGCGACGCTGGAACTCGCCGGTGGCGAGCAGCCGGACCACCTCGGTGGCGACCGCGCAGGCCAGCGGGTTGCCGCCGAACGTGGAGCCGTGCTGACCCGGCTGGAGCACGCCCAGCACGTCGGCGTTCGCGGCCACCGCCGAGACCGGCACGATGCCGCCGCCGAGCGCCTTGCCCAGCAGGTACATGTCCGGGACGACGCCCTCCAGGTCGCAGGCGAACGTGGTGCCGGTGCGCCCCAGCCCGGACTGGATCTCGTCGGCGATGAACAGCACGTTCCGCTCGGTGCAGACCTCGCGTACGCCGGGCAGGTAGCCCTCCGGCGGCACCACGACGCCCTGCTCGCCCTGGATCGGCTCCAGCAGCACGGCCACCGTGTTCTCGTCGATCGCGGCGGTCAGCGCGGCCAGGTCGCCGTAGGGGACCACGGTGAAGCCCGGCGTGTACGGCCCGAAGTCGGCCCGCGCGTCCTCGTCGGTGGAGAAGCTGACGATGGTGGTCGTCCGGCCGTGGAAGTTGCCCTCCGCCACCACGATGTTGGCCTGGCCCGGCGTGACGCCCTTGACCTGGTAGCCCCACTTGCGGGCGACCTTGATGCCGGTCTCCACCGCCTCGGCGCCGGTGTTCATCGGCAGCACCAGCTCCTTGCCGCAGAGCGCGGCCAGCTCCCGGCAGAAGTCGGCGAACTGGTCGTGGATGAACGCGCGGCTGGTCAGCGTGAGCCGGTCGAGCTGGGCGTGCGCCGCCTCGATCAGCTTCGGGTGCCGGTGGCCGAAGTTCAGCGCCGAGTAGCCGGCCAGGCAGTCCAGGTAGCGGCGGCCGTCCACGTCGGTGAGCCAGGTGCCCTCCGCCGAGGAGATCACCACGGGCAGCGGGTGGTAGTTGTGCGCCGTGTGGCGCTCCGCGTCCCGGACCGCGGAGGGTGTCCGCAGCATGTCGTCGATGATCACTTGATCGCCTTTCCCTGACGGAGTCGCAACGTGCAGCACTTCGGTCCGCCGCCGGCCTTGCGAAGCTCGGACAGGTCGATCCCGATGGTCTCGTAACCCCGGTCGCGCAGCTTCGCGGCCAGGTCGGTGGCCTGCGCCGGCAGCACCACGTGCCGGCCGTCGCTGACCGCGTTCAGGCCCAGCACCTCGGCGTCGGCCATGGTCGCGTGGATCGCGTCCGGGAAGAGCCGGCGCAGCACCGCCTGGCTGCCCGGCGAGAACGCCTCCGGCAGGTACGCCACGGTCCGCTCGTCGAGCACGGTCAGCGCGGTGTCCAGGTGGTAGAAGCGGGCGTCCACCAACTGCATGGTGACCACCGGGTAGCCGAAGACCTCCTGGAGCTGCGCGTGCGACGCGTGCGCGGTGCGGAAGCCGGTGCCGGCGAGCAGGTGGTCGCCGACCAGCAGGACGTCGCCCTCGCCCTCGTTGAGGTGCTTCGGGTCGTACATCTCGAAGCCGGCGGCCTCGAACCAGGCCCGGTACGCGGGCGCCTCGTCGGCGCGCTGCGGGTCGCGGAACTGCACCGCCATGGCCTTGTCGTCGATCACGGTGCCGCCGTTGGCCGCGAACACCATGTCCGGCAGGCCGGCGACCGGGTCGATCAGCTCGACCTCGTGCCCCAGGTCGAGGTACGTCTGGTGGAGCTGCTCCCACTGCCGGATCGCCAGGTCGGCGTCGACCGGGGCGGTGGGGTCCATCCACGGGTTGATCGCGTAGTCGACGGCGAAGTACGTCGGCCGGCACATCAGGAAGCGCTGGCGGGTAACGTCCATCGTCATGTGGTGCTCCCAGGGTCGGGCGCGCCCGGCCACGGTCGGCCCACGGGCTGGCGCCGTGACTCAACCGTATGCGGCCCGGTGCGTCGACTTCCACCGCGATACCGTGCGTCGAGCAGCTAATCGTTGCGTCTAAGGGCTCTTCATCGGCCGATTGTTGCGTCCACGCACTCCGTGGCCGTCCGGTTCCCTCGCCGCCGCTCAGCGTCGGACGCCTCCGGTTTACCGCCATCACGGCGACCTGACGTCGCTCGACGCGCCTTTCCACCCTCCTCGCGCCCCGGCATCCCGCCACTCCCACCATCAGGAAAGACAGTTCCACCCGTCGAGATCCGCGGAGATCTTGGAAGGTTGCGGCCCCTCTGGGGGCCATTCCGTACCAAGATCTCGGGGCGCTCGGGGCGCTCGGGGCGCTCGGGGCGCTCGGGGCGCTCGGGGCGCTCGGGGCGGGAAAACACTTCGGGGGGCGGCGAATCGCCGCCCCCCGAAAGGGTGTTGCCCTGCCGGTGAACCACCGGAGCTGCCCGGTGAACCACCGGAGCTTTGTCGGGCTGCCGGTCGCTGCCGGCGAGTGGAACAGTGCCCTCAGAATCGATCGACAAACTGTGAATCAAGCCACTCGCGGAACCGGCCCACCCACTCGCCGTCCGTGGTCGGCCAGTCGAACTGGCCGGTCATCGCCACGATGCCGAGCACCACGGCGGCCAGGCCGACCATGATGCCGATCAGCGCGTCGGTCTTCCCGGCCACGTGCCGGCGTCGGGTGGCGATCATGCCCAGCACCGCGAGCACCGCGCCGACCGCGCCGAGCCCGATGCCGTAGCCGGCCAGCGTGCCGGACAGCACGAAGAGCGCGCCGACCACGGACACGATCAGACCGAGCGTCGCGAGCAGGCTGGCCCGCGGCTTCTTCGTCAGCTCCGGGTCGACCTCCCGGTCGGGGCGGCCGTCGCCATCCAGGTCGACGGGACGGTCCGGGCGACCGTCCCGGTCCAGGTCGACGGCACGATCCGGGCGACCGTCGCCGTCCACGTCGACGGCACGGTCCGGGCGGCCGTCCCCGTTCAGGTCGACGGTCTGCTCCCGGGCGGGTTCCGGGTCGACGGTCCGCGTGCTCCGACCCGACGGCCGGCTGGTCGCGGCCCGGGCCGCGGCGGCCCGCTGCGCCGCCCGCCGCTCCGCCTCACCGGTGCGGGGCGCGGTCTCGACGCGCGCCGCGTCGGTGACCGGTCCGGTGCCGGTGACCGTTCCGGTGCCCGGTCCGGCGTCGCCGGCCGGCCTCGGGTCGGCGACCGGTCCGGCGTCGGCGGCCCGCTCCGCCTCGGTGGCGGTCGCGCCGCTGCGGTACGTGGTCCGCACCGCGTCCCGGTCGGTCACCACCGGCCGGTCGGCCGTTCCGTCCACGGCCGGGGTGCCGTCGGCGGCGGGGGCCCCGTCGCGGGCGTCCACGACCCCGTCGCCGTTCACATCGGTACTACGCGCCGGAGAGTTCCGGCGGGACAGGATGTTCACGTTGGTACCTCCTGATGCAGGCGCGGAGGCCGCGCATGACAGTACGGAGGTACCCAGACGTGCGGAAGTCGACACCCGGTGACGGAACCGGGCCCGCCCGGCCGGCGTCCGGTCGGCGGGGACGGGCCCGGCTCCGTCACGAGGACGTCATCAGGACTGGGTACGTGACCACTGCTGGTTGGTGCCCCCGCCGCAGGTGAGCTGCTGGACGTCCGCACCGTCGCCGGTGCCGGCGTTGACCACGTCCAGGCACTTGCCGCTGTGCCGGGCCCGGAGCTGGAACCAACTGCCGGTCGCGGCCCACTGCCACTGCTGGTTCGCGCCCCCGCCGCAGGTGTACTGGATGATGTTCGCGCCGTCGGCGGTGGACGCGTCGGCGACGTCCAGACACTTGCCGCTGTTGGCGTTCACCAGGCGGAACCAGCCGCCGCCGGCGTCCTGGAAATCCCACCGCTGGTTCCCGCCGCCGTTCCACGCCCACTGCTTGACCTCGGCGTTGTTCGCGGTGGAGTTGCCGATCACGTCCAGCACCCGACCGCTGTGCCGGGCGGTGACGCGGTACGAGACCGGCGTGTCACCGGTGACCGTCCCCGCGGCCGCGTCGACGGTGACCGACGGGTACCAGGTCAGGCTCATGCTGGTGCTGGTCGGGAACGAGATCGGCAGCCACACGTACTGCGAGTCGTTGACCGGCCCGCCCCACGCCCCCGCCCACCGGTCACCCAGGTAGAGGTAGCTGGTGGTGGCGGTGCCCTGGATCGGCAGCACGAAGGCCGGCTGGGAGCTGAACGTGGTGCCGTTGCCCACGTCGGTCCAGCCGCTCCACGGCCCCGAGATGCTCGACGCGGTGGCGTACCGGGCCTGGTTCGGGCTCCAGCCCGTCGCGGCGGAGGTCAGCAGGAAGTAGGTGCCGCCCCGCTTGAACATCGCGGGTGCCTCGCGGGTCGCGCCGGGCCAGAAGTTGCCCACCAGGCCCGCGACGTTGAGATAGTCCGACGTGAGCCGGTAGATGTTCAGGTCGCGGTTCTCGTTGGCCGCCGAGATCATGTAAGCGGTGCCGTTGTCGTTGTAGAGCGTGATGTCCCGGGACATGTGCTGCCCGAGCGGCCGGAAACTGCCGTGGTACGTGTAGGCGCCGTCCACCGTGGCCGACGACGCGACGGCGGCCCGGGCCTCGCCGTAGTCGGAGCCGTTCTCCTTGTGCATCCACATCACGAACCGGCCGGTGCCGGCGTTGTAGATGACCTTCGGCCGTTCGATGTTGGCCCGCTGGAGTTCGGCCGCCGACGACTGGGTCAGCACGTTGTTGCGGAACTCCCAGGTGCGCAGGTCCGTGGAGCGGTAGACGGAGACCGCCCGGAACGTGTTGTCCGGGTTCCGGTTCTCGCCGAACCAGTAGTAGTAGTTGTCGACCTTGAGGACGCCGCCGCCGTGGGCGTGCACCACGGCGCCGCTCGTGTCGGTGAACTGCGTGCCGTTGGTGACCGTCACCGGCGCCGCCAGCGCGCCCGTGGCCGGCCCGACCATCATCGCGAGGGCCACGACCAGCGCCGTCCCGGCCGCCAGCAGGCGTCCGATCGATCCGTCCGTGGGGGACCGCATGCCGGTCACCGACCGCAGACCGGCGTGAAGCCGCTGGACCAGCCGCTGACGGCCACCATCAGCCCGAACGTCGTCGAGGCGCCCGGCGCCAGCGTCTCGTTCCAGGAGGCGTTGCGGACCGTCACGTTCTGGCCGGCGCTCTCGGCCACCCCGCCCCAGGTCGACTGGATGCGCTCGTCGCCGGACCACCGCCACGAGACCAACCAGCCGCGCGTCGGCGCGGTCCCGGTGTTGCGCACGGTGACCGTGGCGATGAAGCCGCCGTACCACCTGCTGTCGATGGTGGCGGTCGCGGCGCACGTCGACGTCGACGTGGTCCGTGCCGGCCCGCCGATGAGGTACGGATCGCGCGTGCCGTGGGTGTCGCTGAACCGGAACCAGTAGTCGGTGTCCGGGGTCAGCCCGCTGACGGTAACCGTCCCGTACCGCTCCGGCCCGGTAACGGCCTCGGCCACCGGATTGCGCCACCCGGTGGCGTCCTCGCGGCTGGTGAAGAGGCTGACGACCATCGGCGGGTCGTAGCCGCAGGGCGGGCTGAGCAGCATCGAGTAGCTGACGGTGAGGCTGGTGGCGGTGGTGCCGGTCACCTGGCCGCTGACCGGTAGCGCCGGCGGGCACACCAGTGTCGGAGTGGGCGCGGGTGTCGTCATGACGCTGGCGGGCGACCGGGCGGCGCCGGTCGAGGCGGCCAGGCCGGTCAGGGTGAGGGCGGCGGCCAGAGCCGCGCCGAGGGTACGGATCATCTGCGCTCCTGAGCTGAGCTGCGGGCCCCGCGGCGCGATCGGCGGTGGTGGCGTTCAACCGCCCCGGTGGCGCAACGGCGGCACGGCGGACTGCCGGAGAGGACTGCCCGGCGCCGGGTGGCGCACCACCCCGCGCGTCACTCTCCTGCTGGATCGAGCGGCTCGCCCCGGCTCCCGAGCGCGAACGCAGTCAGTCTGGCATTCGACGAACGTCGATTCAATGACGTCCCGTGCCGTGGTCACCCGGCTGGCGGGCGGCGCGGACTAGTCGGGCGCGATGCCGTGGGAGCGCAGAATCTGGCGTACGCGCTCACGCGTGTAACCGGTGACACGCACGATGTCGACCTGGCGCATGCCGCCCCGGGACGCCTCCACGATGGCGGTGGCGAGTTGGTCGCGTGCCTCGGTGACCTTCTCCCGATCCTCCGCCGCGCGCTGGGCGGAGGCGGCGGCGGTCGCCTGCGCCATGTGAAACGCGCGCACCGCATCCGCCAGTCGGTTGGCCATGCCACAGATGATCTCATCGGCCAAATATTGCGTAGTTTTCGCGATCAGCACTTGGCCAACCACTAACACGGAAGACTACTTGATGAGGCCAAACAAAAGCTGCTAGTTTGGCATCGAGTCGGGCGACCACAGCCACCCACGAGGAGGCGACCCGTGAGCAACCTACCCACCCTGCCCGAGTGCGGAGCACCGGCGACCGTGCGGATCGAGCTGTACACGACAGGGTCGCTGGACGCCTGCGCGTACACCTGCGCGGCGCACACCCCGCAGGCCACCGCCGCGATCGGCGGTGCCGGGCTGGACGCGTACCCGACCGGTCTGGGGCCCGGGGTGTCGCGGCCCTGCGGGCACGTGTTCGTCTATCCGACCGGTACCCTCGCCGCCCCGGACGACCTGGCCCACCCACGGTGGTGCGACCGGGACCGCTGCCGGCTCCGCGGCCGACACTGTTCTCGCGCCCGCCGGGTGGACACCAACCGCTCGGAGTCGTCAGTCGTCGAGGTCGGGCTGGTGCGGGCGCTGCATCCCGCCGCCCGGACGATGGTGAGCCTGAGCGGCGCGGCCTCCGCCGTGGTGTTGTCGACCGGGCAGGCGCGGGTGCTGCGGTACCGCCTGGCCCACCTGCTCGACCTGGCGGCGGTCAGCCGGCAGGGGTGAGAACCGCTGACTACCCTTGGCACCTGTGCCAGAGGGACACTCCATCCACCGACTCGCCGCGCGCCACGCCGAGTTGTTCGCCGGCGACAAGGTGCACGCCGACAGCCCGCAGGGGCGCTTCGCCGAGGGCGCGGCCCGGCTCACCGGCACCGTCCTGGACGGCACCGAGGCGTACGGCAAGCACCTGCTGCACCACTACGCCGGCGAGTTGACGCTGCACGTGCACCTCGGGCTGTACGGCAGGTTCGCCGACGGGCCGGGGGAGCCGCCGGCCCCGGTCGGCCAGCTCCGGCTGCGCCTGCACAGCGACCGCAACTGGTTGGAGCTGCGCGGCCCCGCCGCCTGCGAGCTGCTCACCCCGCCCGAGGTGGCGGCGCTGCGCGGCCGGCTCGGCCCGGACCCGCTGCGCGCCGACGCCGACCCGGACCGGGCGTACGCGCGGATCCGGCGCAGCCCCACCCCGCTCGCCGCGCTGCTGCTGGACCAGTCCGTGGTGGCCGGCACCGGGCTGATCTTCGTGACCGAGGCGCTGTTCCGCGCCGGGCTGCCGCCGCTGCTGCCCGGACGGGAGCTGACGCCGGCCGGCTGGGCGGAACTCTGGGCGGACCTGGTGATGCTGATGACCCGTGCGGTCGGGCGCGGCCGGATCGACACCGTGCGCGACGCGGACCTGCCGGAGGCGACCGGCCGGGCGCCGCGCGTCGACCGGCACGGCGGCGAGGTGTACGTCTACCGCCGCCCGGGCGCGCCCTGCCACGTCTGCGGCACCCCGGTGAGCCGGGGCACGCTGGCCGGTCGCAACCTCTACTGGTGCCCCACCTGCCAGGCCGGCTGAGCTGCCGCACGACGCCGGCTCGCCGCCCCGGCCGGCAGGTGGCTTCTCGGGTGACGTCGCCGGCCCGGCCCGGCCGGCGGGTGGGCGGGTCACATCTCGTCGAGCAGCCAGCGGGCCGTCTCGACGTTGCCGGGGAAGACCTGGTCACCGCCGACGCTCCAGGCCAGCGTCTGGCCGATCGCCCAGCCGCGGACCCGGGCCCGGTCCAGGCCCAGCTCGGTGCTGAGCCGGTCGAGCCGGTGCCGCACCGCCGCCGGTGAGTGCCCCAGCTCGGCGCCCCGGACCAGCGGCACGACCGCGAACTCCCGCTCGCCGACAAGTGGCTTCGGGTCGATGACCAGCCACGGCTCGCGGTCGGCCGCCAGCACGTTGCCGGCGTGCAGATCCTGGTTGACCAGCACCTGTTCGCCCTGGTCCGGAGCCAGCTCGGCGAGCAGGCCGAGGGCGGCGTCGAGCAGCCGCCGCTCGTACGGCCGGTTGGTCCGTCGCCAGTTGGCCGGCATCCGCTCGGCCCAGCCGGCCGCCTCCTCGGCGAGCGGCGTGAACGGCGGGCCGGCCGGCACCGCGAGCCGGGGCAGCAGGCCGACCGCGGCGTCGAGCGCCTCGTCGAGCGCCAGCGTGTGCAGCGGTACGCCCGGGTCGCAGCGCTCGACCAGCAGCGCGCGGCGGTCGGCGTCGTGGGCGAGCAGCCGGATCGCGCCCCGGCCCGCCCAGTGCGCCAGCGCGGTGCCCTCGTGGACGCTGTCGTCGTCCGGGTACTGAAGTTTCAGCACCGCCCGCGTGCCGTCCGGCAGCTCGGCCGGCAGGGCCAGCGAGGCGAACGCGTAGGCGAACGGCGGCCCGACGGCCGTCAGCTCCCATTGCGCCTCGCACTCCGTCAACCGGTCCGGCAGCTCCGCCAGCCAGGCCCGCCCGAGCGGCGTCCGCTCGGTCCACCGCAACCCTTCCGGGATCTCCCACCGCATCCGGCCATCCTGGCCGAGCGCGGTGATCGGCGCCGACCCGACCCGGTGCGTCGGGGCCGCGGTCACGGTCACCGCAGCCGCCGGATGTCGCCGTACGCCCGGTAGAAGCCACCCCGGCCGGACTCGCGGACCTCGCTGACCAGGTAGCGGGCGCCGGGCTCCCGGATGCCCTTGGGGAACTGGACCGACCAGTCCCGCTGGTAGCCGTCGGAGAGGACGTGGACCCGCAGCCGGCCGCCGTGCTCGACGCACTGCACCACCACGCCGTCCCGAGCGTCGGTGGTGACCTCGACCGTGGCCCAGGCGGCCGGCTCGGGCAGCCGGGCCGGTGCCTTGACGTCCACCACCTCGGGCACGTCGCCGGCCTCGGCCGCCCGGATCGCCGCCTCGTCCGCGTCGATGCAGGCCAGGTGGCCGCTGGTGGTCACCACGTAGAGCCGCTGGTCGTGATACTGCATGGAGTACGCCGAGCCGCAGCCGGTGCCGAGCTTCCACAGCCGGTTGCCGGCCTCGTCGAAGCAGTAGATCGAGGAGGCGCTGTCTCCGGCGAAGACGTACCGGCCGTCCTCGGCGGTGGCGCAGGAGAAGACCGCGGCGTCACAGCGGTACGTCCGCTCGGCCCGGCCGTCCTTGCGCAGTCGCACCACCTCCCGGGTGCCGGTGCCGGCGAACACCGTGTCGCGCTCCTGCCAACCGAAGAGCACCGCGCCGGTACGGGTGTGCCACAGCTCCCGCCCGGTGCGCCAGTCGTAGCCGGTGACCCCCTGCGAGTGGCCGTGGTAGAGCGCGTCGGCGTCGCAGCGCACCATCCAGGCGGACCGGCCACGCCCGGCCCGGCGCCAGAGGAACTCGTCCTCGTGGTCGAACGCGGCGACGCCGCCCTCGCGGTCGGAGACGCCGAGGACGCCGTCGTGGATGTCCAGCCAGTAGATGTCGATCTCCGGTGCGATCGCGTACGCCGCCCGGGGCACCTTGCCGGACAGGTCGTAGACGTTGCCGTCGTCGCAGCCGGCGTAGACCCAGGCGTCGTCGGCGACGATGCACTTCACGCCGTCGGGGAGCCGGACCTGGTTCACCATCCGGGCGTCGTGGTCCAGCGTGGTGATCACGCCGTGCTCGTTGCCGACCATGCAGTGCCGCCCGTCCACGAAGATGCCGAAGGCGGGCGCGCCCGAGGCGTACCGCCAGAGGACCGGGGCGGTGCGGGCGGTGGAGCGGGTGCTCACGATCTCCCGGCGGGAGACCGGCCGCTTCCGGCGCACGCCGGGCACTGCCGGGGCGTAGCCCTTGCGGATCTTCTCGCCGATCTTCTTCGCCGCGGCGGCCCGGGCCCGGGTGTTGTCCGGAAAAGCGTTGGTCTTCACCTGCCCCTGGTCCCCGATCCGCCCGTAGCGGACCGTCAGCACGGTGTCGTCGACCACCACCTCGTAGAACTTGTGGGCCGCACCATCCACTTCGGACAGTTCGAGGTAAGTCGTCTCCGGCGACAAGGGGACCTCCAAGGAAAGCGCCGAACCAGCAACGCGCACAAGATAACCCCACCCCCTGACAGGGAGCCGGATGTTAAGCGGGGCACCCTCCTATGCGGAAGGCGTTAAGAGGGGGCCCCTCCTTACCTCTCGGCGAGGGCGTCGACAGCCTTGCGGGCGGCGATCAGCACCGGGTCCCAGACCGGGGCGTACGGGGGCGCGTAACCCAGGTCGAGCGCGGTCATCTCGTCCACCGTCATGCCGTTCCACAGCGCCACGGCCAACGCGTCGATCCGCTTGGCCGCCTCGGACCAGCCGACGATCTGCGCCCCGAGCAGCCGCCCGCTGGGCCGTTCGGCGATCAGCTTCACGGTCATCTTCTGCGCGCCCGGGTAGTAGCCGGCCCGGTTCGTCGACTCGGCGGTCACCGTGACGAACTCGAACCCGGCCTCGGTGGCGTCCCGCTCGCGCAGCCCGGTGCGCCCGACCTCCAGCTCACAGACCTTGGTGACGGCGGTGCCGATCACGCCGGGGAACGTGGCGTACCCGCCGCCGATGTTGATCCCGGCGACCCGGCCCTGCTTGTTGGCGTGCGTGCCGAGCGGGACGTGCACCGGCATGCCGCTGACCCGGTGCAGGCTCTCCACGCAGTCGCCGGCCGCCCACACGCCGGGCACGCCGGGCACCCGCATCCGGCGGTCCACCCGGATCGCGCCGGACGGCCCGAGCGGCAGGCCGGCGGCCTCGGCGAGCCGGGTGTTGGGGCGTACGCCCAGACCCAGCACCACGACGTCGGCCGGGATCGGCCCCTCGTCGGTGACCACCGCGGCGATCCGGCCGTCCCGTTCCTCCAGGCCGGTGACGGTCGTCCCGGTGCGGATGCCGATGCCGACCTGCCGCATCGCCTCGCCGACCAGCTCGCCCATGTCCGGGTCCACGGTGGCCATCGGCTGCGCGGACTGCTCGACCAACTGGACCGTGAGCCCGCGGTGCACCAGCGCCTCGGCCATCTCGACGCCGACGTAGCCACCGCCGACCACCACCGCGTGCCGCGGCCGGGGCTCGCGTTCGAGCCAGTCGAGCACCGCGGCGCCGTCGTCGAGCGTCTGCACGCCGAACACGCCGGCCACCTCGTCGCGGGCCCACTCCGGCTGCACCGGGGTGGCGCCGGTGGCGTACACCAGCGTGTCGAAGCCGGCGCGGACCTCGCCGCCGCCGTCGAGGTCCCGGGCGACCACCTCGCGGCGGTCCAGGTCGATGGCGGTGACCTCGTGCCGGGTCCGGACGTCGATGTCGAAGTCGTCGCGGAACGCGGCCGGGGTGCGGGCGACGAGTTGGTCGCGTTCCGGCACCAGGCCGCTCACCCAGTACGGGATGCCGCAGGCCGAGTAGGACGTGAAGTGTCCCCGCTCGAACGCGACGATCTCCAGGTCCGCCCGGTCGCGGCGGCGCCGCGCCTGGGAGGCCGCCGACATGCCGGCGGCGTCCCCGCCGACGACGATCATCCGCTCCGCCACGCCGCCCATCCTGTCACGCCCCGACCGGGCCGCGGGGCGGCTCAACCACGGGTCTGCCGGGCCACGTCCGTGACCACGTCGACCAGCTTGCCGGTCTTCGCGAACACCGCCCGCTGCCGGGCCGCGCCGCTGCCGTGCCGGCGCAGCCCGTCCAGCAGCTCGGTCACCCGGTCGAGGTCGCCGTGCCGCTCCAGCTCCGGGCGGAGCCGGTCGACGAGTCGCTCCAGCAGCTCCCAGGCCGGGCGCAGCTCGCCGTCGGTCAGGTCGACGCCCTGGCCCTCCAGCCCGTCGTGGGCGGCCCGCCAGTGCGCGGCGACCAGCAGGTGATGATCGGTGTTGACGGCCCGCCGGCCGGCCGCGATGTCGGTGAGCGCGGTCGCGACCAGGCCCCGGACCAGTGCGGCCACCAGCACCGCGTCGTCCACCGACGGGCAGACGTCGCCGATCCTGATCTCCACGGTCGGGTACTTGGCGGAGAGCCGGGCGTACCAATAGAGCATTCCCTCGTCGAGCATCACGCCGCTGGCGATGAGCTGCCGGATCAGCCGCTGGTAGTGCTCGTGCGACTCCAGGTAGGGCGTGGGCGCCACGGACGGCCAGCGTTCCCACTCGATCGAGCGCCAGCTCGCGTAGCCGGTGTCCGCGCCCCGGGAGAACGGGGAGTTGGTGGTGACCGCCTGGAGGATCGGCAGCCAGGGCCGGACGTGGTTGAGCACCCGCACGCCGGTGTCCGGGTCGGGCACGCCGACGTGCACGTGCATGCCGTTGTTGCCCGGACCGGGCACCAGCAGCCGGAACCGTTCGATCATCCGGTCGAAGCGCGGCTTGTCCACCACCGCCGGCACCGGCCCGTCGACCGGCCCGGTGCCGATCGCCAGCAGGCGTACGCCGGCCCGCTCGGCCGCGTCGGCCAACTCGGCGCGGAGCATCCCCAGCGAGTGCCGGATCGAGGACAGCTCCAACCCCGGCGGGCTGCCGATCTCGATCTGGCTGGTCTGGAACTCGCGTTCCACCTGGCCGCGCAGCTCGGCCGGCACCTGCTCCATCACCAGCTCGACGGCGGGCACGGCGGTCCCGGTGTGTGGATCGGCGAGCAGGAACTCCTCCTCCACGCCGACCGTCAGCAGGTCCGTCCCGCCCTCGGCGGCGTGCCGTTCCCGCTCCGCCACTGAGCCGCTCATCGCCACCACCGTCTCTTTCCGACCGGCCGCGACACGGTGCCGCGTGGTCGACGCTCTGTTACCCACCGTGTCGATGCCCGAAAACGCGTCGGACGGCGTGTCGGCCCGATTCGCCCGGTCGGTCGTGCGCCGCCGTGCCCCGGAGGGCCGTCGGGTGACGCGACGCGGGACTACGATGAGCCGGCCCGGCGGGCGGTCGCCGGGCCGGAGGAGGTCGTGGTGACTCCGAACGGCACGTCGCGCACGGTGACCGGCGTTCGCGCCCAGGTTCCGCGCGGCTTCGCGATCCTGCTCGCGGTGATCGCGGCGGTGTGCGCGCTGGCGGCGCTGAGCAGCGCGGTGGCCGCCGACGTCCAACCGGTCCGCACCGCGATCGACGCGCTGCTGGTGCCCGCACCGGCGAACCTCGCGTACGCGGTCTTCCTCGGCGTCCTGGCCGCCGCCGCGAGGCGACGCAAGCGGCTGGCCTGGTGGGTGCTGCTTGTCTACTTCAGTCTCACGCTGGTGGTCGGCCTGACGGCCGGTGGGCTGCTGCTGATGGTGGGCGCCAACGAGCTGAACCACGCCGCCGGCCAGCGCCTCTTCGGCACGCTGGAGACGATCGGCGTCTGGGTCGGCATCGCGTTCGCCGCCGCCGCGGTGGCGCTGCTGGTGGCCGCGCGGCGGGAGTTCTACGCCCGGGTCCGGCCCGGCAGCACCTGGCGTGCGTTGGGCGTGCTCGCCGGCCTGGCCGCCGCCTTCGTCGGCCTGGGCTATCTGCTGCTCCTGGTCGAGCCGGGCAGCCTGCACACCTGGTCGGACCGGCTCGGCTACGCGGTGGAGAAGGTCTTCGGTGGCGCGATCACGCTGGACCTGACCCGTCGCGGCCAGGCGCCCGGCTGGGTCAACCTGCTGCTCGGCGCGTTCGGCGCGACGGCGTTCCTGGCCGCGCTGTTCACGCTGGTCCGCTCGCAGCGGGCCAACGCGGTGCTGCACGCCGGCGAGGAGGAACGGATCCGGGAGCTGCTGGCCCGGCACGGCGAGCGGGACTCGCTCGGCTACTTCGCCACCCGGCGGGACAAGGCCGCCGTCTTCTCGGCCAGCGGCAAGGCCGCGCTCACCTACCGGGTGGTCAACGGCGTCAGCCTGGCCAGCGGCGACCCGGTCGGCGACCCGGAGGCGTGGGGGCCGGCCATCGAGGCGTGGCTGGAGCACTCCCGGGCGTACGCGTGGACGCCGGCGGTGCTCGGCGCCAGCGAGGCCGGCGCGCGGGCCTACCGCCGGCACGGCCTGAAGGTGCTCCAGCTCGGCGACGAGGCGATCCTGCACACCCGGGAGTTCGACCTGGACGGCCGGGACATGCGACCGGTCCGGCAGGCGGTGCACCGGGTCGAGCGGGCCGGCTACACCGCCCGGGTCCGCCGGCACGCCGAGATCCCGCCGGAGGAGCTGGCCGAGGTGGCCGGGCTGGCCACCGCGTGGCGGGACACCGGGCACGAGCGCGGCTTCTCGATGGCGTTGGGCCGGCTCGGTGACCCGGCCGACGGTGACTGCGTGCTGGTCGAGGCGTGCGACGGCACGGGCCGGGTGCGCGGGCTGCTGTCGTTCAGCCCGTGGGGCACGCACGGCGTCTCGCTGGACCTGATGCGCCGGGACCGCGCCGCCGAGAACGGCGTCACCGAGTTCATGGTGGCCGCGCTGCTGGCCGCCGGCCCGCGCCTCGGCGTCGACCGGGTGTCGCTCAACTTCGCCGCGTTCCGGTCGGTGTTCGAGCAGGGCGCGCGGATCGGCGCCGGCCCGATCATCCGGGCCTGGCGGCACACGCTGCTCTTCTTCTCCCGCTGGTGGCAGCTGGAGTCGCTCTACCTCTCCAACGCGAAGTACCAGCCGCACTGGACGCCGCGCTACCTCTGCTTCGCCGAGCGCCGGGAGCTGGCCCGGGTCGGTCTCGCGGCGGCCGCCGCGGAGGGCTTCCTGGCCCTGCCGGGTGGGCGGCCCACGCCGCTGCACGGGGTGCCGCCGGCCGGCGGCGGGATCGGCTACGTGCCGCCGGCCGCCGCGGCGGTCCGGGCCGTCCCGCCGGAGCCGCCCGCCGCGCGCCGGCCGGAGCAGATCCGGGTGCGCGTGGCGAAGCTCGACCGGCTGCGGGCCGCCGGCGTCGACCCGTACCCGGTGGGTTATCCGCGCACGGCGAGCTGCGCGGCGGTGCGGGAGCGGCACGCCGGGCTGGCCCCGGACACCGGCGCCGGGGAGACGGTGGCGGTGGCCGGGCGGGTGCTGCTGGTCCGCGACCACGGGCGGGTCCTGTTCGCCACCGTCCGGGACGGCAGCGGCGATCTTCAGGTGATGCTGGAGCACGACCTGGACCGGTGGCGGTCGACCGTCGACATCGGCGACCACGTGGGCGCCACCGGCGAGGTGTACGCGACCCGACGCGGCGAGGTGTCGGTGCGGGTGTCCGGCTGGGAGCTGACCGCCAAGTGCCTGCGTCCGCTGCCGGACAAGCACCACGGGCTGGCCGATCCGGAGGCCCGGGTCCGGCAGCGGTACCTGGACCTGGCGCTGGACCCGGCGGCCCGGGAGATGGTGCGGGCCCGGAGCGCGACGCTGCACAGCCTGCGCGCCGGGCTGGCCGGGCGGGACTTCCTGGAGGTGGAGACGCCGATCCTGCAACGGGTGCACGGTGGCGCGAACGCCCGCCCGTTCGTCACCCACATCAACGCGTACGACCTGCGGTTGAGTCTGCGGATCGCGCCGGAGCTGTATCTGAAGCGGCTCGCCGTGGGCGGCATCGAGCGGGTCTACGAGTTGGGCCGGGCGTTCCGCAACGAGGGCGTGGACGCCACCCACAACCCGGAGTTCACCGTGCTGGAGGCGTACCAGGCGTACGCCGACTACCAGGACATGCGGGTGCTGGCCCGGGAGCTCATCGTGGCGGCGGCGACCGCGGTGCACGGTGCGCCGGTGGCCCGCCGGCCCGGCGGCGAGCTGGTCGACCTGGGCGGCGAGTGGCGGGCGGTCACGGTGCACGAGGCGGTCTCGGGAGCGCTGGGCGAGGAGGTCACCGCCGACACCGAGCTGGCCGCGCTGCGCAAGCTGGCCGACGCGGCCGGGGTGCCGTTCGATCCGCGCTGGTCGGCCGGCGCGGTGCTGCTGGAGCTGTACGAGCGGCTGGTCGAGGCGCGTACCGAGGTGCCCACGTTCTATCTCGACTTCCCGACCGAGGTGTCGCCGTTGACCCGGCAGCACCGGCGTGATCCCCGGTTGGCCGAGCGCTGGGACCTGGTGGCGTACGGGATGGAGCTGGGCACGGCGTACTCCGAGCTGGTCGATCCGACCGAGCAGCGGCGGCGGCTCACCGCGCAGTCGTTGCAGGCGGCCGGCGGCGACCCGGAGGCGATGGAGCTGGACGAGGACTTCCTCACCGCGCTGGAGTACGCGATGCCGCCGACCGGCGGGCTGGGGCTCGGCGTGGACCGCCTGGTGATGCTGCTGACCGGCCGTTCGATCCGGGAGACGTTGCCGTTCCCGCTGGTCCGCGAGTCCTCCTGACCGTCGCCGCCACCGGCATTCATTGAAGATTGTTGACAAATGCGGGGGCGGGCGCGTACAAATCGCTCTCAGAGAGCGCTCTCCGCCCCGTCCCCGCAGAGAGGCACCCCGATGAACCCGATTCCGGCGGCCCCGGCCGCCCCCACCACCGTGCCCCGGTCCCGCCGCCGGCTCGCCCTGGCCGCGACCGTGGTCGCCGCCACCACCGCGCTCGCCGGCGTCCAGATGACCGCGCAGGCCGCCGTGCCGTCCCCACCCGCCGGGTGGAACCTGGTGTGGAGCGACGACTTCACCGGCGCGGCCGGCACGCTGCCGTCCTCCGCCAACTGGATCGTCGACACCGGCACCAGCTACCCGGGCGGCCCGGCCAACTGGGGCACCGGCGAGATCCAGACCTACACCTCCAGCACCGCCAACCTGTCCCAGGACGGTGCCGGCAACCTGCGCATCACCCCGCTGAAGGACAGCGCCGGCCGCTGGACGTCGGCCCGGATCGAGACGGTACGCAGCAACTTCAAGCCGTCGAGCGGCGGCGTGCTGGCGATCGAGGGCCGCATCCAGATGCCCAACGTCACCGGCGCGGCGGCGGCCGGCTACTGGCCGGCGTTCTGGGCGCTCGGCTCGCCCTACCGGGGCAACTACCAGAACTGGCCCGGCATCGGCGAGTTCGACGTGATGGAGAACGTCAACGGGATCAACTCGGTCTGGGGCGTGCTGCACTGCGGCGTCGCGCCGGGCGGCCCGTGCGACGAGTTCAACGGCCGGGGCGCGTCCCGCGCCTGCCCGGGCAGCACCTGCCAGTCGGCGTTCCACACCTACCGGTTCGAGTGGGACACCTCGGTGAGCCCTGCGCAACTGCGCTGGTACGTCGACGGCCAGCTCTTCCACACCGTCACCCAGACCCAGGTCGGTGAGCCGTACTGGACCCAGATGACCAGTCACGCCGGCTACTTCCTGCTGCTCAACGTGGCGATGGGCGGCGGCTTCCCGAACGGCGTCGCCGGCTCCGCCACGCCGACCGCGTCGACCGTCTCCGGCCGGCCGATGCTCGTCGACTACGTGGCGGTCTACTCCCGGGGCGGCGGCGGCAACCCGTCGCCGACGCCGACCACGCCGCCGCCGGGCGGGGTGCGGGACGCGTACGCGACCATCCAGGCCGAGTCGTTCAACGCGCAGAACGGCGTGCAGGTGGAGACGTGCGCCGAGGGCGGGCAGGACATCGGCTTCCTGGCCAACGGTGACTGGGCCCGCTACGACAACGTCGACTTCGGCTCCACACCGCCACGGGACTTCGTGGCCCGGGTCGCGTCCGGCGCGGCGGCCGGGGTGAGCGGCCTGGTGGAGGTGCGGGTGGACAGCCCGACCGCGACGCCGATCGGCAGCTTCGCGGTCGGCAACACCGGCGGCTGGCAGACCTGGACCTCGGTGCCCGGCAACGTGGGCGCGGTGACCGGCCGGCACACCGTCTATCTCACGTTCAGCAGCGGTCAGCCGTCGGACTTCGTCAACGTCAACTGGTTCACGTTCCGCCGCTGAGTCGTCGCGGTCAGCGCCCGGTGGTCACCGACTGCCGGGCGCGCCGCCGGCGCACCTTCTTCACCGCCCAGCTCACGATCATCACGCCGAAGACCGCGAAGATCGCGTAGTTGAACCACTGGCTGTAGCGGTCGACGTCCTCCCAGCGCGAGCCGAGCAGGAAGCCGGCACCCACGATCAGCGTGTTCCACACCCCGCTGCCGAGCGTGGTGAGCAGGATGAACTCGCCCAGCGGCATGCGGTTCGCGCCGGCCGGGATCGACACCAGGCTGCGGACCACCGGCACCACCCGGCCGATCAGCACCGCCCAGCGGCCGTGCCGCTCGAACCAGCGGTCCGCCTTCTCCAGGTCCTCCAGGTCGACCAGCGGGATGTGGTCGAGCCACCGCTTGAGCCGGTCCTCGCCGAGCACCGCCCCGAGCCAGTAGAGCACCAGCGCGCCGAGCAGCGAACCGGCGGTCGCGGCCAGCACGATCACCACCACGTTGAACCGGCCCTCGGCGGACAGGTAGCCCGCCATCGCCAGCACGATCTCGCTCGGGATCGGCGGGATGATGCTCTCCAGCGCCACCAGCAGCGCCACGCCGACCGCGCCCCACGCGTCGATCACGCTCGCCACCCACCCGGTCAGCCCGGTGAACTGGTTCGGATCGACGTTCTGGGCGAGGGCCATGGCGGTCCTTCCACACGGGTGCCGGAGATCCGGAGGTAGTACCCGGGTGAGTCTTGCTCACACCCGCCGGTGACCGGGCTAACCCTCCGGGTGCAGCGCCTCGTCCGCCGCCCCCCGCCGCCAGCCGGTGAAGCGGACCAGCAGGCCGCCGTGGCTGGGCGAGCAGCAGTACGGCCCGGCCGTCGCCGACGCCGCCGGGTCGAGCGGCGCGACCCGCACCAGCCGCCACGGCTCGTCGTCGACCCGGGCGCGGACCGTCAACGCGTCGCCGGCCCGGCTCACCCGGACCGTCACCTCCCGCCCCGACCACTCCGGCACCGGCGCCACCGACCAGTCGGAGAACTCGTCGGTCACCACGGCGCCGACCTGCGGCACGCCGTCACTCACCTCGACCCCGGCCTTCGTCCACCGCCGCTCGTCCACCCGCACCAGCACGCCGGCCTGGTCGAACTGCGCGGCGTAGTCGAGCCGGAACGACACCTCCACGGCGGTGTCCCCGGCGAACGGCGCGAGCAGCGCCGAACCGTCGTCGTGCACGAAGCCGTAGCTGGTGCGCCGCCAGAAGTCGCTGCCCCCGCGCGGCTCGACAAGCAGCCCGCCGTCGACCGCCTCGGCCCGCTCCGGCGGGTTGAGCCACGTCCCGCCGG
Organism: Micromonospora sp. DT227; assembly: GCF_049841835.1. Taxonomy (NCBI): domain Bacteria; kingdom Bacillati; phylum Actinomycetota; class Actinomycetes; order Micromonosporales; family Micromonosporaceae; genus Micromonospora; species Micromonospora sp. DT227. The sequence continues at coordinate 243,492 of NZ_JBNCLA010000002.1, read as the reverse complement.
ACCAGTCGGTGTCCTCGCTCATGCTGTGCTGGCTGGGCATGCCCTCACGGCCCTCGCTCCGCTCGGTGCGTTCGCTCATGCCGGCACGGTACCGGGTTTGCCAGGACGCGCGTTCGGAGAAGTAGAGCCCGCATGGGTGACAGGTGGTATCAGGAGGCGGTCGTCTACTGCCTCGACGTCGACACGTACGCGGACTCCGACGGCGACGGGGTGGGTGACTTCCAGGGGCTGATCGGCCGGCTGGACTACCTGGCCCGGCTGGGGGTGACCTGCCTCTGGCTCAACCCGATCCACCCGTCCCCCAACAAGGACGACGGGTACGACGCGACCGACTTCTACAACGTCGACCCGCGGCTCGGGACGCTCGGGGACTTCGCCGAACTGCTGCACCAGGCGCAGAACCGGGGCATCCGGGTGATCATCGACCTGGTGGTCAACCACACCTCGGACCAGCATCCGTGGTTCCAGTCCGCCCGGTCCTCGCCCGACTCGCCGTACCGCGACTGGTACGTCTGGGCCGACCACGAGCCGGACGACCGGCACCAGGGCATGGTGTTCCCGGGCGAGCAGCACGAGACCTGGACCTACGACCGGACCGCCAAGGCGTGGTTCTACCACCGGTTCTACAAGTTCCAGCCGGACCTGAACATCGAGAACCCGAAGGTCCGCGCGGAGATCAAGAAGATCACCTCGTTCTGGCTCCAGCTCGGCGTCTCCGGGTTCCGGATGGACGCCGTGCCGTTCATCATCGAGAAGACCGAGCCGGGCAACCCGAACGCGACCAAGGACTTCGAGTTCCTCACCGACCTGCGCCAGCACGTCCAGTGGCGGCGCGGCGACGCGGTGCTGCTGGCCGAGGCGAACGTCGAGCCGGACCAGTTGCCTGTCTACTTCGGCGACGGCAGCGGCTCGGGCAACCGGATCCACATGCTCTTCGACTTCATGATGAACGGCCGGCTGATGCTCGCGTTCGCCCGGGAGGACCCGGAGGCGATCATCGACGCGTTGCGCGACACCCCGAAGCTGCCGACCGGCGGCCAGTGGGCGACGTTCCTGCGCAACCACGACGAGATCGACCTGTCCCGGCTCACCGCCGACCAGCGCAACGACGTGTTGGCGAAGTTCGGCCCGGACGAGAACATGCAGCTCTACGGCCGGGGCATCCGCCGCCGGCTCGCGCCGATGCTCGGCAACGACCGCCGGCACATCGAGCTGGCGTACGCGCTCCAGTTCTCGCTGCGCGGCACGCCGGTGCTGCGCTACGGCGAGGAGATCGGCATGGGCGAGGACCTGACGCTGAAGGGGCGCGACGCGATCCGTACCCCGATGCAGTGGTCCTACAAGGAGAACGCCGGCTTCTCCACCGCCGAGCCGGAGAAGCTGGTCCGCCCCGTGATCGACAAGGGTGAGTACGGCTACCAGCAGGTCAACGTCACCGCCCAGCGCAAGGACCCGCGTTCGCTGCTCGGCTGGTTCGAGCGGATGATCCGGACGCTGCGGGAGGCTCCGGAGGTCGGGTCCGGCAGCACCACCCACATCGACGTGCCGATGCCGGCCGGGGTGCTCGCGCACCGCGCCGACGGGCGGACCGGGACCATGGTCTTCCTGCACAACCTCGGCACCGAGGACGTGGAGGTCGACCTGAGCACCCTGGCGCCGGAGGCGGACCTGCCGATCGACGTGCTGAGCGACCGCAACTACGACGAGGTGGGCAAGCTCGACCGGCTGAAGCTCAACGGCCACGGCTACCGCTGGATCCGGCTCTGCCGGGGTGGGGCGCTGTAGCCGGACGTGACGGCGGGTTAGGCTCCTCCGATCGAGCCAAGTTACCGGGAGGTAATCATGTCGGAGGAGCCCCGCGTCGCCATCGTGACCGGAGCCGCACGCGGCATCGGCGCGGCCACCGCCCGCCGGCTGGCCGCCGACGGCATGGCCGTCGCCGTGGTCGACATCGAGGAGTCGGCCACCGCGGAGACCGTCGACGGCATCGTCGCCGCCGGTGGTCGGGCGCTCGGCGTCGGCGCGGACGTGGCCGACCGGGCCCAGGTGGAGGCCGCCGTCGAGCGGGTCGCCGCCGAGCTGGGCGCGCCGACCGTGCTGGTCAACAACGCCGGCGTGCTCCGCGACAACCTGCTGTTCAAGATGACCGACGCCGACTGGGACACGGTCCTGGGCGTGCACCTGCGCGGCGCGTTCCTGTTCAGCCAGGCCACCCAGAAGCACATGGTCGAGCGGAAGTGGGGCCGGATCGTCAACCTGTCCAGCACCTCCGCGCTGGGCAACCGGGGCCAGGCGAACTACGCCGCCGCCAAGGCCGGCATGCAGGGCTTCACCAAGACGCTCGCCATCGAGTTGGGCCCGTTCGGGGTGACCGTCAACGCGGTCGCGCCGGGCTTCATCGTCACCGACATGACCGCGGCCACCGCGGCCCGGATGAAGGTCGAGTTCGCCGCGCTCCAGGAGCACGCCGCCGCCGAGATCCCGGTCCGCCGCACCGGCCGCCCGGAGGACGTCGCGCACACCATCTCGTTCCTGGCGAGCGAGGGCGCGTCCTTCGTCTCCGGCCAGGTCATCTACGTCGCCGGCGGCCCCAAGGACTGACCGCCCCTACTCCCCGGCGGATGGCCCCTCCTTCCCGGAAAGAGGGGCCATTTCGCGCTCCATGGCCACGCTTTCCGAGAAAGCGCGCCTCAGGAGGAGGGCGTGGGGCGGGTGCGGGTGCGGTAGAGCCAGAGGAGGCCCAGTGCGGGGAGTGCCAGGGGGATGTAGCCGTAGCCGCTGCCGAAGTCGGACCAGACCGTCTCGTCCGGGAACAGCTCCGGGTCGGCGATGCTCAGCACGCCCACCGCGAGCACCCCGACCAGCTCCACCGAACAACAGGCCAGCGCCACCCGGCGGCCGGCGTGCCCGGCCCGGGCCAGCCCGACCGCCGCCACGATGTAGATCAGCGCGGCCAGCGCGGAGAGCAGGTACGCCACCGGCGCCTCGTCGAACTTCGTGGCGATCTGGAGCCCGGCCCGCGACGTCGCGGCGATGGCGAAGAGGATGTAGACCGCGATCAGCAGCCGACCCGGCCCGCGGTTGGTGGCGCGTCCGGGCGCCCGGGTCTCAACCACCGACGACCTCCCAGGTCTGCTGCAACCGCACCACCACGACCGGCGTGACCAGGCAGATCGCGCAGATGATCGCCGAGCCCCAGCGGGTCGGCTCCATCCGGGCCAGCACCCAGGCCAGCGGCGGCAGACAGACCAGCGTCACCAGGTAGCCGAAGAACGCACCCGGCTCGCCCGGCCGGTCCCCACCGCCGAGGGCGACGAGCGCCACCACGGTCAGCGCCAGCAGCGCCACCTCCACCACGGCCAGGCCGGCGAACTGGATCCGGTCCGGCGGCTGCTGGCGTACGGCGGCCACCAGGGCCCAGACCGCGACCGCCAGCGACAGCACGATCGCGATCGTGGGGAGGAACCCGTCCACCGGCGAGCCCGCCGCCGCGGCGCTGGTCATCGACGCAGTGTCGTTCACCGGCCCAGCCTACTAAGTCGTGTAGTAGCCGGCCGCCGCGCGGGTCGGGGCGCGCCGGCCGGGCCGGACGACTAGCGTGGATCACGGTCCCGGCGTACGCCGGTGGCCCACGACGACGGCAGGGGGCAGGGGTGCGCTTCGGGTTGTTCGGCACCGGTCACTGGGCGGCGGAGACGCACGCCGCCGCCATCGACGCCCACCCCCGGGCCCGACTGGCCGGCGTGTGGGGGCGCAACCCGGCGAAGGCGGAGGCGCTGGCCACCCGGCACGGCGTGCCGGCCTTCACCGACGTCGACGCGCTGCTCGACGCCGTCGACGCGGTCGCCGTGGCGCTCCCGCCCGACGTGCAGGCCGACATCGCGGTCCGGGCCGCCACCGCCGGGCGGCACCTGCTGCTGGACAAGCCGCTGGCGCTGAGTCTCGCGGACGCCGACCGGGTGGTCGCCGCCGCCGAGGCGTCCGGGGTGGCCTCGGTGGTCTTCTTCACCCAGCGTTTCCACCCCAACGTCACCGGCGTCCTCGCCTCGGCCGCCGCGGCCGGCGGTTGGCAGCACGCCCGGGGGACCATGTTCGCCTCGATCTACCAGCCCGGGAACCCGTACGGCGACTCGCGGTGGCGGCGCGACCGGGGCGCGCTGTGGGACATCGGCCCGCACGCGTTGTCCCTGATCCTGCCGGTGCTCGGCCGGGTCACCCGGGTCGCCGCGATGGACGGGCCGAGCGGCCTGGTGCACCTGCTGCTCACCCACGATGGCGGCGCGACGAGCACGCTCTCCCTCACCCTCGACGCGCCGGCCGAGGCGGTCACCCGTGACGTCGTCCTGTTCGGCGCGAACGGCACCGAGAGCATCCCGCCCGGTGACGGCAGCGCGCTCCAGGCGTTCGGCGCCGCGCTCGACCAGTTGCTGGCGGAGGTGGACGCCGGCACCCGCGACCACCGCTGCGACGTGCGGTTCGGCCGGGACGTGGTGGCGGTGCTCGACGCCGCCGAGACCGCCCGGGCGCAGGGGCGCACGGTCGACGTGTGAGAAAACCCGTCGCGGGGCGGCGGGCCGGCCGCTAGCGTCGCGCGCATGTTCACGCATGCCCTGATCGACGCGGCCGTCGCGCCGGCCGCGTCCGGGCTCCTTCTGGTCGCCCGCCCGCGGGTCCGGCACCCGGCCCTGGCCGGCCGGGACGCCCACCGCGCCTGACGCCCCGCGTCCCGACCACCTTCCCAGGGCCGTCCGAGTCCCGATCCACTCGGACCGCCCGCCCGTGCGATCCACGCCGGCTCGTCGAGCCCGGCGGCGTCCTGGCTCCTTCCGGACCCCGCCGCCGTCCGGCGTGGCGTCGACCTCTGCGCAGCGGTCCGTACCCGTCGCCGTCCGGCGACAGACAGGACGAACCCGTGGCGCCCCGCCGACTCCGCACCACCGCACGCGACCGGTCCCGTCGCGTACTGTCCCAGAACTTCCTCGCCGATCCGGCCGCCGTCGCACGGATCGTCCGGGCGGCCCGCCCCGGCCCGGCCGACCTGCTGCTGGAGGTGGGCGCCGGACGCGGCCAGCTCACCCGCCCGCTCGCCGCGCGGTGCGGGCGGCTGATCGCGTACGAGGTGGACCCGGCCGTGTTGCCGGAGCTGACCGCGACCTGCGCGCCGCTGCCGCACGTCGAGGTCCGGGCGGCCGACTTCCTCTCCGCGCCGCCGCCCGAGGAGCCGTTCTCGGTGGCCGGCAACATCCCCTGGTCGCTGACCGCGGCCGTGGTCCGGTGGTGCCTCGCCGCGCCCGGACTGCGCGCGGCCACGCTGCTCACCCAGCTCGACTACGCCCGCAAACGCGCCGGCGACCACGGCCGGTGGAGCCGGCTCACGGTGCTCACCTGGCCGGAACACCACTGGCGGCTGGCCGGGCGGGTGCCCCGGGGCGCGTTCCGGCCGGTGCCCGCGGTGGACGGCGGCATCCTGCGCCTGGAGCGCCGGACCGAGCCGCTGCTGGCGTCGGGCGTGCTGCCCGCGTACCGGAGGATGGTGGAGCTGGGCTTCGGCGGGGTCGGCGGCTCGCTCGCGGCCTCGCTGCGCACCGCCCACCCGCGCCGCCGGGTCGACGGCGCGTTGCGGGCCGCGCGGATCGCGCCGGACACCCCGGTCGGGTTGGTCTGGCCCGAGCAGTGGCTGGTGCTGTTCCGCCTGCTGCACGCCGCTGATCCGGGACGGGCCGGCAATTCGGGGCCATCCGCGGCGGCGCCGACTCCGAATGCCTACCGTGCTGGCAGACGGAGCGGACGGAAGGCGGGACCGGATGACCGAGGGCGACAGCGCCGGTGACGTGCCGGGGCGGTCGAGGCTGCACGTCGTGCCCCCGGCCGCCCCGGACCAGCGGGCGGAGACCGACGAACTGGTGCGGGCGGTGGCGCGCGGCGACGAGGCGGCGTTCGAACGCCTCTACGACATCGTGTCGCCCCGCGTCTACGGACTGGCCCGACGCGTGCTCCGCGACCCGGCGCAGGCCGAGGAGGTCGCGCAGGAGGTGCTGGTCGAGGTGTGGCGCACCGCCGCCCGCTTCGACCCGGCCAAGGGCTCGGCCACCGCCTGGGTCTTCACCATCGCCCACCGCCGGGCCGTGGACCGGGTCCGGTCCGAGCAGGCCGGCGCCGACCGCACCCGCCGCGTCGCCGCCGGATCCGCCGAGACGCCGTACGACGAGGTGGCCGAGGAGGCGGCGGCCCGGTGGGAACGGCAGCAGGTGCGGCACTGCCTGGACGTGCTCACCGAGATGCAGCGCGAGGCGATCACGCTGGCCTACTACGGCGGGCACAGCTACCGCGAGGTGGCCGGCCTGCTGGGCGCCGCGCTGCCCACCGTCAAGACCCGCATGCGGGACGGGCTGATCCGTCTCCGCGACTGCCTGGGAGTGGAGTTCAGCCGATGACCGACATCCACGCGCTCGCCGGGGCGTACGTGCTCGACGCGGTGGACGACGTCGAGCGGGCCGCGTTCGTCCGGCACCTGGCCGGCTGTGAGAGCTGCGCGCTGGAGCTGGCCGAGTTCCACGAGACGGCGGCCCGGCTGGCCGACCCGACCTGGTCCGTGCCGCCGCCCGCGTTGCGCACGTCGGTGCTGGCGGAGATCCGGCGTACCCCGCAGGAGCGACCCGGCCCGGTCGGTCGGGCGGCCCGCGACCGGACCGGGGGGTGGCGCCGTCGGGCGGCCGTCGCGGCCGCCGCCGTGCTGCTGGCCGGCGGCGCGGGCACGGCCACCTGGACCGTCCAGGAGCAGCGGGTACGCGACGCGCGCACCGAAGCCGGCGCGGCGCGGGACGAGGCGGGCCGGATCCGTGCCGTGCTGGCCGCGCCGGACGCGGTGGTCCGGACCGGAGCGGTTCCGGCGGGCGGCCGGGTCACCGTGGTGGCGTCGCCGAGCCGGAACGAGGGAGTGGCGCTGCTCGACGGGTTGACCGTCCCCGCCGCTGGCCGGGCCTACCAGCTCTGGCTGATCGACGGCGCGACGGCCACCTCGGCCGGCGTGCTGCCGGCTGGCCGGGGTGGCGGTTCGACGCTGCTGTCCGGGGTGCGGGGCAAGGGTCTCCTCGGGGTGACCGAGGAGCCGGCGGGCGGGTCGGCGCGGCCGACCACGACCCCGCTGGTGGCGGTCGCGCTCGCCTGATCTTTTTCGCGGACCGACCCATCCACGGGCCGGTGGGCACCGAATCCCTTCCAGACCGACAGTTCACCATCTGAAGGGATTTACCTGATGCGTCCCATGAAGCTCACCGCTGTCGCCCTTGCCGCCACGCTCAGCCTCGGCCTCGCCGCCTGCGGCGGGGACGACACCGACACCGCCGCGCCGGCCAGCAGCGCCCCGATGAGTTCCGCGCCGGCCAGCAGCGCGCCCGCGATGGCCGACGGCCAGTTCGGCCCCGGCTGCGCCGCGGTGCCTACCGACGCGTCGAACCCGGGCAGTTTCGCCGCCATGGCCAAGGTGCCGGTGGCCACCGCCGCGTCCGGCAACCCGGTGCTGAGCACGCTGGTCACCGCCGTCAAGCAGGCCGGCCTGGTCGACTCGCTGAACAGCGCGCAGGGCCTCACCGTCTTCGCGCCCAGCAACGACGCGTTCGGCAAGCTGCCCAAGGCCGACCTGGACAAGGTGCTCGCCGACAAGAAGATGCTGACGGACGTGCTGACCTATCACGTGGTCGAGGGCCGGCTCGGCCCGGACCAGCTCGCCGGCGCGCACAAGACGCTCCAGGGCGGCGAGGTGACGGTCGCCGGCAGCGGCACCGAGTTCACCGTGAACGGCAACTCCATGGTGATCTGCGGCAACGTGCAGACCGCCAACGCGACCGTCTACATCGTCGACTCGGTCCTGATGCCGAAGTCCTGACGCGGCCGGCGATCGGCGAGAGGAGAGACCGATGATCCGCCGTACCCTGGCGGCCGCCGGGACGGGCCTGCTCGTGGCCGCCGCCGGGGTGGCGGTCGCGGAACTGCTCGCCACCGCCGTCCGCCCCCAGGCGGCGCCACTGGTCGCGGTCGGCGGCGCCGTCGTGGACGGTGCGCCGACCCCGGTCAAGGAGTGGGCGGTGCGCACGTTCGGCACGTACGACAAGCCATTGCTGCTGGGCGGCATCGGGCTGGCGTTGGCCCTGCTGGCCGCGCTGACCGGGATCGCCGCCCGGCGCCGCCCGGCGCTCGGCCTGCTCGGGCCGGCGGTGCTCGGGCTGGCCGGCGTCGGCGCCGCGCTGACCCGACCCGACGCCGGCCCGGCCGACGCCCTGCCGGCCCTGGCCGGCGCCGCGGTGGCCGCCGGCCTGCTGCGTCGGCTGCCCCTGCCCGGCCGGCCGGCCGCCCCGAACACCCCGGACGCCGCCGCCGACCCGGTGGGGGTGGGCCGGGCGGCGTCCGGGGGCGGCGCGGCCGGTTCCGCCGGGGTGGGCGGTCCCGGCGGGGGCGGCTCTGATGGGGACGGCCATGGTGCGGGCGGCTCCGGTGGCTCGGGATCGGCGGGCGGGCCGACGCGGCGGGCGGTGGTGCGGAACGCGACGCTGGTCGCTGCCGGAACCGTGGTCGCCGCGGCCGGCGCGGCCGTGCTGCGCCGGCTGAACGTGGCCGACGCGGCCCGGTCCCGGGAGGCCGTCCGGCTGCCCGCGCCGGCCTCGCCGGCCCGGCCGCTGCCCGCCGGCGTGGCACCCGGCTTCCGCACCCCGACCGAGGAGTTCTACCGGGTGGACACCGCGCTCACCGTGCCCCGGCTCGACGTGGACACCTGGCGGCTGCGGCTGCACGGCCTGGTGGCGCGACCGGTCGAGGTGAGCTTCGCCGAGTTGCTCGACCGCGGCCTGATCGAGCGGGACGTCACGCTGAGCTGCGTGTCCAACGAGGTCGGCGGCCCGTACGTGGGGACCGCCCGGTGGCTCGGCGCGCCGCTCGCCCCGTTACTACGCGCGGCGGGCATCCGGGCCGGCGCCGACCAGCTCGTCGCCCGCTCGGACGAGGGAATGACCATCGGCACCCCGATCGAGACGCTCCTCGACGGCCGGGACGCCATGCTCGCGGTCGGGATGAACGGGGCGCCGCTGCCCTTCGCGCACGGCTTCCCGGTCCGGATGCTCACCCCCGGCCTGTACGGCTACGCGGGCGCGTGCAAATGGGTCACCGAGTTGGAGGTGACCACCTTCGACGCCTTCGACGCCTACTGGGTGCGGCGGGGCTGGGCGCGGGAGGCGCCGGTGAAGACCGCGTCCCGGATCGACCGGCCCGCGCCGTTCGCCCGCATCCCGGCCGGACCCGTCACCGTGGCCGGGGTGGCCTGGGCCCAGCACCGGGGCATCGCGGCGGTGGAGGTGTCGGTAAACGGTGGCCCGTGGCGGGCGGCCGAGCTGCTGCCCACCGCCTCCACCGACACCTGGGTGCAGTGGCGCTACGCCTGGCCCGCCACGGCCGGCCCGCACAGTCTTCGGGTACGCGCCACCGACGGCACCGGGGCGACGCAGCCCGAGCGACGCCGCACCCCGTTCCCCGACGGCGCCACCGGCCACCACACCATCACCCTCACCGTGCGGTGAAAGGAGGGGCCCCCTGTTAACGCCTCCGGTAGAGGCGGGGGCCCCGCTTAACACGCGGCATCGTGCGGGGGCCCCGCTAGCCGGTGTACGGGGCCAGCGCCTCGCCCAGCTCGCCGGGGGTGTCGAACTCCTCGGCCGGCAACGTCCGGAGCATCTGGAGCGTCTCGGTGCTGGCGCCGTTCTCCTGGGCCCAGCGGACCAGGTCCTCCCGGGAGACCGGGTAGTCGAGTCCGGCGACGAACTCCTGCAACTGCGCGTCGCTGACGGTCATGTCGCGCGGCTACCCGCTGGGCGGCGCGGCATGCCGGTCCCGACGGCGGTTTGCCCAGGCGGGGCCCGGGTAGCCGCGGACATGCTGGTTCAGCGGCTCGGCGCACCGAGCGACTTCGACCCCCTGCTGGAGCGCGTCCGCGACGCCCGCATCGTGATGATCGGCGAGGCGACGCACGGCAGCTACGACTATTACCGCCTGCGCGAGCAGTTGACCCGGCGGCTCATCGCCGAGCAGGGGTTCGACTTCGTCGCGGTGGAGGGGGACTGGCCGGACTGCGACCGGGTGCACCGTTCGGTGGTGGGCGCACCGGGCGGACTGGCCGATCCGATGGTCGCGTTGGAGCGGTTCGAACGCTGGCCCACCTGGATGTGGGCGAACGCGGAGGTGGCCCGGTTCTGCCGGTGGCTGCGCGCCTGGAACCTGGAGCGGCCGGAGGGGGAGCGGGCGGGTTTCCACGGCCTCGACGTCTACTCGCTCTGGGAGTCGATGCAGGCCATCTTCGACTACCTGGGCGAGGAGGACCCGGCGTCGCTGGAGGCGGCCCAGGAGGCGTACCGCTGCTTCGAGCCGTACGGCAAACAGGCCGAGGAGTACGGCCTGGCCAGCCGGTTCGTCTCCGCCCGGTGCGAGGAGGAGGTGGTCCGGTTGTTGGCGCGTACCCGGGAACAGGCCGCCGCGGACGGCCCGGACCGCTTCTCGGCCTGGCAGAACGCGGAGGTGGTGGCCGGCGCGGAACGGTACTACCGGGCCATGATCGGCGGCGGCCCGGAGTCGTGGAACGTCCGCGACATCCACATGGCGGACACGCTGGACCGGCTGCTCGACCGCTACGGGCCGGACGCGCGCGGCGTCGTGTGGGCGCACAACACGCACGTCGGCGACGCGCGGGCCACCGAGATGGCGGCGGACGGCATGGTCAATATCGGTCAGCTCGGTCGGGAACGGCACGGCCGGGACGCGGTGGCGCTGATCGGCTTCGGCAGTTGGCGGGGGAGTGTGATCGCCGCCCCGCGCTGGGGCTCCCCGGCCGAGACGATGGTGGTGCCGCCGGCCCGGGAGGGGTCCGTGGAGCACCTGTTGCACGAGTTGATGCCGGACCGGGCGGTGCTGGTCTTCGGCGGCCCGGACGAGCCGGAGTGGGTGACCGGGGAGGCGGACCACCGGGCCGTCGGCGTGGTGTACGACCCGAGCTTCGAATCGTGGGGCAACTACGTGCCGACCCGGCTGGGGGAGCGGTACGACGCGTTCGTCTGGTGCGACGAGACGACCGCCCTGCATCCCCTGCCGGCGTTGGTGACACCGGGCGAGATGGAGACGTATCCCGCTGGCGTGTGAGGTGGGGTGTTAAGCGGGGCCCCCTGCTATACGCCAGGCGTTAACAGGGGGCCCCTCCTTTCACTTCACCGGGGCGGGCTCGCGTTCGGCGAGGTGGGCGCGCAGGCCCTCGCCCTCGACGTCCACGTTGGGCAGCAGCTTGTTCAGCCAGCGCGGCAGCCTCCAGGCGGCGTTGTTCAGCAGCGACATCACCGCCGGGACGATGGTCATCCGGACCACGAACGCGTCGATGGCGACACCGATCGCGAGCGCGAAGCCCATCGACTTGATGATCGGGTCGTCCAGGAAGACGAAGCCGCCGAACACCGACATCATGATGAGCGCCGCGGCGGTGACCACCCGGGCGCCGTGCCCCATGCCGTTGATGGTGGCCTGGCGGGCGGCGTCCCCGTGCACGAAGTCCTCGCGCATCCGGGAGACCAGGAACACCTCGTAGTCCATGGCCAGGCCGAACAGGATGCCGATGAGCAGGATCGGCAGGAAGCTGACCAGCGGCGCCGGCGTGTCGACGCCGAGCAGCCCGGCCAGGTGGCCCTGCTGGAACACCGCGACCGTGATGCCGAACGTGGCCGCCACGGTGAGCAGGAACCCGAGCGCCGCCTTCACCGGCACCAGGATCGACCGGAACACCAGCATCAGCAGCAGCACGGACAGGCCCACCACCAGCAGCAGGTAGACCGGGAGCGCGTCGGAGAGCTTCTCCGACACGTCGATGCCGATCGCGGTGACGCCGGTGAGCAGCACCTCGGCGTTGCCGATGCCGCCGACCTGCCGGCGGATGTCGTGCACCAGCTCCTCGGTCTTCTCCTCGGTCGGCCCGGTCTTCGGGATCACGCCGAGCAGCGCGGTGCGGCCGGACGGGTCGAGCTGCGGCGGAGCCACCGCCAGCACCCCGTCGGTCTTCTGGATCAGCGACGCGACCTGCGGCACGGCGGCCTGGGTGGCCTGCGGCGAGTCGGCGGTGACCACGACCGCGAGCCGGCCGGTGAAACCGGGGCCGAAGCCCTCCCGGATCAGGTCGTTGCTGACCCGGGCCGGGGTGCCCTCGGCGGCGGCGGAGGCGTCCGGCAACGCCAGGCGCATGTCCTGGGACGGGATCGCCAGCAGGCCGAGGCCGAGCAGGCCGACCAGGATCACCGGGATGCGGAACCGGGTCACCCAGTTCGCCCAGCGGAACCCGAAGCCGGAGCGGTCCTCCGAGCCGGTGCCCGGGTCCGCGACCGCCTCACGGTTGCGGAGCTTGCGTGGCAGCACCTTGCGGCCGGCGAAGCCGAGCAGCGCCGGGGCCAACGTGATCGCCACCAGCACGGCCACGGTGACGGTGCCGGCGGCGGCCAGGCCCATCACGGTGAGGAACGGGATGCCCACCACGGCCAGGCCGGCCAGCGCCACCACCACCGTCGCGCCGGCGAACACCACGGCGGAGCCGGCGGTGCCGACCGCGCGGCCGACCGCCTCCTCGGGGGAGAGCCCGTCGAGCAGGTTCTGCCGGTGCCGGGAGGTGATGAACAGCGAGTAGTCGATGCCGACCGCCAGGCCGAGCATCAGCGCCAGGATCGGTGCGGTGCTGGTCAGCTCGACCGCGCCGCTGAGCGCGAACAGGCCGGCCATGCCGACGCCGACGCCGATCAGCGCGTTCAGCATGGTCATCCCGGCCGCCACCAGCGAGCCGAACGTGATGACCAGGACGATCGCCGCGACCAGCACACCGAGCGCCTCGGTCGAGCCGACCTCCGGCTCGCCGTTGAGCACCTCGCCGCCGGGGGCGATCTGCCAGCCCTGCGCCTCGGCCTGCTGGCCGACCTTCTCGTACGCGTCGCGCTGCTCGGTGGTCACGTCGTCCGCGCGACCGGCGAACTGCACCTGGATCAGCGCGTACCGGCCGTCCGGCGTGAGCGCCTGCGCCTGGTAGGGGTCGATCGCGCCGACCACGCCGGGCAGCGTGGCCGCCTCCTGGGTGACCTGCTTGACCACCGCCTGGCCGGCCGGCGAGGTGAGCGCGCCGTCCTGCGGCGCCTTGACGGCGATGGTGCCGGTGGCGCCGCTGGCCGCCGGGAACCGGTCGGCGAGCAGGTCGATGGCCTGCTGCGACTCGGTGCCGGGCATGGTGAAGTTGCTCGCCGTCGGGCCCCGCAGCGTGGCCGCGGCCAGGCCGAGGCCGACGAGTACGACGAGCCAGACGACGGCGACGAGTCGCCGTCGGCGTAGGGATGCCCGGCCGAGCCGGTACAGCAGGGTCGCCATGGACCTTCCTTCGTCCTCGGGTGCGAACTGGTGGGATCAGGTGGTGGGTTCGAGCGCGCGGTGCGCCACGGCGAGCAGCGCGGGTCGCAGCTCCTCGTCGGGGATGTCCAGGAACTCGCCGCAGGTCTCGGCGATGCCGGCCAGCACGACAAGCGCGGCGACGCGGGCCACCGGCCGGTCGGAGAAGCCGGCGAACGCGGCGACCAGCCGTTCGGAGATCTGCTGGATGTGCGCGAACGCCGGCTGCTGGAGCAGGTCCGGGAACTCGCCCCGGAGCAGCGCGATCTCCCGGCGGAAGCGGACCGCCAGGTCGACGAAGCCCTCGGCGGCGGCCCGCTGGGCCGGCGCGCCGGTGAGGTCGGCGAGCCGGGCGTCGAGTGCCTCCAGCATCGCGATGGCCGGGGCCATCAGCTCGCAGAGCAGGGCGTCCTTGCTGGCGAAGTGGTAGAGCACGGTGGCCTTGGAACAGCCCACCTCACGGGCGATGTCCTGGAGCGAGGTGCCCTTGTAGCCGGTGACGGCGAACCGACGGGCCGCGGCGGTGAGCAGCTCGTCGTGGGTGGCCGGGGTAGCGCGTGCCATGCTTTCCAGCATGCCTGACCGATCGGTCAGCACCTGACCGATCGGTCAGACGGATCGCGTGGGCTTCGCCACAGGATGCTCCCGGTCGTACGCGGCCCGGGCCGCGCTGATCGACTCGCGGTGCCGCTCCGCCCAGCGGGTGAGCGCGACAAGCGACTCGTACAGCTCCCGGGCCATCGGGGTGGCGGTGTACTCCACCCTCGGCGGCACCGCCGCATGCACGTGCCGGACCAGCAGCCCGTCGCGCTCCAGGTTACGCAGCGTCAGCGTGAGCATCCGCCGGCTGATGCCCTCCACCCGCCGTTCCAGCTCGGTGAAGCGCACCGGGCCGGTCGAGGCGGCGATCAGGATGCCGATGCTCCACTTGCCGCCGACCCGGTCCAGCGCCTCCCGCACCGTGCAGGCCCGCGCCTGCGTCCCGTCCGCGGTCCGGCCGGCCGGGTCGGACGCGCACCGGTCGTCCTGGGTCGTCACCGCGGCTCCTTCTGCTCGGCCCCGACGGGAGCCTCGGTGACCATCATGCGTCACGGGTGGCAGCCGACCGCCCGGAGTGCGTACGGCTACCGCGTGCCGGGCCGGTGGAGACCTGGGTTGTTCCGGCCTACGAACTTGATGGCACGAATGCATCAGCCGCCGAGAGGGCAGCCCGGCGGCACGTTCCGGGCCGGGACCGTGCCGAGCCGGGCGACCTCAGGGGCGCCGGGCCGAGCCGACCCACACCGTGCGGACGTGCGTCACGCACCCGTTGACCCGTTCACGCCATCAAGTTCGTAGCGTGGTGGCGCATCACCCAGGCGTTCGACGTCTCGCCCAGCGGGAGTTCGGACACCCGCCTCGAGCGGGCCGTCACGCCGGCGCCGTGTCGGGGTTGCCGAGCCGCCGCCGGGCCGGGAAGGTGGTCGGATGGGTGCCGCTGACGAGACCCGGGACGGGATCTCGCTGACCAACCTGGACCAGCCGCTGTTCGACTCCGCCGGTGCGACCAAGCGCGACCTGGTCGACTACCTGGACGCGTTGCACGGGCGGATCCTGCCGGAGCTGCGCGACCGGCCGCTGTCGGTGCTGCGGGTCCGGCCCGGCCAGGAGCCGTTCATGCAGAAGAACCTGCCGAAGTACACGCCGGAGTGGGTGCGCCGCACCGAGGTCTGGGCGGAGGCGTCGCACCGGCGCATCTCGTACGCGCTCTGCGACGACCGGCGGACGCTGCTCTGGTTCGCCAACCAGCGGGCGGTGGAGTACCACCCCACGCTGGCCCGCACCGGGGCGCCCGAGCACGCCACCCACCTGGTGCTCGACCTGGACCCGCCGGCGGGGGAGACGTTCGGCGCGGCGGTACGCGTCGCGCTGCTGGTGCGGCAGGCGCTCGGCGACGCCGGGCTGGCCGGTGCGGTCAAGACCAGCGGCGCGAAGGGCCTGCACGTGATCGTGCCGGTGACACCGGAGACCACGGCCGAGGAGGCCGCCGCCGCGACCCGGGCGCTCGCGGCCCACACCGAACGGCTCGACCCGGCGCTGGCCACCACCGCGTTCATCGTGGCCGACCGCGGGGGCCGGGTCTTCGTGGACTCGACCCGCGCGCACGGGGCGACGGTGGTGGCCGTGTACAGCCCGCGGATCCGGCCCGGCGCGCCGGTGTCGTACCCGATCGGCTGGGCCGACCTGGAGTCGGCGACGCCCGCCGACTTCACCGTGAAGACCGTGCCCGCGCTGCTCGGCGACCGCGACCCGTGGGCCGAGGCGCTGCCCGCGCCGCAGTCGCTGCCGGCGGAGCTGGTCGCCGAGGGGCGGACCATCCCGGTGGCCCGGGTCCAGGCGATGCACGAGGGCAAGCGGCGGGCCCGGGCCCGCCGGGAGGCCGGCTGACCGGCAACGCGAAAGCCCGGGCACGACGGCCCGGGCTTCGAGATGTTGTCTGGTGCCCCCGGCAGGATTCGAACCTGCGCCCCCGCCTCCGGAGGGCGGTGCTCTATCCCCTGAGCTACGGGGGCTCAGCGACCCGAGAAGAGTAGCAAACCCCTTCCCGGATCACCGAATCGGTATCGCCCGCGAGTCGATCTTCGCCGGTCAGGCGGCGGCGACGGTGCGACCGCAGCTCGGCAGCGGGTGCAGCGCGATGCGGCGGGGCAGTCGTCGGGGCCACTCGTTGCGCGGCCAGGAGCCGTCCACGATCAGGTGCACGGGGCGTTGGTCGGCGCCGCTGAGCCGCAGGACGAAGTCCCGGGGCAGCGGCGGGTCCACCGACGGCGTGGTGACCATGAACCGCACCCGCCCCCGGGAGGAGACCGCGGAGACCACGTCGGCGGCGGGCATGGTGCCGCGCAGCCGGACCCGGCCGAGCCAGTAGATCTCCGCCGCGTGCTCCTGGGCCGCCCGGGTGATCGCCGGGTACTCGCTGCGTACCCACCGCTCGACCGCGCCCACGCAGAGCCCGCAGGCCCGCTCGCGCGGCTCGCGGGGGCCCAGGCCCCAGGCCCGGAGGTACGCCCCGACGGTGCCGGCGTCCATGGCCAGTGCGAACCGGCGTTCGATGAGCGTGGTCAGGCTCTGCCGTGTCCACAGCTCCTCGTCGAGGCCGAACTCGTCCGGGTGGACGCCCCGCAGCACGTCGATGAGTTCGAGTTCCTGTTCGCGGCTGAGCGTTCCCGGCTCGCCTTGCCGCAGTCCGCGACGGACGGCTGCCACCGCTCCGTCACCGCCGATGGTGTGGCGTCGGCACCAGCTGGTCACCGACCGCCCTGCGTCTCTGAGTGCAACCCCCACGTCCTGCGCAACGACCCCGAATCACAACTGGTCACGATATGTGGGTAGAAAAAGTCTACGAACGGCATAACGGACAAAGTTGCCAGCCTCGGACATGTCGGAGCCCGCGTCGCGGGCGCGACGCGGGCTCCGGTGCGCGGAGGGCGGGACGGTCAGGGCGTGCCACCCAGGCGCTTGAGCGCCGCGGTGAGGTTGGCCAGGTCGTTCTGCTGGGTGTTCTTCATGACCTGGGCGACCGCCAGCACGTCGTCGTCGTGCCCCTCGGCGAGGATGCCGTCGATCATGTGGACCCCGCCGATGTGGTGCTGGATCATCATCTTCAGGAACATCACGTCGAACTCGCGACCGCTCGCCGACCGCAGCTTCGCCATCTCCTCGGGGGTGGCCATGCCCGGCATCAGGCCGTTCCTGACCAGCCCGGCGCCGTCCGGCATCCACGCCATCGGGGCCTGATCGCCGGTCGGGTCCAGCTTCCAGGAGCGCAGCCAGGTCTGCATGGTGCCGATCTCACCCTGCTGCCCGGTGGCGATGTCCACCCCGACCTGGCGGACCTCCGCGTCCTGCCCCTGGCGGAACGCCAGCAGACCCATGGCCACCGCCTGGTTGTGGTGGGCGGTCATGTCCCGGGCGAAACCGGCCTCGGCCGAGTTCTGGCCCGGGCGGGTGAGCGTCGGGGTGAGCAGGCCGCCGGCGTACCCGAGGAGCAGCCCGACCACGACGGCGGCGGCCACGGCCAGCAGGCCGTAACGGCGCGCCGCCGGCCGGCCGGCCTCGTCGGCGGCCGGGGCCTCGTCCAGCTCGCTGTCGGTGGTCACCGGGGCGGTCATCGCGGCGTCCTCACTGGGTGGGCTGCTCGGGCATGTTCTGCTGGAGGTTGTCACGCGGGGTGGTGCCGGTGGCCGTCACGCCCTGGTCGCAGAGCGCGTTCGGGCCCTCGATCGAGGCGTTCACCCGCAGCGTCTTGATGAACTCGTCGATCCGGCCGTCGTCGGCGTTGTCGACCTTGAGCTGGAAGCCCCAGGCCTGGAGCGAGATCGGCTTGTCCAGCCCCTCGTACGGGCTGAGCATCAGCTTCTCCTTGCCCTGCACCTTGCTCTTGAGCTTCGCCACCTGGTCGGCCGGCAGGTCCGGGCGGTAGGTGATCCAGACCGTGCCGTGCTCCAGGCTGTGCACCGCGTGCTCGTTGGCGATCGGGGCGTCGTAGACGTCGCCCATGCAGTTCTGCCACGCCTGGTTGTGCGGGCCGGCGACCGGCGGGGAGACGTCGTACTTGATCGTGCCGGGCTGGTGGTTTCCGCCCTTGACCAGGTCCTTGTCCTTCTTGCGGAAGTCGGTCATGCCGTCGATCGCGTCGGCCCGCTTCTGCCAGGGCTGGGCGCCCTGGTAGACCGCCCAGGCGCCGATGCCGATGATGCCGACGGCCAGCACGCCGACCGCGACGAAGAGGGCGATCGGGCCCCACGAGCGACCCTGGCTCACCTTGACCGGGGTGACCGGCTTGCGGCCCTTGCCCCCGGCGCCCGCCCGGGGGCCCTTGCCGCCGCCGGGCTTGGTCGCGCCGGCCTTGGTGGCGGGCTTCTCGGCAGCCGCGGGCCGGCCGGCGGCCGGCTTCTTGCCGGTGCTGACCACGGTGGGACGGCGTTCCGGGCCGCCCGGGGTGCTGATGCTCATCGTGCCTCGTCAGGTCGGTCGGTCAGGGGAGCGCGGGGCCTGTTCACATGCTGGGTCGCCGCCGCGGTGCCCGAGTCTACCCCCGATAACATGGTTCGGTGACTCCCGCAGAACTCGCCGAGGTCGTCCTCGCCGCAGCCCACGCCGTCTTCGACGAGCGGGGCCTGGACCCTGCCGCGTTGCCCGCGCAGACCACCGTCGAGCGACCCCGTAACCCCGATCACGGTGACTACGCCTCGACGCTGGCGTTGCAGCTCAGCAAGAAGGTCGGCGTGCCGCCGCGGGAGCTGGCCACCGCGCTGGCCGAGCAGCTCGGCAACGCGCCGGGGGTCAAGTCGGTGGAGATCGCCGGCCCCGGCTTCCTGAACATCCGGCTCGACGCGGCCGCCGCCGGCCAGCTCGCCAAGGTCATCGTCGAGGCCGGCCCGGCGTACGGAAGCAGCGACACCCTGGCCGGGCAGCGGATCAACCTGGAGTTCGTCTCGGCGAACCCGACCGGCCCGGTGCACATCGGCGGGGTCCGCTGGGCGGCGGTCGGCGACGCGCTCAGCCGCCTGCTGCGCGCCACCGGCGCGGACGTGGGCACGGAATATTACTTCAACGACGCCGGCTCGCAGATCGACCGGTTCGCCCGGTCACTGCTGGCCGCCGCCAAGGGCGAGCCGGCGCCGGAGGACGGCTACGGCGGCGCGTACATCGCCGAGATCGCGGCCGAGGTGATCCGGCGCCGGCCCGAGGTGCTGGACCTCGACGACGCCGCCGCCCAGGAGGTGTTCCGGGTCGAGGGCGTCCAGCTCATGTTCGCCGAGATCAAGTCCTCGCTGCGCGACTTCGGGGTGGAGTTCGACACCTACTTCAACGAGAAGGACCTGCACGACCGGGGCGAGCTGGAGGCGGCGCTGACCCGGCTGCGCGAGCAGGGGCACGTCTTCGAGTCCGAGGGCGCGACCTGGCTGCGCACCACCGACTTCGGCGACGACAAGGACCGGGTGCTGCGCAAGTCCAACGGCGAGTGGACCTACTTCGCCGCCGACTGCGCCTACTACCTCGACAAGCGGGAGCGCGGCTTCGAGCGGGTCGTGATCATGCTGGGCGCCGACCACCACGGTTACATCGGCCGGATGAAGGCGATGGCCGCCTGCTTCGGCGACGACCCGGCGCGCAACCTGGAGATCCTCATCGGCCAGCTCGTCAACCTGGTCCGCGACGGCGCCCCGGTGCGGATGAGCAAGCGGGCCGGCACCGTGGTCACCCTGGAGGACCTGGTCGACGCGATCGGCGTGGACGCCTCCCGGTACGCGCTGGCCCGTTACTCGGCCGACTCACCGATCGACATCGACGTGGAGCTGTGGACCCGGGCCAAGAACGACAACCCGGTCTACTACGTCCAGTACGTGGCCGCCCGCACGGCCGGGGTGGCCCGCAACGCCGCCGAGATCGGGCTGACCCGGTCCGACGCCGCCGCGTTCCGCCCCGAGCTGCTCGGCCACGAGAAGGAGAACGAGCTGCTCAAGGCGCTCGCCGAGTTCCCCGCCGTGGTGGCCACCGCCGCCGAGCTGCGCGAGCCGCACCGGATCGCCCGCTACCTGGAGGAGAGCGTCGCGCAGGCGTACCACCGGTTCTACGACAACTGCCGGATCGCGCCGCAGGGCGACGAGGAGATCACCGACACCCACCGGGCCCGGCTCTGGCTCAACGACGCCACCCGGGTGGTCATCGCCAACGGCCTGCGCCTGCTCGGCGTCTCCGCGCCGGAAAGGATGTGATCCCCGGTGCGCGCGCATGAGGCCGGCGCCCTGCACGGCGACATCGGCAACCGGGGTCCCGCCTGGCTGCGTACCCCGGTCGACGTCAACGCCCTGGTGCCGCAGCTCTGGCCGCGCCACGTGGCGCGCGGCCCGGCCGGCGCGCTGACCGTCGCCGGCCTGGACGTCCGCGACGTGGCCGCCGAGTTCGGCACCGCGGCGTACGTGCTGGACGAGGACGACCTGCGCGGACGCTGCCGCGAGTTCCGGGCCGCCTTCCCGGACGCGGACGTCTACTACGCCGGCAAGGCGTTCCTCTGCCGCGCGGTGGTCCGCATGATCGCCGAGGAGGGCCTGTTCCTCGACGTCTGCACCGGCGGTGAGCTGGCCACCGCGCTCTCGGCCGGGATGCCGCCGGAACGGATCGGCTTCCACGGCAACAACAAGTCGGTGGCCGAGCTGACCCGGGCGGTGGACACCGGCGTGGGCCGGATCATCGTCGACTCGTTCACCGAGATCGACCGGCTCACCGCGCTGGCCCGCGAGCGTGGGGTCCGCCCCCGGGTGCTGCTGCGGGTCACCGTCGGTGTGGAGGCGCACACCCACGAGTTCATCGCCACCGCGCACGAGGACCAGAAGTTCGGCTTCTCCCTCGCCGGCGGCGCCGCCGCGACGGCCGCGTTCCGGATCCTCGACGAGGACGTGCTGGAGCTGCGTGGGCTGCACTCGCACATCGGCTCGCAGATCTTCGACGCCAGCGGCTTCGAGGTCTCCGCCCGCCGGGTGCTCGCCCTCCAGGCGCAGATCCGCGACGCCCGCGGCGTGGAGCTGCCCGAGCTGGACCTGGGCGGCGGCTTCGGCATCGCGTACACCACGCAGGACGACCCGGCGTCCCCGCACGAGCTGGCCAAGCGGCTCCGCAAGATCGTCGACGGCGAGTGCGCGGCGGAGAACCTCGCCGTGCCGCACCTCTCGGTCGAGCCGGGCCGCGCCATCGTCGGCCCGGCCGTGTTCACGCTCTACGAGGTGGGCACGGTGAAGGACGTGGACGGCCTGCGGACGTACGTGAGCGTGGACGGGGGGATGAGCGACAACATCCGCACCGCGCTCTACGACGCGTCGTACTCGGCGACGCTGGCGAACCGCGCGTCTTCCACGGTGCCGATGCTCGCCCGCGTGGTGGGAAAGCACTGTGAGTCCGGGGACATCGTGGTGAAGGATGAATTCCTGCCCGCCGACGTGCAGCCCGGAGATCTTCTCGCGGTGCCCGGCACGGGGGCCTACTGCCGGAGCATGGCCAGCAACTACAACCATGTGCCGAGGCCCCCGGTCGTCGCCGTGCGTGACGGTCACGCCCGGGTGATCGTTCGGCGGGAGACCGAAGACGACCTGCTCGCATTGGATGTGGGATGACCTCACCGGTTCGCTTGGCGTTGCTCGGCTGCGGCACGGTCGGCAGTGACGTCGTACGCCTGCTGCACGCGCAGTCGGCCGACCTCGCCGCCCGGATCGGCGCCCCGCTGGAGATCGCCGGCATCGCCGTCCGCCGGCTCGGCCGCGACCGCGGCGACCTGCCGGTCGACCCGGCGTTGTTCACCACCGACGCGCTGGGGTTGATCAAGCGCGACGACGTGGACGTGGTGATCGAGGTCGTCGGCGGCATCGAGCCGGCCCGCGGCTGGCTGGTCGAGGCGCTGCGCGCCGGCAAGAGCGTGGTCACCGCCAACAAGGCGCTGCTCGCCGAGGACGGCGCCACGCTGCACGACGCGGCGGCCGAGGGCGGCGCCGACCTCTACTACGAGGCCAGCGTCGCCGGGGCCATCCCGCTGCTGCGCCCGCTGCGCGAGTCGCTGCACGGCGACCGGATCACCCGGGTCACCGGCATCGTGAACGGCACCACCAACTTCATCCTCTCCGCCATGGACGCCACCGGCGCCGGGTTCGCCGAGGCGCTGGAGGAGGCCACCGAGCTGGGGTACGCGGAAGCCGACCCGACGGCCGACGTGGAGGGCTTCGACGCCGCCGCCAAGGCCGCCATCCTCGCCTCGCTGGCGTTCCACACCCGGGTCACCGCCGCCGACGTGCACCGCGAGGGCATCACCGAGGTGACCGCCGCGGACGTGGCCAGCGCCAAGGCCATGGGCTGCACGATCAAGCTGCTCTGCATCGCGGCCCGGGGTGCCGACGCGGCCGGCCACGAGACCGTCAACGTCCGGGTGCACCCGGCGATGATCCCGCTGAGCCATCCGCTCGCCGGCGTCGGCGACGCGTTCAACGCGGTCTTCGTCGAGGCGGACGCCGCCGGGCAGCTCATGTTCTACGGCCGGGGCGCGGGCGGGGCGCCGACCGCCAGCGCGGTCCTCGGCGACGTGGTGGCGGTGGCCCGCAACCGCCTCGCCGGCGTGCACGCGGCCAGCGAGTCGGCCTATGCGGACCTGCCGGTGCGGCCGATGGGGGAGGCGCTCACCCGCTACCACATCAGCCTCGACGTGGCCGACCGGCCGGGTGTGCTGGCGTCGGTGGCCGGGGTGTTCGCCCGGCACGAGGTCTCGATCGCCACCGTCCGGCAGGGCCCCGCCGGCGGCGACGCCGAGCTGGTCATCGTCACCCACGTCGCACCGGACGCCGCGCTCGCGGCCACCGTGCGCGAGCTGCGCGGGCTGGACACCGTCCGGTCGGTCACCAGCGTGCTGCGGGTCGAGGGCGGCGCGTAACCCCGGCGTCCCGCCTGATGGTTAGGTCGGAGTGTGCCGGTGACCGGTCGGGCAGGCTGGTCCACGCTTGAGACGGGCCCCGGACCGGGGCGGGAGAGGCGAGGAGCGCGACATGTGGCGAGGGCTGATCGAGGCGTACCGGAACCGGCTGCCGATCACCGACGCCACTCCGGTCGTCACGCTGCACGAGGGGAACACGCCGCTGCTGCCGGCCCCGGTGCTCTCCGCCCGGGTCGGCGCGGACGTGTGGCTCAAGGTCGAGGGCGCGAACCCGACCGGCTCGTTCAAGGACCGGGGCATGACGCTCGCCGTCTCCAAGGCGGTCGAGGGCGGCGACAAGGCGATCATCTGCGCCTCCACCGGCAACACCAGCGCGTCGGCCGCCGCGTACGCGGCCCGCGCCGGGATCACCTGCGCGGTGCTGGTGCCGCAGGGCAAGATCGCGCTGGGCAAGCTGGCCCAGGCGCTGGTGCACGGCGCGAAGCTGCTCCAGGTGCAGGGCAACTTCGACGACTGCCTGGCGCTGGCCGGCAAGCTCGCCCAGGACTACCCGGTCGCGCTTGTCAACTCCGTGAACGTGTACCGGCTGCACGGCCAGAAGACGGCCGCCTTCGAGATCGTCGAGGCGCTCGGCGACGCGCCTGACATCCACTGCCTGCCGGTCGGCAACGCCGGCAACATCACCGCCTACTGGATGGGCTACTCCGAGGACCTGCACGACGGCAACGCCACGAAGGCCCCCCGGATGTTCGGCTTCCAGGCGGCCGGCGCGGCCCCGATCGTCACCGGCCAGATGGTGCCCGAGCCGTCGACCATCGCCACCGCCATCCGGATCGGCAACCCGGCGAGCTGGACGAAGGCGGTCGACGCGCGGGACGCCTCCGGTGGGCTGATCTCCTCGGTCACCGACCGGGAGATCCTCTCGGCGTACCGCCTGCTGGCCCGCGAGGTGGGCGTCTTCGTCGAGCTGGGCAGCGCGGCCAGCGTGGCCGGCCTGCTCCAGCAGGCCGCCGCCGGCCAGGTGCCGGCCGGGTCGCGGGTGGTGTGCACGGTCACCGGCCACGGTCTGAAGGACCCGGAGTGGGCCATCTCGACCGCCCCGGCGCCGGTGACCATCGCCAACGACGCCCTCGCCGCCGCCCGCTCCCTCGACCTGGCCTGAACCCCCCGCCCCGCAGGCGGGGAGCGGGACCGGGTGCGGCAGACTCAGGGCACCCCGCAGACCCCTTCCCAGGAGTGACCAACGCCCATGTCGTTGCTCGCCAGATTCAGTCTTGCCAACCGGGGCCTGATCGCCCTGATCGCGTTGGTGACCGCGGCGTTCGGCTTGTTCGCCGTGCCGTCGCTGAAGCAGCAGCTGCTGCCCTCGCTGGAATTCCCGGCGGCGTTCATCGTGGCGCCGTACCCGGGCGCCGCCCCCGAGATCGTCGAGTCCCAGGTCGCCGAGCCGATCGAGAACAGCCTCCAGGGCATCCCGGGGCTGGAGAAGGTCACCTCCACCTCGCGCGAGGGCGCGGCCACCGTCCAGGTGCAGTACGAGTTCGGCACCGACCTGGACGATGTGGTCAACAAGATGGAGACCGCGATCAACCGGGCCCGGCTCCCGGAGGGCGTCGACCCGCAGGTGATCGCCGGCAGCACCGACGACCTGCCCGCGGTGGTGGTCGCCGCGACCGGCGACGGCGACGAGCGGGCGCTGGCCGAGAAGCTGCGCGCCACCGTGGTGCCGGAGCTGGAGGGGCTGGACGGCGTCCGGTCGGTGGACGTCACCGGCGCCCGCGACCAGGTGGTGGCGATCACGCCCGACCCGGCGAAGCTGGCCGCCGCCCGGGTGGCCCCGGCCGCCATCGCGTCGGCGCTCAAGTCGAACGGCGTGGCGGTGCCGGCCGGCGCGCTGGCCGACGGCGACCGGTCGCTGCCGGTGCAGGTCGGCACGCCGATTCGCACGGTGGACGACCTGCGGGGCATCGTGCTCACCACCGCGCCGGCCGCGCAGGTGCGCCTCGGTGACGTGGCGAGGGTGGAGCAGCAGCTCGCCCCGGCGACGTCGTTCACCCGCACGAACGGCAAGCCGAGCCTGGGCATCGCGGTGACCGCCAGCCCGGACGGCAACGCGGTCGGCATCTCGCACGACATCCGTGACCGGCTGGCCGAGTTGCAGACCGCCTCCGGCGCGGAGCTGACCGTGGTCTTCGACCAGGCCCCGTTCGTCGAGCGGTCCATCGAGAGTCTCACCACCGAGGGCCTGCTCGGCCTGCTGATGGCCGTGGTGGTGATCCTGGTGTTCCTGCTCTCCATCCGGTCCACCGTGGTCACCGCGGTCTCCATCCCGCTGTCGGTGCTTGTCGCGCTGCTCGTGCTCTGGGCCGGCGACTACTCGCTGAACCTGCTCACGCTGGGCGCGTTGACCATCGCGGTCGGCCGGGTGGTGGACGACTCCATCGTGGTGCTGGAGAACATCAAACGGCACCTGGAGTACGGCGAGGAGAAACGCGACGCGATCCTGGCCGCGGTCCGCGAGGTGGCCGGCGCGGTCACCGCCTCCACGCTGACCACGGTCGCCGTCTTCGCGCCGATCGCCCTGGTCGGCGGCTTCGTCGGGCAGCTCTTCGCGCCGTTCGCGATCACCGTGACGGTGGCCCTGCTCGCCTCGCTGCTGGTGTCGCTGACCGTGATCCCGGTGCTGGCGTACTGGTTCCTCCGGCCGCGCCGCGGCGTGGACGACGAGGCCGCCCGTCGCGCCGCCGAGGAGAAGGAGCTGCGCAGCCCGCTCCAGCGGGCGTACCTGCCGGTGATCGGCTTCGCCACCCGGTCGCGGAAGAGCCGGTGGGCCACCGTGGCGCTCGGCCTGCTGGTGCTGCTGGGCACGTTCGGCCTGGCGCAGAAGCTGGAGACCAACTTCCTGGACGACTCCGGCCAGGACACCCTGGCCATCCGGCAGGAGATGCCGGCCGGCACCGGGCTCACCGGCACCGACCGGGCCGCCGCCCGCGTCGAGGAGGTGCTGAAGCGTACGCCGGGCGTGGAGACCTACCAGGTCAGCGCCGGTGGCGGGGACAACCCGTTCGCCGGGGGCGGCGGCAGCGACCGGGCCTCCTGGTCGCTGGCGCTCTCCGACGACACCGACGCCAAGGCGGTGCGGGAGACGCTGCGCAAGGAGTTCGACGCGCTCGGCCCGGAGGTCGGCGAGCTGACCTTCGGCGGCGGGCAGGACGCCTCGGCCAACCAGGTCGAGGTGGTGGTGCAGGCCGCCGACCAGGAGACGCTGACCCGGGCGGCGGAGGAGGTCCGGGCCGCGATGGCCGGCACCTCCGGCGTCGAGGACGTCACCAGCGGCCTGGCCACCCGGGTGCCCCGGGTCGAGGTGACCGTGGACCGGGTCGCCGCGGCCCGCGCGGGTCTCACCGAGGCGGCCGTCGGGCAGCTCGTCGCGCAGACGTACCGGGGGGCGCCGCTGGGCCAGGTCACGCTGGACGGCGCGGCGCAGGACGTGGTGCTGAGCAGCGGGGCGAAGCCGCCGCTGAGCGTGGCGGAGCTGCGGGCGCTGCGGGTGGGGCCGGTGACGTTGGACGCGATCGCCGACGTCAACCAGGTCGACGGGCCGCAGCAGGTGACCCGGATCGACGGCGAGCGCAGCGTCTCGGTGACCGGCACGGCCACCGGCTCGAACCTGGGCGCCACCACGGCTGAGCTCCAGAAGAAGCTGGACGCGCTGGACGTGCCGGGTGCCACGTACGTCATCGGCGGGGTGAGCGCCGACCAGGCGGACGCGTTCGCGGACCTCGGCCTGGCGGTGCTGGCCGCCATCGCGATCGTCTTCCTGATCATGGTGGCCACGTTCCGCAGCCTGACCCAGGCGCTGATCCTGCTGATCTCGGTACCGTTCGCGGCGACCGGCGCGATCGCGCTGCTGCTCGCCACCGGGACGCCGCTGGGCGTGCCGGCGCTGATCGGCGTGCTCATGCTGGTCGGCATCGTGGTGACCAACGCGATCGTGCTGCTCGACCTGATCAACCAGTACCGGGCACAGGGCATGGGCGTCACCGAGGCGGTGGTCGAGGGCGGCCGGCGCCGGCTGCGACCGATTCTGATGACTGCGGTCGCCACCGTGTTCGCGCTGCTGCCGATGGCGTTCGGGCTGACCGGTGAGGGCGGGTTCATCTCGAAGCCGCTGGCGATCGTGGTGATCGGCGGTCTGCTCAGCTCGACGCTGCTGACGCTGGTCCTGGTGCCGACGCTCTACACCATGGTCGAGCGCACCAAGGGCTCGTTCCGGGGCCGCCGGGACCGCCGCCGGGGCGTGCCGGGGCCGACCGGCCCGGCCGCGCCGGTCGAGCGGGCCGAGGTCCCGACGCCGGTGACCGTGGGCGGCGGCGAGGGGCCGGTCGCGCCGCCCGAGCCGCCGGCGCGCCCGTCCGGGGCGCTGGTCGACGGCACGGACCAGTTCGAGGTGCTCCGGCTGCCGAAGAGCCGCCGTTCCCCTCTTCCCCCGACCGAGTGAAAGGCGGGGGCCCCGCTTAACGCTTTCTGCATAAGCGGGGCCCCCGCCTAACACCTCCCCCGGTAAGGCCTCGCGGAGCGGTACGCTCGGTGAGCTGGTGCCTACTTTGGGTGCGGGGGCGCGATGGCGGACGGCAGAGGCCGGTGGGGTCGCCGAGCGCTGCTGCGCCGGTCGGCGCTGCTGCTCGGCGGCGCCGCGCTGGGTTCCGCCGCGACAGTGGAGAGCACGTGGGTGGCCGACCGCCGGCTGCCGCTGGCCGGCGGCCCGGCCAGCGCCACGCTCGGCAACCGCCGCCAGGACGTCGGCGGGGGCGGCGTGCAGGTGGTGTGGGGTGTCCGCACCGATGAGCCACTGGTGGCGCTGACGTTCGACGACGGGCCGCGGCCACAGTGGACGCCGATGGTGCTGGACACCCTGGCCGAGCACCGGGTGCCGGCCACGTTCTTCCTGGTCGGTGAGCGGGCCCGCCGGCACGCCGCGCTGGTGCGCGGCCGGATGGGCGGCCACGAGGTGGGCAACCACAGTTGGGCGCACCACGACCTGGCCCGGATGGACGCCGCGACGGTCCACGACGACCTGCGCCGCAGCCACGACGCGATCACCGCGGCCACCGGCACGGCGCCCCGGCTGCTCCGCCCGCCCTGGGGGCACCTGGGCGGGGCGGTGCTGTACGCGGCGGCCCAACTGGACTACCGGCTGGTGCTCTGGACACTCCAGATGGTGGAGAGCGAGTTCCCGCACGACCCGGGCGGACACGCCCGGCGCATCGTGGCCGACGTGCGGCCCGGCACCATCCTGCTCGGCCACGACGTCGGCGACGAGCGGCGGCTGGTCGCGCTCCGCGGCCTGCCCGACCTGATCGCCGGGCTGCGCGCCCGGGGCTTCGCGTTCGTCACCGTCTCCGACCTGCTGCGTCGCACCGCCGCCCCGGGAGCCGCCCGATAGGGTGCCGGCGTGTCACCCACCCTCTCGGTCCTCGTCCGCAACCGCGACTTCCGCAACCTGTTCCTCGCCGAGCTGGTGGTCTTCGGCGCCGACTGGTTCGTCATGGTGCCGCTGCTCGTGCTGCTGCCGGAGCTGACCGGCAGCGGGATCTGGGGCGCGCTGGTGCTGGCCGTGGACACCGGCACCACCGCCCTGCTGCTCCCGTACGCGGGCACCGTCGCCGACCGGTTCGACCGCCGCAAGGTGATGATGGCGGCCAATGTGGCCGCGTTCGCCGGCATCCTGCTGCTGCTCGGTGTGCGCGGCGCCG
Organism: Micromonospora sp. DT227; assembly: GCF_049841835.1. Classification (NCBI taxonomy): domain Bacteria; kingdom Bacillati; phylum Actinomycetota; class Actinomycetes; order Micromonosporales; family Micromonosporaceae; genus Micromonospora; species Micromonospora sp. DT227. Next base: position 214,845 of record NZ_JBNCLA010000002.1, on the reverse strand, counting down.
GGACCGCCTGGCTGGCGCTGCTGGCCATCGCGGTCGTGGCCGTGGCGAAGGCGTTCTACTCGCCGGCCGCCCAGGCCGCGCTGCCCAACGTGGTCGATCCGGTGGACCTGGCGGCGGCCAACGCGGTCGCCGGCTCGGCCTGGGGCACGATGGCGGTGGTCGGCGCCTCGCTCGGCGGCATCCTGAGCGCCGCCGCCGGCCCGTACGCCTGCTTCTGGGTGGCCGCGGCGGGCCTGGCCGGGGCGGCGGCGCTGGCCGCGCTGATCCGGCGGCCCCTCCAGGCGCCCCGGGACCCGGCGGCGGTCGTGCCGCGCCCCGCGGCGGCGATCCGCGAGGCGCTCGGCTACATCGCCCGCCGGCCGCGCGTGCTCGCGCTGGTGACGGTGAAGTCGGCGGTCGGCCTGGGCAACGGCGTGCTGACCGTCTTCCCGCTGCTGGCCGGCGTGTACGGGGTCGGGGCGGTCGGCGCCGGTCTGCTGTTCGCCGCCCGGGGCGCCGGCGCGCTGGTCGGCCCGATCCTGATGCGCCGGGTGCTCAGCAACCGGGCCTGGCTGCTCACCGGCCTGGCGCTGTCCATGTCGACGTACGGCCTGGCCTACCTGGGGGCCTCGGCGGTGTCCTGGTTCCCGCTGGTGCTGGTGCTGGTCTTCCTGGCCCACCTCGGGGGCGGCAGCAACTGGGTGCTGTCCAACTACGCGCTCCAGGGCGAGGTGCCGGACCGGCTGCGCGGCCGGGTCTTCGCCACCGACATGATGCTCGCCACGCTGGCCATCGCGCTCAGCCAGCTGGTGGTGGCGCTGGTGGTGGACCGGGTGGACGAGCGCACCGTGCTGGCCGGCTGCGGCCTGGTCACCGTGGTCTACGCGATCGGCTGGCGGTTCGCCACCCGGCGCCTGTCGCTCACCGATCCGGCGCAGCCGCCGGCCGGTTGACCGGGGTGCTGCTGGCCGGCGTGCTCCGGTCGTGGTGCGGCGGCGAGCGGGTGCGGCGGGACGGGCGGTCCGTCCGGCGGTCCCACGCTGCGGGCGGTCCGTCGCGGTGTCGGTGCCAGGCCCTAGCATGAGCCGGTGCCGACGACTTTCGCCTCCGGTCCGGTCCGGGTCCGGGTGCCCGCGACCAGCGCCAATCTCGGCCCCGGTTTCGACGCGCTCGGGCTGGCCCTCGGCCGGCACGACGACGTGACGGCCGAGGTGACCGGCGGCGGCGTCCGGGTGGCGGTCACCGGCGAGGGCGCCGGTGAGCTGCCGGCGGACGACCGGCACCTGGTGGTGACCGCCATGCGGGCCGCGTTCGACGTGCTGGGCGCACAGCCCGCCGGCCTGGCGCTGGAGTGCGTCAACCGGATCCCGCAGGCCCGTGGTCTCGGTTCGTCCTCGGCGGCCATCGTGGCCGGGGTGCTGGCGGCCCGCGCGCTGGTGGTCGACGGCGGGCAGCGGCTGGACGACGCGGCCGCGCTGCGCCTGGCGGCGGAGCTGGAGGGGCATCCGGACAACGTGGCCCCGTGCCTGCTCGGCGGCTTCACGATCGCCTGGACGGAGCCGTCCGGCGCCCGGGCGGTCTCGCTGCCGGTGGCGTCCGCCGTCCGGCCCACCGTCTTCGTGCCGGCCGAGCGGGGCCTGACCGCGGCGGCCCGGGCCGCCCTGCCGGCCACCGTGCCGCACGCCGACGCCGCGGCCAATGCGGGCCGGGCCGCGCTGCTGGTGCACGCGCTGACCGTCGACCCGGCGCTGCTGCTGCCGGCCACCGTCGACCGCCTGCACCAGGAGCAGCGCGCCCCGGGAATGCCGGCCAGCGCCCGGCTGGTCGCCGCGCTGCGTGCGGCGGGTGTGGCTGCCGTGATCAGTGGGGCGGGCCCGACCGTGCTGGCGCTCTCCGACGTGCCGGCGGGCTTCGAGCTGGGAACAGAATGGCGCCGGTGGGAGTTGCCGACAGATGTCAGCGGAGCCCGGGTTTTCCGGGGTACACTTTGACACGCCGAGCGGGACCCTGTTGCCGCAGGTCGGAAGAGTTGATTACCCTCTAGACCGAGCACAGCCGCGAAGCATGCGATCTTCCTGCGGTTCGGCGCACCCCCGAAGCTCTCGGCGGTCAGCCCGTCACCCCTGCCAAGGCCCACGCCGCACCGCAGTTTCCGCAGGTCGCCGCAGACGGCGAGACCTGCTCACCGAGGTTGGTGAGTCGGGAGACCGCCCTGCTGCTGTGTTCAGACTCCCGCGACGCGTCCATGCGAGGCGGGTGCACCGAGGCCGCCCGGCCACCTGGTTCCACGACCCCGGGCAGCCCCGGCCTATCGAGGGAAGGAATCCATTGAGCGACACCACCGACGTGACGTCGGATGTTTCCAACGTCGCTGGCGATGCCACCACCGCCGCCCCCACGCGCCGTCGGCGTAGCGGTACCGGCCTGTCGGCGATGCTGCTGCCGGAGCTCCAGAGCCTGGCCGCGTCGCTCGGCATCTCTGGTACGGCTCGCATGCGCAAGGGCGAGCTGATCAGTGCGATCACCGAGCGGCAGGGCGGCGCCGCCGCCGGTACCCCTCGACCGCGGGCCGAGGTTGCGGCTGCGGCGGCTCCCGCACGCGAGGAGGTGCACGCCGAGGTCCGTGAGGAGCGGGCCGAGGCCGGGCGTCGTCCCGCCGAGAAGGCGCCGGCCGCCGAGGCGACCGAGGGCCGCACCCGTGGCCGCCGTACCCGGGCCACCACCGCGGCCACCGAGGCGCGTCCGGCCGAGGCATCCGCCGTGGAGGCGCCCGCCGAGACCGGCGAGCGGACCGAGCGGCCCGAGCGCGGTGCTGACCGGACCGAGCGGCCCGAGCGTGGTGCTGACCGGACCGAGCGGGCCGAGCGCGGTGCCGAGCGGACCGAGCGGGCCGAGCGTGGTGCCGAGCGGGCCGAGCGCGGTGCCGATGGCGGTGGCGAGCGGGCCGAGCGCGACGAGCGTGCCGAAGGCCGGGGCCGTGACCGGGGCGAGCGCACCGACCGGGGTGAGCGGGCCGACCGCAACGATCGGGGTGAGCGTGCCGAGCGGGGCGATCGCAACGAGCGTGCCGACCGGGGTGAGCGTGCCGAGCGGGGTGACCGCAACGATCGGGGCGACCGCAACGACCGGAGCGACCGCAACGACCGGGGTGAGCGTGCCGAGCGGAGCGATCGCAACGACCGGGGCGACCGCAACGACCGGGGTGACCGCAACGACCGGGGGCAGCGCGCCGAGCGGGACAACCGCGACAACGACGACGACGACGAGGGCGGCGGCCGGCGGGGCCGGCGCAGCCGGTTCCGGGACCGTCGGCGGGGCCGTGGCGAGCGGGGCGAGAACGGCGACGGCGGTGCCGTCCGCGAGCCGCAGGTCGGCGAGGACGACGTGCTCGTCCCGGTGGCCGGCATCATCGACGTGCTCGACAACTACGCCTTCGTCCGGACCACCGGCTACCTGGCCGGCCCGAACGACGTGTACGTCTCGATGTCCCAGATCAAGAAGTACGGCCTGCGCCGCGGTGACGCCATCACCGGCGCGGTGCGGGCGGCCCGGGACGGCGAGCAGCGGCGCGACAAGTACAACCCGCTGGTCCGGCTGGACACCATCAACGGCATGGAGCCGGACGAGGCGAAGCGCCGGCCGGAGTTCTACAAGCTCACCCCGCTCTACCCGCAGGAGCGGCTGCGGCTGGAGACCGAGCCGCACATCCTGACCACCCGGGTCATCGACCTGGTCATGCCGATCGGCAAGGGTCAGCGGGCGCTCATCCAGTCGCCGCCCAAGGCGGGCAAGACGATGGTGCTGCAGGCGATCGCGAACGCGATCACCCGCAACAACCCGGAGTGTCACCTGATGGTGGTGCTGGTGGACGAGCGGCCCGAAGAGGTCACCGACATGCAGCGGTCGATCAAGGGCGAGGTCATCGCGGCCACGTTCGACCGTCCGCCGCAGGACCACACCACGGTGGCCGAGCTGGCGATCGAGCGGGCGAAGCGCCTGGTCGAGCTGGGGCACGACGTGGTCGTGCTGCTCGACTCGGTGACCCGGCTGGGTCGGTCGTACAACCTGGCGGCGCCGGCCAGCGGCCGGATCATGTCGGGTGGTATCGACTCCACCGCGCTCTACCCGCCGAAGCGCTTCCTCGGCGCGGCCCGCAACATCGAGAACGGCGGCTCGCTGACCATCATCGCCACGGCGCTGGTGGAGACCGGGTCCATGGCGGACACGGTCATCTTCGAGGAGTTCAAGGGCACCGGCAACGCCGAGCTGAAGCTGGACCGGAAGATCGCCGACAAGCGCGTCTTCCCGGCGATCGACATCAACCCCACCGGTACGCGCAAGGAGGAGGTCCTGCTCGCGCCGGAGGAGTTGGCGATCATCCACAAGCTCCGCAAGGTGCTGCACTCGCTGGACTCGCAGGCCGCGCTCGACCTGCTCCTGGACCGGCTCAAGCAGTCCCGCACCAACATCGAGTTCCTGATGCAGATCGCGAAGTCCACTCCGGGCGAGTGACCTGACGGACCGACGACGAGGGGCACGGCCACCGGCCGTGCCCCTCGTTCGCGTCGGCGACCCCCGGCCTGCTGAAGTTTTTCTACGGTTCAGCCGCGAGGTATTGAAACTTCTGTTCAGGGTCGGGTTGACTGTCGTCCATGCGATTGCGCAGTCGATCCATCCGTTCCGCCGGCGTCCTGCTGCTGACGCCGCTGCTCACCCTCGCCCCGCCGATGCCGTCCGCCGCGGCGGCCACCCCGTCGACCACGGCGGCCCCGGGCACGGCGACCCCCACGGGCACGGCGGCCGAGGACGCGCCGGCGGCCTCCTCCCGACCCGAGTCGGCGGTCACGCTGGCCGCGGTGGAACCCGCCGGTGGCCTGGAGACCGCGAAGACCACCCGGCCGGTCGCGCCCGGTCTCGACCTGACCTCCTTCGACAGGTACGACGCCGCCGGCTGGCTGCGGGCCGACGCGCTCACCGCCGACCTGTCCGGCGGGCTGACCGTTGATTACGTCAACTCCGGCGCGGTCACCCGGGACGAGCCGCTGCGGGCGGCGGCGGACCGGTCCCGCGCCGTGGCGGCCGTGAACGGCGACTTCTTCGACATCAACAACTCCGGTGCCGCCCAGGGCGTCGGCATCCGTTCCGGTGAACTGGTGCAGTCGCCGGTCACCGGGCACCCCAACGCGGTCGGCATCAGCGCCGGCGGCCTCGGCCGGGTGGTCGAGGTCGGCTTCGAGGGCACCGCCGCGCTGCCCGCCGGCCCGGTGCCGCTGACCCAGTTCAACAACATGGTGCAGCGCGACGGCGTGGGCGTGTTCACGCCGCTCTGGGGCGCGTACCCCCGGCAGCGCGCGGTGGACGGCGCGGCGCGGGTGGTCGAGGTGACGGTGACCGGCGGGCGGGTGGCCACGGTCGCCACCACGGCGGGGGAGGGACCGATCCCCGCCGGCAGCACGGTGCTGCTCGGCCGGGAGGCCGGGGCGGACGCGCTCGCCGGGCTGCGTGCCGGCGACGCGGTGGACCTGTCCTGGCGTCCGCGCGCCTCCGACGGCGGCGACCTGCGCGCCGCGGTGGGCGGCGGGAACGTGCTGGTCCGGGACGGCGTGGTGCAGAGCATCGCCGACCAGTCGCTGGCTCCGCGTACGTCGGTCGGCTTCTCCGCCGACGGACGTCGGATGATCATGCTGACGGTGGACGGCCGGCAGGTGGACAGCCGTGGTGTCACCCAGACCGAGATGGGCCGGATGATGGTCGAGCTGGGCGCCGCGAACGCGCTCAACCTCGACGGCGGCGGCTCCTCCACGCTGCTGGCCCGGGAGCCCGGCGCGGCGGCGGTCCAGGTGGAGAACAGCCCGTCCGACGGCAGCGAGCGGCCGGTGCCGAACGGGCTGGCCGTCTACGCGCCGAAGGGCAGCGGCCGGCTCACCGGGTACTGGCTGGAGACCGCGAGCGACCCGACCGCCGCGCCGGGCGTCGCCCCGGTCCGCGGCGGCCGGCCGGACCGGGTCTTCCCGGGCCTCACCCGCCGGCTCACCGCTGCCGGTCACGACGAGACGTACGGGCCGGCGGCCGGCGAGCCGCGCTGGCGCGCCACCCACGGCCGGGTGGACGGCGACGGCATCTTCCGGGCCGGCAGCCCCGGCCGGAGCACCGTCACCGCCGCGCGCGGGCGGGCCCGGGGCACGCTCGACCTGACCGTGCTCGGTCCACTGGCGCGGATCGACGCCACCGTCGACCGGGTCGGCCTCGACGGGGCCGGCGACACCGGCCTGTTCGGCGTGGTCGGCTACGACGCCGAGGGCAACACCGCGCCGATCGAGCCGGCCGACCTGAAGCTGGAGTACGACCACGACCTGCTCTCCGTCACCCCCACCGCCGACGGCAACCTGTCCGTGACGGCGCTCGGCGGGTCCGGCTCGGCGCTGGTCACCGCCCGGGTCGGCGGGCACCGCACGGTGCTGCCGGTGACGGTCGGACTGACCGACGTGCCGGTGGCCGGCTTCGACGACGCCGCGTCCTGGCGGTTCAGCCAGGCCCGGGCCACCGGCGCGGTCGCCCCGGCGGACGGGCACACCGGCGCCGGCCTGAAGATGTCGTACGACTTCAGCCAGTCCACCGGCACCCGGGCCGCGTACGCCGACCCGCCGGCCTGGATCGACGTGCCCGGCCAGCCGCAGGCGTTCGGCATGTGGATCAAGGCGAACGGCGCCGGCGAGTGGCCGAGCCTGCACCTGCACGACGCGCAGGACACCCAGTTCGTGCTGCGCGGCCCGTACCTGGACTGGACCGGCTGGAAGTACGTCGAGTTCGCGGTGCCGCCCGGCGTGCAGTACCCGGTGCGGGTGCGCCGGTTCTACGTGGCCGAGACCGACCCGGCGAAGCAGTACCGCAGCGAGGTGGTGATCGACGACCTGGTGGCCCGGGTGCCGCCGGACGTGCAGGCGCCCGCGGAGCCGAACCGCACCGACCGGGTGGTGCTGCGCGACGGCACCGTCGACGGCGCGCCCTGGCGCTTCGCGGTGCTCTCCGACGCCCAGTTCGTCGCCGCCGACCCGGACAGCGAGTTGGTCGCCCAGGCCCGCCGTACGCTGCGCGAGGTCCGCGCCGCCCGGCCGGACTTCCTGATCATCGACGGCGACTTCGTGGACACCGCGTACCCGGCGGACTTCGCGCTGGCCAAGCGGATCCTGGACGAGGAGCTGGGCGGCGAGGTGCCCTACCACTACGTGCCGGGCAACCACGAGATCATGGGCGCCCCGATCGACAACTTCCGCAGCGTGTTCGGGGACACCACGCGTGTCTTCGACCACCGGGGCACCCGGTTCCTCACCCTGAGCACGGCCAGCGGCTCACTGCGCGGGGGCGGCTTCGACCAGGTGGAGCTGCTGCGCCGGACGCTTGACGAGGCGGCTGCCGATCGCGCCGTCGGCTCGGTGGCGGTGCTGTTCCACCACCCGCCGCGCGACCCGAGCCCGGTCAAGGCCAGCCAACTGGGGGACCGGAAGGAGGCCGCGCTCGTCGAGCAGTGGCTGGCCGACTTCCAGCACCGCACCGGCAAGGGCGCGTTGATGGTCAACGGGCACGTCGGCACGTTCCACGCCGACCGGGTGGACGGTGTCCCGTACGTGATCAACGGGAACGCGGGCAAGGACCCGTCCACCCCGGCCGGGCTGGGCGGTTTCACCGGCTGGACCGAATTCGGGGTGGACCCGGTCACCGCACGGGAGGCGGAGCGGGCCCGCCGCGACCCGCTCGCCGAGGGGCCGGAGTGGGTGGCCGCGGAGACGCACGCCCACGTCGACCGGCTTGCGCTGGACGCGCCGGCCCAGGTGCGCCTCGGCGCCCCCGCGACGGTCGTCGCCACGCTCACCCAGCCCGGCGGCCGGCAGGTGCCGGTGGGGCCGCCGGTGAGCGCCGACTGGGCGGGCTCGCCCAACCTGCACGTCGGCGACGCGACCGGGGTACGCCCGTGGCACGTGGCCCGGTTCGACCCGTCGACCGGTCAGCTCACCGCGCTGCGTGCCGGCGCACGGATCCTGCTCACGGTCACCGTCAACGGCGTCCGCGCCGAGGCCACGGTGACCACCACCGCGGCGGCGCAGGCGCGCCCCGCCGCATGAGGCCCGGCGGGGGCTCCTCGTCCTGGGGGAGGAGCCCCCCCCGGCCCGGGTTTCCCGTCTCGTCGATCATGAAGTTGGCGGCGACAAAACGGACAGAAATCCCGGCCAACCTCATGATCGACTGGGTGGGCGGCGGGTGGGCGGCGGGTGGGCGGCGGGTGGGCGGCGGGTGGGCGGCGGAGTGGGCGGCGGAGTGGGCGGCGGGGTGGGGGAGTGGTGGGGCGGGGGGTGGGAATGCCGAGGGGTGGCCGGGCGTTACTGCTGCCGGACCTGCTGTGCCGGCCGGCCGACGCCCATGGCACACTGGTCAATCGGCCACCGGTTCCGGTTCACGCCCGAGCCCGTCACCACGACGGGGCACACCGACGGCGACCCGGCGACCACCCACGAAAGGACCGAGGCGACATGAAGCCCAACATCCACCCGGAGTACGCGACCACCGAGGTCCGCTGCTCCTGCGGCAACACGTTCACGACCCGCAGCACCGCCAAGGGCGGCGCCATCAGCGTCGAGACCTGCAGCGCCTGCCACCCGTTCTACACCGGTAAGCAGCGCGTGCTGGACACCGCCGGTCGGGTCGCGAAGTTCCAGCAGAAGTACGCCAAGGTTCAGGCCAAGAAGGCCAAGTAGCTCCGTCGACGACGCCCGTGTCCGGCCCCGTGCCGGACACGGGCGTTCGTCCGTTTCCGCCCGGCGTCTTCTGAAGGAGCATCCGCAGCATGAGCAGTGAGCGCCTGGCCGCCCTCCTCGACGAGTACGCCGAACTGGAGAAGCGGCTGGCCGACCCGGCCATCCACGCCGACCAGGGCACCGCCCGGCGGGTCGGCCGGCGGTACGCCGAGCTGGTGCCGCTGCACAAGGCGGCCGGCGAGCTGGAGCAGGCCCGTGCCGACCTGGTCGCCGCGCGCGAGCTGGCCGCCGAGGACCCGGCGTTCGCCGCCGAGGCGGACACCATCGCGGCGACCCTGCCGGCGCTCGAGGAACGGCTCGCCGAGCTGCTCATCCCGCGTGACCCGCACGACGCGAAGGACGTGATCGTCGAGATCAAGGCCGGCGAGGGCGGTGAGGAGTCGGCGTTGTTCGCCGGTGACCTGCTGCGGATGTACACCAGGTACGCCGAGCGCCGGGGCTGGACCACCGAGGTGATCGACGCCCAGGACTCCGACCTCGGCGGCGTGAAGGACGTCTCGCTGGCGATCAAGACCAAGGGCGTGCCCGAGGGCGGCAACGGCGTCTGGTCCCGGCTCAAGTGGGAGGGCGGCGTGCACCGGGTGCAGCGCGTCCCGGTGACCGAGTCGCAGGGCCGGATCCACACCAGCGCGGCCGGCGTGCTGGTGCTGCCCGAGGCGGAGGACGTGGACGTCACCATCGACGCGAACGAGCTGCGGATCGACGTGTTCCGCTCGTCCGGGCCCGGCGGCCAGTCGGTCAACACCACCGACTCGGCGGTCCGGATCACCCACGTCCCGACCGGCATCGTGGTGTCCTGCCAGAACGAGAAGTCGCAGCTCCAGAACCGCGAGCAGGCGATGCGGATCCTGCGCGCCCGGCTGCTCGCCGCGGCCCAGGAGCAGGCCGACGCCGCCGCCTCGGACGCCCGCAAGGCGCAGGTCCGCACCGTGGACCGGTCGGAGCGGATCCGCACCTACAACTTCCCGCAGAACCGGATCACCGACCACCGGATCGGCTACACCGCGTACAACCTCGACCTGGCGCTGGCCGGCGAGCTGGACGGGGTGCTCGACGCGCTGACCGAGGCGGACCGCGCGGCCCGGCTGGCCGGCGAGACCGAACTGTCCCGCCGCTGAGGGAGCGCTGTTAAAAGGGGGCCCTGCCTATACCGGAGGCGTTAACACGGGGCCCTTCCTTACACCCCTCAGCTGGCGCGGAGGCGGTCCTTCGCGCGCAGCATCTCCCGGTCGGCCAGCTCGAACGCGGCGCCCAGCGCCTCCCGGACGCTGATCGTGGTGCTGCCGTCGACCTCCGCGAACCCGATGGTGACCCCGACCGGGGTGCCCGGGACCAGGGTGTCCCAGTCCTCGGTGCGTACGGCCGCCTCGATCCGCCGGGCCACCTCGACCGCCTCCGGCATGCCGGTGTCCGGGAGCACCACGACGAACTCGTCGCCGCCGTAGCGGGCCACGAAGTCGCCCCGCCGCATCACCCGGTTGATCACGCCGGCGACCCGTTGCAGCACCAGGTCGCCGGAGTGGTGCCCGTGCCGGGTGTTGACCGCCTTGAACCCGTCGAGGTCGCAGACGCCGATCACCACCCGCTCGCCCCGGGACACCACCGCACCGAGGTAGCGCTCCAGCCGGCGGCGGTTGGGCAGGCCGGTGAGCGGGTCGGTGAGCGCCTCGCCCTCGTACCGGGCGGCCTCGCGGCGCATCTCCTCGTGGTCGATCCGGGCGGCGATGCCGTCGATGTAGACGTCCCGCAGGCGGTCGCTGCGCCGGGCGGCCAGCCGGAACGCGTGCCGGTCCGCCCGGTGCGCGCCGGCGTGGTCGCCGGCCCGGGCCAGCGCGATGCTGCGCAGCCGGGGCTGTTCGGCGGCGCCGAGCGTCTCGTCGGAGACCCGGATCGCGTCCAGCCGGGTGACCCCCTCGATCGGCCGGCCGGCGGCGACCGCCAGGCAGACCTGGCCGAGCTGGCGCAGGTCGCGGGCGCGGGCGCTGTCCCCGCCGTGGCCGAGCAGGCGGGTCGGGTCGGCGTCCCCGGCGGACTCCACCCGGTCGCCGAGCGCGGCCCGGCGGGCGGCGGCGTACCCGTACGCGGCGAGGCTGCTGGGCCGCAGGTTGGCGGCCCGCCCGCCGCGCAGGAACCGGGCCAGGTCGCCGGCCACGTCGCGCAGCACCCGCAGGCAGCCGTCGCTGTCGCCGTTGTGGTCCAGGGCCACCGCGTTGCGCAGCCGGATCCCCGGCGCGGCGAACGTCTCCTCCGGGATGCCCGCGCCCAGTCCGACCTCGCGCGCGCGTTCGATCGCGCCGAGCGCGTGGCCGTGGAAGCTGAGGTACGAGTACGCCATCGCCAGGTCGTGCCAGCCCCAGGCGGTGTCCCGGTCCGGCGTGTCGTCGGCGCCGAGCGCGCGGGCGGCCCGGACCAGGTGCATCACGCACCGGTCGAGCGCGCCCTGGTGGTGGGCGGCGAGCGCGGCCAGCGCGTTGAGGTGCCCGTGCAGGTAGGGCTCGGCCAGGTCACGCACGGCGGCCGAGGCGTCCTCGACGGCCCTGGTGAACTCGGCGGTCCGACCGAGATTGATCAGCGCGGACAGGCGTTGCACGAGCGCGTCGGCGCGGGCGTACGGGTCGTCGGTGGTGCGGATCACGCGTTCGAGCAGCACGCACGCCTCGGCGGAACGGCTCGCCTCCTGCAACGCCCGGGCACGTCGGAGGGCGTCAACCTGGTCCTCGACCTGGTCGAGCCAGCCCACTCGCGACCTCCCTGACGTGTGCGCCCGGACGCACCCGCTCGTGTGGCGACCCGCGACGCTTCATGATTATTGCGTGAGCACACTCCCGCAACACCCGTCCGAAGGGACAGAACGCGAACGCGTCTCGCCGATGATCGCCCGGGCGGCCCGGACACTGGCCGCCGCCGGGGTGGCGGCGCCGCGGGCGGAGGCCGAGCAGTTGGCCGCGTACGTGCTGGGGGTGCCGCGCGGCCGGCTGGCGCTGGCCGACGGGTTCACCGCGGTCCAACGTGACCGCCTGGCGGCGCTGCTCGACCGGCGGGTGGCCCGGGAGCCGTTGCAGCACCTCACCGGCGCGGCCGGTTTCCGGCACCTGGAGCTGGCGGTCGGGCCGGGGGTGTTCGTGCCCCGGCCGGAGACCGAACTGCTCGCCGGCTGGGGGGTCGAGGTGGCCCGGCGGCTCGCCGCGCCGCTCGTGGTCGACCTGTGCAGCGGCTCCGGCGCGATCGCGCTCGCGGTCGCCCAGGAGGTGCCGGCGGCCCGGGTGGTGGCGGTGGAACGCTCCCCGGCCGCGCTGGCCTGGCTGCGGCGCAACGCGGCCCTGCGGGCCGACGCGGGGGACCGGCCGGTCGAGGTGGTGGTCGCCGACGTCACCGACCTGGAGCTGCTGGCGGAGCTGGCCGGCCGCGTCGACGTGCTGCTGTGCAACCCGCCGTACGTGCCGCGCGCGGTGACCGTGCCGCCGGAGGTGGCCGGCCACGACCCGGACGAGGCGGTGTTCGGCGGCGCGGACGGCCTGGACGTGATCCGGCCGGTGGTGGCCCGCGCCGCGACGCTGCTGCGTCCGGGCGGGGTGATCGGCGTCGAGCACGACGACACGCACGCCACGGCGGTGCCGGCCCTGCTCGCCGGCGACGGCCGGTACGAGCACGTGGCGGAGCACCGGGACCTGGCCGGGCGGCCCCGCTGGGCGACCGCGTCCCGGCGGGCGGACGGCCGACACGCCGACCCCGGCGCGGCGTGGCAGACTGACTCCTCGTGATGCTCTACGACTGTCGGTCGCCCGCCGACCGGGACCGCGGCATCGCCGCTGCCATCGAGGCCGTCAAGAACGGGGAACTCGTCGTCCTGCCGACCGACACGGTCTACGGCATCGGGGCGGACGCGTTCACGCCGTACGCGGTGAAGGCCCTGGCGGACACCAAGGGTGGCACCCGGCAGGCGCCGCCGGTGCTGATCGGCTCCCGGCACACCCTCGACGGCCTGGTCTTCTCGCTGCCCCAGGTGGCCCGCGACCTGGTCGAGGCGTTCTGGCCGGGCGCGTTGACGATCGTGGTGGAGCACTCGCCGAGCCTGGCCTGGGACCTCGGCGACACCAGCGGCACGGTGGCGGTGCGGATGCCGCTGCACCCGGTGGCCTTGGAGGTGCTGCGGGAGACCGGTCCGATGGCGGTCGCCTCGGCCAACAAGGTCGGCCAGCCCGCCGCGCTGACCGCCGAGGAGGCCCGCGACCAGCTCGGGTACGGCGTCCGGGCCTATCTGGAGGCCGGGCCGGCGGTGGACCCGGTGCCGAGCACCATCGTCGACCTGACCGGCGAGGTGCCGCGGGTGCTGCGCCAGGGCGCGGTGTCGGTGGCGAAGCTGCGCGAGGTGGCGCCGGAGCTCCTCGACGAGCGGGGGGTCTGAGTGCCGCCCTTCACCGTCCTGCACGTCTGCATGGGCAACATCTGCCGGTCGCCGATGGCCGAGCGGCTGCTGCTGCTCGCCGTGCGGGAGCGGCTGGCCCGGCTCGACGTCGACCCGGCCGGCTCGGACGCGCTGGTGCACAGCCACAGCGCCGGCACCGGCGGCTGGCACGCCGGCGAGGAGATGAACCCGCCGGCCGCGCGACAGGTGACCGCGCGCGGTGGTGACGTGGCCGGGTTCGCCGCGCGGCGGTTGCGCTCGGATCTGATCGACGCCGCCGACCTGGTGCTCACCGCCACCGCCGACCAGCAGGAGTACGTGGTGGCGCTGCGGCCGGACGCCGCCGGGCGCACGTTCGTGCTGGGCGAGTTCGGTCGGCTGCTGGGTGGCCTGGACCGGTCCGCCCTGCCGCCCGCCGGGCCGACGCCGGAGGCGGTGCACGCCCGGGGGATGGCGCTGGTGGCCGCCGCGGACGCGGCCCGCCGGGGCGACCCGGCGTTGTCCACCGACGACCTGGACGACCCGTGGGGCCGGGGCGACCAGTGTTTCAGCCGGGTGGCCGACGAGATCGAGGAGACGGTCCAGCCGCTGGCCGCCGCGTTGCTGCCCTGAGGTTCATCCTTTCTCGCGAACTTCCTGCGCATTTCGGCGAAGGGGCCGGCAAAAACGGCAAATCCGGTCATTCTTGACGGGTCCGTACGGCCGGCTCCTGCGGGGAGAGCTGATGAACCGCGCCCATCTCGACAAGCTGTTCACCGTGCTGCTCGCCGGCGTGCTCGCCGGACTGGCCCTGGCCGCCGCCGCGCTGCCGGCCGCGCTGGTCTTCGGGCTGGGCGTGAAGAACCTGATGCCGTACACCGAGCTGCCGGAGGCGCTCCGGGCGCCGCAGCCGGCGCAACGCGCCAACCTGTACGCCAACGACGGCCGCACGCTGATCACCTCGTTCTACGTCGAGGACCGGGTGGACGTGCCGGTCGGCGAGGTGGCGCCGGTGATGCGGGACGCCATCGTGGCCGCCGAGGACGTGCGCTTCTACGAGCACCACGGCGTCGACGTGCGGGGCGTGCTGCGGGCGTTGACGGCCAACCGCACCGAGGGCACCCGGCAGGGCGCCTCCACGCTGACCATGCAGTACGTGCGCAACGCGCTGGCCGGTGACCCCCGGCTGACCGAGGCGCAGCGGACCGCCGCCACCGAGATCACCGCCGGCCGCAAGATCCGCGAGATGCGGTACGCGCTGACGCTGGAACGCCAGGTCGGCAAGGACGAGATCCTCGGGCGCTACCTGAACATCGCGTACTTCGGCGCCGGGGCGTACGGCATCGCCGCCGCCAGCAAGCGCTACTTCTCCACCACGCCGGACCGGCTCACGCTCGCCCAGGCCGCGCTGCTCGCCGGGCTGGTGCGGGCACCGGACCACGACGACCCGATCAACGGCGACGCCGGGGCGGCGCTGGACCGCCGGGCGTACGTGCTGGACCGGATGGTGGAGACCGGTCGGGTGAACGCGGCGGAGGCGACCGCGGCCAAGGACACCGAACTGGCCCTCAAGCCCAGCACCACCCCGAACGACTGCGCCGCGGTGCCCGCCGGCCACAACGACTGGGGTTTCTTCTGCGACTGGTTCACCCAGTGGTGGAACGCCCAGCCGGCGTTCGGCAAGACCGTCGACGAACGGCAGCGCACGCTGCGCCGGGGCGGCTGGTCGATCGTCTCCTCGCTCGACCCGGACGTGCAGGCCAAGGCGAGCGAGCAGGTACGGACGGTCTACCCGGAGACGATCGCGCGGGCCGCGCCGACCGCGGTGGTGCAGCCCGGCACCGGACGGGTGCTGGCCATGGCGGTCAACCGCGGCTACGGCGTGGGCGACAACCCGGCCGGGCAGCAGAACTACCCGAACACGGTCAACCAGCTCGTGGCCGGGGGCGGCGACATCACCGGCTACCAGGCCGGCTCCACGTTCAAGCTGTTCGCGCTGCTGGCCGCGCTGGAGTCCGGGCTGCCGCTGGACACCGAGTTCGACGCCCCCCGGGTGTACGTCACGAAGTACCCGGTCTCCGGTGGCCCGGCCAGTTGCGGCGGCCGGTGGTGCCCGGCGAACGCCAACACGTACTGGATGGACGGCGACCGTGACATGTGGGACGCGTTCGGCCGCTCGGTGAACACCTACTTCGCCTGGCTGACCGAGCGGGTCGGCGCGGACCGGGTGGTCGAGATGGCCCAGCGGCTGGGCATCGTGTTCCGCGCGCCGCAGGACGCGAAGATGGCCCGGGACGGGGCGGCGAACTGGGGACCGTTCACCCTCGGCGTCTCCGCCACCACGCCGCTCGACCTGGCCAACGCGTACGCCACGGTGGCCGCCGAGGGGACCTGGTGCCGGCCCACCCCGGTCGTCTCCATCACGGACGCGACCGGCCGGCGGGTGGCCGCCGGGGACGCCGACTGCCGGCAGGTGCTGGACACCGAGGTGGCCCGCGCGGCGGCCGACGCCAGCCGCTGCCCGGTGGGCGACCAGTCGATGTACCGCAGGTGTGCCGGCGGCACGGCCGAGGAACTGGCCCCGGGTCTGCGCCGCCCGTTGGCCGGCAAGACCGGCAGTTCGGAGCGGAACGCCACGGAGACCGTGGTCGCGTTCACCCCGCAGCTCGCGGTGGCCACCATCGCCGCGAACCCGGACGACCCGCGCGACGCGGTCGGCGGCGGTGTGCAGAAGCGGCAGATCGCCGCTGTCGGCCGCATCCTCGCCTGGGCCCTGCGCGACCAGCCCGTCCGCGACTTCGTCCCCCCGGGCGAGTCAGTCGCCTTCCAGCACACAAGCCCCCGCACCGGCAACTGACCCCCACCCCCACCCTCGGTCGGGCGCTGTTTCACGGAAAGCGTGGCCAAACGGCCCGGAACAGCCACTCTTTCCGTGCAAGAGGCCCCTGGGGGAGTGGGGGTGGGTGGGGTGGGGAGGGTGGTCAGGGGGTGGGGTGTTCGGCGTTGCGGGCGATGTTGCGGGCCATGCCGCCGAAGACGACGGCGTGGAACGGGGCGACCGAGGCCCAGTAGAGGTGGCCGGGCAGGCCGTGCGGGAGGAAGACGGCGCGCTGGACGTACCGGCTGTGGCCGCCCTCGGCCGGCTCGGCGCGCATCTCCAGCCAGGCCCGGCCGGGCAGCCGCATCTCGGCGCGCAGCCGCAGCAGCTCACCCGGGACGATCTCCTCCACCCGCCAGAAGTCCAGCGCCTCGCCGACCTGGAGCCGGTGCGGGTCGCGCCGGCCGCGGCGCAGCCCCACGCCGCCGACCAGCCGGTCCAGCCAGCCGCGCACGGACCAGGCCAGCGGGAACGAGTACCAGCCGTGCTCGCCACCGACACCCTCGATGACCCGCCACAGCGCCGCCGGTGGGGCGCCCACCTCCTGTTCCCGCAGGTCGGTGTAGGCGGTGCCGCCGGACCAGTCCGGGTCCGAGGGCAGCGGCTCGGCCGGCGCGTCCGGCCCGCTCGCGGTCGACCAGCGCGTCTCCACCTCCGCGTCGCGCACCTTGGCCAGCGCCAGGTCGACCGCCTGGTCGAAGCCGGTCAGCCCGTCGGGCGGGTCGGGCACGTACCGGGCGATGTCGTGCTCGTGCGCCACCGCCTCGTGGATCAGGCTCTCCACCAGCGGCCGGGCGATCGCGTTCGGCACCGGGGTGATCAGACCGACCCAGTGCGAGGAGAGCCCGGGGGTGAGCGGGCGCACCGGCAGGATGATCCGGGGCCGCAGCCCGGCCACCCGGGCGTAGCGCTGCATCATCTGCGCGAACGTCAGCACGTCCGGCCCGGCGATGTCGAAGCCACGGTTCACCTCGGGCGGCAGCTGCGCGCAGGCGGCCAGGTAGCGCAGCACGTCCCGGACCGCGATCGGCTGGATCCGGTTGCGTACCCAGCGGGGGGTGATCATCGCCGGCAGCCGCTCGGTCAGGTAGCGCAGCATCTCGAACGAGGCCGAACCGGAGCCGATGATCACCGCGGCTCGCAGCACCGCGGTCGGCACGCCGCTGTCGAGCAGGATGTGGGCCACCTCCGCCCGGGAGCGCAGGTGCGCCGAGGGCAGGCCGTCCCGTCCCGCCGGCTCCGGCCCCCCGAGGTAGACGATCCGGCGTACGCCCGCGGCGCGCGCCGCCTCCGCGAAGTTCGTCGCCGCCTCCCGGTCGGCCGCCTCGAAGCCACGCTGGCCGAGCGAGTGGACCAGGTAGTACGCGACGTCCACGCCCTCGAACGCGGCCGGCAGCGTCTCCGGCCGGCGCAGGTCGCCCTCGACGATCTCCGCTTCGGCGGCCCAGGGCACGTCGCGCAGCCGCCCGGCCTTGCGGGCCAGGCAGCGCACGGTGTGCCCCTCGGTCAGGAGGCGGGGCGCGAGGCGCCCGCCGATGTAGCCGGTGGCACCGGTGACGAGGCATCTCACGGGCTCCAGTGTGCGGCTCCGTAGACTCCTTCGCTGTGGAGAACGCGAGGGAGCGGCAGATGACCACGGTGTTCCCGGCGTACCCCCGTGGCTGAGTCGGGGACGCGCGCGGCGGAGGCGGTCGCGGACCGTGGGTGGCGACTGCGCCACCTGCCCGTCCTGTTGGCCGCGGTGGCCGTGCTGGCCGCGGTGGCGGCGGTGGCCGGCGGGGTGTGGCGCGGCGCGGACGGCGCGCTCGGCGCTGCCGGCGGGGTGGCCGTCACGGCGGCCAGCTACACGCTCACCACCGTGGTGCTGGCCTGGGCCGACGCCCGCGATCCGCAGCTCGTGCTGCCGTTCGGGCTGGGCCTCTACGTGGCCAAGATGACCGCGCTCGGCGGCGTGCTGGTGCTTGTCGCCGCCACCGGCTGGCCCGGGCTGATCCCGTTCTGCCTGGGCCTCGCGGCGGGCGTGGTGATCTGGACCGGCGTGCACATCTGGTGGCTCGCCACCGTCCACGCGCGACGGGTCGCGCGCTGACGTCGTCCCATCCTTCGGGCGACGCGCCGGAGTGTCTGCGATCGGTCATTCTCTCAGTGGCGCGGGAGGAGTACGGTGCCTCCAGACGACTTCGCCCGCCCGTGTCCCACACAACCAGGTTGTGCGGGGGGTGAGGCACAACCTCTTCTGCCTTGCTGATATCGTTCGCCCCGTCATGGCCGGTGACCAGAAACCCCCCAACGCTGGCGGCTCGGGCGACGTTCCGTCCGGTGCCGGTCAGGGTTGGACCGCGCTCTCATACCTCATCGGGGGCATGCTCGTCTGGGGTTTCGTCGGCTGGCTGGTCGACCGTTGGCTCGATACCGGCGGCGTCGCCACCGGCATCGGGGTCGTGCTCGGCATGGCCGGGGGCATCATCCTGGTCGTCCGCCGGCTGGGCACGCCTACTTAGGAAGGGACGCGGTGTTCGGACAGGCGAACGTCCTGGCTCAGGGCCAGGCGGAATTCCCACCGAGCGTGGGGGACTTCTACCTGCCCAGCATCCTGCCCTGGGGTGCGGAGAACTCGTACTGGTTCACCAAGATCACGGCGATGGTGTGGGTCGCCGTCGGCATCTTGATCATTTTCTTCCTGGTCAGCTACCGGAAGCCGCAGCTCGTCCCCACCAAGAAGCAGTGGTTCGCCGAGTCGATCTACGGCTTCGTCCGCAACAACATCGCGGTGGACATGATCGGGCACGCGGGGGTGCGGTTCGCGCCGTACTTCACCACCCTCTTCTGCTTCATCCTGCTGACGAACTTCTTCGCGATCGTGCCGTTCTTCCAGATCTCGCCGAACTCGCACATCGCGTTCCCGGCCATCCTCGCCGTGATCAGCTACCTGATGTTCAACTTCGTCGGCATCCGGCACCACGGCTTCGTGAAGTACTTCAAGAACTCTCTGATCCCGCCGGCGCCGTGGTACATCCTGCCGCTGCTGATCCCGATCGAGTTCTTCTCGACCTTCCTCGTCCGGCCGTTCTCGCTCGCCGTCCGTCTCTTCGCGAACATGTTCGCCGGCCACATGCTCCTGCTGGTCTTCACGCTCGGCGGCTTCGCCATGCTCAGCGCCAACGTCTGGCTCGCGCCGGTCTCGGTGCTGTCCTGGGTGATGACGATCGCACTGACCTTCCTCGAGTTCCTGGTGATCTGTCTGCAGGCGTACGTCTTCACGGTGCTGACCGCCAGCTACGTGCAGGGCGCGCTCGCCGACGAGCACTGATCCGATCTTTCGCACCAACCGTTGTCGTCCCGCGTGAGAGTCACGCGTGATAACCAGGAGGAACCAACCAATGGACATCTACGCCGCGGTAGAGGGCAGCACCGCCGCCATCGGCTACGGTCTCGCGGCCATCGGCCCGGGCATCGGCGTGGGCCTGGTCTTCTCGGCCTACATCCAGTCGACCGCCCGCCAGCCGGAGTCGTCCCGGATGACCCTTCCGTACGTCTGGATCGGCTTCGCCGTCATCGAGGCCCTGGCGCTGCTGGGCATCGCGTTCGGCTTCATCTGGGCCGGCTGACCCAACCCCTCTGACCGGGAGGTTTTCCATGTTCTTCCTCGCCGCTGAGGGTGGTGAGACGACCCACAACCCGATCATCCCTGTCTGGCAGGAGATCGTGGTCGGGCTGGTCGCCTTCGGTGTCCTCTGCTTCGTGCTGATGAAGTTCGTCTTCCCGCGCATGGAGCAGACGTTCCAGGCCCGGGTGGACGCGATCGAGGGCGGCATCAAGCGCGCCGAGGCCGCCCAGGCCGAGGCGAACCAGCTGCTCGAGCAGTACCGCGCCCAGCTCGCCGAGGCGCGTACCGACGCCGCCCGGATCCGGGACGACGCCCGGGCCGACGCCGAGGGCATCCGTCAGGACATCCTCGCCAAGGCGCGCGAGGAGTCCGACCGGGTCATCGCCGCCGGCAAGGAGCAGCTCCAGGCCGAGCGGGCCACCATCGTGCGCGAGCTGCGCACCGAGATGGGCACCATCGCGGTGGACCTGGCCAGCAAGATCGTCGGTGAGTCGCTGGCCGACGAGGCACGTCGCAAGGGCACCGTCGACCGGTTCCTGAGCGGTCTCGAGAGCACGGGGGCCCGCTGATGCAGGCCGCCAGCCGGGAGTCGTACGCCGCCGGGGTCGAACGCCTCGACGCGTACGTCCGCGGCGCGGAGCCGTCGGCGGTGGCCTCCACCGCCGACGACATCCTCTCCGTCGCCGCCCTGCTGCGGCGCGAGCCGCGGCTGCGCCGGGCGCTCTCCGACCCGGCCCGCTCCGGTGCGGACCGCACGGCCCTGCTGACCGGGATCCTCAGCGGCAAGGTCGGCGCGGAGGCGCTCGACCTGCTCACCGCGCTGGTCGCCGGTCGCTGGTCGACCCCGTCGGAACTGCTCGACGGCGTCGAGCGGCTGGGCGTGGAGGCGCTCCTGGCGAGCGCCGACTCGGCCGGCGAGCTGGGTGAGGTCGAGGACGAGCTGTTCCGCTTCGGGCAGGTCGTCTCCGGCTCCGCCGAGCTGTCCAACGCGCTCTCCGACCCGATGGCCCCGGCCGAGCGGCGGTCCGGCCTCGCCGGCCAACTGCTCGACGGCAAGGCCCGGCCGGTCACCGTCCGCCTCGTCGAGGCCGCGCTCGCGGGCTTCGGGGGTCGCTCCTTCGGCGGCGCGCTCACCCGGCTGGTCGAGCTGGCCGCGGACCGGCGGGACCGTCAGGTCGCGTACGTGACCGTGGCGGCCCCGCTGACCGAGGAGGAGGAGCGACGCCTCGGTGCCCGCCTCTCCGACATGTACGGTCGGGAGGTGTCCGTCAAGCAGACGGTCGACCCCGACGTGCTCGGCGGGGTGCGCGTACGGGTCGGCTCCGACCTGTACGACGGCACCGTCCTGCGCCGCCTCAACGAGACCCGCAACGCGCTCGCGAAGCGCTGACCAGCGTCTTGCAGCCCTGATTTCGACGCCATCGGACCGGTCGGTACCTGGTATCCCGGGCCCCTGAACTTTAAGGAAGCAGAGGATGGCCGAGCTGACCATCTCGACGGAGGAGATCCGCGGCGCCCTGGAGCGCTACGTCTCCTCCTACACGGCCGACGTCTCCCGTGAGGAGGTCGGCACCGTCGCCGATGCCGGCGACGGCATCGCCCACGTCGAGGGTCTGCCCTCGACCATGACCAACGAGCTCCTGGAGTTCGAGGACGGCACGCTCGGCGTGGCGCTGAACCTCGACGTGCGCGAGATCGGTGTCGTCGTCCTCGGCGACTTCGGCGGGATCGAAGAGGGTCAGCGCGTCAAGCGCACCGGCCGGGTGCTCTCCGTGCCGGTCGGTGACGCGTTCCTCGGCCGCGTGGTCAACGCGCTCGGCGAGCCGATCGACGCCATCGGCGACATCGCCAACGAGGGCTTCCGCGAGCTGGAGCTCCAGGCCCCGAACGTGATGGCCCGGCAGTCCGTCTTCGAGCCGCTGCAGACCGGCATCAAGGCCATCGACGCGATGACCCCGGTCGGCCGTGGCCAGCGTCAGCTGATCATCGGTGACCGGAAGACCGGCAAGACCACCGTCGCGCTGGACGCCATCCTCAACCAGCGGGACAACTGGCGCTCCGGCGACCCGACGAAGCAGGTCCGCTGCATCTACGTCGCGATCGGCCAGAAGGCCTCCACCATCGCCTCCATCAAGGGGACGCTGGAGGCGGCGGGCGCGATGGAGTACACCACCATCGTCGCCTCCCCGGCCTCCGACCCGGCCGGCTTCAAGTACCTCGCGCCCTACACCGGCTCGTCCATCGGACAGCACTGGATGTACGGCGGCAAGCACGTCCTGATCGTCTTCGACGACCTGAGCAAGCAGGCCGAGGCGTACCGGGCCGTGTCGCTGCTGCTGCGCCGCCCGCCGGGCCGTGAGGCGTACCCGGGTGACGTCTTCTACCTGCACTCCCGCCTGCTGGAGCGCTGCGCGAAGCTCTCCGACGAGCTGGGCGGCGGCTCGATGACCGGCCTGCCGATCATCGAGACCAAGGCGAACGACATCTCGGCGTTCATCCCGACCAACGTCATCTCGATCACCGACGGTCAGATCTTCCTCGAGACCGACCTGTTCAACCAGGGCGTCCGGCCGGCCATCAACGTCGGCACCTCGGTCTCCCGGGTCGGCGGCGCCGCGCAGGTGAAGCCGATGAAGAAGGTCGCCGGCTCGCTGCGGCTCAACCTGGCCCAGTTCCGTGAGCTGGAGGCGTTCGCCGCCTTCGCCTCCGACCTGGACCGCGCCTCGCAGAACCAGCTCGCCCGTGGTTCCCGCCTGGTCGAGCTGCTCAAGCAGCCGAACTACTCGCCGTACCCGGTCAACGAGCAGGTCGTCTCCGTCTGGGCCGGCACCGAGGGCAAGCTGGACGACGTCCCGGTCGGCGAGGTCCGCCGCTTCGAGTCGGAGTTCCTCCAGTACCTCCGGCACAAGCACGAGGGCGTGCTGGCCTCGATCGCGGACAACAAGTGGGGCGACGACATCATCGCCTCGCTGGACTCGGCCATCGCCGAGTTCAAGCAGGTCTTCCTGGGCAAGGAGGACGAGGTCCGCGTCAACGAGGCCCCGGCCGAGCCGCTGGAGGGCGAGCAGACCCGCGAGACGGTGACCCGCTTCCGCGACGGCACCACCGACCGCCCCGCCGAGAGCTGATCCGATGGCCGCCCAGGTACGCGTTCTCCGA
Source organism: Micromonospora sp. DT227 (assembly GCF_049841835.1). Lineage (NCBI taxonomy): Bacteria > Bacillati > Actinomycetota > Actinomycetes > Micromonosporales > Micromonosporaceae > Micromonospora > Micromonospora sp. DT227. Next base: position 192,028 of record NZ_JBNCLA010000002.1, on the reverse strand, counting down.
CAGCGGATCCGTTCCGCCAAGGGGATGAAGAAGATCACCAAGGCGATGGAGCTCGTCGCGACGAGCCGCATCGCCAAGGCCCAGGCCAAGGTGGCGGCCTCGCTGCCGTACGCCGAGGCGATCACCGGCGTGCTGACGGCGCTGGCCTCCAACGCGCGGATCGACCACCCGCTGCTCACCCCGCGTGAGCGGGTGCGGCGGGCGGGCGTCCTGCTGGTCACCGCCGACCGCGGTCTGGCCGGCGGGTACAGCTCGAACGCGATCCGGACCGCCGAGTCGCTGATCGCCCGGCTGCGCGCCGACGGCAAGGAGCCGGTGCTCTACGTCATCGGCCGCAAGGGCGTGGCGTTCTACCGGTTCCGCAACCGGGAGATGGCCGCCAGCTGGACGGGCTTCTCCGAGCAGCCGTCGTTCGACGACGCCCGCGAGGTCGGTGACACGCTGATCAAGGCGTTCACCGCCGGCGCGGACGACGCGGACGGCCACGCCGGGGCGGACGGGGTCCTCGGCGTGGACGAGCTGCACATCGTGTACACCGAGTTCAAGTCCCTGATGACGCAGAACCCGGTGACCCGGATCGTCGGCCCGATGCAGGTCGAGGACCGGCCGCGGTCCGAGGGCCTGCTGCCGGCGTACGAGTTCGAGCCGGAGCCGGAGTCGCTGCTCGACGCGCTGCTGCCGAAGTACATCAACACGCGCATCTACGCGGCGTTGCTGGAGTCGGCGGCGAGTGAGTCGGCCGCCCGTCGGCGGGCGATGAAGAGCGCCACCGACAACGCCGAAGACATGATCGAGAAGTACACGCGTGAGATGAACTCGGCCCGTCAGGCCGGGATCACCCAGGAGATCAGTGAGATCGTCGGCGGCGCGAACGCGCTGGCCGCGTCGGGAAGTGAAGTGTGATGACTGTATCCGCAGTGGAGACCAAGACGGCCACGGGTCGCGTGGTCCGGGTCATCGGCCCGGTCGTCGACGCCGAGTTCCCGCGCGACGCCATGCCGGGTCTGTTCAACGCCCTGCACGTCGACGTGACGCTCTCCGGCGGTGAGAAGACGCTGACCCTGGAGGTCGCCCAGCACCTGGGTGACAACCTGGTCCGCGCCATCTCCATGCAGCCGACCGACGGCCTGGTCCGCGGCGCCGACGTCCGGGACACCGGCTCGCCGATCAGCGTGCCGGTGGGCGACGCGGTCAAGGGCCACGTGTTCAACGCGATCGGCGAGTGCCTCAACCTGACCGAGGGCGAGACGATCCAGGCGGACGACCACTGGGGCATCCACCGCAAGGCCCCGGCCTTCGCGGACCTGGAGCCGAAGACCGAGATGCTGGAGACCGGCATCAAGGTCATCGACCTGCTGGCCCCGTACGTCAAGGGCGGCAAGATCGGCCTGTTCGGCGGCGCCGGCGTGGGCAAGACGGTGCTCATCCAGGAGATGATCACCCGGGTGGCCCGGAACTTCGGTGGTACCTCGGTCTTCGCCGGCGTGGGTGAGCGCACCCGCGAGGGCAACGACCTCATCGCCGAGATGACCGAGTCCGGCGTCATCGACAAGACCGCGCTGGTCTACGGCCAGATGGACGAGCCGCCGGGCACCCGGCTGCGGGTCGCGCTCTCCGCGCTCACCATGGCGGAGTACTTCCGCGACGTGAAGAAGCAGGAGGTGCTGCTCTTCATCGACAACATCTTCCGCTTCACCCAGGCCGGTTCCGAGGTCTCCACGCTGCTCGGCCGCATGCCGAGCGCGGTGGGTTACCAGCCGACCCTGGCCGACGAGATGGGCGAGCTCCAGGAGCGGATCACCTCCGTCCGGGGCCAGGCCATCACCTCGATGCAGGCGATCTACGTGCCCGCCGACGACTACACCGACCCGGCGCCGGCCACCACGTTCGCCCACCTCGACGCGACCACCAACCTGGAGCGGTCGATTTCCGACAAGGGCATCTACCCGGCCGTGGACCCGCTGGCGTCCTCGTCCCGGATCCTCGCCCCGGAGTTCGTCGGCGAGGACCACTTCGCCGTCGCCACCGAGGTGAAGCGGATCCTGCAGCGCTACAAGGACCTGCAGGACATCATCGCCATCCTGGGCATCGAGGAGCTCTCCGAGGAGGACAAGCTCACCGTCGGCCGCGCCCGCCGGATCGAGCGGTTCCTCTCGCAGAACACCTACGCGGCCGAGCAGTTCACCGGCGTGCCGGGCTCGACGGTCCCGATCGCGGAGACCATCGACGCCTTCCGCCGGATCAGCGAGGGGGAGTTCGACCACTTCCCGGAGCAGGCGTTCTTCATGTGCGGCGGCCTGGAGGACCTCAAGGCCAAGGCCGAGGAGCTGATGGGTGAGGAGGGCTGAGAGCCCGCTCACACCACGAAGGCCGTCCCGACATCTCGTCGGGGCGGCCTTCGCCTGTTCACGACCGGTCCCGTACCAGATGCCCGGTTGGCCGGCAAGCGGTCCGCCGAAGCGCGCGGTACCGTTCGTGACACGAATTCGCGTCACCGTCGTTGATCTCTGCAACGAAACGGACCCCTGCGCCCGTCTCCTCTTCGTGGGCGCGACGATAGGAGATGCTCGTGGGTAAGGGCGGCACGGACCGGGGCAAGCGGTCCATGTGGCGTGGCGTGCCGCGGTGGGCCCGGGTCAGCACCATCCTCGGCATCGTCATGATGGTGCTCAGCGGCTCGGTGCTGGTGGGCTACCACACCCTCGTCGCGCGCTACGAGGGCGCGGTCGGCAAGGGCGACCTCTTCGGCGACCAGGCGGCCGGCGCCACCGAGAAGAAGAGCGACATCAAGGGCCCGCTCAACATCCTGCTGGTCGGCATCGACCCCCGCACCTCGACGGCCCGTCCGCTCTCCGACTCGATCATGATCCTGCACGTGCCGGCCGGCATGGACCGGGGCTATCTCTTCTCGCTCCCGCGCGACCTGCGGGTGGACATCCCGGCCTTCCCGAAGGCCGACTACTCCGGCGGCACCGACCGGATCAACGCCGCCATGTCGCACGGCAGCAACGTGCCGGGCAAGAACCCGAGCGCCGCGCAGGGCTTCGAGCTGCTCGCCAAGACCGTGCAGGAGGTCACCGGCATCAAGCGCTTCGACGCCGGCGCGATCATCAACTTCAGCGGGTTCAAGAAGATCGTGGACGCCATGGGTGGCGTCGACCTGTACATCGAGCGCGACGTGAAGTCCGAGCACCTCCAGCCGGACGGCACGCCGCGCCAGCTCAAGCCGGGCGGGGGTGGCTACCTCGGCCCGCAGGCCCGGTACAAGAAGGGCAACGCCCACCTCACGGGCTGGCAGGCGCTGGACTACGTCCGGCAGCGCTACCCCAAGAACGGCGTGCCGGACGCGGACTACGGCCGGCAGCGGCACCAGCAGCAGTTCGTCAAGGCGATGGTGAGCCAGGCGTTCAGCGCCGACGTGGTGGCCAACCCGGTCAAGTTGGACCGGGTGCTGCGGGCCGCCGGGCAGTCGCTGGTCTTCAACGGCCGGGGCAACAGCGTCGTCGACTTCGGCCTCGCGCTCAAGGACATCCGTCCCGACGCCATCGAGACGATCAAGCTGCCCGGCGGGCCGATCGGGAGCGGCAGCGCCTACCGGGGCGAACAGCTCCTCGCGCCGGCCGACGACTTCTTCGCCGCCCTGCGTGCCGAGCAGTTGGACGCGTTCCTGCTGGAGCACCCCGACTTCAAGCAGAAGAGCCAGTAGCCTGAGCGGGTGCGGAGTGCCGTGGCCCGGCTCTCACCACCCGCGTTGGGTGGCGCCCGGGGGCGCGACTAGACTTTCGGCAATCCGCCGCCGCAGCAAGGAGACAGCGTGGCACAGCAGCTTCACGTCGAGCTCGTAGCCGTCGAGGAGAAGGTCTGGACCGGTGAGGCCGAGATGGTCGTCGCCCGGACGACCGAGGGTGAGCTCGGTGTGCTGCCGGGGCACGCGCCGCTGCTCGGCCAGCTCGCGGAGCCCAGCCAGGTGCGCATCAAGCAGGCCGGTGGCCAGCAGGTCGCGTACGACGTCGCCGGCGGCTTTCTGTCGGTCACCGGTGAGGGCGTGACCGTCCTCGCCGAGAGCGCCACCCCGGCCACTCCGGCCCGCTGAGCCGACCCGCCGATGGAGATCGTGGAAGGGATCGGAATCGGCGTCGCGGTCGTCGTCGTCGCGCTTCTGATCCTCTTCATCCGGCGGGCCCTGTTCACCCGTAGTGGGGGAATCATCCGGCTGAGCGTCCGGGTCACCACGATGCTCGACGGCCGTGGTTGGTCACCCGGCTTCGGGCGGTTCGCCGGCGATCAGCTCCGCTGGTACCGCATGTTCAGCTTCGCGCTCCGCCCGAAGCGGGTGCTCTCCCGCAAGGGGCTGGCGGTGGAGCGCCGCCGACTGCCCGAGGGGCAGGAGCGCCTCTCCATGCCGGCGGACTGGGTGATCCTGCGCTGTACCAGCGACCATGCTCCGGTCGAGATCGCCATGGCGCGATCCACGGTGACCGGTTTCCTCTCCTGGCTCGAGGCCGCCCCTCCGGGGGCGGCCTCGCCACGTCTGGCCTCCCAGGACTGGCCCGCCGCCTGACGCCCCCGTCCCGTCCCCGGTCCCCGCCCCCCTGCACTGCGCCGATCTTGCAGTTGCTGCCCGCGTAATGCCGGTTTTGTGCCGTTATGGCCGGACCACAACTGCAAGATCGACGGTCGGGATGTCGGGGGCGTTCCCGCGTGGGGTGGGATGTCCGGTTTCGGGGTGGTGGGCGGCACGCTGGCGGTGGAATGGGTCGGGGGGTCGCGGCGTTGTATCCCGGTGCACGGCCGAGGAAGGCAAGCGCCCCGCCAGTCCCCTGGGAATGACGGTGGGGCCCCGGTCGTTGCACAGTCTTCCGGCGCCCGCGTCGAGGCCCCCGCCCCGCGAGCAGCCAGAACTTTTCTTGAGCGCCTGACGGTGCCCGCACCTCCCCCGGTGCGTTGACCCCCGAATGGAGCCCCCACCATGAACACGATGCTGCGTAAGAGCGTTCTGGGTATTGCTGGTCTGGCCTTCACCGGTGGTGTGTTCGCCGGTCCGATCGCCGGTCACGTCGAGTCCGCGCATGCCGCCACCGCCAGCAAGCCGGTTGCGGTGGCGAGTGTGCAGGGTGAGCAGTCGACGATCAACCTCAACGACGAGCAGACGGCCAACGTCAAGGCGATCATCGCCGCGACGAAGAAGGCTGGCCTGCCCGAGCGGGCGGCGGTGGTCTCGATCGCGACGGCGTTGCAGGAGTCGAAGCTGGAGAACCTGGGCCACCTCGGCGACAAGAATGACCACGACTCGCTGGGCCTGTTCCAGCAGCGCCCCTCCAGTGGGTGGGGCACCCCGGAGCAGATCACCGATCCCGAGTACTCGACCCTGGCGTTCCTGAAGGGGTTGAAGCAGGTCGACGGGTGGCAGGACATGCCGGTGACCAAGGCCGCCCAGACCGTGCAGGTGTCCGCCTACCCGGATGCGTACGCGCAGTGGGAGAAGCAGGCCACCGACCTGGTCAACCAGCACTGGACCAAGTAAGACCGAGCGTGAAGGCCGGCACCCCGGACAGGGGTGCCGGCCTTCAGCGGCTCACCGGTCGACGGCAGTGGTAGACCAGGGCCGGTGGCAGGTTCGCCCAGACCGTCCGCCCGATCGTCACCTCCTCGAACGCCCTGGTCAGCAGGTGCCGGAAGCGGCGGGCGGGCCGGGTCGCGAGCGCGTGCCGGTACGCGAACGTGGTGAACACGCCGCTCGGCCGCAGCGCCGCCCGCACCGCGTCGAGAACGGCCAGTTGCCGCCCGGCGCCGAAGGCCGCCCAGGGCAGCCCGCTCACCACCACGTCGGCGGCGGGCAGGTGCCGCTCGGTCAACACCCGGTCGAGGGTGGCGGCGTCGGCGCGTACCACCTCGACGGCGGCGTGACGACGGGCCAGCGCGGCGGCGAAGCTCGGGTTCAGTTCGACCGCCAGGTGCTGGCCGCGTCCGGCCAGCCGCTGCTGGATGGCCCGGGTGAAGGCGCCGGTGCCGGGGCCCAGCTCCACCACCAGCGGATGCCCGTTGCGGGGCACGGCGGCGGTGATGTCCCGGGCGAGGACCGACCCGCTGGGCAACACCGCGCCGGTGGCGAACGGGTGCCGGGCGAACTGGCCGAGGAAGGTGGGGGCGTCGCTGATCACGCCGACCGACGGTAGGCGCGTGGACGCCGCCCGGGTCTCGTGCGGCGGGCCGGCACACCGGCCAGTCGGAGGAGGGGCACCGGCCGGTGGAAGGGCCGGCCGCCGCGTCCGGCTCCGTATGGTGGCCGCATGGGGGGCAGGCGGTGGAGCTGGTGGCCCGAGCTGCTGCTCGGGCTCGGCACGGCCGCGCTGGGGTTGATCAGCACCCGGATCGTCATCCCCGGCATTCCGCGCGAGGCCTGGGCGGGGGTCTTCGCGGTGCTCACCGGCCTGGTCCTGGTGGGCGTCCGGCGCTGGCCGTGGCCGGTGCTGCTCGCCACGTCGGCGTTGCTGGTGGTGGCCGACGCGGTGACGGTGACCGGCGCGGACACCGCCCAGTTCGCCGCCGCGGTCGCGTTGGGCTACGTCGCGTACCGGTCGAGCTGGCCGGCCACGGCCGCCGGGTACGCGCTGCTGCTGACCGTGACGCTGGTCAACGTGATCGACCCGGGCAACGCGGAGGTCCTCCGCGGCGGTGTCGGCGTGTTGCGGCTGGTGATGCTGGCCGGGATCGCCGCCGCGCCGGTGGCTTTCGGCCGCTACCTCAGCGGCGTGCGCCAGGCCGCCCGCGCGGCCGAGGAACGGGCCCGGGAGGCGGAGGAGCGGCGGGCGACGGAGACCCGGATGGTCCGGCTGACCGAGCGCACCGCGATCGCCCGGGACCTGCACGACATCGTCGCGCACCACGTCGCGGCGATCGCGCTGCGGGCCGGCGCCGCCCGGTACGCGGTACAGCACACCGGCCGCCCCGACGAGGCGGTGTTGGCGCTCGACGAGCTGCGGGACACCGCCGGTCAGGTGCTGGACGAGCTGCGGGAACTGCTGGAGGTGCTCCGTGACCCGGACGCGGTGGCGCCGGCCGAGACGTCCGTCGATCCGGCGCAGGTGATCCGGGACGCGGCCCGCCGGGTGCGGGAGGCCGGCCTGGCGGTGCAGGTACGGATGCCCGAGGTGCTGCACATGCCGCTGGTGGGAGGCACGACCGCGGCCCGGGTGGTGCAGGAGGCGCTGACCAACAGCCTGAAGCACGCCGGGCCGGGCGCGGTCGTCTCGGTCGACGTCCAGGTGACCGGTGGCGCGTTGCTGATCGAGGTGTGGGACAGCGGCCCGGCGCGTCCGGGCCCCCGGTTGCCGGCCTCGGGGCACGGGCTGCGGGGCATGCGGGAGCGGGTGGGCCTGCTCGGTGGGACGCTCGTCGCGGGTGGCACGGAGGGTGGCGGCTGGCGGGTCCGGGTACGGCTGCCGATCAGGGAGAACGAATGATCAGAGTGTTGGTGGTCGACGACCAGGCGCTGGTCCGGGCCGGGGTGGGCCTGGTGCTGCGGACGGCCGGGGGCTTCGAGGTGGTGGGCGAGGCCGGCGACGGCCACGAGGCGGTCCGGCTCGCCGAGCGGCTACGGCCGGACGTCATCCTGATGGACCTGCGGATGCCCCGGCTCGACGGCATCGAGGCGACCCGGCGGATCCTGCGGCAGCAGCCGGCGGCCCGGGTGCTGGTGCTGACCACGTTCGCGGACGACGCGAACGTCTACGGGGCGCTCGGCGCGGGCGCGCAGGGGTACCTGGTGAAGGACGGCGCCCCGGAGGAACTGGTCGACGCGGTGCGGCGGGCCGCCCAGGGTGAGCCGCTGCTCGCCCCGCCGGTGCTGGCGCGGGTGCTGCGCCGCGCGCTCGCCGCGCACGACCGCGACCGTACCCCCGATCCGGCCGTCGCGGGGCTGGGCCTGCTCAGCCCGCGGGAGCGGGAGGTGCTGGCGCTGGTCGGGGCGGGACTGTCGAACGCGGAGATCGCCGCCCGGCTGCACCTCGGCGTGACCACGGTGAAGACGCACGTCTCGGCCGCGATGGAGAAGCTGGAACTGCGGAACCGGGTGCAGGCCGCGGTGGTGGCGCACCGGCTCGGTCTGGTCGACGACGGGTTCAACCCGGTGCCGGATCCGGGTGGACCCTAGGGCCACGACCGGCCACCCGGAGGACCCGCCCCGGCCGCGGGCAGGACTTCACCGGCCGACGCCGCGGCGACGCTGGTAGGCATGACCTTCCTGGATTCCCTGGTGGACCGGCTCGACACCCTGCCGCCGGGCCTTCTTCTGCTGGTCGCGGCGGCGGTGCTCGCCGGCGAGGTGGGGCTGCTGGCCGGGTTGGTGCTGCCGGCCGCGACCACCATGCTGACGGTCGGCCTGCTGGCCCGTGCCGGCCGCGTCGACCTGGGCGCCGCGCTGGCGGTGACCACCACCGCCGCGTTCGCCGGGGACCAGCTCGGCTATCTGGAGGGGCGGCTGCTCGGCCCCCGCCTGCGTGGTGGGCCGGTCGGCCGGTGGGTGGGGGAACCTCGCTGGCGGCGGGCCGAGGCGCTGGTCGCCGCCCGGGGCGGGACCGCGGTGCTGCTGGGTCGCTGGACCGCGTTCGTCCGCACGCTGGTGCCCCGGGTGGCCGGGGCGGCCGGACTGCCGTACCGCCGGTTCGTGCTCTTCGACGGCCTGGCGGTCGTCGTCTGGGTGCCCGGCACCGTGCTGGTGGGCTGGGCGGCCGGCGGACTGCCGGCCGGTCTCCCGGCCGCCGCCGGGGTGGCGGTGGTGGTGGCGGTCGCGCTCGCGGTGGCGTTCCGGCGTCTGCGGGTACGCCGACGGCGCGCGGCCCGCCGCGCCTGCTCCGGGCCGGTGTCGGCGCGGGCGGGCGGCACCCGCCGCCGGCCGGGTTCCCGCCGGCCGGGGGCGGGCCGGACCGCGCCCGTCCGGCGGGGCGCGGTCGACCGCTGCTGACCCGGCCGGCCGCTCCGCCGGAATCCGGTCACCGGGTACGACTGGCTGCCGTCAGGTCGGGTATGCGGGCCTGCGCGTGGTGCGGCCCGCTGACGGTCAGCGCTTCCCGCCCGGCACCCATAGCACGTCGCCGCCCGGATTTGCCGTTCTTGACAGGATAAAGAGCAGATCGGAGAGCCGGTTGAGATACTTTGCCGGGAGCGTGCTGGTCCGATCGGGGTCGTGCGCGACCAACGCCCATGCCGCACGCTCGGCGCGCCGGGCGGTCGTCCGTGCCACGTGCAGCAGCGCCGCGCCCGCGGTGCCGCCGGGGAGGATGAAGGAGTCGAGCTTGCCCAGGCGCGCGTTGAACTCGTCGCACCAGCCCTCGAGGCGCTCGACGTACTCCTCGGTGACCCGCAGCGGCGGGTACGCCGGGTCCGGCTCGACCGGCGTCGCCAGGTCCGCGCCGACGTCGAACATGTCGTTCTGCACGGACTCCAGCACCCCGCGCAGCTCGTCCGGGAGCTGCCCCAGGGCGAGCGCGACGCCGATCGAGGCGTTGCACTCGTCGACGTCCGCGTACGCGGCGATCCGCGGATCGGTCTTCGGCACCTGCTCGTTGTTGCTCAGCCTGGTCATGCCGGCGTCGCCGGCCTTGGTGTAGATGCGCGTGAGGTGGACGGCCATGACGCACAGCCTACGGATACCTGACCTGACCATCCCGGTACGGCCCGACCGGCCGACCGCGGTGGGGCCGGGCGACGCCGGCGACCCGGCGGTCAGCGACGTCGACGTCATCCGGGTACGCGGGGACGCCCGGCTGGCCGGCACCGTGCACGTGGTGGGCGCGAAGAACTCGGCGTTGAAGCTGATGGCCGCCGCGCTGCTCGCGCCCGGCCGCAGCGTGATCACCAACGTGCCCCGGATCACCGACATCGCGATCATGGGTGAGGTGCTGCGCCGGCTCGGCTGCGGCGTACGCTTCGGCCCCGACGACCCGGTCGACCCGATGGTCGCCGGCGGCGGCAAGGAGCGGTCCCGCTCGGTCGTCATCGACGTGCCGGAGCGGCCGGGCGCGGAGGCCGACTACGACCTGGTCCGCCGGCTGCGCGCGTCGATCTGCGTGCTCGGCCCGCTGCTGGCGCGGCGCGGGCACGTCCGGGTGGCCCACCCCGGCGGCGACGCGATCGGCTCGCGCGGCCTGGACATGCACATCGCCGGGTTGGCCCGGATGGGCGCGGACATCTCCGGTGAGCACGGCTTCGTCATCGCCGAGGCGCCCGACGGGCTGCACGGCGCGGACATCGTGCTGGACTTCCCGAGCGTGGGTGCCACCGAGAACCTGGTGATGGCGGCGGTGCTGGCCCGGGGCACCACGACGATCGACAACGCGGCCCGGGAGCCGGAGATCGTCGACATCTGCACCATGCTGAACCGGATGGGCGCCCGGATCTCCGGCGCCGGTTCCTCGACGGTGCAGATCGTCGGCGTGCCCGACCTGCGCCCGGTGCGGCACGCCACGGTGGGGGACCGGATCGTGGCCGGCACCTGGGCGTTCGCCGCCGCGATGACCCGCGGCGACGTCACCGTGACCGGCCTCGACCCGGCCTACCTGGAGGTCGCGCTGGACAAGCTGGTCTCGGCCGGCGGCCTGGTGGAGACACGCGGCGACGCGTTCCGGGTCCGGATGGACGACCGGCCGGCGGCGGTGGACGTGGTCACGCTGCCCTACCCGGGCTTCGCCACCGACCTGCTGCCGATGGCGATCGGGCTGGCCGCGGTGAGCCACGGCGGCTCCCTGATCACGGAAAACATCTTCGACGGCCGGTTCATGTTCGCCAACGAGATGATGCGGCTCGGCGCGGAGATCCGCACCGACGGTCACCACGCCCTGGTCTGCGGCCGGGAGCGGCTCTCCGGCGCCCCGGTTCGGGCCACCGACATCCGGGCCGGTGCCGGCCTGATCATCGCCGGGCTGTGCGCGGACGGGCTTACCGAGGTCTCGCACGTGCACCACGTCGACCGGGGCTACCCGGACTTCGTGGCGGACCTGCGGGCGCTCGGCGTCGAGGTGGAGCGGGGCACCGCGCCGGAGGAGCCGGACCTGGCCATCTGACGGTCCTTATCCCTCGTTAAGTAGGGTTCTCCCAGACGTTGTAGGAAACGGGCGAGGGAGAAGCAGATGGCGGGTCGACTCGCGGTCGTCGGTGCCGGGCTGATGGGCTCGGGCATCGCCCAGGTGGCGGCGCAGGCGGGCTGGCAGGTGACGCTGCGCGACGTCGACGACGCGGCCACGAAGCGGGGCGTCGACGGCATCCGGAAGTCGCTGGCGAAGTTCGCCGAGAAGGGCAAGATCGAGGCGTCCGACGTCGAGGCGACGCTGGCCCGGATCACCCCGACCACCGAGCTGGAGGCGGCGGCCGACGCGGACATCGTGGTCGAGGCGGTCTTCGAGAAGATCGAGATCAAGCACGAGGTGTTCCGCGCGCTGGACAAGATCTGCAAGGCGGACGCGGTGCTGGCCACCAACACCTCGGCCATCCCGGTCACCCAGATCGCCACCGCCACGCAGCGTCCGGAGTCGGTGGTCGGCACCCACTTCTTCTCGCCGGTGCCGATGATGAAGCTCTGCGAGCTGGTCCGGGGCTACAAGACCGCCGACGCGACCATGGACACCGCCCGGTCGTTCGCCGAGGAGATCGGCAAGACCGTCGTGGTGGTCAACCGGGACATCGCCGGTTTCGTCACCACCCGGCTGGTCTGCGCGCTGGCGATGGAGGCGGTCAGGCTGGTGGAGTCCGGCGTGATCTCCGCCGAGGATCTGGACACCGCCTGCAAGCTGGGCTTCGGGCACGCCATGGGCCCGCTGGCCACGATCGACCTGACCGGCGTGGACGTGCTGCTCAACGCCACCCGCAACATCTACACCGACACGGCGGACGAGAAGTTCTTCCCGCCGGAGCTGCTCCAGCGCATGGCCACCGCCGGTGACCTGGGCCGCAAGTCCGGCCAGGGTTTCTACCCGTACTGAGTCGTGCGGACCGCCCCCGGCCCGTGACGGTCGGGGGCGGCTCACGGCCGGGGCGGGGTGAGCGCGGCGCCGAGCAGCGCGAACGCGTCCGGGATGACGGTGCCCCAGTAGCCGAAGTTGTGCCGCCCGTCGGCCCAGGACGCGCGTACCGGGCGTTCGGGCAGCACCCGGGCCAGTGCGCGGACGTCCTTCAGGAAGTTGTCCTGCCGGCCGCACCAGAGCCCGACCGGTGTGCCACGCAACCTCTCCACGCCGGTGAAGACCGCGTCGCCGCGGCTGACCGCCGGCGAGAAGGCCGCGACCATCCGCGCCCAGTCCGGGTACGTCTCGGCGAGCAGCAGCGCCCCGAAGCCCCCCATCGACCAGCCCCAGACGGCCAGCCGGCTGCTGTCGAAGCCGCGCCGGGCGCACCAGGCGGGCACCTCCTCGCGCACCATCCGCTGCGGGTCGTCGCGGCCCGAGGGGCGCCAGGAGAGTCGGCCGCCGGTGGCGCCGGCGAGCGCGAACGGCGGGGCGCCGCGGCGTACCGCGTCGGTGAGGAAACGGGCCAGCCCGAACCGGCCGTAGTCGCGCGGGGTGGCCGAGGCGCCGTGCAGGACCAGGCAGACGGGCAGGCCGCGGCCGTCGCCGTAGCCGTCCGGGACGGCGGTCCAGAAGTCCACCTCCCGGCCGCGCGCGGCGGAGGCGATGCGGATCAGCCGTTCGTCGCCGGCGGAGGCGTCCGGCACGGCGGGTCCGGGCCCGGGGCGGGGCTCGGCGAGCTGCCGGGCGGCGAGCCCGCCGACCAGCCCGACGCCGGCGATCCCGCCCCCGGCGGTGAGGAGTGCCCGCCGGCTCAACGTGCGTGCCATGCCGGCGAGTGTGCCACCTCGTGTTAGGCGGGGCCCCTTCCTATACGCCAGGCGTTAAGAAGGGGCCCCTCCTTACACCTCAGCCGTCGCGGCGGGTGGTCCAGCGGAACGTGGTCAGGCAGAGGACCAGGCCGATCACGCACCACGCGCCGAGCACCAGCGCGACCGTGCCCAGCTCGAACGAGCCGCCCGGCTCCTGGGCGCCGAAGCTGTCCGGGAGGAAGACCGAACGCAGGCCCTGGCACATCCACTTCAGCGGGAAGATCGCCGCGACCTGCTGCATCCAGGTGGGCAGGCTGGTGAAGACGAAGAACACGCCGGAGATGAACTGGAGGACCAGCGCGACCGGGGTGACCACGGCCGAGCCGCTGCGGGCGGTACGGGCCAGCGACGAGATGGCGATGCCGCAGAGCGTGCAGGCGGTGACACCGAGCACGGCGACCCAGCCGAACGTGAGCCACTTGGCGGCGGTCTGCGGCAGGTCCAGGTCGAACAACGCCACCGAGACGGCGAGCAGCAGCGCGGTCTCGGCGACACCGATCACCACCACCATGATCACCTTGCCGGCGAACCAGACCCACTTCGGCATCGGCGTGCCCCGGTAGCGCTTGAGCACGCCCCGGTCCCGCTCGATCGGGATCCAGATGCCGAGGTTCTGGAAGCTCACCGTCATCAGGCCGGTCGCGATCATGCCGGTGATGAAGTACTGCGTGTAGCTGACGCCCGGGGCGATCTCGTCGCTGAAGATCGCCGCGAAGATCAGGATCATGATGATCGGGAAGCCCATCGTGAACACGACGGACTCCCGGCTGCGCAGGAACTGGGTGATCTCCAGCCGGCCCTGGCGCAGCGCCAGCGCACCCGCGCCGGTCCGCCGGGCCGGTGCGGCGGCGACCGGGGCCGTCGGCTTCGTCGTGGTGGTCATCAGTGTCCGATCATCCGCAGGTAGACGTCTTCCAGGGTCGGCCGGGTCACGGTGAGGCCGGGCACCTCGCCGCCGAAGCGCGCGGCCAGGTCGTACACCAGCGCCGTCGGCGTCGCGGTCTGCGCCGACCCGGGCGTCCCGTCCGGGTTACGCCAGGAGACGGTCGCCAGCGACTCCTGGCGGTTGCCCAGCATGTTCGGCGGCGCGACCTCCACCACCCGGCCGGCCGCGATCACGCCGACCCGGTCGGCGAGCGCCTCGGCCTCGTCCAGGTAGTGGGTGGTGAGCACGATGGTGGTGCCGGCGGCGGCCAGGTCCCGGATCAGGTCCCAGAACTCGCGCCGGGCCTCCGGGTCGAAACCGGTGGTCGGCTCGTCGAGGAAGAGCAGCTCGGGGCGGCCGATGATGCCCAGCGCCACGTCCAGGCGGCGCTTCTGGCCGCCGGAGAGCGTGTGCGTGCGCGCCTTCGCCTTGGCGCCCAGCCCGACGCGTTCGACCACCTTGGCCGGGTCGTCGGCGTCCGGGTAGAAGCCGGAGAAGTGCCGGACCACCTCACCCACGGTCAGCTCGTCGAACTCGCCGGTCCCCTGGAGCACGATCCCGACCCGGGCGCGCCAGTCGGCGTCGGCGTGGGCCGGGTCGACCCCGAGCACCCGCACCTCGCCGGCGTCGCGGTGCCGGTAGCCCTCCAGGATCTCGACAGTGGTGGTCTTGCCCGCGCCGTTCGGGCCGAGCAGGGCGAACACCTCGCCCCGGTGGACGTCCAGGTCCACCCCGGCCACCGCGACGTTGTCGCCGTACGTCTTGCGCAGTCCCCGTACGGAGATCGCGAGCTGCTGGTCCATGACTCAAGTGTGCGTCCTGCGGCCCCCGGCCCGGTCCCGGGGTGAGCTATGTACGCGAGGTATACACTCGGTGTAGTATCGCCGCATGACCGTTCCCCTGACCCTGCTCGGCCTGCTCGAACGCGAACCGAGCCATGGCTACGACCTGAAACGCGACTACGACACGTTCTTCGGACGCGGCAAACCGCTGCCGTACGGGCAGGTCTACTCGACGCTGAGCCGGCTGGCCCGGGACGGCAAGGTGATGGTCAGCGACGTCGCCCCCGGTGCCGGGCCGGACCGCAAGCGCTACGTCATCACCGACCGGGGCGCCACCGAGGTGGAGCACTGGCTGACCGAGCCGGTGGAACCGGAACCCCACCTGCAGACCGTGCTGTTCGCCAAGGTCGTGCTCGCGCTGATGCTTGATCGTCCGGCCGAGGCGTACCTGGACACCCAGCGCGCCGCCCACCTGCACCGGATGCGCGAGCTGACCGAGGTCAAGCGGAACGGTGGGCTGGTCGACGTGATGCTCGCCGACCATGGCCTCTACCACCTGGAGGCGGACCTGCGATGGATCGAGGCGACCGGCGCCCGACTCGACGCGCTGCGGAAGGAGGTCCGGCGATGACCGTGACGATCGAGGCGCGCGACGTCACGTTCGCGTTCGGCGAGACCCCCGCCCTGCGCGGCGCGAGCCTGGCCGTGGAGGCCGGTGAGGTCGTCGCCGTGATGGGGCCCAGCGGCTCCGGCAAGTCGACGCTGCTGCACTGCCTGGCCGGCATCCTGCCGCCCGACTCCGGCGAGGTTCACTTCGACGGCAACCGGATCGACACGCTCGGCGAGGCCGACCGGAGCGCGCTGCGCCGGGACCGCTTCGGGTTCGTCTTCCAGTTCGGCCAGCTCGTCCCCGAACTGACCGCCGCGGAGAACGTCGCGTTGCCGCTGCTGCTCGGCGGGGTCCGCCGCGCGCCGGCGCTGCGGGCCGCGCACGGCTGGTTCGACCGGCTCGGGCTGGCCGGCCTGGAGCACCGCCGCTCCGGTGAGCTGTCCGGCGGGCAGGCGCAGCGGGTCGCGCTGGCCCGGGGCCTGGTCGCCCGCCCGCAGGTGCTCTTCGCCGACGAGCCCACCGGCGCGCTCGACTCGCTCACCGGCGAGGAGGTGATGGCCCTGCTCGTCGACACCGCCCGGGAACAGGGCACCACAGTCATCCTGGTCACCCACGAGCCGCGCGTCGCCGCGTACGCCGACCGCGAGGTCGTGGTGCGGGACGGGCGGATCAACGCTCCGGCGCGGGTCGGCTCGTGATCTCCCTCGCGCTCCGGCTCGCCGTCGCGGGTGGTCGGGAGGCGCTCGTCCGGCTGGTGGTCATCGCCGCCGCCGTCGCGATCGGCACCGGACTGCTGCTCACCACCGTGGCCGGCGTGCACGCCACCAACACCCAGCTCGGCCGGTACGCCGCGATGTACCCGCAGGAGACGGCGGGCGGAACCACCGATCCGCTGCTCTGGTCGACCCGGTACGACTACTTCCACGGCGCGCAGATCCTCCGCGTCGACGTCGCCGCCACCGGGCCGACCGTGCCCACCCCGGTCGGGGTGCCCCGGCCCCCCGGACCCGGCGAGTGGTACGCCTCCCCGGCGATGCGGAAACTGCTTGCCACCACCCCGGCCGACCAGCTCGCCGACCGCTACCCGGGCCGCGACGTCGGCCTCATCGGTCCGGCGGCGCTCACCTCGCCGGACGCCCTGCTCATCCTCGTCGGCGGCACCCCGGACCAGGTGGGCGCGTTGGTCGGGGTCCGGGAGGTCACCCGGGTGGCCGGCAACGAGGCGCCGCTGCCGGAGACCGCGATCGACCTCATCCTCGGCGTGGTGGCCGGCGGGCTGCTCTTCCCCGTGCTCATCTTCATCGGCACCGCGACCCGGCTCGGCGCCGCCCGCCGGGAGCAACGCTTCGCCGCGATGCGCCTGGTCGGGGCCACCCCACGACAGATCTCGGTGGTCGCGGCCGGGGAAGCCACGCTCGCCGCGGCCGTCGGTGTCGCGGTCGGCTTCGCGCTGTTCCTCGCGTTCCGCCCGCAGCTCGCCGGGATCCCGTTCACCGGCATGCCGTACTTCCCCGACGACCTCGCCCTCGGCGTGCCGGACGTCCTGCTGGTGGCGCTCGGGGTGCCGGCGGGCGCGGCGGTCGCCGCCCGGGTCGCCCTGCGCCGGGTGCGGATCTCCCCGCTCGGCGTCACCCGGCGGGTGACGCCGAGGCCGCCGCGGGCGTACCGCTTGATCCCGCTCGTGCTCGGTTTCGCCGGGCTGGGCTTCGCGTTGCTCTACCGGCCCGGCACCGCGGACGGCCAGACCGCGCTCTTCCTGCCCGCGCTGCTCCTGATCATGATCGGGCTGATCGCCGGTGGTCCCTGGTTGACCATGGTGGGGGCGCGGGCGATGGCGGCCCGGGCCAGCCGGCCGGCGGCGCTGATCGCCGCCCGTCGGCTCGCCGACAACCCGGCGGCCGGGTTCCGGGCGGTCAGCGGCGTGATGCTCGCGCTCTTCGTGACGACCGTGGCGGTCGGCATCATGGGGACGATCGCGGCCGAGCGCGGCCCGGCCCCCCGGGGTTCGCTGGAGGCCGGTCGGCTCTCCTTCTATCTGGGGGACGACGCGCCGGTGCCCACCACGCTGCTGGCCGACCTGGCCGCGGTCCCCGGCGTGCGGGACCCGGTGGTCGTCCGGCAGAACCCGGTGCGCGCCCTCGGCCACGAGTTCGGCGTCATCGCCTGCGCGGACATCCCACCCGCCTACGGGCGGTGCGCCGACGGGGTGACCGTCGCCGAGGTGGCGTCGGGCCTGATCCCCTGGCGGGCGTCCGCCTCGGCGGACCGGATCTGGCCGGCGTCCACCGTCGACCCGGCCGTCCTCCCCGGGCTGCCGGCGGACTCCGTGGCGGTCGACGCGGACGGCCCGATCGCGGTCGAGCGGGCCCGGACGGTCATCGAACGCGCGATCCCCGCCTTCGCGGTGGCCCCGAACGTGCCAGGTGACTTCGAGTCCGACTTCACCAACACGATGCGGGGCTGGCAGCGGTTGGCCGACGTGGTCGTGGTGGCCAGCCTCGTGCTCGCCGGATGCAGCCTGGCGGTCGGTGTGGCGGCCGGCCTCAGCGAACGGAAGCGGCCGTTCAGCCTGCTGCGGCTCACCGGCGCGCCGGTGCGGCTGCTGCGCCGGGTGGTGGCGCTGGAGAGCGTGGTGCCGATGCTGACCGTCGCCGCGGTCGCGGTCGGGATGGGCCTGATCGCCGCGCACCTGTTCCTACGCGCGCAGATGCACTACGACCTGCGCCTGCCCGGGGTCGGCTTCGTCGCCGTGGTGGCCGTCGGGTTGCTCGGCTGCCTGGCCGTCATCGCCGCCACGCTGCCACTGCTGGAACGCGTCACCGGCCCGCAGACCGCCCGCAGCGAGTGACCCGCCCGGTGGGTCGGCCACATGTGCGGGCCCGGCCGACCCACCGGCGCGGACATCCAACTGTGTGGTTTTGCACAGCCGATTTTACTGAACGGTAACTTAGACTCCGGCCATGGACGACGCGATGCCGGGACGCCTGCCGGAGCGGGACCGCCCGTGGGTGATGCGCACGTACGCCGGGCACTCCTCCGCCGCGGCCTCCAACGCGCTCTACCGCCGCAACCTGGCGAAGGGGCAGACCGGGCTGTCGGTCGCGTTCGACCTGCCCACCCAGACCGGCTACGACCCCGACCACGAGCTGGCCGCCGGCGAGGTGGGTCGGGTCGGCGTGCCGGTGGCCCACCTCGGCGACATGCGCACGCTCGTCGAGGGCATCCCGCTGGCCGAGATGAACACCTCGATGACCATCAACGCGCCGGCGATGTGGATGCTCGCGCTCTACGGCACGGCCGCCGTCGAGCAGGGCGCCGAGCTGCGCCGCTGCGCCGGCACCACGCAGAACGACATCATCAAGGAGTACCTCTCCCGGGGGACGTACATCTTCCCGCCGGCCGCCTCGCTGCGGCTGACCGCCGACGTCATCGCGTACACGCTGCGCGAGATGCCGCGGTGGAACCCGGTCAACATCTGCTCGTACCACCTCCAGGAGGCCGGCGCGACGCCGGTGCAGGAGGTCGGCTTCGCGCTCGCCACCGCGGTCGCCGTGCTGGACACCGTGCGCGACTCCGGCCAGGTGCCGGCCGAGCGGATGGGCGACGTGGTGCAGCGGATCTCCTTCTTCGTCAACGCCGGCGTGCGCTTCGTCGAGGAGATCGCCAAGATGCGCGCGTTCGGCGCGCTCTGGGACGAGATCACCCGCGACCGCTACGGCGTGACGGAGGCGAAGCAGCGCCGGTTCCGCTACGGCGTGCAGGTCAACTCGCTGGGCCTGACCGAGGCGCAGCCGGAGAACAACATCCAGCGCATCGTGCTGGAGATGCTCGGCGTCACGCTGTCCCGGGACGCCCGGGCCCGCGCCGTGCAGCTTCCCGCCTGGAACGAGGCGCTCGGCCTGCCCCGCCCGTGGGACCAGCAGTGGTCGCTGCGCATGCAGCAGGTGTTGGCGTACGAGTCGGACCTGCTCGAATATCCCGACCTGTTCGACGGCTCGCACGTGATGACCGCGCTCGTCGACGACATCGTCACCGGCGCCCGGGTCGAGCTGGACAAGGTGCTGGAGATGGGCGGCGTGGTGACCGCCGTGGAGTCCGGCTACCTCAAGAGCGCGCTGGTCGCCTCGCTGGCCGACCGGCGCCGGCGGATGGAGGTCGGCACCGACGTGGTGATCGGCGTCAACCGGTTCACCGAGACCGAGCCGTCCCCGCTGACCGCGGCCGGCGCCGAGGCGATCGAGCAGGTGGACCCGGCGGTCGAGGCGGCTGCCGCGGCCGGCGTACGCGAATGGCGGGCCGGCCGGGACGCGGCGGCGGTCGACGCCGCGCTGGCGCGCCTGCGCGCGGACGCCGCGACCACCGTGAACCTGATGCCGGCGACGCTGGCCTGCGTGGCCGCCGGGGTGACCACCGGGGAGTGGGCCGGCGCGCTGCGCCAGGTGTTCGGCGAGTACCGCGCGCCGACCGGGCTGACCGGCGCGGCCGGGGCCGGCGGCGACGCGAACCTCGCGGCGGTCCGGGAGCGGGTCGCCGCCACCGCGCGGGAGCTGGGCACCGGCCGGCTGCGGCTGCTGGTCGGCAAGCCGGGGCTGGACGGGCACTCCAACGGCGCGGAGCAGATCGCGGTACGCGCCCGCGACGCCGGCTTCGAGGTGATCTACCAGGGCATCCGGTTGACCGCCGGGCAGATCGTGGCCGCCGCGGTGGAGGAGGACGTCGACCTGGTCGGGCTCTCCGTGCTCTCCGGTTCGCACCTGGCCGCCGTGCCGGCGGTGCTGGACGGGCTGCGCGCGGCCGGCCGGGGCGACCTGCCGGTGGTGGTGGGCGGCATCATCCCGCCCGCCGACGCGGAGACGCTGCGGGCCGCCGGCGTGGCCCGGGTGTTCACGCCGAAGGACTTCGCGCTCACCGGCATCATCGACGAGCTGGTCACCGTCATCCGCGAGCGGATGTAAGGCGGGGCCCCCGCTTAACGCCTTTGGTAGAGGCGGGGCCCCCGCCTAACGCCGGATCCGGCCCGCCAAAGCGGTGAAAGTCCTAAAGTGGGGCAAGACACCCACGGAAGGGCGGAAAGATGACCGCGTCGATGGAGATGCCCCGGGTCCAGGAGTGCGCCGTCCGATCCTGCGCCTACAACCACACGAACGACTGCCACGCGTTCGCCATCACGATCGGCAGCAGCGACCACGCGCACTGCCACACGTTCGTGGAACTGCCGGTGCGCGGCGGCATCGACCAGCTCGTCGCGCAGGTCGGCGCCTGCTCCCGCGCCGACTGCCAGCACAACTCCGACCTGGAGTGCCACGCCCCCGCCATCACCGTCGGCCCGGACAACGACATGGCCGACTGCATGACCTACCGCAGCCGCTGAGCGACCGGCGCGCTCGGACGCGGAAGCCGGCGGCGCGCGGTCGGACGCGGAAGTCAGCGGTCGGACGCGGAGGCCGGCGGCGCGGTCAGACGCGGAAGCCGGCGGCCCGCGCCGCCGCGCGTTCCCGGCGACGGTCCTTCCGGCGGCGGAACAACCAGACCACGAAGACCACCAGGCCGACCGCGAACACCAGCACCAGCACCGGCAGCAGGATCGCCACCACCGACATGACCACGCTCGTCGCGTCCTCGGCGGTGCTGGCCACCGGTGCGCCGAAACCGGCCGTGGTGGCGTTGACGACCGGCCGGGCGGCGGCCTTGAGCAGGTGCACGCCGAGCGCGATCAGCACGCCCACCACCACCGGCACCCACTGGTGGGTGGAGAAGAACGTGTCCGGGTCGCTGACCGTGACCGTCTCCGAGCCGGACCCGGCGCCGAAGGCCAGACCGCCGGCGGTCGGCCGGACCACGGTCTGCACCATGTCGTTGACGTGGTCGACTACGGGCACCTTGTCGGCCACCGTCTCGACCGCCAGCAGGACGGCGAGGATCGCCAGCACCCAGCCGTTGCCGAGCCACTGCCAGCCGCTCGGCAGCTCGATCAGGTCGGTGTAGCGGGCCAGCAGGCCCATCAGCATCAGCGGGATGTAGGCGTTCAGGCCCGCCGAGGCGGCGAGACCGGAACCGGTGAGGACTTCGAGCACGATTTCAGAATGGCACCGGTGCGCCAGTGGCGCTCGTCGGCGTCGGTCGAGGGCTCGGCTACCCTCGTCGGGTGCGGTTGGTCATTGCGAAGTGCTCGGTGGACTATGTCGGACGGCTCTCGGCGCACCTGCCGCCGGCCACGCGGCTGCTCATGGTCAAGGCGGACGGCTCGGTGTCGATCCACGCGGACGACCGGGCCTACAAGCCGTTGAACTGGATGAGCCCGCCGTGCCGGCTGGAGGAGGCGCCCGGCGTCTGGCGGGTGGTCAACAAGGCCGGCGAGGAGCTGCGCATCACACTGGAGGAGATCTTCCAGGACACCTCGTACGCGCTGGGCGTCGACCCCGGGCTGCGCAAGGACGGCGTGGAGGCGCACCTCCAGGAGTTGCTCGCCGCCAACCCGGGCACCCTGGGCGAGGGCTACACGCTGGTCCGGCGGGAGTACATGACCGCGATCGGCCCGGTCGACCTGCTCTGTCGGGACGCCGACGCCGGCGCGGTCGCGGTCGAGGTGAAGCGGCGCGGCGAGATCGACGGGGTGGAGCAGCTCACCCGCTACCTGGAGCTGATGAACCGGGACCCGCTGCTCGCGCCGGTCACCGGCGTGTTCGCCGCGCAGGAGATCAAGCCGCAGGCCCGGGTGCTCGCCGCCGACCGCGGCATCCGCTGCGTGGTGGTCGACTACGACAAGCTGCGCGGCATCGAGCGTGACGAGCTGACGCTGTTCTGAGCCGCGACGAGCTGACGCTGTGCTGAGCCGTGACCGCCCGGCCCGGGCGGTCAGCGCTTGCGGCCGTACATCAGCTTGGCGACCTTGACCAGGCGGGCGACGTCGGCCGGGGTGCGCTCGAACGTCATGGCCGGCAGCAGCGAGCGGGCCCGACGGCGGGTGACCGCCTTGGGCCGGCCGAACTCGCGCAGCCCGTCCTCGCCGTGGATCCGGCCGAAGCCGGACTCGCCGGTGCCGCCGAACGGCAGCGTGGACATGCCGGCGAAGGTCAGCGCCGAGTTCACCGAGGCCATCCCGGAGCGCAGCCGCCGCGCCACGGCCACCGCCCGCGCCCGGCCGAAGACCGAACCCCCGAGCCCGTACGGCAGCGCGTTGGCGCGCTCGACGGCCTCGTCGACGTCGCGGACCCGGTTGACGGTCAGCGTCGGCCCGAACGTCTCCTCGCGGACGGCGGCGGAGTCCTCCGGCACGTCGACCAGCACGGTCGGGTGCACGTACGGCGGCTGGACCGCCTCCGGGCCGCCGAGCACCGCCCGGCCGCCCCGGGCGACCGCGTCGTCGATGTGCCGCCGGATCACGTCGATCTGGGCCGGCATCGTGATCGGGCCGAGGTCGGTGCCGTCGGCGCCCACGGTCAGCCGGCCAGCCTTCGCCACCACCTTGTCGACGAACGCGTCGAAGACCTGGTCGACCGCGTAGACCCGCTCGATGCCGATGCAGGTCTGGCCGGCGTTGGTCAGCCCGCCCCAGACGGCCGCCTCGGCGGCGGCGTCCAGGTCGGCGTCCGAGTCGACGATCATGGCGTCCTTGCCGCCGGCCTCCAGCAGCACCGGGGTGAGCGTCTCGGCGCAGGCCGCCATGACCTTCTTCGCGGTGGCCGTCGAGCCGGTGAAGGCCACCTTCGCCACGCCGGAACGGCACAGCGCCGCGCCGACGTCGCCGAGCCCGTGCACCGCCTGGAACACCGGCTGCTCCGGCACCACCTCGGCGAACCGGTCGACCAGCCACTGGCCCACCGCCGGGGTGTACTCGCTCGGCTTGAACACCACCGCGTTGCCGGCGGCCAGCGCGTACGCCGCCGAGCCGATCGGGGTGAAGACCGGGTAGTTCCACGGACCGATCACGCCGACCACGCCGTACGGCTGGTATTCCAGGTGGCCGGTGAACTCGGCGAGGATCAGCCGGGAGCGGACCCGGCGGGGGCCGAGCACGCGCGGGGCGTTACGGGCCGCCCAGTCGACGTGCTCCAGCGCGGTGAGGATCTCCACCACGGCGTCGCCGACCGGCTTGCCGCCCTCGGTGTGCATCAGGTCGGCCAGCTCCTCGATGCGCCGGGCGAGCACGCCGCGCCAGCGCTGGAGCCGGTCCCGCCGGCCGGTGAAGCCGAGCCCGGCCCACCACTCGGCGGCCGGGCGGGCCCGGTCGACGGCGGCGCGCACGTCCGCCTCGGTGGCCACCGGGAGCCGCCCGGCCTCCGCGCCGGTCGCCGGGCTGGTCGACACCAGTCGACCGGCCTCGATGAGCGGGATTCCGGGGAGATGCACTGCGGTCATGGCCGAAGTCTAGACCCGAATATTACTCATGGGTAGGTGGCGGAGGCCCGCTACGCTGCCCGGACCGATGCCCGTCACATCGACACACGTGATGTCCGAACGCGCCCGGTGCGGCCACCCGAACGGCGAACGGGAGGTGACCGGCCGGGGTCGCGCGGGTGACCGCGCGGGGGTGGGAGCCACTACGGTGAGGTGGCAGGCTGACGCCGCGGGGCGATGTGGGGTGGAGGTCGACTGTCCATGGAGGAGCATCCGGAGTTGATGCCGTTGCTGACGGTGTCGGGCGGAGCGATGCGCGGGCTCAGTTTCCGGGTCGGCCGGGGCGTGCAGGTGATCGGCCGCGCGCCGACCGCCGACGTCGTGCTCGCCGACCCGCACCTGAGCCGACGGCACGCCACCATCCAGGCCACCGTGGAGGGGGTGCTGCTCACCGACCTCGGCTCGACCAACGGCACCTGGCTCAACGACACCCGGATCACCGGCAGCGTGCCGATCTCCGACGGGGACGTGGTCCGGCTCGGCCGCACCGACCTGCGCCTCTACGATCCCGGCGTGGCCCGGACCGACCCGGTCGGGATGACCTTCGGGACGCCTCCCCGCCGCGACCAGCGGCCCACGCTGCCGCTGCCGGTCCCGGCGCCCCGGCAGTCGATCGAGTCCCGCGAGGCGCAACCCGCCGACGCCCACTGACCGCCCGCCCGCCCGCACTCACGCACGCACGCGCGGGTTCGCCGTGCGCGCGAATTCACGGAAAGTGTGGCTGTCGCGGCCGGAACAGCCGCACTTTCCGGGAAACAGGGCGCGCGGATGGGGCGGCGGTGTGTGGGGCGGGCACATGGCTTCCGGGCGGGCGGTGTGCCAGCATGCGCTGATGCGGAGCGCGCGGCACACGGTCCAGGCCAACGGCATCACCCAGGCGGTCCGGGTGGCCGGGTCCCCGGACGGCGTGCCGGTGCTGCTGGTGCACGGCAACGTCTCGTCGTCGGCGTTCTGGGAGCCGCTGCTGCCGGAACTGCCGGCGACGCTCCGGGTGGTCGCGCCCGACCTGCGCGGCTACGGCGAGACCGACACCGCGCCGGTCGACGCCACCCGCGGCGTCGGTGACTTCGCCGACGACGTGGCCGCCCTGCTCGACGCCCCCGGGCTGTTCGCACCCGGCGCCCGGCCGGTGGTGGTCGGGCACTCGCTCGGCGGCGGCGTGGCGATGCGGCTGCTCGTCGACCGGCCGGAACGGGTGGCCGGGCTGCTGCTGGCGGCGCCGGTGTCCCCGTACGGCTTCGGGGGCACCCGGGACCTCGACGGCGCCCCCACCACGCCCGACTTCGCCGGCACCGGCGCGGGCGGCGCGAACCCCGACTTCGTGGCCCGGCTCGCCGCCGGTGACCGGGGCGCCGACGGCCCCACCAGCCCGCGCAACGTGCTGCGCGCCGCGTACGTGGCCGACCCGGCGTCGCTCGGCGACCACGAGGACCTGCTGCTGGAGAGCATGCTGACCACCGCCACCGGGGACGACAACTATCCCGGCACCGCGGCCGCCTCGGACCACTGGCCGGGGACCGCCGCCGGGCGGCGCGGCGTGCTCAACGCGTTGGCCCCGACCCACTTCCGGCTCGCCGACGAGCTGGTCGCCGTGCCGGTCAAGCCGCCGGTGACCTGGGTACGCGGCGACGCCGACGTGATCGTCTCGGACACCTCGCTGTTCGACCTGGCGTACCTCGGTCAGCTCGGGATCGTGCCCGGCTGGCCCGGCGCCGAGGGGTGCCCGCCGCAGCCGATGGTCGGGCAGACCCGCGCGGTGCTGGACCGGTACGCGGCGGCCGGCGGGTCGTACCGGGAGGTGGCGCTGCCCGGCTGCGGGCACAGCCCGCACCTGGAACGGCCCGCCGAGTTCGTCGCCGAGCTGCTGGCGCTCGCCGGGGTGACCGCGCCCGGGTGACCGCGCCCGCGTGAGACGTGGTGCGTGAAATATCCCACCGCGTCTCGACAACACAGCGTCACGTGGCAGACTCCGGCGCATAACCTTAGCGGCCGTTCATGTCGGCAACGGCGGAGGCAACCGAGGGAGGCCGGTCGTGGCGCGCGAGTTCACCCGGGTGGGCGTGGTGGGTCTGGGCACCATGGGTGCCGGCATCGTCGAGGTGTTCGCCCGCAACGGCGTCGACGTGACCGCGGTGGAGATCTCCGACGCCGCGCTGGAACGCGGCCGGGTCACGCTCACCGGTTCCACCGACCGCGCGGTGGCCAAGGGCAAGCTCGCCGAGGCCGACCGGGACGCGCTGCTGGCGCGGGTGGACTTCCGGGTCGGGCTGGGCGCGCTGCACGACGTGGACCTGGTGATCGAGGCGGTGCCCGAGCACCTGGACCTCAAGCAGCGGATCTTCGCCGAGCTGGACCGGGTCTGCAAGCCCGACGCCATCCTGGCCACCAACACCTCGTCGCTGAGCGTCACCGAGATCTCGGTCGCCACCACCCGGCCGAACCAGGTCATCGGCATCCACTTCTTCAACCCCGCCCCGGTGATGAAGCTGGTCGAGGTGGTTCGCACGGTGGTCACCTCCGCCGAGGTGGTGGCCGACGTGGAGGCGCTCTGCGCCCGCCTCGGCAAGGTCGACGTGACGATCAGCGACCGGGCCGGCTTCATCGCGAACGCGCTGCTCTTCGGCTACCTGAACCACGCGGTCGGCATGTTCGAGGCGCGCTACGCCACCCGCGAGGACATCGACGCGGCCATGAAGCTCGGCTGCGGCCTGCCGATGGGCCCGCTGGCGCTGATGGACCTGATCGGCCTGGACACCGCGTACGAGATCCTGGACACGATGTACCGGCGCGGCGGCCGGGACCGCCGGCACGCCCCGGCCCCGCTGCTCAAGCAGATGGTCACCGCCGGGCTGCTCGGCCGGAAGTCCGGCCGCGGCTTCTACACCTACGAGCGGCCGGGCTCGCCCAAGGTCGTACCCGACGAGCACACCCCGGTGGCCGCGGAGGCCGCGCTCGCCGACGGCGCGCGCGTGGTCGCGAAGGTCGGCGTGGTCGGCTCCGGGACCATGGCCACCGGCATCATCGAGGTCTTCGCCAAGGCCGGCTACGAGGTCATCTCGGTGACCCGGGGCGCGGAGAAGTCCGCCAAGGTCTGCGAGGCGGTCAAGACCTCGCTCAACAAGGGTGTCGTCCGGGGCAAGCTCGCCGAGACCGACCGGGACGCCGCGCTGGGCCGGATCACCTGGTCCGCCACGCTGGAGCACCTCGCCGACGTCGACCTGGTGGTCGAGGCCGTGGTCGAGGAGCTGAGCGTCAAGAAGGCGCTGTTCGCCAGCCTGGACGAGATCTGCAAGCCGGGCGTGGTGCTCGCCACCACCACCTCGTCGCTGCCGGTGATCGACGTGGCGATGGCCACCCAGCGCCCGGCCGACGTGATCGGCCTGCACTTCTTCAACCCGGCGCCGATCATGCCGCTGGTGGAGATCGTGCGGACCATCCGCACCTCCGCCGAGACGTCGGCCACCGCCCGCGCGGTCTGCGCCACGCTCGGCAAGACCGGCGTGGTCTGTGGCGACCGGTCCGGTTTCATCGTCAACGCGCTGCTCTTCCCGTACCTGAACGACGCGGTGAAGATGCTGGAGGCCAGCTACTCCACCGCCGACGACATCGACCACGCGATGAAGCTCGGCTGCGGGTACCCGATGGGCCCGTTCGAGCTGCTCGACGTGGTCGGCCTGGACGTCTCGCTGGCCATCCAGCGGGAGCTGTACCTCGAACTGCGCGAGCCCGGCTTCGCGCCGGCGCCGCTGCTGGAGCACCTGGTCACCGCCGGCTACCTGGGCCGCAAGAGCGGTCGCGGGTTCCGCGACCACACCAACCGCTGACCGCGTCAACGGCCCGCGCCGGTGACGGCGTCATGAGGGTGTGACCTTCGAGGAGTACGTCGGCAGCCGGGGCCCGGCCCTGTTGCGCCTGGCCCGGCTGCTGACCGGCGACGCGCACCGCGCCGAGGACCTGACCCAGGACGTGCTGGCCCGCGCGTACGTGCACTGGCGGCGGATCGCCCGCGTCGACCGGCCCGACGTGTACGTACGCCGGATGCTCGTCAACGCCAACCACTCCTGGTGGCGGCGGCGGTCCAACCGCGAGCTGGCGATGGACACATTCGCCGAGCGGCCCGAGCGGGGCGACCTCGACGGCGAGGCGGCCGACCGGGACGAGATGTGGCGGCTGATCCGCGCCCTGCCCGACCGCCAGCGCGCCGTGCTCGTGCTGCGCTACTACGAGGACCTGGACGACGCGACGATCGCCCAGATCCTCGACTGCTCCCCGGTCACCGTCCGCACCCACGCGATGCGGGCGCTCGCCCACCTCCGGGAGCGCTGCGGCGTCCCGACGACCAAGGGGAGCCGGCCGTGACCGACCTCGACCAGCGGATCGCGTCGGCGCTGCGGGAGCACGCCGACGGGGACGTCGACGCCGACCGCCTGCTGCGCGGTTCCCGCACGCTCGGCCGGCGCCGGCAGGCCCGCCGCCGGATCACCGCCGGCACCGCGCTCACCCTGGTCGGCGTGCTCGGCCTCGTCGGGGTGGTGCGGGCGGACGTGGGCGGGCTGGCCGAGCGCCTGCCCTGGGCGGCCACGACGCCGGCGACGCCCCCGCCCCCGGTGCCGCCGCCGGCCGACGGGGTGCCGGGGGCGGCCACCGACCCGGCCCGGGTCGGCACCGATCCGGGGGTGCTGCACTTCGGCGTCGACCCGACCCAGGTCCGTTACCTGAACTGGGAGGTCCTCGGCCAGGTCGAGTCGGTCCAGGTGGACACCGGGCACGGGCCGCCGGTCACGGTGCAGGTGGCGCGTTCCCGGCAGGAACTCGATATCCGCGAGATCGAGGGGTTTTCGGCGCAGGTGAGCCGGGAACGGCTCAGGTTCGACGGTGGGCGCTGGTCCAGGGTCGGCACGGACGGTCGCACGCCCGTCGCCTGGATCCAGTCCTGGCAGCCCGCACCGGGAGTCTTCGCCCGCGCGGCCACCAGCAGCGGGGACCTCCCGGCGCTGGCCCGAGCGGTGAACGCCCTCCGGTGGGACCAGGCACGCCGGTGCGCCGCGCCGGTACGGATCGACGCGCTTCCGGAGGGATCGATGGTCGACTCGTGCCGCGCCGACGTCTCCTCGTACCCGAAGTTGGTCACCGCCCAGTTCTCGGTGAAGCGGAACGGCGCGACGATGACCGTCTGGTATCGCTACGCGGTGGGCGCCGGCACCAGCACCAAGGCCAACCGGTCGTACGCCGGCCGGCCGGCGTACGTGGTGCCCGGTGGATGGACGCTCGACCTGGTCGGCGTCCCGAAGGTGGAGCTGAAGGCCACCGTCGGGGCGGCGGCGCCCGGATTCACCGAGGCGGAGGCGGGGATGCTGCTTGCCGACGCGCGACTGGCAAAGGACCCGTCCGACCTGACGACGTGGCCCTGACCGTGCGAGATCCTGGTACGGAGCCGCCCCGGGATGGGCGGGGCCGTACCAGGATCGCCCGGATGCGGGCCGTACGCTTGGTGACCGTGAGCCCCCGTCGCAATCGGCCCCGCCGGGACGAGACCACCGGTCTGGACGCCGACCGAGCCCGCCACGGCGTGCCGACCGTGCAGCAGTGGCGCGACGGCGACTGGCAGGTGCGGGGGATCAGCGGCGGCGCGTCCGCCAAGACGTACCGTTGTCCCGGGTGTGACCAGGAGATCCGTCCGGGCGTGGCGCACCTGGTGGCCTGGCCGGCCGACGACCGGGGTGACCTGACCGACCGCCGGCACTGGCACAGCGGCTGCTGGCGGGCCCGGGACCGGCGCGGCCCCAACCTCCAGCGCGGCCGGGGCGCCCCCCGGCACGGCTGAGCGATCTGGATCACCCGGTTCCCGCCCCGGCGGGCGGCGGGGCCGGCGGCGCGGGACACTGGCACGGTGAGCACTCCGATTCGCGCGTCGTCGATCCTGCCCGGCCGCCGGGAGGACATCGAGCTGCACACCGCCGACGGGCTGACACTCGTCGGCGAGCTGGCCCGGCCGGTGGAGCGCGAGCCGGTCGGCACGCTGGTGTGCCTGCACCCGCTGCCCACCCACGGCGGGATGATGGACAGCCACGTGTTGCGCAAGGCCGCCTGGCGGCTGCCCGCGCTGGCCGACCTGGCCGTGCTGCGGTTCAACACCCGGGGCACCAGCAGCGTCCGCGGCACCAGCGAGGGGGCGTTCGACAACGCCGTCAGCGAGCGGTTCGACGTGGCCGCCGCGATCGAGTACGCCGAGTTCCACGAGCTGCCGAACATCTGGCTGGTCGGCTGGTCGTTCGGCACCGACCTGGCGCTGAAGTACGGCTGCGACCCGGCTGTCGCCGGCGCGATCCTGCTCTCCCCGCCGCTGCGCTTCTCCGCCCCGGAGGATCTCGCGGTCTGGGCCGAGTCGGGCCGGCCGCTGACCGCCCTGGTGCCGGAGTTCGACGACTACCTGCGCCCGGACGAGGCCCGGCAGCGGTTCGCCGCCGTGCCGCAGGCCGAGGTGGTCGGCGTGGACGGCGCCAAGCACCTCTGGGTCGGCGACGCCGAGAAGGCGCTCGACGAGATCGTCCGGCGGGTCGCCCCGGGCGTGCCGGTGCCGCTGCCGACGAGCTGGGACGGCCCGATGGAGACCGGCGACGTCAGCGCGTACGCGGACCGGACGGTGGCCGCGTTCGCCGACACCCCGGTCCCCGGCCCCGCCCAGCGAAGCGCCGAGTAGCGCTCACCGAGCGTCCTGGCATCCCCAGCACCCCCTCACGGACCTCACGGACCTGACGGACCTGACGGTCGATCATGAAGTTGACCGCCCCGGAGAGCGCTCCCCGCGCCGTCAACTTCATGATCGACGGGGTCGGTCGGCGCTCTCTGGGTGGGTCAGTCCTTGTCGACGGTGACGGCGCTGGGCTTGGCGCTGCGCTCGTCGGTGGTGGGCTTGGTCGGGCGCTTGCCGTTCTCGCCGGTGCTGGTGATCTTCGTGGGGGTGGCGCCCCGGCCACCCTCGCCCGGCACGGCGGCCACGGTGGGCTCCCCGTCGACACCCGCGCCGGCGGCCGAGTCCATCGTGGTCACCGGTTCCGCGATCGGCTTCGCCGGCCCGGCCTCCGCCGGCTCGCCGGCCGACCGGGTCCCGCCCTGCTCCGGCCCGGCGCCGTTGGCCGACACCGTGGCGGTGCCCTTCGCCGGGCCACGACCCGCCGGGGCGCCGCCACCCACGGGTACGCCGTCCCCCGCCGGCCGGCCGCCGGTGGCGGCGGTGGCCAGCTCCGCCGGGTCGACCGGGGTGGCCGAGATGCCGGCCGAGTCGGCGTCCCGACGCAGCTCGGTGAGCCGGCGCTCCAGGTCGTCGGACTCCTGCCGGGACTTCCACGTCGCGGTGCGCAGGTCGGCCAGCTCCTGCTGCGCCGTGGCGATCTCCAGCATCACGTGGGCGAGCTGCTGTCGGCCGGCGGCCACCTCCTGCTGGGTGGCGGCGAGGTGCTGCTGGGTGGTGGCCAGGTGCTGCTGGGTGGTGGCCGCGTACTCCTCGAACTGGCGACGCGAGGCCGCCACGTGCTCGTCGGCCCGGCGGCGCTGCTCGGTGGCGTCCGCCTCGGCCCGGCGCAGCAGCTCGGCGGCCTCCAGCTCGGCCTGCTGCCGCATGGTGAGCGCGTCTTCCTCGGCGGCCTGCCGGATGCTCGCGGCGTTGCGCTCGATCTCGTCGCGCCGGGCAGCGTACGCCTGCTCCAGCTCCTCGTGCCGGCTGGTGTGCTGCTTGTCGAGCTCGTCGCGGCGCTTGGCGAACTCCTGCTCGGCGGTGGCGCGGCGCTGGGCCAGCTCCTTCTCCGCCTTCTCGCGCTGGCCGGCGACCTCCTTCTCCACCCCGGCCCGCCACGCGCCCAGCTCCTGCTGGGTCTGCGCGCGGGACTGCTGCACGTACGCCTCGGTCTCGGTGCGCATCCGCTGCACGTACGCCTCGACCTCGGCGCGGTTGCGCTTGCCGGCCTCGGTGGCCTCGGTGGTGAGCCGGCTGGCCTCGGTGCGGGCCCGGCCGCGGGTGGCCTTGGCGGCCTCCTCCGCGTCGTCGACGATCTTCTTGGCCTCGGCGAGCGCCTTGGCGTGGGTGGCCCGGCCCGCCTCGGCGGCGGCGTCGGTGAGCCGCTTGGCCTCCTGCTGGCCCTTGACGTGCACCTCCTTGGCCGCCTCGCGGAGCTGGTTGGCCTCCTGCTGCGCCTTGGCCAGCACCTCCTTGGCCGCCTCGCGCAGCCGGGCCGCCTCCTGCTGGGCGCGGGCGTGGATCTCCTTGGCGGTGTCCCGTAGCTGGGTGGCCTCCTGCTGCGCCTTGGCCAGCGCGTCCTGGGCGGTCCGGCGCAGCTTCTCGGCCTCGTCCTGGGCGGCCGTACGCAGCTTGGCGGACTCGTCCCTGGCGGCCTTCAGCGTCGCCTCGGCCTCGGCCTTGCGGGTCGCGGTGTGCCGCTCCTCCTCGGCGCGGCGGGCGGCGAGCGCGATCTCGAAGTCCTTGAGCGCCTGCGCGGCCTGCTCCCGGGCCTCCTCGACGATGTGCTCGGCGGCGGCCCGACGGGCCTCGATCTCCTCGTTGGCGGCGGCGAGGATGTCGTCGGCCTGCTCCTCGGCCATGGTGAGGATCTGCTCGACCCGGGGACCGAGGTGCCGGAACGAGGCGCGGTCCACCACACCGACCTGCTTGCGCACCTGGGCGAGATCGCGCTGGAGCACCTCGACCTGGCCGGCGAGCTTGTGGATCTGGGTGTACGCCTGTTCCCGCTCGGTGGTCAGCGCCGCGATCTCGTGTTCCGCGCGGGCGACGTAGCGGTCGACCTGTCGTTTCTCGTATCCCCGCAGCGCGGACTCGAAGCTGGGCTCCGTGGTCACGTCCCCGCCGAGCGCGAACAGTTCCTCGCCGTGCGACATGCCCCCATCCTCACACGCCTCCGCCTCCGCGGGGGCGATACGGACGCCCCTTCTGGGACCTACTTCACCCTCGTGGCGAAACGGGCCGGGGAAAGCATGACGGCGCGGGGTGGCACCGGTTACCCGGTGTCACCCCGCGCCGTGGCTCATGCCCCGTCAGCGGGTGGTGGCTCAGCCGGCCGACTCGGCCGTGACCTTCTGCCCGGAGGTGTCGGCCTTCGGCGTCTCGGCCGCCTTGTTGCCGCCCGCCGGCACGCCCGGCACGATGCCGGCCAGGCCGGAGAGCATCTGCCCGAGCTGGGAGGTGACCGCGTCCTTCTGGCGGGTCAGGTCCTCGACCTCGCGGCGGGCCGCCTGCGTGGTCAGCTCCGCCTCGGTGCGCGCCTCGTTGAGCACCCGCTGCGCCTCGGCCCGCGCCTCGTTGAGCGTCTTGTCGGCCAGCGCCTTGGCCTTGTCGACCGTGTCGTTGGCGGTGCGCTCGGACTCGACCCGGCGCGACTCGGCCCGCTGCTCGATCTCCTTGGCCCGCTCCTGGGCGGCCCGGGCCCGCTGCTCGGCCTCGTTGACCATCTTCTGGGTCTGCGTGACCTGGGCGGCGTGCCGCGCCGACTCCTCGCGCTCGGACTTTTCGCGCCGCTCGGCGAGCTGGAGCTCCAGGGCCTGGAGGTCCTTGTCGCGCTTGTCGCGCGCGTCGGTGAGCAGCTTGGTCGCCTCGGCCCGCTTCTCCTCGGCCTCCCGGGCGGCCTTGGCCCGCTGCTGGGTGATCTCCCGCTCGGCGGTGGCGCGCAGCGTGGCGACCTCCCGCTCGACCGTCGACTTCAGCTCGGCCACCTCGTGCGCGGTGACCGTACGCAGCTGCTTGGTCTCCCGGTCGGCGTCGGAGCGCAGCGTGTCCGCCTCCCGGCGGGCCTGCACGCGGACCTCGGCGGCCTCCCGCTCGGCGGCGGTGCGGACGGTGCCGGCCTCCCGCTCGGCGGTGGCCTTCATGGCGGCGGCCTCGGCGCGCGCCTTGTCGGTGATCTCGCGCGCCTCCAGCCGGGCGGCGGAGAGGATGCCCTCCGACTCGCGCTTGGCCTCGTTGCGGTGGTCGTTGGCCTGCTCCTCGGCCAGCCGCAGGATCTGCTCGACGCGGGTGCCCAGGCCGGAGAGGGTCGGCCGGCTGTTCTCCTCGAGCTGCTTGTTGGTCTCGGTGAGCTTCTGCTCGAGCGCACCCTGGCGCTGCTCGGCCTGCCGGAGCCGACGCTGGGCGTCGTTCATCCGCTGCTCGGCCTCGGCGCGGGCCTGCTCGGACTGGCTGAGTGCGGCGCTCAGCCGGCCGATGAAGTCGTCGACCTGGTTGGTGTTGTATCCGCGCAGGCCAACAGTGAAATCGGGCTGTGAGTTCGCGTTATCGAAGAACGCAAGAGGGGAGGACTGCTGCTGGGGCATTGGGACATACTCGCAGACCCCCCAGGGTGGTTCGCAAGAGTGGTCGGCAGCTTTCGCGTCCTCTTTACATGGTCAACTTCTGCCGGCCGGGGGACCGGACCAATCGGCGATCTTGGCAGGTCCCGGGCCGGACGGCGGCGCCGGACGGTCGGCGGGAAAGGGCCGCGGACGGGTGCCCGCGGCCCTTTGTGTTCACGACTGTCTTCATGACTGTCCGGGCGACAGTCGAATGGCGTCCCGCTCCGCCGGAAAGGCAATCCGTCGACGCCGTACGGTCAGTGCCCGCGGAACCGGTTGATCGCGCTTTCGTGCCGGGAGCGCAGCTCGGTGTCCCGGACGCCGAGCCCGTCGGTGGGCGCCAGGCAGCGCACGCCGACCTTGCCCTGGTGCGCGTTGCGGTGCACCTCGTACGCGGCCTGACCGGTCTGCTCCAGCGGGTACGTCCTCGACACCGTCGGATGCACCTTGCCGAGCGCGACGAGCCGGTTGGCCTGCCACGCCTCGTGGTAGTTGGCGAAGTGGCTGCCGACGATGCGCTTGAGGTGCATCCACAGGTAGCGGTTGTCGTACTGGTGCAGGAACCCGCTGGTGGAGGCGCAGGTGACGATCGTGCCGCCCTTCTTGGCGACGTAGACGCTGGCGCCGAACGTCTCCCGACCCGGGTGCTCGAAGACGATGTCCGGGTCCTCGCCACCGGTCAGCTCGCGGATCCGCTCGCCGAAGCGCCGCCACTCGTCCTGGTCCTGCGTGTGCTCGTCGGACCAGAACCGGAAGCCCTCGGCGGTGCGGTCGATGACCAGCTCGGCGCCCATCCGCCGGCACAGCTCGGCCTTCTCCGGCGAGGAGACCACGCAGACCGGGATCGCGCCGCCGCCCAGCGCCATCTGGGTCGCGTAGCCGCCCAGGCCGCCGGAGGCGCCCCAGATCAGCACCACGTCGCCCTGCTTCATGTTCGCGCCGTGGTGCGAGACGAGCTGCCGGTACGCGGTGGAGTTGACCAGCCCGGGGCTGGCCGCCTCCTCCCAGCTCAGGTGGCGCGGCTTCGGCATCAGCTGGTTGGCCTTGACCACGCACAGCTCGGCCAGGCCGCCGAAGTTGGTCTCGAAGCCCCAGATCCGCTGCTGCGGGTCGAGCATGGTGTCGTCGTGGCCGGCGGCGTCCTCCAGCTCGACCGACAGGCAGTGCGCGACCACCTCGTCGCCGGTCTTCCACCGGGTCACGCCGGGGCCGGTCCGCAGCACCACGCCGGCCGCGTCCGAGCCGACCACGTGGTACGGCAGGTCGTGGCGGCGGGTCAGCTCGGAGAGCCGGCCGTAACGCTGGAGGAACTTGAAGGTGGGCAGCGGCTCGAAGATGCTGGTCCACACCGTGTTGTAGTTGATCGCGCTGGCCATGACCGCGACCAGCGCCTCGCCCGGCCCCAGCTCGGGGGTGGGCACCTCCTGGACGTGCAGCGCCTTGCGCGGGTCCTTGTCCCGGGTGGCCATGCCCTCGAACATCCGGGTGTCCTCGGCCCGCACCACCACGCCCCGGTAGCTCTCCGGCACCGGCAGGCCGGCCAGGCCGGCGAGGTCCCGTTCCGGCCGCGCCGAGCCCTCCGTCGCCATGATCGCTTCAAGGATGTCCTGCACGGTGACCTCCCGTTCGTCAGCACCCGCACCGGGGCAGGGGTGCTGCCATCGTCGGCGCCGGTGCGACGGGACCGCCATGTCGGCAATCGACACATCCGGCACCGGTCGCGCTCCTGTGGGCCGGGACGTTACTGAACGGTAGCTTGGGTCGGAAGGGCTGTGTGAAAAACTGCATCGGCCGATGCGTGGAGATGTCCGTGGGAACGCGCAACCGCGCATGGCCGCGCGTCTTCCCACTTGTTAGGAAGGGGCCCTTGTTAACAGACGTCTGTTAACAAGGGCCCCTTCCTAACACCTCAGGCGGGTTGGACCAGTTCGATCAGCACGCCGCCGGCGTCCTTCGGGTGCACGAAGTTCACCCGGGAGTCCGACGTGCCGCGCCGGGGCGCCTCGTACAGCAGCCGGACGCCGCGCTCGCGCAGCGCCGCGCAGGCCACGTCGATGTCCGCCACCGTGTACGCGACCTGCTGGATGCCCGGCCCGCGCTTGTCCAGGAACTTGCCGATGGTGGTGTCCGGGGAGAGCGGGGCGAGCAGCTGCACCATGCCGCCGGAGGCGTCCGGCCCGACCGCCAGCATCGCCTCGCGTACGCCCTGCTCGTCGTTGGTCTCGGTGTGCACGCAGCGCATCCCGAAGGTGCGCTGGTAGAAGTCGATCGCGGCGTCCAGGTCCGCGACCGCGATCCCGACGTGGTCGATGCGGCGCAGGCCGATGTCTGTGACAAACTCGGCAGCGGGCTCGACGGGGGAGTTCTCAGCCATGGCGCTAGTCTGACCGAACAATCGTTAAGGCGTACAGGTCGGCACCCCTCGGAGGCAGGCATGGCTTCGGTGATCGTCAGCGGCGCGCGAACCCCGATGGGGCGCCTGCTGGGCAACCTCAAGGACCTCCCCGCGACCGCACTCGGTGGCATCGCGATCAAGGCCGCGCTGGAGCGCGCCGGCGTGGCACCGGACCAGGTGCAGTACGTGATCATGGGGCAGGTGCTCCAGGCCGGCGCCGGGCAGATCCCGGCCCGCCAGGCCGCCGTCGAGGCCGGCATCCCGATGTCCACCCCGGCGCTGACCATCAACAAGGTGTGCCTCTCCGGGCTGGACGCCATCGCGCTGGCCGACCAGCTCATCCGGGCCGGCGAGTTCGACATCGTGGTGGCCGGTGGCATGGAGTCGATGACCAACGCCCCGCACCTGCTGCTCGGGCAGCGCTCCGGCTACAAGTACGGCGACGTCACGGTCAAGGACCACATGGCGCTCGACGGTCTCACCGACGCCTGGGACTGCTGCTCGATGGGCGAGTCCACCGAGCGGCACGGCGCGAAGCACGGCATCACCCGCCAGGAGCAGGACGCCTTCGCCGCCGCCAGCCACCAGCGCGCCGCCGCCGCCCAGAAGAACGGCCACTTCGCCGAGGAGATCACCCCGGTGATCATTCCGCAGCGCAAGGGCGACCCGCTGGTGGTCAGCGAGGACGAGGGCATCCGGCCGGACACCACCGCCGAGTCGCTGGGCCGGCTGCGTCCCGCCTTCGCCAAGGACGGCACCATCACCGCCGGCAGTTCCTCGCCGATCTCCGACGGCGCCGCCGCGGTGGTCGTGATGAGCAAGGCCAAGGCCACCGAGCTGGGCCTCACCTGGCTGGCCGAGATCGGCGCGCACGGCAACGTGGCCGGGCCGGACAACTCCCTGCACTCGCAGCCGTCCAACGCCATCAACCACGCGCTGCGCAAGGGCGGCCTGAGCCTGGACGACCTCGACCTCATCGAGATCAACGAGGCGTTCGCCGCGGTCGGCATCCAGTCCACCCGTGACCTCGGGATCAGCGCGGACAAGGTCAACGTCAACGGCGGCGCGATCGCGCTGGGCCACCCGATCGGCATGTCCGGCGCCCGGCTGGTGCTCACGCTGGCGCTGGAGCTGAAGCGGCGCGGTGGCGGCACCGGCGCGGCGGCGCTCTGCGGCGGTGGCGGCCAGGGCGACGCGCTGATCATCCACGTGCCGACGGGCGGCGAGTCGCACGCGTGAGTGACGTGACCAACCCGGCCACCCCTCCGGTGCGCCGCAGCCGCGACGTACCTCTGCTGGTCGAGCGGGCCCGCGCCGGCGACGCCCGTGCGGTGGCCCGGCTGATCACCCTGGTCGAGTCCGGCGACGAGGTGCTGCCGCAGGTCGCGGCGGCCCTCGCGCCGTACGCCGGGCACGCCCAGGTGGTCGGGCTGACCGGTTCGCCGGGCGTGGGCAAGTCGACCACCACGAACGAGCTGGTACGCGCGCTGCGGGCGCGCGGTCACCGGGTCGGCGTGCTGGCCATCGACCCGTCCAGCCCGTTCACCGGCGGGGCGATCCTCGGCGACCGGGTCCGGATGCAGGATCACGCCACCGATCCCGGCGTCTACATCCGTTCCATGTCCAGCCGGGGTCATCTCGGCGGGCTCTCCGCCGCGACGCCCCAGGCGGTGCGCGTGCTGGAGGGCGCCGGCTGCGACGTGGTGCTGGTGGAGACCGTCGGGGTGGGGCAGGCCGAGGTGGAGGTGGCCTCGCTTGCCGACACCACGCTGGTGCTGCTCGCGCCGGGCATGGGTGACGCGATCCAGGCGGTCAAGGCCGGCATCCTGGAGATCGCCGACGTGTTCGTGGTGAACAAGGCCGACCGGGACGGCGCGGACGCCACGGTCCGCGACATCCAGGGCATGATCGCGCTGGGCGAGCGTGGACCGGGGGAGTGGCGTCCGCAGGTGGTGCGCGCGATCGCGGCCCGCGCCGAGGGCATCGACGACATCGCCGCCGCGATCGACAAGCACCGCGACTGGCTGGAGCGCCACGACGAGCTGCGCCGTCGCCGGGAGGCGCGGGCCGCCGCCGAGATCGAGGCGATCGCGCTGGGCGCGCTCCGCGCCCGGATCGGCTCACTGCGCGACGGTACGCAGCTCCCCGCGCTCGCCGCGAAGGTCGCCCAGGGCGCCCTGGACCCCTACGCCGCCGCCGACGACCTCCTCACCCAACTAGCCACCTGACCCCCTCCCCCCCGACCCCTCGTCGATCTTGCGGTTGCTGCCCCGGCAAAGGCGACAAAAGGGGCATTCGCCGGGCACAAAGTCCACGATCGACGGTG
This sequence comes from Micromonospora sp. DT227, assembly GCF_049841835.1. NCBI lineage: Bacteria > Bacillati > Actinomycetota > Actinomycetes > Micromonosporales > Micromonosporaceae > Micromonospora > Micromonospora sp. DT227. The sequence goes on along the minus strand of NZ_JBNCLA010000002.1, from coordinate 153,390 downwards.
GTGTCGGGCGGGGGCGTGGCCGGGGCCGCGTGGCTTGTACGCTCCCGGGGTCGGTTGGAGCGAGGGTGGGGGAGAGCGTGGAGCACGAGGCTACGCAGGAGCTGTCGATCACGCCGGCGGCGACGGCAGGCGGGACGACGCACGTCTCCGACGAGGTGGTGGAGAAGATCGCGGTGGCCGCCGCGAAGTCCGTGCCCGGGGTGGCCGAACTGGGCGGCGACATGGCCCGGTTCTTCAACGCCGTGCTGGACCGGGTCGGCCTGGACCAGGTCGGTGACGCCCGGCGCGGCTGCTCGGCCCATGTCACCGACGGCGCGGCCGTGGTCAACCTGGTCATCGTGATCGACGGCGGTCACCCGGTGCCGCAGGTCACCGACGGTGTGCGGGCCGCGGTCACGTCCGCGGTCGAGGCGTACGGGCTGCGCGTCGACGAGATCAACATTCGGGTGGACGACGTCGCGATCGGGGACGCCGGCGCCGCTGTGCGCTGACGGTGAGTGGGGCTCGCGGCGGGGCGCAGTGCGAGCGGTGGGTGGAACGGCAGGAACGTCAAACGGGCGCGGTGACAGCCATACCGTTCCACCCGCGCGACCAGCACACCCGACTCCCGGGTTACCGGCCGATACGCCGGTCCTTAGCGATCGTTCAGGCATTCGTTCTACACTCGGTCTTCACGAGGACCGAGGAGGAGCTCCGCGCATGGACGCTGACGAGATCGCCGCCGGCCGGGCCCGCTGGCAGGCCCGCTACGACGCCGCCCGCAAGCGCGACGCGGACTTCACCACGCTCTCCGGCCTGCCGGTCGACCCGGTGTACGGCCCGCCGGAGGGGACCGCCTACCCGGGCTTCGAGCGGATCGGCTGGCCGGGCGAGTTCCCGTACACCCGGGGGTTGCACCCGACCGGCTACCGCGGACGGGCCTGGACCATCCGGCAGTTCGCCGGCTTCGGCAACGCCGAGCAGACCAACGAGCGCTACAAGATGATCCTCGGCGCGGGCGGTGGCGGGCTCTCCGTCGCGTTCGACATGCCGACGCTGATGGGCCGCGACTCGGACGACCCGCAGTCGCTCGGCGAGGTCGGCCACTGCGGCGTGGCCATCGACTCGGCCGCCGACATGGAGGTGCTCTTCGACGGCATCGACCTGGCCGGCGTCACCACCTCGATGACCATCTCCGGGCCGGCCGTGCCGGTGTTCTGCATGTACCTGGTCGCCGCCGAGCGCCAGGGCGCCGATGTGTCCACGCTGGACGGCACGCTCCAGACGGACATCTTCAAGGAGTACATCGCGCAGAAGGAGTGGCTCTTCGACCCCGAGCCGCACCTGCGCCTGATCGGCGACCTGATGGAGTACTGCGCGGCGGAGATCCCCCGCTACAAGCCGCTCTCGGTCTCCGGCTACCACATCCGCGAGGCCGGCTCGACCGCCGCGCAGGAGCTGGCGTACACGTTGGCCGACGGGTTCGGCTACGTCGAGCTGGGCCTGTCGCGCGGGCTGGACGTCAACGTGTTCGCCCCCGGGCTGAGCTTCTTCTTCGACTCCCACCTGGACTTCTTCGAGGAGATCGCCAAGTTCCGCGCCGCCCGCCGGATCTGGGCCCGCTGGCTGCGCGACGTGTACGGCGCGACCAGCGAGAAGGCGATGTGGCTGCGGTTCCACACGCAGACCGCCGGGGTGTCGCTGACCGCCCAGCAGCCGGTCAACAACGTGGTACGTACCGCGGTGGAGGCGCTGGCGGCGGTGCTCGGCGGCACCAACTCGCTGCACACCAACGCGCTGGACGAGACGCTGGCCCTGCCCACCGACGAGTCGGCCGAGATCGCCCTGCGGACGCAGCAGGTGCTGATGGAGGAGATCGGCGTGACAAACGTGGCCGACCCGCTCGGCGGCGCCTGGTACGTCGAGGCGCTCACCGACCGGATCGAGGCCGAGGCGGAGGAGATCTTCGCCCGGATCCGGCAGCTCGGCGGCGACGGACCGCACCAGATCGGGCCGATGACCTCCGGCATCCTGCGTGGCATCGAGGACGGCTGGTTCACCGGGCACATCGCCGAGTCGGCGTTCGTCTACCAGCAGGCGCTGGAGAAGGGCGACAAGAAGATCGTCGGCGTCAACTGCCACACCGGCACGGTCGCCAAGGAACTGGAGATCCTCCGCATCTCGCACGAGGTGGAGCTGGAGCAGCGTCGGGTGCTGGCCGAGCGCAAGTCGGCCCGTGACGACGCCGCGGTCACCGCCGCCGTACGCCGGATGGTGGAGGTCAGCCGGACCGGCGGGAACATGATCCCGGCGATGCTGGACGCGGTCCGCGCCGAGGCCACCCTGGGCGAGATCTGCGACGCGTTGCGCGGCGAGTGGGGCGTCTACCGCGAGCCCGCCCGCTTCTAGGCGAGAGGAAGGGCCTTCCTGACGCGGCGTCTGTCAGGAAGGCCCTTCTTGCGCACTCTGAGCAGGGGTGAGAGTCGCAACGTCGCCGTTGCGGGTGAGCGGAGTTCCGTGCGGTACGTGCGAGACTAGACAACCATGAGCGACCCACGGATCACCTCGTCGATCTTCACCCGCGGCGCGGTCGACCTCAGCGCGCTGCGCACCCCCGCACCGGCCGACACCTCTCCCGCCACACCGTCCCAGGGCGGCCCGCCCGCCGGGCTGCCGGGCAGCCCCGCCGGCTCGGCCGCCGTGATCGACGTGACCGAGGCGAACATCCAGTCCGAGGTGCTCGAACGCTCGCTCGCCACACCGGTCGTGGTCTTCTTCGGCGCCGCCGGGTACCCGGAGAGCGACCAGTTCGCACCGGTGCTGGAGCGGCTGGCCGCCGAGGGCGCCGGCGCGTGGCTCCTGGCCCGGGTCGACGTGCAGCAGCAGCCCCGGCTCGCGCAGATGTTCCAACTCCAGACGTTGCCGACCACCTACGCGATCGTCGGCGGGCGGCCGGTCGACGCCTTCCCGGGCGTGGTGCCCGAGGCGCAGCTACGGCAGTGGATCCAGGCCGTGCTCAAGGCCGCCGGCGTCGAGGCGGTCGAGCCGGAGGACCCGCGGCTCGACGCCGCCGACGACGCGCTGATGAGCGGTGACCTGGACGCCGCCGAGGCGGCGTACCGGAAGATCCTGGCCGAGTCCCCGACGGACGCGGCGGCGGAGGCGGGCCTGGCGCAGGTCGGACTGGCCCGCCGGGTGGCCGGCGCGGACCCGCAGGGGGCGCTCGACGCCGCCGCGGCGGCCCCCGACGACGTGGACGCCCAACTGCTGGCCGCCGACATCGAGGTGCTCAGCGGCCTGGCCGACCAGGCCTACCAGCGACTGGTCGGCCTGGTTCGCCGCACCGCCGGTGAGGAGCGGGACCGGGTCCGCCAGCACCTGATCGGCCTGTTCACCATCGCCGGCCCGGACGACCCCGCCGTGGCTTCCGCCCGACGCGCCCTGGCCAGCGCCCTGTTCTGAATTCGTCGCACGCCCGCGCGGGCCGGCGCGCCGCCGGCCCGCCCGACCATCGAGGACGGGAGCTCATGATGCGCCGGATCGCCGTCCTCGACGCGCCGACGAACCTCGGGCTGCGCCCGCCGACGGTCAGCTCCGTGCCCGGCTGCGGCAAGGCGCCCGGCGCGCTGCGCGACCACGGGCTGCTCGCCCGGCTGCGGGCCCGCGACGCCGGCTGTCTCACCCCGCCCCGGTACGACCCGGGCGACTGGCGGCCCGGCGACGGCGTCTGCCACGCGCCGGAGATCTCGACCTACTCGGTGGCGCTGGCCGACCGGATCGGCGCGATCATCGACCGGGGCGAGTTCCCGCTGGTGCTCGGCGGGGACTGCTCGGTGCTGCTCGGCTCGGCGCTGGCCATGCACCGGCTCGGCGAGGCGGTCGGCGGGCGGATCGGGCTGGTCTTCGTGGACGGCCACTCCGACTTTCGGCACCCTGGCAACGCCTCCTACGTCGGCGCGGCGGCGGGGGAGGACCTCGCCCTGGTCACCGGGCGGGGGCAGCCCGACCTGGCCGCCATCGAGGGGCGACGCCCCTACTTCCGGGACATCGACGTGGTGGTGCTCGGCATCCGGGCGCAGGACGAGTACCGCCTCGACCTCCAGGCCGCCGGCATCACCACCCGACCGGTGCCGGCGCTGCGCGCCGAGGGCGCGGCCCGCACCGCCCAGTGGGCGCACGAGCAGCTCGTCGACTGTGCCGGCTACTGGGTGCACATCGACGTGGACGTGCTCGACCCGGCCGTGATGCCCGCCGTCGACGCGCCCGACCCGGGCGGCATCGCCTTCGCCGAGCTGGAGATCCTGCTCGCCGGGCTGGTGGACACGCCGCACTGCCTCGGCGTCGAGTTGACCGTCTTCGACCCCGACTACGACCCGGACGGGGCGTACGCGGCGGAGATCGTGAACACGGTGGTGGCCGGGCTCGCCCCGGTCGTCGCCCCGGACGCGGTGCCGCCCCGGCTGCTGCCGGCCGGCCCGGCGGCCCCGACACCCCGGGCGGGTGACGGCCGGGCGCCGCGCCCGGTGACGACGGTGCCCGTACCCGCCGTCGCGACGGACCCGATCGGCCCGCCGGCTGTCGTGGACGGGGATGACGACGGTGCCGACGACACGGCGGCGTGGCTGCCTGAGCCGGGCGAGAAGGACTCCGGGCCGGCCGTCGGCCCCGGGCTGCTCCGCCGCGTCGCGGTGCCCGGGATGGACGGCGGACCGGTCGGGGAGGCGCCGGCCACCGGGGAACCCGCCTGAGCGACGCCGGACCGCGCGGACCCGGTCAGCGGGTGGGGCCGGTCAGCGGGCCAGGCCGCGCAGGAACCGCTCGGCGATCGGCACCGCGCTGGCCGTGCTGGAGCCGCCCTGCTCGACGAAGACGGCGAAGGCCACGTCGCCCTGCCAGCCCACGAACCAGGCGTGCGTGTGCGCCGGGTTGTTGTCGTACTCCGCGGTGCCGGTCTTGCCGTGCACCGGCTCGCCGGGCACCTTGGCCAGGGCGGTGGCGGTGCCGGCGGTGACCACGCCGCGCATCAGGGTCTTCAGCGCGGCCACCGACTCCGGCTTGAGCGCCGGCCCGGCCGGGGCGGGCTTGCCCGGCGCCGGGTCGAGCAGCAGCTTGGGCTGCTCGAAGCGGCCCCGCGCCACGGCCGCGGTGGCGCCGGCCATCGCCAGCGGGCTGACCAGCGTGGTGCCCTGGCCGATCGCGGCGGCGGCCTGCTCGGTGCGCTCCCCGTTCGCGGAGATCTTGCCGGTGAACACGTCCGCGCCCAGGTCCCACCCGGCCTCCAGCCCGAGCGTGCGGCCGGCCTGGGCGAGCCCGTCCGGGCCGAGCTGCGGGGCCAGCGCGGTGAAGGCGGTGTTGCAGGACTTCGCGAAGTCGGTGGCGAACGGCACCGCGCCGAGCGCGAAGTTGTCCGAGTTCTTGAAGATGCGCCCGTCGACCTCGGCGGTCTTCGGGCAGTTCACCGTGGTCTGCGGGGTCACCGCGCCGCGGTCGAGCAGGCCCAGCGCGCTGACCATCTTGAACGTGGAGCCGGGCGGCACCTGGGCGGTGAACGCGAGGTTCTCGCCGGCCGCGCCGGGGCCGTTCGCGGTGGCCAGCACCGCGCCGTCGCTGATCCGCACCGCGACCAGCGCGGAGCGGCGGGTCTGGCCCCGCAGCGCGGCGTCGGCGGCGTTCTGGGTGGCCACGTCCAGCGTGGTCCGCACCGGCTGGCCGGGCTTCGGGTCGCTGCGGAACACCTCGGTGCCGGTGGGCTCGGTGGCGCCCTCGGCGGCGGGCCGCTCGGTGATCACGGTCACGCCGGGCACGCCACGCAGCCGCTCGTCGTACCGGCCCTGGAGGCCGTCGTGGCCGACCAGGTCGCCGCGGGCGTACCGGTCGGGGTGGGCCTGGAGATCGTCGGCCTGGGCCTGGTCGACGGAGCCGAGCAGCGCCCGGGCGAACTCCCGGGTCGGGGCCAGCATGAGCTGGTCGGTGGGGAACCGGGTGCCGGGCAGGTCGTAGATGCGGGACTTGACCTGCCGGTACGCCTCGTCGCGCAGCGTCACCACCTCGACGAGCGCGTCCCGGTCGACCTCCTTGAGCCGCTTCGGCAGGTCGCTGAGGTCGACCGGCGGGCTGAGCGCGGGCCGGATCGCCTTGAACGCGGCGTCGAGCTTGCGCACCAGGCCGGGCACGTCCTTCACCTCGCCGGGCGCGACCTGGACCCGGACCACCGGACGGGGCGCCACGACGGGCTTGCCGGCGGCGTCCAGCACCGCGGCCCGCTCCGCGGGCTCCCGGCGCAAGGCGAGGTGGTCGCCCTCGGTCAGCTTCTCGTGCACCACGGCCGGCTCCCAGATCACCTGCCACTGGTCGCCGCTGCCCTTGAGGCGCACCGGGTTCTCGTACGCCCAGCGGGCGCCGCCCGGCAGCGCCCAGGTCAGCCGGACCCGGGCGGTGGCGATGTCGCCGGCGGTGGTGACCTCGCCGGTGCGTTCCAGCGTCGGCGGCGTCGCGGCCAGGTCACCGGAGAGCGCCTTCAACTGCTTGGTCACCTCGGCCGCCGGCACCCGCGCGCCGGTCGGCGCGAGGAAGCCGACCGGTTGCAGGTCACCCGAGCGCCAGCCGCTCAGGAAGGCGTCGACGGTGCTCCCCGGCCCGTCCTCGCCGGAGCACCCGGTCACCGCGCCGGCGGCCAGCAGCGCGGCGACCAGCGCCGCGATCGGCCGGCGGCGGGATTGGCGACGGGGGTGGACGGGGTACGACAGGGGCATGAAGCGGTCCCTCCGGTGTGAAGCTGACCTGCACGCTAGTACGCCACGCGGCTCCCCACCGTCCCGCCACCGCCCGCGGCGGGTTCAGAAGTGGCATGTGGCAGTGTGATGAACATCGCCAGCCGGGTAATCCGCGACCGGCCGACCACGGACCCGCAACAGGTGAAAGGGCACAGTCCCGATCCGGACGTCCGGCCAGTGGTCCGCCGACGGAGGGGCACAACGGCAGGGCCTAGGCTGGGCGGCAGAGTGACCCACAACGCGGTGGGTCGAGGGGAGTGGCACCGATGGACCGGCGTCCGGCGATCAAACCGGGACCCGATCTCCAGGCTGACACCAGCCGGGACGATGACAGCTTCGATTCGGCGACCGACGGGGACGGTTTCGGCCGTCTCGACACAGGAGTGACCGGCCTGACCGGTTCCAGCATCGACACCCTCTACGACCTGGGCCTGCCCGCGCAGGCACTGGCCGACGACGTGGAGGACGCCGAGCTGGACGAGCCGGTGCCCAACGCGGAGCGGCTGGTCGCCCAGGCGGTCGCGCTGGCCGGCGACGACCACGACGCGGCCACGCTGGTGGACCGGTTCTGGCGGTTCGCGCCGGACGAGGAGCTGATCGGCTTCACCGCCGAGGAGATGCTGGAGGCGGCCCGGGCCCACCGGGACCTGGCCCAGCAGCGGGTGCCGGGCGAGCTGAAACTGCGCATCCACGAGCCGGACGCCGAGCAGCACCACACGGTCGTCGAGATCGTCACCGACGACATGCCGTTCCTGGTCGACTCGGTCACCGCGCTGCTGAACTCCCGCCACCTCGACGTGCACCTGCTGGTGCACCCGCTGGTGGTGGTTCGGCGGGAGCCGCTGGGCCGGCTCACCGAGGTCTCCGCGGACGTGGAGCCGGACGACGCGATCGCCGGTGACCTGGTCGAGAGCTGGATGCGGATCGAGATCGACCCGGTCCGCGACCCGGCCGAGCGGGAGGCGGTGCGCCGCGAGCTCCAGCGGGTGCTCACCGACGTGCGCGAGGCCGTCGAGGACTGGCCCAAGATGCGGCAGCGGGCGTTGGCGCTCGCCGACGAGCTGGCCGCCGCGCGGACGTCGGACAGCCGCCCGCCGGTGCCGGAGAAGGACATCACGGACTCGGTGGAGCTGCTGCGCTGGCTGGCGCACGACCACTTCACGTTCCTCGGCTACCGGGAGTACCGCCTGGTCGACGCGGACGGGGCGGCCGGCGGGCAGGCGCTGGAGGCGGTCCTCGGCACCGGGCTGGGCATCCTGCGGTCCGACTCGCCGGAGGCCCGGTCGCTGAACTCGATGACCCCGGAGGCGCACGAGCGGGTGCTGGAGAAGCGCCTGCTCATCATCACCAAGGCCAACTCCCGGGCCACCGTGCACCGCTCGGCCTACCTCGACTACATCGGCTTCAAGATCTTCAACGAGGCCGGCGAGGTGGTCGGGGAGCGGCGCTTCCTGGGCCTGTTCTCCACCGCCGCGTACCGGACCAGCGTGCAGGAGCTGCCGGTGGTCCGCCGCAAGGTCGCCGAGGTGCTGGACCGCTCCGGCCTGAGCCTGCGCAGCCACTCCGGCAAGGACCTGCTCCAGATCCTGGAGACCTACCCGCGCGACGAGCTGTTCCAGATCAAGACCGACGACCTCTACCACGCGGTGATCGGCGTGCTGCGAATGGCCGGCCGCCGGCAGCTCCGCGTCTTCCTGCGCCGGGACGCGTACGGGCGGTTCATCTCCTGCCTGATCTACCTGCCCCGGGACCGGTTCACCACGCAGAACCGGCTGCGCATGCAGGACATCCTGCTGCGCGAGCTGAACGGCGTCGGCGTCGACTACACCACCCGGGTCACCGAGTCGATGCTGGCCCGGGTGCACTTCATCGTCCGCACCGACCCGAACAGCCCGCCCGGCGAGATCGACGCCGACCTGCTCGCCGAGGAGCTGGCCGACGCCACCCGGCTCTGGGACGACGACTACCGGCTGGTGCTGGAGCGCAAGCTCGGCGACGAGCAGGCCAAGCACCTGTTCAGCCGGTACGCCGACGCGTTCCCGGAGGGCTACAAGGACGGGCACACGCCGTACGAGGCGATGAAGGACCTGGCCAAGCTGGAGCTGCTGGAGGAGCCCGGCCAGCTCGAGATGCACCTGTTCCGCAAGCAGTTGGCGCCGCGGGCCTACTCGGGCCGGGCGAACGACGGCGACGAGTCGCTGGACGTGCGGTTCAAGGTCTACCGGTACGGCGAGCCGATGATGCTCTCCGCCGTGCTGCCGGTGCTGCACTCGCTCGGCGTGAAGGTGGTCGACGAGCACCCGTACGAGGTGGAGCGCGTCGACGGCCGGATCTGGCTCTACGACTTCGGGCTGGAGCTGCCGGAACGGCACCAGGACCTGGCCGAGGTGCGCCCGCACGTGGAGAACGCGTTCGCCGCCGCCTGGCGGGGCGAGGCCGAGGTGGACGGCTTCAACGAGCTGGTGCTGCGCACCGGGCTCACCTGGCGGCAGGTGGTCGTGCTGCGCGCGTACGCGAAGTACCTGCGGCAGGCCGGCACGGTGTTCTCCCAGGAGTACATGGAACAGACGTTCATCGCGTACCCGAGCATCGCCGGGCTGCTGGTGCAGCTCTTCGAGATCCGGTTCGCGCCCAGCCCCATCACGATGGACGAGCGGCGCCAGCGCGGCGCCGAGCTGGTCGACGCGATCGGCGAGGCGCTGGACGAGGTGGCCAGCCTCGACCAGGACCGCATCCTGCGGGCCTTCCTGACGTTGATCCAGGCCACGCTGCGTACCAGCTTCTACCAGAAGCCGGTGGGCGGGCGGCCCAAGCCGTACGTGGCGTTCAAGCTGGACCCGCAGGCCATCCCGGACCTGCCGGCGCCGCGGCCGAAGTTCGAGATCTTCGTCTACTCGCCCCGGTTCGAGGGCGTGCACCTGCGGTTCGGGCCGGTGGCCCGGGGCGGCCTGCGCTGGTCCGACCGGCGCGAGGACTTCCGCACCGAGGTGCTGGGCCTGGTCAAGGCGCAGATGGTGAAGAACGCGGTGATCGTGCCGGTGGGCGCCAAGGGCGGCTTCGTGCTCAAGCAGAAGCCGGGCGACCGGGACGAGGCGGTGGTCTGCTACAAGGAGTTCATCTCCGCGCTGCTCGACGTCACGGACAACATCGTCAGCGGCGAGATCGTGCCGCCCGAGGACGTGGTCCGGCACGACGCCGACGACCCCTACCTGGTGGTGGCGGCGGACAAGGGCACCGCGACGTTCTCCGACATCGCCAACGAGATCTCCACCGCGCACCGCTTCTGGCTCGGTGACGCGTTCGCCTCCGGCGGCTCGGCCGGCTACGACCACAAGAAGATGGGCATCACCGCCCGGGGCGCCTGGGAGTCGGTGAAGCGGCACTTCCGGGAGCTGGGGCACGACACCCAGACCCAGGACTTCACAGTGGTCGGCGTCGGCGACATGTCCGGCGACGTGTTCGGCAACGGGATGCTGCTCTCCGAGCACATCCGGCTGGTGGCCGCGTTCGACCACCGGCACATCTTCCTGGACCCGGACCCGGACGCGGCCACCTCGTTCGCCGAGCGCAAGCGGCTGTTCGACCTGCCCCGGTCGTCCTGGGAGGACTACGACCCGGAGCTGATCTCGGAAGGCGGCGGCATCTTCCCGCGTACCGCGAAGTCGGTGCCGCTCACGCCGCAGGTCCGCGCGGTGCTCGGCCTCGACGACGACGTCACGCAGCTCAGCCCGCAGGAGCTGATGAAGGCGATCGTCACCGCGCCGGTGGACCTGTTCTGGAACGGCGGCATCGGCACCTACGTGAAGGCGTCGACGCAGACCAACGCCGAGGTCGGGGACAAGTCCAACGACGCCATCCGGGTGGACGGCAAGAGCCTGCGCTGCCGGGTGGTCGGCGAGGGCGGCAACCTGGGCTTCACCCAGCAGGGCCGGATCGAGTACGCCGCCGGCGGTGGACGCATCTACACCGACTTCATCGACAACGCGGCCGGGGTGGACTGCTCCGACCACGAGGTGAACATCAAGATCCTGCTGAACACCGCGGTCGCCGACGGGGAGCTGGACCGGCCGGAGCGGGACGAGTTGCTGGCCCAGATGACCGACGAGGTCGCCGAGCTGGTGCTGCGGGACAACTACGACCAGGCGCGGGCGCTCAACAACGCCCAGACCCAGGCCGCCTCGCTGCTCCCGGTGCACCGCCGGATGATCAACGAGCTGGAGCGGTCCGGCGCGCTGGACCGGGCGCTGGAGGCGCTGCCGTCGGACGAGGAGCTGGCGGTCCGCACCGAGACCGGGCTGACCCCGCCGGAGTTCGCGGTGCTGCTCGCGTACGTGAAGATCGTGCTGGAGCGGGAGATCGTCAGCGAGGGGCTGGCGGACGAGGAGTGGACGACCGACGTCCTGGTCAACTACTTCCCGACCCCGCTGCGGCAGCGCTTCGCCGACCGGATGGGCCGGCACCGGCTGCGCCGGGACATCGTCACCACGGTGCTGGTCAACGAGGCGATCAACCGGGGCGGCATCTCGTTCGTGTTCCGGGTGGTCGAGGAGACGGCCGCCTCGGCGGCGGACGTGCTGCGCGCGTACGTGGTGGTCCGTGAGGTGTTCGGGCTGGGCGAGCTGTGGAACGCGGTCGAGGCGCTGGACAACAAGGTCTCGCCCGAGTTGCAGACCGCCGTCTACCTGGACACCCGACGGCTGCTCGACCGCGCGGTGCGTTGGCTGGTCACCAACCGGCGCTCGCCGATCGACGTGCCGGCGGAGATCACCCGGCTGCGGGACGGCGTGGCCCAGCTCATGCCGGACCTGGAGCACCTGTTCTGGGGCACCGAGCGGGAGGCGATCGCGGCGCACATCGAGACGCTCGTCGGCAAGGGGCTGCCGCGTGAGCTGGCCGTGCAGGCGACCCGCCTGATGTACAGCTTCGGCCTGCTCGACATCGTCGAGACGGCGAAGACGACCGGGCGGGAGGTGAGCGAGGTGGCCTCGGTCTACTTCGTGCTCTCCGACCGGTTCCGGGTGGACGCGCTGCTGTCGAAGATCTCCCTGCTGCCGCGGGAGGACCGCTGGCAGACGCTGGCCCGGATGGCGCTGCGCTACGACCTGTACGCCGCGCTGGCCGCGCTCACCGCGGAGGTGCTCAGCTCCACCTCGGACAGCCAGCCGCCGGTGGAGCGGGTGCAGGAGTGGGAGCAGGCGAACGCGACCTCGATCCACCGGGCGCACCGGGCGATGGGGGAGTTCGACGAGTCCCGCGCCGACCTGTCCGCCCTGTCCGTCCTGCTGCGCCAGATCCGTACCCTGGTCCGCACCTCGGCAGCGGCCTGACGCGCCACGTCACTGATGCACGGAAAGAGTGCCCATCGCGCTTCGGATGGGCACTCTTTCCGTGTCTGAGGTGGATCAGCGGGTCATCCGGGCGTAGACCACGATGTTGTTCAGGTAGCTGCCGGCGGTCCGGTCGAACACCCCGCCGCAGGTGACCACGCGCAGGCCGGGCACGGTGGACGGGCCGTAGACCTGCTCCGCCGGGAAGGCGGTCTTCGGGTACGACCGGACCTCCTCCACGGTGAACGTGACGGTCGAGCCGTCCTGCCGGGACACGGCGATGGTGTCGCCCGGCACCAGCGCGCCCAGGTTGAAGAAGACCGCCGGGCCGAGCTTGGCGGAGTCGACGTGCCCGACGATCACGGCGTTGCCGACCTCGCCGGGGCTGGCGCCGGGGGAGTACCAGCCCGCCTTCATCGCCTGGTCCAGCGGGGGCACCTGGACCGTTCCGTCCGGGTTGGTGCCGAGCGTCATGACCTCGGCGCGGACCCCGATCCGGGGGATCACGACGGTGGTGGGCGCGGAGCGGGGCAGTGCGGCCGGGGCACCCGTGGGCCCGGTCGGTGCGGCGCCGGGGGCCACCGGCACGCTCCCGAGCGGTGTGCCCGGCGCGGTCCCGGTCCCCGCCGGTGTGCCCGGCCCGGTCCCCGCCGGCGTTCCTGGCGCGGTGCCGGGCGGGGTCGCCGGTGCGGCGCCGGGTGGCGTGCCCGGCGCGGTGCCGGGCGGCGTGGCCGGATCGGCGTAGGTGGTCGACGGGCCGTCCCAGGGCGCGCCGCCGTCGGCGTCCGGATCGGTGTCGGAGGCGGTGGGCGGGTCGGTGGCATCCGTCGTGCCGGCCGGTCCGGCCTGCGCGATCGGCTGCGGCGGGGTGGGCGGCGGGACGGTGCGGACGGATGCGCCGATCAGGCCGGAGCCCACCATGGCGAGCAGGACGACGACGGCCGCGCCGACGGCGCGCCACGGTTTCCCGTGACGGCCGCCGGCCCGGTTCGTCGTCCGGTCAGACCAGGCCACCGGCCCGCCGCCGACGCATCAGCACCAGTCCGCCGAGTGCGGCGGCACCGATCATGCCGGCGCCTCCGGTGGCGAGACCACGGTCCAGGCCGGTGGTGGCCATGCCGCCGTCACCGCCGTCGACCCCGCCCCGGGGGAGGACCACCAGTTCGCCCTCGCCGCAGGAGCCGTTCAGCTCGTAGCGGCCCGGGTGGACGTCCTCGGAGACGCGGGCCTCGCCGTAGTAGACGAAGTCCTTCCCGTGTTCCCAGCCGGCCTCGTCCTCGCCGTGGCCGTACCCCTTGTCGTCCTGCCAGTCGCCGTGTTGCTCGTCCTTGGCGTCCCTGCCCTGCTCGTCCTTGCCGGCCTCCGGCGGGGCACCGTGCTCGTCCTTGCCGTCCTTGCCGTGCTCGTCCTTGCCCTGTTCGTCCTTGCCCTGTTCGTCCTTGCCCTGTTCGTCCTTGCCGTGCTCGTCCTTGCCGTGCTCGTCCTTGTTGGCCTCGGGCGGGGCACCGTGTCCGTCCTTGCCGTCGGTGCCGTGCTCGTCCCGGGTCCAGTCGGCAGCCGTCCAGCCCGGCTCGGCGTCCTGGCCGTACTCCTCGTGGCCCTGCGGTCCCAGATCCCCGGCGTCGGCGGCCATGCCGGCATCCATACCGCCCGGCTTCGGCGCGTCGGCCGGCGGCTCCGGCATGCCCGCCTCGCCGGGACCGTGCCCGTCCGTGCCCTTCTCGTCCTTGCCCTCGGGACCCTTGCCCTCGGGACCCTTGCCCTGTTCGTTCTTGCCCTGCTCTTCCTTGCCGTGCTCGTCCTTGCCGTCCTTGGCGTCCTTGCCGTGCTCGTCCTTGTTGGCCTCGGGCGGGGCACCGTGCCCGTCCTTGCCATCGGGACCCTGGTCCGCGTCCTCGGCCCAGTCGCCGCCCTTGTCGGCCCAGTCGCCGCCCTTGTCGGCCCAGTCGCCGCCCTTGTCGGCCCAGTCGCCGCCCTTGTCGGACCAGTCACCGCCCTTGTCGGACCAGTCGCCGTGCTCCCCCTCCCGGGCCGGGTGGAGGTCGACCTTGCCGGTCACCTTCGACCAGACGTAGGCGTGCTCCTGGGGCTCCGGGCAGATCTGGAGCAGTTCCACGGTGTCACCGGCCTTGACCACGTGCGGCTTGGCGATCACCTTGCCCTCGTCGTCGTGCCCGCCTGCGTAGGCCATTCCCGGGGTGAACACGAGAAGGCCCGCGCCGCCGAGAGCGGCACCCGCGACGATCTTCCCGAGCATCTTGTCAGCCATACCAGCGTCACTCCATCCCTGTTCGTCCTGAGCCCGACGTCAGTCGAGCTACGGCCGACGTTAGACCTTTTCGCGACCTATCCGGGGAAAGTTTCGTTTTTCGGGCTTTGTCGATGATGTGGCATTTCGCGTAGCGCCGACCATCCCCGAGCCCTCTGCGCCCTCTGCGCCTCCCGACCGGGTCCCCGGCACCCCGTCCGGGCGGCCGACCGCCGGTGATCATGGAGTTGGCGGTCGGGGGAGCGCTTCCGTCTGCCGTCAACCTCATGATCGACGGGGGTGGGGTGGTGGGGGGTGGGGGTAGGGTCGGGGTGCGTATCGAGGCATTGCCATGGAAGCGCTCCCATGCAAGAATCGCTGCACGCGGTTCGGGGAGCCACACCGCGAGCGCAGACGTCGAGGGCAACCGGTCTCACCGGACGACGTCCGGCTCCTTCGACCGGTCCTGCGGACCGGTCGGCACCACCACCACCTCACGCCCGTCCGGGTCGGGCGTCCCCCGAAACAACCCGTGGCGCGCACGGTCGTTCCCGCAGGGCCGACCACCGCCGCCATTCCGCCGGGCCGTACGCGGATCCGGTCTCGCCCAAGGAGATCAGTGGTATGAATCTGTGGAGAAGGCTGTCCGGCCGGAGCCGGACGCTCGCGCTCACCGGCGCCGGCGTCCTCGTGGCCGGCGGGCTGGTGACCCTCCCGGTCACCGCGGCGCAGGCCGCGACGCAGTGCAGCGTGGACTACACCACCAACGACTGGGCCGGTGGCTTCACCGCGAACGTGGTCATCAAGAACCTCGGTGACCCGGTCAGCTCGTGGAACCTCGGCTTCACGTTCGGCAACAGCAGCCAGCGCGTACAGCAGGGCTGGTCGGCGAAGTGGACCCAGAGCGGCCAGAACGTCACCGCCCAGAACGAGTCCTACAACGGCTCGCTGGGCACCGGTGCCAGCACCAGCATCGGGTTCAACGGCGCCTGGAGCGGCAGCAACCCGAAGCCGACGCAGTTCACGCTCAACGGCACGGTCTGCAACGGCGGCACGCCGCCCACCAGCACGCCGCCGACGAGCACCCCGCCGACGAGCACGCCGCCCACCAGCACCCCGCCGACGACCCCGCCCCCCACCACCCCGCCGCCCACCACCCCGCCGCCGGGGCAGAAGGTGGACAACCCGTACGCCGGGGTCAAGGGGTACGTGAACCCGGAGTGGAAGGCCAAGGCCGAGTCGGTGGCCGGTGGCAACCGGGTGTCGAACAACCCGACCGCGGTCTGGCTGGACCGGATCGCCGCCATCAACGGCACCACGGGCAGCAGCTCCAACGGCTCGATGGGCGTTCGTGACCACCTGGACGCCGCGCTCGCCCAGGGCGCCGGCTACATCCAGTTCGTCATCTACAACCTGCCCGGCCGGGACTGTGCCGCGCTGGCCTCGAACGGCGAGCTGGGCCCGGACGAGTTGCCCCGCTACAAGACCGAGTACATCGACCCGATCGCCGCGATCCAGGCCGACGCGAAGTACAAGAACCTGCGCATCGTCAACATCATCGAGATCGACTCGCTGCCCAACCTGGTGACCAACACCTCGGGCCAGCCGGGCGGCACCGCGATGTGCGACACGGTCAAGGCCAACGGCGCCTACGTCAACGGCGTCGGCTACGCGCTGGCGAAGCTCGGTGCGATCGGCAACGTCTACAACTACATCGACGCCGCGCACCACGGCTGGATCGGCTGGGACAGCAACTTCGGCCCGACCGCCGACCAGCTCAAGGCCGCCGCTGTGGCGTCCGGCAGCACCGTGAAGAACGTGCAGGGGTTCATCGTCAACACGGCGAACTACTCCGCGCTCAAGGAGCCGTACGTCAAGATCACCGACTCGGTGAACGGCCAGACCGTGCGGCAGGCCAAGTGGATCGACTGGAACTTCTACGTCGACGAGCTCTCGTTCGCCCAGGCGTTCCGGCAGAAGCTGGTCTCGATCGGCTTCGACAGCAACATCGGCATGCTGATCGACACCTCCCGCAACGGTTGGGGCGGTTCGGCGCGGCCGACCGGTCCTGGCCCGCTGACCAGCGTTGACGCCTACGTCAACGGGGGTCGGGTCGACCGCCGCATCCACGCCGGCAACTGGTGCAACCAGGCCGGTGCCGGCCTCGGCGAGCGGCCGAAGGCCAACCCGGAGCCGGGCATCGACGCCTACGTCTGGGTGAAGCCCCCGGGTGAGTCGGACGGCTCCAGCAAGGCGATCCCGAACGACGAGGGCAAGGGCTTCGACCGGATGTGCGACCCGACGTACACCGGCAACGCCCGCAACGGGAACAGCCTGTCCGGCGCCCTGCCGGACGCGCCGATCTCCGGCGCCTGGTTCGCGGCCCAGTTCGCGCAGCTCATGCAGAACGCCTACCCGGCGCTGTAGAGCCCCGCGGCCGGACCACCCGCCGCGGCGGGAGTGAGGCACCGCCGCGCGGGTTTCCCCGGGCCCCTGGTCGACGCCCACGTCGACCAGGGGCCCCCGGCCGTTCCCGGTCAGGGCACCGTCTTCTCGATCGCCGCGCGGCCCAGCTCGGCCAGGTCACGACGGGCCCGTTCGACGTTCTCCGGGGTCACGTCCTGGCCACGGGCCCGCACCAGGTCCTCCGGCTCCCAGGGCTGCTCGGCGCCGGTACGGATGTTGTCCCCGCCCGCGCCGGTGCCGGTGCCGGTCGCCCCGGTGCCGGCCGCGTACGGGTCGCCGAGGATGTCCGGCGAGCCGGTGTCGGCCACCGCGCCGTCCGGCTCGGCGAACGCGGGATTGTCCGGATCGGTGCCGCCGCCGCGGAGCTGCGGCACCGTGCTGTCGTCGTCCACCGCGGCGGCCATCTCGGGGGTCTCCTCCAGCGGTCGCTCGCCACCGGGGTCACGATCGGTCATGCTGCTGCCTCCTGTCCCCATCCGCGCCTGGCGTACCCGGTGCGACGCCGGGCATGCCGGCGGGGCCGGGGCGGGGATCCGGTGCGGCTCAGGACCCGTCGGAGCGCGTCGACGGGGCCTCGGTCGGGCGCAGCCGCTGCCAGAGCAGCATGAGCAGCCCGAAGACCAGCATCACCGCGCCGGCCCACAGGTTGATCCGCAGGCCCTGCGCCTTGTCGATCTCGGCCGACGAGTCGAAGAGGCCCATCAGCCCGACGATCAGCCCGTACGCGACGAACAGCCCACCGATGACCCGGCGGATGTCGAACAGCCGGGCCGCGGCGGAGTGTTCCTCCCGGGCGTCCTCGGTCTCGTCGACAAGCGGGTCGTGGGCCTCGCCGTCCTGGTAGCGGTCCGCGTTGTCTGCCATGGCGTGGGTCCCTTCCTCAGAAGACCGGGATGTAGAAGAGGGCGGCGAGTACCACGGCGACGACGCCGAGCAGCACCGGGGAGCGGTACCAGGCCGCGTCGCCGGCCAGCGAGTCGTCGGCGAGAGTGGTGTCGCTGAGGCCGTACACCAGGCCGGTCAGCTCGTCGCTCGTCTTCGGCCGGGTCAGCGGCGTGATGATCGCGGCCACCACGGCGACGGTGACGAAGGCCAGGCCGGCGCCCCAGAAGCTCTCCTCCAGGTCCGAGTTGAAGCTGATCACGCCGGTCTTGTAGAGCACGTACGTCGCGACCGCCACCACGGTGCCGGACAGCAGCGACCAGAAGCCGGCCAGCGCGCTCATCCGCCGCCAGAACATGCCGATGATGAACGTGCCGAACAGCGGCGCGTTGAAGACCGAGAACAGCGCCTGGATGTAGTTCATGATGTTGCTGAAGCCGGCCGCGATGAACGCGGTGCCGATGCCCACCACCACCGCGATCACGGTGGCGATCCGGCCCACCTTCACGTAGTACTCGTCCGGGCGGTCCCGCCGGAAGTACGCCTGCCAGATGTCGTACGTGAAGACGGTGTTGAACCCGCTGACGTTGGCCGCCATGCCGGCCATGAACGACGCCACCAGGCCGGTGACTGCGATGCCGAGCACGCCGTTGGGGAGCAGGTCGCGCATGAGCAGCGGGATGGCGTTGTTGTAGACCAGGTCGCCCTGGTCGGCGCCCAGTCCCTTGACCGTGATCAGGGCGATCAGGCCGGGAATCACGGTGACCAGCGGGATGAGCAGCTTCGGGTACGCCCCGATGATCGGCGTACGCCGGGCGGCGCTCATGTTCCGCGCCGACAGGGCGCGCTGCACCTCGGCGAAGTTGGTGGTCCAGTAGCCGAAGGAGAGCACGAAGCCGAGGCCGAAGACGATGCCCAACCAGTGCGCGCCGAGCGGGTTGTCGGTGCTGCCGGTGCCCTGCCAGGCGTGCAGACCGGCCTCGCCGAGCTTGGACTCGCGTACCGCGCCCATCAGGCCGCTCACGCCGCCGACCTTGACCAGACCGATCACCGTGATCGGCACCAGACCGGCGATGATCACGAAGAACTGGAGCACCTCGTTGTAGATCGCGCCGGAGAGCCCGCCGACGGTGATGTACGCCAGCACGATCGCCGCGCCGACCACGATCGCGATCCAGAGCGGCCAGCCCAGCAGCGCCTGCATGATCAACGCCAGCGCGTAGAGGTTGACGCCGGCGATCAGCACCTGGGCGACCGCGAAGCTGATCGCGTTGAGCAGGTGGGTGGGGCGGTTGAAGCGCAGCCGCAGGTACTCCGGCACGCTGCGGACCTTCGAGCCGTAGTAGAACGGCATCATCACGATGCCGAGGAAGACCATCGCCGGCACCGCGCCGATCCAGTAGTAGTGCACCGTCATGATGCCGTACTGGGCGCCGTTGGCGGCCATGCCGATGATCTCCAGCGCGCCCAGGTTCGCCGAGACGAACGCCAGACCGGTGACCCAGGCGGGCAACGAGCGCCCGGACAGGAAGAAATCGACGCTGGTCTTGATGGCGCGACGGGCGGCGAAGCCGACCCCCAGCACCGTGACGAAGTAGAGCGCCAGGATCAGGTAGTCCAGGGCGT
The DNA here is from genome assembly GCF_049841835.1 of Micromonospora sp. DT227. NCBI lineage: Bacteria > Bacillati > Actinomycetota > Actinomycetes > Micromonosporales > Micromonosporaceae > Micromonospora > Micromonospora sp. DT227. Next base: position 134,089 of record NZ_JBNCLA010000002.1, on the reverse strand, counting down.
TCATGTTCAACCGTAGGCCGCTGCCCATGCCTGTTGCTCCCCTCGTGTGGGTGCGTGCTGCGGCGGCAGGTACCCCGATCGCGACGTTTCATGCCTACTGTTCGATCCGCCGTGCGCGACGGAGCCCCGACCGGGTGACCGGCCGGGGCTCCGTCGCGAGTGCGGGGCGTCAGCGGCCCAGGACGCGGTCCAGGAAGTCGCGGTAGCCGCGCACCGCCACCCGGAGCTGCTCGGTGTCCCCGGACTCCTGCCAGGTGCCGAGCCGGGTGCGCTGCTCCCGCAGCGCCGTGGACAGCGCCTCGATCGCCTCCTCGACGAGCGACTCCGCCTCGCCGACCGCGGCCTTCGGGTCGTCCACGAAACGCAGCTGGACGTCGCGCCAGCGGTCCCGGAAGCCCTGCGCCGCGTCCGGGTCGAACAGCGTGGCCGCGTCCGCCGGCACGGCGCCGGACGTGGCCCGGCCCGCCCCGGCCACCGCCGCGTCCGCCGCGTCGCCGGTCGGCGTCACGCCCGCCGCGTCGCTGGCTGCCACCGCGCCCACCTCGCCGCCGGTCACGGTCGCGCCCGCCGCGCCGCCGGCCGCCGTCGTGCCGCCGGTCGCCGTGCCCGCCGCGATGGCGGCGTCCCGGTCGACGGTGTCGTGGTGCCGGCCGGAACCGTGGGCGTCGGCGCCCGCCGCGACCGGCACGGCGTCCGGGTCGACCAGCCCCGGCTCGGGGCTGCCGTAGCCGACCGCACCGGCGGCCACCGCGTCGTCGGAGTCCCGGTCGGCGGCCACCCGGTCGTGGCGCCGGTCCGCGTCGGCGGTCACCGTGTCGTCGTCCCGGTCGGTGACGTCCGCGTCCCGGTCCGCGTCGGCGTGCCCGGCCGCCCAACGGTCCCGGTCGTGCAGCCGGTCCCCGGCGGTCGGGTCGGCCCGCTCGTCGTCCAGCGGGTCGGTGCGGCCCGGCGCGCCGTCGCCCGGCGCGGCGGTGTCCTCACCACGCGCGTCCCGCTCGTCCTGCGGACGACCGCCGGCCAGCGCCGAGGCGGCCACCGCGTCGCCCACCGTGGCCGCGCCGAACGCCGTCGGCAGCGGCGCCGGCTCGTGGAAGGCGGGCCGCTCGTCGTCCCGCGTCCCCTCGGCGTCGTCCGACCGGTCCGCCGCGTCGCGCAACTCGTCGGCGTCGTACGCCCGGGTCTCGTCGGGCCGGGCGTCCGGCCCGTCGGTCACGGCCGGGTCGTCGAACGTGCCCCGGTCGTCAAGCGCGTCCTCCGGAAGCTCGGCCCGGTCGGCGCGGTCGGTCCCCGACCGGTCGGCGTGGGCGCGGTCGTCCGGCGGCGGGACCGGCACCGGCGCGGATCGTACGGTCTCCGGGTGCTCCGGCGTGACCTGCTGCTCTTCGTGGCGCATGGCGGCGGCTCCTCAGCGGCTCGTGGCGTCGTGCTCGGGGTCGGGATCGGGATCGGGATGGCGCTGCTCCGGCGACCGCTGGCCGACCGGGTCCGCGCCGAGCAGGTCGGCGAAGAGGGCCCGGTAGTGCACCAGCGCCTGGCGGAGATCCTCGGTGCCGGCCTCGCCGCGTTCGTTGCGCTGCCGGATCTCGTGGGCGTCGCGGTAGTGGGTGAGCGTGCGGGCGTGCTCGACGGAGAGATGGGCGATCTGGTCGGAGAAGTCCCCGGTGGGGTATCCGCGCTCCGCGATCAGGTGACTGACCAGCTCGTCGGCGTCGCCGACGGTTTCGGCCGGCGAGTCCACGAAACGCACCTGGAGGTCCTCCCAGGCGGCGGCGTAACGGGCCCGGGACTCCGGGGTGAGCGGCGTCAGCTCCAGCTCGGCGTGCCGACGCTCGCGCTCCCGCAGCTCCCGCTCGGCGGCGCCGCGGCTGTCCTGCTCGGCGACGACCCGGTCGTACTCCGGGCCGAAGCGCTGCCGCAGCGCCCGTCGGCGGTTCGCGACCACGGCGAACGCGACCAACGCGGCGACCACGGCGACGACGATGACTATGACGACTACCTGCGTGGGCGACATGGCTCCTCCTTCGCCAGCTGGTATTCCCTCCTCCGGGTGATCGCCAATCCCGTTCCGGGGCACTTTCCCGGGTCGGGTGCCCGGCGCGGGGTCCGTGGCCGCCGGTCCGGCCATGCGACGGGGGTCCGACGGGGCCCGCCAAGACCATCTCGGACCGTAGTGAGCGGCGAGACGGCCGGTAGTGCATCCGTCGGGGATTACGTATCCTGCCCAAGGCGTCCGGGCCGGGGCCCGGCGTCGTGGCCGTCGACCCGACGGCCACTGCCGGCGCCACCCAGCGAACCTTCCCGGGCGAGGTCTGATTGAACACCCGCGACTGGCCGATCCGCGCCAAGCTGACCGCGCTGGTCATCGGCCCGGTGACCGGGCTGCTGGCACTGTGGATCTTCGCCACCACGCTCGCCTTCGGGCCCGCGCTCGACCTGCTCGCCACCCGCACCCTGCTGTACGACCTGGGCCGGCCGGGCGAGAACGTGGTGGCCGAGTTGCAGCGGGAACGGCGGCTCTCCGTGGTCCAGCTCGCCGGGGACGGCGTCCTGCCGGAGCTGGCCGCGCAACGCGACCGCACCGACCGGGCCGTCGCCGAGCTGCGCCGCCGGATCGACGGCGAGGCGTTGCGCGACGCGGCCGACGACCAGCTCGACGCGCGCCTCGACCAACTGGGCTCGGCGCTGGAGGCGCTCCCCGCGGGACGGGTCTTCATCGACGACCGGAAGGTCGACCGGGCCGGCGCGGTCGGGCTCTACAGCGGGATGATCGGGTCGGCGTTCCAGGCGTTCTCCGCCATGGCGATGCTGCCCGACGTGCGGCTCAACCGGGAGGCGTCGGCGCTCACCGCGCTGGGCCGCTCCCGTGAGCTGCTCGGTCAGGCCGACGCGCTGCTGGCCGGCGCCGTCACCGCCGGCCGGTACGCCGACGGTGAGCACGAGCAACTGGTGCGCACCGTGGAGAACCAGCGGTTCCTGGCCGAGAACGCGGTCGCCGACCTGCCGCCCGACGAGCGGGCCGGCTACCAACGACTCACCGAGGGCGTCGCGTTCCTCCGGCTGCGCGCGCTCCAGGACGCGCTGATCCGCGCCGACGACCTCCCCGCCGGCTTCGACGTCCGGGCCTGGGAGGCCGGCCACGCGGAGGTCTGGCAGGGCCTGCGGGACTTCGAGCTGCGCGGCGCGGACAGCCTCGCCGAACGGTCGGTGCCGATCGCGGTGCGCATCCTGGTCCAGCTCGCCGCCGCCGGCGTGCTCGGCCTGATCGCCATCGTGGTCTGCGTGCTGGTGGCGCTGCGGGTCGGCCGGTCGCTGGCGCGCCGGCTGACCGGCGTCCGCACCGCCGCGACCGAGGTGGCCGAGCAGCGGCTGCCCGACGTGGTCGCCCGGCTGCGCCGGGGCGAGGAGGTCGACGTCGACCGCGAGGCCCCGGAGCTGGACCACGGCGGGGACGAGATCGGCCAGGTGGCGCGCGCCTTCAACGAGGTACGCCGGACCGCCGTCCGGGCCGCGGCCGACGAGGTCACGCTGCGCCGCGGCTTCAACGAGGTCATCCTCAACCTCGCCCGGCGCAGCCAGGGCCTGGTGCACCGGCAGTTGGCGCTGCTGGACCGGCTGGAACGGCGCACCGAGGACCCGGACGAGCTGGCCGGGCTGTTCCAGGTCGACCACCTCGCCACCCGGCTCCGCCGGCACGCCGAGGACCTGGTCATCCTGGCCGGGGCCGCGCCCGGCCGGGGTTGGCGTCGGCCGGTCGCCGCGGTGGACGTGATGCGCGGGGCGATCTCCGAGGTCGAGGCGTACGACCGGGTCGACGTGGGCGAGGTGCAGCCGGCCGGGGTGCTCGGCCGGGCCGTCGGCGACGTGATCCACCTGCTCGCCGAGCTGATCGAGAACGCGACCGCGTTCTCCCCGCCGGGCACCCGGGTGGACGTCACCGGCCGGACCGTGCCGGGCGGCTACACCATCGAGATCACCGATCGAGGGCTCGGCATGTCACCGCCGGCCATGGCCACCGCCAACCGCAAGCTGGCCGCCCCGCCCGAGTTCGACCCGACCGACAGCGCCCGGCTGGGCCTGTTCGTGGTGGCCCGGTTGGCCGCGCGGCACGGCGTCCGGGTGGAGCTGCGGCGGGGCCGGCCGGCCGGGACGATCGCGGCGGTCCTCGTCCCGTCGGATCTGATCACCGACGAGCCACCGGTCGGCCCGGACGCCACCGCCGGCCCGGAGCGGCGCCGGATGGCGAAGGTGAGCCGGCTGACCACGGTGCCCCGCGGGCGGCCCACCCGACCGGGCCGGGAGCGTCCCGAGTCCACCGTCATCCCGTTGCCGGCCGCCCGGGCCTCGACCGTGGAACCGCCCGCCGACGGCGACGGCCTGCCCCGGCGGGTGCGCCGGCGCGGCCCGGCGCGACCCCGCGCGGTGGTCACCGACACCCCGGCGAGCCGCCCGCCGGAGGAGGCCCGCCGCACCATGTCCGCGTTGCAGGCCGGCACCGCGCGCGGACGCCGGGACGGCACGCGCGCCACCGGCAACCCGACGGTCGCGCGGATCCGGGGCGCCGTTCCCGACCCGCCCACCGACGTGCCGGCGGACCCCGGTACGCCGGCCACCGCGCCGGAGCCGGCCCCGGAGCCCTCCCCGCCGGCGTCGGACCAACGAACCGCGACTGAGAGGGACGCCTAGTGGTGCACACGACGCGGCAGAACGCCGATCTCGACTGGCTGCTCGACGACCTGGTGGAGCGGGTGCCGGCCGCCAGCCGGGCGGTGGTGCTCTCGGCGGACGGGCTGCTGCTCGGCGCCTCCACCGACCAGGACCGCACCGACGCGGAGCACCTCTGCGCGCTGGCCTCCGGCTTCTCCGGGCTGGCCAAGGGGGCCACCCGGCACCTGGGCGGCGGCGCGGTCCGGCAGACGGTGGTGGAGATGGAGTCGGCGTACCTGTTCGTCACGGCCGCCGGGCAGGGCGCCTGCCTGGCCGTGGCCAGCGACGCGGACGCCGACATCGGCCTGGTGGCGTACGAGATGGCGATGCTGGTGATCCGCGTCGGGGAGAACCTGGCCGCGCCGGCCCGGGTCCCGGGGGAGCCCTCCGATGCGAGCTGAGTGGCCCGGCCCGCAGCACGAGTGGCTCGACGCCGACGCCGGCCCGGTGGTCCGTCCGTACACGCTCACCGGCGGCCGGGTGCGCCCGCCGGTCGACGGGTTCGACCTGCTGGCGTTCGTGCTGACCACGTCCGCGGCCGAGCCGGCCGGGGTGCCCGGTCTCCAGCCGGAGCACCGCCGCCTGGTCGAGCTGGCCCGGCGGCCGAAGGCCGTGGCCGACCTCGCCGCCGACCTGGACCTCGCCGTGGGCGTGGTCCGGGTGCTGCTCGGCGACCTCCTCGCCCATGGGTTCGTCGCGGTGCACCGGCCACCGGCCACCGCGTACCTGCCCGACGACAACATCCTCAAGGCGGTGGTCAATGGACTCCGTGCGCTTTGACCCGGATTCGGCCGCGTCGCGGGTGCCGCTGGCCCTGAAGATCCTCATCGCGGGTGGCTTCGGCGCCGGCAAGACGACGCTGGTGAGCGCGTTGAGCGAGGTCCGCCCGTTGCAGACCGAGGAGGTGCTGACCGGGGCCGGTCTGGGCACCGACGACGTCTCCGGGGTGGAGCAGAAGTCGACCACCACGGTGGCGATGGACTTCGGCCGGATCACCATCAACGACGACCTCCAGGTCTACCTGTTCGGCACCCCGGGCCAGGACCGCTTCTGGTTCCTCTGGGACGAGTTGGCGTTCGGCGCGCTGGGCGCGGTGGTGCTGGCCGACACCCGCCGGCTGGCCGACTGCTTCCCCTCGATCGACTACTTCGAGCAGCGGGGCATCCCGTTCGTGGTGGGGGTCAACTGTTTCGACGGCTCCCGGCGGTTCGGCCTGGAGGCGGTCCGCGACGCGTTGGACCTCGACCCGGACGTTCCGCTGGTGCTCTGCGACGCCCGGGACCGGCAGTCCGGCAAGCTGGTGTTGATCACACTGGTCGAGCACGTGGCCCGGCAGCGCGGCGAGCCGGTCCCGGTGGGCTGAGCCCGCCCGCCGGTCGGGGCGGCGTTCGACGACTGACCGGGCGACCGCCCGGGAAGCCTGGTTGGATCGCAGCAGGACCGACGGAAGGTGGGAAGCGGTGGCGGGGCAGCACGAGGTCGTCCACATCGGGGGCTACACGGCGGAGTCGGACGGGCGGGCCGAGGGGATCGTCGCGGCCCGGCGTGACCCGACGACCGGGGCGCTGACCCCGCTCGGCACCGTGGCGGTCACCCCGTCGCCGTCGTTCCTGGCCCGGCACCCCGGGCAGCCGGTGCTGTACGCCGTCAACGAGCTTCCCGAGGGCGGGCTGAGCGCCTTCCGGGTGGCCCCGGACGGCGGGCTCACCGCGCTGGGCGTACGCCCGACCGGCGGGGCCGAGCCGTGCCACCTCGCGATCGCGCCGGACGGGCGGCACGTGTTCGTGGCGAACTACGGCGGCGGCAGCCTGGCGGTGTTCCCGCTGGACGCCGACGGCGTGCCGGGGGAGCGCACCGACCTGGTGCGGCACGAGGGGCACGGCGCCGATCCGGAGCGGCAGAAGGCGGCGCACTGCCACATGGTCTCGCCCGACCCGGCCGGCGGGCCGCTGCTCGCCGTCGACCTGGGCACCGACTCGGTCTACCGGTACGACCTCGACGCCGCCTCGGGGCGGCTGGTGCCCCGGGGCCCGCGGCTGCGGACGCCGGCCGGCACCGGGCCGCGGCATCTGGCCCGGCATCCGGACGGGCGGCGCTGCTGGCTGGTCGGTGAGCTGGACGCCACGGTCACCGGGTACGACCTGACGCCGGACGGGCTGCGCCAGCGGGTCCGGGTCGACGCCAGCGGCCGGACCGGGCACGTGCAGCCGGCCGGGGTGGCGGTCGGGCCGGACGGCAACTTCCTCTACGTCAGCAACCGCGGCGTCGGCACGGTGGCGGTCTTCGCGCTGGCGGGCGAGACGCCGGAGCTGGTGGCCGAGGTCGACGCCGGCGGTGGCTGGCCCCGGCACTTCGCGCTGGCCGGATCGCACCTGTACGTCGCCGACGAGCGGGCCGACCTGGTGCGGGTCTTCCGGGTGGACCCGGGCAGCGGGGTGCCGGAGCCGGTCGGGGAGCCGGTGCCGATGGCGAGTCCGACCTGCGTTCTGGTGTGACGGAGCAGTCACGCAGCGCGCGATCCGCAGTGGACGGTGGCTGCCTCGGTCACTGATTCCTAACTCAGTGTGCCGATTTAGTGATCAACTGTTTCTCCTGCGTAACTTTCGTCCGAACGGTTGTGGCAGTAACCCCACGAGATACGCAAGATGGTCACCGTGTCTGGCCGCCATCGCATGCGTCACAACCTCCGAGGAGCAGGCGCCGCCGCAGCGGCGACCGCGCTCGTCGCTGTCGTAGCCGGTTCCTGGTTCGGTTACCAGCAGCTGGCCGGCCCGAACTGCTCGGGCCGGATCGAGCTGTCGGTGTCGGCGGCCCCGGAGATCGCCCCGGCGGTGCAGGGGGCCGCCGACGAGTGGGTGGCCAACGGCGCGGCGGTCGGCGGCACCTGCATCGCGGTGACCGTCGCCTCGGCCGAGCCGGTCGACGTGGCCGCCGCCGTGGCGGGCAAGCACGGCGCCACGCTGGCCGGCGTCGGGCAGGCCAGCGGCACCGCGGTCACCCCCGACGTCTGGGTGCCCGACTCCTCGACCTGGCTGGTCCGGCTCAAGGCCGGCGGCGCGAGCGCCTTCGCCCCGGCCAACGGCGCCTCGATCGCGCGCAGCCCGGTGGTGGTCGCGCTGCCCGAGCCGGTGGCCACCCGGATCGGCTGGCCGGACAAGGAGTTCCGCTGGTCCGAGCTGCTCCAGCAGGTGACCGCCAGCAAGCCGCTACGGGCCGGGATCGTCGAGCCGACCCAGGACGCGGCCGGTCTGTCCGGCCTGCTCTCGCTGACCGCGGCGGCCAGCTCCACCGGTGAGGCCGGCTCTCCGAAGGCGCAGGAGGCGATGGTCGGGGCGCTGCGCGCGCTGGCCACCAACCGCTCCTCGCTGCGGCAGGACCTGCTCGCGCGGTTCCCGCGTTCGTCCGACCCGACGGCCATCGCCAACGGGCTGGGCGCGGCGGCGCTGTCCGAGGAGGACGTGATCGCCTACAACAACACGAAGCCGCCGATCAAGCTCGCCGCGCTCTACCTCGACCCGCCGCCGATCCCGCTGGACTTCCCGTTCGCGGTGCTGCCCGGCATCGAGCCGAGCAAGGCGTCGGCCGCCCGGGTGCTCTTCGAGGCGCTGCGCTCCGCCGACTTCAAGGACCGGCTCGCCGCGCAGGCGCTGCGCGCGCCGGACGGCAACTGGGGTCGGGGCTTCCAGGCCCCGACGGGCGCCCCGAGCCCGTCCAACGGTGGGGAGAAGCAGGTCCCGCCGTCCGGTCAGGGCGGCGCGGCCGACCTGGACCCGGTCGCCATCTCGACGGCCACCACCACCTGGTCGGTGGCCACCCAGTCCGGTCGGATGCTCTGTGTCGTCGACGTCTCCGGTTCGATGAAGAAGCCGGTGGCCACCGCCAACGGCGCCAGCCGGGAGCAGGTCACGGTGGCCGCCGCCGGTCAGGGGCTGGGGCTCTTCGACGACTCCTGGTCGATCGGCCTGTGGACCTTCTCCACCAACCTGAAGGGTTCGCAGGACTGGAACGAGCTGGTCGGCATCCGGCCGCTGTCCGGCAACCGGGGCGAGTTGCAGCGCGGGTTGGCCTCCATCCGGCCCTCCAGCGGCGACACCGGCCTGTACGACACCATGCTCGCGGCGTACAAGAAGGTCCAGCAGGACTGGGAGCCCGGCAAGGTCAACTCGATCGTGCTCTTCACCGACGGCAAGAACGAGGACGACAACGGCATCTCGCAGAAGGCGCTGCTGGATCAGCTCAAGAAGCTCCGGGACGACGAGCAGCCGGTCCAGGTGATCATCATCGGCATCGGCAACGAGGTGAACCGGGCCGAGCTGAAGTCCATCACGGACGTCACCGGCGGCGGCGCGTTCGTGACCACCGACCCGAGCAAGATCGGCGAAATCTTCCTCCAGGCGATCGCGTTGCGGCCACCCGCGCCGCGCTGATCCCGCACTCAGCGATAATCTTCCGCCGTGCCGGCGATCCGGTGCGGCGGAAGGCTTCCCGGGTCAAGACCTGGGAAGTGAACTGACGGTAATGTGTCCGAATCAATCGGTAACCATAATTGTCCTGGCATGATGTCCGGGTGCCTCGACCGCAGGCCCTCCAACCGGGGCCGGGCGGGGACGGGGCGGTCCTGAGTTAAGTGGGGAGGACCGGTGACCTCGGCGACGTTGTTGACACCTGCCAGGACGTCGCGTCCCGGGGGTGATCGACCCGGTGCGACGACGCGAGCCGCGGAGCGGGCCTACATCAGGGTCCTGGTGGTGCTCGACACCGCCGTGCTGGCCGTGGCCATCCTGGCCGGCTACCTCGCCCGGTTCGGTGACGAACAACCCACCGGGTCCGAGATCCCGTACGTGGTGGTCGCCCCGGTGCTCCTGCTGGTCTGGTTGGTGTCGCTGAAGGCCATGCGCTGCTACGACGACCAGGTCCTCGGCTACGGCGCGGACGAGTACCGCCGGGTCAGCGCCGCGAGCCTGCGGCTGGCCGGCGGCATCGCCATCGCCGGCTACATCGCCGACGTCGGGGTCTCCCGGGGCTTCCTGGCCATCTCCTTCGCGGTCGGCACGATCGGTCTGGAGGTGGCCCGGTTCGCGGCGCGCAAGCGACTGCACCGCGCCCGCGACCGGGGCGCCGGCTGGTCCCGCAAGGTGCTCGTGGTCGGCGACACCGCGCACGTGCTGGAGCTGGTGCACACGCTGCGCCGGGAACCGTACGCCGGCTACCAGGTGGTCGGCGCGTGCATCCCGGACGCGCTGCTCGCCCCGGTGCCGCAGCGGCTGGGTGACGTGCCGGTGGTCGGGTCCTTCCGGGGCATCCCGGAGGCGGCCACCGCGATCGGCGCGGACACGGTCGCGGTCACCGCGTCCGGTGAGCTGACCGCCACCCGGCTGCGCCGCCTGGGCTGGCAGTTGGAGGGCACCGGTGTCGACCTGGTGGTGGCCCCGGCGCTGACCGACGTGGCCGGCCCGCGCATCCACACCCGTCCGGTGGCCGGCCTGCCGCTGATCCACGTCGAGGCGCCCGAGTTCCGCGGCGCCCGCAAGCTGGTCAAGGGATTCGTGGACCGGTCGCTCTCGCTGATCGCCCTGCTCCTGCTCTCGCCGCTGCTGGGGGTGCTCGCGCTCGCCATCAAGCTGGACAGCCGGGGCCCGGTGCTGTTCCGCCAGACCCGGGTCGGGCAGGGCGGCGAGGAGTTCGGCGTCTTCAAGTTCCGCACCATGGTGGTCAACGCGGACGCCCTGCTCGCCGAGCTGGCCGCGCGCAACGAGACCGACGGCCTGATGTTCAAGATGCGCGACGACCCCCGGGTGACCCGGACGGGCCGGCTGCTGCGCAGGTGGTCGCTGGACGAGCTGCCCCAGCTCGCCAACGTGCTGCTCGGCCACATGAGCCTGGTCGGCCCGCGCCCGCCGCTGCCCTCCGAGGTGGCCCGCTACGACGGCGACGTGGCACGCCGGCTGCTGGTCAAGCCCGGCATGACCGGCCTCTGGCAGGTCAGCGGCCGGTCCGACCTGAGCTGGGAGGACGGCATCCGGCTCGACCTCTACTACGTGGAGAACTGGTCGCTCGCGGCCGACCTGACCATCCTCTGGAAGACGTTCGGCGCGGTGCTGGGCAGCCGCGGCGCCTACTGATCCTGCGGGCCCAGCCAGTCCAGGCAGACGACCACCGCGTCGTCCACCAGGTCACCGGCGACGAAGGCCCGCAGGTCGCCGATGAGTGACCGGACCGCGTCCAGCGGCTCCATCGGGCTGGTGCGGCGCAGGAACCGGTCCAGGGCCGACTCGCCGTAGCGGACCTGGCCCGCGGTGGCGTCGATCACGCCGTCGCTGACCACGAAGAGTCGGTCCCCGCGCTCCAGGTGGAACCGCTGCTCGCGGTAGTCGGTGCCCTCGAACATGCCGAGCGGGAACTGCTTCTCCAACGCCTGGGACGTCACCTCGCCGGCGCGCAGCCGGATCAGGTGCGGGGAGCCGGCGTCCACCGCGACCAGCGCCCCGGTGGCCAGGTCCAGCTCCATCAGGAGCACGGAGAGGTGCTGCTCGCCCCGGTACTGCGCGTAGACCGCCTGGTCGGCCAGCGCGGCCTGGTCGGCCAGGGTCAGCCCGGCGCGGCGCGCGTTGCGCAGCGCGTAGGTGGCCAGCGAGGTGAGCAACGCCGCGGCCACCCCCTCGCCGAAGCCGTTGAGCACCGCGAGCCAGAGCCGGTGGCCGTCGTCGGACCAGTCGAAGCTGTCGCCGCGCACCGCGTACGCCGGCTCCAACTGGCCGGCCAGGCTGAACGACGGGCGGATGCGGCTGCGACCGGGCAGCAGCTCCCACTGCATCTCGGCGGCCAGCGTGAGCCGCCGGCTGCGCCGGGCGCTCAGGTAGATGTCGGTGGTCGAGGTGACGGCGGCCACCTCGTGCCCGAGCACGGTGGCGACGGTGTCCAGCTCGCGGCGGGCGGCCGGGTCGGCGGGCACCGGCGAGACCCGGAGCACGCCGCGTCGTTCGCCCCGCATCCCCACCGGGAACCAGCCGGTCCCGTCGGCGAACACCGGCTCCTGGTGGTCGAACGCGTACCAGGCCGGGTGGCCGGGGCCGGTCAGCGCCTCGCCGCCGCCCAGCGGCAGCAGCTCGGCGAGCCGGTAGTCGACCTGGTACAGCTCGGTCCGGGTGATCCCGTACGTCCGCCGCAGCTCGTCGGCGAGACGCGCCACGATGAGATCAGTCGGCGCGTCCGTCACGTTTCGGCGGGCGCGCGCCTCCGCTTCGCTCATCTTTGCTCCTTTGCACAGGTCGCCGGGCTGGGCCGCGGGGTAGTCTCGGGCCCACCATGACCGAGGAGCCCGGTCCCGTGGGACCCGAAGCGAGTATGTCCGCCGCCCTGGACGAGGCGGCGGGCACCCTGCTCTCCGTCTGGGAGGCGGCCCGGGAGCGGACCACGAGCCGCCTCTCCAGCGCCCAGTTGCGCGCGGTGATGGTCGTCGAGCAGTACGACGGGATCAACCTCCGCCGGCTCGCCTCGCTGACGGACATGCTGCTCTCCTCCGCCAGCCGGCTCTGCGACCGGCTGGTGGCGGCCGGCATGCTGGAGCGGGAGCCGGGCCGCTACGACCGCCGGGAGATCTCGCTGCACCTCACCCCGGCGGCCAACCGGCTCCTGGCCGAGCTGCGCGCCGACCGGCGGCGCCGGCTGGCGCGGATCCTGGCCGGGATGAGCGCCGAGGGCCGGGTGGCGCTGCTGCGCGGGATGCGGGAGTTCGACGAGGTCGGTCGCCGCGACGAGGCGACAGTGGCCGAGGACTGGCCGGTGCTGCGCCCCTCCGGGGAGCGGATCGGCGACCCGCTGGTGGGTCTGGGCGCGCCGCCGGCGCCCGGTCGACCGGGCGCGCCCCGCGGGCCCGTCGAGCCGGTCCCGCCCGACGGCCCCTCGGCGGTCCGCACCGCCTGACACCACGGCCCGGCCGTCCGTCGACACCGGCGCCGGGCCGCGCCGGCGGGGGCCCGCCACGCCGGTCAGCCGGCCGAGACCGCGGCCCGCGCCGTCCGCAGCCGCGCGGCCACCCGGGGATACTCGGTCAGCGCCCCCTCCAGCGTGGCGAGCACGTCGTCCAGCAGGCGGCGGCCACCGCGGACGGTGAGCGCCTCCTCCTGCCACCTGACGAAATCCCGCAACAGGCTGTCGTCGTCCACCCGTACCGTCGCCACCAGCGCGTCGACCAGGTGCGCGATGCCGGAGGCGACATCCTCGACGCTCTCCTGCGGCGGATCCACCGCGCCCAGCGCGAGCCGGACCAGCTCGCGCCGGCGGTGCAGCACCGCCACGTACGCGTCGTCCTTCGGGGGCGGCGGCGGGCCGGTGTGCGTGCCGGCGGGCAGCGGCCCGGCCAGCAACCGCACCGCGTCCCGCGCGCTGGCGCCCCACGCCGCCGCGCCGATCGCCGTCGCCCACCGGCCCTCGGGGCCGAAACCGGGCCCGCCGGCCAGCACCGGCACCCCGGCGGCCCGACTGGCCTCCACCATCCGCGCCGCCCGCACCAGCCGGTTCGGCTGCACGCAACTGAGCAGCACCGCCTCCGGGCCGGTCTGGTGCAGGTAGGAGACCAGGTGCCGGGCCGGCACACTGGCCCCCAGGAACGTCACCCGCCAGCCGGCCGCCCGGACCACCTCGCTGACGATCCGGGCGGCCAGCGCGTGCCACTCGCCCTCCACGCAGGCCACCACCACGAGGCCGTGGCGCGGCGCGCCGACGCTCGCGCCGAGCGCGTCCACCACCAGCTCACTGACGTGGGTGGCGGCATGCTCCTGGGCGACGCTCCACGAGCCGGTGAGCCACCGCCGGCCGATCTCCCGCTGCGCCACCGCGACCAGGTCGACCAGGACGTCCGCCACCGAACAGCCGCCGGACACCAGGTCGCGGGCGAGCGCCACGGCGCCGACCCGGTCGGCCCGGTCCAGGTGGTCGAGATACGCGGCGAGCGTCGCCGGCCCGATCCGGCAGGACGGGCTCACGCGGCGGCCACGGCCAACATGGCGATGTCGTCGTGCGGCTGCCCGTCGAGCCACTCGTCCACGAGTTGGAGCACCCGGTCGACGAGCGCGGCCGGTGGCAGCCCGGCCCCGGAGGCGAGCGCCTGCCGCAACCGGTCTTCGCCGAACATGGCCGGCTCGGTGGGACCGCCCCGGGCCTCGGTGACCCCGTCGGTGTACGCCAGCAGCAGGTCACCGGGGGCCAGCCGCACCTCGACCTCGGCGAACCGGGCCGCGGTCAGCGCGCCGACCGGCATGCCGCCCACCCGGACCGCGTCGATGCCACCACCGGCGCGGACCACCAGCGGCGCCGGGTGCCCGCCGCCGGCCATCCGGACCAGCAGCCCGCCGTCGGGCTGCCGGCTCAGCGTGCCGAGCAGGAGCGTGGTGAACTGGGCCCGCGCGGCCGCGCCCGGCGCGTCCAGCAGCGCGCGGTTGAGCAACTCCATCAGCTCCCGGGGGCGCTGCTCGACCAGGCGCAGGGTCTGCAACGACTGGCGTACCCGCCCGGTCAGCACGGCCGCGCCGACGCCCTTGCCACAGACGTCGCCGAGCGCGAACAGACCGCCGTCGCCGGTGGGGAACAGGTCGTAGAAGTCGCCGCCGATGCGCAGGCTGTCCCCGGCGGCACGGTAGCCACCGGCCAGCGTCATCCCGGCCAGGCGGGGCAGCTCCGGCGGGAGCAGGCTGTTCTGCAGCACCCGGGCCAGGTGGGTCTGCTCGCCGTACAGCTCGGCGGCGGCCAGCGCGGCGCCGGCCCGGCCGGCGAACTCCCGGGCCAGCGCGATCTCCCGCTGGTCGAAGCCGGCCCGGTCGGGGCGGCGGGCCAGGACCAGCGCCCCGGCCGGCCCGCCGGCGCTGGGCATCGGGCTGATCAGCACGGTGCCCGGCCGGCCGAAGTCGGCGGGGAGCACCTCGGCCAGGTCGGCCAGCTCGGCGTCGAGCCAGGGGCTGGGCGCGGTGAGGTCGCCGTCGAGCGCCTCGACCAGGCCGGGGACGGACTCCACGGTCCGCCAGCCGATCACGCCGGTGGTCGGCCCGGAGCCGCCGGTGGCGTACCGGATCCAGTGCGGCTCGTCCTCGGCCGGCGGCGGCGGTCGGTGCACCACCACGGCGACGTCGGCCAGGTAGGGCACCGGCAGGGCGACGGCGGCGCGCAGCGTCTGCTCCCGGTGCAGGGAGAGCCCGAGCCGGCTGCCGGCCTGGGCCAGGAACGCGGTCCGGGACCGTTCGGTGAGCAGCGCGTCGGTACGCGCGTGCTCCTCGGTGACGTCCCGCACATACCAGGCGCCACGCTCCCCGGCCAGCCCGCGCCGCAGGCCGCGCAGTCGCCGGCCGAGGTGCTCGGCCTCGAACGTGTCGGCGCCGTCGCGGGCCGCCTCGGCCAGCGCGGACACCCGGCAGCCGGCCAGGACGACGCCCGGCGTCAGCTCGGGGAGAAGCTCCGCCGCCATGGCGTTCACCAGGGTCACCACGCCGGCCGGGTCGACCGTCACGACGGCCTCGGCCAGCCCGTCCAGCAGCTCGCGGGCGAGCCGGTCGTCAGCCGGCAGCGCGACCCCGGCCACCCGCCGGGGCCGTTTCCGCCAGCCCTGTCCGCCGCCGCTGACCGGCCCGGCGACACCGCCCCGGCGCGCGGCGGTCACCGCCGCTGGCCGGGCGCTTCGGCCGGACGACCCGTGTGCATGCTGTCGGTGCACTCCTCGCTCGTGAACAGGTTGCCTGACGGCAAGCGTACCGAGCGGGAGCGACGAATGCCCGTCGAGGAATGCAAGGCGGGGGCCCCGCTTAACGCATTCTGCATAAGCGGGGCCCCCGCCTAACCGGTGGCGGCGCGGGCGAGCCAGCCGACCGGGCGGTCGACGATGCGGCGTACCACCGAGGTGGCGCCGCCGACCGCGGCCGACTGGGCGCCGAGCGCGGCGGGCCGTACCGTGACCGGTGACCAGGCGGCGGTGAGCACCCGTCGGGAGACCTCCGCCACCACCGGCGGGCACAGCCACGGCGCGAGCGGGGCGTATCCGCCGCCGAGCACCACGGTGTCCAGGTCCAGCAGGTTCACCACGCCCGCCACCGCCACCCCCAGCGCCACCCCGGCGTCGGCCAGCGCGGCCAGCGTGGCCCGGTCCCCGGCCCCGGCCAGGTCGGCGAGCCGGGTGGCGGCGGTGTCGGCGGGCAGCTCCGCGCCGGGCAGCCCGGCGGCGGCGAGGATGGCCTCCTGGCCGGCGTACCGCTCCAGGCAGCCCTGGCCACCGCACCGGCAGGGCCGCCCCTGCGGCTGGACCGGGAAGTGACCGATCTCTCCGCTCCAGCCGCGCGCGCCCCGGTAGAGCGCGCCGTCCAGCACGATCCCGGCACCGATGCCGATCTCGCCGGTGATGTGCAGGAAGCTGCGCGGGCCGGCCGGCCCGGCGTACAGCTCGCCCAGCGCCGCCAGGTTGGCCTCGTTCTCCACCACCAGCGGCGGGACACCGTCGACCGGCTCGACGAGCGGACGTCCGGCGAGCAGCGCCGGCACGTCCACGTCCCGCCAGCCGAGGTTCGGGGCCAACCGGACCAGGCCGCCGTCGCCCACCAGGCCGGGCACGGCCAGCGTCGCGCCGGCCAGCGTCAACCCGTCGCGTACGGCGGCGGCGTGCGCCTCGGCGGCCAGCGCGGTGAGCCGGTCGAGCGCGTCGGCGGGGGAGACCGGCCGCAGGTCGGCGCGACGGACCAGGTGGTGGCGGACCGTGCCGCTCAGGTCGACCACGCAGGCCGCCAGGTAGTCGACGTTCACCTCCAGCCCCAACCCGGCCGGACCGTCCGCGGCGAGCACCAGGCCGCGCGCCGGCCGGCCCGCCCCGGTCCGCGGGGCCGGCTCCGCCTCGGCGACCAGTCGCCCGGCGATCAGGTCGTCGACGACGGCGGAGACGGTGGCCCGGGTCAGCCCGGTCCCGGCGGCGAGCCCGGCCCGCGACGGGGGCCGGTCGGCGGCGGCGATCCGCCCGAGCACGACCGCGAGGTTCAACTCGCGCAGGCTGCCCTGCCGGACCGCTCCGGCGGTGCTGGCGCTGGTCACCACTTGACACTGCCACATCCCCGCCATTTAATTCAACCGCTGAACAAATCGCGGACGACACCACCACCGGAGGTCCCCATGGCACCCCGTCCCACCCCCGCGGACAAGTTCTCCTTCGGCCTCTGGACCGTGGGCTGGACCGCCCGCGACCCGTTCGGCGAGGCCACCCGTCCCGAGCTCGACGCCGTCGAGGCGGTGCACCGCCTCGCCGAGCTGGGCGCGTACGGGATCACGTTCCACGACGACGACCTGGTCCCGTTCGGCGCGGACGCGGCCACCCGGGACGCCCGGCTGAGCCGGTTCCGCAAGGCGCTCGACGAGACCGGCCTGGTCGTGCCGATGGTCACCACCAACCTCTTCACCCACCCGGTGTTCAAGGACGGCGGCTTCACCAGCAACGACCGCGACGTGCGCCGGTACGCGCTGCGCAAGGTGCTGCGCAACGTCGACCTCGCCGCCGAGCTGGGCGCGAAGACGTTCGTCATGTGGGGCGGCCGGGAAGGCGCCGAGTACGACCTGTCCAAGAACATCGGCGCCGCGCTGGACCGCTACCGCGAGGCCGTCGACCTGCTCTGCCAGTACGTCGTCGACCAGGGCTACGACCTGCGCTTCGCCATCGAGCCGAAGCCGAACGAGCCGCGCGGCGACATCCTGCTGCCCACCGTCGGCCACGCGATCGCGTTCATCTCCACCCTGGCCCGCCCGGAGATGGTCGGGCTCAACCCGGAGGTCGGCCACGAGCAGATGGCCGGGCTCAACTTCGCCCACGGCATCGCCCAGGCGCTCTGGCAGGGCAAGCTGTTCCACATCGACCTCAACGGCCAGCGCGGCATCAAGTACGACCAGGACCTGGTCTTCGGCCACGGCGACCTGCTCAACGCGTTCGCCCTGGTCGACCTGCTGGAGCACGGCGGCCCGGACGGCGGCCCCGCGTACGACGGCCCGCGGCACTTCGACTACAAGCCCTCCCGGACCGAGGACATCGCCGGTGTGTGGGCGTCGGCCGCCGCGAACATGAGCACGTACCTGCTGCTCAAGGAGCGGGCCAAGGCGTTCCGCGCCGACCCCGAGGTGGCCGAGGCGCTCGCCGCCAGCCGGGTGGCCGAGCTGTCCACGCCGACGCTGAACCCGGGTGAGGGCTACGCCGAGCTGCTCGCCGACCGGACCGCGTTCGAGGAGTTCGACCCGGAGGCCGCCGGCGCGAAGGGCTTCGGCTTCGTCCGGCTCAACCAGCTCGCCGTCGAGCACCTGCTCGGCGCGCGCTGAGGCGGGCCGCCATGCCGCTCGTCGCCGGGGTCGACTCGTCGACCCAGTCCTGCAAGGTGGTGGTCCGGGACGCGGAGACCGGCGCGCTGGTCCGGCAGGGCCGCGCGCCGCACCCGGCCGGCACCGAGGTCGACCCGTACGCCTGGTGGGACGCGCTGCGCGCCGCGGTCGCGGAGGCCGGCGGGCTGGCCGACGTGGCCGCCGTCTCGGTCGGCGGCCAGCAGCACGGCATGGTCTGCCTGGACGAGTCGGGCGAGGTGGTCCGGCCGGCGCTGCTGTGGAACGACACCCGGTCCGCCGACGCCGCCCGGGAACTGGTCGAGGAGGCCGGCGGCGGGGAGACCGGCCGCCGGTTCTGGGCCGACGCCACCGGCGCGGTGCCGGTGGCCAGCTTCACCGCCACCAAGCTGCGCTGGCTGGCCCGGCACGAGCCGGCGAACGCCGACCGGGTGGCCGCGGTCTGCCTGCCCCACGACTGGCTGACCTGGAAACTGGCCGGTGCGCCCGGGCTGGACGCGCTACGCACCGACCGGGGCGACGCCAGCGGCACCGGCTACTGGTCACCGCGTACCGGCGAATACCGGCTCGACTTGCTGGAGCAGGCGTTCGGCCGGCGGATTCGGGTGCCGGTGGTGCTCGGTCCGGCCGAGGCGGCCGGGCACCTCGACCCGACGGCGCTCGACGGCGGTCCGGCCGCGGGCCTGTCCGGTGCCGCGCGCTCGTCCGGCGGCGAGGCAGCCGGCGCGGTCGGTCCGTCCGGCGGCGCCGGGCCGGTGCTGCTCGGCCCGGGCACCGGGGATAACGCCGCGGCAGCCCTCGGCGTCGGCGCCGGTCCCGGCGACGTGATCGTCTCGATCGGCACCTCCGGCACCGTCTTCGCGGTCGCCGACGCCCCGGCCGCCGACCCGAGCGGCGCGGTGGCCGGCTTCGCGGACGCCACCGGGCGGTTCCTGCCACTGGTCGCCACGCTGAACGCGGCCCGGGTGCTGGACGCCGCCGCGACGCTGCTCGGCGTCGACCTGGACACGCTCGGCGAGCTGGCGCTGTCCGCCCCGGCCGGCGCGGACGGGCTGGTGCTGGTGCCGTACCTGGAGGGGGAGCGGACCCCGGACCGGCCGCACGCCACCGGCAGCCTGCACGGCCTCACGCTCGGCACCTCGACCCCGGCGCACCTGGCCCGGGCCGCCGTCGAGGGGCTGCTGTGCGGGCTGGCCGACGGCCTCGACGCGCTGCTCGCGCAGGGCGCCCGCGCGGACCGGATCATCCTGGTCGGCGGCGGCGCCCGTTCCGCCGCGGTCCGGCGGATCGCGCCGCAGGTCTTCGGCCGCCCGGTGGTGGTCCCGCCGCCGGGCGAGTACGTCGCGGACGGCGCGGCCCGACAGGCCGCCTGGGTGGCGCTGGGCGGCGCCGCCCCGCCCACCTGGTCCATCGGCGACACCGAGGAGTACACCGCCACCCCCGTCCCCACCATCCGCACCCACTACACCCACGCCCGGGGGTAAGGAGGGGCCCCCTCTTAACGCATTCGGTAGAGGCGGGGCCCCCGCTTAACAACAAGCGCCGGGGGGTCGTGCTGCGCGGGGGACGTGAGCCTGGTTGGCTGCCGGGATGAGCGGCACGAGGGTCTCCCGACGCGGGAACGCGGCGCACCGGTTCTACAGCGTCGTGGTCTTCGTCGTGCTCGCCTCGCTTGACAACGTGGCGATCGGCCTGGTGCCACCGCTGTACGGGCCGATCTCCGGCGCGCTCGGCGTACCGCAGCGGCTGCTCGGCCTGGTCACCGCCGTCAGCTTCCTGGTCAGCGCCGTGGCGGCGGTGGGCTGGGCGTACGTCGGGGACCGCACCAACCGCAAGCCACTGCTCATGGTCGGCACGCTGATCTGGGCGGCCGGCACCGGCGGCAGCGCGCTGGCCGGGCACTACTCGACGTTCCTGGTCGCCCAGCTCGTCGCCGCGGTCGGGCTGGGCGCGGTCGGCTCGGTGGGCTTCTCCGTGGTCACCGACCTGATCTCGCCGCGCCGCCGCGGGCTGGTGATGAGCTTCTGGGGCCTGTCCCAGGGCGTCGGCACGCTGGCCGGCACGCTGGTCGGCGGGCTGCTCGGCGCGACCGACTGGCGGCGACCGTTCCTGCTGCTGACCGGCGTCGGCCTGGCCGCCACCATGGCGTACCTGTTCACCTACGACATCCGGCGCGGGCAGAGCGAGCCGGAGCTGGCCGAGGTGTTGGACGCCGGGGGCGAGTACGACTACCGGATCAGCCACGCCGACCTGCCCCGGATCCTGGCCCGGCGGACCAACCGCTGGCTGATCCTCCAGGGGCTCACCGCGCAGGCCGCGTTCGGCTCGTTGGTCTGGCTGCCGGTGCTGTTCAGCCAGCGGGCCGAGGCACAGGGCTACTCGGCGGCCACCGCGGTGGTGGTGGGCAGCGTCTTCGCCACCCTGTTCCAGCTCGGCGGCGTGCTCTCCATCGTGGGTGGGCTGGTCGGCGACGCGCTGCAACGGCGTACCCCGAGCGGTCGGGCCCGGGTCGCGGCCGTGGGCGTCCTCGCGGCCGTGCCGTTCTACCTGGTCCTGTTCTTCGTGCCGCTGCGCATCGACGTGCCGGACGGCGGCAGCTCCGGCGCGGTGGTGGCGGCGGTGCTGTCCAGCGTGCTGACCGAGCCGACGATCGGGCTGAGCCTGCTCACCGCCGTGGTGGCGCTGGCGCTCACCTCGGCCAACTCGCCCAACTGGTTCGCGCTGATCGCCGACGTCAACCCGCCCGAGCACCGGGGCACGGTCTACAGCCTCGGCAACCTGGTCAACGGCGTCGGTAGGGCGGCGGGCAACGGGCTGGTCGGGGTGGCGTTCGCCGCGCTGCGGGTGGCGTTCCCGCCGCCGTTGAACTACGCGGTCGGGCTGGCCGCGTTCCAGCTCTTCTTCGTCCCGACCGGGATCATGTACTGGCTGGCGGCCCGGACGTCCCCCCGCGACATCGCGCAGGTGCACGCCCTGCTGCACGCCCGCGCCGACCGTCTCGAAGGCCTCGACCCCCGCGAAGGAGGGGCCCCCTCTTAACAGGTGGGTGTTAAGAGGGGGCCCTGCCTATACCGGAGGCGTTAACCGGGGGCCCCTCCTTACGCCGCCAGCCAGACGGTGACGTCGGTGGGGACCGACGACGCGTCGGTCAGGGGGGCGCTGGCGGCCAGCACTGTTGCGCCGTCGGGCAGCGGGGCCGGCTCGGGGCCGAAGTTGGTCAGCACGGTGAGGTCGCCGTTGGTGAAGGTGAGCACCTCGTCTGCGGAGGAGAGGAAGCGCATCGGGCCCCGGGCCAGTCCGTGCTCCCGGCGCAGGCGCAGCGCCGTCCGGTACAGCTCGTACGTCGAGCCGGGCACCCCGCGCTGGCGGTCCAGCGCGTACTCGGCCCAGATCGGCGGCTGGGGCAGCCAGCTCGCGTCGGTCGGGCCGAAGCCGTACGACGGGGCGTCGGCCTCCCACGGGATCGGCACCCGGCAGCCGTCCCGGCCGCGCTGGGTGTGCCCGCTGCGCGCCCAGGTCGGGTCCTGCCGGGCCTCGTCGGGCAGCGTGGTGTGCTCCGGCAACCCCAGCTCCTCGCCCTGGTAGAGGTAGGCCGAGCCGGGCAGCGCCAGCATCAGCAGGCTGGCCGCCCGGGCTCGGCGCAGGCCCAGCGCCACGTCCGGCTGCGGGTCGTCGACGCCGATGCCGTTCATCCGGCCGCCGCCGGTGGTCAGCCCGAGCCGGGAGGCGTGCCGGACCACGTCGTGGTTGGACAGCACCCAGGTGGTGGGCGCGCCGACCGCGTCGGTGGCCTCCAGCGAGCGGGTGATCACCGCGTACTGGGCGGGTGCGGTCCAGGCGGCCATCAGGTACTCGAAGTTGAACGCCTGGTGCATCTCGTCCGGCCGGACGTAGCGGGCCAGCCGCTCGGCCGGCTCCACCCAGGCTTCGGCGACCAGGACCCGCTCCCCGGCGTACGAGTCGAGCAACCGTCGCCACTCCCGGTACACCTCGTGCACGCCGTCCTGGTCCCACATCGGCGGCCGGGGCTTGTCCGCCTCGTTGCCGGAGAGGATCTCCTGCGGCTCCTGCCAGTCGGCCAGGTCGGCCTGCTTGATCAGCCCGTGCGCCACGTCCACCCGGAACCCGTCGACGCCGCGGTCCAGCCAGAAGCGCAGCACGCCGAGGAACTCCTCGCGGACCTCCGGGTTGTCCCAGTTGAGGTCCGGCTGGCCGGGGTCGAACAGGTGGAGGTACCACTGCCCGTCGGGCAGTCGGGTCCAGGCCGGCCCGCCGAAGACGCTCTCCCAGTCGTTCGGCGGCTCGGCGCCGTCCGGCCCCTTGCCGTCCCGGATGACGTACCGCTGCCGTTCCGGGCTGCCCGGCGCGGCGGCCACCGCGGCGGTGAACCAGCGGTGCGCGGACGAGGTGTGGTTGGGCACCAGGTCGACGATCACCCGCAGGCGGCGGGCCTTCGCCTCGGCGATCATCTGGTCGGCGTCGGCGAGCGTGCCGAAGAGCGGGTCGACGTCCCGGTAGTCGGCCACGTCGTAGCCGGCGTCGGCCTGCGGGGACGGATAGAACGGGGACAGCCAGACCGCGTCGACCCCCAGTTCGGCGAGATGGTCGAGGCGGGCGGTGATGCCCGGGAGGTCGCCGATGCCGTCACCGTCGGAGTCCGCGAACGAGCGCGGGTAGACCTGGTAGATGACTGCCTCGGTCCACCAGCCGGTGGCCGGGGCCTGCTGCGTCGCGTCGGTGTTCAGCGCCTTCTCCCTGTCGTGGATGCCTGACGAACGGGTCCGTTCAGTGTGCCCGGGGCGGCGCGGTCGAGTCCCGCACGACCAGCCGAGTGGGGAGGATCACCGAGGTCGGCGTCCGTCCGTCGCCGCCGGCCCCGCGCGGCGCCGGCACCGGGCCGGGGTACGGGTCGGCGGCGCCCGCCCCCAGCGGGTCGAGCAGGATGCGGGCGGCGAGGCGCCCCTGGTCGGCGGCGGGTTGGGCGATGGTGCTCAGCCCGAGCACGCCGGCCAGGTCGTGGTCGTCGATGCCGATCACGCTGACGTCCTGCGGCACCCGCAGCCCGGCGTCGCGCAGCGCGCTGACCGCGCCCATCGCCATCTCGTCGCAGGCGGCGAAGATGGCGGTCGGCGGCTCGCCGCGGGCCAGCAGCTCGGCGGTGGCGTGGGTGCCGCCGTCGATGGTGAACCGGGACTCGACGTCGAGGCTCGGGTCGGGCCGGAGGCCGGCGGCGCGCAGCGCCTCCTGGTAGCCGCGTCGCCGGTCCAGGTGGGTGGTGAACGCCAGCTCGTCGTCCGGGTCGCCGGAGATGTGCGCGATCCGGGTGTGCCCGAGGTCGAGCAGGTGGCGGGTGGCGGTGCGGGCGGCGGCCACGTCGTCGATCCGGACGCAGGGCCAGCCGGGCACTCCGCTGCCGGAGCTGATCGTCACGCCGGGCAGGTCGAGTTTGGTGAGCGCGTGCACGTCCGCCGCGCGCAGCGGCGTGGCGACCAGGATGATCGCGTCCACCCGCTTGTGCAGGCTGGCCGTGCGCAGCACCCGCTGGCGGGTCTGCTCCCGGCCACCGAGGTTGTAGAGCAGCGTGTCGTAGCCGTGTTGCTGGAGGGAGTCCTCGACCGCCTCCACCACGGTGCCGAAGAACCACCTGGTGATCCGCGGGACCACCACGGCGACGGTGCCGGTCCGGCCGCCGGCGAGCCGGGAGGCGCTGGGCGAGACCGCGTACTGGAGTTGCTCGGCGGCGGCGAGGACCCGGCGGCGGGTGGCGGCCGAGACCGTCGGCAGGCCGCGCAACGCGCGGGAGACGGTGGCCGTGGAGACCCCGGCCAGGCGGGCGACGTCGTCAATCTTGGTCATCGTGGCTCCCCGCTGCGACCCGTGTCCCGCCGCCGCCGGCACACCGGCGGCGGCGGGACGGTGGATCAACCCTTGACGCTGCCGGCGAGCAGGCCCCGCACGAAGTAGCGCTGGAGGGACAGGAACACGATCAGCGGTACGACGATCGACACGAACGCGCCGGCCGTGAGCCGCTGCCACTCGTTGCCCCGGGTGCCGGCCAGCTCGGCGAGCCGGACGGTCAGCGGGGCGGTCTCGTCGCCGCCACCGGCGAAGATCAGCGCGACCAGCAGGTCGTTCCAGACCCAGAGGAACTGGAAGATGCCGATCGCCGCCAGCGCCGGGGTGATCAGCGGCAGCACGATGGTGCGGAAGATCTTCGGGTGGGTGGCGCCGTCGACCCGGGCCGCCTCCATCAGGTCGCCCGGGAGCTGCGAGATGAAATTGTGCAGCAGGTAGACGGCGAACGGGAGCGCGAAGCAGGTGTGGGCGAACCACACCTGGGCGAACTTCTGCTCGTCGACCAGGTCCCACGCGGGCATGATCTGGACGCCGGCGACGGTGACGCCGGTGGAGAAGAACCGCAGCAGCGGCACCAGGGCCATCTGGAGCGGCACGATCTGCAACGCGAAGATCCCGATGTAGACCCAGTCCCGACCCCTGAAGTTGATCCAGGCCAGCGCGTACGCGGCCAGCGAGGCGAACGCGATCGGGAACAGCACCGACGGGACGGTGATCGCCAGCGAGTTGATGAAGTAGCTGGCGAGCTGCCCCGACGAACCTCTGCTGAACAGCACCTCCTGGTAGTTCTGGAGGGTGAACTGGGGGTCGCGGAAGAACGTCCACCAGCCGGTGGACTTGATCTGGTCCTCGGGCCGGATCGAGGAGACGAAGAGGCCGAAGGTCGGGATCGTCCAGAGCAGCGCGAGCACGATCGAGACCAGCGTGGCGGTGCGGCTGTTGAGCCGCTTGCGGACCCGGGCGCCCCGGGTGGTCGGGCCGGTGGCCTGGACGCCGGCTCCGACGGTGGGCGTGGCGGTGGTCATGTCAGCCCTCCCGCTGCTTGCGCAGGTTGCGGATCTGGTAGATCACGAGCGGCAGGACCAGGACGAAGAGGAAGACCGCGAGCGCCGAGCCCTGCCCGTTCTCGCCGTACCGGAACGCCTGGTTGTACATCTCGGTCGCGATCACGTTGGTGTCGTAGTTGCCGTTGGTGGCGGTCCGGACGATGTCGAAGACCTTGAGCGTGGCGATGGAGATCGTCACCACCACCACGATCAGCGCCGGCCGGATGCTCGGCATGGTGATCCGCCAGAACATCTGCCACGCGGTGGTGCCGTCCAGCCGGGCCGCCTCGATGATGTCCGCCGGGATGGCCTTGATGGCCGCGGAGAGCACCACCATGGCGAAGCCGGCCTGGATCCAGACCATGATCACGATGAGCAGGAACGTGTTCAACGGCGAGTCCAGCAGCCACTGCTTCGGCTCGCCGCCGAGAGTGACCACGATCTGGTTGAGCAGGCCGATCTGCTCCTGCTCGTCACCCCGGTAGGCGTAGATGAACCGCCAGATGATGGCGGCGCCCACGAACGAGATCGCCATCGGCAGGAAGATCAGCGACTTGGCCACTGACTCGAACCGGGCCTTGTCCACCAGGACCGCGTAGATCAGGCCGAACGCGCTGGCCGCCAGCGGCACCAGCAGCACCCAGATCAGCGTGTTGATCAGCACCCGGACGATCGAGTCCTCGTCGAACATCCAGGTGTAGTTGTCCAGCCCCACCCAGTTCGTGCTGCGCGCGTCCATGAAGGAGAGCAGCGTGGTGCGGATGGCCGGGACCACCAGCCCGATGGTCAGCAGCAGCAGCGTCGGCAGCAGGAAGAAGAACGCGAAGGCGCCCTCGCGCGGCTTGCGCCGCCGGGGTGCCGGTCCGCCGCCCACCGAGGCCGCGACCAGTTGCGCCTCCCGCCGCCGGGCGAGCCAGGTCGGCACCACGTCGAGGAGCAGGAGCAGCCCGCCCACCACCGCGACGAAAGCGATCAGCCCGTACATCAGCATGAGGAACTTCGGCTGTTCCGCCGCGAAGTCGAACTCCATCAACCCTCCCTCAAGGGTTCGGATGCGGGCGGGTGGCCCGGCCCGTGCACACGGACCGGGCCACCCACGCGGATCACTTCCAGCTGCCCTCGATGTCGTTCAGGACGGAGGTGGTGTCCTTGCCGTTGATCCAGGCCACCATGCCCTTCCAGAACGTGCCGGCGCCGACCGCGGCCGGCATCAGGTCCGAGCCGTCGAAGCGGAAGACGGTCTTCTCGTCCTGGAGGATGCCCACGGAGAGCTTGTCCACCGGGTTCGGGACGTTGTTGAGGTCCAGCTTCTTGTTCGCGGACACCCAGTCACCGATCTTGGCGCGGCTGTTGGCGAACTCGCCGGAGGCCAGGTAGGTCTGCACCGCCTGGACCTCGGGACGGTCGGCGAAGGCCGCGACGAACTCGCCGCCGCCCAGCACCGGCTTGCCCTTGGCCGGGTCGATGGCCGGGAAGTAGAACGCGAAGACGTCACCGTCCTCGGCCACCTTGGTGCCCTCGGGCCAGTTGTTGGCGTAGAAGGACGCCTGGCGGTGCATTGCGCACTTGCCGGTGGTGATCGGCACGCCAGCTTCCTGGAACGCGGTGGTGGCGATGCTCTTCACGCCGCCGAAGCCACCGTTCATGTACTTCTCGTTCTTCAGGATGGTGCCCGCCTGGTTGACGGCGGTGGCGACCTGCGGGTCGTTGAACGGGATCTCGTGGGTGGTCCACTTGTCGTAGACCTCGGGCCCGCCGGTGCGCAGCAGGACGTCCTCGATCCAGTCGGTGGCCGGCCAACCGGTCGCGTCCTGGGACTCGATGCCGGCGCACCACGGCTTGGTGCCGCTGCCCGCGATCTTGTCGCTGAGGTCGATCAGCTCCTGCCAGGTGGTCGGGACCGACCAGCCCTTCTCCTTGAAGGTCTTCGGCGAGTACCACACGAAGGACTTCACGTTGGAGCCCAGCGGGGCGCCGTAGAACTGGCCGTTGACGGTGCTGTACTTCAGCCAGTCGGGGGAGTAGTTCTGCTCCGCCATGGCCTTGGTGTCGGCGCCGGCCGGCTTGAGCTTGCCCGAGTCGACGAACCGCTTCAGCAGGCCCGGCTGCGGGATGAAGGCGAGGTCGGGGGCGTTGCCGCCGTCCACCCGGACGGGGAGCTGGGCCTCGAACTCGCCGGAGCCCTCGTGGTCGATCTTGATGCCCGTGCAGTCCTCGAACTCCTTCCAGGACTGCTGGAGGCGCTCGTCCTCGATCTCCCGGATCGACGAGTAGATCGTGACCTTCTTGCCGTCGTGCCCCTCGTACTTCTCGTATGCCGCGCACTCGGCCGAGCCCGCCTTGTCGCTCTTCTTGTCGTTGCCGGTCCCGCAGGCGGCGACGCCGAGCGCCAGCCCCAGCACGCCGGTGACCGCGAGAGCCTGGCGCGATCTGGCAAACGCCATGCCGATCTCCTTCCTTGCCGGCGCGTGGGGGAAATCGAATGCGCGCCGGTCCGATGGTCGTGCACACATGTAAGCGCTTGCATCCCGTCCGGTCCACCCCCGGCCGGACACGGCCCGGTAACAATCCCGAAATTCGGACACCGGCGCTGGGCGCGCTCCCATGAATCTTCCGTTGGACGGAACTTTCTGCCACGCTGTCCGTATCAGATTGAAGACTTTCAACATAGGAGGTAGTGGATGCGCAAGCGGTGGCTCAGTCTGGCGGCCGGCGTGGCGGTCCTGGCCGCGACCCTGGTCCCGGCGGCGCCGGCGATGGCCGCGCCGACGTTCAAGGTTCCGTTCCCGTGCAACCAGTCCTGGTCCGGACAGACGCGGACCAATCACAGCCCGGCCAACGCGATCGACTTCAACCGCACCGACGACCTCGGCGACCCGGTGGTGGCCAGCGCGCCCGGCACCGTCGACGTGGTGACGAACCTCGGTGACACGAGCTACGGCAAGTACGTCCGGATCAACCACGGCGGCGGCTGGACGACCTACTACGCGCACCTCAACGCGTTCAACGTCTCGGTCGGGCAGA
The DNA here is from genome assembly GCF_049841835.1 of Micromonospora sp. DT227. NCBI lineage: Bacteria > Bacillati > Actinomycetota > Actinomycetes > Micromonosporales > Micromonosporaceae > Micromonospora > Micromonospora sp. DT227. Next base: position 106,115 of record NZ_JBNCLA010000002.1, on the reverse strand, counting down.
CCGTCGGCTACGGCCGGGTGATCGGATACGTCGGCACCACCGGCGGCTCCACCGGCCCGCACCTGCACTACGAGCAGCGCTCGAACGGCAGCGCCGTGAAGATCAATTTCAACGGCGCGCAGGCCCTGTACTGGGGTACGAAGACCTACACCAGCGACAACGGCTGCGCCGGCGCGGACACCGGGGCCGGCACGGTGAACACCTCCGGCACGGCCCTGACGGTCCGCTCCGGGCCGGGCACCGGCTACAGCGCGGTGGGCACGGTCGCCGACGGGGCCAAGGTGACGATCTACTGCCAGACCAGCGGCACCAGCGTCACCGGCACGTACGGCACCAGCTCCATCTGGGACCGGATCGGCTCCGGCCGGTTCATCTCCGACGCGTACGTCTACACCGGCTACGACGGGTACATCCCCGGCGTGCCCCGCTGCTGACCCCGGTGGGCGCGGGGGCGTCGGCTCCCGCGCCCGCCCCGGTCAGGCGTTCAGCCGCCAGATGGCGAAGTTGAGCGCGGCGGCGAACGTGACCCATGCCCAGTACGGCAGCATCAGCAGCGTCGCCGGCCGGGACACCCGCCGGAACAACGCCACGGTCACGCCGATCGCCAGCCACATCAGCACGATCTCGGCGAACGCCAGCCCGTAGCGGCCGGCGCCGAAGAAGAGCGGCGTCCAGACGGCGTTGAGCACCAGTTGGACGCACCAGGCCCAGAGCGCGGGGCCGAACCCGACCCGGCGCCAGACCAGCCAGCCGGCGATCGCGATCAGCGCGTACAGCACGGTCCACACCGGGCCGAACAGCCACGACGGCGGCGCCCAGGCGGGCTGTTCCAGGCTCTGGTACTCCGTGGAGGTGCCCCGGACGCCCAGCCCGCCGATGGCGGCGGCGGCGAACGTGGCGGCGCCGAAGCCGAGCAGGGCCCACCACTTCCGGGCCCCGGCGGTACGCCGGCCGGCGCGTTGCGACATCTCCATGGTCGAGATATTGCCGCTGGCCGGGGGAGGCAAACCCCGCCGGATACGGAAAACGCCGGGATCGTCGGGTCCGGACGCTCCGGTCTGGGAGGACAGAGCGCCGGGCCCGACGACCCCGGCGGGTCTCGGGTGCTGCGGACGGGTGGTTACGTGTTGAAGATGCTGACACCACCCGGGCCGACCAGCAGGCCCACCACGATGAGGACGATGCCCCAGAGGATCTGTCGGCGGAAGAGGGCAAGAATTCCGGCGACCACGAGTACGACTGCGAGAATCCAGAGAATCAGCTCCATGGCGGCTGGATACCCGGCAGCCCGATCCCGGAAACCTCCCTCTCAGTCGACCTGATCCCCGAGGTGGAAGACGCTGTAGGCCTGCTTGATCACGGGGTGCGCGACGTTACGGACCCGCACTCCGCCCGGCGTGGTGCCGCGCTCGGTGCCGTGGTGGGCGTGCCCGTGCAGGGCCAGCGCGGTGGGCGCCGAGTCGATCGCCTGCCCGAGCTGGTAACAGCCGAGGAACGGGTAGATCTCCAGCGGCTCGCCCGCGAGCGTGTCCGGTACGGGGGAGTAGTGGGTGAGCGCGACCAGCGCGTCGCACTCCAGCGCGAGCAGCGCGGCCGCTAGCGCGTCGGCGCTCTCCCGGGTGGTCCGCACGAACGATTTCATCTCCGGCTCGCCGAAGTCGCTGGCGCAGCGCCCGGCGAACCCGCCGCCGAAGCCCTTCACACCGGCCACGCCGAGCCGCCCCCCGGGGCACTCCAGCACCGTGCCGGTGCCCTCCAGCACGGTGATCCCCGCGTCCTCCAGCACCTTGACCACCTGCGGCACCTGGTCGCACTGGTGGTCGTGGTTGCCGAGCACGGTGATCACCGGCACGCCGAGGTCGCCGAACTCCCGCGCCACGCAGCGCGCCTCGGCCTCCGTGCCGTGCCGGGTCAGGTCGCCGGCGAGCAGCAGCACGTCGGCGCAGTCCGGCAGCTCCTCCAGCGCCGGACGGAACCGGCCCACCACGTCCTCGTCCACGTGCACGTCGCCGACGGCGGCGATCCGGATCACCATCGAACCTCCCTCACGGCAGTTCCTCCACCTGGGTGGGCGCCTGCGTACGGATCACACCGATGTCGCTGGTCACCGGCGTGTCCGGGAAGCGCTCGGCCACCCGCCGCAGGATCTCCTCGCGCCGGTGCGGGCTCTCCACCTCGCCGGAGAGCACCAGCCCGCGCTCGCGGCGCAGCACCGTGATGCCCTGCTCGGCCACGGACGGGTCCTCCGCCAGCATGTTCTGGATCTCCGCCTCGACGTACTCGTCGGGCGGCACGTCGCCGGGCTGTCCGGTCACGGGGTCTCCCTTCCGCCGGGCACGCCGCTGGGCAGCACGTCCAGCCGGTCGAGCAGCACCAGGAACGCCTCCGCGTACGGCGAGTGCTGCGTTTCCTTGCGTACCCGGTCCCAGTCGATCTGTTCCCGCAGCGAGCGGGCGAGCGGCAGGGCGCGGGCGAAGTCGCAGTAGTGCTGGGAGAAGCTGAGCAGCTTGTGCACCATGAGCTGGCTGGCCGAGAGCACCGGCATGTGGATCGCGTCGACCGGCCGCACGATGGTGTCGGCGAACGTCTCCTCGGTCACCGGGGTCTCGATCGGCCGGTGGATCAGGTCCACCATCCGGCCCTCGTCGTAGACCTTGACCAGCCAGTCCTCCGGCGGGCGCTCGGCCGTGAAGCCGGCCTCGACCAACGCCTCCAGCGCCCGGTCGACGTCGGCCTCGCGGAGCAGGAAGTCGACGTCGTGGTCGCTGGAGTGGCCGCCGTGGGCGTACACGGCGAAGCTGCCGCCCAGGGCGAACGGGATCTCGGACTGCTTGAGCACGGCGGCGACCTTCTTGAGCGTGTGCACCAGGGTCTCGTCCCCGCGCTCGGCCATCTGGGTCTCCCGTCGTCGTCGTGGGCGGTGAGATTGAGTTGCGTACCCGGCGGACGCTCCGGTCACACCTTCCGCAACCACCCGGGGAGGAACACGACAAAAAGCCGCTTGCGAGCACCCGTCGGATAACCTCGGGGAGGTGGCCAGCTCACTGCGGACGCGGCGCGGCGGAGCCCGACTGCGCACCGTCGCCCTGATCGGTATCGACGGCTCGGGCAAGACCACCCAGGCCCACCTGCTCGCCGAGGCGCTGACCGCGGCCGGCCACCGGGCCACCTACCACCGCAACGCCGGCGGTCGACGCTGGCTCGGCCGGCTCGCCCAGCGGGTCGGCCGCCCGGACGCGCAACGCCTCGTCGGGCGCGACGGCCTGCTCGTGGTCGAGTCCGTGCTGCGTTGGCTGGCGATCGCGCTCGCGCTGCTGAGCTGCCTGGCGACCGGCCGCACGGCGGTGATGGACCGGTGGTCCGTCTGCCAGTACGCCAGCATCCGGGCGCACGGTGGGCAGCGCTGGGAGCGGCTGGCCCGGGCCGGCTACCGGATCTTCCCGCCGCCCCGGGTCACCATCCTGCTGACCGTGGACCCGGCCGAGGCGTACCGGCGGATCGAGCGGCGCGGCACCGACCACGAGAGCATGCGGTGGCTCACCGCCGCCGACGCGGCCTACCGGGCGCTGCCGGAGTACGCCGGCTTCGTGGTGGTGGACGGCGGCGGCCCGCCGGAGGAGGTGTCCCGCCGGATCCGGGCGCACCTGAGCGAGTGGCTGCCGGACGACCCGTCCACGGTCGCCGGCCCGTCGCCGGACGGCACCCCGCGCCCGTCGGGCGGCGGCCGGGACGGCCCGGTGCCGGCTCAGGCCCGCCCGTAGACCGGGACGCTCGCGCCGCTCGTCGGGGCGGACTCCGCGCCGGCCAGGAAGCGGATCACCGCCGCGATCTCGGCCGGCGGCACCCACCGCCGGTGGTCCGCCTCGGGCTGGGCGGCCCGGTTGGCCGGGGTGTCGATGACGCTGGGCAGCACCGTGTTGCAGCGCACCCCACGCGGCCGGTACTCCACCGCGATCGCGTTCGCGAACGCCTGCACCGCGGCCTTGGCGGTGGCGTAGCCGGCCGCGCCGGGGAACGGGGCCACCGCCGCCCGCGCCGACACGCAGACCACCGCGCCGCCGCCGGCCGCGACCAGGTGCGGCAGCGCCGCCTGGGTGACCAGGTAGGTGGGGCGCAGGTTGATCCGCAGCATCCGCTCGAACTCCTCGACCGGCGTCTCGTGCACCAGCCCGCCGCTGGCGTACCCGCCGACGAGGTTGACCACGGCGCGCAACGGCGCCGCGGGCTCGGCGGTGGCTGTCGTCACCGCCCGCGCGGCCCCCTCGGGAGTGAGCAGGTCCGCCACCACCGGGACCGGACCGGACGGCTCGGGCGTCGTCGTGCCGCCCTCCCGACCGGGTACGACCACCCGCCAGCCGTCCCGCAGGAACGCGGCGGTGACCGCGCCGCCGAGCCCACCCGTGCCTCCGGTCACCAGCACCGTGCGATCCGCCATGGCCACACGTTAGCCGCCGGGAGGGACGGGACGCCGGGCACGCCGACCCCCGCCTGCGGACAGGTCCGCCGGCCGTCCGCCGCCGGCCGCGCTCGCTGGTCACGGAGAGCGAGACAGAGGCACGGCGGCCGGACGGGCCGCCGGCGCCTTTGCTCTGCAGCCATCCCCGCAGCAGAAACCGAGAGCAACCACCCGAACTGCCGGGCAGCGCCGGTCCCGCTCACCTCTGCCCAGGTGGAGGAGCTGCTGCGCATATGGGTGCAGAGCAAAGGCGGCGGAGGGGCGGCTCTCCGCCCCTCCGCCGCAGTCACGCTGAGAAACCAACTCCCTCGTCACTGTTCGTGACGTCGCCGACGCGTGCGGGGAGGCCCGCCCGGCTGACCGGTGGTCCGGTGGCGGCCGTCCGGGCCGAAGGGTCGGCGTGCGGTCGATCGGACGATCCTCCGGCGGGCGCGAGTCGACCGGACCGGAGGAGGCGGCCGGGCTGCGGTAATGGGACCCTGGGCACGGGGAACGGGCGCGGATGGCGGTAAATTTCCCGATACGCGGCGTCATGGTTGACGCTTACGCCCAGTGAAAGTAAGTTTCATCCGTGGCGAAGAGTCCGAAGATTTCTGCGAGTCACGAGCCCGGTGGACTGATCGTCCACATCAGCGGCCTCCTGCCCTCGCTGTCCCCGGCCGAGCAGCGGGTGGCCCGGCTGGTCGTCGCCGATCCGGCGGACGCGGCCCGGCGCACGATCACCGACCTCGCCACCGCCGCCGAGACATCCGAGGCGACCGTGATCCGGTTCTGCCGCTCGGTCGGCATGAACGGCTACCCCCAGCTGCGGATCCGGCTCGCCGCCGAGGCCGCCCGCCGGGTCGAGCCGCCGGACGCGCGGGTCGTCGGCGGCGACATCCCGCCCGGCGCCGACCTGGCCCAGATCATCGCCACCATCGCGTTCAACGACGCACGGGCCGTCGAGGAAACCGCCGAGCAGCTCGACCCGGCGGTCTGCGAGCGGGTGGTCGAGGCGATCGGCGCGGCCGGCCGGATCGACGTCTACGGCGCGGGCGCCAGCGGCTTCGTCGCCTCGGACTTCCAGCAGAAGCTGCACCGCATCGGCCGCATCGCGTTCTACTTCCCGGACGTGCACACCGCGCTCACCTCCGCCGCGCTGCTGGGCCGCGGCGACGTCGCGGTCGGCATCTCCCACACCGGCACCACGTCCGACGTGATCGAGGTCCTGGAGCAGGCCCGGGCGCGCGGCGCCACCACGGTGGCGCTCACCAACTTCCCCCGCTCACCGATCACCGAGGTCGCGGACCACGTGCTCACCACCGCCGCCCGGGAGACGACCTACCGGTCCGGCGCGACGGCCAGCCGGCTGGCCCAGCTCACCGTGGTCGACTGCCTCTTCGTCGGGGTGGCCGCCCGGAGCCGGGCCCGCACCAAGAAGGCCCTCGAGGCCACCGCCGAGGCGGTCCAGTCGCGTCGGGTGGGTCCCGGGCGGAGGCGGGCATGACGGCGGGTCGGGTGGAGCGGGACGAGGTGACCGCGGTGCGTCCGGTGGTGCGGGTCGGCGCGCCGACCGAACGGCGTAACCCGCACAGCGTCGACCTCGACCTGATGTCGACCCGGGACGTGCTCGCCGTGATCAACGAGGCCGACCGGCGGGTGCCGGCCGCGGTGGCCGCCGTGCTGGACGAGATCGCCGAGACCGTCGACCTGGCCGTGGCCGCGCTGCGCGGCGGACGCCGGGTGCACTACTTCGGCGCCGGCACCTCCGGTCGCCTGGGCGTGCTGGACGCGGCCGAACTGGCCCCCACGTTCAACTCGCCGCGGCACTGGTTCTGCGCCCACCTGGCGGGCGGCCCGGAGGCCATGTGGCGGGCCGTCGAGGACGCCGAGGACGACGAACGTGGCGGCGCCGCCGAGGCCGCCAAGTGTGTCCGCGCCGGGGACCTGGTGGTCGGCCTGGCGGCCAGCGGGCGCACCCCGTACGTCCTCGGGGCGCTCGCCGCGTCCCGGTCCCAGGGCGCCGGGACGGTGCTGCTCTGCGCGAATCCGGAGGCCGAGGCCGCCACGTCGGTGGACGTGTTCATCGGGGTGGACACCGGACCCGAGGTGGTCACCGGGTCGACCCGGATGAAGGCCGGCACCGCGCAGAAGCTGGTGCTCAACACGTTCTCCACGGCCGTGATGGTGCGTCTCGGCCGGGTCTACTCGAACCTCATGATCGACATGGTGGCCACCAACGCCAAGCTGCGCGGCCGGATGATCTCGATCCTGATGGAGGCCACCGGCTGCGCCGAGGAGGTCTGCGCCGTCGCGTTGCGGGAGGCCGACGGCGACCTCAAGACCGCCCTCGTCTCGCTGGTCTCCGGCGCCGAGGTGCCCGCCGCCCGGGCCGCCCTGGCCCGCGCCGCCGACCAGGTCCGCGGCGCTTTGGCCCTGCTCGCCTCCTGATCCCACCCGATCCCACCCGCCGGGCGCATCCGCCCGGCGGGTGCGACGCGTATCACGGGGTGGGAGGGGACGGCTCTCCCGGTGCGGATTGTTCAACGAGGCGGAGGGTAATCCTTCCCCGTGGCTGAACCGACCGGTCCACGGGCGCGTATCAGGCAGTGACCAGGATCCCAATGCGGCGGTGACGCGGCTCGCTGTGTTCATGGAACAGGCAATGGTGCCATTCCATGGGCGGACGGCGACTTCGCTGTTCCGGACCCCGTTCACCAGGGGGTCCGCCGGCCGTCGAGCAGGGGTCCTGACAGGAAACATGGACCGGGCTCTCAGGTAGCACTCAGGCATTCGTGACAGTTTCGACTCACGACATGGAATCCCCGACACGTCTCATCTGTTGTGTAGGTGTCAGCACCTACGGGCACAGCGGAGGTTACGGGGAGGGCTGATGAACGTGGGGATGGCAAGGAACCGGGCAACCGGCGCGAGCGAGGGGACCGTGGCAATCGTGGACAAGAAGATCGGCATGCGTACCGACGAGGTCGCCGAGGAGCGGGACCTGGTCGGCGTCTACCTGCACGAGATCTCCCGGACGCCGCTGCTGGACGCCGCCCGGGAGGTGGATCTCTCCAAGGCGATCGAGGGGGGCCTCTACGCCGAGCACCTGCTCGACACCGACCGGATCCCCGACGGGGCCACCCGGGAGGAGCTGGAGCGCGTGGTCGCCGACGGTGAGCGGGCGAAGGACCTGTTCATCCGCGCGAACCTGCGGCTGGTCGTCTCCATCGCCCGGCGCTACGTGCGCTCCGGCATGCCCATGCTGGACCTGATCCAGGAGGGCAACACCGGCCTGGTCCGGGCGGTCGAGAAGTTCGACTACGAGCGGGGCTTCAAGTTCTCCACCTACGCGACCTGGTGGATCCGGCAGGCCATCAGCCGGGCGATCGCCCAGCAGGAGCGGACCGTACGGCTGCCCGTGCACCTGGTCGAGGACGTCAACCGGATGCGCAACGTGGCCCGGCAGCTCACCCGCGAGCTGGGCGCCGACCCGGAGCCGGAGCAGATCGCGGCCTCGCTCGGCGTCACCGTCGAGCGGGTCAACGAACTGGTCCGCTGGTCGCAGGACACCGTCTCGCTGGACACCCCGGTGGGCGACGACGGCGACACCAACCTCGGTGACCTGGTCGCCGACAGCGACGCCCCGTCGCCGGAGGAGATCGTGCTCACCGGCCTGGAGCGGCAGCGGATCGAGGGGCTGCTCAACCACCTCGACGACCGGTCCGCCGGCATCATGCGGGCCCGCTACGGCCTGGAGGACGGGCGGGAGCACTCGCTGACCGAGGTCGCCTCCCGGTTCTCGCTCTCCCGGGAGCGGATCCGCCAGCTCGAGATCCAGGCCCTCGGCCGGCTCCGCGAGCTGGCCCGCGCCGAAGGGCTGCAGGCGGCCTGACCTGGTAGTAATGAACGACGAAACGGCCGGCGTCCGACAGGGGGACGTCGGCCGTTTCGCTGCCGTGGATCAGACCCGGCCGTAACCGGCGATCGACATGATGTTCATGCCGCGCTTGCTGACGTTGCGGCCCGCGCTGGGCGCGTCGATGATCTGACCGCCCCCGACGTAGAGGGCGACGTGCCCGAGCCCGGAGTAGAACACCAGGTCACCCGGTTGCAGCGCGCTGCGGCTGATCCTGGTCGTGGCGCTCCACTGGGCCGCCGCGTTGTGCGGCAGCGACTTCCCGGCGGCCCGCCAGGCGGCCAGCGTCAGGCCCGAGCAGTCGTAGCTGCCGGGGCCCTCGGCGCCCCACCCGTACGGCTTGCCGACCGCGCCGTACGCGTACCGCACCGCCACCCCGGCCTTGCCGGAGACGGCCGGCGGCTTACCCGCCGAACTCGCCTTGGCCGGCGCCTCGGTGGCCCGCCCGTACGCCTGGCGGCGCATCTCGTAGAGGCGGGACAGGTCCCCCTCGATCCGCTTCTTACCGGCGGCGAGCTGCTTGGCCTGCGCCGCTTCCCGGGCCAGCGTGACGTCCAGCTTGGTCTTCTGGTCGATCAGCCGGCGCTGGTCGGCGGTGAAGCCGGTGATGGTGCGCTGCCGCTGGCGGGTGAGCAGGTCGAGCGTGCCCAGCCGCTCCGGCAGCGCGGCCGTGCCGCCCGGCTCCAGCAGCGCCGCCGCGGCGCGCATGCCACCGGTCTTGTACGCCGTGGCGGCCAGCATGCCCACGTCGGCGCGGCTCTGCTCGGCCCGCTCCTGCAACGGGCCGATCTTCGCCTCCAACGTGGCCGCGGTGGCCTTGTTGGCCTTGATGTCCTCGTTGAGCTTGTTGTAGGACTCGACGATTCGCTCCAGCTCAGTCGAGGACTTCTCGATCTGCTTCGTCAGCTCGGCGGGGGTGGGCTCGGCCCGAGCCACCGACGCCGGGGCGAGCAGCGCGGCCGACAGGCCGGCCACCGCCAGCGAGCGGAGCAGCATCCGTAAGGACGACAAGAGCGTAAAGCTCCTCTCCACGGTCGGCGGGTCGCGTCTGAACGACCCGTCGACGCCGGACCGGCGCCATCCGGGCGGACGGCGGTCGACCGGACCGACCTGGACAACCTAACCCGTGATCGGAGTGAACGGGAGTTCAAGCAGGGGCGAAAGTTGGCAAAGTGTCGGAAAGTGACAATGATGACGTTCACGATCGGTGACCGTTTCCGGCATGGCGAATGCGCCACACAATGGGATCCGGATCCGGGATTCCCACCCCGGAATCCATCCCCTCGGGAGGCCACCGTGCAGACCGACCGCTCCGCCACCCACCCGCCCCGCGGCACCGCGCCCGGCCTGCTCTACGCCCGGCCCGGCATCGTCGTCACCGCCGAACGCTTCACCGTCGGCCGCACCAGTTGGCCGGTCGCCGAGATCACCCAGCTCCGGACCGCCCGCGGCCCGCACGACCGGCTCGCCGTCCGGGCGGTCGCCGGCACCGCCGCGCTCATCGCGTCGGCCGGGCTGCTGCTCGGCTTCACCGGCGGCCTGCAACGGCTCACCGCCGGGGCGTACCTCACGCTCGGCGCGGTCGGGCTGCTGCCGCTGCTGCTCGTGCTGGTCGGCGACCGCTGGCGGCCCCCCGCGTACGAACTGTGGGGCCGGCTCCGGGGCACCGAGGAACTGTTGTTCACCAGCGACGACGAACGGCAGTTCGGTCAGGTCGCCGACGCGCTGCGCCAGGCCCGGGAGCGGGCCCGCCACGACGGCCGGACCGAACCGCCGGGCACCGGCCCGTGGCGCCCGACGCGCTGAACCCGGTCAGCCGGCGACCGGCTCCGGGGTGCGCGCCCGGTGCTCGGCGGCCACCCAGTGACTCACCCGCCGCTCCGCGTAGAACGAGACGAACGGCACGGTGCCGGCCAGCATCACCAGCAGCATCCGCTTCAGCGGCCAGTCGGCCCGGCGGGACAGGTCGAACGTCAGCGCCAGATAGAGCATGTAGAGCCAGCCGTGCGCGACACCCACCACGGCCACCACGCTCGGGTTGTCGAAGCCGTACTTCAGCGGCATGCCGATCAGGACCAGCACCACCAGCGCCACGCCCACGATCCAGGCGATCACGCGGTACCGGGTAAGGGCTCCGCCCACCGTCGTCCGTCCTTCCGCACCGGCCTCAGCCGGGATAGTCGCCGGGCCGGGCGCCCGGATTGGCGTTCAACCAGGAAAGGTAGCGGTTGTACGCGGCCAGCTCGCCGTCGTCCGCGCCCTCGGTCGGTGTCGACGGCACCCGGGCGACGCGCACCGGCCGGCGTACCGCCGGGGTCGGCGCGACCGGCTCGTCGCCGGCGGTCGCCGGCGGCGCGTCCTCCGCCGACGGACCGGGCGCGGCCCGCAGCGCCTGCCGCACCTCGCGCCACCAGACGAAGACCACGAAGCCGGCGAAGACCGGCCACTCGATCGCGTACCCGAAGCTCAGCGCGTTGCCCCCGGCGGCGCGGGTGACCTGCCACCAGCCCAGCCCGAGGAAACCCACCACCAGCACGACCATGGCCACGTGGCGGGCGATCCACGCCGGTGTCCGGAGCCGCTGCATGCCATCGAGGGTACCGGGGCCGGCGGCCGTCTCCGACGCGGCGTCGTAGGTGGCGTGGGTTTGGTGGCACAGCGGTTGGGCATCCGTCTAGTCGCCAGCCCGAACGAGACGAGGGGGCGACGATGACCGAATCGGTACGCCGGGACACCAGCCCGGAGCAGCGCGTCACCGAGTGGGACGGGGACCACGCCCGCGCCGGGGCCACCGACGGCGACCTGCCCGGCGTGGATCCCGCCGAGCTGAGCGACGAGGACCTGATCCGGGAGGTGCGGAGCCTGCACCGGACCCGGCTGGACACGCTGCGGCACGCCACCGACTCCGCGCTCGCCAACCACCTGCGCCGCACCGCCGAGCTGGAGACCGAATACCTGGCCCGGCACCCCGGCCGGGAGATCGACCCGCACCGGCTGCGGGACTCCTGATGGCCAGCCACGCCGAGCGCGGCATGTCCGCGCCGCCCGAGGTGGTGTTCAACACCGCCACCGACCCGGACCGGTCCGCCGCCTGGCTGCCCGAGGAGCTGCGCGGCTCCGGCGCCTGCCGGGTGGAGGTGCTCGACGCCGACGACATGCGGGCGCGGTGGAGCAGCGCCGACTGGTCCGCGGAGATCGACGTGGAACCGGCCGACGCCGGCGGCGCCCGCGTCCGGCTGGACCTGGCCGGCCCGGACCACGGCCTGGCCGACGAGATCCTGGCCAACCTCGACCGCGAGGTCGGCGACAACCTGACCGCCGGCTGAGCCCGGCCGTCATGACGACGAGGGAGACCGGGTTGACCGGGAGTGGCCTGAAGCAGAAGGTGGCGCGTCTGCGCCAGGCGTACGCGCCGCACGAGCACCGGCCGCTGGAGGGCTACCTGAAGGCGATGGGCACCTACGCCGGCGTGACCGGCGCGCTGGTCGGGCTGGTCCGGGTCACCGGCCGGCCGGTGCCGGAGCGGCCCTCGCCCGGTGACGTGGTGCTGCTCTCGATCGCCACGCACAAGCTGAGCCGGCTGCTGTCCAAGGACGCCATCACCAGTCCGCTGCGGGCGCCGTTCACCCGTTACGACCACCCGATCGGCAGCGGCGAGGTGATGGAGCAGGTCCGGGACGAGGGCAGCCCCACCCGGCACGCGCTCGGCGAGTTGGTGAGCTGCCCGTTCTGCCTGGCGGTGTGGGTGGCCACCGGGCTCACCGGCGGCCTGGTGCTGGCCCCCCGGCTGACCCGGCTGGTGGCCACCGCGCTGACCGCGGTCGCCGCGTCCGACTTCCTCCAGATGGGGTACGCGGTGGCCCAGCGGGCCGCCGAGGGCGGACACCACGAGGAGTGACCACGACGACGAGGGGGCCGGCGCGTACGCGCCGGCCCCCTCGTCGTGCCGCCCGATCAGGTAGGGGTGGTGCCGTGGTCCTCGCCGGCCCAGCCGCGCGACGTCTCCGGCTCCCGCTCGTCCTCCCCGGTGACGATGTCCCGGTCCACCGCGGTGCGGTCGTGCTCGTTGGCGAAGTCCGGCTCCGGCAGCGTGTCCACGCCCTCCGGGGGCTGGCCGAGCGCCGCCAGGTGCTCGTGCTCGGGTTCGCGGTCGGTCATGTCGGGTCCTCTCGTCGGCGGGGGCTCAGGCGACCGTGCCGCCCAGCAGGTCCGCCACCTCGTCCACCGCGTACTCGCCCTGGGGGAGCGCGGCGATCCGGGTGAGCAGCTCCGCCGGCAGCTCGGCGGCCACCGCGCGGCGGTAGATGTCGGTCTGACTGATCCGCTCCTGGCCGTGGTAGAGATCGTCGAGCAGGTCGTCGAGCGGCCTGGTGTCCGGCTGCTCGGTCACGGGCGCGTCATCGGTCACGCCGACCACCTACCCGGCCCCGAACCGGTCAAACGCCGCCCAACGGAGCTCAGGCGGGGGTGGGCAGCGCGGCGCGGCGGGCGCGGACCGCCTGGGCCAGGTGGTCGAGCACCTCGTCGGTGGTGTCCCAGCCGATGCAGGCGTCGGTGATCGACCGGCCGTACTCCAGCTCCCGGGTCGGGTCCAGGTCCTGCCGGCCTTCGTGCAGGAAGCTCTCCAACATGATCCCCACGATGCCGCGCTGCCCGGCGGCGAGCTGCCCGGCCACGTCCGCGGCGACCAGCGGCTGGTTGCGGTGGTCCTTGCCGCTGTTCGCGTGACTGGCGTCGATCACCACGCGTTCGGGCAGCCCGGCGGCGCGCAGCAGGTCCAGCGCCCCGGCCACCGACTCCGCGTCGTAGTTGGGCCGGCCACCGCCGCCGCGCAGCACCAGGTGCCCGTCGGCGTTGCCCCGGGTGTGCATGATCGCCGGGATGCCGGAGACGTCGATGCCGGGGAAGACGTGCGGTACGCCGGCCGCCCGGATCGCGTCGACAGCCGTGCTGATGCTGCCGTCGGGGCGGTTCTTCATGCCGATCGGCATGGACAGGCCGGAGGCGAGCTGCCGGTGCACCTGGCTCTCCACGGTCCGGGCGCCGATCGCGCCCCAGGCCACCGTGTCGGCGATGTACTGCGGGGTGATCGGGTCGAGGAACTCGCAGCCCACCGGCAGGCCCAACCGCAGCACGTCGAGCAGGAGCGCCCGCGCGGTCCGCAGACCGGTGTTCACGTCGCCCGAGCCGTCCAGCGCCGGGTCGTTGATCAGGCCCTTCCAGCCCACGGTCGAGCGCGGCTTCTCGAAGTAGACCCGCATCACCACGAGCAGGTCGTCGGCGACCCGGTCGGCCGCCTCACGCAGCCGTCCGGCGTACTCCAGCGCGGCGGCCGGGTCGTGCACCGAGCACGGGCCGACCACCACCAGCAGCCGGTCGTCGGCGCGGTCCAGCACCCGGGCGACCGCGCGCCGGCCGGCTATCACGGCCTCGGCGAGCGGCGCGTCGAGCGGCAGGTGGTGGTGGAGCAGGGCCGGGGTGGTCAACGGCACGACGCGGTCGATCCGCTGGTCGATGACCCGGCGGGCGTCCGGAGACGTGGTCACGGTGGGAATCCTTCCGCCGACCGCGCCCCGGGGCCGGCGCCCAGGGTGTCGAGCCGGCTGCTCGCATGCGAAAGGGCAGGGAATCATCCCTGCCCGGCCGGCTCGAAGAGGAGGTGACGTCAGCTCACGGTCGAGTCACCGGCTCCTCCAGCCGGCTGCCTAAACCATCGATACGACCGCGTCACGTCAGCCAGCGTACCCGACGCGCCCGGGAATGCCCGTGCCGTTCCGCCAAGCGGGACGCGGGGTATGGGGGAACCCATGAGCCACCATCAGAGCGACCAGGACCGGATCGAATCCCGCGCGCACCTGCTGCCCGAGGAGGCGGCGGCGGGCAGCGACGACGCGCAGGCCCAGGCCGACGCGATCCTCGCCGAGTCGGATCTCCGGGAGGAGGACCAGAACGCCGCCCCGGACACGGTGCTGGAGCACCGCACGTCCGCCGAGACCGTCACCCCCGTCGAGCCTCCCGACTGAGCGGCGCGCCCCGGCCGCGGCGGGACCCCCGGTAACCGGCGTCCCGCAACCGGGCCAGCGGGCCGGCCAGCCGCAGCCCGGCCGGCACGGCGTCCTCCGGGTCGCCGTGCCGGCCACCCAGGCGCACCTCACCGAACGGCTGCCCGGAACGACATGATCGAGGTGTACGTCCCGGTGAAGCGCCGCCGCGACGCGGGCGCGGCTCCCCTTTCCGCCCACCGGATCGGATAGCGTCGTGCCATGCCCGACAGCGGTTTCCCCTGGCCGATCGAGACGACCCGACTGGACAACGGCCTGCGTGTGGTGGTGAGCGAGGACCGCACCGCCCCGGCCGTGGCGGTCAACCTCTGGTACGACGTGGGGTCCCGCCACGAACCGGCGGGCCAGACCGGCTTCGCCCACCTCTTCGAGCACCTGATGTTCGAGGGCTCGGTGAACGTGGCGAAGACCGAGCACATGAAGCTGATCCAGGGCGCCGGCGGCTCACTCAACGCGACCACCAACCCGGACCGGACCAACTACTTCGAGACCGTTCCGGCCGAACACCTGGAGCTGGCGCTCTGGCTGGAGGCCGACCGGATGGGCGGCCTGGTGCCGGCGCTCACCCAGGAGACGCTCGACAACCAGCGCGACGTGGTGAAGAACGAACGGCGGCAGCGCTACGAGAACGTCCCCTACGGCGACGCCTGGCTGCGGCTGCTGCCGCTGCTCTACCCGCCCGGCCATCCCTACCACCACGCCACGATCGGGTCGATGGCCGACCTGAACGCCGCCGACCTGGCCACCTTCCAGGCGTTCCACACCACCTACTACGCGCCGAACAACGCGGTGCTCACCGTGGTCGGCGACGCCCCCGCCGCGGAGGTGTTCGCGCTGGCCGACAAGTACTTCGGCGGCCTCGCGCCGCGGCCGGACATCCCGGCCGCCCCGGACGGCCGCACCGTGCCGGCCACCGGCCGTCCGGCGGTGGAGACGGTCACCGCCGACGTGCCCGCCCCCCGCGTCTACCTCGCGCACCGCACCCACCCGTTCGGCGCCACCGGGTACGACGTGACCACGGTCCTCGCCACCGTGCTGGGCAGCGGCCGGGGCAGCCGGCTCTACCAGCGGCTCGCCGACGGGGAACGGATCGCCCAGCCGGACCTGATCGGGGCGTACGGGGTCGACCTGGCGCACGCGCCGGCCCCGCTGATCGCCACCGCCACCGCCCGCCCCGGCGTGACCGCCGAGCGGCTGCGCGACGGGCTGGCCGAGGTGGTCGACGAGCTGGCCACCGTGCCGGTGACCGCCGCCGAGCTGGACCGGGCCAAGGCGCTGCTGAGCACCTCGTGGTGGCGGCAGATGTCCACCGTGGACGGCCGCGCCGACACGCTCGGCCGCTACGCCACCCAGTTCGGCGACCCGGCCCGCGCCGCCGACCGGCTGCCCGGCTGGCTCGCCGTCACCGCCGAGCAGATCGCCGAGCAGGCCGCCGAGCTGCTCGGCGCCGCCGACCGGGTGATCCTGACCTACCTGCCCGAGGAGACCTCATGACGCTGATCGCCACCCGTCCCGGCTCGGGCGCCGCCCGCGCCTACCGGTTCCCCCAGGTGGTCCGGCGGACGGTGGCCGGTGGTCAGGTGGTCGCCGCGCACCTGCCCGGGCAGAACCTCGCCGTCGCGTTGCTGCTGCTCGACGGCGGCGCCGGCCGGGAGCCGGTCGGCAAGGAGGGCCTCGGCGCGGTGCTGGCCAAGGCGCTGGAGGAGGGCACCGCGCACCGGGACGCCACCGCGTACGCGCTGGCCATCGAGGCGCTCGGCACCGAGCTGGTGGCCGGGCTCGACTGGGACTCGTTCCAGGTCAGCGTGCAGGTCCCGGTGGAGCGGCTGAGCGCCGCGGTGGAGCTGATGGCCGAGGCGGTCCGCACGCCGCGGCTCGATCCGGCCGACGTGCTGCGGGTCCGCGACGACGAGGCGACCGCGCTGCGGATGGACTGGGCCAACCCGGGCCCGCGCGCCGACGCGGTGCTGCGCGCCGACCTGTTCGGCGTGGCACACCGGTGGGGCCGCCCGCTCTACGGCGACCCGGGCAGCGTGGCCGCGCTGGAGGCGGACGACGTCACGGTCTTCCACTCGGAGTGGTTCATCCGCCCCGGCACGCTCATCGTCGCCGGCGACCTGGAACGGATCGACCTGGACGCGCTCGGCGCGGCGGCGTTCGTCGGCACCGGTGGCGGCCCGGTCGACCGGGGCGGCCCGATCGACGTGCCGCTCGCCGACCGGCGGCGGGTCATCCTGGTCGACCGGCCCGGCTCGGTGCAGTCCACGCTGCGGCTGGGTCACCCGTCCCCGCACCGCGGCCACCCCGACCACGTGCCGATGACGCTCGCCGGCACCGTGCTCGGCGGCGCGTTCACCTCCCGCCTCAACCACCTGATCCGTGAGGTGCGCGGCTACACGTACGGGATCCGGGGCGACTTCGCCTCGTCGCGGCGGTTCGGCCGGTTCGCGGTCAGCTCCGGCGTGCAGACCGCGGTGACCGCGCCGGCGCTCGTCGAGTCCGTGGGGGAGGTCTCGCGTACCCGGGAGGCCGGGGTGACCGAGGAGGAGCTGGAGGTGGCCCGTTCCTGGCGGGCCGGGCAGCTCTCGGTCGAGTTGCAGAGCCCGCGGGCGATCGCGTCGGCGCTCACCACGCTGGTGGTGCACGACCTGCCGGACGACTACCACGCCACGCTGCGCGAGGCGCTGCTCGCGGCCACCGTCGAGGAGGTCTCCGCGGCCGCCGCGACGCACCTGCACCCGGAGGCGCTGACGCTGGTGGTCGAGGGCGACGCGGCGGTGATCCGGGACGAACTGGTGGCCGCCGACCTCGGCGAGGTGGTCGACCACGCGTGACCGGTGGGGGCGGCGGGGTGTGTGATTCCCGTCGCCCCGGCCCGCGCGCTGGGAAACGCTTCCCGCCCGCCCGCCCCGGCTGGGTAGCCTCGCGGGCATGAGGATCGGCATTGTGGGTGCCACCGGCCAGGTCGGTGGCGTGATGCGGCAGGTGCTGGCGGAACGCGAGTTCCCGGCGGAGCAGGTGCGGTTGTTCGCCTCGGCGCGGTCGGCCGGGCGCGCGCTGCCGTGGCGCGACGGTGAGGTCACGGTCGAGGACGCGGCCACCGCGGACTACCGCGGCCTGGACATCGTGCTCTTCTCGGCCGGCAAGAGCACCTCGAAGGAGTTGGCGCCCCGGGTCGCCGAGGCCGGCGCCGTGGTGATCGACAACTCGTCGGCGTACCGGATGGATCCGGCGGTGCCGCTGGTGGTCGCCGAGGTCAACCCGCACGCCCTCGCCGACCGGCCCAAGGGCATCGTGGCCAACCCGAACTGCACCACGATGGCCGCCATGCCGGTGCTGCGCCCGCTGCACGCCGAGGCCGGGCTGGTCAGCCTGGTCGTCGCCACCTACCAGGCGGTCTCCGGCGCCGGCCTGGCCGGTGTGGCCGAGCTGGACGACCAGGTCCGCAAGGTGGCCGAGGGCGCGAGCGCGCTCGCCTTCGACGGCACCGCCGTCGAGTTCCCCGTGCCGCGCATGTTCGCCGCGCCGATCGCGTTCAACGTGCTGCCGCTGGCCGGCTCGATCGTCGACGACGGCTCCGACGAGACCGACGAGGAGCAGAAGCTGCGCAACGAGAGCCGCAAGATCCTGGAGATCCCCGGGCTGAAGGTCTCCGGCACCTGCGTACGGGTGCCCGTGTTCACCGGTCACTCGTTGCAGATCAACGCCCGGTTCGCCCGGCCGATCGACCCGGCCCGCGCCCGCGAGCTGCTCGACGGCGCGCCCGGGGTGGCGCTGTGTGACGTGCCCACCCCGCTGGCGGCGGCCGGCCAGGACCCGACGTTCGTCGGGCGGATCCGGGTGGACGAGACGGTCGACCACGGGCTGGCGCTGTTCTGCTCGAACGACAACCTGCGCAAGGGCGCGGCGCTCAACGCCGTACAGCTCGCCGAGCTGGTCGCCGCCGAGCGCTGACCCCGCCCGGGACCGCACCGCGGGAGGCGTCCGTGCCGGCACGGACGCCTCCGCAGCGGGTATGCGGGGCCGGATGCCGGCGACCCGCGCCGGCGGGCGGAGGCACCGATGGCGGCCGGACGCGACACCGGGGACGTCGAGGAGGTCGAGGCCGGGCTGCGCTCGGACACGGCCCGGGTGATCGGATTCAGCGACGCGGTCTTCGCCATCGTCATCACGCTGCTGGTGCTCGACCTGGGCGTGCCCGAGGTGACGCCGGGCAGGATGCCGCACGCGCTGCTCGAACAGTGGCCGGTCTACCTCGCCTTCGGCACGTCCTTCCTCTACGTGGCGGTCAACTGGCTGAACCACAAGGGCACGTTCCTCCGGGTCCGGTGCGCCGACCGTGGGCTGGACTGGGCCAACCTCGGGGTGCTGTTCGGCGTGACCCTGCTGCCGTTCGTGACCGCGCTGGTCTCCCGCGCGGTGGAGAAGGGCGACGTGTCCGACGAACGGGTCGCGATCGGCGCCTACGCGCTGCTCGGCGTCCTCCTCTCGGCCACCTGGTTGTGGTTGTACCACTACCTGCACCGGCGCCCGGAGCTGCGCCAGGCCGGTGTGCCACGCCGGTTCTTCGCCGCCGAGCGGCTCCGCGCGCTGTTCGGCGTGGCCGCGTACGCGATCGCCGGCCTGGTGGGGTGGTGGGTGAGCGTGCCGGTGGCGCTTGTGGTGTTCCTGCTGCTGCCGCTCTTCTACGGGCTGTCCAGCAACGGCTCCTACGAGATCCGCCGGCGGATCCGGCGCCGGGGGTGAACCGCCCGAGTTACCCCGCCTGCGGCGGCGGGTAGACCGCGGTGCCGACACCGAGAGGGGAGCACCATGACAACGGTCGGAGAGTTCATGACGACCCGGTTGGTGACGATGGACGGCAACGACACGCTCACCGCGGCGGCGCAGGAGATGCGCGACAGCGCCATCGGCGACGTGGTGGTGACCGACGGCGACAACGTGGTCGGCATCGTCACGGACCGGGACATCACGGTCCGGGGCGTGGCCGAGGACCGTAACCCCGCCACCACCCGGCTCAACGAGATCACCAGCAAGGACGTGGTGACGGTGAGCCAGTACGACGACGCGGTGGCCGCCGCCGACCTGATGCGCACGTACGCGGTCCGCCGGCTCCCGGTCATCGAGGACGGGAAGCTGGTCGGCCTGGTCTCGATGGGTGACCTGGCGGTGGAGCGGGAACCCCAGTCGGTGCTCGCGGACATCAGCGCCGACGACCCCAACAACTGACCTGTCACGCGGTGACGCCGCCCCCGGTTCGGGGGCGGCGTTCCGCGTGTCCGGTCCGGTCGCCTCACCCGATCCGGGCGAGGTTGACCCGGGGGCGCGGCGGGGACCCGTCCGGTCGACGGGGAGGCCGCCGAGCGCGGGAGGAGTCACCTTCGATGGTGGACACGACCACGAGATTCTTCGAGGACCTGGACCGGCGCGGGTTCGAGCCGTTGCTGGTCAAGACGTCCGGGACGCTCCGGTTCGACCTGCACGAAGGCGCGCGGACCACGCACTGGCTGCTGGAGATCGACCGGGGCAACCTGCGGGTCCGGCAGGAGGACGGCGAGGCGGACACCGTGGTCGGGACCGAGCCCCGGCTCTTCGGGGCGCTCGTCGACGGCGAGGAGAACGCCATCGCGGCGTTGCTGCGCGGCGACATGACGGTCGTCGGCGACCTCCGGCTCGTGTTGCAGATCGAGCGCGTCTTTCCGGGCCCGCCGGACTCCCGCGGGCCGCGCCACGCATTCGCCAGGAGGGCCGCCTGATGGCCGGGAACAACACCGTCCGGATCCTGGACGGCAACACGTTCGTGGTCTCCGAGGACACCGGGGACATCGAGGCCACGCCGACGGAACCGACCGGGCTCTTCTCCCTCGACACGCGGTACCTGTCGAAGTGGGTGCTCACGGTCGACGGCGAGCGGCTCAACGCGCTCTCCTACGACGACCTCCAGTACTACGAGGCGCGGTTCTTCCTGGTGCCCGGCCAGGCCACGCACTACATCGACGCGAAGCTGTCGGTCATCCGGGAGCGGGTCGTCGGCGGCAGCTTCCGGGAGACGGTGAGCGTGCTGAACCACGACGAGAACGCGGTCGACCTGGAGATCCGGATGGACGCCGGCGCCGACTTCGCCGACCTCTTCCAGGTCAAGGACGAGATCCTCAACAAGAAGGGCGAACTGTACGCCGAGGCGGAGCCGGACCGGCTGCGGCTGGGCTACCGGCGGGGGAACTTCAAGCGGGAAACGGTCGTCTCCGCGAACCAGCCGGCCCGGTACGACAACCGGGGCGTCTCCTGGAGCATCCACCTGGAACCCAACGAGCAGTGGGACGTCCTCATCGACGTGCAGACGTTCGCCATCGGCCCGGGTGGCCGGGACCTGCGGATCGGGCTGCGGGCGCACGGCACCGAGCGGCTCGCGCTCCAGCACGACCTGGAGGAGTGGATCGACCGGGCCCCCAAGGTCAACAGCGAGCACGACCGGGTCGCCGCGACCTACCGGCGGAGCCTGGTCGACCTCGCCGCGCTGCGCTTCTCCCCGCTGTCGCTCGGCGGGCAGACGCTGCCCGCCGCCGGCCTGCCCTGGTTCATGACCATGTTCGGCCGGGACAGCATCCTCACCTGCCTCCAGGTGCTGCCGTTCGCACCCGAGATGTCGAAGACCACGCTGCGCATCCTCGGCGCGCTCCAGGGCACCCGGTTCGACGACTTCCGGGACGAGGACCCGGGCCGGATCCTGCACGAGATGCGGTACGGCGAGACCGCCGCGTTCGAGGAGCAGCCGCACTCGCCCTACTACGGCTCGGTGGACTCGACCCCGCTGTTCGTGGTGCTGCTCGACGAGTACGAGCGGTGGAGCGGGGACGTCGCGCTGGTCAAGGAGCTGGAACGGGAGTGCCGCGCCGCGCTGAAGTGGATCGACGACTACGCCGACCTGGTCGGCAACGGCTACATCTGGTACGAGCGGCGCAACACCGACACCGGCCTGGAGAACCAGTGCTGGAAGGACTCCTGGGACTCCGTCTCGTACGCCGACGGCACGCTGCCGCCGTTCCCGCGGGCGAGCTGCGAGGTGCAGGGGTACGCGTACGACGCGAAGATGCGCGCCGCCCGCCTGGCCCGGGAGTTCTGGGGCGACCCCGCGTACGCCGATCAGTTGGAACGCGAGGCGGCGGAGCTGAAGGCGCGGTTCAACCGCGACTGGTGGGTCGCCGACGGCGGCTTCTACGCGCTCGCGCTGGACCCGGAGGGGCGGCAGTGCGACGTGCTCAGCTCCAACATCGGCCACCTGCTGTGGAGCGGCATCGTCGACGACGAGCGGGCGCCGCAGATCGCCGCGCACCTGGTCGGGCCGCGGCTCTGGTCCGGCTGGGGGGTGCGGACGCTGGCCGAGGGCGAGGTCCGCTACAACCCGATCGGCTACCACAACGGCACGATCTGGCCGTTCGACAACTCGTTCGTCGCCTGGGGCCTGCGTCGGTACGGCTTCGCCGACGAGGCGGCCACGGTGGCCAACGGCATCCTGGACGCGGCCACCTACTTCGACGGCCGGCTGCCGGAGGCGTTCGGCGGCTACCAGCGGGAGCTGACCAAGTTCCCGGTGGAGTACCCGACGGCGTGCAGCCCGCAGGCGTGGTCGACCGGGGCGCCGCTGCTGCTGATCCGGACCATGCTGGGGCTGGAGCCGCACGAGGGACACCTGGCGGTGGACCCGCAGCTGCCGATGGGCATGGGGCGGATCGAGGTGCTGGACATCCCGGGTCGCTGGGGCCGGGTGGACGCGTTCGCCCGGGGCCGGCTGGACCTGCACAACCCGGCCGGGTGACGCCGGCCGGCTCAGTGGCCGGCGGGTGGCCCGTCGGCGTGCGCCTCGTTCGGTGGCAGCAGGCAGAACTCGTTGCCCTCCGGGTCGGCCAGCACGGTCCACCGGGGCAGCTCGCGGACCACCGTCGCGCCCGCCTCCAGCACGGCGGCGCGTTCCTCGGCGTCGCCGACCAGGTCCAGGTGGATCCGGCCGGGCGCGGGCAGCTCACCGGCCGGGCTGATCCACAGGTCCGGCCGCCGCCCGTGCGGGTCGCGCAGCAGCACCGCCTCGGCCGGCCCGAGCGTCCGGCCGGCGAGCTTCTCCCGGTCCGCCTCCGTCACCGGCAGCCCGCTGACCGCGCTCCAGAACGGGGCGAGCAGGTACGGATCGCGGCAGTGGATGACGATCGCGGCGAGATCGGGCATACCACCGAACCTAGTCGGCCCGGGGCGCCGGCAGGACGTTGTCCAGGAACGCGGCGGTGACCGCGCGCAGGTCGGGGCGGGCCAGGTCGAGCGCGTGACCGCCGTGGGTGAGCCAGAGGTGCGTCGGGTGGCCGGCGGCGAGCAGCCGGCCGGCCAGCTCGACCGCCTGCGCGGCCGGCACCGGCACGTCGTCCCGGCCCTGCACCAGCAGCACCGGCACGCCGGCGCCGAGATGACTGGCGACGGTGGCGTCGGCGGTGGCCGGATCACCGGCGGCCGGCGGATGCCCCAGCAGGTCGGCCCACGGGTCGTCGCCCGGGGGCCGGCGGCGCCGCTGCTCGTCGTCGAGCGGGTCGACAGGCGCCCAGTACGCCAGCGCGGCCGTCACGTCGCCTGGCCGGTCCACCCCGCGCAGGGCCAGGTGCAGGGCGAGCGTTCCGCCGGCCGAGTCGCCGCCGACCAGCAGCGGCAGGTCGCCCGCGGTGGCCCGGGCCGCCCGCGCGGCGGCGCGTACGTCGTCGAGCTGGGCCGGCCAGCGGGCCTCGTGCGAGAACCGGTAGTCGGCGGCGACCACCCGGAGGCCGAGCGACGCCAGCGCGGCGCCGTCCTCCGAGGAACGGGCCCGCCAGCCGCCGCCGTGGATCCAGAGCAGCATGCCGCGTTCGGTCATCCCCCCATCGTGGTCGCGGCCGGACCGCTCCGCGACCCGGCTCTGCCCAGGGCAGAGTGGCGCTACGGTCGGGTAACCTACGCGCGGTAAAGTTGCCGGATGCCGGAACTCGTGTACCCGCCCGTGATCACCGCCGCCAAGACGATGTTCCGCGCTCTCGACCTGCGCCTGGACGTGCGGGGCAGCCACCACGTGCCGCGCACCGGCGGGGCGGTGCTCGCGTCCAACCACGTGAGCTACCTCGACTTCATCTTCTGCGGCTACGGCGCGCACGAGTCCCGCCGGCTGGTCCGCTTCATGGCCAAGGAGAGCGTCTTCCGGCACCGGGTCTCCGGCCCGCTGATGCGCGGCATGAAGCACATCCCGGTCAACCGCGCCGCCGGCGCCGGGTCGTACGCCAGCGCGGTCGGCGCGCTGCGCCGGGGCGAGGTGGTCGGCGTCTTCCCGGAGGCGACGATCAGCCGGTCCTTCACCGTCAAGGACCTCAAGAACGGCGCGGCCCGGATGGCGCAGGAGGCCGGCGTGCCGCTGCTGCCGGTCGCGCTCTGGGGCACCCAGCGGCTCTGGACCAAGGGGCGCCCGCGCACCCTGACCCGCCGGCACACCCCGATCACCATCCTGGTCGGGGAGCCGATGGACCCGGCCGCCTACCCGGACGCCACCGCCCTCACCGCAGACCTGCGCACCCGGCTGTCGGCGCTCGTCGACCGGGCCCAGCGGGACTACCCGGACCAGCCGGCCGGCCCGGACGACGCCTGGTGGCAGCCGGCCCACCTGGGCGGCGGCGCGCCCACCCCGGAGCAGGCCGTCGAGCTGGACCGCTCCGACCGCCGCTCCCGCAGCACCTCCTGACCGTGCCGCCCGCGCGGCGGGGCAGGTGGCCTGCCATGCCGCGCGGGCGGCACCACGCCTTGCCGCGCGGGTCGGGCCATGCCTTGCCGCGCGGGCGGGGAGAGCAATCCCGGCAGCCCTACGAACTTGATGGCGAGAATGGGTCACGGCCCGCGGAGTTCCGTGGGGCGAAAGCACGGCGGGCCGGACCGGACCGGGCCGCGCCGAGCCCGGCTCGCTTCCCGGCCCGGGCTTTCGCGCGTCGACTCCGGTCAGGGCTTCGCGCCTGGACCTGCCTTCCGGCCCCGGCCCCGGCTTCGCGCGTGGACCTGCCTTCCGGCCCCGGCCCCGGCTTCGCGCGTGGACCTGCCTTCCGGCCCCGGCCCCGGCTTCGCGCGGACCTGCCCGCCGGCCCCGGACCCGGCCCCGGCTTCGCAGCGCGAGGCTCATGAGTCATCCATGCCATCAAGTTCGTAGGCCGCCCGAACACATGGACTGGGCCACGCCGGGTCTACCCGGGCGCCGATCGGCAGGACCAGACGGGCGACCCTGCGGTCGGGCGGCCCTCCGGTCGGGTGGCCCTGCGCGGCCCCGGGCCGCATCGGGGGGCACGACGACCGGCGAGGGTCAGCAGGCGGAGCCGGGTCGGTCCCGGGCCAGGAAGTCGAACCGGGGCCCCAGCGCCTCCGCCGCCGGCTGACGGTAGTAGTCCTCGCGGGACAGGAACTCCACCGGCAGCGAACCGGGCAGCGTCACCACCCCCACCGTCGGGCCGGGGGAGGCGGCGACCCGGGTGGCGAGCGCGTCCCGCTCCGGCGGGGACAGGTCGACCAGATCGGAGTGGGCCAGCCGGAACCCGGCCACCGCGCGGCGTACCTGCCGGGCCAGCGCGGTGACCAGGGCGACCGGGCCGGTCAGTGCCAGCGCCGGCTGCCGGATGGTGCGCAGCGCGTCGCAGACCACCCGCAGCTCCGCCGTGTCGTCGTCGATCTCGACCAGCTCCAGCCGGGACGGCCACTGCCAGCGGATCTGACCGCTGACCAGGCGGGACAGCCGGACCGGGCGCCGGTGCCGGGCGCCGGTCGGGCTGTCCCGCCCGGGGACCAGGGACAGCTCGGAGCCGGTGCAGAGGTACGCCAGCCGCCGGTCGGTCACGGTGACCGACGCCGCGTCGGGCAACGCCCAGCAGCGGGCGTCCTCGGTGGGGCCGAGCAGGTGACCGGTGACCGGCAGCCGGTGCTGGGCGAGCAGCCGCTCACCGGGGTCGAGCACCAGCGCGTAGCGCCGGTCGAGCAGGGGACGGCTGGGGTCGTCGTCGGTGTCGAAGCGGTGTGGCCCGATGAAGAAGGGTGCGGCGTCCTCCGGCACGGTACGACCTCCCGGGACGGTTGGCGGTACCGGTGAGCCTGACCGATCACCGGGGCGGCTGTCATGACACCCGTTAGGGGGTCGGCCGGTCGGCCGACGCCTGTGACCGGTAGATGCCGATCTCTTCCGGTCGGACGAGGCCGTCCTCGATCGCGCGGGCGAGCAGCGCCGCCTTGGTGGCCGCCGGACGCCCGGCCCGGGTGTACTTGATCCGGGCCCGGTCCACGTACTGCTTCACGGTGTGCTCGCTGATCTGCATCCGGCGCGCCACCGACGCCTTCGACATCGACTGGAACCACAGCAGCAACGCCTCACGCTCCTTGTCCGACAGGGACGGCCGGTCCGGCCGGGCGTCGCCGACCATCGCGCCGGCCAGTGCCGGCGGCACGTACGGGCGGTCGCTCGCCGCCGCCAGCACGGTGGCCACGCAGTGTTCCCGCCCCTCGTGCTTGGCGAGGAACGCGACCGCGCCCGCGTCCAGCGCGGCCAGCATGGTCTGCGGGTCGGTGTGCTCGGAGTAGACCACCACCCGCCGCCCGGCGGCGCTCAACTCGGCCAGCTTGTCGAGCACCATCCGCCCGTGCAGCCGCAGGTCGAGCAGCACCACCTCGGCCCCCGGCGCGGCCCGCAGCACCGTGTCGGGATCGTCGCCGGTCGCCAGCACCCGCAACCGCGGCTCGGAGGAGAGCCAGGCGCGCACCCCGTCGATCACCACGGGATGGTCGTCGACGATCGCCACCCCGACCGGCTGCCCGGCGTTCACGCCTGCCGCCAGCGGGTCTGCGTCCATCTGATCTCCCCGTCCCGCTCGTGCAGGTACGCCACCGGTCCGTCCCCGTCGGGCGGCGGCAGCGGATCGTCCGGCCCGTCGTGATCCGGTGTCACCAGGCTGACCACCACCTCGTCCGGGCCGGCGACCACCGTCAGCCGCGCCCCGCCGCGGGCGCCGGCGAGCGCCGCCGTGAGCGGGTCGGCCAGGGCTCGGCGCACGTCGACCGGCAGTTCCGGCGGCGTGCCGACCGCCACCAGCTCGATCGGCAGACCGTTCCGCTCGGCCAGGTCGGCGGCGGCCCGCAACTCGTGCAGCAGCGGGTCGGGCACGTCGTCGGACTCGGCGATCAGCCGGCGCAGCCGGGCCGCGGCCAGCACCGCGCGGCGGCGTACCGCCGGGTCGGCCGGATCGGCGTCGCCGGTCGCCAGCGCCGCCAGCACTTCCTCGGCGGTGCCGCTGACCAGGGCGAGCCGGGCCTGCCGTTCGCTCCGGGCCCGCTCGGCGGCCTCCCGTTCGGCGGCCACGGCCAGCGTCGCCGCGGCGGCGCCGGCCCGGTCCCGGGCCAGCGCGGTGAGCACCGCCGCGCCGGCGAAGACCGCCACCGGCAACGTGGAGGTGCCGTAGACGTACATCGCGTACCGGCTCAGGTCGGCCGGCGCGGTCGTGCCGTGCAGCACCACCGCCACCAGCGCGATCGTCGCGTGCGCGGCGAGCAGCGCCAGCAGCCAGCGCACCGGCCGCTGCCAGAGCACCAGCAGGAAGAACCAGGCCAGCCCGCCCCACACCCAGTTGGCGGTGGTGAACAGGAACCGCTCACCGGCCGCCGCGAAGACCGCCGCGTCGACCGCCAGCAGCACCGCGGCCAGCCGCCGGGCCGGGGGCGACCCACCACCCAGCAGACGTACGCCGGTGGCGACGCCGACCAGCGCGGTCACCAGCCAGCCGGCCGCCACCACCGCCGGAGCGGCCATGCCGGGCCCCGCCGCCAGCACCGCCGGCAGGCTGACCGCCAGGTGCCAGGCCAACGCGATGCCGACCGCCACGAGCCGGGCGCCCCGATCCGACGCGTCCGCCACGGCGTGCGCCTGGGGCGCCGCCCCGGCCGTCCCGGCGCGTGCCACCGGCCGGAACCGGGGCGCCGCGTCCACCGTCGGGCCGGTGTGCACCGCGGTCCCACCGGTCAGCGTCGTCCCCGACTCAGTCGCCATCGGACCACTCCAGCCGGACCCGGGTGCCGGCGCCAGGGGCGGAAGTCACCATCGCCCGGCCGTCCACGGTGGCCATCCGCCCGTGGATCGACTCGCGCAGCCCGTACCGGTGGGCCGGGACCGTGGTCGGGTCGAAGCCGGGACCGTCGTCGGCCACCTCGACCACCACGGTGCCGCCGTCGGAGACCAGGCGCAGCGTGGTGGCCGCGCCCGGCGCGTGCCGGGCCACGTTGGCCAGCGCGGCGGCGGCGCTGTCGGCGAGCGCCGCGGCGACCTCCGCCGGCAGCCGGCACGGCGGCAGCGTCGCGGTCACCGCCAGCTCCGGCAGCCCCGCCAGCACCGTGCGCAGCCGCTCGTCGAGGTCCACCTCGCCGGGTGCGGTCCCGGTCCGCGCCCCGGCCAGGGCGCTGAGCGTACGCAGATCCGCCGCGCACCGCTCGCGCAGCGCCACGGAACTGCCTCCGACCGCGCCCAACCCGACCATGGTCAGCGTGCCGAGCACGGTGTCGTGCAGGTCCCGGTTGTGCCGCCGCTCCGCCTCGCGGGCGGCGCGCGCCACCACCGCCTCGCGGGACAGCCGCTGGTAGCCGGCGAACGCGGCGTCGGCCCGGCCGAGCCAGCCGCGCATCACCGCGGTCATCACCGCCGCGCAGCCGGTCTGCACCAGCAGCGTGCCGGTGTGCGCGCGGGCCTCGACCGGGTTCCCGGCCAGCGTGGCACCGGTCGCGTAGGCGGCGCTGACGAGCAGGCCGGCCGGCACCGACCAGCGGGCCGGCGCGGTGGCCTGCGCGTTGATCACGGTGGTGCTGGCCAGCACCGCCACCCAGCTCGCCTCGCCGGGCAGCACCTCCGGCGCGACCAGCCACGGCACGGCCAGCGCGGTGGCGGTGGTCAGCGCCACGTCGCCGGCCACCAACGCGCCGCCGACGCCGTGCCGGAACGCGCGGACCGCGTACCAGCCGGACCACGCGGTGAGCGCGACGACGGCCGGGACCAGCAGCGCCACCCGCACCGGCGCCGTCCGCACGGACAGGGCGACCACCGCGCCGACCAGCCCGCAGGTGAGCCGGAGCAGCGCCGGCAGCGTGGTGAAGATCAGCGTGAACGCGCCGCCGGCCGGACGGTCCAACGGGGACCGTGGCAGGGTCGTGGCGACAGCCACCGGCATCGGGGAGGTGTCCTTCCGGCAGCGACCCGTCCGGGTCCGCGCGGCAAAGATTGACGCCGGAGAATAACACGCTTTGTCAGAAACCGTCACCCTCGGTACGCGGTGCGTCGCTACCCGGACGGTGAAAGCGGAGCTGAACCGTCCGGTTTTCGGGTCAGCCGTGCCGGCGCAGCCACTCCAGGGCCGACCCGGCGTGCCGGAGCACGGAGATGTGCCCGTCCTCGGGGAAACGGCGCAACTCGGCCGACGGGCAACGGCCGGCCAGCCACTCGGCGTGCGCCACCGGCGCGATGCCGTCGCGGTCGCCGTGCAGCAGCAGCACCGGCTGCGCCACGTCAGCCGGATCGAAACCCCACGGCCGCACGTACGCCAGATCGTCGTCGATCAGACCGCCCGGGCCGGACGCGACCGCCGGGCCGACCACGCTGTCGAACCAGGACCACTCGGCACGCAGCGCGGCCAGGTCGGTGTCGGTGAACCCGAAATCGTACGACTCGTCGGCGGCCTCGTGCGCCTCCTTGGCCGCCCGCCCCGCGGCGGCGGCCCGCAGCGACGCCGCCCCGGACGGCGCCATGCCGGCGAACCAGTCCAGCCCGGCCGCGCCGTACGGCGCCAGCCCGGCGCCGGCCACCACCGCGACCACCCGCTCCGGCAGCAGCGCGCCGCAGGCCAGCGCGTGCGGGCCACCGCCGGAGTGACCCATCACGGCGAACCGGTCGAGACCCAACGCATCGGCCATCGCGGCCACGTCGGACGCCACCGACGCGACGTCGCGATCCGGCAGCGGGGTGGAGCCGCCGTAGCCGGGCCGGTCGTGCGACACCCAGCGCAGCCCGAGGCGGTCGGCGGCGGCGAACAGCGGGGCCGGCGGGGTGCCGACGTTCGGCGTGCCGTGGTGCCAGAACACGGGCAGCCGGCCCGCCCCGCCGGTGTCGTAGACGTGCAGGACGCGGCCGTCGGGCCGGCGGAGATCCGTCTCGGTCACCATGGACGGACCCTAGCGGCGACCGCCGACACTCCCGCCCGCGTGGATGCGGATGTGGTGAACTTCCCGGATGGCCCCACCGCCGGCACCTCTTCCGCCCGACGTCGACGCGCGACTCGCCCACGAGCGGAACGTCTGGCTGTGCACGCTGCGCCCGGACGGCTCCCCGCACCTGACGCCGGTCTGGTTCGTCCACGCCGACGGCGTCTGGTGGGTCGGCTGCGAGGCCGGCAGCGTCAAGGCCCGGAACGTGGCGGCGGACCAGCGCGTCTCCCTGGCGCTGGAGGGTGGCGACCACCCGGTCGTCGCGGAAGGCGCCGCCCGGCTGCACCACGGCGACTTCCCACCCGCCGTCGTCGCCGCCTTCGCCGACAAGTACGCGGGCTGGGACATCCGGAAACCCGTCACGCCGGACGGGGCACGGGTCCTGCTGGAGATCCCGGTCCGGCGGTGGCTGCTCGCCGGCACGGCACGCTAGCGTCTCGGACCTGCGGGCATCTCATGTGCGCGCCGGTCGTGGTAGACCGGTACGAGAGTCCGGACGGGGAGGACGACAGTGGAACAGCGTGCCTTCTGGCTCGACGAGAACGTCGATCGGGAACGCGGTGCCGACGGGCGCGGTCGCTTCGAGAACGAGGTGCTTCGGCGTACCGACGAATTCGCCGCCACGTGGGGTGACATCGCGCCGGTCGCCTTCGCCGCGACGGCCTGGCGGCTCGCCACCGGGCTGACACCCGGCTACGTCCGCTGGCACCGGCGGATCGTGTCGGCGACCTGCGCGCCGAGCCCGTGGGACGGCAGCCTGATCGTTGCCGTGTCGGTGGTCTCCCGGTGGCCGGCCGAACTCACCTGGACCCGGCAGTGGCAACGCGACCGGGGATGGCGGGACTGGCCGCAGATGTTCGGCCAGTACACGACGCCGACCGACCAGGACCTGACGCGCAGCCCGCACCTGCGCGCCATGGTGCAGGTGGAGGCGCCGATCCCGCTGGGGGACCTGCCGCCCGCTCCCGACGGCCCGGAGGATTCCGTGGCGTCCGCAGCCCGGCGGGCGGTCGTCGTGCTGACGCGGGAACTCAACGAACTGCTCGGCCCGGTGATCGGTCAACTGGAGGCCGGGATGCCGGCGAACGGTGCCTGACCCGTCCTGAAACGGGGCCGACCGTCGGTCAGTCCGGCTTGGGGGCGAAGGGATTGCGGCGGGGTTGCCGCAGCTCCCGGTCCGCCGGGCAGAGGTGGCTCCAGGCGGCCCCCGTTACCGACGCCAGGTCCGGCAACGCGCTGCCCCACCTCGGCGTGCGGTCGCTGACGTGATCGAGGTAGCGCTGATAGATCACCAGCTCGCGGTACCGCCGGTCGTGCCGCCAGAGCGCGTACGGCTGCTCGCGCAGCCACTCGCAGGCCGCATCGCCCTCGGCGATCAGATCGGCGGTCGGCGGCAGCGTTCGAAGCGGCTCGCCGCTCTGCCGGTCGCCGTACTGCCGGAGGCGGGCCAGGTAGCCGTCCTCGTCCCGAGCATGGGTGACATGGACGCCGAGGACGGTGAGCGGTACGGCGAGCACGCCGGCCACCGCCAGTCCCAGCACCGCTCGCAGGTGCCTGCGTGTGCGGCTCCGCATGCGGCGATGATAGGTCGAGACGATCGCGCCCGCCGACCCCGAGGATCCTGTGTGTCGACCGAACCGGAGCCGGGCCTCGCGCCCGAGCACGTGGGACCCCGTCATACCAAGGACGAGCCGATCATGATGACGGTCGACGGGCAGGAGTTTCGGGTCAGATGGCGGGTCGGGCGGCCCGCCGCCTACGACTTCGACTGGTTGAGTGGGCCGCACGACTACGGCTTCACCAGCTCCGGGCCGGCGATGACCCGGGCGGAGATGGAGGAGGCCATCCGTGCCTTCCTCCGGGACATCGACCCGGTCACCGGCTACCTACGGGAGTAGCGGTCGTGCGTCCAGCGCTGGGCGTGGACGAGCCAGGCGGTTTGCTCGATGTGTCGCGGGTCTACCGCAGGGCGGCTGCCGGCTGGACGTACCTTTAATCCGGCCGGGGATGACCCGGCCGGATGTCCAAAGGAATGATTAGTCGCGCACCCGTACGACGCAGTACGTGGTGTCGGGAGTCGCCGGTACGGACAACCGCGCGTTGACCGCGTACAGGCTTGAGCCGAAGGAAACCACAGCCGACGGCTCGTCGAGGTCGCAGTCACGGATCACGTCGACCGGCGTGGCCCGGGTGAGCTGCTCGTTGAGACGGAACTTGGCGATCACGTTGTTCCGGTTGCGCACCACGTACAGCGTGCGCCCCCGGAGCAGGAGACCGTCGCCGTTGGCGACCGACACACCGCCCGTGCTGATCCGGGCAGCCATGCCCGCGCGGGGATCGAAGCAGTAGAGCCGGCCGGTCCTGGCCTGCACCACGATGAGCTTGCCCGCCCAGGCGGCGACGATGCCGGTGTTGCAGGCGTCGGGGTCACCGAGCCCGGCCGGCAACGGCAGCGCGCGTACGCCCGACTGCCCGGGCAGCGACCCGTGGCGGCCGAACTCCACGCAGTAGACCTTGGCCTTCTCCGAGTCGGTGAAGAACACGGCCTTGTCCGTGGCAGCTACCCCGTCGATGAACCCGCCGCCGAAGTCGTACGTCGCCAGGCATTCGCCTGTCGACTCGCGGTAGACGGCTGCGCCGCCCATGTTGCCGCAGGCCGCCCAGATCCGGCCCCGTTCGACGGCCAACCCCGTCGCCTGGGTGCCGGCCACCGGCGGCACGAGCAGCATCCCGTGGCCGGTGCGCAGGTCGGCGCACCAGATACAACCGTCGGCCATGGAGCTGACGTAGATCTTCGTGCCGGTGCCGCGGGCGATGCCCTCCGGGCAGAACCCGTTCGGCAGGTTGATCACCGAGGGATATCGGCCGTTCCGATGGTGGGCCGAGGCCGGCGCCGCGCCGATGGCGACTCCGACGGGCGCGGCAACGGCCGCGGCCAAGAGCGTTCGTCTGTGCACTGTCGTGCTCCTTCGCTAGGCGAGTGAACACATATATGGATACCTGTGGATCAAATGCCGGAGCCACCTCACCGTTGCTCGACAGGTGGCCGCCCGGAGCCCACGAAGCGTCTCGTCGAGGTGAGGTTCTGTACGGGGCCGTAGTGATCGTCTCGCTCGGCACGACAGGCCCATGACCTGTAGTGGGAAGGGTGCGCCCGGCAGGATTCGAACCTGCGGCCTTGGGATTAGAAGTCCCCTGCTCTATCCGCTGAGCTACGGGCGCGCGTCGACGATCGTCGCGCCAAGAGGGTACCGCCGGCCCTGGCCCGCCCGGGGGTACGGGTCGGCGCGTCCACGTCGCCGCCCAGCGTGCCACGCCGGTGCCCGGACCGGCATCCCCGTTCCGGCGGGTCCCGGCCCGGCGACCGCATCTCGATCCGTACCCTCGGCGGATGCTGCTCGACCAGGACACCGAAAACGAGATCATCTTCGCGCTGTGCCAGCACCTCGGACGGGCCATCCTGCCCGTCTCCGGGGCGACAGGACCGGGGGCTCCGGCCGGCACGGTCGGTACCGCGTTCTTCTACAGCGAGCTGGTCGGCGCGACAGACGACGGGGAGATCGCGCACGAGTGGCTGCTCACCGCCGACGCGCTCACCGACCGGGAGTACGGGGAGATCGGGTTGCGGCCCAGCGTCACCGAGCCGGCCGAGGGGGCGGACGAGCCGATCGAGCTGGCCGGCTTCGCCGACCACTGGCTGCACCTGCCGGAGTTGGGGCTGGCCGCGATGCCCACCGGTGGGCTGCACGGCTACGCCGACGACCGGGGCTGGCGCTGGCGTACCCAGCAGGTGACCGAGGCAATCGCCGCGCCGGCCGACGCGGTGGCCCGGGTCGGCGCGACGCCCGGCTCGGCGTTCGTGTTGGCCCTGGGCGTCGCCGAGGACGGGTCACGGCCGTTGGAGGCGGTGGCCGAGCGGGTCGCCCGGCACGACGACGCGGTGCGGGTGACCACCGAGCTGCCGGCGGGGTACGTGGGGGCACCCGTCTTCGCGGTCGAGGCCGGGCCGGACGGCGAGCCGGTTCCGCACTGCCTGGGCGTGCTGCTGCCGGCCCGCGACGGCGGGCACCCGGTCGCCACGTTCGACCGGATCCGGTCCGCGCTCGTCGAGGTCGTCGAGGTCGTCGACGGCTGACCGGTACGGCCGGGCCCGCGCCGAGCCGGCGGCGGGATTGTCGGGTCGGCCGCCGGTTCAGCCTTCGGCGGTGGCGCCGGCCGGTTCGTCGGCCGGCCGGCGCGGGACCGGTGGCGCGGCCTCCGGCTCGGTCGGGCCCACCCGGAGGAAGCCCTCCGCCCAGCGCCCGACCTCGGCGAAGACCTTTTCGCGTACGGCGGGACTGGACAGCGTGAGGTCGTGCAACCCGCCGTCGAAGCGGGCCAGGGTGACGTGCCGGCCGAGCCGGGGCGCCCAGCGGACCATGTGCTCCACGTCGAGCACCGCGTCGGCCCCGGTGGCGCTGTCGTGCCACTTCGTGCCCCGGAAGGTGCGGGTGGAGCAGGCCAGCAGCACCGGCACGGGAATGTCCAGCCCGGCGCGCAGCCGGCGCTGGCCGGTGCGGATCGCGTTGAGCCAGCCGGCCCGGACCGGGAACCCGGCGAGCGGCTTCCACTCCAGGTCGTAGCGCCACTCGCCACGGTGGTCGGCGTGCAGGCTCTCGCCGTACACGGTGCCGAGCCCGAACGGCAGGATGCGCTGCGGCGCCCGACGGCCCAGGCGGGAGACGGCGGCGGCGAGGGGTCGACGGACCACCCAGGGGGCGTTGATGTCGAAGAAGGGACTGTTCAGCACGATGCCGTCGACCAGGCCGGCGTCGCGGCGGGCGTCCGCCCAGAGCGAGATGATCAGCCCACCGGTGGAGTGGCCCATGGCGAGCAGGGTCTCGTGCCCCTCCTCGACGCGGATGATCTCCGCGGCGGCGTCCAGCTCGGGGAAGTAGTCGCTCAGGTCGCGGCAGAAGTTCGGGGTCTGGTGCGGCAGCAGGCTGCGACCGTATTTCCGCAGGTCGAGGGCGTAGAAGTCCCAGCCGCGCTCGGCGAAGAAGTCGGCCACGTGGGTCTGGAAGAAGTAGTCGACGAAGCCGTGCACGTAGAGCACGGCGCGGCCGGTCGGCCGGTCGGCCCGCCGGCGGACCAGGGTCGCGACCACCGGCCCCTCGTCGTCGGTGCCCAACTCGATGGTGCGCCGCTCGTAGGGCGCCCCCAGCACGTCCGGTTCCACGACCGCGACGGTACGCCGCCGAGCTACCCGGCGGTAGGGGTGTAAGGAGGGGGCCCGGCTTAACGTATTCGGTAGAGGCGGGGGGGGGGGGGGGGGCCGCCCCCGGGGGGGGGGGCCCCCCCCCCCCCCCCCCCCCCCCCCCCCCCCGGGGGGGCCCC
>NZ_JBNCLA010000002.1:0-71046 GCF_049841835.1 Micromonospora sp. DT227 | reverse complement strand
CGGGGGGTGGGGGGGGATGGGGGGGCCCGGCATACAGTTTTTGGGAGCGGGGGGGGCCCCGCATAACCCCCGCCTTTTTACGGGGGCCCCCCGCCTGACCGGAAACGGTGGTGGCCCGCCCGCCGGCACCGTGCGGGCGGGCGTACCGGAATCAGGCGGTCTCGGCGTCTTCGCGCTCGCCCACCTGGAGCGGGACGGCCGCGGGCTGCTCCGTCGGGCGCAGGTGCTTGTTGCTGCGCGGCTCCTGCCGGGTCTTCGCGTCGTTGAGCTTGCGGCGCAGATCGTCCCGGACGTCGTTGAGCGCGGCGTGCAGGTCCTCCTCGGTCGAGGTCGTCACGATCTTCTGCCGGCCGGCGACCCAGCACTCCAGCGTCACCTTCTGGCCCCGGGCCTCGCGGTCCTTGACCGACACCTCCAGCTCGGTGGCGTCGGCGTGGAAGCTGGCGAGTCGGGCGTCAAGCGTCCCGAACTGCTCGGCGATCCAGTTGCGGTCACCCTGGGAGAACCCGGCGCCGACCCGGAGGCACTCGGCCACGGTCGCGGGGTTCGCCACGGCGCTCATCGCGCTGCCTCGCGGACGTCTCGGAGAAGCATCGGCGCTCCCTTTCTCTCGGTTGATCATTACTTACCCAGCCGGCGGGTTTCCGGAACGCCTCGCGCCGGTCACTTTCCGACCATGTGTCCCCGCAGGTCGACGCCGTAGGGGCCATCGGCCTAGCAGATCGGGACCTTGATCAGGCGGTTGTCCACAAGGCGGTCCGTCATCCACAGGCGGGAGCCGGCGGGTGGCCCGGGCGGGTCGTCCCGGCCCACGCTCTCCCGGACAAGCCGATCCCTGGGAGGGGCGATGTTCGATACCTACGTCACGATCGTCGGCAACATTTTGACCGCGCCGGAGTGGCGGCGGACCACGCAGAGCGGAACGCTGGTGGCCAACTTCAAGGTCGCCTCGACCGCCCGCCGGCTCGACCGGGACAGCGGCCGCTGGGTCGACGGCAACAGCCTGCGGGTCCGCGTCAACTGCTGGCGACGCCTGGCCGAGGGGGTGGCAGCCTCGGTGGCGGTGGGTGATCCGGTGATCGTCGCCGGCCGCCTCTACACGCGGGACTGGACCGACGAGGCCGGTAACCACCGCACGCTCTACGAACTGGAGGCGGTCGCGGTCGGGCACGACCTGTCCCGGGGCCGGTCGCGCTTCCTGCGCAACCAGCCGCGCGCGGCCACCAGCTCGGTCGAGGACGCCGAGGCGGAGCAGCGGGTGCACGGCGAGGCGACCGAGCCGGTGCCCGACGAGCAGGTGCCGGCCAGGTTCGACGACCGGCCGCTCGACGACGACTTTCCGCCGCCGGAGTTCGGGCCGGCACGGGTCGGCCTCACCGGCGCGCTGGACCGGGTGATCGAACTCGATCCGTTCGACGACCGGCCCGCCGGCCCGGGGACCGGCGGCGGGATGGGGCCGGGCGGCGGCCCGACCGGCGGCCGGGACACCCGGCTCGGTGGACCGGGGGTGGGCGAGGACGACGAACTGGCCGTCGAGGAGGGGGACGGGCCGGCCCCGGCCGAGGACGACGAGTTGGCCGAGATCGAGTTGCCGGCCGAGATCGAGCTGCCGACCGAGGACGGGTCGGCCGGTGCGGCGTCGGCCGGTGCGGCGTCCGGCGGCGGGGCTGCCCCGGGCCGTCGCGGCCGGCGGCGTACGCCGGTGCCTGCCTGAGCGATCAGCGGCGTACGCCGGTGCCCGCCTGAGCGGCCGGCGGCGTACAGCCGGTGCTCGCCTGAGCGTCCGGCCGGGCAACGGGGGTGCGGGGTGGCGGCGTCGGCGCTGCCACCCCGCGGCACGGACCGCTCCGAGCCGCCGGTACGGCTAGGCTGGCCGGCCGGAGGTGGTGACGGGTGCGGCAGGCGACCGCCATGGCGAACGCGACCGGCTTGGTGGCGGGCTACGCGCTCGACGCGCTGCTCGGCGACCCGCGCCGGTGGCATCCGGTGGCCGGCTTCGGCCGCGCCGCCGGTGCGCTGGAGCGGCGGGTCTACCGCCCGGACCGCGCGGCCGGCGTCGTGTTCACCGCGCTCGCGGTGGGCGCGCCGGTGCTGCTCGGGGCCGCCGCCGGGCGCGTCACCCGACGGCATCCGGTGGCCCGGGCCGCGCTGGTGGCCGCCGGCACCTGGACGGTGCTCGGGGGGCGGACGCTGCGGCACGAGTCCCGGGTGATGGCGCGGGCGCTGCGCCGGGCCGACCTGCCCGCCGCGCGGGCCCGCCTCGGTCATCTCTGCGGACGGGACCCGTCGACGCTCGACGAACCGGAGCTGGCCCGGGCCACCGTCGAGTCGGTCGCCGAGAACACCTCCGACGCGGTGGTCGCGCCGCTGGTCTGGGGCGCGGTCGCGGGGCTTCCCGGCCTGCTCGGCTACCGGGCGGCGAACACGCTCGACGCCATGGTCGGCCACCGCTCGCCCCGGTACGCCCGGTTCGGCACCCCGGCCGCCCGGCTGGACGATCTGCTCAACCTGGTGCCGTCCCGGCTGACCGGGCTGCTCACCGTGGCCGTCGCGCCGGTGGCGCACGGGAACCGCGCCACCGCGTGGCACGTGTGGCGACGGGACCGGGCCGACCATCCGAGCCCGAACGCCGGGCAGTGCGAGGCGGCGATGGCCGGCGCGCTCGGCGTCCGGCTGGGCGGGCGCAACGTGTACTTCGGTCGTTCGGAGACGCGGCCGTTCCTCGGTGACGGGCCTCGACCGGAGGCGCGGCACCTGAAGCGGGCCGCCCGGGTCTCCGGCGCGGTGGGGTTGGCCGCGCTCGGCCTGGCCGCGCTCTACCCGGTGACGGTGGGCCGGCTGGCCGGCGCCGCCGGCCGGGCCGCGCTGCGCACGGCGGCCGGCTGTTGGGCGGTGGCCGGTTGCCGGGCGGTGGCCGGGGCTTCGCCGGCGGGATCGGTCGCCGACCGGGGGAGTGGGCGGTGAGCGGCGGGCTGCTGGTCGCCGGCACCACCTCCGACGCCGGCAAGAGCGTGCTCACCGCCGGCATCTGTCGCTGGCTGCGCCGCCGGGGTGTCCGGGTCGCCCCGTTCAAGGCGCAGAACATGTCCAACAACTCGGCGGTAGTGGTCGGTCCGGACGGTCGGGGCGGCGAGCTGGGCCGGGCGCAGGCAATGCAGGCTGCCGCCGCCGGGCTCGCCCCCGACCTGCGTTTCAATCCGGTGCTGCTCAAGCCGGGCAGCGACCTCGCCAGTCAGGTGGTGCTGCTCGGCGAGGCGGTCGACACGGTCACCGCCGGCAACTACCATGCGTTGCGTCCCCGGCTCGCCGCCGCCGCGTACGCGGCGCTGGCCGAGCTGCGCGCCGAGTACGACGTGGTGATCTGCGAGGGCGCGGGCAGCCCGGCGGAGATCAACCTGCGGGCCGGCGACTACGTCAACATGGGGCTGGCCCGGCAGGCCGGCCTGCCGGCGATCGTGGTCGGCGACATCGACCGGGGCGGCGTG
Organism: Micromonospora sp. DT227; assembly: GCF_049841835.1. Classification (NCBI taxonomy): domain Bacteria; kingdom Bacillati; phylum Actinomycetota; class Actinomycetes; order Micromonosporales; family Micromonosporaceae; genus Micromonospora; species Micromonospora sp. DT227. The sequence goes on along the minus strand of NZ_JBNCLA010000002.1, from coordinate 67,561 downwards.
TTCGCCTCGATGTTCGGCACCGTGGCGCTGCTGGACGCCGCCGACCAGGCGCTCGTCGCCGGTTTCGTGATCAACAAGTTCCGGGGCGATCTCGGGCTGCTCCGCCCCGGGCTGGACATGCTGCACCGGGTCACCGGCCGCCCCACGTACGGGGTGCTGCCCTGGGCGCTGGACCTGTGGCTGGACGCGGAGGACTCGCTCGCGTACGGGCGGGTGCTCGGGCGGCCGGCGGCGCCGCGTGGCACCGAGTGGCTCGACGTGGCAGTGGTCCGGCTGCCCCGGGTCAGCAACGCCACCGACGTGGAGGCGCTCGCCACCGAGCCCGGGGTCCGGGTGCGGCTGACCGTCGAACCGGCCGAGCTGGCCGCCGCGGACCTGGTGGTGCTGCCCGGCTCGAAGTCGACGGTCGCCGACCTGGCCTGGCTGCGGGAGACCGGCCTGGCCGACGCGGTCCTCGGGCACGCCGCCGCCGGCCGTCCGCTGCTCGGCATCTGCGGCGGGTTCCAGATGCTCGGCCGGGCGATCCACGACCCGGTGGAGAGTCGTCGGGGCAGCGTCCCCGGCCTCGGCCTGCTGCCGGTCGAGGTGACGTTCGACAGGCGCAAGACGGTCCGCCGGGCCGAGGGCACGGCGGCCGGCGACACGGACCTGCCGGTGGACGGGTACGAGATCCACCACGGTCGGGTCTCCGCCGCCGACCCGGGCCTGCCGCCGCTGCTGCGGTACGCCGACGGCACCGGCGAGGGCGCCCGGCTCGGCGCGGTGTACGGCACGCACTGGCACGGCGCGTTCGAATCCGACGCGTTCCGCCGCCGGTTCCTCGCCGACGTCGCCGGCGTGGCCGGCCGGTCCGGCTTCAAGGTCGCCCCGGACACGTCGTTCGCGGCGGCCCGGGAACGGACCCTGGACCTGCTCGGCGACCTGGTGGAGGAGCACCTGGACACCGGCGCGCTGTGGCGACTGATCGAGTCCGGCCCGCCGCCGGGCCTGCCGTTCGTGCCACCCGGCGCACCCGACTGAACCGCCGCGTCGGGCCGCCGGCACCGGCCGCCCTTGACCGGGCGACCACGACGGCAGCCGGCCGTCGCGAACGGGCGGCGGGGTGACTCAGACGCGTACGTCGGCCGGGCGGTCGGACATCGGCAGCCCGGCCTCCCGCCAGCCCTGCACGCCGCCGATCATGTCGGTCGCCTGACGCAGCCCGAGCGTCTGGAGGCTGGCGGCGGCCAGGCTGGAGCTGTAGCCCTGGCGGCACACGACCACGATCTCGCGGTCGTACCCGGTGGCTTCCGGGATGCGCCATGCGCTGGCCGGGTCGAGCCGCCATTCCAGCACCGTGCGGTCGATGACGATCGCGCCGGGCAGCTCACCCTCCTCGCGACGTTGCGTCTCGGTGCGGGTGTCGATCAGCAGCGCCCCGTTGCGGACCGCCTCGACGGTCTCGTGCGGGGTGAGCCGGCGGAGACCGGCGCGGGCCTGTTCCAGGAGGGCGTCGACGCCCGGACACATCACGTCATGGAGCACCCCCAGATCATGCCCACCGGGCCGCCGCGCCGCCCGGTGAAACGGCCCGCCGGGTCGCAGGATCCAGCGGACGGGGGAACGTTAGCGTCGGTCGGGTGAACGTCGAGGTGGTCGAGGCGTACGCCGGGTTGGCCCGCCGGGTGCTGGCCGGGCCGGCGCGGTTGGGGCGTACCCGGCTGGTGGCGGTCGACGGGCCGAGCGGCGCGGGCAAGAGCGTGTTCGCGACGCGCCTCGCGGACGCGTTCGCGGCGGCCGCGGGCGGCGTCCGGCCGCCGTTGGTCCGCACCGACGACCTGCTCGACGGCTGGGACGACCAGCTCACGTTCTGGCCCCGTCTGGAGGAGTGGGTGCTCGGCCCGGTACGGGCCGGGCGGGCGGGCGGCCACCGCCGGTACAGCTGGGTCCGCCGTCGCTTCCTGGACCGGGTGGTGCCGGTGCCGGCCGGGCCGGTGCTGATCGTCGAGGGGGTGAGCGCGGCGCGTGCCGCGGTGCGCCCCGAGCTGACGCTGTCGGTGCTGGTGACCGCGCCGGCCGAGCTGCGGCTGGCCCGGGCGCTGGCCCGCGACGGCGTTCAGGTGCTGCCGGAGCTGCGTCGCTGGCACGCCGGGGAGCGGGCGCACTTCACCACGGACGGCACCGCGGCGGCGGTGGACCTGGTGGTGAACGGTGCGCCCGACCTGCCGCACGACGCGGACCGCTACTACGTGCGGTTCGGCCGGCGACCGGGCTGGGAGGGCGTGGCCGGGTAAGGCCGGCATACGATTCCGGTCATGACCACTCCGATCATCTCCGAGTCCGACGTGCGGGCCGCCGTCGAGCGGGAACTGCCCGGTGTCCGTGCCGACCTGGACCGACTCGTCCGCATTCCGGGCATCGCCTTCGAGGGCTTCGACCACTCGCACGTGGAGCGCTCCGCCGAGGCGGTGGCGGAGCTGCTGCGCGGCTGCGGCCTCGACACCCGGATCGTCCGCTCCGGCGGCCAGCCGGCGGTGATCGGGACGAAGGCGGCCCCGCCCGGCGCGCCCACCGTGCTGCTCTACGCCCACCACGACGTGCAGCCGGTCGGGGACCTGTCGCTGTGGGAGTCCGACCCGTTCGAGCCGGTGGAGCGCGACGGCCGCCTCTACGGTCGGGGCGCCGCCGACGACAAGGCCGGGATCATGGCGCACGTGGCCGCGCTGCGCGCGTTCGGCGACCGGCTCCCGGTGGGCGTGGTGCTGTTCATCGAGGGCGAGGAGGAGTACGGCTCGGACTCGCTGGAGCGGCTGCTCGCCGAGCACCGGGACGACCTCGCCTCGGACGTCATCGTGATCGCCGACTCCACCAACTGGGACGTCGGTGTGCCGGCGCTGACCACCTCGCTGCGCGGCATCGTCAACTGCTTCGTGGAGGTGCGCACGCTCGACCACGCGGTGCACAGCGGCATGTTCGGCGGCGCCGTGCCGGACGCGCTGACCGCGCTGGTGAAGCTGCTGGGCACGCTGCACGACGACGCCGGCGACGTCGCGGTGGACGGCCTGGCCGGCCGCGAGGGCGCCGTCGTCGACTACCCGGAGGACCGGTTCCGCGCGGAGGTCGGCCTGGTCGACGGCGCGCGGTTGTTCGGCACCGGCCGGATCACCGACCGGCTCTGGACGAAGCCGGCGCTGGCGATCCTCGGTATCGACGCGCCGGCCACCGGCGAGGCACCGAACGCGCTGGTCCCGGCCGCGAAGGCGAAGCTGAGCGTACGGCTGGCGCCGGGCGACGACCCGAAGAAGGCGTACGCCGCGCTGACCGCGCACCTGGAGCGGAACGCGCCGTGGGGCGCGCAGGTGACGGTGACGTTCGAGCACGACGGCGCGCCGTGCGTGATCGACGCCAGCGGGCCGATGTTCGACGCGGCGCGGGCCGCGTTCCGGGGCGCCTGGGACGGCACCGACCCGGTCGACATCGGGGTGGGTGGCTCGATCCCGTTCATCGCCACGTTCCAGGAGATGTTCCCGCGGGCGGCGATCCTGGTGACCGGCGTGGAGGACCCGCACGCCCGGGCGCACGGCCCGAACGAGAGCCTGCACCTGGGCGAGTTCGCCCGGGTCTGCCTGGCCGAGGCGCTGCTGCTGGCCAAGGTGGCCGAGGCGGGCCGCGCCTGACCGGCGGCCGTCGCCACGGTGGCCGGTGTCGGCACGGTGGCCGGCGCTGTCGGGGCGCCCGGCTCGGTCACGGTGCCCGGCTCGGTCACGGTGCCCGGCTGAGTTACGGCGCCGAATCCGTCACTGTGGGTGATGGAAGGGTGAGGCGATGCGGTCGGAAGCGATATGCCTGACGGTCATAATTATGCCTCTGCGGTATATCGCCTCCGACCAACCTCATCGCCCGGTCGCGCCGCGCCCGGTGTCGAAACCGTAACTTCGGGATGGATGTCGGAGTTTGCGGTGTGTCGGCGGGCCGGGTGTTATAGCCTTTCGAACATGCGTACGAACGAAGAGATGACGCGGCTCCAGGCCGCCGTCCGTGCTCTGGGGGACGTCGACGTCTCCGCGTGGCCCGAGGCCACGCTCAAGGAACAGCTCGGTGAGCTCTCCGCCACGCTGGTCACGCTCGACGCGCTGCTCACCCGGGTCGCCGACGGCGTGCGCGGGCGCGGCCTGCGCGTGGAGGAGCCGGTCTCGGCCTGACCTCCCGCCCGGCCGCGCGATCCGCCCGCGTGGCGCGATCCGCCCGCGTGGCGCGATCCGACCGGCTGGGCGGTCCGCACGATCCGGCCGGTTGCGCAATCCCCGCGATCCGGCCGACCGCGCGAACCCCGCGATCCGGCCGACCGCGCGATCCGGCCGACCGCGCGATCGCTCGGCGGGACGATCCGGCCGGCCCGGCGCACCCGATGCGGTGGGCCGGGCCGCCGGAACCGCCCCGCTGTCGCAGGTGACTGGCAGGATGTGGGCGTGCGTTTCGCGGAGCTGGCGGCCACCTCGGCCGCGGTCGGTGCCACCGGTGGTCGACGGGCCAAGGTGGAGCTGCTGGCCGCCGCGCTGCGCGGGCTCGACCCGGCCGAGATCGCGGCCGGTGCCGGCTATCTCGCCGGTGAGCTGCGCCAACGGCAGACCGGCGTCGGCTGGGCGGGGCTGCGTGACCTGCCGCCGCCGGCCGACGCCCCGACGCTGACCGTGTCCGGCGTCGACGCGGCGATCGAGGAGATCTCCCGGGTCGGCGGCACCGGCTCCCAGGCCCGGCGGCGGGAGCTGGTCGGCCGGCTCTTCGCCGCCGCGACCGCCGACGAGCAACGCCTGCTGGTCGGGCTGTTCCGGGGGGAGCTGCGTCAGGGCGCCCAGGCCGGGCTGCTCGCCGAGGCGGTGGCCCGGGCCGCCGAGGTGCCGGTCACGGTCGTCCGCCGGGCCCTGCTGCTCGCCGGCGACCTGCGGGCGGTGGCGGTCGCGGCGCTCACCGGCGGCGCCGCCGCGCTGGCCGGGTTCGGGCTCCAGGCGGGCCGCCCGCTCGCGCCGATGCTGGCCCAGAGCGCGCCCTCGGTCGACGAGGCGCTCACCGCCACCGGCACGCCCGCGGTGGTCGACGTCAAGCTTGACGGCATCCGCATCCAGGTGCACCGTTCCGGTCAGGACATCGCGGTGTTCACCCGCAGCCTCGACGAGATCACCGGCCGGCTGCCCGAGGTGGTGGCCGCCGTCCGCGCGCTGCCCGCCCGGGAGCTGGTGCTCGACGGCGAGGCGATCGGGTTGGACGCGGCCGGCCGACCGCTGCCGTTCCAGCAGACGTCGAGCCACGCGGCCCGGCGCACCACGCCCAGCACCACCGGCCGCACCCCGGTCGCGCCGGCCGTGCTCGCCGCCGCCGAGCGTGCCGGCGAGCCGGTGCTCACGCCGTACTTCTTCGATCTGCTGCACCTCGACGGCGCCGACCTGATCGACCTGCCCGGGCGGGAGCGGTGGGCGACGCTGGCCCGCGCGGTCGACCCGGCGCTGCTGGTCGGCCGGCTGGAGGTGGACGACGCGGCGCAGGCCGCGGCGGCGTTCGCCGCGGCGGTCGACGCCGGTCAGGAGGGTGTGGTGGTCAAGGACCCGGCCGCGCCCTACGACGCCGGGCGGCGCGGCGCGGCCTGGGTCAAGGTCAAGCCCCGGCACACGCTCGACCTGGTGGTGCTGGCGGTGGAGTGGGGCAGCGGTCGGCGCCAGGGCTGGCTGTCCAACCTGCACCTCGGCGCCCGCGACCCGGGCACCGGCGAGTTCGTCATGCTCGGCAAGACGTTCAAGGGGCTGACCGACGAGCTGCTGCGCTGGCAGACCGAGCGGTTCCTGGCGCTGGCCGTGGAGAAGGGCGACTGGGTGGTCCGGGTGCGGCCGGAGCAGGTGGTCGAGATCGCGTTCGACGGGGTGCAGACCAGCAGCCGCTACCCGGGCGGGATGGCGCTGCGCTTCGCCCGCGTGGTGCGCTACCGGGACGACAAGACCGCCGCCGAGGCGGACACGATCGACGCGGTCCGGGCGATCCACGCCGGCCGGGTCACCGGCTGAGCGGCCGGCCGGGGCTCAGGGGGCGGCGGGCCCGGCGGCTGCCGGTTCGGCGGCCCGGTCCACCGGCACGCGCGGGCCGTCCAGGCCGGCCCGTCGCCGGGCCTCCCGGCGCGCCACCCAGCCGTAGCCGACCAGGCTCATCACCGCGAAGATCCACCACTGCCACACGTAGCCGAAGTTCTGCCAGTTGTTGGTGTGCCCGATCGGCACCGCCTGGAACGCCGGGTCGGCGGCCGGCGTCTGACCGTCCAGCAGCACGTATCCGCCGGTCACCGGGTAGGGCAGTTGCTTCGCCAGGCGGGAGATGTCGATGCGACGGGCCTCCAGCTTGCCGTCGCGGCGGGCCACCCCACCGCCGCCGCTCTCGCTGCCGACCACCCGGCCGGTGACGGTCACCTCGCCGGTCGGCGCCACCGGCACCGAGGGCTGGACGGTCGCGCCGGCGCCCGGGACGGGCGGGATCCAGCCGCGGTCGACGAGCACCGCGGTGCCGTCGGCGAGCACCAGCGGGGTGAGCACCTCGAAACCGACCGTGTTGTCGACGGTCCGGCCGCGGATCAGGACGACGTTGGCGGTGTCGTAGCGGCCGGTGGCGGTGACCCGGCTCCAGGTGAGGCGTCCCGCCGGGGCCGGACCAACGCTGCCCGGGCCGCCGGTCGGCGCGGGCAGCGCGTTCCGCAGCGGCGCGGGCGTCATGGTGGCGCCGGCGTCGATCCGTTCGTTGACCGCCGTCCGCCCGTGGTAGCGGTCCAGCTGCCAGTTGCCCAGGAACACCATCACCGCGGCGGCCACCAGGGTCAGCGCCAGGTAGCCCAGCCAGCGCGGGGTCAGCAGGAACCGGTACACGGTGGTCAAGGCTACCCGTATGAGCGGGGCCACTCGCGGTTGCCGGCCGTGATCGGGGCGGCGGGCGGCCGTCGTGGAGCGGACCGGACGGGTATGGTCACGCGGGCGGAAATCACCCGGAGGATCCAGGAGTCGATGATGACCGACGTGCCGCGCGTCGTGCTGAGCGCGCCCTCCTCGGGGCACGGCACAGGTGCCCTCTCCCTCGGCCTGCTCGCGGCCCTCGCCGACCGAGGGCTTGCGGTGGCCGGGTTCAAGGTCGGCGCGGACCAGGTGGACGCGGCGTACCTCGGGCTGGCCGCCGGCCGGCCGGGGCGCACGCTGGATCCGCGGCTGGTCGGCCCGGAGCGGGTCGGCCCGCTCTTCGCGCACGGGGCGGCCGGGGCCGGGTTCGCGCTGGTGCAGGGCACCATGGGGCTCTACGACTCGGTCGCCGGCCGGCCGGAGAGCGAGTCCACCGCCGCGGTCGCCACCGCGCTGCGCAGCCCGGTGGTGCTGGTGGTGGACGTGGCCGCGATGGGTCAGTCGGTGGCCGCGCTGGTGCACGGCTTCCGGGCGTACGACGAGCAGCTCTGGTTGGGCGGCGTGATCCTCAACCGGGTGGCCTCGCCCCGGCACGAGACGCTGCTGCGGGAGGCGCTGGACGACGTCGGGGTGCCGGTCTACGGCGCGTTGCGCCGGCACGAGCTGCCCCCGGTGCTGCCCGCCCGCCGGCTCGGCGCCGCGCCGGTGGTGCGCGGCGACGCCGAGGCCGAGCGCGGGGTGCGCCGGCTCGGTGAGGCGGTGGCCGCCACCGTCGACCTCGACCGGCTGCTCACGCTGGCCCGCTCCGCCCCCGCGCTCACCGTCGAGCCCTGGTCGCCCGACCCGGCGGACGGGCCGTCGGACGCCGCGGAGCGGCCGGTGGTCGCGCTGGCCGGTGGCCCGGCCGGCAGCTACAGCCATCCGGAGACCGTCGAGCTGCTGCGCGCCGCCGGCGCCGAGGTGGTCACGCTCGATCCGCTACGCGACGAGGCGCTGCCCGCCGGGGCCCGCGCGCTGGTCGTCGGCGGCGCGCTCCCGGAGACGTACGCGGAGCAGCTCTCCGCCAATCGGCGGCTCTGCATCGCGGTGGCCGAGCTGGCCCGCTCCGGCCGACCGGTGGTCGCCGAGGGGGCCGGCCTGCTCTGGCTGGCCCGTGAGCTGGACGGCCTGCCCATGTGCGGGGTGCTCGACGCGGTCGGCACGGTCCGGGACGGCCTGGTGGTCGGCTACCGGGAGGCCACCGCGGTCACCGGCAGTGTGGTGGCGTCGGCCGGCGTGACGGTGACCGGGCACAAGCAGCACGCGGCGGTGCTCACGCCGCGGGCCGGTGACCGGCCGGCCTGGCAGTGGGGCGGGGGCACACCGGAGGGCTTCGTCCGCCACGGGGTGCACGCCTCGCAGCTCGTGCCGCACTGGGCCGCGCTTCCCGGTGTCGCCGAGCGGCTGGTGGCCGCCGCCCGGGCGTCCGTGGCGGCTCCGGCGTGATCGGTCAGGTGGCGGTACGCCGGTTCCCGGCGCTGACCGTCTCCACCCCGCGGATCGAGGTGCGCCGGCTGGTCGCGGCGGACGCGGAGGCGGTGGACGAGGTGTTCGCCGACCGGCAGACCCAGCGTTGGCTGCCGCTGGCCGAGGCGGCCGGGCAGATCGACGGGCGGGCCTGGTGCACCGAGCTGGCCCGGCAGCGGCGGGACAGCGGCGACGGTGACCACTGGGCGGTGGTGCGGCGGGAGGACCAGCGGGTGGTCGGCTGCCTCTGGACCCGGCGCACCGACTGGGGTGCCCGGCTCACCGAGGTGTCGTACGCGCTCGCGCCGCACGCCCGGGGCTTCGGCCTGGCGGTGGAGGCGGTGGACGCGGTGGCGATCGCGTTGATCCTGGAGCACGGCTTCCAGCGGGTGGAGCTGCGGGTGGCACCGGGCAACGTCGCCTCCCGGCGGGTCGCCGAGAAGGCCGGCTTCAGCTACGAGGGCCTGCTCCGCAACGCGGGTTTCGTCCGGGGCGCCCGCGTCGACCTGGAACTGTGGTCCTTCGTGGCCGCCGACCTCCACTGAACCCCCACCCCACCCCCGCCCCGCCCGACGTCGATCAAGGAGTTCGCGTCGGGGATCGGGCGATCCCGGGCGCAAACTCCTTGATCAACTAACCCGGGCGCACCCCCGGGCGGTCGGTGGGGCGGTCAGCCGACGATCTGGTCGGACGGCGGGGTGAACTGGCGCGTCGGTTGGCCCTTCAGGGCGTCGCGCAGCGTCTCGGCGACCGCGTTCACCGGGATCTGGGACTGCCCGTCACCCACCGCGTTGAACGGGTTGTCCGGATCGGCGATGAAGCTCGCCGCGGCCAGCTCCGGGGTGTAGCCGACGAACCACGCCGACCGGGTGCTGTCCGTGGTGCCCGTCTTGCCGGCGACCGGCCGGCCGACCGTCTTCCGTACGCTGTCCGCCGTCGACCAGCCGCCGCAGCTCCCCTTGGCCGGGGTGTCGCCGGTCGGGCAGCGGGCCGCGTCGGTGGCGGCCCGGGCCGCGTCCGCGTTGACCACCTGGCGGCACCGGGGCTTGGCCACCTCGCGCTGCACCCCGCCCGGCGTGGACCAGGTGGTCGGCGTGCCGTCCCGGTTCATGATCGCGTTGACCGGGATCGCCTCGCAGTAGCGCCCGTCGGCGGCGACGGCCGCGTACGCGTTCGCCATCTCCAGCGGGGTGGCGTCGGAGACGCCGAGCGTGAACGCGCCCCACTTCTTCGCCTTGGCCGGTGACGCCTGCTCCTTGTCCACGTCGGTACGCCAGCGCAGCCCGAGCTGTTCGGCCAGGCGCACCCCGGCGTCCGCGCCGACCTTCTCCTCCAACTGCACGAAGTAGGTGTTCACCGACTTGCCGAAGCCCGACCACATGGTCTGTCGGCCGGTCATCGCGCCGCTGGCGTTGGACGGCGCCCAGCCGTCGTAGATCGCCGACTGGTACTTGTAGGGCGAGTCGTACGCGGTGGACAGCGGCATCCCGGCGTTGAGCGCGGCGAGCATCGGGAACATCTTGAACGTGGAGCCGGCCTGGTAGCCGGGGAGCGTCCCGCCGCCGAGCAGCGGCGCCACCGTGTTCGGGTAGTTCGCCTTGACCTTCGGGCCGGCCTCCGGGTTCGAGCTGTTCGGGTTCTCGGCCAGGTCGAGCGAGTAGTTCCGGTTCACCGCCATCGCCTTGATCCGCCCGGTGCCGGGTTCGGCGACCACGATGCCGTTGGCGAACGGGCTGCCGGTGTTGTCCTTGGCGCCGACGTTCTTCTCGGCCGCCGCCTGCGTCTTCGGGTCGAGCGCGAGCACGATCCGGTAGCCGCCCCGGCGCAGCTTGTCCATCCGTTCGAGGCGGTTCTCGCCGAACGCGGGCTGGGCGCTCCACCAGTTCTTCAGGTAGTCGCAGTAGAAGCCCCAGGCGCGGTGCGCGCCGTCGATCGCGGCGCAGTCGTTCGGCGGGTCGGTCAGCTTCAGCTTGATCGGCTGGGCCTTGGCCGTGGCGGCGGCGTCCGGCGACAGGTAGCCGAGGCGGGCCATGTTGTCCAGCACGTAGTTGCGTCGGCCGGTGGCGTCCTTCTGGTCGGAGGTGATCGGGTCGTACTCGGAGGGGGACTTCACCAGCCCCGCGAGCGTGGCCGCCTCGACCGGGGTGAGCGTGGCCGGCGTCTTGGAGAAGAAGATCTGCGAGGCGGCGTAGATGCCGTACGCCCGGTGGCCGAAGTAGGCCGAGTTGAGGTAGCGCTCGAGGATCTGCTCCTTGCTCAGGTGCTTCTCGATGTCGAGCGCCATGCGCATCTCCTTGACCTTGCGCAGGCTGGTCTGCTGGGTGGCCTCCTGGACCTCCTTCGGCGTGCTCGCGCTGTCCCGCAGCGCCATCCGGACGTACTGCATGGTGAGCGTCGAGGCGCCCTGGGAGACGCCGCCGGAGCGGGCGTTGGAGACGAAGGCGCGCGCCACGCCCTTCGGGTCGACGCCGTGGTGCTGGTAGAAGCGGTTGTCCTCGGCGGCGACGATCGCCTGCTGGATGTTCGGCGACATGTTCTCGACCTTGGTGTACTGCCGGTACTCCTCGTAGAACATGGTCAGCACGGTCCTGCCGTCGGGCGCGTAGAGGTACGAGGTCTCGGCCGGCAGCGCGGTCTTGAGGATGTTCGTCTTCTGCTCCACGGCGTGCGCGGTGGCCTTCGCGCCGATGCCGGTGACGGCAGCCATCGGGTACAACGCGGCGGCGACGACGATGCCGGCGATCAGCCCGGCGCGGAGAAGGGGCACGGTACGACCGGCGGACGTAAGGGGTCGGTTGCTCACGGGGTCAAGCTATGACATTTCCGATTCGGAAATGAGAAGAATTCATAAACGGGCGAGGCCGTGACGCGACCCACGCCGGGATGCGCTGTCCCGGGACGCGGCTTCCCGGCAGGATCGCGGTCATGCCCGCACCACCACCCGCCGCCGCGCCCATCGAACCCGACCTGGGACACCACGGGGACGCCGAGGCCACGCCCGGTCTGGTGGACCTGGCGGTCAACGTGCGCCGCGCCCCGATGCCCGACTGGCTGGCCGACCCGGTCACCGCCGCGCTGGGCGAACTGGCCGCGTACCCGGACCCGGGACCCGCCCGCGCCGCCGTCGGTCACCGGCACGGGCGACCCCCGGACGAGGTACTCCTCACCGCCGGCGCCGCCGAAGGCTTCGTGCTGATCGCCCGCGCGCTGCGCGACACCCGCCACCCGGTGGTGGTGCACCCGCAGTTCACCGAGCCGGAGGCCGCGCTGCGCGCCGCCGGCCACCGGGTGGACCGGGTGCTGCTCGACCCGGCCGACGGCTTCCGGCTCGACCCGGCCCGGGTGCCCGCCGACGCCGACCTGGTCATGGTCGGCAACCCCACCAACCCGACCTCGGTGCTGCACCCGGCGGACACGATCGCCGCGCTGGCCCGCCCCGGCCGGGTGCTGGTGGTCGACGAGGCGTTCGCCGACACCACCGTCGCGCCCGGCGTCGACGGCGAGCCGGACTCCCTCGCCGCCCGCCGCGACCTGCCCGGCCTCGTGGTGGTCCGCAGCCTCACCAAGACCTGGGGGCTGGCCGGGCTGCGGATCGGCTACCTGCTCGGCGCCGCCGACCTGCTGGCCCGGTTCGCCGCCGCCCAGCCGCTCTGGGCCGTCTCCACGCCGGCGCTCGCCGCCGCCACCGCCTGCGCCGGGCCGGTCGCGGTCGCGGCCGAGCGCGCGATCGCCGCGGGGCTCGCCGCCGACCGCGAGCACCTGGTGGCCCGCCTGGCCACCCTGCCCGGGGTACGCGTGGCGGGGCGCCCGGCCAGCGCCTTCGTCCTGATCCACACCCCCGGCGCCGCCGCGCTGCGGGAGCGGCTGCGCGAGCACGGCTGGGCGGTACGCCGGGGCGACACGTTCCCGGGGCTCGGCCCGGACTGGCTCCGGCTCGCGGTCCGCGACCGGGCCACCACCGACGCGTTCATCGAGACACTGGCACGGATCCTGGAGGCATGATGCTGGAGTCCACCGTCGCGGCGATCCGCCCGCTCGACGAGTCGGCCATGGCGGCGGCGCGCGAGCTGCAGGGCCGGCTGACCAAGCCCGCCGGCTCGCTCGGCGCACTGGAGCCGCTCTCGGTACGCCTCACCGGGCTGGCCGGGACCTGCCCGCCGCCGCTGCCCGATCCGGCCGCGTTGGTGATCTTCGCGGGCGACCACGGGGTGCACGCCCAGGGGGTGACCCCGTGGCCGCAGGAGGTCACCGCCCAGATGATCGGCAACTTCCTGGCCGGCGGCGCGGTGGTCAACGCGTTCGCCCGGCAGGCCGGCGCCTCGGTCACCGTGGTCGACGTCGGCGTCGCCACCCCGCTTCCGATCGGCCCGTCCGCCGACCCGGCCGCGCTTTCCGCCGTCTCGGACGATCCGCTCGCCGATCCGGCCGCCTCGGACGGCCGGCCCACCGCCCCGGCGGTGCTCTCCGCCAGTCTCGTCGCGACGCCCGCCGACCCGGCCGGGCCGCGTCTGGTGGCGGCGAACGTGCGGGCCGGCACCCGGGACATGACGGTCACCGCGGCACTCACCCGGGACGAGGCCCGGGCGGCGGTGGAGACCGGCATCCGGATCGCCGGCGAGCTGGTCGACGCCGGCGCCGGCATCCTGCTCACCGGTGACATGGGCATCGGCAACACCACGCCGGCCGCCGCGCTTGTCGCCGCGTTCACCGGCGTCGACGCGGCGGCGGCGACCGGCCGGGGCACCGGCGTGGACGACGAGACGTACGCCCGCAAGGTGGGCGTGGTGCGGGCCGCGCTGGAGCGGCACACCCCCGATCCGGCCGACCCGCTGGGCGTCCTCGCCACCGTCGGCGGGCTGGAGCACGCCGCGCTGGCCGGGCTGATCCTCGGCGCCGCCGCGCGTCGGGTGCCGGTGCTGCTGGACGGCGTGATCGCGGTCAGCGCCGCGCTGGCCGCCGCCGCTTTCGCGCCGGACGCGGTGGGCGCCATGGTCGCCGGGCACCGCAGCGCCGAGCCGGGCGCCACGGTGGCGCTGCGGCACCTCGGGCTGGAACCGCTTGTCGACCTGGGGCTCCGGCTCGGCGAGGGCACCGGCGCGCTGCTCGCGTTGCCTGTCGTCACCGGCGCGGTCCGGGTGCTGCACGAGGTGGCCACGTTCGACTCGGCCGGGGTGGCCGAGAAGTGAGCGGGCCGGCCCCGGAGGCGTCGCCCAGCCCGTACCCGCTGGGGTTGCGGCTGGCCGGTCGGCGCGTGGTCGTGGTGGGCGGCGGAGCGGTGGCCACCCGGCGGGTGCCCGCGCTGCTCGACGCCGGCGCGGACGTCCTGCTGGTCTCGCCGGAGCTGACGCCGGCGCTGCGCGCGCACGTCGACGCCGGGCGACTGCGCTGGGAGCCGCGTCGCTTCGCCGTCGCCGACCTGGACGGCGCCTGGCTGGTGCAGGTGGCGGTGGACGACCGGGCCGCCGCCGCGGCGGTGAGCGCCGCCGCGGCCGAGCGGCGGATCTTCTGCGTCCGGGCCGACGACCGCGTCGCGGCCAGCGCGTGGACGCCCGCGGTGACCCGGCACGGCCCGGTGACGGTGGCCGTGCTCGGCGGTGGCGACCCGCACCGCGCGAGGGCGGTCCGCGACGCCGTCCGCACCCTCCTGAGCGCAAGGCGGGGGCCCCTGTTAACGGATTCGGTAGCGGAGGGGGCCCCGCTTAACACCGCCAGCGGCGGTGGGCGCGTGGCGCTGGTGGGCGCCGGGCCCGGCGATCCGGAGCTGATCACGGTGAAGGGCTGGCGGCTGCTCACCGAGGCCGAGGTGGTGGTCGCCGACCGGCTCGTCCCCGGGCTGCTCCTGGACGAGTTGCGGCCGGACGTCGAACTGGTCGACGCGTCGAAGATCCCGTACGGGCCGTCGCGCGCCCAGGAGGAGATCAACCGGATCCTGGTGGACCGGGCCCGGGCCGGCAAGGTGGTGGTCCGGCTCAAGGGCGGCGACCCGTACGTCTTCGGGCGCGGCGGCGAGGAGTTGCTGGCCTGCGCCGAGGCGGGGGTGCCGGTGACCGTGGTGCCGGGGGTGACCAGCGCGATCGCGGTGCCCGGGGTGGCCGGGGTGCCGGTGACCCACCGGGCGGTGGCGCACGAGTTCACCGTGGTGTCCGGGCACGTCGCGCCGGACTCGCCGGACTCGCTGGTGAGCTGGGAGTCGCTGGCCGGTCTGCGGGGCACGTTGGTGATCCTGATGGGCCTGAAGAACCTGGCGGCGATCGCGGCGACGCTGATCGCGCACGGCAGACCGCCGACCACTCCGGCGGCGGTGATCCAGGAGGGCACAACCGTCACCCAGCGCACTCTCCGCTCGACCCTCGGCGCGGTGGCCGCCGACGTCACCGCCGCCGGCCTCCGCCCACCCGCCATCGTGGTCATCGGCGACGTCGTCACCGCCCTGACCCCCTGACCGCGGCCCTCCTGCCTTCGCGCCACCACCCACTGCGGCGATCTTGCACTTGGTGCCCCCGAAATGCCCTGATTCGCCCGTTTGGCGGGGGCAGTAAGCGCAAGATCGACGCGGTGGGGCGGGGTGGGGGTGGGGGTGGGGGTGGGGGTGGGTGGGCCGGGATGGGAGGCGGCCCGGGACGGTGGGGTCCCGGGCCGCGTCAGAGGGTCGGGTTACTGCTTGAGCATGTTGTCCAGGAGCAGGGCGCAGCGGATCAGGCCGAGGTGGCTGTACGCCTGCGGGTGGTTGCCCAGGCCCCGCTCGGCCAGCGGGTCGTACTGCTCGGGGAGCAGGCCGGTGGGGCCGGCCGTGTCGATCATCTGGGTGAACAGCTCCTCGGCGTCGGTGCGGCGGCCGGTGCGCAGGTACGCCTCGATCAGCCACGCCGTGCAGATGTGGAAGCCGCCCTCCCGGCCGGGCAGGCCGTCGTCCCAGTGGTAGCGGTAGACCACCGGGCCGCTGCGCAGGTCCGCCTCGATCTTGAGCACGGTGGAGAGGAAGCGCGGGTCGTCGCCGGGGAGCAGCCCGGACAGGCCGATCCAGAGCGACGAGGCGTCCATCTCGTCGTGCCCGTACGCGACGCTGTACGCCTCGGCCTCCGGGTGCCAGCCCTCCTCCAGCACGTTGGCCCCGATCCGGTCGCGCAGGTCGACCCACTCCGGCCGGTCCTGGCCGCCGTGCTGCCGCACCACGTGCAGCGCCCGGTCGACGGTCATCCAGAGCATGACCTTGGAGAACACGTGGTGCCGGGGTGGGAGGCGGGCCTCCCAGATGCCGTGGTCGGGCTCGTGCCAGCGGCGGCGTACCGCCTCGACCATGTTCTCCAGCACCCGCCACTCGTCGTCGCGGACCGAGCCCCGGGCGTCGGCCACCGCGGCGATCAGGTCCGCCACCGGGCCGAAGACGTCGAGCTGGAGCTGGTGGTTGGCGAGGTTGCCGACCCGCACCGGCCGGGAGCCGGCGTAGCCGGGCAGCGTGTCGATGACCGCCTCGGCGCCCAACTCGTAGCCGTCGACGGTGTAGAGCGGGTGCAGCCGCTCCGGGTGCCCGCCGGTGCGCTCCACCACGCCGTCGATCCAGCGCAGCAGCCCTTCGGCCTCCTCGGTGGAGCCGAGGTCGACGAGCGACCGCGCGGTCATCGCCGCGTCCCGCAGCCAGCAGTAGCGGTAGTCCCAGTTGCGGACGCCGCCCAGCTCCTCGGGGAGCGAGGTGGTCGCCGCGGCGAGGATCGAACCGGTCGGCTCGTGGGTGAGGCCGCGCAGGGTCAGCGCGCTGCGGGCGACCAGGTCCCGGGCGGTGGTGGGCAGCCGCAGCGAGGCCACCCAGTCCTTCCAGGGCTGCTCGGCGGCGGCCTGCCGCTCGTGCACCGGCACCCGGTGCGGCTCCAGGCTCTGCGTACCGAAGCGCAGCTCCAGCACCACCTGTCCGCCGGCGGCGGACAGGTCCACCACCGCCTTCGCGGTCTCGTACCCGGCGTCGTTGGTGACCTCCCACTCGACGCCGGGGGAGTGCAGCGCGACCGGCTCGTTGGAGCCGAGCACCAGCAGCCCGTCGTCGAGCGGCTGGAGCTGCACCGCGACCTGCCCGAACTCGGGGCGCGGGGCGAACTCGACGCGGGCCCGCCCGGTGCCGCTGAGCACCCGGACCAGGGTCGAGTCGCCGCTGACGACGGCCGGGTCGTCAGGCGTGGTCTCCCGGACCGGCAGGTCCAGCCAGTCGGTGACGGTCAGACCGGACCAGCGGGTCTCCACCGTCATGGTGTTGCTGCGGTAGCGCTGGCCCAGCGGGATGCCGCCGCGCTCCGGGCCGATGGTGAAGTGCCCGGCCGGGCTGCCACCGACCAGGTCGGCGAAGATCGCCGCCGAGTCCGGCTTCGGGTGACACAGCCAGGTGATCTTGGCTTCCGGTGTGACGAGCGCGACCGTACGCCCGTTGGCGAGCATCGAGTGCCGCTCGATCGGCACCGCCCGCTCCCCGAAGAGCCAGTGCCGCCGGGTCTCCAGCAGCAGGCCGAGCGCGCGGGCCGCCTCGATCGGCTCGGCCACCCGGTAGTCGGCCTGGGTGTCGCCGGGGCCGATCTTGATGCCGACGTCCGGCCCGTGCAGGTTGCCGAACGCGTTCTCGTCGGTGACGTCGTCGCCGATGAAGAGCACCGCACCGGCCGCGAGCTGGGTCCGGAGCTGGTCGACCGCGGTGCCCTTGTGGGTGGCCACCACCGACAGCTCGATGACCTCCTTGCCCTGGGTGACGGTGACGCCGTCCCAGGTGGCGGGGCCGCTGCGGACCGCGTCCACGGCGGCGGCGGCGACCTGCGGGTCGACTCCCCGGGTGTGCACGGCGACGCTGGCCGGCTTGCGTTCCAGCCGGATGCCCGGGTGGGCCGCGGCGATCTCGCGCAGTTCCTGGCGGAGCCGGTGCCGGACCGCGATCAGCTCCGGGCTGAGCCGCTCGACGAAGCCGATGTCGAACTCGGAGCCGTGGCTGCCGACCAGGTGCACCTCACTCGGCAGCCGGGAGAGGGTGGCCAGGTCGCGCAGCGCGCGCCCGGAGACCACCGCGACGCTGGTCTGCGGCAGCGAGGCCAGCGCGCGGATCGCGGCCACCGACTCGGGCAGCGGTACGGCCCTGGTCGGATCCTCGACGATCGGCGCCAGTGTGCCGTCGTAGTCGCAGGCGATCAGGAGTTGGGGAGTCCGGGCGATGCGGCCGATCGCGGCACGCAGTTCCGGGTCGAGCACGCCACCGGAGGAGGTGGCGGCAGCGGGCGGGGTCACGCAGCCTCCGTATCGGGGACACCGAGCTCGCTGAGGAACGACTTGGCCCAGTGGCCGACATCGTGGCTGCGCAGATGGCGCTGCATGACGCGCATCCGGCGGCGGGCTTCGGGCTTTTCGACGTGCACGGCCCGGAGCAACGCGTCCTTCACCGCGTCCGGGTCGTGCGGATTACACAGGAACGCCTGGCGCAGCTCGGTGGCGGCGCCGGCGAACTCACTGAGCACGAGCGCGCCGCCCTGGTCGGCGCGCGATGCGACGTACTCCTTGGCCACCAGATTCATTCCGTCTCGCAGCGGGGTCACCATCATCACGTCGGCGGCGACGTACATCGCCGCCAACTCGGAGCGACTGTACGACTGATGCAGATAATGAACAGCCGGCACGCCGACCCGGCCGAATTCACCATTGATCCGGCCAACCTCGCGTTCCACCTTCACCCGAAGTGCCTGGTAGTGCTCCACGCGCTCGCGGCTGGGCGTGGCGACCTGCACCATAACCGCGTCCGGAACTGTCAACTTTCCGTCAGCAAGGAGTTCCCGGAAGGCCTTGAGTCGAAGCTCGATGCCCTTGGTGTAGTCGAGCCGGTCGACGCCCAGGATGATCGTCTTGGGGTTGCCCAGCTCCTCACGGATCTGCTTGGCCCGGGCCTGGATCGTCGGGTCCTCGGCCAGCCGTTCCATCTCCCTGGTCTCGATCGAGATGGGGAACGCGCCGGCCTTCACCTGCCGGCCGTCGACCTGGATCATCTGCCCCTCGTAGCGCAGGCCGAGCAGGTGCCGGGCCAGCCGGACGAAGTTCTGCGCGGCCAGCCGCTGCTGGAAACCGACCAGGTCGGCGCCGAGCAGGCCGCGCAGGATCTCGGCGCGGAACGGCATCTGCATGAACAGCTCGATCGGCGGGAACGGGATGTGCAGGAAGAACCCGATCTTCAGGTCGGGGCGCAGCTCGCGCAGCATCGCCGGGACGAGCTGGAGCTGGTAGTCCTGGACCCAGACCGTGGCGCCCTCGGCCGCCACGTCCGCCGCGGCCTCCGCGAACCGGGCGTTCACCAACCGGTACGCCTCGCGCCAGCGCCGCTTGTAGGCGGGCGTCTCGACGGCGTCGTGGTAGAGCGGCCAGATCGTCGCGTTGGACTGGCCCTCGTAGTAGCGCTCCAGCTCCTCGGCGCTCAGCGGCACCGGGTGCAGCCGGATGCCCTCCAGGTCGAACGGCTCGGGCGCGGCGCCGGTGCCGCCGGCCCACCCGACCCAGGTGCCCTGGTGCTCGGCGAGCACCGGGTGCAGCGCGGTCACCAGGCCGCCGGGGCTGCGCCGCCACTGCCGTCCCTCGGGTGTGCTCACCTCGTCGACCGGCAGTCGGTTGGCCACTACGACAAAGGAGCTACGGACGGTCACGATCGGCCACCTCCGGGTACTGACGGGTCCACCGCGATGAGCGTACTGAGCGTAGCTGCGGCGTCTGATCCCCCGTGCCGGAGTCCCCTACCCGCCCCCGGAACCGCCGAACCCTGGCCGTGATCTTGTCGACACCCGGCTCAGAGGTCGATGACCGGCCATTCCTTCGGCAGCACCTCGCCGAGCAGCTCCCGCCGGTCGGTCATGATCGGCGTGGTGGCCCGGGCGGCCTCCAGTGCCGTCTGGGCCAGGTCCATGCTGCCCAGCGTGCGCGACCAGCCGCCGAGGAACATGCACATGTCGTGGGCGACCGGGGCGACCACCACTTGGTCGAGGTCGCCCAGAATGTCCAGCAGGCGCCACCCGTCAGTGGTCACCCGGCGGTACGCCTCGGCCAGGCAGAGCGCGGGCACGATCACGGACTGCCCTCGGTCCGCCACCTGGACGATCTGCTCACCGACCGGCTCGGCGCCCTCGGCATGGGCCAGCAGGCACGCGGTGTCGAGCACCAGCCCGGGGTCAGCCACCGACGGTCAACCGTCCACGGGACGACTCGCTCAGCAGCGCCGCCGCCCGGGCGCGCAGCTCCGGCGTGATCGCTGCCTGGGCCTCGTCGAGCGTGCGTCCCGCCTCGGCCAGCCGGTCCTCGGCGAGTCGGAAGCCGACCTGTCGCAGGGCCCGACGGGTGCGTTCCCCGGCCATCCGCTGCCGCACGCTCTCCGTGACGAAGGCGGAGACGTTGGGTTCCTCCGCCAGTCGCGCCGCGACGTCGTCCGGGACGCTGATCGCGATCTTCTTGGTCATACCGGTGAGGCTATCCAGTGGTATCGAGGGGTGCAACGCGCCACGCCGTACCAGGGCTGGGGTGGGGTGATGTGGGCGCGGCCGCCCGTACCTGTCAGGATTGACGGCGGCGTGCGCACGGCCGGCTCCGGCCGGCGGCGGCGGGCGGAGTCGAAGCCCGCGCCCCGCACCCCGCAAGCCCGCGATCGCAACCGACGGAGGTAGCCCGCACCGTGGCTCACTACATCTACGTCCTGGAGAAGGCACGTAAGGCGCACGGCGACAAGGTCGTGCTGGACAACGTGACGTTGAGCTTCCTGCCGGGTGCCAAGATCGGTGTGGTCGGTCCGAACGGCGCCGGTAAGTCCAGCCTGCTCAAGATCATGGCAGGGCTGGACCGGCCGAGCAACGGCGAGGCCCGGCTCATGCCCGGCTTCACCGTCGGCATGCTGGCGCAGGAGCCGCCGCTCAACGACGCCAAGACCGTCCTGGGCAACGTCGAGGAGGCGGTCGCCGAGACCAAGTCGAAGCTGGAGCGGTTCAACAAGATCGCCGAGCAGATGGCGACCGACTACTCCGACGAGCTGATGGAGGAGATGGGCAAGCTCCAGGAGGAGCTGGACAACGCCGACGCGTGGGACATCGACTCCAAGCTCGAACTGGCCATGGACGCGCTGCGCTGCCCGCCGCCGGACGCCGACGTGACCCAGCTCTCCGGTGGTGAGCGCCGCCGGGTGGCGCTGTGCAAGCTGCTGCTGGAGGCGCCCGACCTGCTGCTGCTCGACGAGCCCACCAACCACCTGGACGCGGAGAGCGTGCAGTGGCTGGAGCAGCACCTGGCCAAGTACGCCGGCACCGTCCTGGCCATCACCCACGACCGGTACTTCCTCGACAACGTGGCCGGCTGGATCCTGGAGCTGGACCGCGGCCGGGCCATCGGCTACGAGGGCAACTACTCCACCTACCTGGAGAAGAAGGCCGCCCGGCTCTCCGTCGAGGGTCGTCGCGACGCCAAGATGCGCAAGCGCCTCACCGAGGAGCTGGACTGGGTCCGGTCGAACGCCAAGGCGCGGCAGACCAAGTCCAAGGCCCGCCTCGACCGGTACGACGAGATGGCCGCCGAGGCGGAGAAGACCCGCAAGCTGGACTTCGAGGAGATCCAGATCCCGCCGGGCCCGCGCCTGGGCAGCACCGTCATCGAGGCGCACAACCTGACCAAGGGCTTCGGCGACCGGGTGCTGATCGACAACCTGTCGTTCTCGCTGCCGCGCAACGGCATCGT
This sequence comes from Micromonospora sp. DT227, assembly GCF_049841835.1. Taxonomy (NCBI): domain Bacteria; kingdom Bacillati; phylum Actinomycetota; class Actinomycetes; order Micromonosporales; family Micromonosporaceae; genus Micromonospora; species Micromonospora sp. DT227. Next base: position 46,436 of record NZ_JBNCLA010000002.1, on the reverse strand, counting down.
CGGCATCATCGGCCCGAACGGCGTCGGCAAGACCACGCTGTTCAAGACCATCGTCGGGCTGGAGCAGCCGACCGGCGGCGAGGTCAAGGTCGGGCCGACCGTCTCGCTGTCGTACGTCGACCAGAACCGGCAGGGCCTCGACGGGGACAAGACCGTCTGGGAGGTCGTCTCCGACGGGCTGGACCACCTCATGGTGGGCAAGGTCGAGATGCCGTCCCGGGCGTACATCGCCGCGTTCGGCTTCAAGGGGCCGGACCAGCAGAAGCCGACCAAGGTGCTCTCCGGCGGCGAGCGCAACCGGCTCAACCTGGCGCTGACGCTGAAGATCGGCGGCAACGTCATCCTGCTCGACGAGCCGACGAACGACCTGGACGTGGAGACGCTCTCCAGCCTCGAGAACGCGCTGCTGGAGTTCCCCGGCTGCGCCGTGGTCATCTCCCACGACCGGATGTTCCTGGACCGGGTCGCCACGCACATCCTGGCCTGGGAGGGCGACGACGCGAACCCGGCCAGGTGGTTCTGGTTCGAGGGCAACTTCGAGGCGTACGAGAAGAACAAGATCGACCGGCTGGGCGCCGACGCGGCCCGGCCGCACCGGGTGACCTACCGCAAGCTCACCCGTGACTGACCGGTGCTGACCCTTGTCTGACCGGTTTGTCTACCACTGCGCGCTGCGCTGGTCCGACCTGGACGCGTACGGCCACGTCAACAACGCCCGCTTCCTCACGCTCTACGAGGAGGCCCGGGTGGCGATGATGTTCGCCGGTGGCCGGGCGTGGGGCGTCGACTCGTTCGCCGACGGGGTGGTCATCCGCCGGCACGAGGTCGACTACCTGCGCCCGGTCGACTACGCGCTCGGCCGGGCCAGCGCGGAGGCGGCGCCGATGGTGCGGATCGAGCTCTGGGTCGACGAGATCCGGGCCGCCTCCTTCTCGGTCGCGTACGAGCTGTACGACGGCGACACGCTGGCCGGCACCGCCCGGTCGGTGCTGGTCCCGTTCGACCTGTCCACCCAGCGCCCGCGCCGGATCTCCGCCGACGAGCGGGTGTTCCTGCTCCGCCACGCCCCCGGGCTGGCCGGATGACCGGGACGACGGGCGGGCACGGGTTGACCGGGGTGGCCGACGCCGGCGCGTTCCTCGCCCGGCTGGTCCGGTTCGACCCGGCCGTCCTGGTCCGGCTCCGTCCGGTGCCCGGCGCCGGCCGTACCGCCCTCTGGGCCCGCCTGCCCTGGGGGGTGCTCGTGGTGCGTACCGTGCCCGGGGACGCGCCCGGCGACGTCACGGTCGCCGCCGCGGACCTGTTGGCCGAACTCTCCGCCGGGGGCGCGGGGTTGCCGCGGCGACGCGACGACGGCTGGCGCTGGCCGCTGCCGCCACCGGTCAGCCGCCCGGTCGAGCTGCTCCCCGGCGCGGAGCTGCGCCGGATCGCGGACGCGGCGGCCGGGACGCTGCGCGAGGCGGCCACCCACGGGGTGGCGGGCCGGGCGGTCGGCCAGCGGGTGCTGCGGGACGCGCTGCTGGACCACGTCGCGGTGGTGGTGACCCCGGACGGCGAGCCCGGTGCGCCGGTGGAGGTGTCGCAGCGGCTGGTGCAGGGCGTGGTGCGGCTCGGCTTCCTCGGCACCGGCGCCGGCGACGTTCAGGTGCGGGTGGCCGGCCACTGGGTCGGGCTGGTCGGCCCGTACGGGGCGGCGTGGTCGCGGACGGTCGCGGACCTTGCACTCACGCCTACCCGAGTTCATCCGAACGGATGACCCGGCATCATTCTTCCGGGCTGGGGCGGCCGGTGGGGGGATGCCTCCTGCCGGCTGTCCGGGTACCGTCCATCCTCGGATCCAACGCACCGTAGGCGGCTGGATCCGCTGGGGAGTGAGGTGCGCGAGCGATGCCGTGGTGGTCATGGCGCCCCGGTCCCGCCGGTGGCGGCGATCCGGAAACCCGAAGCGGGACCACAGTGGACGACAGCGTCCGGGTCGGGCCACCGACCCCACGCCGGCCGGACGACGACGCGGCGGCGCCCGAGCGGCCGGTCATCGCGGACATGCCGGCCACGGTCGCCCCGGTCACACTGAGCCGGGTCTGTGACGCGCTCGACCTGCTCGACGTGCGTTACCTGGCCGACGGTGACGGCAACCTGCTGGCCATGTGGGAGCGGCACGCCGTGCTGGTCGCGCTGGAGGGGCCGGAGGACGAGATCCTCGTGATGCGGGCCCGTCCACACGCGACCGTGCCGCCGGACTGGGCCGACCGGGCCTACCGGGTGGTGAACGAGTGGAACCACACCCGACGGTTCTGCAAGGCGTACATCGGCGACCCGACCGAGCGTGGCCAGCTCCCGATCTACGCCGAGCTCCAGGTGCCGCTCGGCGCCGGCACCCACGACGCGCTGCTGGTCGAGATGCTCGACTGCGGCGCGGCGGTGGCCACCACGTTCGTCGACTGGCTGCACGACGAGGGCGCCCTGCTCTGAGCCCGCGCCGCCGGGGCGCCGGTCAGCCGGCGGCCGGGTCGTCCGCCACGTTCACCATGAAGTACGCGGCCCGCTCCAGGTAGTCCCAGAGCGCGACGGCGAGCTGCGGCGGCAGGTCCAGCGTGTCCACCGCGTGCCGCATGTGGCGCAGCCAGGCGTCGCGTTCGGCGGCGCCGATCCGGAACGGGGCGTGCCGCATCCGCAACCGTGGGTGCCCGCGCTGGTCCGAGTAGGTGCGCGGGCCGCCCCAGTACTGGATCAGGAACAGGGTCAGCCGGTCCGCCGCCGGGCCCAGGTCCTCCTCCGGGTACATCGGCCGCAGCAGCGGGTCGTCGGCGACGCCGGCGTAGAACTCGTCGACCAGCTTGCGGAAGGCGGGTTCACCGCCGATCGCCTCGAACAGCGTCATCGACTCGCCTGGGGAAGTCACGCTCCCATCCTGCCAGGCGCGACCCGGTGGCCGCGCCCGCCCGCCGGGCGGCGGAGGTCACGTCACCGCGTGCCGGTGCCGGGCGGGCTCCCGCCCCCGGTCGCCCCCGGCCGGCTCCCGGGCCGCCGGGGGGCCGTTCCCGGCGGCCGACTCGGCGCGGGCGGCGTCGACGGCCGCCCCGATCGTCGCCGGGCGGGGCCAGGTGACCGCCGCGACGATCATGAGCAGCACCCCGGCCGCGCTCCACAGCCCGACCACCGTCGGAATGGTGAACCGCTCGGCGAGCGCGCCGGTGGCCAGCACCGAGACGCCCTGGAGGATCTGCGTGCCGCTGGCCATCACGCCGAACGCCCGGGCCCGGTAGCCGTCCGGCAGCGCCTGCACGAAGAGGCCGTTGGCGACCGGGACGATGCCCCCGACCGCGAAGCCGCACGCGGCGGCCAGCAGCGCCACCACGACCGGCGGCGGATCGAGGAGCGAGGGTACGAGCACCGCCGGCGCGAGGACCGCCAGCGGCGGCATCAGGGCCAGCCGACGGGCCGGCGTGGCGAGCCGGCCGATCAGCAGCCCGCCGATGACGTAGCCGATCGGGTTGGCGGCCATGATGACCGCCTGGGCGGTGCCGGTGTCCATGCCGCCGTCGGTGCGTTCGGCGGCCCAACCGGCGGCCAGCCCCTCCGGCACGATCGAGAAGAGCATGGCACTGAACACCAGCACCGCGATGGCGCGCAGCACCGGCCGCTCGAAGACGATGCGGAAGCCCTGCGCGGTCTCCCGCAGCAGGTGACTGCGGTGCGCCTCGGTCATCGACGGGGCGCGGTCGCGCAGGCCGAACCGGACCAGCGCGGCCGACAGCGCGAACGTGCCCGCGTTGAGCAGCAGCGCGGTGCTCGGATCCAGCACCGCGATGGTCGCCCCGGCGAGGTAGCCGACGACCTGGGCGGCCTGCGCCGCGCTGGTCGAGGCGGCGAGGCCCACCACCAGCCGGTCGCCGGTGAGGACGTGCGGCAGCAACGCCGAGCGCGCCGCCTGGCTCGGCGGGTTGGCCAGCGTCGCCAGGAAGATCAGGCCGAGGATCGACCAGGCCGGCATGAACGGCATGGCGACCAGCACCATCAGCGCCATCCGGATCAGGTCGCAGAGCACCATGACCCGGCGGTAGCGGTGCCGTTCGGCGAGCGCCGAGAGCAGCGGGCCGCCGATCAGCCAGGGCAGATAGCTGGCCGCGAAGGCGGCGGCGGAGAGCGCGACCGACTGGGTCTCGCGCAGCACGAGCACGGTGACCGCGGCCTTGGCGAGGTAGTCGCCGACCCAGGACAGGACGTTGGCGGCGAACAGCGCGCGGAACTCCGACTGGCCGAACACGTCACGGAAGGTGGCCGGACTCTCCTCGGCGGGTCGCTGGTCGGACACCGTCGCCTCCATCGTTCCGAGCCGGCCACTTGTGATGGCCCGACCGGGAACCGTCGTCAGATCAACCGATCGGCGAGGACACGACACACTCCCCGGGGGAGCGTGTTCACCGGATTCTGCCCGATCGTCTGACAACTGACTAGGGCGAACGGATTGATCGTCGCATCTCCGACTGAACGAACGGACGATACCCGAGGGGCCGCGCGAGGCGCGACCCCCGGAAATCGGTCGTCCACGCCGGCCCTCAGGCGGCCCCGCCGGTGCCCGTTCCCTCCGGCCGGAGCGGCGCCGGCGGCTGCGGCGGCAGCCCGGGATAGAGCCGGGCGGCGGCGATCCGGGCGGTGATCCCGGAGTTCTCCAGCGCCTCCGCGAGTCGGCGGCGCAGCTCGCGGCCGACCGCGAACTGTCCTTCGGCGGTGGTCTTGACCACGGTGCGGATCACCGCGCCGTCGACGGTCATCTGTTCCACGCCGAGCACCTCCGGCTGCTCCACGACCTGTGGGGCCAGCTCCGGGTCCAGCGCCACCGACGCCGCCGCGGTTCGCAGCACGGCGGTGGCCTCCTCGGTGCCGGCGAAGCCGATCGGCAGGTCCACCACGACCAGCGCCCAGCCCTGGCTCTTGTTGCCGACCCGGATGATCTCCCCGTTGCGGATGTACCAGAGCACGCCCCGGCCGTCGCGGACCGTGGTGACCCGCAGGCCCACCGCCTCCACCACGCCCGTCGCCTCGCCGAGGTCGACCGTGTCACCCACCCCGTACTGGTCCTCGATCAGCATGAACAGGCCGGCGATCAGGTCCTTGACCAGGCTCTGCGCACCGAAGCCGAGCGCCACGCCGGCGATGCCGGCGCTGGCCAGCAGCGGCGCCAGGTCGAAGCTGAACTCCTTGAGCACCATCAGCAGCGCGATGCCGAAGACGAACGCGGTGACCATGCTGCGCAGCACCGACCCGATCGCCTCGGCGCGCTGCCGTCGGCGTTCCGGCACGAACTGCTCCGGGTCGAGGGCGGCGCTGGGGATCCGCTCGCGCAGCGGACGGAGCATGGTCGGCACCGAGCCCTGCGTGGTGGTGCGCACCAGCCGGTTGATGGTGCGGTGCATCGCCCAGCGGGCGGCGACGGCCAGCAGCAGGATCAGCGCGATCCGCAGCGGCTTCAGCAGGATCCAGTAGCTGCTCTCGGCGAACCAGGCGGAGTTGGTGGCCCGGTACACCCACTCGCAGGAACTGCTGCCCTTGCAGTCCGGGCGCCGGTCGGAGACGGCGGACAGCACGGCGGTGATCAGGTCGGAGACATTCACGGGAAATTCGTACCCCACTGGCGGGGCGCGGACCGCACGGACCCGCCCCGATGGGGCGGCCCGGGGGCGGCGATCATCCCGGCCGGAACCGGTCATCCTGGCATGCCGGGGTCAGCCTCCCAGCGGGTACCCCGGATTAGTGCGTGCAATCCGGGGCGCGATCAGGGACTATTGGCCCAACGGACGTCGGTGATCCGGCCGGCGCCGGGGCCGTTTCGCGCAGTGCGCGGGGCGGTCTCGGCGTGGTGGCGGCGGGAGGGCTGGACCGGGAGGGTGAGCGCGATGCCTGACATACGACCCACGGCGGGCTCCGGTGCACTCGTTCTCAACGCCACCTACGAGCCCCTGTGCGTCGTGTCGGTGCGTCGGGCCGCCATCCTCGTCCTCTCCGCCAAGGCGGTCTGCGTGGCCGACGGCGAGGGCATCCTGCACAGCGCGCGCAACGCGCTCCCGGTGCCCTCCGTGGTACGGCTGACCCGCTACGTCCGGGTGCCCTACCGCACCCAGGTGGGCCTCTCCCGCCGGGGGATCTTCGCCCGGGACGGGTGGCGGTGCGCCTACTGTCGCGGGCCGGCGGAGACCATCGACCACGTCTTCCCGCGCAGCCGGGGCGGCCGGCACGCCTGGGAGAACGTGGTGGCGGCCTGCGCGCGCTGCAACCACACCAAGGGCGACAAGACGCCCGCCGAGTTGGGCTGGCGGCTGCACCACCTGCCGGCGGCGCCGAAGGGCAGCGCCTGGCGGGTGCTGGGGCACCGCGCTCCCGACCCGCGCTGGGCCGACTGGCTCGACCTGCGCGAGCCGGAGCCCGAGGCGGCCTGACCGGCCGGCCGCTCAGCGCGCCTGCACCAGCGACGCGTAGACGACCAGGTTGTCGGCGTACCCGGTCTCGCCGCCCACCCAGCGACCACCGCAGGTGATCAGCCGCAGGTTCGGGCGGCTGAAGTCGCCGTAGACCTCCTGCACCGGCAGCTTCTCCTTGCCGTACCGCTCGATCGAGGTCACCTCGAAGACCGCCACCGACCGGTCCTGGCGGGTCACCTCGATCCGGTCGCCGTCGTCGAGTTCCCGCAGCCCGTGGAAGACCGCCGGGCCGGTGGTGGTGTCGACGTGACCGACGAGCACCGCCGGGCCGTACTGGCCGGGGGTCGGGCCCTGGTCGTACCAGCCGACCTCGCCGGCCCGGCTGACGTCCGGCACCGCGATGCTGCCGTCCGGCGCGATGCCCACCCGGTGCACCGGGGCACGCAGGTTCAGCTTGCCGATGGTCAGGTCGGTAGGCGGGCTGGCCGGCAGCACCGGGAACTTCTTCGGCGGAGGGCGCAGGCCGGCGACGATCCGGTCCGGCAGCACGCTCGCGCCGGTCACCCGCTCCACGCCGAGCATCGCCACGATCAGCACCATCAGGCCGGCCACCACCAGCACCGGGACGCCGGGGCCGGGCGTCGGGGCGTACCGGCGGGTGGTGGGCGTGGTGGCGCGGGCCGCGGCCGGGCGGACGTGCGGGTCGGCGGTGGTGACGCTGGCCGAGAACGCGTGCCCGGCGGCGTGGGTGAACCGGCGCGCGGCCCGGGACGTCACGCGGAGCGCGGCGCGCAGCCGCCCGGTCCGGTCCGGCGGGTCGGCGTCGGGGCGGGTCGGGCCGCGGCGGGCGCGGCGCGGCGAGCGGGCCATGGCCGCGTCCCGTCAGGCGCGGCCACCGGGCTTGCGGCGGGCACTCACGCCGGCCACCACGGCCACCGCGGCCAGGCCACCGACCAGCAGCAGCGAGCCGGCGCCCCGACCGCCCGCGGTGCCCCCGCCCCCGGTCGCCGGCCCCTTGCTCGGCTGCGACATGTTCAGCACGGTGAGCATGGTCGAGGCGGTGTTGCCGTTGGCGCAGTCCAGGTTCACCGGGTAGTCGCCGGGCGCCTTGTTGCCGGGCACGGTGACCGAGCCGGTGAGGAAGCCGTTGTTCGACCGCAGCGTCACCCGGCCGAACGCGTCCGAGGTGACCTGGGCCTGGCGGTTGTTGTTGGCGTCGCAGCCGGCCCGGAGGTTCACCCGCGAGCCCGCCTGGACGCTGTTCGGCGTCACCTCGATGAAGACACTCTCCCCGGCCCGGGCCGGTACGGCCGTGGTGAGGACGAACGCCGCGACCAGGCCGAGCAGGCCCAGTACGGATGACAGCGCGCGATGTGACAGGAGCCCTGGCATGATTCCCCCCTCCCGGTGCGACGGCGCACCGGAATCCTGCTGACGGGCAGCGGGGGCTGCCTTCCCGGCCGGCCGGGAGTTAACCGGGGCCCGTTCCTCTACCGGAGGCGTTAACCGGGGGCCCCGCCTTTCACCACCGGGTGCCAGGACAGCGGCGTGGAGAGGACCATGGTGCTGGAGGGCTGGCCGTAGGGGGCCAGGCGGTCTATGACGGCCTCGAAATCGCCCATCGAGGCGGCGGCGACCTTGAGCATGCTGCACGCGTCGCCGGTGATCCGGTGGATCTCCATGATCTCCGGCCACCGCGTCACCCGCGGGTCGTTGAGGATGCAGCGCGCGCCGTAACAGGACATCCGGATCAGCGCCAGCACGGTCCGCCCGGCCCGGGCCAGGTCCACGTGGGCGTGGTAGCCGGTGATCACCCCGGACTCCTCCAGCCGCCGGACCCGCTCGGCGACGGCCGGCGGGGACAGGTGCACCCGGCGGGACAGCTCGCTGAACGAGAGCCGGGCGTCGGCCTGGAGCTCCCGGAGCAGCGCCCAGTCCATGTCGTCCACGCGGCGGCCTTTCTTCCGTGAAGTCGGAGACCCGAGATGCTTTCGGCTCGTGAGGTCAGACCACCATACCGCCGTTGAACCGGCATTCCCTCGGCCCGCGTACCGGCGAGATCATGGCGATTACCCCGCGCACGGACGGAGATGACGGTGGAACAGACGACGGCGGTGCGCCCGGCCACCCCGCAGCAGCGGGCGGCCCGAGCGGCGCGCAACGGAGGCGAGCCGACGCTGGAGTTCGCCGAGCGCGTGCCGTACGACGCGTACGTGCATGCCAGCACGCTGCACCAGCTCCAGCAGCCGCTCAGCGACGACCCGGGCGAGATGTCCTTCCTGATGGTCAGCCAGATCATGGAGCTGTACTTCAAGCTGACCTGCCACGAGCTGCGGCACGCCCAACGCGAGCTGCGGGCCAACCGGATCTGGGAGGCGCTGCCGCCGCTGCGCCGCGCCGCGCTGCACCTGGAGGGGCTCAACGCCGCCTGGCAGGGGCTGCGCTGGATGACGCCGGCCGACTTCAACCGGTTCCGGGACCGGCTGGGCGAGGGGTCAGGCTTCCAGTCCGCGATGTACCGGCAACTGGAGTTCCTGCTCGGCCTGCGGGACCCGGCGCTGATCCGCCCGTTCCGCCGGCAGACCGACGTGCACGCCGAACTGACCGCCGCGCTGGCCACGCCGAGCCTCTGGGACGACGTGATGGCGCTGCTCGCCCGCCGCGGCTTCCCGCTGCCGGCCGAGCTGCTGGAGCGGGACGTCGCGGTCGAGCACGAGTCGCACCCGGCGGTCGAGGCGGCCTGGGTGCGCGTCTACGGCGACGGCGGCCCGGACAACCACCTGCGCCTGCTCGGCGACGCGCTCACCGAGGTGGCCGAGCAGTTCGGCGACTGGCGGTGGAACCACGTCAAGGCGGTGCAGCGCACCATGGGCGCGAAGGTCGGCAGCGGCGGCTCGGCCGGCCTGGCATGGTTGCAGCGCAGCATGGCCCGGGTGGTCTTCCCGGAGCTGTGGTCGGCCCGTACCGCGATGTGACCGGAGAACACACGATGATCAGCCCCGAGAGCGAAGCCCACCGGCTCGACGCCGCCGACCCCGGCCACCGACACCTGTTCCACGTGCCGCCGGCCGAGGGCGGGCGGCACCCCGACGTGGCGTACCTGGCCGGCAACTCGCTGGGCCTGCAACCCCGGGCCACCCGGGACGAACTCGTCGCCGACCTGGACGCCTGGCGCCGGCTGGGCGTGGAGGGGCACCTGGAGGCGGAGCGGCCCTGGCTGTCGTACCACGAGTTGTTGACCGCGCCGGCCGCGCGACTGGTCGGCGCGCTGCCCACGGAGACCGTGGTGATGAACTCGCTCACGGTGGACCTGCACCTGCTGATGGTGAGCTTCTACCGGCCCGCCGGGGAACGCACGAGGATCGTCATCGAGGACAGCGCGTTCCCGTCGGACAGCTACGCGGTGCGCAGCCAGGCCCGGTTCCACGGCCTGGACCCGGACGCCACGGTGGTGCGGCTGAAGCCGCGCCCCGGGGAGGACACCCTGCGCACGTCCGACGTCACCGACTTCCTGGCGGCCAAGGGGCACACGGTGGCGTTGCTGCTGCTCGGCGGCGTCAACTACCTCACCGGCGAGCTGATGGACATCCCGGCGATCACCGCCGCCGGGCGGGCCGCCGGCGCGGTCGTCGGCTGGGACCTGGCGCACGCGGCCGGCAACGTGCCGCTGGCGCTGCACGACTGGGACGTCGACTTCGCCGCCTGGTGCTCCTACAAGTATCTGAACTCCGGTCCGGGCGCGCTGGCCGGCGTCTTCGTCCACGAACGCCACCTCGGCGACGCGTCGCTGCCCCGGTTCGAGGGCTGGTGGAGCACCGAGGCGGCCACCCGGTTCGAGATGACGCCGGTGTCCCGCCCGCCGGCCACCGTGGAGGCGTGGCAGATCTCCAACCCGCCGATCCTCGCGATGGGCCCGGTTCGCACCTCGCTGGCGCTGTTCGACGCCGTCGGCATGCCCGCGTTGCGGGAGCGCAGCCTGCGGCTCACCGGCTGGCTGGAACGGCTGCTCGACGAGGTGACGCCCGGCCGGCCGCTGACCGTCATCACGCCGCGCGACCCGGCCCGTCGTGGTTGCCAGCTCTCGGTGCGGATTTCCTCGGGTAGTGCGAGCGAGCTGACCAAGCGGCTGCGGCACGAGCACGGCGTGATCGCCGACGCCCGGGAGCCGGACGTGGTCCGGTTCGCGCCGGTGCCGCTCTACTCGACGTACCACGACTGCTGGCGGGTCGCCGACGCGCTGGCCGCGACCGTGGAGGCCGCCTCATGAGCACGGAACGCGACGAGATCGCGGTGGTCGGCGCCGGGCTGGCCGGCTGCCTGCTGGCCTGCTTCCTGGCCCGGCGCGGCTACCCGGTGGCGCTCTACGAGCGGCGGGGGGACCCGCGCACCGGCACCGTCGAGCGCGGGCGCTCGATCAACCTGGCGCTCTCCGAGCGCGGCCTGGACGCGTTGCGCCGGATCGGCCTGGACGAGCAGGTGATGGCGGACGCGCTGCCGATGCGCGGCCGGATGATCCACCCGGTCGAGGGTGAGCCGCAGTTCCAGTCGTACAGCGTCTCCGGCGACCGGGCGATCAACTCGATCAGCCGGGGCGCGCTGAACAACGCGCTGCTCGACGCCGCCGCCGCGCTGCCGGGCGTGCGGGTCGCGTTCGACCACCGGCTGGTCGGCCTCGACCCGGTCGGCGGCGAGATGACGTTCGAGACCCCCCAGGGCAAGGTCACCGCCACCGCGTCGGTCGTCCTCGGCGCGGACGGGGCCGGCTCCGCGGTGCGCGGGCAACTGCTGGCGTACGGGGGGCTGACCGAGAGCCTGGACTTCCTCGACTACGGCTACAAGGAGCTGACCATCCCGCCGATCGGCGGGGAGTTCGCCCTGGACCCGGGCGCGCTGCACATCTGGCCGCGCGGCACGTCGATGATGATCGCGCTGCCGAACCCGGACCGCTCCTTCACCTGCACGCTGTTCTGGCCCACCCACGGCAGGAGCAGCTTCGCCTCGCTGAGCAGCCCGGCCGCGATCGAGCGGTTCTTCGCCGACCACTACCCGGACCTGGTCCCGCTCGCGCCGAACCTGGTCGACGACTACCAGCACAACCCGGTCGGCGTGCTCGGCACGGTGCGCTGCACGCCGTGGCAGGTGGCCGGCCGGGTGGGCCTGCTCGGCGACGCCGCGCACGCCATCGTGCCGTTCTACGGCCAGGGCGCGAACTGCGCGTTCGAGGACGTGGTCGAGTTGGACCGCTGCCTCGACGAGTGCGACGACGAGTGGGCCACCGCGCTGCCGCTGTTCCAGCACCGCCGCCAGGACGACGCGGAGGCGATCGCCCGGATGGCGCTGGCCAACTTCGTGGAGATGCGGGACAAGGTCGCCTCGCCGGTGTTCCGGGCCCGCAAGACGGTCGAGCACGCGCTGGAACGGGCGCTGCCCGGCCGCTACGTCTCCCAGTACGAGTTGGTCTCGTTCTCCACCACCCCGTACGCGCAGGTGCGCCGCCGGGTCCGCCGGCAGTACGCCGCCGTCGGCGCGGTCGCGGCCGGCGCGGTGGCGCTGCTGGCCGCCGGTGTCGGCGCGGCGTTGGGGAGGCGGCGGTGACGCGCTGGGACCCCCGGCTGATGACCGGGCACGCGCCGGACGGCCCCGGCCTGCTGCGCAACTTCGTCGGCGGCGCGTTCGTCGACGCCGGCCCCCGGTTCACCAAGCGCAGCCCGGTCACCGGCGAGCCGATCTTCGAGGTGGTGGAGGCGTCGGAGTCGGTGGTCGACGACGCGGTGGCCGCCGGCCGGGCCGCGCTGCGCGGCCCGTGGGGCCGGATGGGGGAGCGGGAACGCGCCGAGGTGCTGCGCCGGGTCGCCGACGAGTTGGAGCGCCGCTTCGACGACCTGGTGGCGGCCGAGGTGGCGGACACCGGCAAGGCCATCTCGCAGGCCCGCACGCTGGACATCCCGCGCGGCGCGGCCAACTTCCGGGCGTTCGCCGAGATCGTGGCGACCGCGCCGACCGAGTCGTTCACCACGGTCACCCCGACCGGCGGCCGGGCGCTCAACTACGCGGTCCGCAAGCCGGTCGGCGTGGTCGCCGTCATCGTGCCGTGGAACCTGCCGCTGCTGCTGCTCACCTGGAAGGTCGCCCCGGCGCTGGCCTGCGGCAACGCGGTGGTGGTCAAGCCCAGCGAGGAGACGCCGGCGTCGGCCACGCTGCTGGCCGAGGTGATGGCCGCGGCCGGCGTGCCGGACGGCGTGTTCAACCTGGTGCACGGCTTCGGGCCCGGTTCGGCCGGCGAGCACCTGACCCGGCACCCGGGCGTGGACGCGATCACGTTCACCGGCGAGTCGGCCACCGGCAGCGCGATCATGCGGGCCGCCGCCGACGGCGTGAAGGCGGTCAGTTTCGAGCTGGGCGGCAAGAACGCCGGCCTGGTCTTCGCGGACGCCGACCTGGACGCGGCGGTCGCCGGCTCGGTGCGCTCCAGCTTCACCAACGGCGGCCAGGTGTGCCTCTGCACCGAGCGGATCTACGTGCAGCGGCCGGTCTTCGAGGAGTTCACCGCGCGGCTGGCGAAGCGCGCCGACGAGCTGGCGTACGGCTGGCCGGCGGACGAGGCCACGGTGAACATGCCGCTGATCTCGCACGCCCACCGGGACAAGGTGCTCGGCCACTACGCGCTGGCCCGTACCGAGGGCGCCGAGGTGCGCGCGGGCGGCGGCACGCCGCGTTTCGGCGACGCCCGCGACGGCGGCGCGTACGTGCAGCCGACCGTGCTCACCGGCCTCGGGCCGGACGCCCGGACCAACCGCGAGGAGATCTTCGGGCCGGTCGTGCACGTCGCGCCGTTCGACTCCGAGGACGAGGCGTACGCGCTGGCCAACGGCACCGACTACGGCCTGGCGGCGACCGTCTGGACCCGGGACGTGGGGCGGGCGCACCGGGCCGGGGCACGGCTGGACGCCGGCATCGTCTGGGTCAACACCTGGTTCCTGCGTGACCTGCGCACCCCGTTCGGCGGGGTGAAGGCGTCCGGGGTCGGCCGGGAGGGCGGCGTGCACTCGCTCGCCTTCTACTCGGAACTGACGAACGTCTGCGTGGACCTGACATGAACGGGCGAGGAGCCGACATGACCGTGGACATCGAGGCCGCCAACCGGGAGCTGGCGGTGGCCCGGCAGGAGGGGAAACCCTGCCCGCCGCTGCGCGGCCGGCTGCTGCCGGAGGGCGACGTCGAGGCCGCGTACCAGGCGCAGCAGGTCTACACCCGGCAGCGGCTCGGCAAGGGGCACCGCCGGGTCGGCGCGAAGATCGGCCTGACCTCGCGGGCGGTGCAGGAGAGCTTCGGCGTCTTCCAGCCCGACTTCGGGATCCTCTTCGACGACATGGCCGTCGGCGACGGTGTGGAGGTGCCGATCGACCGGCTGCTCCAGCCCCGGGTGGAGGCGGAGATCGCGTTCGTGCTCGGCGTCGACCTGCCGGACGAGCGGGTCACCACCGTCGACCTGATCCGGGCCGTGGACCACGTGCTGCCGGCCATCGAGATCGTCGACTCGCGGATCGCCGGCTGGGAAATCTCCATCGTGGACACGATCGCGGACAACGCGTCCAGCGGGCTGTTCGTGCTCGGCACCGCGCCGCGCCGGCTGGCCGACGTGGACCTGCGGCTGTGCGGCATGGTGCTGGAGCACGCCGGCGAGCCGGTCTCGGTCGGCGCGGGCGCGGCCTGCCTCGGCAACCCGCTGCACGCGCTGGCGTGGCTGGCCGGCACGCTGGCCCGCGCCGGTGACCCGCTGCGGGCCGGCGACGTGGTGCTGTCCGGGGCGCTCGGCCCGATGGTGCCGGTCACGCCCGGCGCCGCGTACGAGGCGCGGATCTCCGGGCTCGGCTCGGTGCGGACCTGTTTCTCGAAGGAGACCAGCTCATGAGCGTCGGCGTGGCGGTGCTCGGGTCGGGCAACATCGGCACCGACCTGATGATCAAGGTGCTCAGACTGAGTACCGAACTGCGGATGGTGGCGATGGCCGGCATCGACCCGGCCTCGGACGGGCTGGCGCGGGCCCGCCGGCTCGGCGTGACCACCACCGCCGACGGCGTCGACGGCCTCGTGGCGCTGCCCGAGTTCGCCGACGTGGAGCTGGTCTTCGACGCCACCTCGGCCGGCGCGCACCGCCGCCACGACGAGGTGCTGCGCGCACACGGCCGGACCGTGGTCGACCTGACCCCGGCCGCGCTCGGCCCGTACGTGGTGCCGCCGGTCAACCTCGACGAGCACCTGGCCGAGCCGAACGTCAACATGGTCACCTGCGGCGGGCAGGCCACCGTGCCGATCGTGCACGCGGTCGGCCGGGTCACCCCGGTCGCGTACGGGGAGATCGTCGCGTCGATCGCCTCGAAGTCGGCGGGGCCGGGCACCCGGGCCAACATCGACGAGTTCACCGAGACCACCGCCCGGGCCATCGAGGTGGTCGGCGGCGCCGAACGCGGCAAGGCGATCATCGTGCTGAACCCGGCCGATCCGCCGCTGCTCATGCGGGACACCGTCTACTGCCTCTGCCCGGACGCCGACGCCGACCGGGCCGCGATCGCCGCCTCGGTGGCCGACATGGTGCAGACCGTGCAGGAGTACGTGCCCGGCTACCGGCTCAAGCAGGAGGTGCAGTTCGACCCGGTGGACACGTACGCGCCGGTGCTCGGCCGGCACGTCACCGGGCTCCAGGTCTCGGTGTTCCTGGAGGTCTCCGGCGCCGGGCACTACCTGCCCGCGTACGCCGGCAACCTGGACATCATGACGTCGGCCGCGCTGCGCACCGCCGAGCGGCTGGTCACGCTCCGGAAGGCGGCTGTGCGATGACCGACCTCTACATCCAGGACGTGACGCTGCGCGACGGCATGCACGCCATCGCCCACCGCTACACCGTCGACCAGGTCCGCACCATCGCCGCCGCGCTCGACGCCGCCGGGGTGGCCGCCATCGAGGTCGCGCACGGCGACGGGCTGGCCGGCTCCAGCGTCAACTACGGCCACGGCGCGGCCTCCGACGCGGAGTGGATCTCGGCCGCCGCCGAGGTGCTGACGAACGCCCGGCTCACCACGCTGCTGCTACCCGGCATCGGCACCATCGCCGACCTGAAGGCGGCGAAGGCGCTCGGCGTGACAAGCGTGCGGATCGCCACCCACTGCACCGAGGCGGACATCTCCGCCCAGCACATCGCCTGGGCCCGGGAGAACGACATGGACGTCGCCGGGTTCCTGATGATGTCGCACCTGAACGACCCGGCCGGGCTGGCCGCCCAGGCCCGGCTGATGGAGTCGTACGGCGCGCACTGCGTCTACGTCACCGACTCCGGCGGCCGGCTGCTGATGTCCGACGTGGCGCAGCGCGTCGACGCGTACCGGCAGGTGCTGGCGCCGGAGACGCAGATCGGCATCCACGCGCACCACAACCTGTCGCTGGGCGTGGCGAACAGCGTGCTCGCGGTCGAGCACGGCCGGATCCTCGGCGACGGCCCGGTCGGCGCGCCGTCCGGGCGGACCGTGCGGGTGGACGCGTCGCTGGCCGGCATGGGCGCGGGCGCCGGCAACGCGCCGCTGGAGGTCTTCGTCGCGGTCGCCGAGCTGCACGGCTGGAAGCACGGCTGCGACGTGTTCGCGCTGATGGACGCCGCCGACGACATCGTCCGCCCGTTGCAGGACCGGCCGGTCCAGGTCGACCGGGAGACGCTCTCCCTGGGGTACGCGGGCGTCTACTCCAGCTTCCTGCGCCACGCCGAGCGGGCCTCGGCGAAGTACGGCGTGGACGTGCGCTCGATCCTGGTCGAGCTGGGTCGCCGCCGGATGGTCGGCGGCCAGGAGGACATGATCGTGGACGTGGCACTGGACCTGGCCGGTAAGGAGAACTCATGATCGGGCCGGACGTCGCGGGGATCGCGGAGAAGCTGGGCGCGGCGGCCGACTCCGCCACCGCCATCGGACAGCTCGCCGCCGAGACCGGCCTCGACGTGGACGCCGCGTACGCGGTGCAGGCCGCGTTGGTGCAGCGCCGCCTCGACCGGGGCGAGCGGCTGGTCGGGCTGAAGATGGGGCTGACCAGCAGGGCCAAGATGGCCCAGGTTGGCGTGGACGAGGTGATCTGGGGTCGGCTCACCGACGTGATGCGGGTGCCCGACGGCGGGACGGTCGACACCGGCGGCTTCATCCACCCCCGGGTCGAGCCGGAGGTGGCGTTCCTGCTGGACCGGCTGCCCGAGCCCGGCGAGCCGGTCGGCTCGTTCACCCGGGCGGTCCGCGCGGTCGCCCCGGCGATCGAGCTGATCGACTCCCGGTACGCGAACTTCACGTTCTCGCTGCCGGACGTGGTCGCGGACAACACCTCGGCCGCCGCGTTCGCGATCGGGCCCTGGTCACCGGTGCCCGACGGGCTGGACAATCTCGGTGTGCTGCTGGAGATCGACGGGCGGGTGGCGCAGGTCGGCTCGACCGCCGCCATCCTCGGTGACCCGCGCCGCGCGCTGGACGAGGGCCTGCGGCTGGCCGGCCGGTACGGCGTGCGGCTGCGCAAGGGCTGGGTGTTCCTGGCCGGCGCGGCCACCGCCGCAGTGCCGTTGCGCCCGGGGGCGCACGTCCGCGCCACCGTGGAGAAGCTCGGCTCCGCCTCTCTGAAGGCACTCCCGTGACGGCCCGCGTGGTGGCCGGGAAGGCCGTGCCGCGCGGCGCGTTCCCGCACGTCAAGGTGGCGGGCGGGTTCGTCTTCGTCTCCGGTACGTCGTCGCGCCGGCCGGACAACACGTTCGCCGGTGTGTCGGTGGACGAACTCGGCACCACCGACCTGGACATCCGGGCGCAGACCCGGGCCGTGGTCGAGAACATCCGGGACCTGCTCCGGTCGGTGGGCGCGGAGCTGACCGACCTGGTGCAGGTCACCAGCTACCTGGTCAACATGAACGACTTCGGGGGCTACAACGAGGTGTGGGCGGAGTTCTTCGACGCCGCCGGGCCGACCCGGACCACGGTGGCCGTGCACCAGCTTCCGCACCCGCACCTGCTGATCGAGATGCAGGCCGTCGCCCTACTTCCGTCGGGAGGTTCCCATGAGTGAGATCGCCGAGCCGTTCAGCTTCTCCGGCTGGATCGGCGAGAACCAGCACCTGCTCAAGCCCCCGGTGGGCAACAAGGAGATGCTGCCCGGCAGCGACGACTTCATCGTCATGGTGGTGGGCGGGCCGAACCAGCGCACCGACTTCCACGTCGACCCGTACGAGGAGTTCTTCTACCAGGTCAAGGGCAACATGCACATCAACCTGATGACGCCCGAGGGGCCGCGTACGGTGCACGTGCGCGAGGGTCAGATGTGGATGCTGCCGCGCAACACCCCGCACTCGCCGCAGCGTCCGGAGGCCGGTTCGATCGGCATGGTGATCGAGCGGGTCCGCGAGGAGGGCACGCTGGAGAAGTTCCAGTGGTACTGCGCCGAGTGCAGCAACAAGGTGCACGAGGTCGAGTTGCAGGTGCGCGACATCGCCGCCGACCTGCCCCCGGTCTTCGCCTCGTTCTACGCCGACGAGAAGGCCCGCACCTGCGACAACTGCGGCGCGCTGCACCCGGGCAAGGGCTGATGCCGGTGCCGGTCGTCGACGTGCACACGCACGTCGTACCGAAGGGATGGCCGGACCTCGACGCGGCCTGCGGCGGGTCCGGTTGGCCCTGGCTGCGGGTGGACTCCGAGCGCGCCGCCATGATCATGGTGGGGGAGACGGAGTTCCGGCCGGTCGGCGCGGCGTGCTGGGACGCGCCCACCCGGCTCGCCGACATGACCACCGACGGCGTCGACGTCCAGGTCGTCTCGCCGACCCCGGTCTTCTTCGGCTACGACCGCCCGGCCGACCAGGCGGTCAAGGTGGCCCGGATCTTCAACGACCTCACGCTGGAGGTCACCGCCGCCGGTGGGGACCGGCTGGTGCCGTTCTGCCAGGTGCCGTTGCAGGACCCGGACGCCGCCTGCGCCGAGCTGGACCGCTGCCTCGCGGCCGGGCACGCCGGTGTGGAGATCGGCAACCACGTCGGCGACCGGGACCTCGACGACGCCGGCATCGTGGCGTTCCTGACCCACTGCGCCGAGGTCGGCGCGCCGGTCTTCGTGCACCCGTGGGACATGCCCGGCGGGCCCCGCCTGAACCGGTGGATGGCCCGCTGGCTGACCGGCATGCCGGCGGAGACGCACCTGTCGGTGCTGGCGTTGATCCTCGGCGGCGTGTTCGACCGGGTGCCGGAGACGCTGCGGATCTGCTTCGCGCACGGCGGCGGCAGCTTCCCGTTCTGGCTGGGCCGCGCCGACAACGCCTGGCACCGCCGCGGCGACCTGGTACGCGGGGCGTCCGCCGCGCCGCCCAGCTCGTACGTCGACCGGTTCAGCGTCGACTCGGTGGTGTTCGAGCCCGCCGCGTTGCGGCTGCTGGTGGACACCATGGGCGTCGACCGGGTGCTGCTCGGCAGCGACTACCCGTACCCGCTGGGGGAGCGGCCGGTCGGGCAGGTGGTGCACCGGTCCGACTTCCTCACCGACGCGCAGCGGACCGCGCTGTTGGGCGGCAACGCCCTGCGCTTCCTCGGCCTCGACCGGGGCGCTTTGCGGTCCTGACGGTTTGGGTGCGTCTGGGGTCGCCCCGGCGACCACAGACGCACCCAGAGCCTCGGCGAGGCGGCGTCAGGAGTGCGGGCAGGTGTCGCGGTACTCCTCGATGGCGCTGCCCCGGGGCGCCGGGCAGAGGAACTGCTCGTAGCGGGTGTCGTCGTCGACGAACCGCTTGAGCCAGGAGATGCTGTACTTCGCGACCGTCACGTTCGGCGAGGTCGGTGCCGAGTGGCTGGCCGCGTTCAGCTCCAGGTACGCCTTGTCCAGGGTGGCCGGCAGGCTGGTGTAGAACGGCTCCGAGTGCGACGCCACCGGCGCCACCGTGTCGTTCTCGGCGCCGACGACGAGCGTCGGCACGCGTACCGACGACCAGTTCTTCACGGTGTGCCAACCGGTCAGCGGGATCGCCGCCTGGAGCGTGGGGCGGGTGTTGGCCGCGGACAGGCTGCCGCCGCCGCCCATCGAGTGCCCCATCACCGCGAGCCGGTTGCGGTCGATCCGGGTCCGCACCGCGCTGGTGGCGGTCAGGTAGTCCAGGGCGGCCAGGAGTTGGGTGCCCCGGCTGGCCGGCTGGTCGTAGACGGAGAGCGTGTCGATGGTGATGACCACGAAGCCCTGGGAGGCCAGGCGCGGTCCGAGCCAGGCGACCGAGGACTGGCTGGCGGTGAACCCGGGGGAGACGGCCACCGCGCCGAACGTGCCCTCGGCGGTGCTGGTCGGGTAGTAGATCGTGCCACCCCGGAATCCGCTCACGGCCGACGCGGCGACCGTGGTCTGGGTGATGGCGAACGGACCCCGGGTGGCCTCGATGCTGGCCACCGTGGGCGCGGGACCCCGCTCGTAGGGGTTCGCGGCCAGCGGGGCGACCGGGGCGCCGTCGCGGGCCCCGGCCGGCGCGGCGGGCAGCGCGGTGAGCCCGGCGGCGGCCAGGGCGAGGGCGAGCAACGGGCGGAGGGTACGCGCGAGACGGCGGCGGCGGGCCGGCCGGCCCCGGGATGGGCGGTCGTGCGGGGCGGTGATGGGTTGCACGGCATGCTCCTGGCGGTGGTCGGGGTGAACATCGATCGAAGATGACCGATGAATTGATGGTCCGTGCCGCGTCCGTCGCGCGGCAATCCCGATCCGGTCATGCCAGCCGGGTATGGCCGGGCCGCCGCACGGCCGGACGTGTCGGCCGGCGATCCCGCCACGAAGCGGGCAGGATGGTGGCCATGGCCGAGCCGCACGACCTGACCGCGCTGGAGCAGGCCGCCGCGATCCGCCGGGGCGAACTGTCCAGCCTGGAACTGGTCGAGCACCACCTGCGCCGGGTCGACGCGCTCGGCGACACCGTCGGCGCGTTCGTCACGGTCACCGCCGAGCGCGCCCGCGCCGCCGCGCGGGCCGCCGACGCCGTGCCGACGGAGGCGCGCGGGCCGCTGCACGGGGTGCCGACCGCGATCAAGGACCTCACGCTGACCGCCGGCGTCCGGACCACGTTCGGCTCGGCCGCGTTCGCCGACTTCGTCCCGCCCGTCGACGCCGACGTGGTGCGCTTCCTGGCCGGCGCCGGGCTGGTCAGCCTCGGCAAGACCACCACCTCCGAGCTGGGCTGTTCGCTCTACTCCGAGGGGCGGGTCGCGCCGCCGGCCCGCAACCCGTGGGACCTGGCGTACACCGCGGGTGGATCCAGCGGCGGCGCGGCGGCCGCGGTCGCCGCCGGCCTGGTGCCGGTCGCGCAGGGCTCCGACGGCGGCGGCTCGCTGCGCATCCCGGCCGCGCTCTGCGGCCTGGTCGGCCACAAGCCCAGCCGGGGCCTGGTCTCCGGCGGCCCGCTCGGCTTCGGCGCGTTCGGGCTGCCCACCAACGGCCCGCTCGGCCGCACCGTCGCCGACGTGGCGGCGCTGCTCGACGTGCTGGCGCGACCGGTGCCCGGCGAGCCCTACCTGCCGCCGGCCGCGCCCGCCGGCGGCTACCTCGGCGCCGCCCGCGCCGCCGGGCCCGGCCGGCTGCGGATCGGCCGCTTCACCACCGGAATGCTCGCCGACGAGCCGGTCCACCCCGACTGCGTGGCCGCCGTCGACCGGGCCGCCGCGCTGCTCGCCGACGCCGGCCACGACGTGGTCGAGGTCCCCGCGCCGCTCGGCCCGGAGGCGTGGCCGATGTTCGAGACCGTCTGGTACGCGCTGGCGCTCGCCCCCGTCCCGGCCGGTCGGGAGGGCGAGCTGCTGCCGCTGACCCGGTTCCTGCGCGAGCGGGGCGAGGCGATCGGCGCCGCCCGACTGATGGCCGCGCTCGGCGAACTCCAGGCCCAGGTCCGCCGGGGCGCGCGCCGGACCGCCGGCTGTGACCTGCTGCTCTGCCCCACGCTGACGGCCCCGCAGGCGCCGGTCGGCGCGTTCGCCGCGCTCGACCCGGCAACGGATTTCGACAGGCAGCGGCGTTTCTCGCCGTACTGCGCGGTCTTCAACGTCACCGGCGACCCGTCCGTTTCGCTGCCGGTCGGCCGGACCGCCGACGGCCTGCCGGTCGGGGTGCTGCTCACCGGCCGGTACGGCGACGACGCCACGCTGATCGCCACTGCCGCGCAACTGGAGCACTGCTGTGGCGGGTGGGATCAGCACCCCGCAATCTGGCGGGCCGTCGACTCCGCTAACGTGAACATCACAAGCGAGGTCGGGCGCGGCCCGTCGTGACCGTCCACCCGACCCGGAACATTCCTGGTCTCTCTTCCGCCTGGGGGCGTTGGGATTGTCTGTTACCGAGACGTTGGTGGTCTTCGTCGGCATCCCGGTCGCCGCGGTGCTGGTGATCGCCGGTCTGGCGGCCGCCGGCAGCCGTGGCCACGGTGGCGGCGCCAAGCGCTACCGGCCGGGTCGGTCCTTCGACTTCACTCCGGTCTGGTTCCTGGGCCGCCCGGAGCAGCTGGCCGACTCGGCCGGCACCGCGCTGACCGCCGGCGCGCAGGCGCCGGCGCTGACCAGCCACAAGCAGGAGCAGGCCGGCCGGGAGGCGCCGGCCGGTGGAACCGGAGGCGCAAGTGACCGTTGGTGAAGCGCGGCCCACGACCGGGACGGGCACCCCGCCCGACGTGCTGGACGGGCCGTTCTCGACCCGGCAGCTGCTCCGCATCGACGAGGCGCTCCGCCTGGCCGACCAGGGCACCGGCCTGGTCTTCTCGGTCTACGTGGGCGGCCTCGACGAGCCGATCCGGGAGCACGCCGAGCGGCTGCACCGGCAGCTCGCCGAGCCGGACAAGTCGGTGCTGATCGCGGTGTCGCCCAACCAGCGGCAGCTGGAGATCGTCACCGGCAAGTACGCCCGCAAGCGCATCCCGGACACGTACGCGAAGCTGGCCGCGCTCTCCATGGTGGCGTCCTTCGGCGGCGGCGACCTGGCCGGCGGCGTCATCCAGGGCCTCGACCAGCTCGCCAGCCACGCCGGCAAGGGCTGAGCAGCCGACCGCACACACGACGAAGCCCGGCCCGCGCGGTAACGCGTGGGCCGGGCTTTCTCGTGGGCTCAGCGGGGCCAGGCGGAGGGGTCCAGCCGCATCGGCCACGGCTCGTCGATGTGCGCCGGATCGTCGGGGCCGAGAGTCCCGACCAGGTCGTAGTGCACGCCCTTGACCAACTGGTAGCGGTAGAGGACAGGGCCGAAGTCCCCCTGCTCAACCCGCCAGTAGTGCGGGATGCCGGCCTCGGCGTAGAGCGCGGGTTTGGTGAACCGGTCATGCCGTCGGCTGTTGGGCGACTCCACCTCGATGACCAGGGCGACGTGCGCCGGTTCTGCCCACATCTGCTTCCGAGGTGCACCCGACGTGAGCACGGTGATGTCCGGGATCAGATTGCCCGCGGGTACCCGTACTCCGATCTCGCGAATCACCCGCCACCCCTCCGGGGCGACCTGGCGCAGGGCCATCCGGATGTCGTCCGCGAGTTCGTGGTGCTCCGGCAGGGCCGGTGGGGTCACGTGCAGACTTCCGTCGATGATCTCGTAGCGGTTACCGTCCTCGGGGAGGTCGGACAGATCCTGCTCCTGCCACGGTCGTTCCGGTGGGCGCCACTCATGGGTCGGTTGTGCCATCACGTCCACCTCCTCCGTACACGATAAAGGGCCGGGGCCGGCGCGGGCTTCCACCCGCGCCGGCCCCGGCCGTCGTACCCCTGCTCAGGCGCTGCGGGCGTCCCGCTCGCGGGCCTTCAACGCGCGGACCACGCCGTCGCGGCCCTCGGCCACCAGCCGGCGCAGCGACGCCGGCCGACCGTCGCGGGCCAGCCACGCGTCGGTGGCCGCGACGGTGTCCTCGTCGACCAGGTACGCCGGGTAGGCGAGCTGCACGAACTCCTGCGCCGGCTCGCTGTCCCGCTGCGCCCAAACCTGGTCGACGGCGGCGAAGTAACGCTCCCGGTAGGGCGCGGTCAGCTCGACCTGCGCCGGGTGGGTCAAGCCCTGCAACAACGCGCGGTTGCGCCAGTTGGGCAGCGCGTCCGGGCCGGTGAGCTGCGCCCACACCGCGGCCTTGTTCGCCTCGGTCGGCACCAGCGCGTACGCGTACGCGGCCTCCCGCTCGCCGCTGGCGGTGCGGTCGCTCGCCAGCTCGGCCTCCACCTCGGCGGCCCCGGCCGCGCCGTTGGCGACAAGCGACTGGAGCACGGTCCACCGCAGCTCGGTGTCGACGGTCAGACCGGCCGGCACCCCGCTGCCGTCCAGCCAGCCGCGCAGCGTCGCCAGGTCCTCGCCGGAGCGGGCCGAGGAGGCGTACGCCCGGGCCCAGGCGAGCTGGAAGCCGCTGCCCGGCTCCGCCGCGGCCAGCGCGGTCCGCGCGGTCCGGGCCAGGTCGGCCCAGCCGGTCGGCGCCCACTCCGGGTCGGCGTAGAACGTGAGCGCGGTGGACGCCTGCCGCAGCGTGGCGGTCACCAGGTTGATGTCGGTCTCGGCGGTCAGCCCGGCCAGCACCAGCGCCACGTAGTCGCGCGCCGACAGCTCGGCGTCCCGGGTCATGTCCCAGGCGGCCGTCCAGCACAGCGCCCGGGCCAGCGACGAGTCGAAACCGGAGATGTGCTGCACCACTGTCGACATGGACCGCTCGTCCAGCCGCAGCTTGGTGTAGGTGAGGTCCTCGTCGTTGAGCAGCAGCACGTCGGCCGCGGGCTTGCCGTGCAGCGCGGTCAGCTCGGTCAGCTCGCCGGTCACGTCCACCTCGACCAGCTCGCGCCGGACCAGCCGGCGGTCGGTCAGGTCGTAGAGGCCCACGCCGATCCGGTGGGTCCGCAGCGTCGGGTGCCCGGCCGGCGCCTCCTGCCGCACCACCACCCGCTCGTACGCGCCGTCGGCGCCGATGGCCACGTCCGGGCGCAGCGTGTTGACCTGCGCGGTCTCCAACCACTGGGCGGCGAACTTGCGCAGCTCCCGGCCGGAGGCCGCCTCCAGCTCGGAGAGCAGGTCGTCGAAGGTGGCGTTGCCCCAGGCGTGCTTGCCGAAGTAGGCCCGCAGGCCGGCCAGGAACGGCTCCTCGCCCACGTACGCGACGAGCTGCTTGAGCACGCTGGCGCCCTTGGCGTACGTGATGCCGTCGAAGTTGACCTCGACCGCCTCCAGGTCCGGCATCTCGCAGTAGACCGGGTGGGTGGAGGAGAGCTGGTCCTGCCGGTAGCCCCAGTTCTTCCGGATCGACAGGAACGTCGTCCAGGCGTCGGTGAAGCGGGTGGCGTGGGTGTTGCACCAGTGGCTGGCCCACTCGGCGAACGACTCGTTCAGCCACAGGTCGTTCCACCAGCGCATGGTGACCAGGTCACCGAACCACATGTGCGCCAGCTCGTGCAGGATCGTGTTGGCGCGCTGCTCGTACTCGAAGTCGGTGACCTGCGAGCGGAAGATGTAGTGCGACTCGGCGTGCGTGACGCAGCCGAAGTTCTCCATCGCGCCGGCGTTGAAGTCCGGCACCCAGAGCTGGTCGTACTTCGGCAGCGGGTAGCGCACGCCGAACTTCTCCTGGAAGAAGTCGAAGCCCTGCGTGGTGATCAGGTGCAGGTCGTCCGCGTCGAGGTGGGGCGCCATGCTGGCCCGGCAGAAGTAGCCCATGTCGATGCCGTCGTGGGTGTGGCGCACCTCGTGGTACGGCCCGGCGCACAGCGCGGTGATGTAGGTGCTCATCCGCTCGGAGCGGGCGAAGTGCAGCGTCTTCATGCCCTCGTCGGCGGCCTCCTCGCGGGCCACCGGCATGTTCGACACGACCTTCCAGTGGTCCGGGACGGTGGCGTGCCAGGTGTAGACGCTCTTCAGGTCGGGCTGGTCGAAGCAGGCGAAGACCCGCTGCGCGTCGGCGGTCTCGAACTGGCTGTACAGGTAGGTCTCGCCGTCGACCGGGTCGACGGTGCGGTGCAGGCCCTGCCCGCTGTTCGAGTAACCGAAGTCGGCGTCGACCACGAGGACGTTCTCGGCGGCCAGGCCGGTCAGCGTGAGGCCCTGCTCGGCGGACCAGTCGGACAGGTCGACCGGCTCACCGTTCAGCGTGGCCGACCGCACCGTGTCGGCGGCGGCCTCGATGAACGTGGTCGCCCCCGGCTCGGCGCAGCGGAACCGGACCTCGGTCACCGAGCGGAACGTGCGGCCGGTGGGCTGCACGGCGGTCGACAGGTCGAGGCTGATGTCGTACCCGGTCACCTCGAGCAGGCGGGCCCGCTCGATCGCCTCGACCTGGGTCAGGTTGCGCACTCCCGGCACTGTTCGTCTCCATCCCAGTCGTCTCGCCGCGCCCCGCGGCACCGGCCTCCCCGTCCGCTCGTGACGGGCGGTCCGAAACCGAGTCTTCCATGCAGACGCCCCATTCGGCGGCCGAGGTCAGGCTCTCATTCGGGTGCGTGTCGATGGGGTGCGGGGTGAGACTCGACAGGAGAAGGCGCCGGGAGGCCGGCGCGGGGGGGGAATACGCGAAGGGACGATACCGTGACCGAACGT
The DNA here is from genome assembly GCF_049841835.1 of Micromonospora sp. DT227. Lineage (NCBI taxonomy): Bacteria > Bacillati > Actinomycetota > Actinomycetes > Micromonosporales > Micromonosporaceae > Micromonospora > Micromonospora sp. DT227. The sequence continues at coordinate 20,463 of NZ_JBNCLA010000002.1, read as the reverse complement.
ATCACCGCGGACATGTGGTTCGACCCGCTCTGCCCGTGGGCCTGGATCACCTCCCGTTGGCTGCTCGAGGTCGAGCAGGTCCGGGACGTGGACATCCGGTTCCACGTGATGAGCCTGTCCGTGCTCAACGAAGGCCGGGACCTGCCCGAGGAGTACCAGGACATCATGCGCAAGGGCTGGGGTCCGGTACGGGTGTGCATCGCCGTCGAGCAGGCGCACGGCGCCGAGAAGCTGGCGAAGCTCTACACCGCCATGGGCACCCGGATCCATCTCGGTCGGCAGGACCTGGACCGGGACATGCTGGTCGGCGCGCTCACCGAGGTCGGGCTGGACCCGGCGCTCGCCGACGCCGCCGAGTCGACGCAGTACGACGACGCGTTGCGGGCCAGCCACGAGGCCGGCATGCGTCCGGTCGGCACCGAGGTCGGTACCCCAGTGGTGCACGCGCCCGGTCCGGACGGCGGTCAGGTCGCGTTCTTCGGCCCGGTGATCACGCCGGCGCCGAAGGGTGAGGCGGCCGGCCGGCTCTGGGACGGCGTGCTGCTGGTCAGTGCCACCCCCGGCTTCTACGAACTCAAGCGCACCCGCACCCAGCCCCCCATCTTCGACTGAGGTGTAAGGAGGGGCCCCCGCTTAACGCCTCCGGTATAGGCGGGGGCCCCTGTTAACACCCGCCGAACCACGCCGCCCGTCACCGGGCCGGTGCGGGGCTCGTTTCACCGGGTGTCCCCGCCGGCGGCCCGCTCATGGCCGCACCACGGCAGCTCCTGGAGGCGTTCTGAATGGGTAAGCACCGCCGCCTGTCCGACGACGCGACACAGCCGGCGACCGAGGAATCCGGTGCGACGTACTGGTCGGTGGCCGAAGGCGACTGGCCCGCCGGGCCGGCCGGGCTGGCCGACCTGCTGGCCCCGCCGATCGTGGTGGGTGTGGCCCGGGTGGTGGCCACCTCGCGGATCACCCCGACCGAGGCCGACCGCCCCGCCCGCGTCCCGACCCGGTTCGGCCCCGCAGGCCCGCCGGCCGCCGCCGGGGCGACGACGGTACGCCTCAACGCCGGCTCCCGCCCGTCCGCGCCACCCCGTCGACCGGCCGGTCCCGGCCGCCACCGGGACCCCGTCGCCTGAGCCGCCCGGCTGTTGAGAAGGGGCCCCACCTCTACCTGAGGCGTTAACCGGGGGCCCCTCCTTTCACCTGGTGGAAGGGGGCGAGTCCGGCGGCGGGGGTGGAACGGGCGCGGGTAGCGTCAGCGGACATGACGGTCGTGCATCCGATCGCCCGGGCCTGGATCACCACTGGCGGCACCGGCGCGCAGAACTACGACGAGTTCGCCGACGACGCGGAGATCACCGCCATCGTCGAGGCGAATCCGCACAGTGCCCTGGGCATCGAGATGCCCCACCGGGCACCGGGCAGCCTGGGGAAGTCCTTCCTCGACGCGCTTCCGGACGCGGAGTCCCGCCTCGCCGAGGCCAAGGCGGACGGCAGCTACACCCCGGCCGAGCAGGTGGTGGTGCTCTACCGGATCAGCGCGCCGGGGGAGGAGAACGCGTACGGGCTGTGGGCCATGGTCGACACCGACCAGATCTCCACCCGCGCCGACGAGCCGGGCCTGGTGATCCGCAACGAGGACGTGTTCATCGCCAAGGTGCGGGAGCGCGTCGCGCTGGCGGAGGCCGTCGGCCACCTGCTCTCACCCGTACTCCTGCTCCAGACCGGGCGTGGCGGCGAGCTGCACGCGGCGCTCGCGGCGGCGACCGAGACGGCCGGCGCGCCCGCCGCCACCGACGTCGACCAGTCCGGGCGGACGCACGCGATCTGGCTGGTCGGCCCCGGCCCCGCGCAGGACGAGCTGACCGCGCTGGCCGGTGGCGGCGAGCTGGTGGTCGCGGACGGCAACCACCGCAGCCTGGCCGCGCAGACCGGCGGCTTCCCGCGCTTCCTCGCGGTGGTCACCACGCCCGCGTCGGTCGCCATCCAGCCCTACAACCGGCTGGTCAGCGAGCTGACCACCACCCCGGACGAGCTGCTCGACCGGCTCCGCGCCGCCGGCGCGGAGGTCACCGAGACCGCCGGCCCGGTCGGCGTCCCGGCCACCGGCGGCACCGTCCACCTGCACCTCGCCGGCCGGGGGTACGCGGTGACGCTGCCGCACGGCGGCGCCGGCCGGCTGGAGAACCTCGACCACGCGCTCGTCGAGCGGCTGCTGCTGCGCGACGCGCTGGGCCTCGACCCGGGTGACAAGCGGATCACGTACGTGGGCGGCGACTACCCGGCGAGCTGGCTCACCGGTGAGGTCGACGCCGGCCGGGCCGAGCTGGCCGTGCTGGTGGCGCCGGTGACCGTGGACGACTTCGTCGCGGTCAACCTGGCCCGGGAGAAGATGCCGCGCAAGAGCACCTGGTTCACCCCGAAGGCGCGGGCCGGCCTGGTCGTCGCCGAACTGCCCCGCTGAGCACCCGTGTGACGAATCCGCCTCCGGGTCGCCGCCCGCGCGTCGGCCCGGGGGCGGGCCTGTCAGACTGCGCGGTATGCGCGTCTATCTGGGATCCGACCACGCCGGTTTCGAGCTGAAGGTGCACCTGGCCAACCACTTGGCCAAGCAGGGCTACGAGGTGGTGGACGTGGGTCCGCACGCCTTCGACCCGGACGACGACTACCCGGCGTTCTGCCTGCACACCGGCGACCGGGTGGTCGGCGACCCGGGCAGCCTCGGCGTGGTGATCGGCGGGTCCGGCAACGGCGAGCAGATCGCCGCGAACAAGGTGGCCGGCGTCCGGGCGGCGCTGGCCTGGAACATCGACACCGCGCAGCTGTCCCGGGAGCACAACGACGCCAACGTCGTGGCGATCGGCGCGCGACAGCACACGCTGGACGAGGCAACCGCCCTGGTCGAGGCGTTCCTGACCACGGCGTTCTCCGGCAATCCCCGGCACAGCCGGCGCATCACCCAGGTGGCCGACTACGAGCAGAGCCGCCGGCTGCCCGAGCTGCCGGCCTGACGCGTCCGGCCGCGCCCGACGCGGCCCCGGCGTGGTGGTCAGCGTCCGCCGCGCGGCAGGTCCTCGCGGGGCACCCAGTTGCGGCGCACCAGCACCACCCGTGCCTCGGCCGCGGCGAGGTCGTCCTCGCTGGGGCGGGCGGCGTCCCGGGCCCGCAGCGCGGCGGTGACGCTCACCTGCGACGACCCCGAGCCGACGAGACCGCGTAGCCCCCGTTCGCCGTCGTCGGCGGACGGGGCGCCGCGACGCCCGCGAGGCTCCGACGACTCCAACTCGGCGCGTCTGGCGCCGCGCGGCGCCCGGGAGCCGTCGTCCGACGATTCCAACTCGGCGCGTCTGGCGCCGCGCGGCGCCCGGGAGCCGTCGTCCGACGATTCCGGCTCGGCGCGTCTGGCGCTGCGTGGTGCCCTGGGGCCGTCGTCCGACGATTCCGGCTCGGCGCGTCTGGTGCCGCGCGGCGGTCGGGGGGTGACGTCGTCGTCGACGGCGGCCGTGGTCGCGCTCGTCTCCCCGGCCGCCGGCGGCTCGGTCGCCTCGCCGTGATGCCGCAGTCTCCGCCGCCGCCGCTCCGCCTCACCCACCCCCCGACCGTACCGCCCAACCACGCCGCCCACCCGCCTCGTCCGTCCGCGTACCCGCCGGACGATCATGAAGTTGGCGGGGACGATCCGGACACATCGCACCGCCAACCTCATGATCGTCGACGCGGGGCGGGATCGGGTGGGTCAGAAGTTCTCCATCGGGGACGGGGCACGGTGCCAGGTGAAGGCGGGGGTGGCGGCGGTCAGCGTGTTCGGGCGCAGCTCGCGGACGCGGCCGGCGGCGGCCAGCGCGGCCGGCGTGGTGCCGCCCAGCAGAAGTTCGCCGAGCGCCCGGACGTCGCAGGCCAGCCCGGCCGGCGCGGTGGTGGCCGTGCACTCGGCGCCGGCCGGCCCGCCGACGAGCCGCCACCGGCCGGTGTTCTCCGGCAGCAGCTCGTCGGTGACCTTGATCACCACGTCCACGTCGGTGGCGTACCGGCGGGCGGCGAGCGCGGCCGGCACGTCCACCACCCGCACCCAGAGCGCGTCGGCGAGCTGCGGGCCCAGTTGGCGCGGCTCGTCCACCAGGCGCAGCAGCGGCTCGTCCACGGCGGCGGTCGGGAACGACAGCCGCCGGGTCAGGTCGACCGAGAGCAGCAGCCGCCACAGCGCCAGCGTCGCCTCCGGGGTGACGGCCACCACCTCGCCGACCTGCACCTCGCCCCGGGGGACGTCGCCGACCCAGTCCTCCTTCGTCCGGTAGAGCGCATAGCCGTCGAGCCCGTCCGGCCCGTGGTGCAGCAGCACCCGGCGCTCGGTGGCGCCACCCCGGCGTCCCTTCGCGTCCAACAGCACGTACGCCCACCAGCGCTCGTCCCGCCGGGACCAGCCGGGGCGGTCGGCGCGCGCCCGCTCGTACAGTCGGGCCAGCTCGTCGGTGTGCGGGGCCGGCCGGTCCAGGCGCAGCGTGCCCTCGGCGGGCGTCGGGGCGGGCAGCCGCAGCCCGGTGGTGTCCGCGGTCAGCATCAGCCGCTGCGCCGCCGAGCCGTAACCGAAGCGGGGATAGATGCGGCCCTCGCTGGCCCAGAGCACCGCGACCGGCTCCCGCCCGGCGTCGCGGATCTCGCGCAACTGCCGCCGCATCAGGCCGGTGAGCAGGCCGCGACGGCGATGTGTCGGGGCGACCGCCACCATGCTCACGTGCGCGGCCGGCACGCTTGCGCCCGGTACGGCCAGGTCGCGGCTGAACGCGCCGGCGTGCGCGACCGCCGTCCCGCCGTCGCGGATCAGCAGGGAGCGTTCCGGCTCGAAGATCGGGCGCTCGACCTCCTGCACCTCGGGGTCGGTGTCGCCGTGGAAGCAGAGCGCCAGGAAGGCGGCGATCTCGTCGAAGTCGTCGGCCCGGGGCACCACCGCGTCGGTCATCGCCCGTGTCTACCCCATCGCCGTCGGGGTCGGCACCCTATTTGCCGGGTGGCTACCCTCGACAGCGGAGGCGGACGTCGGTCGAGGGGGAGGACGAAGCATGGCGGACCAGACACAGCCGTGGGCGGAGCGCACCGTGGAGGTGCCGCCCCCGCCGGGGGTGGTGCCCTCCCAGCGGGACGCGTTCCAGCGCGGGGTGGCGGCGGTCGGCCGGCCGCGTACGCCCCGGACGGAACAGTTCCCCACCGTGGAGCATGGGGTGTCCGGCGACTGGGCCGACGCGTCGACGCCCCGCCGGTCGATGAGCTGGCACCTCGCCCAGGCCCGCCGGGGCGGGGAGTGGAGCGCGGCGGGCGCCCTGTTCGCGTTCGTCTGCTGGGGCATCTGGGCGATCTCCGGCCGGGGCAACATGGTCGCCCCGCTGCTCACGTTCGTGCTCAGCCTGCTCACCGCCGTCGGCCTGTTCGCGTTGGCCCGGCTGCTCGGCCGGCTGATCCTGGAGCGGCAGCTCGGCCGGGTGCGCCGCAGCGCGCGGGGCGCGCACATGATCACCGCGCTGTTCCTGGCCGGTGTCGGGGTGGCCTACCTCCAGCAGACCGAGTGGGTGGTCTCGGCCTGGAACTGGGTCACCGGCAACTGACGTCCGGGACGCGCGGGCCGGTCGGCTTCGGTGCTGCCGCCCGCGCGTCGTCCGTCGACGCGTCGGGCCGCCCTCGGGAAGCGGCCCGCACGTGGACGGTCGGAACGGTCGGACGGGTCAGAAGACGGTGGTGACCCCGGCCGCCTTGCAGGCCGCGTTGAAGTCCTCGCCGGCCTTCGCCATCGCGGGGTTGTCGGCGGCGGTGACCGGGTCCGGCGCCGCCGCGGCCTTGGTGACCTCCACGCTGAACCGGCGTAGGGCGGCAGCCGCCTCGCCGTCACCCGCGGTCTTGGTCAGCGCGCTGACCTTCTGCCCCAGCTCGGTCATGATCTTCGCGAGCTGCGTGTTCGTGTCGCCGCCGGACTGCATCGCGGTGACCAGCTTCGCCCGCATCTCGTCGCTTGTCTTCTTCGCGGACGTGCAGAGTTCCCGGTCGCCGACGGCGTTCGCCGCGGCCGGCGAGGAGGCCGCGGCGGAGGGGGTGGCGGGGGCGGCGGACGGGGCCGGGGCGGTGGAGGTCGCCGCGGCGTCGGCGTTCGTCGAGGTGTCCTCGCCGCCGCAGGCGGTGAGCGCCGTGGCCGCGACGCAGGCCAGGACGACAGGGAAGATGCGCATCGGTTTCACGTGAGCGCACGCTAGTCGATGCCGATTCCATGATCAACGAGGATGCGCGGGCGCTCGCCGCGGGCGGGCGGCGTGCCGCCGCCCGCCCGGGCCCCCGGTCGCGGTACGCCGCGACGCCGGCCGTCACTCCACCAGGACGGCGCTCGCATTACCCCGCACCGCCCGGTTCATCCGTCGCCCGTTGGGCTGAGGGCGCACTGCTCCCCGGCGGCGGCCTTCGGCGAGGCGACCCGCGCGGCGGGGTCCTCGACGCCAGGCTCGCCGTGACCGCCCCACCCCGCCCCGTGGGCCGGAAACCGCGGTCCCCGGCCGACGTGCCGGCCGGGGACCGCCCGGGTCAACGCGCCCCGGCCGCGTAGTCGCGGGCCACCCGGACCAGTTCCACCAGGCCGCCGGCGTACTCCTGGGACTCGCCGTGCGCCTCGTCGAAGGGCGGCTGGAAACCGACGCCCTCCCACTGCCCGGTGGCCTCGTTCCAGCGGTCGTTGCCGACCTCGAAGTCCCAGGCGAAGATGCCCAGCTCGTAGTAGAGCTGGTCGGCCGAGTTGCCGGCCGCCGAGTAGAGCACGTCGGCGACCGGGCCGGTCTGCGACGGCCAGGTGACCGTGCCGCGTTCGGTGGCGATGGCCCCGACGATGCGGCGCGCGCTGGCCAGGAACAGTGTCGACTCGTCGATCGACGGCCTCGGCAGCGTCACCCGGCCGTCCGCCCGGTACGCGCCGGGCGGCCACATGAAGTAGCCGCCGTAGGAGTGCACGTTCATCGCGAACCTGATGTTGGGATGGGCCCGGGCCAGGTCGATCACGTTGCGGCTCTCCGCCTCGGACAGCTCGGCGGTGCCGGCGTAGTTGCCGGACAGGCAGTTGGCGCTGGCGCCCACGTACCCGTCGAACAGCGACCCGACCGTGTAGTTGCGGTTGACGTCCACGCCCCAGGTGGTGCGGTACCTCGGGTCGCGGGCGGTGCCGGTGCAGTGGTTGACCAGGTTCTTGCGCTGGAGGTTGTAGTCGTGGAACGAGTAGTTCGCGCCGTCCGGGTTCACGGTCGGGATCACGAACACGTCGACCTGCTCCAGCAGGTGCCGGGTCGCCGCGTCGGTGCGGGCGTTGGCCAGCAGCCGTTCCGCGAACTCCAGCGTGACCAGCGGTGTCGCCCACTCCCGGGCGTGTTCCTGCGAGTACGCGAGCACCCCGACCCGGGAGCCGTCCCGGTGCTTGCCGATCCGCAGCGCCTGCACGGTCCACGGACGGGTCGGCACCTCGGTGCCCTGGAGGCCGTCGTCGAGGCGTACCGGGCCGGCCACCGGCATCGGCAGCCCGGCCGAGCCGTCCTCCACGGTGGCCCGGAAGCGGCTGCCCTGCCGCGCGTTGATCGCGGCGGCGACGTCGTCGGTGCTGCTGGTCACCTTGCCGGCGGCGTCGGTGGCCAGGGAGACCGTGAGCACCCGGTCCCGGTACCGGACGGTCAGCGGCCGGCTGGCCCGACCCGGGTCGACGGTACGCGCCTGCACGCCGTTCATGCCCTGGTCGCCGAAGCGCACCGACTCCACCACCAGGGCGGCGACGGCCGGGTCGCCGAGGTACGCGGCGGCGGTGCGGCGGTAGCCCTGGGTGCGGTTCGGCAGGTCGATGACGTCGACCAGGTCGCGGTACTGGCGGCCCAGCCGGGCGATCCGCGCCCTGATGTCGACGGGCGTCAGGTAGGCGTCGATGAAGTCCTTCTGGTAGCCGGCCGGCTGCGGCGGCGGGGTCGCGTCCGGCCAGCGCGCCGGGGTGACCGGCCGGCTCGTGCCACCCAGGCTGGAGGTGGCGGTGAACTGCACCGGCCGGCCGGGCACCGGCTGCGGCAGCGCGTAGTGGTACTGGTACTCGCCGGAGTCCTCGAACCGGTACAGCGGGAAGGAGCCGGTGGCGCCGTCCGCCGTCCGCCAGCTCACCGTGATCTCCACGTCCGGGTCGTCGGTGGCGGTGGTGGCCACCTGGGCCTGGAGGAACGTCTTCCCACCGGTGGTCCACCAGTACGCCTGGAGGAACTGGAGCGTGTCGGTGCCGTCGGCGGCGCGCAGTCCGGCGCGGGTACGGGCCTGCGCGGCGCGGGCGCTCTCGGCGAGCCGCCGGGTGCCGTCGTCGGCGCGCTGCACCACCTGGAGCGCGCTCGCCCCCTGCCGGGTGAGGTCGGCGAGCTGCCGGCCGGTGAGGACGAGGTCGGCGACCGGGTGGCCGTCGCGGGAGCGGGGTCGGTTGGCCAGGTCGGCGCCGCCGGCGACCAGGCGGGCGAGCTGCGCCTCGTCGGCCAGGCGCACCCGGACCAGGGCGGTCTCGGTGGGGGCGAGGGTGATCGCGGGTGCGGCCGGCGCGGCGACGCCGGGACCGGGGTGGGACAGGGCGGCGGTGATCAGGATGCCGGTGGTGGCGAGTGCGGTCCACCGTCGTCGGACGAACAAGGTGCCTCCTGACGGACGTCGATCTCACTGACCATCAGACCAGTCGAGACATCGACGCCTGTCAAGCTCACTTTCGGTCGCGCCGGTCGCCGGTCGGGCCGTGGTTCACCGGCGGCCGGCGGCGCACCGGCGGCACCGGTCAGCCGGCGAACCGGTACAGCCGGAACTCCTTCTCCGCGCCGCACACCAGCACCTCGGTGGTCCAGGAACACGACTCGCTGCGGATCTGCTTCACCTCGCCCATCTCGACCGGCTTGCCGTCCACCGCCAGCCCGGCGAGGACCCGGTCGTCCTCGTAGCCGCTGGGCGCCTCGCCGAAGAGCAGCAGGTTGCCGGCGTCCAGCCGGACCGCCACCCCGTCCCGGTCGCGCAGCACCGCCGTGCCGTCCGGGGTGAACACCGTCACCGCGTCCCGGGGCGAGTCCCGCGCGGCCAGCAGATGGTCGCCGAGCGGGACCAGTCGCTGCGCACCGGGGGCCGGCCAGCGCCGGCTGTCCTCGCCGTCCGCGACGACCACCACCCGGGTGCCGTCGGCGCCCGCGCTCGGCACCTCCAACAGGCAGGCGCGATGCTCACCGCAGGTGACCAGCGCCCGCGCCCGGCTGTCCCGTTCGGTCGCCTCGTACCGCACGTCGGGCGTGCCGAGACTGCCGAGGTCGTAGGAGACCAACCGCAGACCCCGGTCGCTCTCCGCCACGTACAGCCGGTCGTCCCGGGCGGCCACCGGGTCGTCCAGGTCGGCCACGTTGCCCCGGCTGCGCAGGATCTTCCCGTCGCCCATGGCCACCACCCGCACCGACCGGTCCGCGCCCACCTGGACCAGCCGGTCGGCCTCGCCCGACCAGGGCGCACGGGGCGAGCCGTCCGGGTACGCCGTGCCGTCGAGCGCCGCCCCGGTGGCGACCGGCACCACCACGGTCCGGGCGTCGCCGTACTCGGTGCGCGGATTGGCCTGTTCCCACCGCTGCCGGCCGTTGTCCAGCCGCAACCCGGCCAGGCGGTTGCCGGCGCGGTCCAGCCGGACCACCGTGTCGGCGCCGACGAAGATCTGGTCGTCGCCCTGGATGCTCACCTCCCACCGCTGCTCGCCCGAGTCGCCGTCGAGCACCGCGAACGGTCGGGGGGTGCTGCTGCCGGACGCGTCGGCCACCGCGGCCACCCCGTCCGGCAGCGCCCGGACCCCCGCCCAGCGGTCGGCGCTCGCCCGGGTCTGCTTCTCCCAGATCCGCCGGCCGGTGGCGGTGTCCACCGCGACCACGTTCAGCCGGTCGTCCGGCCGCGACCAGGCCAGGTAGGCGCGGTCGCCCACCGTCGCGGTGAACATCTCGCCCGGTCGCTCGTCGCCCGCGGCCACGGTCCCGACCAGCTCCGGCGGGTGGAAGTCCAGCGCCGGGTGCCGGTCCCGGAACACCCAGAGCAGCGTCGCCGCCACGCCGACCACCGCGAGCGCGGCGCCCAGCGCGAGCCACCGGCCGCGCCGGCCGCCGCCGGAGGACGCGCCGTCCGGCGTGCCGGCACCGCCCGCCGGGGGCCCCCAACCCGGGGGTACGCCGGGCGCGGCGTACGTCGGCGCGGGCTGCCCGGCCGACGTCGCGGGAGTGCCACTCCCGCCGTACGCCGGCGCGTGTCGGGCGGGCGGCGCGGCGTACCCCGCAAGGGTGGGGCCGGCCACGTCGGCGACCAGCGTGCCGTGCGGGCCGCCGGGCGCGGTGGTCGCCGCTCCGGCGGGCGGGCCGGCGACGGTGGTCGCCGCGCCGACGGTCGCCGCCCGGTCCTCGACCGTCGGGTCGGGCGTCGGCTGGGCCACGGTCGGGGCCGGCGTCGACGCGCCGGCGGCCGGTGCTCCCGCGCCCCCCGCCGGGGCGGCGGGGCTCCCGGCGGACGGCCGGGCACCGGGCCGGCCGGCCCGGCGGGGCAGCGGCAGATCGGTCAGCGCCCCCTCGGCGACCGGGAGTTCCGGCTGCTCCAGCACGGTCGGCGCGATGCCCAGCTCGGCGTGGAGCAGCCGGGCCACCAGCGGGATCCGGGTGGAGCCGCCGACCAGGAACAGGCCGGAGAGCTGCTCGGGCCGCACCCCGGCGGCGGCGGTCACCTGCCGGGTCTCGGCGACCGCGCGGGCGAGCAGTGGCGCGGCGAGACGCTCGAAGTCCTCCCGGGTCAGCGGCACGGCCGCCTCCACCCCCGGCACGGCCACCGGCGCGACCATCACCCGGGAGAGCATCTCCTTGGCCCCGCGCACGTTGTCCCAGAGCTGCTGCCGGTCGCGCCGGTCGGCGGTGGTCGCCGGGTCGGTCAGCCGGGCCCAGTGCCCGGGGTGGGCCGGACCCACCAGCTCGCCGAGCCGCCCGAGCAGGGCCGCGTCCAGGTCGAGGCCGCCCAGGTCGGCGATCCCGCCGGTGGCGACCAGGTGGAAGCCGGAGTCGCCCCACGGGTCGGCGCCCTCGTTGCGCAGCACGGCCACGTCGAGCGTGCCGCCGCCGAAGTCGAACACCGCCACCGCGCCGCCCACCGGCACCGGCCGGCGCAGCACCTGGGTGAAGTAGCGGGCCGCGGCCACCGGCTCGCGCAGCAGGCGGGTGCCGGGCGCGATCGGTCCGGCGAGCGTGTGCTCGGCGGCGGCCGGCCAGCCGGCCAGTTCCAGCGCGTCGTGCAGCACCTGCCGCCGGGCCGGTGACCAGGCCGCCGGATGCGTCACCACCGCCGGGGGCAGCAGACCGACCGCGGCCACCGCGGCGTCCGCGACCGTCCGCAGCGCCGTGGCCAGCAGCTCCGCCGGCCGGTACGCCCGCCCGCCCAGCTCGACGTTCTCCTCGTCGACCCGCCGTTTCGGGTTCGGCTCGTAGCCGGCCGGGTCGGCCTGGGCCAGGCGCTGGGCGTCCCGCCCGACGTGCAGGTGGCCGGCGGTGTCGGCGTACACGCCGGACGGCAGGATCGGGTGGCCGTCCACCAGCAGCGGCCGGGTGGTCCCGTCCGGCCGGCGCAGCACCGCCACCGTGTTCGAGGTGCCGAGGTCCACGCCGAGGGCGAAACCGTCCTGCTGGCCTGACATCCGTCCCTACCTCCACCCGACGAGGGCACGTCCGGCCCCGCATCGTACGCAGCCCGCGCCGCACCGGACCTCGCCCGGTACGCGGAATCGGGTGGCCCGGTCGGCCGGTCAGCGCCTACCGTCGCCGCCATGAAGGTGCTCTCCGTGAACGTGGGCCGGCCCCGACCCAACCCCTGGAAGGGGCTCGGGGCGACCGGCATCGACAAACGACCCGTCGACGGCCCGGTCGCGGTCAGCGCACCCGGTCCGAAGGGCGCCGGCGAGGTCGGTCTGGCCGGTGACCGGGTCTACGACGTGGCCCACCACGGCGGCACCGACCAGGCGGTCTACGCGTACGCCCGGGAGGATCTGGACCGCTGGCAGGCCGAGCTGGGCCGGCCGCTGGGCAACGGCAGCTTCGGCGAGAACCTGACCACCACCGGGGTGGACGTGAACGGCGCGCTGGTCGGCGAGCGGTGGCGGGTCGGGGCGGAACTGGTCCTGGAGGTCACCTGCGCGCGCATCCCGTGCGGCACGTTCCAGGGCTGGCTGGGCGAGCAGGGCTGGATCAGGCGGTTCACCCGGGCCGCGGTGCCGGGGGCGTACCTGCGGGTGGTCGAGCCGGGCGCGGTCCGGGCCGGCGACCCGGTGGAGGTCGTGCACCGGCCGGACCACGAGGTGACCGTGGCGTTCCTGTTCCGGGCCGTGACGACGGAGCCGGACCTGCTGCCCCGGGTGCTGGTGGCCGACGCGCTGCCGGCGGATGACGCGGAACGGATCCGGAGACGACTCGGCGGCTGAACGCCGGTCGGGCGGTGGAGCGGTGGAGCGGGCGACGGGAATCGAACCCGCGTAGTCAGTTTGGAAGACTGAAGCTCTACCATTGAGCTACGCCCGCGAGCGCCCCGCCTCGACGGGGCACACGCGACAGCGTACCGAATCCTCCGGACCGGACGCGCATCCCCCACCGGCGGACCGCGCGCCCCACGCGGGCCCGTGGTGCCCCGGTCACCCGCGGGAGGGCCCGGACGGCTTACACTCTTTGTCGCCACGGGGTGTGGCGCAGCTTGGTAGCGCACTCGCTTTGGGAGCGAGGGGCCGTGGGTTCAAATCCCGCCACCCCGACTGTCGTTCGCGACCGGATCGTCCCGGGAACCGCCGGTTTCTCCGCGCGGTACCCGGGCCCTGCCGATGCCGCAGGCCGACTCGCCTACACTCGATGCGCGCAATCACGCCCCAGAATCGACACCCAGATCCGTCAAGGAGTACGCCTGTGAAGAGCACCGTCGAGACTCTGAGCCCGACGCGCGTGCGGCTCGCCATCGAGGTGCCGTTCGTCGAGCTCGAGCCGAGCCTCAAGAAGGCGTACCGGGAGATCGGGCAGCAGGTCCAGGTTCCCGGCTTCCGCCGGGGCAAGGTTCCCAGCGCCGTGATCGACCAGCGGGTGGGCCGGGGGACCGTCCTCAACGAGGCGATCCAGGAGGCCATCCCGCAGAACATCCTCGCCGCGGTCCGGGAGCACGACCTCAAGACGCTCGGCCGTCCCGAGGTCGACATCACCGAGTTCAACGACGGTGACTCGCTCAACTTCACCGCCGAGGTCGACGTCCGTCCGGAGATCACCCTGCCGGACCCGGCCACCATCGAGGTGACCGTCGACGAGATCGAGATCGCCGACAGCGAGATCGACGAGCAGGTCAACAGCCTGCGCGAGCGGTTCGCCACGCTGAAGACGGTGGAGCGCGCCGCCCAGGACGGCGACTTCGTCCAGATCGACCTGAACGCGACCGTCGACGGCGAGGACGTGCCCGGCGGTTCGGCGAGCAACATCTCGCACGAGGTCGGCAGCAAGCAGCTCCTGCCGGGGCTGGACGAGGCGCTTGTCGGCCTGGCCGCCGGCGACAGCACCACCTTCACCACCCAGCTCGTAGGCGGCGACTTCGCCGGCCGGGACGCCGAGGTGGCGGTGACCGTCCGCACGGTGAAGGAGAAGGAGCTCCCCGAGCTCGACGACGACTTCGCGCAGATGGCCAGCGAGTTCGACACCATCGAGGAGCTGCGCGCCGACCTGCGTGAGCGGGTCACCCGCGGCAAGCAGGTCGAGCAGATCTACGCCGCCCGCGACAAGGCGCTGGAGCAGATGGTGGCCGCCGCCGAGGTGCCGGCGCCGGAGGGTGTCGTCAAGGAGGAGGTCGAGAGCCGCAAGGCCGCGATGGTCGACCAGCTCGAGCGCATCGGCGCCTCCCTGGAGGAGTACCTCGCCGCGGAGGAGAAGACCGAGGAGCAGATCGACGCCGAGCTGACCGAGGCGGCGACCGACGGCGTCAAGATCCAGCTGCTGCTGGACACGCTCGCCGACGCGGAGGACGTGCAGGTCTCCGACGACGAGTTCGGCCACGAGATCGTGCACCGGGCGCAGCGCGCCGGGATGGCCCCGCAGCAGTACTACGACCAGCTCGCGCGCTCCGGCGCCGCCGCGGCCGTCTTCGGTGACGTCCGTCGGGGCAAGGCGCTCGCCGCGGTGATGGAGAAGATCAAGATCAAGGACGCGGCGGGCAACGAGGTCTCCCTCGACGCGCTGCGGGCCCAGAACGAGGCCGAGCACGACCACCAGCACTGATCGTTCCGGCGACGGCCGCCGTCCCGCGCTGCGCGCCGGGCGGCGGCCGAAACCCTTTCCGGGGTACGCCGTGCGGGTGACTGCGCTGAGAGCGAACAGTGCCCCGACCGGGAGTACGCCCGTAGGGCGAGCGGTTAGTGTCGGACAGGACGGTACGGAGAGCGAAGGGCTGCCATGACCGACATGCACATCCCCAAGAAGTCGCTCCGGGCGATCGAGGCCCGCGGTGGCGACTCCATTGGCAACCTCGACGACTCGGTCTACAACCGGTTGCTCAAGGAACGCATCATCTTCCTGGGCAGCGAGGTGAACGACCAGGTGGCCAACCGCATCTGCGCGCAGCTGCTGCTGCTCGCCGCGGAGGACCCGGACCGCGACATCTTCCTCTGGATCAACTCGCCGGGTGGCTCGGTCTACTCCGGCATGGCGATCTACGACACCATGCAGTACATCGACAACGACGTGTCGACCGTGGCCATGGGCATGGCCGCATCGATGGGTCAGCTGCTGCTCTGCGCCGGCACCAAGGGCAAGCGCTACGCCCTGCCGCACGCGCGGATCATGATGCACCAGCCCTCGGGTGGCCTCGGCGGCACCGCGTCGGACATCGCGATCCAGGCCGAGCAGATGCTCTACACCAAGCGGATGTTCCAGGAGCGGGTCGCGCACCACACCGGCCAGTCCCAGGCGCAGATCGAGGCGGACTCGGACCGCGACCGCTGGTTCACCGCCCAGGAGGCCATGGACTACGGCTTCATCGACAAGGTGATCATCGGGGCCACGCAGGTTCCGGATGGCGCCGGGACCCTGAGCTGACCGAGGAGCTGACGATGACCGACCTGAGCCTGCCGCCCCAGTTCGCGGCCGTGCACAACCGCTACGTCCTGCCGTCGTTCGTCGAGCGCACGTCGTACGGGATGAAGGAGTCCAACCCCTACAACAAGCTCTTCGAGGACCGGATCATCTTCCTCGGGGTCCAGGTGGACGACGCGTCGGCCAACGACGTGATGGCCCAGCTGCTGACGCTTGAGGGCACCGACCCGGACCGCGACATCATCATGTACATCAACTCGCCCGGTGGCTCCTTCACCGCCATGACGGCGATCTACGACACCATGCAGTACGTCCGGCCGGACATCCAGACCGTCTGCCTCGGGCAGGCGGCCAGCGCGGCGGCGGTGCTGCTCGCGGCCGGCACGCCGGGCAAGCGCATGGCGCTGCCGAACTCGCGGATCATCATCCACCAGCCGGCCACCGAGGGCGGCTACGGCCAGGGCTCGGACATCGAGATCCAGGCCCGGGAGATCCTGCGGATGCGGACGCAGTTGGAGGACATGCTGTCCCGCCACTGCAACCGGCCGATCGAGCAGGTCCGTAAGGACATCGACCGTGACAAGATCATGACGGCCGAGGAGTCCAAGGAGTACGGGCTGGTCGACACCATCCTGACCAGCCGCAAGAAGGGTCTGCTGGCGACTCACGCCGCGGGCTGAGCACGAACGGGGTCGGAGGTCGGTCGGGGGCGGTTCCCGGCCGACCTCTGACACACCCGTTTTGGGGGTCGGAGAAAACCCGGCCACCGGGTAACGTCGGGTCTGTACCGCTCCGGGGTCGGATCGGGGGATCCGACAGCACAGCAGGACGACAGGACGGACGGGCGCGGTGGCGCCCGCAGGTCAGGGCCGGCGCTCCGGCCGATGAGTGCAGGGAGAACGTAGGTGGCACGGATCGGTGACGGCGGCGACCTACTGAAGTGCTCCTTCTGTGGCAAGTCACAGAAGCAGGTCAAGAAACTCATCGCGGGCCCCGGGGTCTACATCTGCGACGAGTGCATCGATCTCTGCAACGAGATCATCGAGGAGGAGCTGGCCGAGTCCGGCGAGGTGAAGTGGGAAGAGCTTCCCAAGCCGATGGAGATCTGCCAGTTCCTCGACAACTACGTCGTCGGTCAGGAGCAGGCCAAGAAGGCGCTCGCCGTCGCGGTCTACAACCACTACAAGCGGATCCAGGCCGAGGCCGCGGGCGCGCCCGGTTCCGGCAGTGACGGCGTCGAGCTGGCCAAGTCCAACATCCTGCTGCTCGGCCCGACCGGTTGCGGCAAGACCCACCTGGCGCAGACGCTGGCCCGGATGCTCAACGTCCCGTTCGCGATCGCCGACGCCACCGCGCTCACCGAGGCGGGCTACGTCGGCGAGGACGTGGAGAACATCCTCCTCAAGCTGATCCAGGCCGCCGACTACGACATCAAGCGCGCCGAGACCGGCATCATCTACATCGACGAGGTCGACAAGATCGCCCGCAAGTCGGAGAATCCGTCGATCACGCGCGACGTCTCCGGCGAAGGCGTGCAGCAAGCTCTGCTGAAGATGCTGGAGGGCACGGTGGCCAACGTGCCGCCGCAGGGCGGTCGGAAGCACCCGCACCAGGAGTTCATCCAGATCGACACCACAAACGTGCTGTTCATCTGCGGTGGCGCGTTCGCCGGCCTCGACCAGATCATCGAGTCCCGCACCGGCTCCGGCGGCACCGGCTTCGGCGCCCGGCTCCGGTCGGTCTCGGAGCGGTCGACCGACGACATCTTCAGCCAGGTCATGCCGGAGGACATGCTGAAGTTCGGGCTGATCCCGGAGTTCATCGGCCGGCTCCCGGTGATCACCAACGTGCGCAGCCTCGACCGCAGCGCGCTGGTCCGGATCCTCACCGAGCCGCGCAACGCGCTCGTCCGGCAATATCAGCGCCTCTTCGAGCTGGACGGCGTCGAGCTGGAGTTCGAAGAGCCGGCGCTGGAGGCCATCGCCGACCAGGCCATGCTCCGCGGCACCGGGGCCCGCGGCCTGCGGGCGATCATGGAGGAGGTGCTCCTCTCCGTGATGTACGAGGTGCCGAGCAACCCCGACGCCGCCCGGGTGCTGATCACCCGCGAGGCCGTCCTGGAGAACGTCAACCCGACGATCGTGCCCCGCGAGTTCACCGGCCGGCGTCGCCGGGACCGCGAGGAGAAGTCGGCCTGACCGCCCGCCGCGACCGCGCCCGGGTCAGCTCGGGCGCGGTCCGCGTGAACGGGTCCGGCGGTCCCACTCGCCCGACGGGGTGACCACCACCATCATCAGTCGCACCGGCTCGTCGCCGGCCGTGCGGTAGCCGTGCTCCCGGTCGGCGTGGAACTCCACCGTCTCGCCGGTGTCCACCCGGTGGTCGACGCCGTCGACGGTGACCGTGACGGCGCCGTCCAGCACGTGCAGGATCTCCCGCGTGCCGTGGGCGTGGTCGGGGGAGTGCAACGCCTCGCCGGGCCGCATCCGCCAGTCCCAGAGCTCCACCAGGTCGGGTTCGCCCAGACCGCTGAGCAGGCGGGCGACGCCGCCGTGCGCGCCGCGCCACAGCACCGGCGCCTGGTCCGCCGGGGTGATCCGGACGGTGCTCTCCTCGGCCGGCTCCAGCAGCCGGGCCATGCTGACCCCGAACGCGTCGGCGACCCGGCAGAGCGTCCCGATGCTCGGGTTGGTGCGGGCGCCCTCGATCTGCACCAGCATCCCCTTGCTGACCCCGGACCGGCCGGCGAGTTCCTCGAAGGACCAGCCGCGCGCGGCTCGCAGTTCGCGTACCTGCCGGGCGACCGCGGCGGTCACCGCACCCACCCGCCCACCGCTCTCGGTCATCATACTATCCTTCACGGTCACTATTGTGATACGACTGTCGGATGCTTCCCATTGTGCTCGCCGCGGTCTCCGCGATCGCGTTCGGCACGGCCGACTTCTCCGGCGGCAAGGCCTCCCGGCACGCCGACCCGATCGCCGTGACCGTGGTGTCGCAGATGATCAGCCTGCCGCTGCTCGGTGTGCTGGTGCTCGTCGTGCCCGGCACACCGACCGCCGGCGACCTGGCCTGGGGCCTACTCGCCGGCGTGGCCGGCGCGGCCGGCGTGGTGCTGCTCTACCGCGCGCTCGCCGTCGGCGTGATGGCGGTCGTGGCACCGGTCACCGCGATCACCGCCGCGATCGTGCCGATCGTCGCCGGCCTGCTCGTCGCCGACTCCCCGGGCACCGTCGCGCTGGGCGGCGCCGGACTGGCCGTGGTGGCGATCGCCCTGGTGAGCCTGGGCGAGCGCGGCGGCACCGGCCGCGTCTCGGGGCGGATCATCGGCATCGCGCTCGCCGCCGGCCTGCTCTTCGGCATCTTCTTCGCGCTGCTCGGGCAGGCCGACGAGCGCGCCGGCATGTGGCCGGTGCTGGCGCTGCGCGTCAGCTCCATCGCGTTCGGGCTGGCGCTCGCCGCCCGCGCCGGCGTCCGCCTGCGGCTGGGCCGGCGGGTGCTCGGCTGGGCCGCCGGGGCCGGACTGCTCGACTCCGCGGCGAACGCGCTCTACCTCGCCGCCGCCGCGCGGGGCCACCTCAGCGTGGTGGCGGCCATCGCGTCGCTCTACCCGGCGAGCACGGTGCTGCTCGCGCTCGCCGTGGACCGGGAACGGCTACGACCGGTGCAACTGGCCGGGCTCGGATTCGCCGCCGCCGCGCTCGTACTGGCCAGCGTCTGAGCCCTGTCGTCCCGTGGCCGCCGGCCGTACCCTCTCCTCATGCGCGTCGCCGTCTGCCAGCTCAACGCCCGCGACGACCGGGCGGCGAACCTCGCCGCCGCCGAGGCCCTGCTGGTCCGGGCCGCGGCGGCCGGCGCCGACCTGGCCCTCCTGCCGGAGTACGTGGACTACCTCGGCCACGCCGACCGGATGCCGCCGGCCGAACCGGTCGACGGCGAGGTGGGCCAGTTCTTCGCCGAGACCGCCCGCCGGCTCGGCCTCTGGGTGATCGCGGGTTCGTTCCACGAGGCCGGCCCGGACCCGGCGCACACCTGGAACACCTCGCTGGTCTTCGACCGTGCGGGCGCGCTCGCCGCCGCGTACCGGAAGATCCACCTGTACGACGTGGAGATTCCCGGCCGGGTCTCCTATCAGGAGTCGGCCACGGTCGCCCCGGGGGAGAAGCCCGTGGTGGTCGATGTCGAGGGTCTCCGCGTCGGCCTGTCGATCTGTTACGACCTGCGGTTTCCGGAGCTCTACCGGCAGCTCGCCGTCGACGGCGGCGCCGAACTCCTGGTCGTGCCGGCCGCGTTCATGATGCACACCGGGCGGGACCACTGGGAGGTGCTGCTGCGGGCCCGGGCGATCGAGAACCAGTGCTTCGTGGCGGCGGCCGGCCAGACCGGTGACCACGACCCGGGCCGGACCTGTTTCGGGCGGAGCATGGTGGTGGACCCGTGGGGCACGGTGGTGAGCCAGGTTCCGGACGGGCCGGGCCTGGCGGTCGCCGAGGTGGACCTGGACCGGCTGCGGACCGTCCGGGCCGAGCTGCCCAGTCTCGCCAACCGCCGGCTCTGACCCGGCTCAGGTTTCCAGGAGCACGCCCAGCACCGCGAAGCAGGCGATGGCCGCGGCGGTGACCAGCAGCGCGGTTGCCATCCGGGACGGGCCCCGGCGGACCAGCCGTCCCACCGACAGCACCAGCACGGCGAGCACGAACGCGCCGATGACCAGCTGCCAGAACGGCAGCAGGAGACCGAGCAGAGCCTCCTCGGCGAGGGCCGGGAGCCGGGACAGGTCAGCCATGCGGACCACTCTGGCACGGCGGGTCCCGATCCGGACCCTCCCCGCGAGCGCCATCCCCGGAACCCGGGTCGCCGCAGACAATGACGATCATTGATTTGCCTTCCTGGGCGGCTCCGCGTAACTTTCTCTCTGCACGCGGGAAGCCGGGGCAAACCGGCCGAGAGCGGGCACCAGGATGGTGGCGGTGACGCCGAGCCAGACTGAGGATTCGGGCGGTGCGGAAAGACTCCGGGAACATGGGGTTGCAAACGCGAAGCCGACCGGGTAGAGTTCGGAAGCCGGCAGGGAGCCGGGCGGGTGGCTGCGAAAGCGGCGCCGGCCGGTCCGCCGGAAACCACGACAGCAACGACCGCCGGGTACGGCGTGCGTCAGCGTGGATCGGATCGAACCAAGGTGATCGCCTCGAACCTGAGGTTGACAGCGAAAGTCGAGCCGGGTAAGTTAGAGAGGTTGCCCCAAGCGGGGGTCCGGCGATGCAGGGCTTCGGGTTGGTGTGTGGTTGTTCTTTGAGAACTCAACAGGGTGCTTGATAAGCCAGTGCCAATTGTTTTATACCCCGGA
>NZ_JBNCLA010000001.1:1598690-1774398 GCF_049841835.1 Micromonospora sp. DT227 | reverse complement strand
CAGACGAAGAGTCACACCCACTGCTGCCAGCTATCAGCTCACCACCGCTGAACCGACCCCGCCATGCTCACAGTCAGCCGACCTGGAAGCCGAGCGCCTGGACCAGTGTCACGGCCTGCTCCACGTCGACCCGCGCCCCGGCCCGTTCCACCGCGGTCGGGTCGAGCGCGGACAGGTCACTGCCGCGCAGGTCGGCGCGGGTCAGCTTGGCGGCGTGCAACTGGGCCCCGGACAGGTCGACGCCGGTGAGCACCGCGCCGGTGAGGTCGGCGCCGGTCAGGTCGGCCTCGCGCATGCGTACGTCGGTGATCCGGGCGCCGCGCAGGTCGGCGCCGGGCAGCGCGACGAACGACCAGTCGCCGCGGTCGACCCGCAGCGGACGCAGGTCGCACCGGTCGAAGCTGCTGCCGACCAGCTTGCAGCCGACGAACTCCGCCTCGAACAGGTTGCACCGGGTGAACGTGCAGCGGGTGAACGCCGAGTCGACGTGCCGGGAGGCGTTGAACGCCACGGTGCCGAAGACGCACTCCGTGAACACCGCGCCCCGGCTGACCGCCTCGGTGAGGTCGACGTCGAAGAACTCGCAGCGCACGAAGTGACGGTCGACCAGCTCTTCCGCGTACCAGTCCTGCTGGCGGTAGGTGACGTCCTCGACGGGCTCCGGCATGCCGCCGACACTAGTGTGGCCGGCCGACACTTCCGGCCCGCCGTACCGGCGGGTAGGTTCGCGGGGATGAGCGTCGCAGTCAGCACCGACCCCGGCCGTGTCGGCTTCGATCCCGCCCGGCTGGCGCGGATCGACGAGCACTTCGCCCGCTACGTCGACGACGGCCGGCTCGCCGGCTGGCAGGTCGTCGTCACCCGCCGGGGCGAGATCGCCCACTCGTCGACGTACGGGCTGCGCGACCGGGAGGCCGGCACGCCGGTCGAGGCGGACACGCTCTGGCGCATCTACTCGATGACCAAGCCGATCACCTCGGTCGCCGCGATGATGCTCTGGGAGCAGGGCCGGTTCGAGCTGACCGACCCGGTCAGCCGCTGGCTGCCGGGGTTCGCCGACGTCCGGGTCTACGACCGGGGGTCGGTGCTCAAGCCGTACACCGTGCCGGCCACCGAGCCGATCCGGATCTGGCACCTGCTCACCCACACCGCCGGCCTGACGTACGGCTTCGCCCAGGTCTCGGTGGTCGACGGCCTCTACCGGGCGGCCGGCTTCGACCTGGGCGTGCCGGCCGGCGCGGACCTGGCCGCAGCCTCGGCCGGCCTGGCCACGCTGCCGCTGCTCTTTCAGCCCGGGACGAGCTGGAACTACGGCGTCTCCACCGACGTGCTGGGCCGCCTGGTCGAGGTGGTCTCCGGGCAGACGCTGGACGCGTTCTTCGCCGAGCGGATCCTGCGCCCGCTCGGGATGACCGACACCCGCTGGTGGGTGGACGCGGCGGACGCCAAGCGGCTGGCCGCGCTCTACGCCCCGCACCCGGCCACCGGTCAGGCGGTACGCGCCGACGGCATCGGCCGGGCCGCGCTGGCGGCGCCGGGCTGGCACTCCGGCGGCGGCGGGCTGGTCTCCACCGCCGCCGACTACCACCGCTTCACCCAGTTCCTGCTGCGCGGCGGCGAGCTGGACGGGGTGCGCCTGCTCGGCCCCCGCACGGTCCGCTTCATGACCCGCAACCACCTGCCCGGCGGCCGGGACCTCGCCTCGTTCTCCCCGGAGGGCTTCTCCGAGACGGTGCTGGACGGGATCGGCTTCGGGCTGGGCTTCGCCGTGGTGCTCGACCCGGTGCCGGCGCGGGTGCCCAGCAGCGTCGGCGAGTTCTACTGGGGCGGCATGGCCAGCACGGCGTTCTGGGTGGACCCGGTGGAGGAGGTCACCGCGCTGCTGTTCACGCAGCTGATGCCGTCGAGCACGTACCCGCTGCGCAGCCAGTTGCGCCAGCTCGTCTACTCCGCGCTGGTCGACTGACCGGGTTCGGCGGAACGGCACCCGCCCGGCGGCGGGCTGCCTAGCCTGTGAGGCATGAGCGACATCGTCGTGTTCGGCGCCGGCGGGACGGCGGGCTCCCGGATCGCCGCCGAGGCGGCCGAGCGGGGGCACCGGGTCACCGCCGCGGTACGCCGGCCGGAGGCGGTCGGCTACCTGCCCCCGGGCGTACGCACGGTGACCGGCGACGCCACCTCGGCGCGGAGCGTACGCGAGCTGGCCGAGGACGCGGACGTGCTGGTGGTGGCCATCGGCGGAGGCGAGCGTGACCTCTGGCGGGACGCCGCGCGGACGCTCGTGGACACGCTGCGGGGCATGCCCGACCCACCACGCGTGATCCACGTCGGCGGCGGCGCGACGCTGCTCACCCCGAGCGGCACCCGGTTCCTGGACGAGCCGGACTTCCCCGCCGAGTACCGCGACTCGGCGCAGGGGCAGGCGGACGCGCTGGCGTTCTACCGTTCCTCGGCCGACGGGGTGACCTGGACGTACGTCTCCCCGCCGCCGTTGGAGTTCCACCCCGGCGAGCGGACCGGGCACTACCGCACCGGCACGGACCACCCGGTGACCGACGCGCAGGGCCGCTCGGTGCTCACCTACGAGGATCTCGCGGTCGCGATCGTCGACGAGATCGAGAACCCGAGGTTCGGCAACGCGCGGTTCACCGCTGCGTACTGATCAGTCGGCGAGCCGGGCCGGGAACCCGCCGGTGGCGATCGGGCCCCAGGACTCGATCGTGACGCGGATCAGCGACTTGCCCTGCGCGACCATGGCCGCCCGGTACTCGTCCCAGTCCGGGTGCTCGCCGGAGATGCTGCGGAAGTAGTCCACCAGCGGCTCCAGCGCCTCGGGCAGGTCGAGCACCTCGGCCACGCCGTCGACCTGCACCCACGGGCCGTTCCAGTCGTCGGAGAGCACGCAGGCGGAGACGCGCGGGTCGCGGCGGATGTTCGTCACCTTGGCCCGCTCCGGATAGGTGGAGATGACCAGCCGGCCCTCGGCGTCGACGCCGCAGGAGACCGGGGAGGACTGCGGACGGCCGTCGGCCCGGGTGGTCATCAGCACGACGCGGTGCCGGGGGCGGAGGAACTCGGTCAGGGCGTCCCGGTCGACCCGGGTGTTGCGCGCGATGCTGCGTGGCATGCCTCGGTTCTACCAGGCCGGCGGCCGGATCTCAGCGCGGGCGGCCGGCGGCCCGGCGCGGGACGACCTGCTCGGGCACGCGCGGGCGCGCGGTGGGCCGCCAGGCGCGGCCGTTGGCGTAGATCACCCGGAAACCGAGGTACGCGGCGAGCGGCGCCCAGTGCGCCGAGCCCATCCGCAGCTCGGCGGCGTTGTGCCGCTGCCCGTTGGCCAGCACGTCGAGCAGCACGGTCTCGAACGCGGCCGACTCGACCCAGTCCACGTCGCGGGTGAAGCCGCAGATCAGCGCCGCGCCGGTGACCTCGAGGAAGCCGCGCAGCGTGGCGTCGGAGGCACGCAGCACCGAGCAGCTGCCGAAGTAGAGGCGACGCCCGTCGGCGCGGCCGGCCATCCGCTCCGCCACGTCGGACAGCTCGACCGAGTCCCAGTCGGTGAGGCAGAGCCGGCTCGGCTCGCCGTGCATGGCGAAGAACCCGACGCGGTGGTCCGCGTACTGCTTGAGCAGCCAGCGGTCGAGGAAGTAGAACAGCTCGTCCCGGGTGGCGGCGTCCTTGTGGATGTAGCGGATCCGGTTCAGTCGTTCGAGCAGTTCGAGCGTGGGCAGGACGGAGCCGCGCTCGTTGAGGTCGCGGTGCCACTGCCCCTCGACGCAGAACACGCCGCCACGCGCCATCGCCCACCTCCCCTGCCCGCGAGGCTCGCCCGCCCGGGGGTCGATCCGGGCCCGGGAGCAGACGTTACCGCTCCCCTCCGACCATGACCGAATGTGAGAACAATTTCCGCTAATCACCACGAAGAGCCCCGTCGAATGTCACGGTGAGAAGGACGGGACGCAGTGGTCGATGTGCCGTCCCGACCCCATTTCCACTCTGATCGGGAGGACTCCTGTGCGCGTCAACACCCTGAAGCGGGCGGCCGTCGCGTTCGCGCTGGCCCTGCCCGGGGCCGCGGTCGCGACGGTCGTCGCCGCGCCGGCCGCCCACGCCGACGGCTGCTACACCTGGCCCCGCACCCTGTCCCAGGGGCGCTCGGGCGAGGACGTCCGGCAGCTCCAGATCCGGGTGGCCGGCTGGGCCGGGTACGCCGGCATCGTCCGGGTCGACGGCCGGTACGGCCCGGAGACGACCGCCGCGGTCAAGCGTTTCCAGTCCGCGTACGGACTACGGGCCGACGGCATCGCCGGGCCACGGACCTTCGCCAAGATCTACGACCTCCAGGACAACGACTGCACCCCGAAGCACTTCAGTTACGCCGAGCTGGACAACGGCTGCGGCAAGGGCGGGTGGGGCGGGGGCCCGCTCTCGTCGTCCGCGACCCGGGAGAACGCGGTACGCACCATGTGGAAGCTGGAGGCGCTGCGGCGCAGCCTCGGCGACAAGCCGCTCCAGGTCACCAGCGGATTCCGCAGCATCGCCTGCAACCGGCAGGTCGGCGGCGCCGCCGACAGCCAGCACCTGTACGGCAACGCGGCCGACCTGACCTCTCGGGACCGGACCCTCTGCGAGATCGCCCGGTCGGCCCGGGACCAGGGCTTCAGTGGCATCTACGGCCCCGGCTACCCGGACCACGACGACCACACGCACGTGGACTCGCGCCGGGAGAACACCCGGGACAAGTCGGCGAACACCACCGACTGGTCGGCCCCGGACTGCGGCATCAACTGATCCGGACGCACGACGGCCCGACGCGGGGGGTGGGGGCGCCCCGCGTCGGGCCGCCGGCCGATGGGCCCGCGCGGAGGCCGGGGGGTGCTCCGCGTCGGGCCGCCGCCCGGATGACCGGCGCGGCCGACGGCGCGCCGGCCGCGACCCGTACCCGGGGTCAGCTCGCCCCGGGTCAGCTCGCCCGGGGCCAGCGCGGCCGGGCCGCGGGGGCCGGCCGTGCGGCGGCGGGCCGCAGGCCGGGCCGCACCGGTGGTGCGACGACCCGCGGGACCGGGCCACGCGCCTGGCCGGCGACCGGCCGGGCGGCCGGGGCCGCGCCCGGCCGGGCCGCCTGACCCGCGCCCGGCCGGGCAGTCTGCGTCGCGCCCGGGCGGGCCGCCTGGACGGCCGGCCGGGCCGCCGACGGGCCGGTCAGCACGAACGGGAAGGGCACGTGCACGAACGGGTTGCCGTGCCGGATCAGCGCGTCGATCTGGCGCTCGTTGAGGCCGTGTGTCGCCAGCACCCGGCGCCCCCAACGGTGCAACCGGCAGGGGAACGCCGCCCCGTCGTTGCGGCACTTCGGCCCCGCGGGCCACTCCTCGGCGGCGTGCACCACCACCGCCCGGACCGCGATGCGGACGTCCTCGGGTGTCAACGGCGCCGGCATCGGCACCTCGCCCAGGACCTTGTCGATGGGATCCGTCGACTGCTCACCAACACGCACGGCAGGCCTCCCGCAGCTCGGCAGCGGTGCGGCGGACCGGCCGCACCACATCCTCGCCCACTGGTACGGCCGGACACCGGCGACAGTTCAATCCCATCGACCGGGCCTGCCCGACACCGCGTCAGACCAGGTCGGCGTCCTGGACCAGCAGCGCCACCTGCACCCGGTTGTTCAGGTCGAGCTTGGTGAGCAGCCGCGACACGTACGCCTTCACGGTCGCCACGCTCATGAACAGCTCGGCGGAGATCTCCGCGTTGGTCCGGCCCCGACCGAGCAGCAGCGCGACCTCCCGCTCCCGCTCGGACAGCTCGCCGAGCAGCCGTACCGCCCGCTCGCGGCGGGGATCCCGGGCGGGCGCCGGCGCGGCGGCGGTCACGTGCGCGATCAGTCTGCGGGTCACCGCCGGGGACAGCGTCGCCTCGCCCGCCGCGACCCGGCGTACCGCCGCCACGATCTCGGCCGGCGGAGTGTCCTTCAGCAGGAAGCCGCTCGCCCCGGCCCGCAACGCGCGCAGCACCTGTTCGTCGGCGTCGAACGTGGTCAGCACCAGCACCTCGGGCGGCTCCGCCGTCGCCCGCAGCGCCTCGGTGGCGGCCAGCCCGTCCACCCGGGGCATCCGGATGTCCATCAGCACCACGTCCGGGGCGTACGCGGCGACGGCGGCCGGCACCTCGACGCCGTCGGTCGCCTCGCCCACCACCGCCAGGTCGGGTACGCCGCCGAGGATCATCGACAGCGCGCCCCGGACCAGCGGGTCGTCGTCGACGATCAGCACCCGCACCGGCCCGCTCATCGGGCGGGGCGGACCAGGTATGCCCTCACGGCCCTCGCTCCGCTCGGTGCGTTCGCTCATGCGGAGGCCCAGGGCAGCCAGGCGGCCAGCCGGAAGTCGCCGTCGGCGTTGCGCCCGTGGTCGACGCGTCCGCCGGCCAGCGTGACGCGCTCGGCGACCCCCACCAGGCCGGTGCCGGTGCCGGGGATCGCGGCGGCCGGCCCGCCCACCGGCCAGGGGTTGCGGATGTCCACCGCCAGCCCTTCGCCGGGGCCGCCGGCCAGCCGAACGGTCACCACCGCCCCGGGCGCGTGCTTGCGCGCGTTGGTAAGCCCTTCCTGCACGATCCGGTACGCGCTGCGCCCGATCGCCGCCGGCACCCCGGCCGGCTCGGTCACCTCGTCGATCACGCTGACGCGTACCCCGGCGTCGCGGCTCTCGGCTACCAGCGCCGGCACGTCGCCGAGCGTCGGCTGCGGCCGTTCCGGGGTGGCCTCGGAGCCGGTCTCGGCCCGCAGCACGCCGATCACCTCGCGCAGGTCCTGCAACGCGGCGTGCGCGCTGGCCCGGATCACCCCGGCGGCCCGGGCGACCTCCTCCGGGGGCGCGTCCGGGCGGAACTCCAACGCCCCGGCGTGCAGGCTGAGCAGCGAGATCCGGTGGGCGAGCACGTCGTGCATCTCCCGGGCGATCCGGCCGCGTTCGAGGTTCCGGGCCTGGTCCAGCCGGAGCTGCTGCTCGGCCTCGGCCCGTTCGGCGCGGTCGCGCAGCGACAGCACCAGTTGGCGGCGGGCCCGGACGAACAGCGCCCAGGCCACCACGATGCCGATGAAGAGCACGGTCCACGCCACGGCGGCCCAGAACGGCATGGCCGGGTCGGGGCGGACCGCGATGAACGGCAGCGCGGTGGCCAGATGCCAGCCGACCAGCGTCAGCCCCACCGCCAGCGGTCGGTGGACCAGCACGGTGAACAGGACGACCAGCAGCACGGCCCCGGAGGTGACCGAGAACAGCGTCAGCGGCGCGGTGGCCACCGCCAGCCCCACCGGCCAGCGGCGGCGCAACCAGAGCGCGGCGGCGGCGAGCAGACCGACGAACAGGTCGATCTCGGCGAGCCAGCTCGGCCCGGCGTTGAGCGCGAACTCCGGTCGCCCGCTCACCGCGTCGTCGTGCGCGAGGAGCACCCAGCCCAGCGCGATCAGGAACAGCAGGCCGTCGACGAACCAGTCCCGCGGGGTCCGGCGGGCGGCCCGCGCGGGCACCAGGGAGCCCGGCAGGAGCCAGGGATGATCGGGGACGACAGCGCTGCTCACCCACCCCATGCTAGGGAGCCGTCCGGACCGGCTGCCAGCTACCAAAGTCGACGCCTGCGGTGAACCTCGGTCGGTGCCGGCGACGACCGTCGGCCGCAGCGGGGCACCGGGTGGCCCCGGCAGGCTTCTCGGCATGATCGAAGTCGACCACCTGACCAAGCGGTACGGCCCACACACGGCCGTCGAGGACGTGACGTTCCGGTGTGAACCGGGCACGGTGACCGGATTCCTCGGCCCGAACGGCGCCGGCAAGTCCACCACGATGCGCATGATCTGCGGGATGACACCGCCCAGCTCCGGCGCGGCCACGATCACCGGCCGGCCCTACCGGGCGCTGCCCAACCCGGGCCGGGAGATCGGTGTCCTGCTCGACGCCTCGGCCCAGCACGCCGGGCGCACCGGGCGGGAGACGCTCACCCTGGCCGCCCGCACCATGGGCGTGGAGCGGGGACAGGTGGCCGCGAAGCTGGACCTGGTCGGGCTGAACGACACCGCCGCACGGCGCCGGGTCGGCGCGTACTCCCTGGGCATGCGGCAGCGGCTCGGCCTGGCGCTGGCGCTGCTGGGCGACCCCCGGGTGTTGATCCTCGACGAGCCGGCCAACGGCCTCGACCCGGAGGGCATCTACTGGATGCGCGGCCTGCTGCGCGACTACGCCGACCGGGGCGGCACCGTGCTGCTCTCCTCGCACCTGCTGCGCGAGGTCGAGGCGGTGGCCGACCGGCTGGTGGTGATCGGCGGTGGCCGGGTGGTCGCCCAGGGCGGCAAGGACGAGCTGCTGGCCGGCGCCGGCACGCTGGTCCGCGCCCGCGACCAGCACGCCCTGCGCCTCACCCTGGACCGCGCCGCGCTGCCGGCCACCGTCGGCACCGACGGCGGCTTCGTGGTCCGGGCCGAGCCGGAGGCCGTCGGTCAGGCCGCGGCCGACGCCGGACTGGTCCTCACCGAACTGCGTCCGGCCGGCAGCGGCGGCCTGGAGCAGCTCTTCCTCACCCTCACCGCCGGCGCGTCGACCAGGGAGGCCGTCCGATGACCACCGCCACCACGCCCGTTCCCACCGCCGCCCCGACGCGGCACGAGCCGGCCGCCGGCCCCTCGCTGGCCCGGCTGACCGGGGTGGAGCTGCGCAAGCTCACCGACACCCGGGCCGGCCGCTGGCTGCTGATCAGCATCGGGCTGATCGCCGTCGCCATCGTGGTGGTGCAGCTCTTCGTCGTCGACGGCCCGGAGCAGACGTTCACCGCGTTCTTCGCGCCGTCGCTGCTGCCGGTCGGGCTGCTGCTGCCGGTGCTGGGCATCCTCTCCATCACCGGCGAGTGGTCGCAGCGCACCGCGTTGACCACGTTCGCGCTGGTGCCCCGCCGGGAGCGGGTGATCGTCGCCAAGCTGGCCGCGGTGGTGCTGGCCGCGCTCGCCTCGGTACTGGTCAGCCTCGCCGTCGCCGCCGCCGGCACGCTCGCCGCCAAGGCCACCGGCGGGGCGGGCGCGTGGACGTTCGACTGGCAGCTGCTGCCGTACGCGGCGGTGTTCCAGGTGGCGAACGTGCTGATGGGCGCCGGGTTCGGCCTGTTGCTGCTGAACACGCCGCTGGCCATCGTCACCTACCTGCTGCTGCCGACCGTGTGGAGCGTGCTGTCGGCGATGATCAAGGCACTGCGGGAGCCGGCCGGCTGGCTGGACACCTCGGTCACCATGGCGCCGCTGCTCACCCCGGACGTGACCGCCGGGCAGTGGGGTCGGCTCGGTGTCTCGCTGGCCGTCTGGATGGTCGTGCCGCTGGCCGCCGGCCTGATCCGCACGATGCGGCGGGAGGTGTCCTGACCGTGGCCGACCGGGAACCCGGCGACGTCGTGGTCGACGGCGGGGTCGGCGAGCTGGTGGTGATGTGGGCCGGGTTCCCGCTGCTCGGCGCGGGACTGGGCGCCGGGCTGACCGCCCTGTCCGGCTGGATCGCCGGGCTTGCCTGGTTCCCCTTCCAGGACGTGTTCGCGCTGCTCGACAGGTGGCCGGACCAGCGGTCGTACCCGCTCGGCGCGGGCGTGGCGGCGGTGGCGGGCCTGGCCCTGGCCGTGGTGGGCGTACGGGAGCGGCTGCGGGTCACGGTCGGGCGCCGGGCGGTGCGACTGCACCGGGACGGGCACGGCCGGGACATCGCCCGGACCGAGGTGGCCGGCGTGTTCGTCGACGGCAGGGCGCTCGTGCTGCTGGACCGGGCCGGCGGCGAGCTGGCCCGGGAGCGGTCCGACCTGAGCGCCAGCCGGCTGCGGGAGGCGTTCGCCGGCCAGGGCTGGCCCTGGGTCGACCAGGACCCGCACCGGGACGCGTACCGGCGCTGGGTGCCCGAGCTGCCCGGGCTGCCGGCCGGCGCGGACGCGTTGCTGCGGGCCCGGGAGCGGGCGCTGAAGGACAGCCGCGGCGCCGAGGTCCGGGAGCTGCACGAGGAGCTGGCCCGGCTCGGCGTCGTGGTGCGAGACAAGGGAAGCCGCCAGTACTGGCGGCTCGTCCCTCCCCCCACCCACCCACCCCACCCACCCCACCCCCGCGCTGATTCACGGAAAGAGTGGCTGTCGGACGCGGAATAGCCACTCTTTCCGTGAAACAGGGGGCGGGAGGAGGGGCTCTACACTCGGGCGATGGGAGGTTCTGCGCGTTGCCGGCTCGCGTCGGTTCTGGTGGTGGTCCTGCTGTTGGGCGGTTGCGGCGGCGAGACGAAACAGGTCGCCCTTCCCTCGCCGGCGAGTCCCACGCCGAGCCCGGTGGTGCCGCTGACGGTCAAGGAGGCGAAGGGGCGCTACCTGGCCGCGGTGGCGGCGTACGACATCGCCCGGGACGAGCTGGCCGAGGCCGAGAAGGCGGGCCGGCCGTGGCGGACGCTGCGGGAGCGGGCCGGGGCGGTCGTGGACGCCAACCTCGCCTGCGCCGGTGAGCTGCGCGCGGTGCGCTGGCCGGCCGCCGCGCAGGCGCCGATGGCGGCGCTGCTCGCCGAACACGAGGTGGCGCTGCGGCAGTGGCGGCTCGCGGCCGGGGCCGCCGACGCCGCCGAGCTGCGCCGGGCGACCCGGGCCGCCGCCGCGCACGACGGCGTCCGGCAGGCGACCCGGGTACGCGCCGCGCTGGGCCTGCCGCCACTGCGCGCCACCTGACCGCCACGGGCTGCGATCTTCGGCGCGAGGGCTTACCGTCGTGCCGTGGCGTGACCGCGGCGTGTCGCGGCGTGACCACGGCTCGGGAGCGTGGCGGCACGGCGGGAGGGGTCACCATGACCGTTGGGCGGGGCATCTTCCGGCGTAAGCCGGTGGAGGAGATCGCCGACGAGACCGAGGAGGGGCTCGCCCGCGAGCTGGGCCTGTGGCAGCTCACCGCGATCGGGGTCGGCGGCATCATCGGCGCCGGCATCTTCGCGCTCGCCGGCGCGGTGGCCAACGAGACCGCCGGCCCGGCCGTGCTGGTGTCGTTCCTGATCGCGGGCCTGGCCAGCGCCGCCGCCGCGCTGTCGTACGCGGAGTTCGCCGGCATGATCCCGAAGGCCGGCTCGGCCTACACCTACGGCTACGCCGTGCTGGGCGAGGCGGTCGGCTGGTTCATCGGCTGGGACCTGCTGCTGGAGTACACCGCCATCGTGGCGGTGGTGGCGATCGGCATCTCCGGCTACTTCGGCTTCCTGGTCACCCAGTTGGGCGCCGACCTGCCGGCCTGGATGCTCGGCGCGCCGGGCACCGGCGACGGGCACCGCGTCGACCTGTTCGCGGCGGCGCTCTGCCTGCTCATCGCGTACCTGCTCAACCGGGGCATCAAGGCCGCGGCGCGGTTCGAGACGTTCGTGGTCGGGTTGAAGGTCGTCGTGGTGCTGCTGGTGATCGTGGTCGGCTTCTTCCACGTCAAGACCGGCAACTACTCGCCGTTCTTCCCGTTCGGCGTGGGCGGCGCGATCACCGGGGCGGCCACCGTGTTCTTCGCGGTCTTCGGCTACGACGCGATGAGCACCGCCGCCGAGGAGTCGCGGGACGCCCGCCGGCACATGCCGAAGGCGATCATCTGGTCGCTGGCCATCTCCATGGTGCTCTACGTGTTGGCCACGCTGGTGCTCACCGGCATGCAGAACTACCGGGACATCGACCCGGAGAGCGGCTTCTCCTCGGCGTTCGCCTCGGTCGGGCTCTCCGGCCTGGCCAGCGTGATCGCGGTCGGGGCGATCATCGGCATCCTCACGGTGATGTTCACGTTCATGCTCGGCGTGACCCGGGTGTGGTTCTCGATGAGCCGGGACGGGCTGCTGCCGGCCTGGTTCGCCAAGGTGCACCCGGTGCGCCGGGTGCCCAGCCGGGTGACCTGGATCGTCGGTGTCGCCTCGGCGCTGATCGCCGGCTTCCTGCCGATCCGGCAGGCCGCCGAGCTGACCAACATCGGCATCCTGCTGGCGTTCGTGGTGGTCTGCGTGGCGGTGATCGTGCTCCGCTACCGCCGACCGGACGCACCCCGGGCGTTCCGGCTGCCCGGCATGCCTGTGGTGCCGGCGATCGGCGTGGTGTTCTCGATCTGGCTGATCACGTTCCTCGACCCGGTGACCTGGCTGCGCTTCGGCGTCTGGTTCCTGCTCGGCGCCGTCGTCTACGCGCTGTACGGCTACCGCCGCTCGGCGTTGGCCGGCCGCGACGGCGACCCGGCCGACGTGCCGCCCCGCTGACCCGCTGACGCGCCCCGCTGACCCGACCCGCTGACCCGCTGACCCGCCCCGACACGAATGCCCTCGGCCCGCCCGGCCGAGCGGGCGCCCCGATGTGACGTGCACTCTTGATCGTGCGTTTTCGGTATCAGAGCGAACCGTTCGGGCATGTTCTGCGTACACACCGGTGGGTCGTACGCGCGCAATTCGGAGGCACAGTGTCAGTGGTTCGGACTGATCCATTCGCGGGGACGATCCTCCAGCTCGGTGTGCTGGCGGGAATCGCCGGCACCGTCGGCCTGGGCCGGGCCGGCTGGCTGGCCGGTCTCGTCTACGGAGTGGTGCTGCTCACCGCGCTCGGGCACGGGCTGAGCCGCGCTGGCGCGCGCCGGCTCGGGCCGGCCGACTGGGTGACGCTGACCCGGGCGACGCTGGCCGGCGGCGTGACCGCGCTGGTGGTGGACTCGTTCAGCCGGCCCACCCCGGTCGCGGTGCTGGTCGGGCTCACCACGGTGGCGCTCGCGCTCGACTGGGTGGACGGGCAGGTGGCCCGGCGCACCGGCACGGTGAGCGCGCTCGGGGCCCGGTTCGACATGGAGGTCGACTCCTTCCTCGTCCTGGTGCTCTGCCTCCACGTCGCCGACCAGGTGGGCCCGTGGGTGCTGGTGATCGGCGCGATGCGGTACGCCTTCGTCGCGGCCGGTTGGCTGCTGCCTTGGCTGAACGGTCCGTTGCCACCGCGCTACTGGCGCAAGACGGTCGCCGCGGTCCAGGGCATCGCGCTGGCCGTGGTGGCGGCGGAGGTGCTGCCGACGGCGCTGGCCGTCGCGGTGCTCGTCGGCGCGCTGGCACTGCTCGTCGAGTCGTTCGGCCGGGACGTGCGCTGGCGGTGGCGGCACCGCACGCCGGCCGTCCGCACCGGGCCGGCCCGTCCGGCGGTGGTGCGTTCCCCCGTGCCGGCGGCTCGCCGGGCCGGCTGGGAGCCCGCCGCTCCGGTGCTCGTCGGACGCGCCGAGGTCGGCGGTCGGCGGCCGTGACCGACGACGACCCGACCCCGACCGCCGGGCCCGACCCGACCTCGACGGACGGTCTCCGGCGCAAGGCCGTCACCGTGCTGGCCGCCGCGTTGGCGCTTGTCGCCCTGATCCTGCCGACCGACGTCAACGACCTCACCCCGGCCGCGTTCCTCCGCATCCCGGTGGAGGGGCTGATCGCGGTCGCCCTGCTGCTGGCGCTGCCGCCGAGACCCCGCCGGATCGTGGCCACGGTGCTCGGCGCGCTGCTCGGCCTGGTGCTCGTCCTGAAGATCGCCGACCTCGGCTTCTCCACAGTGCTGGACCGCCGCTTCGACCTGATCGCGGACTGGGCGTTCCTGGCCGCCGGCGCGGAGTTCCTCGCCGAGTCGTACGGGCGGGCCGCCCAGGTGGGGGCCGTGGTCGCCGCGGTGGCCGCGGTCGTCGCCGTACCGGTGCTGGTGACGTTGTCGGTGCGGCGACTGGCCCGGCTGGTCGCCGGCCACCGGGGGGTCAGCGCCCGGGTCGCCACCGCGCTCGGCGCGGCCTGGGTCACCTGCGCGGTGCTCGGCGCGCAGCTCGTGCCCGGGCTGCCGATCGCCGCCGGCACGGTCGCGGCCGGCGTGTACGACCGCACCCGGCAGGTCAACGCCGGGCTGCACGACCAGGAGCGGCTGCGCTCCCAGCTCGCCGGCGACCCGTTCCGGGACACCCCCGGCGACCAGTTGCTGACCGGGTTGCGCGGCAAGGACGTCCTGGTCACGTTCGTGGAGAGCTACGGCCGGGTGGCGGTGGAGGACCCGGAGCTGGCCCCGGAGGTGGACGCCGTCCTCGACGAGGGGACGCGCCGGCTGACCGCGGCCGGCTACGGCAGCCGCACCGCGTTCCTCACCTCGTCCACCACCGGCGGCGGGAGCTGGCTGGCGCACGCCACGCTGATGTCCGGCATCCGGGCCGACAATCAGCTCCGCTACACGAACCTGGTACGCAGCGACCGCCTGACGCTCAACGGCGCGTTCAAGCGCGCCGGATGGCGGACGTCGCTCGTCATGCCGGCCCTCACCCGGGCCTGGCCGGAGGCCGACTTCTTCGCCCCGGACAAGGTCTACGGCGCCGGTGACCTCGGCTACCGGGGGCCGACGTTCAGTTTCTCCTCGCCGCCGGACCAGTTCACCCTGGCGGCCTTCCAGCGCGCCGAGCGGGCCCCCGGGCACGCCCCGGTGATGGCCGAGATCCCGCTGCTCTCCAGCCACCTCCCGTGGTCGCCGGTGCCGCCCCTGGTCGACTGGGACGACCTGGGCGACGGATCGGTCTTCGCCGGCACCAACCGCGCCGACCGGGCGGACGAGGGCACCCGGAAGGCCTACCGGAACTCCATCGTCTACACGCTGCGCACCCTGGTCTCCTACGTGGAACGCTACGGCGACGAGAACCTCGTGCTGGTGTTCCTCGGCGACCACCAGCCGGCCCGGGCGGTCACCGGCGAGGGGGCCGGCAGGGACGTGCCGATCACCATCGTGGCCAAGGACCCGGCCGTGCTCGACCGGGTCGCCGCGTGGGGCTGGCGGGCCGGCCTCAACCCGGACCCGAACGCCCCCGTCTGGCCGATGGAGGAGTTCCGCGACCGGTTCCTGCGGGCGTTCGGCCCGCAGTCCAGGACTCACAGTTAGGAACGGCGTGACGATGCTCGCACGGACCTGGGGGATCACCCGGTCCCTGGCCATCTACCACGGCCAGCCGGCCAAGCACCGCCGGGCCCGCCGGCTCTACGGCCAGTTCCTCGGCCCCGGCGACCTCGGCTTCGACATCGGCGCCCACGTCGGTGGCCGGGTCCGCACCTGGCGTCGGCTGGGCGCGCGGGTGGTCGCGGTCGAGCCGCAGCCGGACTGCCTGCGGGTGCTGCGCCTGGCATTCGGGCGCGACGACGACGTGGCCATCGAACCCACCGCGGTCGGCGCCCGCGCCGGCCGGGCGCGGTTGGAGCTGTCGTCCGCGACGCCGACGGTGTCCACCATGTCGTCGTCCTGGATCGACTCGGTGACGGCGGACCCGAGCTTCGCCGGGGTGCGGTGGGACCGCTCGGTCGAGGTGCCGGTGGTGACGCTCGACGACCTGGTCGCCAAGCACGGCGTACCGGCGTTCTGCAAGGTCGACGTGGAGGGCTTCGAGGGGGACGTGCTGGCCGGGCTGAGTCGGCCGGTGCGCGCGCTCTCCTTCGAGTACCTCCCACCGGCGCACGACGCGGCGCTCGCGGTGCTCGACCAGGTGCAGCGGCTGGGCGCGTCGGCGGGCGGCTACCGCTACAACTACTCCCCGGTGGAGACGATGCGCTTCGCCGCCGACGAGTGGCTCGACGCGGCCGGGCTGGTGCGGCTGCTGGAGACGTACCGGCCGGCGGGTCGCTCCGGCGACGTCTACGCCCGGTTGGCGTCCGCCTGACCTAGGCTGCGGGTCATGACCCGCTACGCCGCCCTGCTGCGGGGCGTCAACGTCGGCGCCACCCGGCTCGCGATGGCGGACCTGCGTCGCGTCGTCGCCGACCTCGGTCACACCGACGTCAAGACGTACCTCCAGAGCGGCAACGTGGTGTTCACCGCGCCCCCGACCCGCGACGAGGTGCTCGCCGAGGGCATCGCGACGCGGCTCGCCGACGACCTGGGCCTGCGGGTGCCGGTGCTGGTCCGCGACGGCGGCGAGCTGGCCGCGCTGGCCGGCGCGAGCCCGTACGCGGGGCGTCAGGACGACCCGACCCGGGTGCTGGTGGTGTTCCTGTCCGCCGCGCCGGACCCGGCCCGGGTCCGCGAGCTGGCCGTGCCGGCCGGCGAGGAGATGGCGTACGCGGTGGTCGGCCGGGAGCTGCACCTGCACTACCCGGCCGGCAACTACGGGCGGACGAAGTTCACCACCGCGTACCTGGAGAAGACGTTGGGTGTGGTGGCGACGGCGCGCAACTGGAAGTCGGTGCTGGCGCTGCGCGACCTGACCGCCGGCTGAGCGCGACCGGTCAGAACCGGTACGCGGTGTGGTACTCGGGCACCACCACGCGGCTGCGCGGCGAGACCCGACGCACGTCGGCGATCAGGGCGTCGAGGCGAGCCCGGTCGGTGGCGGCGACCGTCGGCGGGTTGGTCAGCGGGGTCTCGAAGTTGTCCCAGTGCACCGGCACCACGGTCCTCGGGTGGTCCAGCGCGGCCATCAGCCGGGGCACGTAGTCGGCCACGGACGTGGTGGCGGCGGAGGCGATCATCGCCACGTCCGGGGCCAGGCCGGCCAGGTTGCGCTCGTCGAGGTCGCTGGCGCCCATGAAGAACACCGACGGCCCGCCGTCGACCCGGATCTGGTAGGCCAGCGTGTCCCCCTCGGGCAGGTCGGAGATCTTCGTCGGCCGTGGCGGCGGGCTGACCCGGACCCCGGGGAAGGCCATCGACCAGGCCGCGTTGCGGCTGTGCAGCGAGCCGACCACCTCGATCGTGTACCCGTCGAAGTCGAGCACCTCGCCGCCCTTGACCGGGGCGAGTTGCCCGGCCGGCAGCCCGTACGCCAGCCCGAGGTGGTAGGCGGTGAGCGTGCCCAGGACCCGGGCGCCGGTCCGGGCGGCGATGTGCGGCACGTCGTTGAAGTGGTCCCAGTGGGTGTGGGTGACCAGGATGTGCTCGGCGCGGTCGGCGAACCGGTCGACCACGTCGGCGGCCACGGTCAGCGCGGTGTCCGGCTGGAACGCCCCCCGGAAGAGGCCGGTGTCGAAACGGCTGAGGTACGGGTCGACAAGCACGGTCCGGTCGCCGATGTCGATCCGCCACCCGGCCGTGCCCCACCAGCGGAAGCTCACCGCGCCGGCGCGGCCGGCGGGCCGGCCCGCCGGGGCGCTCGGAGCGGCCTGGGCCGGGGTGCCGGCGACGAGCCCGGCGGTGGAGACCGCGGCGGCGCCGACGGCGGTGTCGCGCAGGAAGCGGCGGCGGGCGTAGCGGGACTGTTGGTTCTCGGGCACAGGTCGTCCTCCCCGTTCAGGGATCGGTGGATCGGTAGGCCCACTCCACCACCGCACCGGCCGCGGCGTCCAAGATCGAGCGACGGAAGGATCGATATCCGTTCCGATATCACCGCAGGTCGGAGCGGGTGCACACCGGGTCGCCGGTCCGAAGGATCAGCGCAACGACTCGACCGCCGCCCGGGCGGCCTCCCCCATGGCCAGGTCGGCGTCGATCCGGCGGGTGCTGAGCCGCTCGGTGCGTGCCAGGACCGCGACGGCGTACCGGCCGCCGTCGGGGTACTCCGCGACGCCGGCTTCCAGGTGCAGGCCGGGCAGTGTGCCGGTCTTGCCGGCGACCCGGACCGCGGGCGGGAAGCCGGCGGCGAGCCGGGTCCAGAAGAGTTGCCGGGCCATCAGCTCCCGGACCGTCGCGCAGGCTTCCGCCGGGCCGGCCTCGTCGCGCCACACCAGGCCGAGCAGCCGGGTCAGCTCGCGGGCGGTGCTGGAGGTGGTGTGGTCCGGGTCGAAGACCCGCATGGCCCGGACCCGCTCCGGCGGCAGCGTGGGGAAGATCCGCGCGAAGTCCGCCTCGGTACGCGCGCCCACGTCGGCGAGCATCGTCTCGACCAGTTGCCGGGGTCCGCCCACGATCCGGGTACGCGGCAGGTCCAGCTCCGCGGCCAGCATCGGCAGCACGTCCGGGCCGACCCGGCGCAGCAGCAGGTCGGCGGCCGTGTTGTCGCTCACCGACATGGCGAAGTACGCGAGGTCGCGCAGGGAGACCTCGACGTCGTCGGCGCAGCCGGCCACTCCCCAGCCGCCCAGCCGGTCGGCGGCGCCGACCAGCACCCGCTCGCCCGGGTCGAGTTGGCCGGCGGTGACCTGCCGGGCGAACTCCAGCACCAGCAGGATCTTGAAGACGGACGCGATCACGATCTGCTCGTCGGCGCGCAGCGCCACCTCGCGCGACGGGTCGTCCACGTCGGCGACGTGCAGGCACCCGCTCAGCCCGGCCCGTCCGAAGATCTCCCCGACCCGTTGCGTCGCGTCCACCCCGACACGGTAACCAGCGCGGACGCTAGGGTGCGCGGGTGGACCTGCTGCGACACCTGCGGCACTTCGTGGTGGTCGCCCGGGAGCTGCACTTCGGCCGGGCCGCCGAGACGCTGGGGATGGCGCAGCCGCCGCTGAGCCAGTCGATCCGGCGGCTGGAGCAGGAGCTGGGCGCGACACTCTTCGACCGGTCGCAACGGCAGGTCCGTCTCACCACCGCCGGCCAGTTGCTGCTCGGCGAGGCGGACGACCTGCTCGCCGGCGAACGCCGACTGCGCCACCTCGCCGACCAGGTGCGCCGGGGCACGCTCGGTGTGCTGCGCGCCGGCGTACCCCCGGAGACCCCGGCCGTGACGGTGCGCGCGTTGCTCGACGGGCTGGCCGCCCGCGCACCCGGACTCGACCTCGATCTGCACGAGCTGACCAGCGCCGAGCAGCGGCGGATGCTGGCGGAGGGACGGCTGGACGTCGGCCTGCTGCACCATCCGGTCGAGGAGGCCGGACTGCGGTTCGGGAAGCCGGTGGACGTGCCGGTCGGGGCGTTGCTGCCCCGGACCTCGCCGCTGGCCCGGGCCCGTACGGTCGCGCTTGCCGACCTGGCCGGCCTGGATCTGGTCACCGCGCCACCGGCCACCGCCCCCGGCTGGCACGAGCACCTGCTGACGGTGTGCCGGCAGCACGGTTTCGTCCCGCCCCGGGTCCGCCCGGCGCGCAACCCCGAGTTCCTGTTCGGATTGCTCCTGGCGGGTGGGGCGGTGGCCGTCGAGCCGGCGGCCCTGGCGCGGCGGGAACCGCGCATCGCCTGGCGACCGCTCGTCGGCGCGCCGCTGGCCCGGCGGATCTCCGCCGGCTGGCCGAACCGGGCGGCGCACCCGGCAGCGCCGATGTTCGGCCGGCTCGCCGCCGAGGTGCTGGCCACGGCGGAGACGCCGGCCGGGACGGCGTTCGTCGCCCCGTCGGCCCGGCCCTGGCCGGTGCTGTTCGAGGCCGGTCGGGACGGAAAGTTGTCGCCGTGATCTCCCGGAGTTCACCCGACACCGAATAGCATCGCTGGTCATGAATATGAGGAGCGTCACCCGCTCGCGATCCGGGCGGCTGATCGCGGCGGTCGTGCTGACCGTCACCGTCGCGACCCCACTCGCGGTGACCCACGCCGCGTCGGCGGCCACCACGCTGACCGTGGCGCAGGCGTTGGCCGCCCAGGACGGCCGCGCCGCCACCGTCACCGGCTACGTCATCGGCCAACCGACCGCGACGAACACGGTGATCACGTCCGGCTTCACCGCGGACACC
This sequence comes from Micromonospora sp. DT227, assembly GCF_049841835.1. Classification (NCBI taxonomy): domain Bacteria; kingdom Bacillati; phylum Actinomycetota; class Actinomycetes; order Micromonosporales; family Micromonosporaceae; genus Micromonospora; species Micromonospora sp. DT227. The sequence goes on along the minus strand of NZ_JBNCLA010000001.1, from coordinate 1,754,824 downwards.
GCGATCGCGATCGCCGACCAGGCCACCGAGACCGGCACCGGCCGGATGCTGTACGTGCAGGTCACCGCCGCCTGGCGGAGCACCTTCGGGCTGCTCGCCAACCCGTCCCTGCGGGGCCGGCAGGTGACCGCGACCGGCACCCTGACCGCGTACTTCAGCCACGGCGGCCTGAAGAACCCGACCGCGATGAGCCTCGGCGGCGGGACCACCCCGAGCCCGACCCCGAGCCCGACCGGCACCGCCTCGCCCACCGACTACTACGCCGCCGCGACCGGCAGGACCGGGCCGGCGCTGCGCACCGCCCTGCACACCATCATCAGGACCCAGACGAAGCTCACGTACGACCAGGTGTGGGACGCGCTCAAGGACACCGACCAGGACCCGGCGAACCCGGCCAACGTCATCCTGCTCTACAGCGGGCGCTCGCAGAGCAAGACCAGCAACGGCGGCGGCGTCAACGACTGGAACCGCGAGCACGTCTGGGCCAAGTCGCACGGCGACTTCGGCACCGCCACCGGCCCCGGCACCGACGTGCACCACCTGCGACCGGAGGACGTGTCGGTCAACTCGCTGCGCGGCAACAAGGACTTCGACGCAGGCGGCAGCGCGGTGGCCGAGGCACCCGGCTGCTACACCGACGCCGACTCGTTCGAGCCGCGCAACGCCGTGAAGGGCGACGTCGCCCGGATGATCCTCTACATGGCGATCCGGTACGAGGGCGACGACGGCTGGCCGGACCTGGAGCCGAACGACTCGGTGGCCAACGGGACCACGCCCCGGCTCGGCCGGCTGTCGAAGCTGCTCGCCTGGAACGAACAGGACCCGCCGGACTCGTTCGAGCAGCGCCGCAACCAACGCATCTACGAGCGCTGGCAGGGCAACCGCAATCCGTTCGTCGACCACCCCGAGTGGGCGCGGTCCATCTGGGGCTGACGGCTTGTCCCAGATCACCCGCCGACGGCCGTGAGGACGCCCGCCGAGCGGGTAGGAACCCCGGGTGGCACGGCCCGGGAGCCGCGTGGAAGCGCTTCCGGGCATCCCGGACGATCGGAGATGAGACACGACATGGCCGCCCACAGCGTTCCGGACATCTCGCTCAACGACGGCAACTCCATCCCGCAGCTCGGCTTCGGGGTTTACCAGATCGACCCCGGGGAGACCGCCCGGGCGGTCGGCACGGCGTTGGAGATCGGCTACCGGCACATCGACACCGCCCAGATGTACGGCAACGAGGCCGAGGTCGGGCAGGCGGTGCGCGCCTCCGGCCTGGACCGGGGCGATATCTTCGTCACCAGCAAGCTGAACAACGGCTTCCACCGCCCGGACGACGCCCGCAAGGCGTTCGAGCGGTCGCTGCGGGCGATGAAGTTCGACTACCTCGACCTGTTCCTGATCCACTGGCCGCTGCCCACGCTCTACGACGGCGACTTCGTCTCCACCTGGAAGGTGCTGGAGGAGTTCCAACGTGACGGCCGGGTGCGGTCGATCGGCGTGTCCAACTTCCAGGTGGCGCACCTGGAGCGGCTGGCCGCCGAGGCGGACGTGGTGCCGGCGGTGAACCAGGTCGAGGCGCACCCGTACTTCGGCAACGAGGAGGTGCGGTCGTACGACCGGGCGCACCAGATCGGCACCGAGGCGTGGTCGCCGATCGCGCAGGGCAAGGTGCTCGACGACCCGACCGTGGTCGACGTCGCCGAGCAGGTCGGGCGGACCCCGGCCCAGGTGGTGCTGCGCTGGCACGTGCAGCGCGGCGACATCGTCTTCCCGAAGTCGACCACGCCGAAGCGGATCGAGGAGAACTTCGGCATCTTCGACTTCACGCTCGACGACGCCACCATGGACCGGCTCGGCAGCCTGGACCAGGGCGAGGCCGGCCGGCAGGGCCCCAACCCGGACACGTTCGACTACGTACCGGACTGAACCGGCCGGAGGAGGGGCCGACACGGCCCCTCCTCCGCCCGTGCGGCGGGCCGACCCCCGTTTGACCGGCCCGCCGCCTCCTGGTTCCGCGCCACCCGCCGAGGCGGGCGTCGTTGCCCTGCCATTGCAGACCACCACCGCCGGTACGCGCCAATGATTCGACGGTGCGCGAATGGTGTCGCCGTGCCGACCCGCTCCCCGATTGGCTCGTCGGCCGCCCCCTGGCCGGGGTTTGACTTCGCGCGCGCTCGAAGGGGCAGGGTGGCGGAAACGCTCCGACGGGGAGGACCCAGACATGCGTCACCGCACCATCGGCACCGATCCGGCCACCCGCCGCGAGGTCAGCGTGCTCAGCCTCGGCGCGATGCTGTTCGGCACCGCCACCGACGAGGACACCTCCTACGCCATCCTCGACCGGTACGTCGAGGCCGGCGGCACGTTCGTCGACACCTCGAACAACTACGCCTTCTGGCAGAACGGCGGCCAGGGCGGCGAGAGCGAGACGCTCCTCGGCCGCTGGCGGCGCAGCCGCGGGATCGGCGCCGAGATCGTGTTCGCCACCAAGCTCGGCGCCCGCCCGCTCGCGCCCGGCACCAGCTACCGGGACAACCCGGAGGGGTTGTCCGCCAAGGTGATCCGCGAGTCCGCCGAACGCAGCCGGGAACGGCTCGGGGTCGACCGGATCGACCTGCTCTACGCCCACATCGAGGACCGGACCGTGCCGCTGCGCGAGACGGTGGAGGGCTTCGCGGAGCTGGTCGCCGAGGGCACGGTCGGGCTGCTGGGCGCGAGCAACCACCGCGCCTGGCGGGTCGAGCGGGCCCGGGCCCTCGCGGCGGCGGCCGGGCTGCCCGGCTACGACGTGCTCCAGTACCACCGCAGCTACCTGCCGCCCCGGGTGGACCAGCCGAGCGAACTGGACCCGGACGGCCAGATCGGCTGGGCCGGCCCCGATGTGGTCAGCTACCTGCGCGCCGAGCCGCGGCTCACCCTGGTCGCGTACTCCCCGCTGCTCAAGGGCGCGTACGCGAAGCCGGAGCGGCTCGGCGAGGCGTACGCGCTGCCCGGCACGCCGGCCCGGCTGGCGGCGCTGCGCGCGGTGGCCGCCGAGACCGGCGCCACCGTCAACCAGGTGGTGCTGGCCTGGCTGATGGGCGGCGACGTGCCGGCGATCCCGCTCGTCGGTTTCTCCTCGGTGGCCCAGTTGGAGGAGGCCCTGGCCGCGGTGGACCTGGAGCTGACCGCCGAGCAGCGGACGCGACTGGACGCGGCGCACTGACCGGCCGGCCGGGTCAGCGCGTCAGGCCGATGCGCCAGTCGTTCGAGCGCATCAGGTGCCCCGGCGGGTATTCGAACTCCGTCGGGCCGAGCAGCGTGAACCCGGCCCTGCGGCACACGGCGTTCGACGCCGGGTTGTCCACCGACGGGTACGCGTGCGCGAAGCGCCGGTCGCCCACCGCCGAGGCGGCCGCCACCACCGCACGCACCGCCGCCGTCGCCAGCCCCCGCCCCTGGTGGGCCGGGAGCACCGCCCAACCCATCTCGTACACCGGCTCGTCGCGCCAGTCACGCGCCCAGAAGCCGACGCTGCCCACCTTCGTCCCGTCCGGCGTGACCACCGAGAACATGGTCCCGCTGCGCGGGCCCGGCCCGCGCAGGTAGCGCTCGTGGCGGGCACGCACCTGCTCGTCGGTCTCCGGGCCGCCGGTGTGCGCCCGCACCTCGGGACTGTTCAGCGCCCGTAGCAACGCCAGGTCTTCGGTGCTCCAGCGGAGAATGCGTACCTCGGTCATCTGCCGATTCGACCAGACACCCCCGACGAGACGGCCCGCCAGATCCGATCTGGCGGGCCGTCTGGCGCCTACCGGTCGAGGCCGGCAGCGAGGGAGGGGCGGCATGACACCGTTACGGCTCGCCGTGCTCATCGGCAGCACCCGGGAAGGCCGGGTCGGCGACCGGATCGCCGGGTGGTTCGCCGACCAGGCCCGCCACCGCGCCGGGCTGGTCGTGCGGGAGATCGACCTGGCCGGGTACGACTTCCCGGCCGCCCTGCCCGCCGAGCCCACGCCGGCGATCCGGGAGTTCGTCGCGCAGGTGGCGCGCGCGGAGGCGTTCGTCGTGGTCACCCCGGAGTACAACCACAGCTTCCCGGCCTCGTTGAAACAGGCGATCGACTTCGCGTACGACGAGTGGCAGGCCAAGCCGGTCGGCTTCGTCTCGTACGGCTACCGGTCGGTCGGCCGGTACGCGGTCGAGCAGCTCCGGACCGTCTTCACCGCGCTGCACGCCACCACCGTGCGGGACACCGTCGGCGTCGACCTGCTCGACGGCGGGCTGCCCGACGGGCACGTCGAGGAACGGCTCCGGCAGGACGTCCGGGTGCTCCTCGACGAGCTGTGCTGGTGGGGTCTGGCGTTGCGCGAGGGTCGGGCGGCCCGCCCGTACGCCTGCGGGGAACCATCCATGGAGAGAGGTAGTGATCATGAATAACCGGAACACCGGGCTGGCCGTCGAGGCCGACGGCCTGACCCGGTCGTTCGGCTCGACCCGGGCGCTCGACGGTCTGGACCTGCGGGTCCCCGCCGGCGCCGTCTACGGGATGCTCGGGCCCAACGGCGCCGGCAAGACCACCGCCGTACGCGTGCTGGCGACGCTGCTGCGTCCGGACGGCGGTACGGCCCGGGTCTTCGGCCACGACGTGGTCACCGAGGCCGACGCGGTCCGCGCCCGGATGAGCCTGACCGGCCAGTACGCCTCGCTCGACGAGGACCTCACCGGCGCGGAGAACCTGGTCCTGCTGGGCCGGCTGCTCGGGCTGGGCCGCCCGGCGGCGCGGGAGCGGGCCGAGGCGCTGCTCGCCGCGTTCGGGCTGACCGAGGCCGCCGGCCGGCAGGTGAAGAAGTACTCCGGCGGGATGCGGCGGCGCATCGACATCGCGGCGAGCATCCTGAACACGCCGGACCTGCTGTTCCTGGACGAGCCGACCACCGGGCTGGACCCGCGCAGCCGCAACCAGGTGTGGGAGATCGTCCGGGCGGTGGTGGCGCACGGCACCACGGTGCTGCTGACTACGCAATATCTGGACGAGGCGGACCAGCTCGCCGGCCGGATCGCGGTGGTCGACCACGGCCGGGTGATCGCGGAGGGCACCCCGGGCGAGCTGAAGTCGTCGGTCGGGTCGGGCACCGTCCACGTGCGACTGCGCGACGCCGGGCAGCGGCCCCGGGCCGAGCAGGTGCTGCGGACGACGTTGAACGTGCCGGTGCAGCTCGCCGCCGACCCGGTGGCGTTGACCGCCCGGGTCGGCGAGGACGGCACCGACCTGGAGGCCGGTGAGCAGGCCGCCCGGGCGCTCGGCGAGCTGGCCCGGGCCGGCATCGTGGTGGACGACTTCTCCCTCGGCCAGCCCAGCCTGGACGAGGTGTTCCTGGCCCTGACCGACCACCCGGCCGTCGCGGCGGACGACCGGGACGACGAGCTGGAGGCGGCCCGATGAGCGACACCGCGACCACCACCGGGCGGGCCCCGTCCGTCTACGTGCCCTCCACCGAGGCGTTGGCCACCGTGCTCGCCCCCGGGGAGCGACCGGCGCCACCGGGCCCGCTGTCGGCGTCGCTGACGTTCGGCTGGCGGGCCGTGCTGAAGATCAAGCACGTGCCGGAGCAGTTGTTCGACGTGACCGCGTTCCCGATCATCATGGTGCTGATGTTCACGTACCTGTTCGGCGGCGCGCTCGCCGACAGCCCGCGTGCGTACCTCCAGTTCTTCCTGCCCGGCATCATGGTCACCAGCGTCGTGATGATCACCATGTACACCGGGGTCGGGTTGAACAACGACATCGAGAAGGGCGTCTTCGACCGCATCCGGACGCTGCCGGTGTGGCGGCCGGCGGCGCTGGTCGGCATGATCTTCGGCGACGTGCTGCGGTACGTCCTGGCCGCGGTGGTCATCCTGGCCGTGGGGCTGGTGCTCGGTTTCCGTCCCGACGGAGGGCTGCTCGGCGTGCTGGCCGGCATCGGCCTGCTGGTGGTCTTCTCGTTCGCGTTCTCCTGGGTGTGGACGTTCTTCGGCCTGGTGCTGCGCAGCGAGAAGTCGGTGATGGGCGTCAGCATGATGGTGCTGTTCCCGTTGACGTTCCTGAGCAACGTGTTCGTCGAGCCGGCCACCATGCCGGGCTGGTTGCAGGCGTTCGTCAAGGTCAACCCGGTGACCCATCTGGTCGCCTCGGTCCGGGCCGCGATGGCCGGCGCCACGGACGCCACGAACACCATGTGGCTGCTGTTGTGGAGCGCCGGGTTCGTGGTGGTGTTCGGCACGCTGACCATGCGCCGCTACAACCGGCGCTGACCCGGGGGGTGGCGGGGCCCGGACGCTCCGGGTCCCGCCGCCCCGGCGTGGGAACACCGGCCGGGCTCAGAGTCGCCAGGGCACCGGCTCGGCCGGCAGGTACCGACAGGTGCCGCCGGTGGTGACCGACTCGCGCAGGTGGGCGGCGAGCACCGGGTGCCGCTGCTCGATCCGGCGCAGCGTGTCCCGGATCCGGCCGGTCACCGCCTTGCGCGCCCGCTCGGCCTGGTCGCCGAGGCGGCGGCTGCGCCCGGCCAGCCCGGCGGCGGCGCGCAACTGGTCGAGCAGCGCCGCGCGCTCGGCGTCCAGGGCCGCCAGCCACCGCGCGTCGTCGCGCAGCGCCGCCCGGTCGATCTCGTCGTCGAGCCGCCGCAGGTGCTGCCGGTAGCGCGCTTTCGCTTCGTCGTCGAGCACCGGGTCGGCGCCGAGGCGGCGGGCGGCGACCAGTTCCGCACCGGCCGCCGGGGCGAGCAGCTCGACCGCGCGCACGTCCACACCGGGCCGGCTCAGCAGCAGCCGCAGGTCGTGCAGGCCCTTGGCGTCGGGCAGGTGCACCACCACACCGGCGTAGGCGAGCCGCCACACCGACCCGTCCAGGCAGAACGCAGGCCGGCCCGCGTCGGCACCGTGGGCCTCCGCGTCAGGGCCGCCACCGGCCACGGAACCGGATCGGACGCGCGTGCCCGCACCGACCGTCATGCCGGCCCAACCACTGACACCGGGACCGCCCCGCAGCCCGTCCCGACCGGCGACACCTGACGTGGCCGACGTCGTGGACCCGACCGGCGCGCCGGCCCGAAACGTCGGCACGCCCGCGCCGTCGTCAGGGGCCCGCAAGCGAGCCGGCCGGTCGGCCGCGGTGAGCCGCTCGACCACCTGGACCATGCCCAGCTCCCGCGCCTCGGCCACCGTCCCGGCCCGCAGCCGGGCCGCCTCGGCCGCGTCCCCCGGCCCGCCGCGCCCGACGAGCGCGGTGACCAGCCCGGCCCGGCCGAGCACCGACCAGGGGCGGGCGCCCAGGCGGTCGGCGGCGGCCCGGGCCGCCGCGTAGCCGGCGACCGCGTCGTCCCACCGCCGTTCCGCCGCGTCCACGGTGGCCAGCCAGAGGTCGACCGGGCCGCCGATGTCGCAGCCGAACAACGCGACCATCCACCGTCCGCGGTGCGGCGCCAGGGCCGCCCGGGCCTCGGCGCAACGGCGGGGGTCGCCGTCCACGGCCGCCGCCTGGGCCCGCAGCCGCAGCCACAGCGCCGACACCGGCCGGGGGTACGCCGTGCCGGCGGCCTCGATGCCGCCGACCAGCCGGAGCACGGTGTCGGCGTCGCCGCGCTCGGCGGCGGTGATCGCCCGCAGCAGCTCCACCTGCGGATGGTTGGCCGCGCCGGGCCGGTCGAGCACGGCCTCGGCCTCGGCGAGCCGGCCGCGCAGCAGAAGCAGGGACCAGCGCAGGTGGTGGGCCATGAAGGCGTGGTCGGAGTGCTCCCACTCGCCGTAGCCCTCCATTTCGGCGTAGCACGCGTCGGCGGCGGCGAAGTCGCCCCGGAAGGCGGCGATGATGCCGCTGTCCACGGCCGCCGCCATCCGTTGCCGGGCCACGTCGCCCGCCCGGCAACCGGCGACGAACGCGGCCAGCTCGTCCCGGTACGCCGGGTCACCCAGCTCCAGCAGCGCCACCCAGCGCAACGACGTGGCCCACAGCTCGGTGTCCCGGTCGCCGCCACGGCGGGCCACCTCGCGGATCTCGGCGGTGACCACGGCCCGCTCCTCGGCCGTGCCGAGCCCCCAGGTGGTGTCGTGGCGGGCCCACAGGCTGAACGTGAGCGCCTCGTCGTCCCGGCCGTGCCGGGCGAGCGTCTCGGTCGCGGTGATCAGGTCGGTGACCAGGGCACGTGTCGACCGCTCCGGCTCGGGCGGGCCGATCAACCGCTGGTACGCCTCCCGCACCAGCGCGTCGGCGTCGAGCCGACGCCGGGTGGCCGAGTGCTGGCTGTGGACGGTGAGCGCCACCCGGGCCAGCACGGCCGGCTCAGCCAGCCCCCGGGCCAGCGCGGCGGCGTCGACGAGAAACTGCTCGGCCTCGCCCGACGTGCCGGCGTGGTGCAGCAGCCCGGCCAGCTCCAACAGCACCCGGACCCGCCGGACCGGCTCGTCGGTGCGGCTCAGCGCGCGCCGGAAGTGCCGTACCGACTCCTCCACGGCCAGCCGGCCGCCGGCGTCGCGCGCGGCGGCCAGCAGCAGGTCACCGGCGCGTACCGGATCCAGCTCGGGGCCCGCGAGCCAGGCGTGACGGGCCAGGTCGGCGGCGATGGGCCGGCCGGCGAGCGCGTCGTCGGCGCGGTCGACGGCCCGGACCACGGCGGCGTGCCGGGCGTGCCGCTCATGCTCGGGCAGCCCGTCGTAGAGCGTCTCCCGGACCAGGTCGTGCACGAAGGCGAACCGACCACCGCCGCGGGACAGCACCAGCCGGGCGGCGGCGGCCCGGTCGAGCAGCCGGTCGACCTGCGCGGCCGGAGCGGGCACGCAGGCGGCCAGCGTCATCCGGTGGAACTCGCGCCCCAGCACGGCGGCCACGGTCAGCGCCTCGACCACCGGGGCGGGTAGTTGGTCGAGCCGGCGCCGCACCGCCTCGCGTACCCCGGGGGCGATGGTGTCGGCCAGGCCGTCGGTGTGCCAGAGCCGGGCGGTCTGCTCGACGAAGAACGGGTTGCCGCCGGTGCGGCGGTGCACCTCGTCGACGAGCGCCGCGCCCGGTTCCCGGCCGGCGGTGCGGCGGATCAGCGCGGCCACCTCGTCGCGGCCCAGGCCGGTCAGCGTGACGGTGGTGGCCTTCGCGGCCAACGGCAGCAGCAGCGGGCGCAGCCGGTGGTCGTCGGCCTCCACCTCGGCGTCGCGGTAGGTGCCGATCACCAGCAGCCGCTCGAACCAGGTGTGCTGGGTGGCGAACCGGAGCAGCCGCAACGACGCCGGGTCGGCCCAGTGCAGATCGTCGAGGACCACCACGACCGGCCGGTGCTGGGCGACCGCGACCAGCGCGCCGGTCACCGCGTCGTGCCTGGCGAACTCGTCCCGGCCGCCGTCGTCACCCGGCTCGACCGGGTCGTCGTCGGCGGCGCGCTCGCCGAGCAGAGCCGCCAGCCCGGCGTCGGCGGCCTCCCTGGCGGGCGCGGCGTCGCCGGTGGCCCGGGCCAGCCGGCGCAGCACCTGCACCCAGGGCCAGTAGTCGGGGGCGGTGTCGGAGTCCCAACAGGCGGCGCCGAGCACCAGCGCCCCGCGCCGGCGGGCCTCGTCGGCGGCGGCCGAGACCAGGGTGGTCTTGCCGATGCCCGGCTCACCGGTGACCAGCACCAGACCGCCGTGGCTGTCGACCACGCGCGCCACCTCGGCGCGCAGCAACCCGGCCGGGTGATCCCGCCCGATGATCTCCTCGCCGAACCGCGGCTCCATGACCTCCCGACGCTAGTCGACCGGTCCGACAGGCGGCGACGCCGCGGTCTCACGGCGTCAGAACATCGTCCCGGTGTGTCAGGCTGTGGTCCGGATACGACCGGAGAAGGAGAGAATCTGTGCTGATGTACTCGATGAGCGTCTCGGTGGACGGCTTCGTCGCCGACCGTGCGGGCTCGTTCGACTGGGCGGGCCCCGACGATGAGCTGATCCGCTTCCACCACGCGGAGGTGGGCCAGCTCGGCGGCTACCTGCTGGGCCGCCGGCTCTACGAGAACATGCTGGTGTGGGAGACGGATCCGGCGATGCGCGAGACCGAGATCGGGGCCGCGTTCGCCGACACCTGGCGCGACCTGCCGAAGGTCGTCTTCAGCCGTACGCTCGATGACGTCCAGGGCAACGCCCGGCTCGCCAAGGCGTCGGTGGCCGAGGAGATCGCCATGGCGCTGGACGCGACCGACAAGCCCGTCTCGATCGGCGGCACTGTGCTGGCCGGGGCCGCGATCGAGCTCGGCCTCGTCGACGAGCTGCGCATGTACCGGTGTCCGGTCATGGTGGGTGGCGGCACGCCGTACCTGCCGCCGGTCACCGCCGACATCCCGCTGGACCTGGTCGAGACCAAGACGTTCAGCTCCCGCGTGATCTACGAGCGCTACCGTCGGGTCCGCGACGGGTCACACCAGGTGTCCGCCGGCTGACCGCTCCGGCAGCGGAGGCGAACGACACGGCCGCGAGGATCAGCGGCTGTGCGTGGCCGGGTCAAGCAGCCACCCGCGTTCACCGCGCGTCGGTGACCACGTGCGAGCAGGCCGGGCACGCCGCCGGTCCCTGCTCGGCGAACCACCGGCAGGTACGCCGGATCGCGCACTTCGGCAGCGTCTCCTCGGCCGGCGGGGCGGTCTCGGCGTACGAGGCGGCCATCCGGGCGCCCAGGCCGCAGTGCGAGCCGGTCCAGAAGCCGCAGGACGAGGTGACGCAGGGGCCGGCGAGCCGGACCCGGGACTCGATCGGCCCGTCGGAGTCGTCGGCCCCGGCGAGCGCCACCTCGGCCGGCACGGCCGGCGTCACGTAGGCCACCCGGCCCGCCGGTGTGATCATGCCGAGGAACACGGTGGCGTTGGACGCCGGCGTGCTCGGGCACATCCGCTCCGGCGGGCCGGCCGATCGGGCGGCGTCGGTCACCGCTGGATCCAGAACCCGATGTCGTTGATCTTCTGGCCGAGGTCCTGCGCGAGCACGCCGTCGAGCACCCAGAGCCCGTACCACTCGGGCCGCAGCTTGATGTTGCCGTGGCCGAGCGTGAGCGGGTTGACGAGCTTGGCGTTGGCGGTCCGCAGCGCGGCCAGGCCGGCCTTCTGGATCTCGCCGGCGATCAGGGTCTGCTGGTCGGGTGTCAGGTCGACGCCGTCGACCACGAAGCGGAACTCGTTGCGGGACATCTGTTTCCTCCGGTCACTCGTACGATTCGGTGCCCAGCCCGCGACGCAGGCTGGTCCGGGTGAAGGCCGCCCAGCCGGCGTGCGAGGCGGCATCGGCGGGCCGGCCGGCGCGGGCGAGGACCCGGCCGGCGTGCTCCCGCCAGCGATCGGCGGTGGCCGCCGCGTCGCCCCACAGCCCACGGCAGGCGGCGACCGCGAAGGCGACCTGTTCCGGCGCGCCGGTGAAGCCGGCGGGCCCGTCGCCGATCCGGATCGTCCCGTCCGGCTGGACGCGCACGCTCGGGAAGTGGTGGTGCAGGCTGGCCAACGTGGCCAGGTGCGTGGCGTCCCGCCGGACGGCGGCGAAGCCGGCCCGCAGCTCGTCGTCGCGGCGGTAGCGGACCGCGTGCAGGTCCAGCGCGTCGCCGGCCGGCGCGACCCGGGCGACCACCTGCGTCGGCGCGCTCCAGGCGCGGGGGGAGTTCGCCGACCAGAACGCCAGCCAGGCGGCGAGCCGGTCGTGGAAGTCGGCCCGGATCCGGACCGCCGGCGCGGAGCCGTCGGGCGCGCGCAACGCGGCGGTCGCGATCCGGTCCCGGGTCACCAGCGGCGTGCCGGCGCCGGCCGGGGCCGCGGCGGCGCCGGGGGTGGGCGCGACGGCCAGGCCGGTCAGGGTGAGCGTCGAGGCCGCCGCCGCGCCGGCGAGGAGTCGCCTGCGGTCGAGCGGGTGTCCGTTGTTGTCCATTCTCGGCCCTTCGTCGGCGGCCAGTGGCCCGACGCTATCGACCGGAGGAGATCAGCAGAACACCCTGCGTGACGGGAGGTTGACACCAAAACCGGGGATTCCCGGCGGCGTGAATAGCCGTTCCTGTGCCCGGTTCACGCTGGGAAGTGCTCGTGTCCGAGCACGGCGAGCAGTCGTAGCTTCTCCGCGCCCTCGCTGCGCGGCGGCGCGGTGAGCACGAGCAGCGCCTGGGACTGGTCCTCGGTGAACAGCACCTGGCAGTCCAGCTCGATCGGGCCGAGTTCCGGGTGGATCAGCGTCTTGTGGTCGGCGTAGCGCTGCGCCACCTCGTGCCGCTCCCACAGCCCGGCGAACTCGTCGCTGGCCGCGCGCAGCACCCGGACCAGCTCACCGGCGCGGGAGCGGGGACCCATCTGCCCGTACGCGGCTCGCAGGTTGGCGACCTGCGCGCGGCTCTGCCGGTCGTGGTCGTCGACCGGGTAGCGGGCCCGCTCGGCCGGGTCGGTGAACCACCTGAAGATCCCGCTGCGGGCCGGCCCGGTGTGGCCGGTCCGCTCGCCGAGCAGCGCGGCGGCCAACCGGTTCTGCTCCAGCGTCTCCCCCAGGTTCGACAGGATCAGCGCCGGCGTGTCCGCCAGCCGGTCCAGCACCCGCAGCAGCGCCGGCGCGACGTGGGTGGCGGTGGAGACCGCCTCGGGCGGGCTGTGCCCGGCCACCCGGAACAGGTAGTCGCGTTCGTCGCCGGTCAACCGCAGCGCCCGGGCCAGCCCGGCGAGCAGGTTCGGGCTGGGCTGCGGGCCGCGCCGCTGCTCCAGCCGGGTGTAGTAGTCGGTGGACATGGCGGCGAGCGCGGCGACCTCCTCCCGCCGCAGGCCGGGGGCCCGCCGCCGGGCCCCCGGCGGCAGCCCGACGTCACCGGGGCGCAGCGCCTCGCGGCGGCGGCGGAGGAAGTCGGCCAGGGCGATCCGGTCCATGATCCGAGTATCCGCCGCCGGGCGACGCGAACCAGGGATCCGGGATCCCCCGATCACGGAACTCTGCCCCGGCCACCACGGACCGGCCATGCTGGCGGCATGGACATCTCCGGGAACACCATCTTCATTCCGGGCGCCACCAGCGGGATCGGCCTGGCGCTGGCGCTCGCCCTGCGGGACCGGGGCAACACGGTGATCGTCGGCGGCCGGCGTACCGAACTGCTCGACGAGATCGCCGCGACCCACCCGGGCCTGGACACCGTGCCGATCGACACCACCGACCCGGCGAGCGTCACGGCGGCGGCGAAGACGGTGCTGGCCCGGCACCCGGAGCTCAACGTCGTGGTGGCCATGGCCGGCGTGATGCGGATCGAGGACTGGCGCTCGCCCGAGACGTTCCTCGCCTCGGCGGAGGAGGTGATCACCACCAACGTGCTCGGCCCGATCCGGCTGATCGGCGCGTTCGTCGAGCACCTGCGGCAGCGCGGGGACGCCACCATCGTCACCGTCTCGTCCGGGCTGGCGTTCGTGCCGCTGCGGGTCACCCCGAGCTACAACGCGTCCAAGGCCGCGATCCACATGCTCAGCGAGTCGATCCGGCTCCAGCTCGCCGGGACCGGCGTACGGGTGGTGGAGCTGGTGCCGCCGGCGGTGCGGACCGGGCTGCTGCCCGGACAGGAGAGCAGCGAGTTCGCCATGCCGCTGGACGAGTTCGTGGCCGAGGTGGTGGCGTTGCTGGAGGCGCAACCGGACGCCACGGAGATCCAGGTCGAGCGCGTGAAGTTCCTCCGGCACGCGGCGGCGCGTGGCGAGTACGACCGGGTGGTCGCCGAGCTGAACGCGGCCGATCCGCACGCCGCCACCTGACAGACCTTGATATCGATCGATCTGTATCGATAGGCTGTCGGCGTCCGCACACCCCCCATCCCCCAGGAGTGTGAACCATGCGTACGCCGAAGCTGTCCCGGATCCTCGCCACCCTCGCGGCCGTGACGCTGACGGCGCTGGGCGCGGTCGCCGTCAACCCGGCACCGGCCTCCGCCGCGGTCCGCAACGTCTGCTACAACACCAGCCAGGCCGGCCCGTTCGCCAGCACGGCGGTGCAGGCGGCGTCGATCTGGAACAACTACACCAACAACATCAACATGGCCCAGTGCGGGTCGAACCTGATGATCTACTACACCTACGGCGGCGGGTCGTACGCCCAGCGCACCAGCCTCGGCAACGGTCGCGTGGTCATCGACTACAACCAGGCCCAGCAGTACTCGCCGCTGCGCATCATGACGCACGAGATCGGCCACATCCTCGGCCTGCCGGACAACTACAACGGCAACTGCGCCATCCTGATGTCCGGCGGCAGCGCCGGCACCAGCTGCACCAACCCGTACCCCAGCTCCGCCGAGGCCGCCCGGGTCGACTCGCTGTTCGGCTTCGCCGCCCGCAGCGCCACGCCCGCCCAGATCTTCAGCGACAGCTGGCCGGCCGCCACGGTGGTCGCCGCCGGGCGCTGACGACGCTCCGGGGACGGGGCCGGCGGGTCACCGCCGGCCCCGTCCGCGCGTCCGCGTCGACTGTGGAGCGCCGGCGACCGCCGCGTCGTCCGCCAGCTCCGCCGCCCGCCGGCTCAACTCGTCCACCCGCTCCCGCAGCCGGCCCACCGCCGGGTCCCCGGCGTCCGATCCGGACACCTCGTCGAGCAGCCCGACGTAGTCGCCGGCCAGCCGCCGGTACGCCGACCCGCCCGGCCCGCCGGCCCGGTCCAGGTCGATGATCTGCTGGGCGAGCACGGCGGTCGCCGCGCCCAACGCGGCCCGCTCGTCGGCGCGCGCGTCCCGCCCGGCCCGCCGCGCGTCGGCCAGCCGGCCGGCCCGCCGGCCACCCAACCAGAGCACCGCCGCGCCGGCCACCACGCCGCCGAGCGCACCGCCGGCCAGCAGGTAGCGGGGCAACGACGGGCTGATGGTCCGAGCGCCGTCCGGCACCAGGCCGGTGCGGACCAGCCGGTCGTAGTTGAGCACGATCACCTTCAGCGCCTCGACCGGCCGGTCCACGAACGCGTCCGTGCCCTGGCCGATCACGGTCTCCACCACCACGGACCGGCCGACGTCGCGCGGACTGTCACCGCCGAGGCGGGAACAGCCGTACGTGTCCCAGTCGTCGCCGTCCCGGCTCATCGCCAGCACCAGCGTGCCCTGGGTGGCCCGTTCGGTGTCGTCGCACGCCTCGGACAGGTCGCTGCCGGGCCGCATCATCAGCACCACCAGCCGGCGGTTGCCGATGACCCGCTCGGCGGCGGCCCGGTCCAGCTCCACGCCGGGCGCGGCGTAGACCGACGAGGCGCGTACCTGCCGGGCGGCCGGCCCGTCGAACAGGCCGCCGGTCCACAGCGCCCAGCCGGCCAGCACCAGGCAGGCCAGCACCGCCCGGCCGAACGCGGTCCCGACCAGCCGGCCCAGCAGCCGGCGCACGGTGCCCACCGGCCGGCGCGCGGTCCCGGCCCGCCGGCGCGCGGTCCCGGACTGCCGACGCGCGGTGCCGACCTTCCGACGCGCGGTGCCGGCCCGCCCGCGCGCGGTGCCGGCCCGCCGACGCTCGGTGCCGGTCACGACAGCCTCCCGCGCAGGTAGACGTCCGGCCGGTAGCCGGGCATCCGCACGTCCCGGGCCACGCCGTCCAGCTCGGCCGCCGCGTCCGCCAGCAGACCGCGTACGTGCCGGTCCGGCAGCCCGTCGTCGAGCGCGTACCGGGCGGCGCGCAGCCGGCCGACACCCCGCACCAGCGCCGGGTCGCTGCGCGCGTCGGTGAGCAGGGACAGCTCCACGGCCAGCGCGGAGAGCCCGGCCAGCCGCGCCGGCGTGCCGCCCGGCCCAACGTCGTCCGGCCGGCCCCGACCGGCGCCGCGCACGGTGCGGATCGACAGCACCACGAAGCCGGCCACGCAGCCGGCGAAGAGCCACGGCAGCGCCGGCAACGCCACCCGCAGCGGGTCGAACGGCCGGTACGGCAGCGGCCTGTCGAACAGCCCCGCGTACCGCACGTCGGTGACCCGGGCCAGGTACGCGCCGAGCACGTTGAGCTGCGGATAGGCGTAGCGGCTGAGCCGGCCGCCGTACTGCGCGTAGAAGCTGGCGCCGGCCACCTCGGCGAAGTCCGCCGCGCCCGGACCGTGGTACTCGATCCAGCCGCCGTACATCACCACCACCGGCCGCTCCGGGGCGAGCCGGTGCAACGCCGGCCCGTACGCCGGCAGCGGCGCCCCGTACGGCTGGGCCGGCAGCACCACGAACCAGGCCCCGTCCGGGAACGCGTCCCCGGCGGTCCGCTCCGGCAGCCGGGGCAGCGTGGCACCGGACCCGACGTACCGGCCGGTGGCCCGCAGCGCGGCGGTCACCGGGGCCAACTCGGCGGTGGTCGGCTCCCGCCAGCGCAGGTCGTCGCGGTCCGGCGGGGACGGCTGCTTGCGGAGCCCGGCGAGCAGCGCGAGCACCTGCCCGGTGACGTCACCGGTGGCGAACTGCGCCCGCCAGCCCGGCAGGTCGTCCGCCGTGGCCACGTAGAACCCGCCGCTGACCTCGGTGCCGACGATCCGGATCGCGGCGTTCTCGACGTCCTTGACCCGCCGGCGTTCCGCCTCGTCCAGCCCCGGCGGGGCGACCAGGATGCGGGTGTCGTCACCGCCGATGGCGGCCCGGACGCGGGCGGTGTCCCAGCGCGCGGTCGCGCCGGGCAGGCGTACCACCGGATCGGCCGCGACCAGCGCGGTCATCTCCGCCACCGAGGGAACCGTCGCGTCGCTCAACTCCCCGGCGGCACCCTCCTCCGGCAGCGAGGCGGACGACGGCGAACGCCCGTAGCTGACGTCGACGCTCTGCCGCTGCGCCACCAGGAACACCGCCAGCAGCGCCGCCGCCACGGCCAGCAGGGACCAGCGCAGCAGCTCCCGGCGTACCCTCATCGGCCGGCCCGCCACAGCTCGTCGGCCCGACGCGCGTGCGCGGTCGCCTCCCGGGCCGCGTCCGCGCCGCCGTCGCGCGCGGCGGCGAGCAGTTCGGCGCGGGCCAGCAACCGGTCCGCCTCGGGCACCGGCGTGGTGGCCGCGTCCCGGCTGACGGCGGCGTCGTGGATCGCCGCCCGCGCGGACGACCAGGCGACCCGCCGGCCCCGGTCACGCTCGCGGCGCCGGGGCAGCACCGTGGCGAGGAACCCGGCGGCCACCGCCACCAGGGCCCCGCCCAGCCAGGGCAGCACGCTCAAGGTCATGCGCCCTGTCTAACGCACCACCGCCAGCCGCGCGCGTCGAGGTGCGACCCGCCGGCCTACGACGACGAGTAGCCCTCCTGGAAGCCTTCCATGAACGCCCCGGCGAACCCGGAGACCACGCACCCGGCACAGCAGAGGATCACCAGCAGCGCCGGCACCGCGACCCAGAGGACCGTCGTCCAGTTGATCCCGTCCTCCTCCGGCTGCGGCGGGTAGTACGCGGCATACGGCGGCTGCTGTTGGTACGGGTCGTAAGGATGCACCCGGCCATCCTGCCCACCGCCCGCCCCCGCCGGAAGATCCGAACGGACCGCCCGGCCGGCCCGCCCGTCGTTTCCGACCCGTGCGCGTACCCGGGTGCGCGTACTCAGGCCCGGTGCGCGTCCAGGTGGGTGAGCACGGTCTGGTTGGCCTCCCACCCGTCCGGGAACTTCACCGGCACGTCCAGGTGCACCCGCTCGGTCGACGGATACGCGTCGAGCAGCTCGCCGATGCCGGCCCGGGCCACCACCACGCAGGCGTGCCGGTGCCGGGACGCCAGCACGCACAGCCGCCCCGACTCCAGGTGGAACGCGGTCGCGTCGCGCCGGCCGGAGAGCGGGTGCAGCACGATCGTCACGTCGTACTCCCGGCCCTGGAGCCGGTTGGCGGTGTCCACCGTGACGCCCGCGCCGGCCGTGCCCAGCCGGGACCGGATGGCCGCGACCTGGTCGCGGTGCGCGGCGCCGACGGCGATCCGGTCCGCGGTCACCGGCGCGCCGCCCGGCGCCGCCTCGCTGACCGCGACCGCGCCGCGGGCCAGCACCCGCAGCGCCAGCTCCGCGCAGGCCGTGGCGGCCTCGGCGTCGGTACGCACGGTGTGTCGCGCCGGCAGCTCGTGCAACGCCCAGCCGGTCGCGGCGGCCAGCTCGACCGAGGCGTCGTAGGCGTCACCCGGACCGGCCCCGGTGAACGTCAGCGCCCGGTCGGCCGGGCCGGTGCCGGCCCGGAAGCCGGTGAACGGGTAGAACGCGGCGGACACCACGGGCGCGGCGGAGCCCGGCAGCCGCCACGACACCGGCAGCCGGTGTACCGGCAGGTCCGGGTTGTGCCGCAGCAGCGTGGCCACCGCCGACTGCATCGGGTCCCAGGTCAGGCCGGTCCAGCGGGCGGTCTCGACGGCGGAGAACGGGTCGAGCTGCCCAGGGTCGCCGACGAACAGCGCCCGCTCGAACCGGCCGGCCACGCGCAGCAGCGCGTCCGCCCGCATCTGGTACGCCTCGTCCACGATCGCCCACGGCCAGGAACCCTCGGGCACGGTGGCCCACTTGGCCGCCGTACCGATGGTGACGGCCGGCCCGCCGAGGTCGGCGACCTTCGCCGCGACCCGGACCGTCCCGTGGCCGGTGACCCGCTCGCTGGGCCGGTAGTCGGTCGCGGAGAGCCGGCCGATCCGCAGCTCGGGCGCCCGCCGGGCGAGCCGGTCGATGAGGTCGTCGACCTGCTCGTTGGTCTGCGCCACGATCATCAGCGGGTCCCCGGTGACGGCCAGCTCCGCGGCCGCCCGCACCACGAGCGTGGACTTCCCCGCCCCCGGCGGCGAGTCCACGACGACGCCCCGGTGCGCGCCCTCGCGCACGTCACGCAGCACACTCTCCACGACCTGCAAGGCGGGGCCCCTTCTTAACGCATCCGGTAGAGGCGGGGCCCCTTCTTAACACGTTCGACTGGTTGCCAAAGGCAACAGTGTGGCGTACGAACGACGTGAATGTCCTCCGGCGCACGCGACGGTGACCCCGTCGGCCGGATTCCGCACACCCGACAAGGGGGGCCAATGGCACGCAGCCGGATCGCCGGTACCGCAGCCATCGCACTCGTCCTACCGTTCCTCGGCGTCCTGCCCGCGACGGCCGCATCCGCCGCACCGGCCAAGGCGAAGGCCAAGCCGGTCGTCGACGACACCCGCGAGCTGACCCGCAAGGACTTCACGCTCGACGGCAAGCCGGTCAAGACCCCGGCCCGCTACCAGAAGCGCGCCCAGGCCCGCGCGAAGGCCGCCGCGGCGCCGACCCCGCCGGTCGGCACCGTCCGGCAGTGGCTCGGCATGGACGACTTCCAGGGCAGCTACTACCGCAAGGACTACACGCTGCGCGGCGTCGGCGACAACGTCGAGGTGTGGGTCGCCAACGACATCGCGTTCCCGGCCGACGACTGCCGCAACCAGATCCCCACGTCGACGCAGATCACCGACGCGCAGGTGCAGAGCTTCGTGCACGAGTTCGACACGAACATGTACCCGAAGGAGACGGTGGCGTTCAGCCGGCCGCCGGACCGCGACGGCAGCAACGCCCAGATCCCGCCGGACGCGCAGGGCAACGGCGGCGACTACACCGGCGGCGGCAACAAGACGGTCACCCTGATCGACAACGTCCGGGACGACAACTACTACGAATTCCCGGCCGCCCCGACCTACATCGCCGGCTTCTTCTCGGCGCAGCTCAACGAGCTGTTCGACCGGAACGTGATGACCGTCGACGCGTTCGACTGGCTGCACCGCACCGGCGCGAACCCGCCGGACGAGCCGACCGGCGACCTGTGCACCAGCCGCCCGGCCCGCCCGTTCAGCTACGAGGGCACGTTCGCGCACGAGTGGCAGCACCTGGCGCACTACTACAGCGACCCGTTCGAGACCACCTGGATGAACGAGGGCCTGTCCGACTTCGCGCAGACGCTCACCGGGTACGTGGACACGAAGGCCACCGTCTTCGACCGGGGCGCGGACAGCCACCTCTACTGCCAGCAGGGCTTCGGCACGGTGCAGACGCCGTACAA
Source organism: Micromonospora sp. DT227 (assembly GCF_049841835.1). Taxonomy (NCBI): domain Bacteria; kingdom Bacillati; phylum Actinomycetota; class Actinomycetes; order Micromonosporales; family Micromonosporaceae; genus Micromonospora; species Micromonospora sp. DT227. The sequence goes on along the minus strand of NZ_JBNCLA010000001.1, from coordinate 1,734,905 downwards.
CGCCAACCCGCGCGACTGCGGCGGCCCGGAGAACTCGCTGAACCTGTGGGGCGAGAGCCCGAACCCGAACGCGGTGCTCGCCGACTACGGCAACGCGTACGCGTTCATCCAGTTCCTGTACGACCGCTACGGCAACGACATCGTGCACCGGCTGCACAACGACGCCGACCTGCAGGGACTGGCCAGCCTGGACGCCGCGCTCAAGGCCGAGGGCGCGAAGAACATGTACCAGGTGATCCACGACTACCAGACCATGACGCTGGTCGACAAGATCGTCGGGGAGTCGCGCACGGGCATCATGCTCGGCGTACCGAAGAGCCGGGTGACCACGAAGAGCCTGCGCTCCACCGTCAACCTGGCCAACCCGGCCGCGTACGCCACGCCCGGCGCGGCGCCCAACGGCGCCGACTACGTCCCGCTGGCCAAGGCCGACGGCACCGTGCTGCGCGGCCGTGACCTGCGGTCGCTGTCGTTCCAGGGCGCGAAGACGCTGCCGGCGCTGCCGCTGGCCTGGACCGTCGTGACGAACGACCCGGACCGCGCCGGCAACCCGGTGCTGTTCTCCGGCAACGCCGACAACACCGACGCCGCCGCGGTCACCCCGGTGACCGTGCCGACCGCCGACCCGACGCTGCGCTTCCTCGCCAAGTACGGCGCGGAGGTCGGCTTCGACTACGGCTACGTGGTGGTCTCCACCGACGGCGGCGCCACCTACACCGCGGTCGCCGGCGACAAGACCACCGACGGTCCGCTCGGCCCGGCGCTCAACGGCACCACCGACGGCTTCGAGCCGCACAGCTTCGACCTGTCCGCGTACGCCGGCAAGAACATCCTGCTCGGCTTCCGCTACGTCAGCGACGGCGGCGTCAACGAGGGCGGCCTGCTCGTCGACGACGTCACGCTGGGCGGCACCACGGTCAGCGACGGCAGCAGCCTCGCCGCGTTCGACTCGCCCACCGAGATCAAGCCGGTCGCGGTGCACAACTGGAACGTGCGGCTCATCGGGCTGGACGAGAAGCACTCGCTGGCCTGGCAGTTCGAGTTCAACGGCAAGTCGAGCCTGACGCTCAACCGGGCGCAGCTCGCGCTGCTCGCGCTCTTCCCGAAGGTGGTCGCCGTGGTCGCCTACGACGAGCCCACCGAGCAGGTCCAGCAGTACGCCCCGTACACCCTCAAGGTCAACGGCGTAACCCAGAAAGGCGGGGCCCCCTTTTAACGCATTCGGTATAGGCGGGGCCCCCGCCTAACACCTCACCCGCCCGAGCATCCACCGACGGTGCTCGGGCGGGAGCGTTTCCGGGTAAGACTTGCGGGCATGAGTGACGCGCCGGTGCTCCACCTCGTCGTCTGCGCCGCTCCCCCGGCCCAGCGGATCGGCGAACTCGCCGACCTGCTCGCCGCCGACGGGTGGCGGGTCTGCCTCATCGCCACCCCGATCGCGGCAAGCTGGCTCGACCGCGACGCGCTCGCCGCGCAGACCGGTCATCCGGTACGTGTCGAGTGGCGTCGCCCCGGCGACCCCGAGCCGCACCCGCCCGCCGACGCCGCCGCGGTCGTGCCGGCCACCTTCAACACGCTGAACAAGTGGGCCGCCGGCGCGAGCGACACGCTGGCGCTGGGCATCCTCAACGAACTGCTCGGCACCGGGCTGCCGATCCACGTCTTCCCCCGGGTGAACGCCGCGCTGGCCGCGCATCCGGCGTACGGGCCGAATCTACGGCTGTTGCGGGAGGCGGGGGTGGTGGTGCACGACGGGGACGTGCTGCGGTCCCCGGACGAGATGACGCCGAGCCGGTGGGCGGTGGTGGTCGACGCGCTGCGCGCGGCCCGCCCCGCTACCGCGAATCCCGACGAGCGGTGAGCCGCCGCAGCAGGTGGTGAGCGGCGAATACCGCTCCCCCGCCGAGTACGGCACCTCTCACGAGGTAGACAGCGGGACGGTGCGGCTCCGGCTCGCTCGGCTCCGGCACGGCACGCGCCGCGTCGGCTGCCGGGCCCGCCGCGACGGCCATCTGGTAGCGCCGGTCCATGACCAGAGTGAAGCGACGGGCCCGCCGCGACGTCTCGGCCTTCATGCGCGGGCCCCTCGCCTCCGCCCAGAAACGTCGCCCGGCGGCGCCCGCGAAGAACTGGTCGGCCAGCACCTCCAGGTGGGGTTCGCTGAGCGCGTCGACCTCCCACATGAGCTGCCAGTGGGTGACGATCAGATTGCTGTAGACGTGCTTACGGAACCAGCGCAGATCCGTCGACTCCTCGATCGGGCCCCAGCACTCCAGCAGCCCGGGGTCGTCGATGGCCATCTTGAGCAGGTCGGTGTGCAACGCGCGGAGCGCCTGTTCCCGAGCTGCCTTGGCCTCCCGCGCCTGCACGATCAGGGAGACGACCACGCCGATCAACGCAAGAGCGGCGAGGATGGCGGAGGCGGCACCATAGGCCTGGCCGACGTTGCCGAGCAGGGGCCAGTCGTAGCCGGGACGGTCCCCGATCCAGAGCAGTCCGATCGGCGTAAAGAGCACCGCGGCGAGGATGGCCAGCACCGCGAGCAGCAGCGCGGTTGGCGCCGCCGATCGACGGGCCAGGCCGGTGACCATCCGCAGTCGGGGCACGCCTGCCTCACGGTCGCTGGTGCGGGCAGGCTACTACAGGTGGGCGGTGGAGGGCGTCCGGCCGTCGACCTCCCGACGGAAGAACGACTCGAACGGCTCGGCCTGATCGAGCATCGCCAGAATCTGGGACTTGCAGCCCTCGACGACCCCGGGCTCGACGACCTTGTCCGCGCCGACCGGAAGCCCCGTCTCGTCGTACCGGACGTCGTAGACGGCCCGGCTGCCGGCCACCATCAGCTCGGGAATCCGGCCATGGTCCCGCTCCCGCTCCGCGACGGCCTCTGCGACGAGCACGCCGATCCGCTCACCCGCTTGGGCGCGGTAGCGGAGAAAGTTCAGCTCCCAGATCAGGTATGGCGTCAGGGGAAGCTCCACGATCCTCAGCCGGTGCAGCCCCGAGCCCAGCTCGTCGAGGCGGGCGAAGAACTGGGCCAGCTCGGGATTGGGCTGAGCGGCGATCCGCAGCGCGTCGTCCCATCGACCGGCCGCGAACGCCTCCCAACTGGGGCTGTCCGGCTCCCGGAACGTCTGGGCCCGTTCGGTCTTGAGGATCACTTCGTCCACGGTCTCCACCGTGGCGTAGAAGTCGGCCTCGTACTCGGGCAGACTCAGTTGTCGGGCGGACGCCGCCCGCAGCAGGTCACGCATCCGGGATGTCCGGCTTGGCGGCCCGGATCATGCTGCGCGGAATGACGACCAGTCGCTCGTCGGGACCGACGCTGACACCCTCCGGCAGGCGTCCGTCGTACGCGGTGGTGAGGTCACGGCCGATGACGGCCACGTCACCGTTGGAAAGTTCCCAGATGTCGGGGCAGGTGGTCGTGCCGCCGCTCTCGCCCAGTTCGGCGGCGGATCGTCCGAGCCGACGGGCGAACGTCGCAGCGGGTTCGGCTTCCCATCGACCAGCCATCATCAACTCCTCAGAGTCACGAATCGAGCACTCAGAATAGCCAGCGTGAAATCGGTGGCGCCTTCGAGTTTCGCGAACTGAAGTGAATCTCCAACATCAGCGGGAGCGGGGCACCTGACGGTTGAAACGGGGACGCAGCGCCAGCACCAGTGCTTCCTTCGTACCCTCGGGGTTGTCGGTCTCCTGCCAGCGGACCTCGCACCGCCCCAGCCACCCGGCGATGTCGTCGCGGGTCGCGGCGCGGCCCGGCGTGTCGAGGAGCTGGCCGACCTGCTCGTGCAGCACCGACGAGTCACGGTTGCCGGTGAGGTGCTGCCGCAGCCGGGCGCGCAGGTTGCCGGTGCGGCCGACGTAGGCGACCACGCCGCCGTCGAGCACCAGGTGCACGCCGGGTGCGGCGGGCGCGTCGGCGACGACATCCTTCGTGTACGCCCGGGCCGGCGTGAACCCGGCCAGCAGGTCTTCGGTGTGCGGCACCGGAGGAGGGTACCGACGTCGGGCGCTCCGCGCGGCCCCGCGCGGCCCCGCGCTCAGCCGTCGAGTCGGGTCGCCGGGGCGGGCGGGTGCAGCACCTGGCCGAGACCGACCATCGTGGACTGGAAGTCGACCCGGTCGGCGGCGTGGAACCGTCGGAAGAACCAGTTCGGCACGCGGGGCTGGGTGCAGCGGCTGCGGAAGAGCAGGTCCTGCACCTGGCGGGCCACGGTGAGCAGGTCACCGGCGTCAGCGGCCGGGTCGCGGACGGCCGAGGCGATGTGGCCCTCGACGATGGTCATGGCCCGGTCGCGTTCGACCGCGATCTCGCGCTGCCCCCGGTAGATCTCGACGCCGAGCAGCAGCGCGCCGAGCGACGGCACGAACCAGGCGAGCAGCAGGTGCGCCACGGTCAGGCCGGCGAGCACCCCGTAGCCGACGCCGACCGCCGTCCAGGTCGCCACCGCGACGAGCACGGTGTACGCGTAGCGGCGGCGCAGCCGGGCGCCCCAACCGAGGCTCTGCTGCTGGCAGGCGAGGACGTCGTACGGGGCGGGCAGTTCCGGGATCTCGTAGTAGTCGCGCAGGTAGCGCTCGGTGCCCCCGGAACGCGCGGTCGAGCCGGCTGATCTCGTGCGCGGCGACCCGGTCGCCGGCCGTCACCGCGTTCCACGGTAGGCGGAACAGGTCGACGTCGAACATCTCCTGGATGGTGGCGGCCCGCCGGAGCTGACCGCGTGACCAGGAGGCGAGCCCGAGCGCGTTGACCACGGCCCAGAGCGCGCCGAGCGCGGTGACGGCGGTGGCCGACACGCCGGTGAAGGCGACTGTCGCGCCGGCGCCGGCGATGACGACGGAGACCGTGGTGCGCAGCGCGTCGAGGCGTTGGGCGCGGGAGTGGCAGACCGACATGGACCGCAGCAGCGACATCATGGCCGGGTCGACCTGACGCCTGAGCAGGGAATCAGTCCGGTCCGTCACGTCAACCTCCCGGTCCGCCGCCCCGAGCTTACATCTACGCCGCTAGATGTTACTTTCCGCTTCTTGATCACATCTTACCGTGATCACTGAACTACCGATAAGTACACTTTCGCCCTGAGGCGTGAGTTAGCGGATGCTTCGTCGGAGTTCCGGTAGGTTGAGCCAGGACTCAAGTTCCGACCACATCCCTCATCAGCAGAAAGTTCAACGACCACGATGGACGAAGGTCTCGATGCCACACCGCGGTGGCTCCGGCAGGACGCGCCCGTGCTGGCGGCACTGCGGGAATGGGCGGCCGGCCAAGGCGGCACCGCGCGGGCGCTGAAGCAGGACGCACCCCTACGCGGATACACCGGCGCCTATGCGTTCCCCGCCAGTCTGGTGATCCCCACCGGCTCGGGGCTCACCAAGGAGCACAAGAAGCTGGTCAAGGTGCATCCCGTGGGCGGGGACGGCCCGCCGGAGTCGGGCCGGCACATCCAGGCGCGGAACGACGCGCCCGGCTTCGCCGAGCGGCACATGGTCAGGGAACACCACGGCTGGCATCCGGTCGGCGACGGTCGCCACCTCTCCTTCCAGGACGTGGCGAACGGCGGCGACCCGGTGGTCGCCATGGACGAGATCGAGGAGGACGATCTCCTCGTCGCGGCCCACCGGAGGGCGCTTGTCGCCCTGCTGACGCTCTGGAACCCGCCGACGGGAAGGGGCGGGCCATCCACCGCCTCCGCCACCGTGCGCCAATACGTCGAGCGCGAGTTGACGGTGGCGAAGGCGCTGGGGGCGATCCGCCCGGCCGCCGCCGGGCTCGAACTCGGCGATCTGGACGGGGACTGGCTGGACATCGACGGCAGGATGCTGCCGAACCCGTTACGGCTGGCCGAGCAGGGCGGGCTCTTCGGCTCCCTTCTCATCAGCTACCTGCGGGGCCGGAGCCACGGCGATCTGCACGGCGGGAATCTGCTGATCCCGGCGACCGTCGACGGCACTCCCCGTCCCCACACGTTCTTCATGATCGACCTTGAGTCGTACGAGAGCCTGGCGTCGCTGACCCGCGACCCGGCGGCCCTGCTGATGTCCATGGTCCTGCGGTGGGTGGCACCACGCCCCGGTCCGGACGGTGCGTGGCCGCCCGGCCTGCCACCCCGACAGGCCGAGCCGCTCCTGCGCTACCTGGTCCGGCCGGACCAGCCCGCGCCGAGCCAACTGCCGCGCGCGCTGGCCGACATCGTGCGGCTCACGCACGACGCCGGCGTGGCGTACGCCGAGCACGGCAACTGGCGGCCGGAGTGGCGTACGCAGTTCCGGCTGTCCCTGGCCGTGCAGGCACTCGTCGCCACCACCTACGACAACGTGCGGCCGGACGCCGCCCGGTGGTGCTTCCGACTGGCCGCTCACCTGGTGGAGGCACACCGCGAGGAGCACCACCGGACGGTGACACCGCAGCCCTCCGGCGTCGGCGTACCGTCGCCCAGGCCACTCGACACGTCCCGGCCCACCGGCTGGTACCAGCATCCCGGCGAGGGGCACGATCCGGGCAGACCGGGGCGGCACCGCGCCATGCCGGCTCAGCCGCGCAACGCGGCCCCCGCCCTCGACCCGGGCCCGGTCGGGAAGCTGCCCCCGCAGCGCAACCGGAATGCCGCGGCGGACCTGGTCGGCGGGATGTGGCGCGCACGCGCCAGCCGGCCATCGGCCGGGAACGGCACCCGGCGTCGGATCATGGTCCCGGTGACCCTCGCCGTGCTCGGCACCAGCCTCCTGCCGTTGATGGCGGCGGAAGGCCCGTCGGACCGGGGCATCCGGCCGCCGGTGACGCCGTCCAACCGGACCGAGACGCCGCCGACCAGCCGCGACGACGACCGTGCGGGCACACCGTTCGAGCCGGTGGGCCCGGGCGTGCAGCTCGACCGGATCGCCGCCCGGGTGGCGCAGCGGTCGGAGCCGCCGAGCCGGGGCCGGTACGCCCACATCTGCCTGCGGGTGTGGTCACCGAACGACCTCGAGCCGCACTCGGACAGGCCGGACCGGTTCCGCGAGGAGCGGTTCTGGTGGACCCGGGAGGGCACCGGTCGACGCACGGTCCAGGCCGTCGAGCACGGCCGGCGGTCCCGGGCGAAGGTCTCCGCGCTCGGCCCGAGCGACCTGACCGACGTGCCGCCAGCGCCGTCGGAGGATCCGGCCGAACTGCGCGCGCAGGTCGCCAGCCTGCTGGACGCGAAGTCGCCGGAGCTGCGCAACGCGGCCGGTCTGCTGGAACTGGTCGCCGAGTTCCACCGGTTCTGGCCGCTCTCGGTGCCGCAGCGGGTGACGCTGCTGCGGTTGCTCGCCAGGACCGAGGGCACCATCGACAGTGGCAGCTACCCCGACCGCGCCGGCCGGGACGGGTACGCGATCAGCGCCGACAACGGCGAAGGTCAACGCGAGACGTTGCAGTTCGACGAGAAGACCGGCCGGCTGCTCAGTCACGAGAAGATCGGCGCCGGCAACGAGACGCTCGCCTCCTACCTGTTCCTGGACAGCGGGCGAACCTCGACCATCGTCGACCGGCCGTGCGCCGATCCGAAGCCGACTAACAAGGGCGGTTGACGTAGTTGGCCCAGTCCCGATAGGGCGCGGCGTCGGCACGAACCCGGTTGCCGGCGCCGACGCTGAACAACGCGGTGGTGCCGTAGTAGAACGTGACCGATCCGCTGGAGATGTTGTAGTGCGCGGACGCCACCCGGAACTGCCACTGCCACGTCGCGAGGTTCTGCCGACCACAGTCGGAGAGCTTGCCCCGGGGATAGCCGAAGTTGGGCCGGTCGTAGAAGCAGTACCACCCGTAGGGGCAGTCGGCCAGTGCGTAGGCCCCGACGGGTGCGCGCAGCGTGACCAGCACCGCGCCGTCGCCGTAGCTGATCTCGTTGGCACTCACCGGCACCCCACCCGGATGCGCCGCCAGGTAGTCGGTCATCTCGCGCTTCGCCGCCGCCATCCCTGGCGCGGGGCCGCCGGAAACGATCAGGAAAACGCCGAGGACGGCGGCCGAAACCATTCGGTACGCACGTGAAATCGCCATTCCACACCCCCGCTAGACATTGATAATCCCCTCTGTCCACCCAGAATAGGAAGGCATCTTCCCTGATCACCAGGGGTGGCGGCGCACACACCTGTCGCCATGCCGATATTTTCACCGCCGCGCAATCGGTGACCGCTGCGGTGGAATTTCCAGCGCCGGTTCTTTCCGACTGCCAATTGCGGCCTGCACTTTCGCCACGTCGATTTTCGATGTTCACGATGCGGCGGCCGGCCCGTCATCGCTGCCCGAGCGTGGGCAGGTGCAGGCGGTCGGCGGGCACGCCGGCGATGGGCAGCCAGCGGCGGGCGGCGGCGAGCATCGCGGGCGGCCCGCACGCGTACACGTGCTGGCCGGGCCGGTGGTGGTGGATCGCCAGGCCGATCGCGGTGCCCTGCTCGGCCGGCTCAGCGTCCGGGTCGTCGGAGAACGCCGGCACGATGGTCAGCCAGTCGTACGCCTGCTGGAGCTTGTCCAACGCGATCGCGTCGTACACGTCGGCGAACGTGCGCGCCCCGACGATCAGCGTCACCCGCCGACGAGTCGATGCGCCAGCGACCTGTTCGACCAGGGCGCGCAGCGGCGCCAGCCCGGTGCCACCGGCCACCAGCAGCAGATCGTCGTCCCCACCGGCCAACTCCAGCCCGGAATCGGCGGGCGCGCCGAGGTGGAGCAGCTCGCCGGGGCGTACCCCATGGACCAGGCTGCCGGAGACGGACCCGCCGGGCACGGCGCAGACATGGAACTCGACGGTGCCGTCCGCACGCGGCGCGTTGGCCGGCGACAGCCACCGCCACCGTCCAGGGTGGCGGGGCGTGCACACCGGCACCGCCTGGCCGGGCCGGTGCGGCAGCCGCCGCCACGGGCGTACCGTCAGCGCCGCGACGCCCTCGGCGGCGCGATCGTGGTCGACCACCTCGGCCGGCCACCAGGCCGGGCCGTCACCCACCCGGGCCGCGGTCCGCTCGACCAGCCGCCACACCCGCCGCCACCGCACGCCGGGCACGGCCAGCAACGCGCCGCCGAGCGCCGCCGCGTGCCAGGGCCGCCAACCGAGATCGCGGTACGCGCAGCCGAGTACCCGCAGCGACGCCAGGCGCGCCGACCGGTCTTCGCCGCCGTCGAGCAGGCGCAGCAGGGTGGCGTGCAGCAGCGCAGCGTCCCGCTCGGGCAGCTGACCGGGGCAGCGGTCCTGCATCGCCGCCCAGAACCGACCCGCCGTCTCGTCGATCACGACAGCCGCCCCACGCCCGCCGCGTACGCCGTCACGTGACCCGGGTACGGGACGGACGTGGGGTGGCTTGGCGACGCCGGGGCGCGCACGGTCGGCGGGTCTTGGGTGGCGAGCGGGGCCAGGTGGGGAAGTCGACGGGTACGGCGGGCATCGGTGGGCGCCTCCGGAATCGGGGTTTTGGGTAGCGGCGCCGGGGCGGGCGGGAGCGGCGGTCAAGCCACGATCGGGGGCGCGGCACCGCCGGAGCCAGCACCCGCCCCGGGCCGTGCCACCAGCTTCGAGCGCGAAGAGACGCGGAACTACAGCGCCGACGGAGCCCGTATGACGCAGAAATGAGGCATACGCCGCCCCACCAGCTCAACGCACTGTGACTACATTGACGACAGAACGGAGGGAGGCCGAGCATGACTTTGAAGCGGCACCGGTTCTGCCAGCGCCGCAAGGCGCTGGGATACAGCCAGGAGCGCTTGGCCGACATCCTGGGCGTGGAGCGGTCCACGGTGGTGAGGTGGGAGAACGCCGAGACGGACCCGCATCCCTGGCACAGAACCCGGATCGCCTTCGCGTTGGGCGTTACGCTCGAACAAGTCGACGACATGCTCGCCGACGTTTCGGTGGCCAAGCGCCGAGGGCAGGCTATGGGAGACGGAACTCAGGACCACGACGCCAACAGCGCGAGTGCTGCCCGGCCAGAGCTTTTGAGTGGCGTGCGGAGCTTCCTGACCGACTACCTCACGCCGCCGGCCCAGCCAGCCCAGTCCCTCGCCCAGCTTCGACGGTCCGTCCGGCGAATCCACGATCTCTACCAACGGGCGAGTTACTCATCTGCTGCCCGCCTGCTGCCTGACGTGTTACGCCAGGCAACCGAACTGACCAACGACCCCTCGGGGCACCAAACCAGGGATGCCTTCCGCCTACTCGCCGCCGGCTACCTCGCGGCAGCCAAGCTCGCGGCCAAGGTCGGCGACGGAGAAACCGCGCTGCTCAGTGCCGACCGAGCAGCGATCGCCGCGAGAATCAGCGACGACCAGGCTCTCGTGGCGATCGCGGCATACCAGGCCGCGTGCGGCCTCCTGCGGATGCCCGGCCGAGCAGGTGAAGCTGAGGAGATCACGCGCAGCAGCATCGACCACCTCGCCGCCGGCAACCCGACGGCCGATCCCGACCTGCTGTCAGCACAGGGAGCCCTGCTCCTTCTCGCCGCCGTCATGTCGGCCGGGCAGGACGACACGAGAGAATCTGCCCAGTACCTGTCGCGGGCCGAGCGGCTGGCAGCCGACCTCGGCGCGGAACGGAACCGGCTGTGGACCGCCTTCGGCCCGACGAACGTGGCCATCCATTCCGTCTCCGCCGCCGTCCGGTCCCGGAAGGCCGAGCATGCCTTAGAACTTGGGTCACGCCTAGACACCTCGCGGCTGCCGCCCATCATCGTCGGGCGGCGGGCGCAGGTGCACATCGACCTGGCCGCAGCCGCGTTCATGTCGTCGGCGGACAGGTCCACTGCGGTGCTGCACCTGCTGGAAGCCGAGCGGGTAGCCGCCGAGCAGGTACATGCGAACGTTCAAGCCCGGGCGATCCTGCTGGACCTCATGACCAAGGAGAGACGAGCGGCGACGCCAGGGCTGCGTCCGCTAGCACAACGAGCCGGGCTTCTGATGTGATACCACCAGTGGGCCCGGTCAGGGTCGCCCAATGGCACCTTTTCGCCGCGAAAGCTCCTGGACGATGAATGCGGCAAGCCCACTCGATGTATCGGATTCCGCGAGTACCGTCTCGATCGCGGAGGTGATGTGGCGGGCGTTAGCGGGCATCCCATCAAGGATGACCGAACTGATCGCTGACTGCAGCAGCCCATAGGACGCCCCAGCCCCGAGCGCCGGGCTGGACCTGTGCCCGCTACGCGCGAGACGCTCCCGCACGTCGATCAGGATCGCCGCCCGGATGATCATCTTCATGGTGTGAGGTGAGAGCATGACGTGGGAAAGCGCCCGACAAGCGAATGCCACCAGGGCAGCTTCGCCGGCTTCGCCGCTCGGCATCCGACCGATCAATAGTCGGATCAACTCGTCGGCCCCGTCGTCGGTTACCCTGTCGAATAGCTGAAGCACGATCTGACCGACTACATGGAAACGACCTCCTGAAATCCTGTCCCGGAGAAACGAGTGCAGTTCACTGAGACTCCCCCGGGTCCGCACGATGTACTCGGCTGCAAAATACTCAAGGAACGTGCGGTGGGTGAAGCCATAAGCCGGCTGGCCGTTGATGGTGTCGACATCCGAAAGAATCCAGGCGCGCCCCGTGCAAAAGTCGAGAAACTCCTCCGCCGTCTTTACCGCCTCATCGTGATCGAAGTGCTTGGCCGTAAGGTACGTGGCGATGGAAGCGACCACCCGACGCCTAGGAATGGCACTACTCGAACCAAAGTTCGACGCGCCCCCCAACTGTTCGAAGGCGAGATACTGAACCGCGCCTCGGAGTCGCGCATGGAATTCCGAAGAACCCTTGATGCCGCGCAGATTGTCCCAATACCTGAAGAGAAGAAGGGCGCAGTGCTCGTACGCTTCCACCATGTTTTGGGGAATGTATCCTTCGGATGAGTACATGCCACAGAGGAGCGACAGCAGCAGCGGGTTTCGCCGCAAGTCAGGCACGCTCGAACTCTCCCGGAGGAAGCTCTCGGTCAACCGGCGCCGCTCCGCTTCGGGCGTATGTTCATCCAAGGCGAACCATCGCTGGACATATTGAGTCACCCGCTCGTCATCGAAGTCGCAGACGCGAGCATGTGAGAATTGGCGGGAATTGAACGGAGCGTCGTCGTATCCGACCGACCGGGCAGTAACGAGAATGATCGCCAACGGGTATGCACTGGCGAAACCCTCGATGAGCTTAACCACGCGACGGCGCAATTCCGCCTCGATCAGTTCATCGAGCCCGTCAAGAATAACCACCGCTCTACCCACCGTCACCAGGTACTCGATGGAATCCGCGGGAGGCACGAGGTTGTGCGGGTCAGCAGCACATATCTTCAGATAGTCGATCAAGGTACGACCACCCGAACTAAGCCGGTTCATGTGATTTCTCAGAACAACCAGGAACGGAACCAGCTCACTACCGATTCCAGAAGAATCGGCAGCAGTGTCAAAGGCGAGCTTAGCGGCCATCGTCGACTTACCAGCTCCGGGGTTGCCGAGCACTATCAGCCGCCGAGACGACGCGAGTAGCTCCAGCAGCGGCCTCCCCGCCACGCCCGCTTCCTGCGGTTCGAGCGGAGGATCGACATACAGCTGATCGTAGGGAACCGTCTTTCGGTTACCCAGGTGTGGAAGTTGAAGTTCCCCGTGCAGCTCCACAACCTGACTTTGCAGCGATCTTGCAAAATCATTGAATGCGTGCAGATTTTCCACTTTGGCCAGGAGTTCGCCCTTACGAGCGGCCATGGATGCCAGATGCGCCACTCCGGCGGCGGACGCCGCGTCGACAAGGGGCCGCGAAAAGCGGCCAGCCTGTTCGGAGACGGCCGCCCCAAGCGAGCCCTCCAGGAGATCCGCGATACTCAGCCGCTGGCGCGCGTCGAGGCTCGCGAAGTGCCGAATACCTTCGACAATCTCAGACCGCACGGCAGACCGCACTTCGTCCGGATCCTGATTGGGAAGCAACTCTGCCAAAGTCACGTGAAGGGCAACTTCGTCGAAGTCCGGCGACGATACATAGCGCTGGAGCCCTGCAAGCTGATCTCCGCTGAGTTCTTCCAGCAACTCAGACGACAGTTTCACCGACAATGCGGGCCGCGCCGAGTCGCGAAGCCTTTCGGAGCGCCACGCGACAAGCATTCGTCTGGAAAGTGCACTCAGGGCTCGCGTTAACGCTCGCGTCGCGGACACCTCAAGACTCGTCACCATCGGGTTCCCACTCGATTACGATCAGATAAGCGCAAATAAGGCCCTTCATGTTATGCCTCTGCCGATCCCCGCATCGAGGCGAAGAGCAACTTTTGCCCTTTTTGCGGTCAATGATGCATGAGCTTCCGTCAGATGTCCGACGTTGAACACCGTTGTGCCGGGTTCGATGGCATCGGCGACTTCGGTTGTCACTACTGTGTGCGGCGATGGGCCTCGATGCAGGAATCTACGAACACATCGTCACGCACGAGTTGGCAGCGCGCCTTCGGGACATTGAAGGTGCGCTTGTCCAAGACGAGAAGCTCGATCCCTCCGACTCGCACGAACTACTGACCCGCCACATCGCGGCACTCACGCGACGAGCGCTGCTGGCGGTCGGCGGCGGCGAGAACAAGCTGGCCCGACAGGTGGACCTGGCGAACCGCATCGCCGCACACATCGCTGAGGCCGAACCTCGTGCCGTCACCACCGACGACCAGGTGGCCGATGCCCAACGTCTCCTGCACGCCATTGCCGCCCATCCCATCCCACCGGCCGCGCCGGTCTTTCCGATCCGCCCCGCCACACCGCTCTCCACCGGCGCGCTGCTGGTCAACGGTCGGCACCAGCCGCGGATCGGGCACGAGGTCAGCCACGAGATGGCGTCGGCGGATGCGGTCGACCTGCTCTGCGCCTTCATCAAGTGGCACGGGTTGCGCATCATCGAGCCGGCGATCAGGGAGCTGATCGACCGAGGCGGCCGGGTACGCGTCATCACGACCACCTACCTGGGCGCCACCGACCAGCGCGCCCTGGACCGGCTCGTGGAGTTGGGCGCCGAGGTCAAGGTCTCCTACGAGACGCGGACCACCCGCCTGCACGCCAATGCCTGGCTGTTCCGGCGCTACAACGGCACCACCACCGCGTACGTCGGCTCGTCCAATCTGTCGAAGGCCGCGCTGATCGACGGCGTGGAGTGGAACGTGCGCATCTCGAATCTGGAGCAGCCGCACGTCATCGACACGTTCGAAGCCACGTTCGCCGATTACTGGAACGACTCGGCGTTCGAGGCGTACGACCCGGCGCAGGACGCCGAGCGGCTGCGCGTCGCGCTGCGCGGGGAACGCGCCGACGAGGCACCGACCGAGATCGCGAACCTCGACGTGCGGCCGTTCCCGTACCAGCAGGAGGTCCTGAACGACCTCGACGCCGAGCGACTGGTACACGGGCGCTGGCGGAACCTGGTGGTGATGGCGACCGGTACCGGAAAGACGGTGGTGGCGGCGCTGGACTACCGCCGGCTCCAGCGGGCCGGGCAGGTCGACTCGCTGCTCTTCGTCGCGCACCAGGAGCAGATCCTGCGGCAGAGCCGATCCGTGTTCCGCCAGGTGATGGGCGATGGCACCTTTGGCGAAACCCTGGTGGGCGGCGACCGGCCGGACGGCTGGAAGCACGTGTTCGCGTCCATCCAGTCGCTGCACCGGCAGGACATCGACCCCGAGGCGTACGACATGGTGATCGTCGACGAGTTCCACCACGCTGAAGCGCCGACGTACACGAGCCTGCTGGAGCGGCTTCGGCCGCGCGTACTCCTGGGATTGACCGCGACCCCCGACCGCAGCGACGGCGGCGACGTGCGTCGGTGGTTCGACGGCCGCGCATCGGTGGAGTTGCACCTGTGGGAGGCGTTGGAGCGGCAGTTGCTCGCGCCGTTCCAATACTTCGGGCTGCATGACGAGGTGGACCTGACGCGGGTGCGGTGGAAGCGCGGGCAGGGTTACGACAAGGGCGACCTGGATGGCGTCTACACCGGCAACCACGCTCGGGCGCGGCTCATTCTTCAGGCGGTCAACCGTATCGCCGACGTGGGGCGGATGCGGGCGCTCGGCTTCTGCGTCAGCATCGGGCACGCCGAGTTCATGGCTGACTGGTTCACCCGCCACGGCGTGCCGTCGGCGGCCGTGACGTCGACGCTTGACCGCACCGGGCGGCACGCGCTGATCGACCGCTTCCGGAAGCGGGAGCTGCGGGTGCTGTTCACGGTCGACCTGTTCAACGAGGGTGTCGACCTGCCGATGGTCGACACGATCCTTATGCTGCGGCCCACCGAGAGCGCCACGATCTTCTTGCAACAACTCGGTCGAGGACTGCGGCTGGACGACGACAAGCCGTGCCTGACCGTCCTCGACTTCATCGGCGGCCAACACGCCAACTTCCGCTTCGACCTACGCTGGCGGGCACTGGCCGGCGTCAGCCGACGGGCCGTCGAGTCGGCCGTCCGGGAGGACTTCCCGTCCCTTCCCAGCGGCTGCCACATCGAGTTGGACCGGGTGGCGAAGGACATCGTGCTCGCCAACCTGAAGTCGGCGCTCCCCACATCGAAGAACGCGTTGGTGGCGGAGCTGCGGCAGCTCGGCGACGTCAGCCTGTCCGACTTCCTGCACGAGACCGGCCTGGAGATCGAGGATGTCTACCGGTCGGCGAACCTCGGCGGTTGGGCCGGGCTGCGACGCCTGGCCGGGCTCGACGCATCGGGCGGCGACCCAGACGACCGCGACCTTGGTCGGGCCATCGGGCGGATGCTGCATGTCGACGACGTCGATCGGCTGGACCTGATTGGTCGAGTGGCGGCCGGCCAGCAGCCGCCGTCGGGGCGGCTGCTCGACATGCTGCATTTCAGCCTGTGGGGGCCGGCGGTGCCGCTGACCGAGCGCGACGCCCGGCTGAAGCGGCTCTGGGCGCAGCCGGCGCGATGCGCGGAGCTACAGCAGGTGGCCGACGTGCTGCGCGATCGGATTCACCGCGTCACCGAGCGGCCGGCTTCGGGACGGGTGCCGCTGCGGGTACACGCCCGCTACAGCCGAAACGAGGCGTGCGCGGCGTTCGGCATGGCGAACCCGGGATCGCTGCGCGAGGGCGTGAAGTGGTTGCCGGACGAGCAGGCGGATCTTTTCTTCGTCACGCTGGTCAAGTCGGCGGAGCACTACTCCCCCACCACGATGTACGCGGACCGGGCCATCACCGATCGGTTGTTCCAGTGGGAGTCGCAGAGCACCACATCGGCGGCGTCGGCGACCGGACGGCGGTACGTCAACCACGTCGCGCAGGGCTCGACGGTGCACCTGTTCGTGCGGGAGACGCGGGTTGCCGACCGCGATCTGGGCGCGCCTCCGTACCTGTACGCCGGGCCGATGACGTACCGGGAGCACGGCGGGGACAGACCGATGCGAATCCTCTGGGCGTTGCGGCATCCCTTGCCTGCCGACGTGTACGCCTCCGCTCGGGCGATCGCCGCCTAATTCAACCGCCCGGGCGCGTGCCTTCACACTGCCCAAGCGAAGCACAATGACAACCAAACAAAGGGACCGACATGCATCACAACCACCAATAATATAATCACGAACAAAAATTGTTGCCCGTCACGCTACTTCAATCAAAATTCGAGATATCCCCGCCTGCAACATACCGGAATCGCTCATCGACAGCCGCAGTCAAGCGCTTTGCTCGAATTACAATAGCTCGCCTCGTTTCCATACTAGTACTACCTCGTTCCAGCACGCCAGCCGTGAGTTGAGCCAGATTCTCGGCATACCTCCTGATGCGAACGTCGGGATGACTCATTTCGGCATAGAGAGGCTCATCGAGGAGCCCGAAGCGGCTAGAGGGCGGAATCTCCGCCTGCGGCCCCGTCGCATACGGCGGAGAACTTAGCGGCGGCCCAGAATTATTGCGCAACTCAGCGAGGCGATAGATTTGAGACTCGACAGAAGCCAATACTTGTCGAACATCAGAATCAAGACGAGTAGCCTTCTCCAATCCCCACAGTGGCCAAAGCTCCAGCTCAGCCACCTCTCGAACATCAAGAAGGCCAGCAGCGACGGCATCGCTACGCAAGCTCGTCAGATGCCGGGCAATACGAGAACGCAGGCGGTCAGTGGTGCTGCCTATCCAAATCGCATCCCCACTTACGTCGTAGAATGCATAACATCCATACTTCGCAGCACTCCACACTCTGCCCTCTTCGTCTTTGGCGGAAAGCGCCTGGCTCAGAAAATTATGGAAGCTGCGCAAGTGCGGCGCCAGAATCTCGATCCGCCTGGGCCGCTTAATCCCGGGGTCGACGGAAGGTTCGCCACTAACACTCCGCCCAGCCCGCCGCTCATCCCGATTCGCAGCACCGCCACTGGCATCGGCAGGACGACTAAAGGAAGAGGATGAATTGGAAGTGCCGCTGTATTCCACGATTGGTGGCGCAGGCGAAGCTGCCAGGGCGGAAGTCCAACGCTGAAGCCAACCGCGAACCTCCTCCTCACACCTTTCTGAAGAGAAGTTCTGCCCGTCTCGCAGCTTGACGATAATTCGCACAAAGGTCTGAACTTGCGCCCACTTAGGAGTATGCTTACCGTTGAGCATAGTGCTGATCGTTGACGGGGCCAACGATAGCTGCTCAGCCCGCGCCGCCCTGCTTACCTCTTTATAGCTAGGGCGTCCACAAGCGAGGTGGAAGGCCTTCAAATCCGCGGCGAGCTGCTGCAATGCCTCCGCCTGAGAGGGTTGCGTCACTTCCTGAGCCTAATTCATGATGACACGCTCAGACAAAGCCGAGTGCCGCCGCCGACCGCGGGTCTTAATCCAGAAACGTTCGAAGATGTTCGAAATCGTTCGAGAAGTTGAAACCAGACTCGAACGCGTGATGGAGTCGGGCCCATGCCGAACGAGAGCCCCCTTCCTGCCCGCCGTCGCACTCTAGGACACGCTGACACGAAGCCGAGCGAACGGGTCCTAGACCTGGTTGCGCTACTGGGCACGCTGATCATTGCTGCTGTTGTATACACACAAGCGGGGGAGATGGCTTTGCTGGCAGCGACAGGCACTGTCGTGTCTGTTCACACGCTCTGGGCACGGAACCGCGGATCGTGAACGCTTCTAACGGACGATCTCCTGTCTGACTTGCGCGGCAATCGCTGCCTCCGCATGCCGTCCTCCACCATCGCGCCGCTCGTCGCCGTGCCCCGGCCACCACGCCTTGTGCCCGATCAGCCCGGTCAACGCCGGCACGAAGAACATCGACATGACGAACGCGGACAGCACGATCCCGATCGCCACCGCGAAGCCCATCTGCTGGAGGAACGAGATCGGCGCGAGCATCAGCACCCCGAACGTGCCGGCCAGGATCAGCCCGGCCGCGGCGATGGTCGGGCCGGCGTGTTCCACGCCGATGGCGGCGGCCCGGTGTGGTTCGTGGCCCTCGCGGGCCTCCTCGCGGAGTCGGGCGATCATGAGGATGTTGTAGTCGGTGCCGATCGCCACCACGAACAGGTAGAGGATGATCGGGAGCTGGAACGTGACGCCGGGTTTGCCCTGGAGCCCTTGGAACAGGTAGACGGTCGCGCCCAGCGTGGCGGCGAAGTTGAGCAGCACGGCGATCACCAGGTAGACCGGCGCGACGAGGCTGCGCAGCAGCAGCCCGAGGATGAGCGCGATCAGGGCGGCGGCGACCGGCAGGATCACCGACAGGTCGCGGTTGTTGGCGGAGTTGATGTCGGCGAAAAGTGCGGTCGGGCCGCCGACAAGCGCCTTCGTGCCCTGTGGGGCCTTGGCGTGCAGCGCGTCCCGCAGGTCGTCACGGACCAGGGCGATCGCCTCGTTGGAGACCGGGTTCTCGTCGAGCAGCACGTTGATCCGGGCGACGCTCGGGTCGGTGGTGCTGCGCTCGGCCGGCTGCACCCGGGCCACGCCGGGCGCGTCGGCCGACGCGGCGGCGAACGCGTTCACCTGCTGGTCGGTGAGCGGGGTGCCGTTGCCGGTGGTCAGGTAGACCTCGGTGGGCGCGAGCGCGCCGGCGGCGAAGCCGCGCTGGAGGTCCTTGGCGGCGCGTGCCGACTCGGTGTCCTGCGGGAAGCCGGCGCTGAAGTCGTAGTCGGCCTGGTAGCTGAGCACGCCGGCGGCGAGCGCGACGAGCAGCGCTCCGGACGCGGCGGCCACCACGGCGGGTCGACGGCCGACTGCGGCGCCGAGCCGCCGGGACAGCGTCGCCTTCGGTTGGCGCTGCCACGCCTTCGACGGCCAGAACACCCAGCGGCCGAGCAGCGACACGATCGCCGGGATCAGGGTCAGCGAGGTGACCAGCATGACGCCGACGGCGATGGCGAGCGCCGGGCCGAGCGAGCCGAAGAAGCCGAGCGAGGCGAGCAGCAGCACCAGGAACGCGACGATGACCGCGCCGGCGGCGGACGTGATGACCTCGCCGACCCGCTGCACCGAGACGATCATCGCGGTGCGTTTGTCGTCGCCGGCGCGCAGCCGTTCGCGGTAGCGGAACAGCAGGAACAGGATGTAGTCGGTGCCGATGCCGAACAGCACGATCAGCAGGATGGTCTGGAGGTCCTGGCTGACGTTGAGGTCGAACGCCTTGCCGGCGGCGGCGACCAACCCGGTGGTGACGGACATGACCACGCTGATCACCACGACCGGCAGCAGCGCGGCGATCGGGCTGCGGAAGATGATCAGAATCAGCCCGATGATCAGGACGATGGTGGCGACGCCGACGATCGCGAACGCCGAGTTGAACGTGTCCTCGTTGTCGACGAAGCTGGCCACGTCGCCGGCCACCCCGGCGGTCAGGCCGCTGCCGGCCAGGTCCGGCCCGAGCGCGGCGCGCAGGTCGCGTACGGCGTCGAGCAGTTTCGGGTCGCCCGGAGTCTCGGCGTCGAGACCGACGGAGATGATCTGCACCGACCGGTCCGGCGCGACGGCCGGCGGGCCGGTCAGGTAGCCGGAGGTCTGCGGGATGTCGCGCCCCTTGAGCGCGGCGGCGAGCTGCCCGACCCGTGCCTCGTCGGCGGCGCTGAGCGGCGTGCCGTCGCCGCGTTTGACCACGATGGTGGCGGTGGCGGTGGCCGCCTGCGGGAACGCCTTGGCACCCAGCTCGGTGGCCTGCACCGACTCGTAGGAGCGCGGCAGGAAGCTCTCCTGGTCGGCCGAGGTGATGTCGCTCAACGACGGGCTGGTGACGATCACGGCGATCGCGGCGAGGACCCAGCCGCCGATCACCCACCACGCCTTGCCGACGACGAATCTGCCCAGTCGCTCGAACATCGTTTCCCCCGTGGAGTTCGACTGTCTCGCCAGCATCCTACCGTCGGTGACCAATCCTTTTCGGACGGCACACGCCGTCGCGTCGATGAACGGCGTGCGAGGATCGGTGGATGAGCGTTCGGTGGCCCGGTCCGGGCGTCCTGGCGGCGTGGCTGCTGGCGACCGTGCCGGTCCCGCTGCTCTTCTTCGAGGTGACGCACCGGTGGGAGGAGGACCCGCCGCTCGCTCCCGCGCTGTGGTGGCCGGTGCTGGCGTCGCCGGTGCTCGCCGCCCTGGTCGCGGCCGGTCAGCCCCACCGCCGCGGCGTCGCCGGCCCCGCGCTCGCGGTGGCCGTCGCCACGCCGGTCACGGCCGTGCTGCTGGGCGCGTCGCTGGCGTTCTTCCGCTGGGTGGTGCCACTGACCGGCGAGGCCCGCTGGGGGCGGGCGCTGCTCGGCGGCCTGGCGCTCGCGGTGGCCGGCGCGCTGACCGGGTACGCCGCCGGCGCGCGCCTGCCCCGCCGGGACCGGCCGCCGTCGCGGCGCGGCTACCTGGTCGGCGCGCTCGCCGTCGTGTTCGGGGCGCTGCTGGCGCAGTCCGCGGTCCGGCTCGGCGCCGAGGGCAGCACGGTCGGGGAACCCCTTCGGGAGTACGGCGGCACGGGCCCCTACGCGACGTCGGCCGGGCGGGTCACGGTGCCGGCGCCCGGGGCGTACGCGATCTTCGGGGTGGGTTTCGCACCGGCGGCCCCGGACTGCCGGCTCACCGGCGCGGGCGCGGCGGTCCGGGTGGCGGAACCGGTCCGGGTGCCGCCCGGCGGCTACGGCGGGGACGCCGCCAGCCACGCCTGGGTCGCCTCGGTCCGGCTGCCGGCGGCCGGGGCGTGGACGCTGACCTGCCGCACGTCGGATCCGGAGGCGTCCTACGTGGTCGGCGACGAGCCGCGGATCCGGGGCGCGGTGGGCGCGCTGATCCACTGGCCGGTGGGCGTGATCTGGCTGCTCGGCGCGCTCCCCGGCCTGCTCGTCGGCGCGGACACCGCCCGGCGGCGGCGGGCCGCCCGGCGTACGGGCGGGAGTGCGACGCCCGAACGTCCGGGAAGTGTCGTAGTGGGCTCGTAGCCTGGCGGGGTTCTCGACGATCACAGGGAGGCGACGTGCTCGACCACTTCTCCGTAGCGGTGCGCGACCTGAGGGCCAGCGGCGCCTTCTACGACACGGTCCTCGCCCCGCTGGGCGGCCGGCGGATCATGGAACCGGGGCCGATCGGCTACGGCGTCGACACGCCCGACTTCTGGGTCGAGCCCGCGCCGGCCGACGCCGCCCCGGCGCCGCTGCACATCGCGTTCACCGCGCCCGACCGGGCGGCCGTGCAGGCGTTCCACGACGCGGCGGTGGCGGCCGGCGCCGAGGTGCTGCACGCGCCGAAGGTCTGGCCGGAATACCACGCCGCCTACTACGGCGCGTTCGTCCGCGACCCGGACGGCAACAACGTCGAGGCGGTCTGCCACCGGCCGGAGTGACCCGCCGGCCCGGCGGGAGGCAGGATGGACGGGTGGAGATCGAACCGGTCGAGCACGCGCCCGCACGCGCGATCCGTCGGGCCTGGCTGGCGCAACGCTGGCACGATCTCACGTTCCTGCACTGGGCGGTGCCGCCGGAGCGGGTCGCGCCGCTGCTGCCGGCCGGCACCCGTCCCGACACGCTCGACGGGCTCAGCTACGTCGGGCTGATCGGCTTCCGGATGGTCGGGCTGGGGTTCGGCCGGGGGCCGGGGGTGCCCTACTTCGGCACGTTCTGGGAGACCAACGTGCGGCTCTACTCGGTCGACGGCGCCGGCCGGCGGGCGGTGATGTTCCGCTCGCTGGACGCGTCCCGGCTGGTGCCGGTGCTGGTCGCCCAGCTCAGCCTGCGCCTGCCCTACAAGTGGTCGGCGATGCGGCTGGATCGGGCCGGCGACACGCTCACCTACCACTGCCGGCGGCGCTGGCCCGGCCCGGCCGGCGCGGCCAGCCGGATGACCGTCCGGGTCGGCGCGCCGATCCCCGAGCCGACGCCGCTGGAGCACTTCCTCACCGCGCGGTGGGGCCTGCACACCCGGGCGTACGGGCGCACCCGGCACCTTCCGAACTGGCATCCGCGGTGGCCGCTGCACCGCGCCGAACTGCTGCACCTGGACGACGATCTGGTCACCGCCGCCGGCCTGCCCGCGCCGGACGGGCCGCCGGTGAGCGTGCTGCACTCCCCCGGCGTCCCGGTCGTCTTCGGCGGCCCCACGTCGGTTCCCTGACCGCGTGCCGGCCGACGGTCAGCGCAGCGGGTCGTGGGTGCCGCGCGGCACGTCGGGGCGGCACCGGCGGACCCGGTCGGCGGCCATCCGGCCCCCCACCGCGAGGCCGTGCCGTTCCACCGCGGCCAGCCCGTACGCGCTGCACGTCGGCGTGTAACGGCAGGTCCCCGGCCAGCGGTGCGACAGCCAGCGCCGGTAGCCGAGGATGGCGGCCCGGCCGGCCCGGTCCACGGCCGGCGTCCGCACCAGGCCGGCGGTCACCGAGCCGAGGGTGAGCAGCGTCGAGAAGAGCCCCAGGTCGCAGCAGCCCGGGCCGTCACAGTCGAGCAGATCGCAGTCGCAGTCGCACCAGTCCCGGTGCTTCTTCTTCTTGTGGTGTCGCTTCCGCATGATCACGAGGCCATGATGCGACACCCCCGCCAGTCGCGGCTCAGCCGACCGGGGACGGGGCCGGTGAGTTCGGGTCCACGGGCAGCCGGAACCATGGCGTCGAGGGCGAACCCAGGAAGGAGCATCCGGTGCTGGATCGGCTCAACCAGGCCATGGACCACCTCGAACAACGGCTCGACCAGCCGCTCGACGTGGCCGCGCTGGCCCGCGTCGCCTGCACGTCGGAGCACCACTTCCGGCGGCTCTTCTCGGCGCTGGCCGGGATGCCGCTGTCGGAGTACGTGCGCCGGCGCCGGCTCACGCTGGCCGGCGCCGACGTGCTCGCCGACCGGGAGTCGCTGCTCGACGTGGCGATCCGGTGGGGCTACGGGTCGAACGAGGCGTTCGCCCGCGCGTTCCGGTCCGTGCACGGCGTCGGCCCGGCGCAGGCACGGCGCACCGGTGCGGTGCTGCGATCCCAGCCCCGGATGTCGTTCCGGCTCGTCGTCGAGGGCAGCAGCAGCATGGACTACCGGATCGTGACCAAGGACGCCTGCCACCTCGCCGGCCGGAAGGCCCGCGTGCCGCTGGTCCACGAGGGGATGAACCCGCACATCGTGGCGTTCGTCAAGAGCGTGGACCCGACCACCGTACGCCGCATCGAGGCGCTGTCCGACCAGGAGCCGCACGGCATCGTCAACGTCAGCGACGACCTGGCCGGCTCCCGCGCGGAGGGCACCGAGCTGGACTACTGGTACGCGGTGGTGACCGGCGCCCCGGTGCCGGCGGACCTGGACACCCTGCCGGTGGCGGCCGGCGACTGGGCGGTCTTCCGCAGCTCCGGCGCGTTCCCGCAGGCGTTGCAGCACCTCTGGCGGGACGTGTTCACCCAGTGGTTCCCGTCCAACCCGTACGAGATCCGCCCCGGACCGGAGATCTCCCGGGTGCGGATCGCCGAGGGCGGCGGCACCGCCGACGCGGAGCTGTGGATCCCGGTGCGCCGGGTCTAGCGTCGCGCCTCGGCGGCGGCCCGCGTCAGCGCGGCCGGCACGTCGAGTGCGTGGTAGGGGTGCTCGCTCGGCTCGATGCCGGCGAGGAACATCGCGTACCCGGCGGCCAGCCGCAGCGGCGCGACCGGCCGGAGCAGGTCGACCGCCCGGTGCGGGTCGCAGCCGGGCGCGTCGGCCCGCCACCGGTCGGCCCACGCGTCGATCAGCCGGGCGGCGGCCGGCGCGGCCAGGCCCTCGGCCAGACGCAGGACGTCGAACGCGGGGTGGCCGACGAACGCGTCCGCCCAGTCGATGACGACGCGCCGGGTGCCGTCGCCGCGGACGTTGCCGGGGTGCAGGTCGCCGTGCACGAGCGTGTCGGGCAGCCCGCAGTCGCGGACCCGCCGCAGCCGCTCGTCGAGCCCGTCGAGCAGCTCCGCGGCGACCGACACGTCGTGCCCCGCCAGCCGCCTCCGGATCCACCCACCCAGCCGCACCCCCCGAAGGTCGGGTACGCCGTCCGCGACCAGCCGACCCACCGCCCCCACGGCTCGCACCTGCACCGCATGGTGCACCACCGAGATGCCGGCCAGTTCCGCCTCCCCCGCCCCGTACCGGTCCTCCCCCCGCACGTGCTCCACCAGCACCCGTCCCTCCCCACCCACCGCCAGCACCCCCGGCCCGGCCTCGGCGTCGTTGATCAAGGAGTTCGCGTCGCCGGAGAGATCGACGGAGACACGAACTCCTTGATCGACCGGGGAGGCGAGGGAGGTGGGGGGCGGGAGGGTGGTCAGCCAGGTCAGGACGGCGGGTTCGTGGTGGGCGAACGGGGGGAGTTGTTTCAGCCAGGCCGGGCCCGGTGGGGTTTCCAGGCGCCAGATCGCGGAGAGGTTCCAGGTGCGCTGCTGCGCCACGGCGGTCACCGGGCGGCCGAGCCGGCGCAGCTCGTCGGTGGCCCAGGCCACGCTGCGGGCCGGGCCGCCGGGCTCCGCCCACGGCTGGCGCAGTGGGTGCGGTGCGCGGTCCACCACGACCGGCTCCAGGGGCATGCCGGGCACCGCGGCGGCGGCCGAGGTCTCGGTGCGCTGGGCCAGGTAGCGGACGTGACCGCCGGGTGGGTGCGGACGGTCGGCGTCGAGCAGCCGCAGCACGGCCACGCCGACGCCGTACCGGTGGCGGACGCCGTCGACGACGGAGGCGACCTGCTGCCACCACGGGTCCGGCACGTCGAACGGAGGCAGCGCGCCGAGCGGCCGGCCGGCGGCGTCGACCAGGACCACTGTCACGGTGCGGGACACGGCCGGACGCTAACCGAGCACCCCTACGGGATGCGAGCGGATTGATCCGGGCGCGGTGCGGGGCGGCTCCCGGATGTCCCGGCGACGGGCGGCGGACACGCTGGGGCAATGAGCCTTCTCGATTCCCGGACTCCTCCCGCGTACCGCTGGTTGCGGCCAGTCGCGGTGACCTCCGCGTTGCTGCTGCTCGGCTACGGGCTGCTGCGCCTGCTCGACCGCCTGGACGGGCACAGCGACAAGGGCGCCTGGGCGTGGAACACCGGGCACACCCTGTTCCTGCTCGGCGTGCTCGGGTTCGGCGCGCTGATCGTCGGGTTACACGGCCTGCTGCGTACCCGGTCGGGCCGGCTGCGGACGCTCGACGACGTGGCCGCGGTGGCCGGCCTGGTCGGCACCGCCGCCTTCGTCTGGGTGATCCTGGGCGACCTGTTCCCGCGCTTCGCCGACGCGGTGGACACGCCCGGCGTGGTGCTGTTCGGCGGCCCGGTGCTGTTCGAGCTGGGCCTGCTGGTGCTGCTCTACCGCGCGGCGGCGGCGCGGCTGCTGCCGGTGTGGGCACCGGTGCTGGTGCTGGTCGGGTTCGTGGCGATCGCGGTGAACCTGGACCTGCTGCCGGTCGGCGCCGCGCTGGTCCTGGCCGGCCTGCTGCCGCTGCGCGCCCGGGGCGTTAAGCGGGGGCCCCGCCTATACCAGAAGCGTTAACCGGGGGCCCCGCCTTACACCTCAGCTGAAGAGGGGGCGGCGCGGGCCTCGGTGGTTGGCGCAGGCGTCGCGCTGGCCGCCGGTCCGGCTGATCGTGCCGTCCCGGCACTGCACCAGCCAGCCCCGACCGGACCAGAACCCGGGTACGCACTCGAACCAGTCGCACACGCCTGCGGCCGGCTTGCGGATCCGGTCGCCGCCGCAGAAGTCGTACCCGAAGGGGTTCACCGGCGCACCGCAGCGCCGTTCGGTGGCCGGCTGCGGGACGGCGTCGCGCGGCGACGCGGGCCGGGTGCGGCGCGGATCCGGGTCGGTGCTGGGCCGGACCTGGACGGCGGGGGCGACGACCGGCGGCGCGGGCGTGCCGGTGGCCGCCGGGGTGGCGGCGGCGGCGCGTTCCGACCCGGCCCGGGTGGGCGGGTTGGACTCGACGAGCATCGCCGGCACGGCCAACGCGAGCGCCGCGCCCACCGCGACGGTCCGCCGGCCGCCGGGCACCAGCGCGGAGGGCCGGGCCTGGCCTGGGGTGAGCACGGCCGGGCGCTGCGGGCGGGACTCCGCGTGCTCGTCGAGCAGTTCGTCCAGCTCGGCGACGACCGCGGCGCGCTGCTCGATCGCGTCGGCGAAGGCCAGCGTGAGCGTGAACCGGAAGTCGGCCGCCGCGCCGGTGGGCAGCAGCAGTCCCGAGGTACGCCGCCGGTCCAGCACCTGGATCAGGGTGACCGGCGCGGCCGGGTCGTGGGACAGCCCGGTCATCCGGCCGTACGCCCAGTCGCGCCGCCCGCGCCCGCCGAGCAGCACCAGCCGCCGGTTGGTGAGCACGGCCAACCCGGCGTCGACCACCCGCACCCCCTCGGGGCGGCGCGGGCGCAGCACCGCCGGGTCGGGGTCGACGGTCAGCTCGGGGGCCGGCAGCACGGCGGTGTGCCGCACCTCGACCAGTTGCGCGGCCGGCAGCGTCCAGAAGACCACCTCGCCGGGGGCCAGCTCCATCGGCAGGCCCATGCCGGCCCGCACCGAGCCGTGAAAGGAAACCGCGAGCGTACGCAGGCGACGCAGTTCGTCGTCGCGGCGTCGCCACGCCTCGTCGGCCGCGCGGAAGGCCCGCTGCCGCCGCTCGTTCTGCCGGTGTGCCCACCGGTAACGCCATGTGGAACCCGTCGAATCAGTCATCGCCACGCCGACTCCTCCGCCGCGCGAGCCCACCATTCGGGGTGTTATCCGTATCAACGGCGAAGCAGGGGTACGAAGACACGCCAAAGTCACCAATTAGACCGATTGGCTGATTGACGGCCGCAATCGGCGGAAAACGCCGCGGCGATTCATGTTTCGTGTGGGTCCGCCTCCGGCGGCCCCGCTTCGCCATGCGGGCCGGTGGACACGTCGGTAACGTCAGCCGCAAGGCGGGGCGTCCGCGGCCCCCGGCGGCGAGTGGAGGTGCACCGGTGGGCGACCCGGCCGTCGTGGTGGGCGTGGACATCGGCACCACCAGCAGCAAGGCGGTCGCGTTCGACACCGACGGCCGGCAGTTGGCCAGCCACTCGATCGGCTACCCGCTGGAGGAGCCGCACCCGGGCTGGGCCGAGCAGGACCCGGACCTCATCTACCAGGCCGTCCTCGGCGTGATCCGCGCGGTCGTCGACGAGCTGGGTCGGCCGGTCGCCGGCCTGTCGTTCAGCACCGCGATGCACAGCCTGATCGGGCTGGACGCCGACGGCAACCCGCTCACCGCGTCGATCACCTGGGCCGACTCCCGGGCCAGCGCGCAGGCCGAACGGCTGCGGGCCGCACCGTCCGGGCTGGCCCTGCACCGGCGCACCGGCACGCCGGTGCACCCGATGGCGCCGCTGTCCAAGCTGGTCTGGTTCGCCGAGCAGGAGCCGAAGCTGCACGAGCGGGTGTCGCACTGGGTCGGCATCAAGGATCTCGTCCTGCGGCGGCTCGCCGAGGCGCTGGTCACCGACCACTCGGTCGCCTCCGCCACCGGCCTGATGGACATCCACCGGCTGGCCTGGGACACCGAGGCGCTACGCGTCGCCGGCATCACCGAGGAGCAGCTCCCCCAACTCGTCCCCACCACGCACGTGCTGCCCGGGCTGACCGCCGAGGCCGCCCGGGCCACCGGCCTGCCGGCGGACACCCCGCTCGTGGTGGGCGCCGGCGACGGTCCGCTGGCCAACCTCGGGCTCGGCGCGGTCCGACCCGGCGTGGTGGCCTGCTCGATCGGCACCAGCGGCGCGATGCGGGTGATGGTGGAACGCCCCGGCGTGGACCCGCTGGGCGGCGTCTTCTGCTACGCGCTGACCGAGGACCGCTGGGTGGTCGGCGGCGCGATCAACAACGGCGGGATCGTGCTCCAGTGGGCCCACGACGCGCTCGCCCCGGAGCTGGGCGAGCACGCCGAGGAGGAACTGCTCGGCCTGGCCGCCCAGGCGCCGGTCGGCTCCGGCGGGCTGATCATGCTGCCGTACCTGCTCAGCGAGCGGGCGCCGCACTGGAGCTCGCTGCCGCGCGGCGCGTACGTCGGGTTGACCCACGGCCACGGCCGCGCCCACCTGGTGCGGGCCGCGTTGGAGGGGGTCTGCCAGCAGCTCGCGCTGGTCCTGGCGTCGGTCCGGGCGGCCGGCAACGAGGTCCGCGAGGTCCGTGCCAGCGGCGGCTTCGCGCGCAGCCCGCTGTGGCGGCAGATCCTGGCCGACGCGTTGGGCATGCCGGTGCGCTTCCCGGCCGGGCACGAGGGTTCCGGGTTCGGCGCCGCACTGCTCGGCATGCAGGCGCTCGGCCTGATCCCCTCGGTCGAGGTCGCCGCCGACCTGGTCCGGATCGAGGAGACGGTCCGCCCCGATCCCGCCGCCGCCGCCACGTACGCGGCGCTGCTCCCGCTCTTCTCCGAGTTGTACGACGCGCTCGTGCCGACGTTCGCGTCGCTGCGACGGCTGGCCCCGAGCCTGCCGCCGGAGCCACCACCCACCGCCCCACCCAGATGACCGAACAGAGGTCGTGATAGCCGTGGTCACACTGCTCGCCGCACCGGCGGAACCACTCACGAACGCCGGCAACACCCAACTCGTCGTCGCCGCGCTGCTCGGCATCGCGGCGGTGGTGCTGCTCATCGCCTGGGGCAAGGTGCACCCGTTCCTGGCGCTGATCCTCGGCGCGGCGGTGCTGGGCGTGGTCGCCGGCGTCTCCGCCGACAAGATCGTCACCTCGTTCAGCGGCGGCGTCGGCTCCACGGTCGGCGGCGTCGGCCTGTTGATCGCGCTCGGCGCGATGATCGGCGGCATGCTGGCCGAGTCGGGCGGGGCAGACAGCATCGTCGAACGGGTGGTGAGCCGGGTCTCCGGCGGCGCGCTGCCCTGGGCGATGGCCGGGGTCGCCGCGCTGATCGGCCTGCCACTGTTCTTCGAGGTCGGTGTGGTGCTGCTGGTGCCGATCGTGCTGCTGGTCTCGCGCCGGGTCGACGTGCCGCTGATGAAGATCGGCATCCCGGCGCTGGCCGGCCTGTCGGTGCTGCACGGTCTGGTGCCGCCGCACCCGGGCCCGCTCGTCGCGATCGACGCGCTCGGCGCCAACCTCGGCCAGACGCTCGCGTTCGGCCTGCTGGTGGCGATCCCCACGGTGATCATCGCCGGCCCGGTGTTCGGCACCTTCATCTCCCGGTACGTGACGGCCACCGCGCCGGAGGCGCTGCTGCCCACCCGGCGTGACCTGGCGGTCGCCGGGGACCGCAGCCCCACCCGCCCCGGCGACGGGCGGGCCGACGCCGACGGCGACCTGGTCACCGAGGACGACCTGGTCAACCCCGGCGCCGGTCGTCCCGGCGCGTCGATCGACGAGCCGGCCGGACCGCGGTCCCGCCGCGCGCCGGCGCTCTGGGCCGCCGTGGTCACCGTGCTGCTGCCGGTGGCGCTCATGCTGCTGCGCGCCATCGGCGAGCTGACCCTCGACGAGGACACCGCCGGCCGCAAGGCGCTGGACATCGCCGGCACCCCGATCGTCGCGCTGCTCGCCGGCGTCATCTTCGCCATGGTCTTCCTGGGCTACCGGAACGGCTTCAGCCGTACCCAGGTCTCGGGTTTCCTGGGTGGCTCGCTGCCGGCGATCGCCGGCATCCTGCTGATCGTCGCCGCCGGTGGCGGCTTCAAGCAGGTGCTGGTGGACGCCGGCGTGGGCAACCTGGTCGCGGACGCCGCCACCGGCGCCAACCTGTCGCCGCTGCTGCTCGGCTGGCTGGTCGCGGTCGGCATCCGGGTCGCCACCGGCTCGGCCACGGTCGCCACCATCACCGCCGCCGGCATCGTCGCGCCGCTGGCCGCCACGCTCCAGGGCCCCGAGGTGGCGCTGCTGGCGCTGGCGATCGGCTGCGGGTCGCTGTTCTTCTCGCACGTCAACGACGCCGGCTTCTGGCTGGTGAAGGAGTACTTCGGGTTGACCGTCGGGCAGACCATCAAGAGCTGGTCGGTGATGGAGACCATCATCTCGGTGGTCGGCTTCCTCGGCGTCCTCCTGCTCGACGTCTTCGTCTAGCCCCGGCTGCCCGGCTGCCCGGCTGCGACGAACGAGGATGCCTTCGCACCGCCTACGAACTTGATGGCGTGAATGGGTCGGCCAGTGCGCGGCCAACCGCAGCCGCCGTGCTGACCCATTCTTGCCATCAAGTTCGTAGGCGACCCGTGGCACTGTCTGACCCAGGCCAGCCCGGGCCACGAGCCCTGCTCAGGGCGCCTCGACGCCGAGGATCGTCGTCACCTGGGCCGCGGGGCGGGCTCAGGCCCGGCTGATCGCGTTGGCGTGGATGGCCTCGTTCAGGTAGGCGGCCATCCCGGGCCGGATCGTCTCGAAGTACGCGGTGAACCGGGGGTCGGCCACGTACATGTCGGCCAGCCCGGTGTGGATCTCGTACGAGCAGTCGTACCACCATTCGGTGATGAGCTGGCGGTGCTCCTCGGCCAGCGCCATCGCCTCCGGGCCCTCGGCCGGCGCGCCCGAGTCCATCAGCGCGGCGAACCGCCGCCCCCAGTCCTCGTTCACCGCCTTGTTGCGCAGCCAGTCCTCCTTCGAGTAGCGGCTGGCCCGCTGCTGCGACTGCCGGTACGCCTCGGTGTCACCCCAGCGCTGCTCCACCTCCTCGGCGTGCTCGTCCGGGTCGAAGTCCCCGAACACCTCGAACCGCTCCTCCGGCGTCAATCGGATCTCCAACTTCCTCGCCTCCATCGCGCGCTCGATCGCCGCGACCATCTCCTGGAGCTTGCCGATCCGCCCGGAGAGCAGCTCGTGCTGCCGGCGCAGGTGCGCCGCCGGGTCGGCGTCCGGGTCGTCCAGGATCGCGGCGATCTCGTCAAGCGGGAACCCCAGCTCGCGGTAGTAGCGGATGAGCTGGAGACGGTCCAGGTCGCGGTCGTCGTAGCGGCGGTAGCCCGCCGGGGTCCGCCCGCTCGGCCGCAGCAGCCCGATCTCGTCGTAGTGGTGCAACGTGCGGACCGTCACCCGGGCCGCCCGCGCCACCTGACCCACCGTGTACGCCATGGGTTCCCTCCCTTCCGCGACCAAGGCTCCCGCCTCCCGCAGCGTGAGGGTCAAGTCACCCGCTGATTCTCTCGTGCGCCAGCGTGGGCAGCAGGTCCGGCAGGGCGCTCGGACGGCCGTACCGCCAGCCCTGGCCCTGCCGGCAGCCGATCGCGGTGACCGCCGCGTGCTGGGCGCCGGTCTCCACCCCCTCCGCCACCACCGCCAGGTCGAACGCGCCGGCCAGCCGGTTGACCATCTCCACGGTGGCGTACGCGCGGGAGTCGCCGGCGCCCAGCCGGGACACGAAGGATCGGTCGATCTTCAGCTCGGTGGCCGGGATCCGGTGCAGGTAGCTCAACGACGAGTAGCCGGTGCCGAAGTCGTCGATGGCGATGCGGATGCCGAGGTCGCGTAGCTGGGCCAGCCGGTCGAGCACCGCCTCGCTGCCCTCGATCAGCGCCGACTCGGTGAGTTCGAGGGTGAGCGCGCGCGGCGGCAGCCCGGCCGCCCCCATCGCGCCGGTGACCGTGGCGATCAGGTCCGGCCGGCACAGGTGGGCGGCGGCGATGTTGACCGCGACGGTCACCTCGGGGGCCCGCTCCCGCCAGGTCGCGGCGGCCCGGCACGCCTCGTGGATCACCCAGCGGTCGATGGCCAGGATCAGCCCGGTCTCCTCGGCCAGCGGCAGGAACCGTGCCGGGGTGAGCACGCCGAGCCGGGGATGCCGCCAGCGGACCAGCGCCTCGGCGCTACGCACCGTGCCGGTGGCCAGGTCGACGATGGGCTGGAACTCCATCAGCAACTGACCCTCGTCGACCGCGCGGCGCAGGTCGGCGATCAGCTCGGCCCGGCTCACCGCCGACTCGCGCAGCTCCGGCGTGCACGTACGCCACGCGGACTTGCCGGCCGCCTTCGCCGCGTACATGGCGATGTCGGCGTCGCGCAGCAGGTCGGTGTGCGAGCTGTGCTGCGGGCCGTACTCGGCGATGCCGATGCTGGCCGACGGGTGGACGCCGAGGTCCTCCTCGCCGGGCAGCGGTTCGAGCGCGGCGAGCAGCCGCACGGCGAGCCGCTCGGGGGCCACCGGACGGTCCCCGCCAACAAGCACCGCGAACTCGTCGCCGCCGAGCCGGGCGATCATCCCGTCCGGACCGGTCGCGTCCCGCATGCGCGCCGCGGTGGTGGTGAGCAGGCGGTCCCCGGCGGCGTGCCCGAACCGGTCGTTGACCTGCTTGAAGCCGTCCAGGTCGAGCAGCACCACGGCGACCGGTCCGCCCGCCCGCAGCGCGCGGCGCAGCCGCCGGATGAAGGTCAGCCGGTTGGGCAGGCCGGTGAGCTGGTCGGAGTAGGCCAGCCGGCGCAGCCGGGCGACCAGCCGCAGGTTCTCGTTCGCGGCCAGCCCCTGCCGCAGCGCCAGCACCCCGAGCAGCGCCATCATGCCGACGAAGACCAGGTGCGGGGTCTGCCCGGTGGGCTGCCGGGACACCATCACCGCGACGATCGCGCCGCCCACCGGCAGGTACGGCAGCGCGACCCGCCACCACGGCGGCAGCGGCGACTCGCCGGCGTCGTCCTCCCGGTCACCGCAACCCGGCGCCGGATAGCGGGTGGCCAGGCCGACCAGCAGGTAGCTCAGCGGCCAGCAGACGTCGACCGGGTGCCCGGGGGCGTAGCTGCCGTGCGCGACGAGGGAGACGTAGACCGCGTCGGCGCCGGCCCGGATCGCCAGGCCCGCGCCGATCAGGGTGAGCGCCCGCCACATCGGCCGGCCCGGCCCGGCGACCGCCACCAGGATGGTGAGCTGCATCAGGTCGAACATCGGGTAGAGCAGCCCGAACGTGCGCAGTGGGTCGGACAGGTCGGCGGCGGCGAGGTCGCGGAACACCACCACCCAGCCGATCGGGATCAGGGCCAGCCCGACGATCACGCCGTCGAGCAGGGTGCGGGCCTGCCCGATGAGGCTGCTTCCGCCGGCCCGGGAGCAGAGCAGCGCGGCGGTGCCGGTGACGATGCCGGCGGTGAAGAGCCCGCCGACCAGCGGCGTGTGCGGCAGGTCGAGCCCGCTGAGCCGCTCGACTGTCCACACCGTACGGCCGAGCGCGGCGAGGGCCATGGTGGTCGCGAGCAGCCACCAGAACCGCCGCAGCGGGACCGGGTGCCGGCGGGCCGCGCCGACGCAGAGCACCGCCGCCCAGCTCGACACCGCCATCGCGCCGAGGTCGCTGACCAGCGCCGCGCCGGGCAGGGCGGCGACCAGCCAGATCATTTCCCCGAGTACGACGACGGCGGCCGCGACGAGTCCGACACGGCCGGCGAGCGGGTGACGGGCCGGCGCCGCGGCGGCGAGGCTCACGTCGTGCGGGGGGACAACGATGCGCTCCGGCTCTCTTCCAGACGTGCGCCCTCGGTGATGAGGACCGGACGGCGGACGACGAACGGCGCAAGCCTAGTCAGCGCCGGGGGCCGCCGCCAGACTCGGTCCGGTGTCGGTCACCGGACGTGACGCGGGCCGTCCTACCGCGGTGGAGACGGCCCGCGTCCTCATCGGACTCTGGTGCGGATCACCAGCGGCGGGTGCTGTCCGGCCAGGAGTCGTACGACTGGGCGGAGAGGATCGCGTCCCAGCCGGCGCTGGCCGTGCCGGTCGGCACGTACGCCGCCAGGTCGGCGCCGCTCGTGTCGAACGGCCTGGTTTCCAGGTAGCCGGTCAGCACACCGTTGGCGTCGCGCCGGTAGTACTGGCCGCCGCCCGGCGAGAAGATCGACGTGACCCCGGTCCAGCCGCTGGTCGCCGGGTCGAACCGGCCGTCCCAGGCGCCGGCCGGCGTGACGACGTAGGTGGCCAGGGCCCCGGTGCTGGTCGTGGTGATCAGATGCCCCTTGCCGTTGGCGCCGAGGGACTGCACCCCGAAGCCGCTGGCGATCGGCACCACGTGGTTGGGCAGGTCGGTGGTCGCGTCGGCCGGCTTGGCCTTGGCCACCGTGTACCTGTGCAGGACGCTGCCGGCCTGCCCGAAGAGTGAGCCGTTGCCGTCGTAGACCAGCCGGTCGTGCGTCCAGCCGCCGCCGAGGCGTTCGGTGGTGCGGGTGAAGGTGAGCGGCTGGACGCTTGTGACGTCGACCCGGTGGAGGTCACCGCCGTTGGTCACCAGCAGGGTGTCCGAGCTGAGGGTGGCCAGCGCCTTGGGCGTGAAGCCGAGCGTCTGCTCGGAGACCGTCCGCACCACGATCGCGCCGGTCACCGGGTCGAGGGCGGTGTAGGTGAGCCGGCCGTCCGGACGGGCGCCGAAGACCGAGATGACGCCGTGCCACGGCCGCGCCGACAGCAGGGTCTGGTTCCAGCCGCTGGTGCTGACCGCTGTGGACTTCGTCAGGTCGGCACCGCTGCCGTCGACCGGGTTCGCGTCGCGGAAGCGGTCCAGCCCGCCGCCGGCCGTGCGGGCGAAGTACCAGCCGCCACCGGGCGAGAGCACGTGGGTGTAGCCGGCCCAGCCGGTCGTGGCGAGCGTACTGAGGATGAACCCCTCCGGCCCGCCTCCGTTGATGCGGTAGGAGAGCAGCCGGCCGTCGGTGAGGTTGCCGAGGATACGGCCCGGCGCCGGGGAGGTGAGCGTCTTCTGGCTGAAGCCGGCGGCGACCGTCACCGGGTACCCGAGGTCGTTCTGCGAGGTCGGCTTCTCGGTGGTGAGCGTCCGGCGACGCAGTTCGTAGCCGACCTGCCCGTAGAGCGAGCCGTAGCCGTCGTAGGTCAGCCGGTCGTAGGAGGACCAGCCGTCCATCACCCAGGTGGTGGTGAACGTCAGCGGGTCGACGCCTGTCACGTCCAGCCGGTACATCTTGCCGCCGGTGTCCGTCACCAGGATGGTGTTCTCGTTCAGCGTGGCCATCGCCTTGGGCGTGAAGCCGAGCGTCGCGGTCGACACCCGGTTGGCGCGCAGTTCGCCGCTGGCGGCGTCGATGACGCCGTAGGTGAGCTGCCCGGTGGCGGTCACGCCGAAGATCTGCACGTCGGCGGTCCGCTCGCGGATCCACGCGGTCAGGTCGTCCACCCGGGTGACGGTGGCCCCGTCGCGGGTCTCGGTCTCGCCGAGGCAGCCCTTCTGCCAGGAGGTGTTGCCGATCGCCACGAGCTGCGGCGTACCGGCGACGACGCGGAACGCCGGGCCACCGGCGTCGCCCCGGCAGATGGTGGCCCCGGCCGAGGCGCCGGTGACGTCGGCGGTGGCCGTGCCGACACCCTGCACGGTGAAGTCGGCCGCGTGCAGCCGGTCCGGCACCCACTCGGTGGCGGTACGGCCGTACCCGGCGATGGTCAGCGTGTCGGCCGCGGCGGGCGCGGCGGTGGCGAGCGCGACCGGGGTGATGCCGGTGACCGGGTTGGCGAGCCGGAGCAGCGCCAGGTTCCGGTCCGGGTGCGGGAGGACCGCGACGGCGGCGCGCTCGTGCCCGGCGGTGCCGGTCAGGTCGGTACGCCCGACGACGACTGTGGTGGGGCGGGCCGGGGCGCCGGCGGCGACGGGGCCGGTGCCGTCGGTCAGGCAGGTCTTCGCGGTGACCACGAAGTTCGGGTCGACCAACGCGCCGGTGCAGGCGCGCAGGTCACCAAAAGTGATCTTGGCGGTGAAGGCGTAGGTGCCGTCGGGCACCGGGGTGGCGCCGCTGACGGCCGACGCGGTCCCACCACCCAGCAGTGTCGAGACGGTGACGACGCCGAGGAGAGCGGCTCCCCATCGACGGGCATGGCGAACTGACAACGAATCCCCCGTGGTTCGAGTCGGCGCGGACCGGGGGTCCGGTCCGGTCCCGCTGGATGCTATCCGGCGGACACGCGACGTGTAGCGCGCCGGAACATAACCGCCCAACAGCGACAGCCAGCCGGACCGGACCGACCCGTCGTCACTGGACGGTGACGTTGTCCACATAGATCGCCGAGGTGCCGCCCGCGCCACTGCCCGGCACGAACTGCACGCCGATCTCCCGCACGTCGCCGAGGTTGGCCACGCCGGCCAGCGACAGCGACAGGTTCACCCCGGCCGAGGTGACCGCGACCGAGCCGCCGTCGAACCACTGCCAGCCGGCGCCGGTCTTGACGTAGAGCTTCGCCTGGCTGCCGGTGCCGAAACTGCCCCACGGCGCGACGCGCGCGGTGGCCCGCAGCGTGCCGCGCCCGCTCAGGCTGGTGGTGGCGGTCTTCTTCAGGTACGCGGCCCCGGCGCCCAGGTTGACGTCGGACTTCAGCGAGCGGGTGCCCTCCGCCGCCCACTCGGTGACCTGCCAGGGCCCGCCGGTGACTCCTGCGCCGGTCCAGCCCTCGGTGCCGGACTCGAACCCGTTGAGCAGCGTGCCGCCGGACGGGGGCGGGGTGGTGCCGCCGCCACCCGGCTCGGTGACGTTACCCAGGTCGACCTCGCCCCGGTTGGCGATCCAGGAGTTGGTGAACAGCGTGCTCGCGCCGGCGTTGCGGGCCGGGCCCCAGCCGTCGTTCCAGGCCAGGAAGTAGGACGTCTTCGGGTAGCTCTGCTGGAACGCGGTGACCCAGCGCCCGTAGTCGAACGAGCCCTGGCTGTCCGGCCCGATCTCGGCGAACGCGAACGGCTTGCCCAGCCCGACCAGCTCGCTGTACGCGGACTGGATGCCGGAGACCTGCGGGTTGTCGTCGTACGCGTCCATGCCGACGACGTCCACGTAGGAGTTGCCCGGGTAGTAGGTGGTGCGGTTGCCCCGGCTGAAGTCGGCCGAGTAGACCCAGAGCAGGTTGTCCAGCCCCTTGGTGCCGGTGAGGTAGGTGTACGTCTGCTGCCAGACCTGCTTGAACGTGTTCGGGTCGCGGTTGCCCCACCAGAACCAGTCGCCGTTGACCTCGTGGAACGGTCGGAACAGCACCGGTACCCCGGCGTTCTCCAGGTCCTGGAGGCCGGCGGCCATCTTGTCCTGGAGCTGACGCCAGCGGGCGCCGGCGGCGGTCGACGGGTTGAGCAGGTCGGCGAAGTTGCCCATCGGGGTGTTCAGCCCGCCGCCGTTGGCGTTGGCCGGGCTGGGCAGGTGCACGCTGATGGTGACCAGGCCCCCGCTGGCCGACCAGGACTTCAGCGACGAGTTGCAGGAGTAGTCGACCAGCGCGGTGATGTCGTTGTTGGTCGCCCAGCCGGAGCCGTAGTCGCAGCTCAGGATCGCCGGGTACTGGCCGGTGGCGGCGCGCAGCTCCTCGGTCTGGCTCAGCGAGAAGCCGCTGTTGCTGTAGCCGCCGAAGAAGCCGGAGGCGATCCGGTTGCTGCTGCGGTTCGGCAGGTGGGCGAGCCAGTTGAGCACGTTGCGGGTGGCGGTGGACGCGTTGGCGTTGGCCGGGGCGACGGTGTGCGCCTCGGCCGGCGCGACGACGGAGAGCGCGGTGGCGGCGGCCAGGACGGTGGCGGCGGCGGTCGACGCGAGGCGGATCCTGCGGCTTCGCATGGGTCACCTTTTCGGTTCGGGAGGTGGTGTGGCTGCCCCCCCAGTGCACTACTGAACCGATTAAGTTTCAAGCATGTAAATGAATTGATACGGCTACCCGTCGTGATGCTCCGGCGGTCCGCCGTGCGTCCACGGCGTCTCCTCCGGCGCCGGGAACACGCCACCCGGCAGGTAGCCGTCGGAGAGACTGGTCAGGCAGATCCGCTCCCCCACCTCCGGCACACTGCCGGCCGGCGCGGTCAGCCCGCGCCCCATCCCGCCGGACAGCTCCAGCACCACCTCCGTCTTGCCGTCCCCGCCCGGGGTCACGAACACCACGGTCGCCTTCTGCCCCGGCCGGGCCGGCGAGTACAGCGTCGCGCCCACCGGCATCGGCACCGGCTCGACGGTCACCACCTGGATCCGGGGCCGCAGCACCGGCCGCCGACCGGAGTCGTCCACCCGCTTCGGGTCCGCCAGCGTCACCTCGCCCACGAACGCCTCCCCGGCCAGCCGGTGCTCGGCCATCACCAGCGGATCGTCGTACGCCCGCTGCACCGCCCACGCGGTCAACGCCCGCTCCAGCCGCTGCAACCGCAGCGCCGCGGCCACCGCGCCGTCCCGGCGCGGCTGCGGACCGCCGCCGGCGTCGACGTGCTCGGCGTACCCGGTGAACGCGTCCCGGTCCCCCGCCCACCGACCCGCCACCCGCGCGCCGGGCGGCAACGCCCGCACCAGCCCGACCCCGCGCCACATCAGCTCCCAGGTGGGCGCGAGCTGGCCGCGCAGCAGGTCACCGAGTTCGGCGTACGCGGACGCGCGCGCCACCGGATCGTCCTCCGCCCCGGCGTACGCCTCGATCGCCGGGGCCAGCCGGTGGTTGTCGAAGTCCGGGTCGGTGGCCGGCCCGGCCGGTGGCACGAGCGCCGGGTCCTCGGCCCGGAGCGCCGCCTCGGCCCCGGTCGACCCCGGCGGCGGGTCGAGCCAGCCGAGCACCGCCGGCAGGTGCAGGTCCTCCACCGCGCTCTGCCCGGTCGCCCAGTGCAGCGTCAACGCGTCGGTCATCGCCAGCAGCGCCGCCGAGCCGGGCTGCTCGGCCCGCTCCGCGAAGAAGGTCAACCAGCGGCCGAGCAGCGGCACCGACGGGTGCACCGGATAATCGCCGTCCGGACGACGGAACCGGGTGGACCGGCCGAACAGCCGCAGGAACGTGACCCCGGCCGGGTTCGGCACCAGCAGTTGCGGCGCGTCGACGTACCGGTGGCGGACGTCCCGGCCCCGGTCCACCGCCACCGCCTCGGTCACGCCGCGGAACGAGTCCAGATAGGGCAGCACGATGCCGGCCAGCTCGGCGGCGAACGCGAACCGCTGGTCCCGGTTGCGGGGCTGCGGCACCACCAGCAGCCGGGCCTCGTCCGGCGCGGCGCCCACCAGCACGGCCAGCGGGGCGTTCGCCTCACCCGCGAGAGCCAGCGGCACCAGCACCAGCGGCCGGTCCGACAGGTGCAGGTGCCGGACCGTGGCCACCGGCTGGGCCCGCCCGGCAGCGACCGCCTGCGCCCGGGCCAGCGCGCGCAGCGTACTCACCGCGGCTCCCCCGCTCGACGCGCCCGCGCGCTCCGGGGCGTACTCATGAGGGGTTTCCGGCGAGGGCGTCGGCGCGCAGGCGCGCGGCGGCCCGCAGCAGCGCGGCGGCCTCCGCCTGCTCCGGCTCCGGGGTGCGGACGCCCGCGGCGAGCGCCAGCACGTCCGTCACCGCCGGCACACCGCCGAGCGCCTCCCGGACCGGCCGACCCAGCGCCCCGGTCTGGCCGCGCGCCTCGTGCCGGCAGAAGAAGGCCAGCTCGCAGGCGGCCAGGCAGTCCGGCGCGTAGCGGGCCGGCACCTCGTGCAACGCGGCGGCCAGCGTGGCCGGATCGGCCGCCGGATCGGCGGTGAAGCCGGCCGGCAGGGTCGCCAGCAGGTCGTCGACGCGGGCCATCCGGGCGAGCTGCCGGCGCAGCACCAGGAGCTGCCGACGGACGTCGAGCAGGCTGGCCACCGGCCGGTTGGCGAAGTCGCGCGGGCAGATCAGCACCACCTCGTGCGAGACCAGCTCCGGGTCGCGTCCCCCGGCGGCGAGCAGCTCCCGCAACGCCAGCACGTAGACCGCGGACTGGATCGCGGCGGCGGCCACCTTCGCCGGGTCGGCCTGCCCGTCGATCACCGGGAACGACTTGATCTCCACGACGTGGAACCGGCCGGCCAGCCGGGCGGCGACCAGGTCCGGCTCCAGGTGCACGCGTCGGCCGGCCACGTCCAGACCGAGCAGCGGATGGTCGAACAGCGCCGGAGCGTCCCCGCCCGCCGTCAACGCCGCCCGGGAGCGTTCCGTCCGGTCCTCGTCGCCGCCCAGGTCCGTCCAGGTCGCGCCCGCCGGCACCGGTACGCCGAGCCGCTCCGCCACCAGGCGCAGCAACTCCACCCCGCCGTCCGCCTTGACCTGGGCCTCGAACGCGTTGCCCCGGGTGATGGCGAACCGGGACTGCCCGAACCGGGCCGGGAAGCCCAGCCGCTCGGCCAGCGCCGGCTTGTCCGCGCCGGCGCTGTCCAGCACGGCGCGCCGGGTGCACCCGGGGTTGCCGGTCAGCGCCGCGATGGTGCGGGCGTTGTGCCGCCGCGGCGGTCCCCCACCCCGAATCTCCCCCAGCCGATCTTCCACCCGATGAAGTGTAAGGAGGGGCCCCCGCTTAACGCCTCCGGTAGAGGCGGGGCCCCCTGTTAACACCCGCTCCGGCGGGTCAGCGGCCGGCGGAACGGTTCCACGGGGAGCGCGGGGACAGCGCGCCCGCCGTCGGTCGGCGCCGGCGCCGGTGCCGACGCCCGGGCGTGCAGGGTGGGCGGGCGGCGGTGTGCACCGGTACGGCGGGCGGCGTGACCATCGGCCGCCCCATCAGCCAGCAGAGGAAACGGGTCACGGTCAGCCGACCGGGAGGCGCTCGGCCTCGGCGCGGGAGATGTCGTACTCGGCGCCGCAGAACGTGCACTGCTGCGCGTACCGGGTGCGCACCGGGATCAGCGGGACGAAGAAGAGGCTGAACTTCGTGGCCCGCCGGGTGATCACCTGTGCGGCCTGGTTGCCGCAGTGCCGGCAGACCCGGGTGACGACGCCGGACCGGGTGACCTTGGTCCGCAGCCCGAAGATGAAGAACATCGCCCGCCATTACCCAACCGCGGCACGTGTTAAGCGGGGCCCCCTCCTATACCTGAGGCGTTAACAGGGGGCCCCTCCTTTCAGGGCGTCCAGTCCGGACGCAGCGGGTAGCCGTTCACCCCCTGCGGGCCGTTGTGCGTGGCCAGCACCTGGTGCAGTTGGATGCCGTTGCGTTCGAACGCCATCCGGGAGCCGGCCATGTAGAGGCCCCACACCCTGGCGGTGCCCGGACCGACCTCGTTGACGCAGAAGTCCCAGTGCTCGACCAGGTTGCGGCACCAACCGGCCAGCGTCAGCGCGTAGTGCTGGCGCAGGTTCTCCTCGTGGTGCACCTCGAACCCGGCGTCGTGGATCTCGCTGATCAGCCGCCCCGGGCCGGCCAGCTCACCGTCCGGGAAGACGTACCTGTCGATGAACGCGCCGGAGCGGTGCGGCGCCCGGTTGTCGGCCCGGGTGATGCAGTGGTTGAGCAGCCGCCCGCCGCGCTTGAGCCGGGACCGCAACGCGCCGAAGTAGGCCGGGTAGTTGCGCACGCCGATGTGCTCGGTCAACCCGATCGAGGAGATCGCGTCGAACTGCTCGCGCGGCGCGTCCCGGTAGTCGAGGTGCCGCACCTCGGCCAGGTCGCCCAGCCCCTCCCGCTCGATCGCGGCCTGCGCCCACTCGGCCTGCGCCTTCGACAGCGTCACGCCCAGCGCCTTGACGCCGTACTCCCGGGCCGCGTGCCGGACCATGCCGCCCCAGCCGCAGCCGACGTCCAGCAGCCGCATCCCCGGCGTGAGCGCCAGCTTGCCGGCGACCAGGTCGTACTTGGCCCGCTGCGCCTCCTCCAGCGTGTCGCCGGGAGTGCGGAAGACCGCGCAGGTGTACGTCATGGACTCGCCGAGCACCTTCTCGTAGAAGGCGTTCGACACGTCGTAGTGGTGGGAGATCGCGGTGCTGTCCCGCGCCCGCGAGTGACGCAGCCCGTTCACCACCCGCTTCCAGCGCGGCGCCGCCTCCTGCGGCGGGGCCGGCGGGGGCCGCAGCCGCTCCCAGCCCAGCCCCTTGACCAGGGCCAGCGCGTCGGCCACCGGCGGCATCCGCAGCGGCATCTCGTCCTTGAGCACCCGCAACGCCTCGTACGGGTCGCCGGGGTGCACGCCGTCGAGCCCCAGGTCACCGCTGACGTAGGCCCGGGCCATGCCCAGGTCGCCCGGCGCGGTGAGGAGGTACGACAGACCCCGCTCGGTGCGGATCGCCAGGGTGATCCCGGCGTCGGCCGGGCCCACCGCGCTGCCGTCGTACCCGGTGACCCGGACGGGCAGGTCGCCGGTGGTCACCGCGCGGATCACGTCCGCGACGGTCGGTCCGGTGCGCCGGCCGCCCGTGGGCGGCCCGGCCGGGGCGCTCGCCGCCCCCGGTGTTCGGTCGGTCAGACTCATGCTCGGGATACCGCCTTCTCGTACAGTCCGGTGAGTCGGTGCTCCGGGTCGTAGCGGTCCTTCACGGCGCGCCAGGTCTCCCCGCCGTAGAGCCGG
Source organism: Micromonospora sp. DT227 (assembly GCF_049841835.1). NCBI lineage: Bacteria > Bacillati > Actinomycetota > Actinomycetes > Micromonosporales > Micromonosporaceae > Micromonospora > Micromonospora sp. DT227. The sequence continues at coordinate 1,692,393 of NZ_JBNCLA010000001.1, read as the reverse complement.
TCGAACGCGGCCCGGTCGTAGTACGCGTCGGAGTAGAGCGACTTGTGGCCGCCCGTCTCCGACACCATGTGCTCGATCCGCCGGTTGACGTCGCCGTCGGCGGCGCCCGGCGCGATCGGGACGCTGCCCCAGAAGCCGATGTTCACATAGGTCTCGCCCGGTTGGAGCGGATACAGCGGCCACGCCCGGGCCGATCCCGGGCCGGCCGGCTCCCGCAACCGCAGCGGGCAGAGCCACACCGGATCCATTCCCACGTGCGCCGCGAACCAGCGCAGGAACTCCGGCGTACGCGCCAGCGGGATCTCCACGTCCTGCACCACCCGCTCGCGCGCCGGCCGGCCCCGCCACCTGTCGACCCGGGCGGCCACCTGGTGCCGGTGCTCGAAGCGCACGATCTTGTGATAGAAGTCGCTGCGCCGGTAGCGCTGCGGCCAGAGCCGCCGGAGGACCGGGTGCTGCACGCCGAACGCGGACGAGCACCAGAACCAGTCGGTGTCCCACCGCCAGAGATAGTCGTACGCGGTCAGCACGTCGCGGGTGCGCCGACGCAGGGAGCGGTAGTAGATCTCCTGGCCGGTGTAGTCGGACGGACGGCCGTCGGCCTGGTCGGTGAACGTGGCGAGCACCAGGTAGGACTCCCCGGGGCTGAACATCACGCCGTCCATGGCGTCGACCGGCTCGCCCCCGAACGCGCCCTTGTCGACCACCTCGCCGATCGCGTCGACCAGCTCCTCCAGCCGGGTGAACCGGATGTTGCGCAGCGCCACGTGCCGGCCGACCGGTTGCAGCTCGATGCGCAGCCGGGTGGCGTAACCGAGGCTGCCCAGCGAGTTGGGGAACGCCCGGTGCAGCTCGGCGTGCTCGCCCCGGGGACGGGTGGTGATCAGCTCCCCCGCGCCGGTGAGCACGTCCATCTCGGTCACCGACTCGTGCGGCAGGCCGTTGCGGAACGACGTCGACTCGATGCCCAGGCCGGTCACCGCGCCGCCCAGCGTGATGGTGCGCAACTGCGGCACGACCAGCGGCATCAGCCCGTGCGGCAGCGTCGCGTCGACCAGGTCCTCGTAGGTGCACATGCCCTGCACGTCGGCGGTGCGGGCCGTCGCGTCCACGTCGAGCACCCCGGTCAGCCCGCGCACGTCCAACCCCGGCACCCGGGGCGCGGAACGGGGGCGGAACAGGTTCGAGGTCTGCTTGGCCAGTCGCACCGTCTCACCGGCGGGCACCGCGGCGTACGAGCGCCGCAGCGCGTCCACCGCCCGTTCATGATCACGGACAGCTCGCATGAGATCACCTTACGCCCCGGTCCGACAATTCGTGGCACCCTCGACGGTGGCCGACGGGCGGGTCGCGGCATAGCGTGGAGGCCATGCCGAAAGCCGTCTGGAACGACCTGGTCGTCGCGGAGAGCGACGACACCGTGCTGGTCGAGGGCAACCACTACTTTCCGCGTACGGCCCTGCGCGACGACCTGATCCGCTCCTCCGACACGCACACGGTCTGCCCGTGGAAGGGCACCGCCTCCTACTACACGCTGGAACACGACGGGGCCACCAGCCCGGACGCGGTCTGGTACTACCCCGACCCGAAGTCCGGGGCCGAGATGGTGCGGGACCGGGTGGCGTTCTGGAAGGACGTCCGGGTCGTCGACTGAGTCACCGGCCGCCGGGGCGACTGGCCCTCGGCGGCTCCGGTGGGTCAGGATGCCCCCATGGCCGACCCGCGTCCCGACCCGTCCGGCACCGTCTACGGTGCCCGCCCCGCCCGCGGCGGGAGCCGGCTGCCCCGGGACCCGCTGATGCGGACCGCGCTGGGCATCGGCCTGGTCGGCGTACTCCTGGGGGTGTTCTTCGCGACCGGCGTGCTGGGCGGCGGGGCCGACCGGCCGGTGGTGCCGGCGGCGGCCGTGCCGACCCCGGCGGAGAGCGAGCCGAGTTCGGCCCCGCCGACCACCCGGGCCGCGCCGTCGCCCACGCCGAGCGCGACACCGGAGACACCGGCCGCGCCGGTGGCCACGCCCCGGGTGATCCGGGGCGTGCCGTCCGGGCGCTGCGTCGGCGTCACCGGCGACGACCCGGAGGGCGCGCAGGCCGCGCTCGCCGACTGCACCGGCGGCCCGGAGCAGCAGTGGGTGGTCACGCCGGTCGCCCCCGACACCTACCTGCTGGTCAACGCCGCCAGCGGCAAGTGCCTCGACGTCAACGAGGCGAGCACCGACGACGGCGCCGACGTGCAGCAGTGGTCCTGCAACGGGCAGGCCAACCAGCAGTGGAAGCTCCAGCCGACGGGCGGCGGGCCGGTGCTGCTGGTCGCCGTGCACAGCGGCAAGTGCGCGCAGGTCGACGACGCGGGCACCGAGGCCGGTCGGGAGCTGGAACAGGCGCCGTGCGGCGGCGCCGCCGAGCAGCAGTGGGCGCTCGGCTGACTCAGCCCCGGTAGCTCCAGGCCCGCCGGCCGGCCGCGACCACGGGCAACGCGAGCGCGGGCCGTCGGCGCAGCAGCAGGGAGAGCCCGGCCGCGCCGATCGACAGCGCACCGGCCACGTACCAGGCCATCGCGTAGTCGCCGAGGCGGTCCCGGACCAGGCCGGCGCCGGTGGCGGCCAGCGCGGCGCCCACCTGGTGCGCGGCGAACACCCAGCCGAACACCACCGCGCCGGACGCGCCGAACCACTCCCGGCACAGCGCCACCGTCGGCGGCACGGTGGCCACCCAGTCCAGCCCGTAGAAGACGATGAAGACCAGCATGCTCGGCTCGGCCCGGCCGGCGAACAGGCTCGGCAGCACCAGCAGCGATCCGCCGCGCAGCGTGTAGTAGGCGCCGAGCAGCAGCCGGCTGTCGACCCGGTCGGTGAGCCAGCCGGACGCCACCGACCCGGCGATGTCGAAGATCCCGACCAGGGCGAGCAGGCCGGCGGCGGTGGTCTCCGGCATGCCGTGGTCGTGCGCGGCCGGCACGAAGTGCGTGCCGACCAGCCCGTTCGTGGTCGCGCCGCAGATCGCGAAGCCGCCGGCCAGCAACCAGAACGGCCGGGTCCGCGCGGCGGCGGCCAGCGCGCCGACCGCGCGACCCGCCGCGCCGCCCGCCGGCCGGGCCGGCGGCAGGACCTCGGTGGCGCCGTAGGCGGGCCGGCCGAGATCCGCCGGGTGCTCGCGCAGCAACCACCCCACCAGGGGTACGACGGCGAGCGCGGCCCCGGCCACGACGAGTGCCGCCGTCCGCCACCCGTGGTCGCGCACCAGCACCGCGAGCAGCGGGAGGAACACCAGTTGCCCGGCCGCCCCGCCGGCGGTGAGCACGCCGGTGACCAGGCCCCGGCGGCGGACGAACCAGCGCCCGGTGACGGTCGCCACGAACGCCAGCGCCATCGAGCCGGTGCCCAGCCCGACCAGCACGCCCCAGCAGAGGATGAGCTGCCAGCTCTCGGTCATCGCCACGGTCAGCCCGCTGCCGGCGGCCACCAGCAGCAGCGCGACGGCCACCACCCGGCGGATGCCGAACCGGTCCATCAGCGCCGCGGCGAACGGGGCGGTGACGCCGTAGAGCAGCAGGTTGACCGAGACGGCGGCGGAGATGGTGGCGAGCGGCCAGCCGAACTCGGCGTGCAACGGATGCAGCAGGACGCCCGGGGTGGCCCGGAAGCCGGCGGCGCCGACCAGCGCCACGAACGCGACGCCGGCGACCAGCCAGGCCGGGTGCAGTCTTCTCACCCACCGAGTCTCGCCACGGCGGGGCCCCGGGGACGAGTGGCCGGAAAGCCATCGTGCGCAATAATCGGGCCATGCCCGCCCTGCCGCCGCACCGCGTCGTCGTCCTCGCCCTGGACGGCGTGGTCGCCCTCGACCTCGGCACCCCCGCCCAGGTCTTCGGCGCCGCCCGCGTCACGGACCGGACCCGGCTGTACGCGGTCACCACCTGCACCGCCGGGGCCCGTCCGGTCCGCAGCACGGGCGGCTTCCGGGTGCTCCCCGACCACGACCTCGACGCGCTGGACACCGCCGACACGGTGATCGTCCCCGGCATCCACGAGGGCCCGCCGCTCACCGCCGGCACGGTGGACGCCGACGTGGCGGACGCGCTGCGCGCCGCCCACGAGCGGGGCGCCCGGATCATGTCCATCTGCACCGGCGCGTTCGTGCTCGCCGCCGCCGGCCTGCTCGACGGCCGACCGGCCACCACCCACTGGGCGTACGCGGCCCGCTTCCGGCGGCTGCACCCGGGCGTACGGCTCGACCCCGAGGTGCTCTTCGTCGACGACGGGCCGGTGCTGACCTCGGCCGGGGTGGCCGCCGGCATCGACCTCTGCCTGCACGTGATCCGCACCGACCACGGCAGCGCGGTGGCCAACCGGGCGGCCCGCCGCTGCGTGGTGCCGCCGTGGCGCGACGGCGGCCAGGCCCAGTACATCGAGCGGCCGGTGCCCCGGGCCACGGCCACCGGCACCGCGGCCACCCGCGAGTGGGCCCGGCACCGGCTGCACGAACCGGTCGCGTTGCGCGAGATGGCCGCGCACGCGCGGATGAGCGTCCGCACGTTCACCCGGCACTTCCGCTCCGAGACCGGGCTCAGCCCGGCGCAGTGGCTGCTGCGGCAGCGCATCGAGCACGCCCGGGTGCTGCTGGAGACCACCGACCTGAGCGTCGACCGGATCGCCCGGGACGCCGGCTTCGGCACCACCGCCGCCCTGCGCCAGCACTTCCACGCCCGGGTGGGCGTGGCCCCGACCGCCTACCGCCGCGCCTTCCGCGCACCCCTGGGGTCAGGCCAGGTGGGGCTGCCGGCGTAGCGCGCGGAGCTGGGTCAGGTGCAGCGGCAGGTGCACCCGGATGTGCAGGTCGAGCGCGCGCCCCCAGGGCAGCGAGTCGTCCACGTCCAGGTCGAAGCCCTCGCGCAGCACGGTCTCGACGGGCGTCTCGGCGGCCGGGCCGAGCCGCTCGGCCAGCGCGCAGAGCTTCAGGCTGGTGGCCCGCAGCAGCGCGGCCAGCGCGTCCAGCCCGCCGCACTCGGAGACCAGCGCGTCGAGCTGCGGGCGGTGCACGGCGTCCAGGTCGTAGTACGCGAACGGCGACCCGGCCAGCACCGCCTCGGTCGCCTCGCTCATCAGCTCGTCGTTGGCGGCGAGGTGCGCGACGATCTGCTCGGCGCTCAGCTCCCCCTCCGGCGGCGACCCGAACCCGCCCGCGTCCACCTCGGCGAGCAGCTCGTCATACGCCCGCCGCAGCGCCGCCGCATCCACCTCGTCCATGCCCGCATCCAACCCCATCCCACCCCCACCCCGCGCGGATTCACGGAAAGCGTGGCCATGGCACGCGGAATGGCCACGCTTTCCGTGAATCCGCGCGGACAGCCGGCGGGGTCGGGGGGGTCAGCGGCGGCCGTGGCGGGCGCGGAGGTAGTCGGAGACGACGTACTCGCCGAGGTCGTTCAGGTCGGGGGTGAACATCCGGCCGCCGGAACGGCGGGCCACCGCGTCGACGAACCGGCGCAGCCCCGGGTCGTCACCGAGCATGAACAGGTTGAGCGTGGCGCCGTACCGGGTCAGCTTGTCCACCTCGCGGATGGTCGCCTCGATCGTCTCCGGCAGCGGGGGCCAGTTGAAGTACGCCTCGCCGTCGTCCGGATCCAGATGGGCGGTGGGCTCGCCGTCGGTCACCACGAGCACCACCGGCTCGGCGCCCGGGTGGCGGCGCAGGTGCCGGCCCGCCAGCCGCAACGCGTGCTGGAGGTTGGTGCCCTGCTCCATGTCCGGCTCCGCCGCCGCCAGTTCCTGCTGGGTCAGCGGCATCGCCTCCCGCCCGAAGCCGACAATCTGCAACGCGTCCTGCGGGAACCGGGTGGCCATCAGGTGCGACAGCGCCAGCGCCGTCTGCTTCATCGGGCCCCACCGCCCCTGCGAGATCATCGAGTACGACAGGTCGACGCAGAGCACCACCGCCGCGGACGCCCGACGCTCGGTCTCCATCACCTCGAAGTCCTCGACCGCCAGCGGCACCGGCACGCCGGGGCCGGCCCGGCGGACCGCCCGGGTCAGCGTGCGCACCACGTCCAGCGGCTGCTCGTCGCCGTACTCCCAGGGTCGGGAGGCGCCGCTGACCTCGCCGGCCGCACCGGCGGAGCGCAGGTCGTGCTGGCCCCGGGGACCGGCCGTCAGGTCGGCGAAGACCCGCCGCAGCGCGGTGCCGGCGAGCCGGCGCAGCGCCTTCGGGCTGAGCGTGAGCCCCTCCGCGTCCCGGGTCACCCAGCCCTGGCGGCGCAGCTCCCGCTCCAGGTCGCGCAGGCGGCGTACGTCGTCGGCGGCGTCCCGGCCCAGCGTCCGGGCCACCGCGTCGACGTCGACGTCGTCAAGCGTGGCGCCGGCCTGGTCCTGGTCGAGCGAGTCCAGCAGCTCGTCGAGTTCGGCGATCTCGTCGAGCGCGCCGGTCGCCTCGCCGTAGCCGAGCGGCTGGTCGCCGCGGACCCGTTCGCCGCGCTGCCAGTTCAGGTCGGGGCGCAGCGAGCGCAGGTGCGCGTCGAGTTGGGACAGCTCCCCGGCGAGCCGGTCGCCGAGCGACTGGCGCATCAGCCCGGCCAGCTCCTCGCGCTGCCGGTCCGACAGCGACCGCATCAGTCGTTCCCCGGCCGCCGACCGGCGGGCCAGCACGTCGATCAGCTCGTCGACGTCGCGGGGCCGTTCCGGGAAGAACTCGCCGTGCCGGCGCATGAACTCGGCGAACGCGTCGGTGGTGTCCTCCGAGCGGGCGTGCCGGGCGAGCAGCTCGTTGAGGTCGCGCATCATGTCGCCGAGCTGCCGCTGGGCGTCCGGGTCACCGGCGGCCCGCGCCGCGTCCCGCAGCCCGGCGAAGCGCTGCTCCAGCACGTCGCCCCGCAGCCCGTCGAGGATCCGCTGGTAGGTCTGGCGGGCCTCGGCGCTGGCCCAGTCGTATTCGGACAGCTCGGAGACCGCGCGCGCGGTGGACCGGGGCAGGTTGTCCAGCACCGCCTCGGCGAACCGGGCGTCGTCGCCGTCGCGGCCCCGCAGCTCGTCCCGCTCGGCGGCGAGCGCCTGGTCGAGCAGCGCCTGGGCCCGGGTGACCGCGCCGTCCAGGTCGCCCCGGCGCAACGCCTCCCGGCGCAGCCGCCGCGCCCGGGCGGCCAGGTCCTGGAGACCGCCGCGACCGTCCGGGCCGCGCCGCAGCAGGTCCCGCAGCGCCTCCCGGAGGCTGCCCCCGCCGAGCACCTCCGCGCCGACCGCGTCCACCGCGGCACGCACGTCGTACGGCGGGGCGAGCGGGTCGGGCCCGCCGCGCCACTGCCCGTACCGGAACCGGTTGCCGGCCACGGTCAGCCCCGGCCGCCGTAGACGGTGCGCCCGGAGTCGGTGACGTCCTTGCCGAGCCGGCGGGTCAGGTGCAGCCCTTCGAGGACGAACTCGACGCCGGCGGCGGCCTCCGCCAGGCTGGGCGCGTCCCCCAGACCGAGCCGGTCGAGCACCTTGGCCAGCCCCGGCACGGTGCCGACCTGGCGCAGCAGCTCCGTGGCGGAGACCAGCTCCCCGGTCTCGACGGCGCCGCCCTCGGCGACCAGCGCGGTGAAGCCGGACAGGTCCAGCCCGGACAGCCGGGCCCGGAACGTCTCCGCCGTGGCGGTACGCAGCAGGTGCGCGAGCACCTCGATCTCGCGCCCCTCCTCACCGCTCTCGAACTCGACCTTCCCGCGCAGCGTCGACGTCACCGAGACCGCGTCGCCGACGCGCGCCACCGCCTCCTCCGGCGCGCGGCGGGACCCGGCGTCGGCGGTGTCGCCGGGGGAACCGGTGTCGCCGGCGGCGAGCAGGCCGGAGCGGCGCAGCGCGGCGGCGGCCACGGTCTCCGCGGCGGCGATGGCGAACCGGGCGGACACCCCGGAGCGCGGGTCCACCGACGGCGACTCGCGCACCCCGCGGGCGAACCGGGCGAGCACCTCCAGCACGTGCTCCGGCACGGTGGCGACGAGGTCGGCCTCCTGCCGGATCAGCGCCAGCTCCAGCTCCAGGTCGAGCGGGTAGTGGGTGCGGATCTCGGCGCCGAAGCGGTCCTTGAGCGGGGTGATGATCCGGCCCCGGTTGGTGTAGTCCTCCGGGTTGGCGCTGGCCACCAGCAGCAGGTCCAGCGGCAGCCGGAGCTGGTAGCCGCGGACCTGGATGTCCCGCTCCTCCAGCACGTTGAGCAGCGCCACCTGGATCCGTTCGGCCAGGTCGGGCAGCTCGTTGACGGCGAACACGCCCCGGTTGGTGCGCGGGACGAGGCCGAAGTGGATGGTCTCCGGGTCGCCGAGCGTCCGCCCCTGGGCGAGCCGGACCGGGTCGACGTCGCCGATCAGGTCGCCCACGCTGGTGTCCGGCGTGGCGAGCTTCTCGCCGTAGCGCATCGACCGGTGCAGCCAGCCGATCGACAGGTCGTCGCCGGCCTCGGCCACCTGGGCCCGGCTGGCCGGGGTGAGCGGGTGCATCGGGTGCTCGTTGAGCACCGAGCCGGGGATCACCGGGGTCCACTCGTCGAGCAGCCCGCCGAGCGCGCGGATCAGCCGGGTCTTGCCCTGCCCCCGCTCGCCGAGCAGCACCATGTCGTGGCCGGCGAGCAGCGCCCGCTCGACCTCGGGCAGCACCGTGTCCTGGTAGCCGACGATGCCGGGGAAGCGCTCCTCGCCGGACCGCATCCGGGCGAGGAGGTTGTCGCGGAGTTCCTGCTTGACGGTGCGGTAGTGGTGGCCGGTCGCGCGCAGCGCGCCGAGCGTGGCGGGCAGCTCGGCCGGCGGAGCCGGGGAAACCTGGGAGTGAGCGCTCACCCGCACCACGCTAGCTCAGTTTTCCCGCGTCGCCCGGTGGTCGGTCCCGCCCCGTGACCGGGACCGACCACCGGGGGCGGTCAGCGCCCGCAGCGGCGGCAGGCGCCGCGGCGGCGCAGCAGGTAGGCGTACGCGGCGGCGCCGAGCGCCACGCCCCACAGCGGCCAGAGCAGCATCGGCAGCGTGGTGAGGCTGAACCCGCCGGTCAACGCCCAGAACCGTGGGGCGGTGAGCAGCCCGAGGGAGCCGGCGGTGACCGCGAGCGCGACGAGCGTGGCGGGCGCCACGGCGAGCGACACCGGCACCCGGCGGCCGGCCAGGCCGACCATCCACCGGGGGAACCGCTCGCCCCAGGGCCGGACCAGCCCGAGCGTGAGCACCGCCCCGGCCACCGCGAAGGCGCCCAGCCCGGCGCCCGCCCAGACGAGCCCGCTGTCGTGCATCTCGTCGAGGAAGTCGCGGGAGATGCCGAGCGGGATGCCGGCGGCCCAGGCGAGCCGGGTGAGCGCGTACAGGGTGGGGATGACCGCGGCGGTCCAGGCCGCCCAGCGCCCCCAGCGGGCCGCGGCGGCCGCTGTGGTCCAGCCCCGCCCGCCGTCGCCCCGGCCGCAGGCGGCACAGGCCCCGACGGTACGGCGTTGCCAGCCGAGCACCGCCAGGGCGAGCAGCACCCCGCCCGCCATCGCGGCGGTTTTGCACAGCAGCGTCCAGGTGAACACGTCGGCGTAGTCGACCGGTGGCCAGCCGAACGGCGCGCCGACGAGCAGGATCGGCGCGTAGCCCAGCGTGATCAGCACCCGGGTGTCCGGCACCACCACGGCCAGCCCGAACGCGACCGTCCAGCCGTGGCCGAGCAGCAGCGCGCGCAGCGGCCGGGACGGGTGGGCGACCGGGCCGGCCATGGCCAGCGCGACGACCGCGGCGGTGAGCAGCAGCGCCGCGAACAGCGCCGGCCCGACCGACACCGGCACCAGGCGGAGCAGGTTGACCTCGCGGTCCCGGTCGTGCGCGCCGAACGGGTAGCCGGCGCGGGTCACGGTGGAGATCAGGGCGAGCACGCCCCAGAGCGCGAGCCAGCCGGCGGCGAGCGGCGCGGTCCGGGACCGGTGACGGGTCGGTGCGAGCGACGTGGCGGTCATGGTTCGAGCCTCGGCTCCCGGCGACCCGAAACCCTCCCGTGGCGGAGTGAGACGCCTCCCCCGGCCGGGGGACTCAGCCGGTCGGCACCACGAACCCCGACTCGTACGCGGCGATCACCGCCTGGGTGCGGTCCCGCACCCCGAGCTTGGCCAGCACGTTCCCGACGTGCGTCTTGACCGTCTCCCCGCCGACCACCAGCCGGGCGGCGATCTCCGGGTTCGACAGCCCGGCCGCCATCAGCCGCAGCACCTCGGCCTCCCGCTCGGTGAGCCGGGCGGCGGCCAGCCGGTCCCCACCGCGTCGCCCGTACGCGCCGACGAGCTGCCGGATCGCGGCCGGGAAGAGCAGCGACTCGCCGGCCGCGACCACCCGGATCGCCTCCACCACCTCGGCGGGGCGGGCCCGTTTGAGCAGGAAGCCGCTCGCGCCGGCGCGCAGCGCCTCGTAGACGTACTCGTCGTTGGCGAACGTGGTGACCACCAGCACGCGCGGCGGGTCGGCGGAGGCGGCGAGCAGCCGGCGGGTGGCCTGGATGCCGTCGATGGCCGGCATCCGCACGTCCATCAGCACCACCCGCGGCCGCAGCCTGGCCACCAGCGGCGGCACCGCCGCGCCGTCCGCCGCCTCGCCGACCACGCGCAGGTCCGGCTGGGCGTCCACGATGGCCCGCAGCCCGACCCGGATCAGCTCGTCGTCGTCCACGACCAGCACGTCGATGGTCACCCGGGCTCCTTCCTCGGCGCCGGCAGGGTGGCCCGGACCCGCCACCGGTCCCCGACCGGGCCGGCGTCGAGCCGCCCGCCGAGCAGCAGCACCCGTTCCCGCATGCCGTCCAGCCCGCGTCCGCCGCCGGTCGGGCCGGTGCCGCCGCGCACGGTGTTGACCAGCTCGATCGCCAACCCGTCCGGGGGTACGCCGACCCGCAGCGTGACCGGTCCCCGGCCGTGCCGGGCCGCGTTGGTCAGCCCTTCCTGCACGATCCGGTAGCCCTCGCGGGACACCACCGCGGGCAGCGCGTCCAGCGGGCCGTCGACCCGGGACTCGACGACCAGCCCGGCGGCCCGGGCGGCGGCGACCAGGTCGGCGAGGCCGGCCAGGGTGGGCTGCGGCGCGGTGGACGCGGCCGGCCGCCCGGCGTCCGTCTCGCGGAGCAGCCCGAGCACCTGGTCGAGGTCGTCCATGGCCCGGCGGCTGGTCTCCTCGATGGCCCGCAGCGCCCGCCGGGTGAACTCCGGGTCGGTGTCGAGCAGCTCCCGCCCGGCGCCGGCCTGGAGCGTCGCCACGGTCAGCGCGTGCCCCACCGAGTCGTGCAGTTCCCGGGCCAGCCGGTTGCGTTCGGCCAGCCGCACGGCCCGGGCCTCCAACGCGGCGATCCGCTCGGCCTGGGCCGGGCCGAGCAGCACCGGCGCCATCGAGGCGGCGAGCGCGCCCAGCCCGGCCACCGCGTACCCGAGCACGACCAGCAGGGCCACCCCGGCCAGCCCGGCCGGCACCGGGCGGGCCGGGTCGAACGGCCCGAAACGCTCGCCCGGCCCGGCCCCGGTGTCGATCCCGGTCAGCCCGACGACGAACACCAGCGCCATCGGGAACGCGCTGATCGCGGCGAACAGCACGGCCGCGCCGGTGCCCAGGTGCATGGCGATCCAGAGCGCGGCGCGCAACCGGGTCTCCCGGTCGACGCGGTGGCCCGGCAGCGGCTCCGGCAGGTCGACCGCGAGCAGCGCCCGGGCGGCGGCGATCTCCAGCGCCCGGCTGCCGGCCAGGAACACCGGCACCACGGCCAGCCCGACGCCGACCAGCAGCAGCCCGTACCCGAGCGGGCGCGGCACCTCCGTGCTGGTCAGGAGCTGCGCGAACGCCACCACCAGCAGCGCGTACGGCAGCGCGAGCACGCCGCCGAGCAGCAGGAACACGGCACGCCGCCAGGTGCTGCCGCGCACCAGCGGCGCGAGCGCGCCCCGGACCGTCATCCGGTCATTGTCCCGTCGCCGGTTCCCGGGCGACTCCCCCACGCCGGGGAGATCGGCCGGTCAGCGGTGGTCGCGCACGTAGCCCTGCGGGTCCTTGTCGCGGAACGGCAGGTCCCGGCCGTTCTTGTGCTCGCCGTAGAAGGTGAGCCAACGCGCCCCCAGCTCGGCCCGCAGCTCCACGCTCGCGTGCCGGCGGAAGTCGGGCAGCGCCTCGTCCTCCTCCTCGGCCAGGTGCTCGCTGTTCTCCCGGCGGGCCGTGCCGACCGCCGCCCACCAGGCGTCCGAGCCGACCTCGTGCAGCTTGGCCTCGACTATCGCGTCGCGGATCTTGTTGTGGTCGCCGATCGCGTCGGCGGTCTCGTCCTCGCCGTCGTCGCCGTGCTTCACCAGGTGCGGATAGAGGATGGCCTCCTCCGCCTCGGCGTGGATGTCCAGGTGCAGCGCGAGCGCCTCCCAGATCGCCAGCATCTCGGCCGGGTCGCGGGCGTCGTCGAGTCGGGCGAAGCCGCGCCGGAAGGCGGCGTGGTCGTCCAGGATCAGTGCGGTGACGTCGTCCATGCGGTCACTTCCCCAGTCGGGCGCGGATCAGCCGGGGCATCGCGGCCAGGCCGGTGACCGGCCGGAACGCGTGCGCGGCGGCGACCAGCGCGGCGTACTCGTCGTCGGCCAGGTCGATGTCGGCGGCGGCCGCGTTGCGTTCCATCTGCTCCACCCCGGACGCGCCGGGGATGGCCACCACGTTCGGGTGTCGCAGCACGTACGCGAGCGCGATCTGGCTCGGGGTGGCGTCGTGCGCGTCGGCCACCTCGCGCAGCGTGGCGATCAGTTCGGTGCCGCGGGCCAGGTTCTCCGGCAGGAAGTACGGGTTGGCCCGGCGCACCGCCCCGGACGGCGGGTTGCTGGCGTCGTAGCGGCCGGAGAGGAACCCCTGCGCCAGCGGGCTGTACGCGATGACGATCCGGCCGGCCTGCTCCGCGTACGGGATCAGGTCCTCCTCCGGGCCGCGGTCGATCATGCTGTAGCGGACCTGGTTGCTCAGCACCCGGCGGCCCAGCGCGGCCTCGGCGAACCGCCACCGGCGCAGGTCGTAGTTGCTGACCCCGACCTCGGCGACCAGCCCGACGTCCTGGAGCGTGCGCATGCCGCGCATGGTGGTGGTGTCGGCGACCACCGGGTTGGCCTGGTGCACCTAGTAGAGGTCGATGCGGTCGACGCCGAGCCGGGCGGCGGAGGCGACCGCCCGCTGCTGCACCACCGGGGCGACCGGCAGCAGCGGGAAGATCTTGCTGGCCACCACCACCTTCGCCCGGTCGTCCCCCAGCGCGGCGCCGAGGATGCGTTCGCTGCGGCCGAAGCCGTACAGCTCGGCGGTGTCGAAGAGGGTGACCCCGAGGTCGAGCGCCCGCCGCACGATCTCGGCCGCCCGCCGCTCGTAGTCGGCGCCGTAGCCCCACTCGCGGGAGCCGAACTGCCACGTGCCGAGACCGATCTTGGAAATGGGCTTGGGAGTGTCGAGCCGCACGAAACGCATGGCTCCGACGCTACCCGCGCCCCGGTGCCCGCACACCGGTTCGCCGGTGGGCGCAGAATGATCGGGTGACCTACCTCGCCAGCGACGACCGTTACGACTCGATGCTCTACCGGCGCAGCGGCCGCAGCGGGCTGAAGCTGCCCGTCATCTCCCTCGGCCTGTGGCACAACTTCGGGCCGGACCGGCCCTTCGAACGGCAGCGCGACATCGTCCGCCGCGCCTTCGACCTCGGCATCACCCACTTCGATCTGGCCAACAACTACGGCCCGCCGCCGGGTGCGGCGGAGGAGGTGTTCGGCCGGCTGCTCGCCACCGACCTGAAGCCGTACCGGGACGAGCTGGTGGTGTCCAGCAAGGCCGGCTACCTGATGTGGCCCGGCCCGTACGGCGAGTGGGGCTCCCGGAAGTACCTGATCTCGTCGCTGGACCAGTCGCTGCGCCGGCTGGGCCTGGATCACGTGGACATCTTCTACTCGCACCGGTTCGACCCGGACACGCCACTCGAGGAGACGATGGGCGCGTTGGACGCGATCGTCCGCTCGGGCAAGGCGCTCTACGTGGGCATCTCCAACTACGACTCGGAGCAGACCGCCCGGGCCGCCGAGATCCTCCGGGACCTGGGCACCCCGCTGCTGATCAACCAGCCGTCGTACTCGATGCTCAACCGCTGGACCGAGTCCGACGGCCTGCTGGACACGCTGGACCAGGTCGGCGCCGGGTGCATCGCGTTCAGCCCGCTGGCCCAGGGCCTGCTCACCGACCGTTACCTGGGCGGCATCCCGGCCGACTCGCGCGTGCGGACCAGCGTCTTCCTCAACGAGAGCGACCTGGACGAGTCGCGGATGGCCACCGTCCGCGCGCTCGCCGAGGTGGCCCGGCGGCGGGGGCAGGGCCTGGCCCAGCTCGCCCTGGTCTGGGCGTTGCGCGACCCGCGGATGACCAGCCTGATCATCGGCGCGAGCAGTGTCGAGCAGTTGGCCGGCAACGTCGCCGCGCTGGACGACCTGGACCTCGCCGGCGAGGACCTGGCCGAGATCGACCAGATCCTCGCCGACCCGCGGTGACGCCCGGCGGTCAGTGGAAGATGGTGCCGTTGCCGGCGTCCCGGATCGCGCTCACCCGGTTCGGGGTGAACGTGTTGCCGGGTCCGACCACAGTCGCGTTGCAGCCCTCGGTGACGTAGAGCCCGTAACGCTCCGTCTTGACGATCTGGTTGTCGATGGCCACGTTCCCGCTGACCACGGTGTCGACACAGGTGATCCCGGTCGCGGTGGTGACCCGGATGCCGTCCCGGTTGGGCGTGTCGTCGGAGCTGTCGGTGACGTGGTTGTCGACGACCTGGTTGCCGGCGCCGCTGTTGATGTTGATGCCGTCCTGCCCGGCCTGGTCGACCACGTTGTCGCTGATCAGGTTGTGGTCGGCCGTCTTGTTCGGCTGGTCGGCCGTGGACGAGGCGCGGTTGACCTGGATGCCGTGCCCGCCCACGCCGGTGATGGTGCAGCCGGTGACCGTGTCACCACTGGTCGCCAGCAGCTCGACGCCGTCGCTCTGGGCACCGCTGATGACGCAGTCCCGGACCGTGTTGCCCATCGACGTCCAGGTCTGGTTCTTGCCGTCGAACACGATGCCCCGCCCCCGGGACGCGGTCACCCGCACCCGCTCCACGACCATGTTGTTGCCGTCGTCGAAGTCGAGCGCGTCGCTGGTGCTCCGGAACGCGCCGCCGGCCGAGACCGCGAGGTCCCGGACGATCACGCCGTCCCATCCCTTGGTGTTGAACGGCTCGGTGTCCCCCGCCGACGAGTTGTCGTTGCGGATCAGCGTGTCGTACATGCCGGCGCCGACGAAGGTCACCTTGCGGATGCCCTCCAGTTTCATGTACTCGGCGCCGAAGTCGAACGTGCCGGCCTCGAACCGGACCGTGCCGCCGCCCAGCCGGTTCAGCTCGACCACGGCGCTCTCCAGCACGGTCTTGAGACTGCCGGTGTAGGTCTCCCCGGTGACGTCGGAGGCCGCCCGGTAGGTCGTCGACCCGGTCCTGGTCACCACGTACGGCGACGGGTTGGGTGGCGCCGGCGTCAACAGTTGCGGCTTGTTGACGCCCTCCCGGCTGGTCACCCGTAGGCCGGTGTCGTTGGTGGTGGTGAGCGCCACGGTCACCGGCCCGTTGCCGGTGACCAGCGACGAGACGTTCACCGACACCCAGGTGTCCGCGCCCACGGGTCCGCTGCGGACGACCGCCGCGCCGATCGGTGGGGCGTTGCCGTAGGTGATGGTGTTCTCGTCCCAGGTGTTGTCGGCGACGGGGTGGACGTCCACCCCGGTGCTGCTGGCGGTCTCCACGTAGAAACGCAGCACCGCGGTCGGGTCCGTGGCCACGTCGGTGACCTCGAAGCGCAGGTAGGCGACCTGCCAGGGGACGGCGTCGACGCGGAGCGAGGCGGTCCGCCCCGCGTTGACCGTCGGATGGGAGGCGTCCACCCAGGCGTCGGCGACCGGGTTGAGCGTCACGGCCGCGGCGGCCCGGGCCACCTGGGCCGCGGTGGTGGCGTGCGGCTTCGCCGGGGTGCCGGCGGGTGCCGCGGCGACGGGCGGAGCGACGGCGGCGACGGCCAGGAGCAGGACGGGTGCCGGCGCGAGGAGACGGACCAGGGATCGGGATCGAGTTGTCATCGGTCCTCCAGAACGGTGTGGAGGGTGGTCCGGGCCGGCCGCGACATCGGTGGTGGGTCGCCCGGTCAGTGGTGGAGCGGCGCCTCCTCGGACCGCGTGGCGCCGGATGGGGTCGACGGTGTGGCGGCGGCTCGCGCGCGCCGTCGACGGCGGTACAGCCAGAGCGGCACCAGGACCACCGCGCCGACCGCCAGGATCAGCGCGGCCCAGGCGGGCAGGCCCCAGTCGTCGCCCTCGGCGCTGCTGTCCAGTTGCGCGTCCGGGTGCGGGGCGACGCCGAGCAGGTCGGCCAGGACCTCCAGGTACCTGCTGCCCCACTCTTCGCTCGGTTCCACGTAGGTGTTCTCGGTGAACTCGTTCCAGCTGATGACGCCGAGGGCGTCGGGCTGGGAGAGCCGGGCGGCGGCGAAGGACGCGCGCAGGGTCTCGCCGTCCCGGCGGGGCACCTCCCTTCTCCCGCCGATCTGGCGGGCGTCGAAGCCGGGCGAGACCGGGGCGATCCACAACCCGCCCCGGAGATGGACGGCCCGGGACATCGCGGTGAGCTTGTCCCGGCTGCGGTCGACGAGCGGGTCGGCGGAGGACCAGTAGTACGCCTGCCCGTCCAGCGTCGACTGGCTGGTCACCACCGAGACGCTCTTGGCGGTGCCGAGGACCTGGAGCTTCTCCTGGGCCTGGCGGACGGTGTCCGCGACCTCGGTGGCGGAGTACCTGTCGCTGCCGTTCCAGATCACCACCGGCTGGTCGAAGATCCCGAAGACCGGGTCGGCGGCGTAGCGTTCGGCGAAGAGGGCCAGGTCGGTCCGGACCGTGGCCAGCGGCAACGGCTTGCGGCTGAAGTCGATGCCCTGGTAGACGATGCCGAGCCGGAAGCTCTCGGCGCGGGCGACCTCGACCAGCGCGGCGAGTCGTTCGTCGAGTTGCTCGGTGTGTTTCCAGGAGACCAGGAAGCCGGTGATCCCGGCCGCCTTGGCCATCCGGACGTGCCGCCGCATGATCTCCTGGTCGTCGCTGGAGTAGCGGCCGAGCACCGGGTAGTCGCTCTTCGCCCGGTTCCACGAGCTGGGGTTGAACCAGATGTAGTAGTAGGCCAGCACCGGAACCGGCGACGACGTCGGGGTCGCCGCGGGCCCGGACCGGGCGGGCGCGGCCTGGGCCCGGGCCGCCGGCAGGCTCGCCGCGGCGACCGCCAGCAGCACCAGCACCAGGCCGGCGGCGGCGCGGGGCCGCCAGCGACGCCGACCGGGCCGCCGCGCGACGCGGCGGAGTGCCCGGATCGGGCGGCGCAGGTGCGGGCGGCCCAGCAGGACCAACCCGACGGCCACCCCGAGCACGCCCACCGCCACCAGGGTCAGGTCGACGATGCTGATCACGGTGAGCGTCACCTCCTGGTCCCGGCTGATGGTCACCGGCCGGCCGAAGGAGAGGCCGCCGCCGCGGACGGTCAGGGTGTAGGTGCCCCGGGGCAGGTCGGGGACCAGCACGGTGCCGTCCGGGCCGAACCCCAGCCGCTGCACCCGCCCGTCGGCCCGGGTGAGCTGGATCCCGCTGCCGGCCCGCCGGGGGAAGAGCATGTCCGAGGCGGTGAACGACACCTTGAAGAAGAGCAACTGCACCACCCAGGCCTGCCGGTCCCAGGGCACGAACTTCTGGCCGGCCCGGTTGACCACCGAGGTGCCGTCCACCATCACGGCGTCCACCACGTAGTAGAGGCGTTTCGAGACGAGCCCCCGGGGCCCCTGCTGGGTGCGGCTCTCGGCGACCCAGAGCGGCTTCGTCAACTGGTCGCCGGTCAGCTCGATGATCTCGCCGGTGTTGCTGCGCAGCCGCATCGCGGTCGCCCGCCGGGCCGGCACCGGTGACCCGAACCGGTCGGTGTAGCGCCAGCTCACCCGCCGGATCGTGCGCAGGCCCACCTCGACGATCCGGTCCCGGACGCCGTGGTCCACGCTGCCCCGGATGCGGTCGAGCACCACCTTCCGGTCGGCGCCGACGGTCGCCGACCCGACCGTGAGCCGGTTGTCGAGCCCGAGGAAGTTCTTCACCCGGATGTTCACCCGGCCCTTGGCGTCCGAGCGGCCGGTGTTGCCGTCCACCGCGACCGGCACGCCCCGGATCGGCGGCACCATCTGCAGGTGCAGCGTGCCGGGCAGCGCGGAGCGGGGTGCCGCGGTGGCGGCGGCCGGGGTGAGCAGGACGACCAGGAGCACCAGGAGCAGCGGCGGCAGCAGCCGGCGGGCGGCGCTCACCGCGACCGCCGCCGGCCACGGACGGCCGCGGCGCCGACCAACGCGCCGACCAGCAGCAGCGCGGTGGCGTACGAGCCGTAGACCGGCCGGGGGTCGGGCCGCTTCAACGCGACAGCGGTGCGTTCGGCGCTGAGCAGGACGCCGGGACGGGGCGGCGCGTCGAAGTCGAACGCGTCGAGGAACGTGTTCGCCTTGGCGTCCCGGCTGGCGAGCGGTCTCAGCCGCCAGTTGATCTCGATGAACTTGAGCACCGAGGTGAAGTCGAGCGTGGTGGAGTCGACCCGTCCGCGCCGGGCGTACGGGCTGACCAGCAGCGCCGGCACCCGGAACCCGTAGCCGTACTGGTCGACCTTGGGCGGTTTGACGTGGTCGTACCAGCCGCCCCAGTCGTCGTACGACCAGATGAAGGCCGACGAGGACCACTCGGGGGACCGCATGAGCTGCGTCAGCAGCGCCCGCACCAGGTTCTGGCCGGCGCCGATGTTGCCCGGCGGGTGCTCGCTGTTGCCGGCCGGCGCGATGAAGGAGACCGCCGGCAGGTCGCCCTTGGCCGCGTCCGCGTAGTACTCGTCGAGATCCACGATCTTGGAGAACAGGCGCGGGTCGTCGACGTAGCGGGCGTACCCCAGCAGCGGCACCCAGATGACCTGCGCGCCCCGGTCGATGTCCTCCTCCTCGACGCGGGACCGGAACGTGATGGTCGGGTCGTAGTTCTGCACGTAGAACTTCCAACTGATCCCGGCCGCCTCCAGCCGGTCGAAGATGGTCGGGATGTTCCCCCAGCCGGTCGCCGGGATGGTCTCCGCCTTGCCGGCCGCGCCCGGACCGCCGGTGACCCGGTACATGTGGTTGCGGATGCTGCCGGAGTGCGACGAGCTGAAGAAGCGGTCGAAGAGCACGTACTCGTCGGCCAGGTTCCAGTAGTACGGCAGGTCGCGGTCGTCGTAGTAGGCCATCGCCATCCGGCCGTCCTTGCCCGCCTTGCTCACCCCCTCCACGAAGCCGTTCATCCGGCCGCCGTTGTACTGCTGGGCGAACGCGTCGGCGGAGTGGTCGAGGTCGATCGCGCCCAGCTTGCCGATGTGGAACGGCTTGACGCAGGGTTCCGGCAGGTCCGACCGCATCGGCATGCAGACGCCCTTCGGGATGCCGTCCACCCCGGGCCGGGTGCCGAAGTAGTTGTCGAACGTGTGGTTCTCCTGCATCAGGAAGACCACGTTCTCGATCGGCGTGGTCGGCGTGGTCGGCGTCGCCGGGGCGGCCGACGCGGCGGCCGGCGTCGCCGTCACCACGGCCAGGGCCAGCAGCACGGCGACGGCCGACAGCCGCCCGGCGCGACGCCGGAGCACGGAATCGATCCGACGGGTCATGGACGCACCTCATAGATGATGATCACGGGGACGGGAACGGCGCGACCGGAGGCGTCGGCGCCGCCGACGTACTCGGTGTGCACGATCCGGCCGTGATAGCGCCGGACGAGGGTCGCCAGCCGGTCGGCGAAGAACGTCGAGCGACGCGCGGAGAACGAGTCCCAGACGATGTAGTGCAGGTTGTTGTTGCGCAGCCACCCGTCCGGGTTGTTGAGCGCCACGTAGGACGGGTTGCGGTGCAACGGGTTCGGGCTGACCGACAGTCCGTAGCTCTGCCGCTGGCCGTAGTAGCGGATGATGTTCGACATGGACGGGCCGAGGGTGAGGATCACCGACCCGTCCGGCGTGTGGTCGGTCAACCACCGGCCGGCCTCCCGGCCACCCGGCACGCCGCCGGAGCCGGCCAGGAAGTGCGCCCCACCCTGCTGGCTGACCGC
The DNA here is from genome assembly GCF_049841835.1 of Micromonospora sp. DT227. Taxonomy (NCBI): domain Bacteria; kingdom Bacillati; phylum Actinomycetota; class Actinomycetes; order Micromonosporales; family Micromonosporaceae; genus Micromonospora; species Micromonospora sp. DT227. The sequence continues at coordinate 1,672,221 of NZ_JBNCLA010000001.1, read as the reverse complement.
CCGCCAACACGGTCCGAGGAGGCTCAGCGCGACCGTGGCGACGGCCACCAGCCGGACCACCAGGTGCACGCGGGCCCGGGGCATCACCCGCCGGGGGACGGCGGCGAGCCGGGCCGGCACCGGCAGGACGGCCAACGCCCGCGCGGCGAGCACCGCCACCGGCACGACGACCGGCAGCAGGTACTGGAAACCCTTGACCGGCCAGAGTTGGAAGAAGACCACCGGCACGGCGATCCAGGACAGCAGCAGCGTCTCCCGCCAGCTCCGCTGCCGGCGGGCCCACCACAGCCCTCCGAACGCGGCGAGCAGCACCAGCAGCCCGATCGACGAGGGCACGTTCTCCAGGTAGAACGACATCGGGTGGTTGGGGCGCCGGAACAACTGCCAGACGAGGTAGTTGCGCCCGGTCTCGGTGCGGCCGGCCAGCGCCTGGGAGATCGGATGGGTGGCGAAGACCAGCGCCAGCACCGGCAGCGCCAGCAGCGTGGCCCGCACCGGCCGGCGTACGCCGGGGGTGAGCGCCAGGAACGCGTAGACGCTGCCGGCCAGCACGATGCTGGTCTCCTTGGCCAGCATGGTGACGCCGAGCATGGCGGCGGTGGCCACGTACCAGAGCGCGTCCTGCCGTTGGACGAACCGGACCATGCAGTACAGCGTGAGCGTGGCCAGCAGCACCATCGGCCCGTCCAGCAGCACCTGCCGGGTCACCACCACGTGGTACGGCATCACGGCCAGCAACAGCGCGGCGATGAGCCCGACCCGCCGGGTGTAGAGCCGGGCGCCCAGCGGGTACACCGCGAGCACGGTCAGCACGCCGAGCGCCACGACGACCAGCCGGCCGGCCACGTCCACCTCGCCGGCCCGGAAGAACGGCGACAGCAACGCCTGGACGAGCATCGGGTGGGCCCGGAAGACCGGGAAGTACTCGGTGTAGCGGGGGTTGCCGGCGAGCGAGGCGGCCTGCCCGGCGTACACCGCCTCGTCGCTGTTGAAGCCGAACGCGTCGATCTGCCACGTCCGGACGAACAGCGCCAGCACGGCGACCCCGGTCAGCCCACCGGCCACCTTCCACCGTGGCCGCCGCAGCGCCGGCAGCCAGGACGGCGGCGCCGACCTCGCCGGTCGCTGCGCCTCGCCCCGCCGCTGCTCGGGCAGCGTGTCGGTGGTGGCCGGATGGCTCACGCTCACGCGGGCCCTCCCGCCACGGTCAGGTCACCGCTCCAGCTCGGCCACGGCTGGGCGGGCACCACCGGGGCGCCCCGGCCGGCGCGTTCCTCCCGCAGCAGCCGGGGGATCTCGTCGGCCCAGCCGAAGGTGTCCGAGACGACGACCCGGCTGCGGACGTGGGACAGGAAGCTGGCGAGGATGTCCCGCTCCCGCGCCCGGAGCTGGCCGTACCCCTGACCGTCGATGGTGATGGACGGCGCGAGGTACCGGAACGGCGGGAACCCGTACGCGTCGTCGGTGTTGTCGATCATGCGGTCGAGCGTGTCGGCGGCCCCCAGCTCGGTGATGTCGGGTTTGCCGCGCTCGATGACGAACAGCTCCTCCACCCGGGTGGTGGTGCCGATCCGGCACGGCACCAGACGGTCGACGCTGTACTTCGGCGGCGGGATCAGCAACTGGGTGACCGCGTTGATCCCCATGATCGGCAGGTTGAACCGGCTGAGCGTCAGCGCCAGCGACCGGCCGCCCTTGGAGTGCAGGCGGCTCTGGAGTTGCAGCCGCCGCCACTCGGCGGGCGTCAGGTCCTGCGCCTGCACGGCACGGAGCGTGTGCGCGCTGATGGTGAGCGGCTTGGGGAAGCAGGTCGCCACCCCGTCCGGCCGGACGATCGTCATGTCGTCGGAGAGGAAGAGACCGCCGTGGTCGCGGAGCAGCCGCAGCACGGTGGCGGTCTTGCCGGTGTCGGTGAGCGCCGAGAGCATCACCCCGACCCCGTCGAGCGTGACGCACGCGGAGTGCAGCAGCATGTGGCCCCGGGCCACCATGACGAACCGGAGCAGCGCCTCGATGATGTTGGTGTAGACCACGTGCGGCGAGTGGGCCAGCAGCGGGCCGACCTGGATCTCGATCGGCGGTCCGAGCTGGATGCGGAAGTTCGCGCCCCACCGGCCGAGCTGCTCCTCGTAGCGCAGCACGGACTGGTCGGCGTACTGGGTCATGGCCGCGCGGCGCTGCGGCCCGCGACCGCCGATGTCGCTGACCCGCACCGCGATGTCCACCTCGGAGTCGGGCACCCACTGGGCCCGGAAGAACTCCAGCTCCGGCAGCATGATCTGCGAGCCGATGGTCACCACGCCGGCGACGTCGTAGCGGTACTTGAGGTACTGGTAGCGACGGCGCGACGGGGTGCTGGGCGCCTCGGAGGCGCCGGCGACGAGCAACCGCACCGGGTCGCGGCGGGCCTTGTCGACGGCGGTGTAGATGACCCGGTCGTTGACCAGGAACCGGACCAGGAAGAGCGCCACCAGGGTGACCGCGTTGGCCACCAGGATGCCGACCCCCGCCCACACCAGGGCCTGGAGCACGGGCAGCCGCAGCAGCAGCAACGCGTTGTTGAGCAGGAAGAACCGGGCCGCCCGGGCGGCGAACGAGCCGTGCCGGTTCCGCCGGTAGATCAGGCTGTCGATCAGCAGGAAGTTCCACGTGGTGGAGACCTGGGTGGCCAGCGCCGCACCGATCAGGTGGTGCATCCGGGCGGGTTCGTAGCAGAACCAGAGCACGGCGGTGTTCACCACCATGCCGGAGAGCCCCACCATGCCGAACGCGATCATCCGGCCCAGTTCGCGCAGCCGCTCGGCGTGGGTACGCGGGCTCCGCCGGATCTGCCCGACGAGGCGGCGGCCCCGCAGCCGGGCCAGGTGCCGCAGGAACGTCGCGCCCTCCCGCAGGGACGCCTTCGACCGGCCGCCGTGCCGGGGCGCCATGTCGTACGCCACCTCGGCGACCCGGGCGCCGGGATGGCGCACCAGCAGCTCCAACAGCACCTTGAAGCCGGTCGGGTTCATCCGGTCCAGGCGCACCGCGGCCCGGCGGAAGGCGAACAGCCCGCTCATCGGGTCGCTCACCGTCGCCAGCCGGCGCGGGAACATGCCCTTCACCAGTCGGGTCGCCCAGGACGAGGTCGCCGTCCGGAGGGCCCCGTCGAGCCCGACCGGGGAGCCGCTGCCGGCGTACCGGGTGCCGATGACGACGTCGACGTCGTGCCGCATGGCGATCCGCGCGAGCGTCGCCGCCGCGGCCGGCGGGTGCTGGAGGTCGGCGTCCATCACCAGCACCCACTCGCCGCGGGCGTGCGCGGTGCCGAGCAGGACCGCGCCGCCCAGTCCACCGGCGCGGGCGTGCGGCGGCCGGTGCAGCAGCCGTACGGTGATCGGCGCCCCCGCGGCCACCCGGGTGAGCACCTCCGGCGTGCCGTCGTCGCTGTCGTCGACCACGAGGAGTTCGGCGTCGAGCGGCGCCAGCAGCGGGCCGAGCCGCGCCAGCAGGATCGGGACGTTCTCCGCCTCGTTCCGGGTCGGCACGATGACGGTCAGTCGGGGCGGGCGGCCCTCGTCCGCCTCGTGCAGCGCCTGGAGCTGCGCCTCCGGTTCGGTTCGCCGGTCGCGAACTCCGGATCCGACTCTGTTCATGTCAACCCCCATGGTCGGCACGAGCGGCGTGAGCCACGTTGATGACGGGCACTGGATGCAGAACCGTCCGCCGGCGAAATGAATCGGTTTCCCGGAGCCCAGCAAGGGACGAACCCGCAGCACGGGGTGGCGGCTCGGATGCGCAAAGAGTACGGAGGGTTAACAGCGGACTTCCAGTTCCTGAAACGTCAGCACCACGACACGTGCAATAAACGAACCGGACCGCAGTGGTTCATAGATAGACGAGGCACATTCCCAGCTCAGGGGCGGCAGACGCAGGGTTTTCACGTTGCCGCGCGACACGCGTCGGGCGCCGTTGAAAAAACTGCGCCACCGCTGCGACGCGGCACGTCGCAACAATGGCGCAGTTGTGAATGGGGACGCCCCGGGTCGGGGCGGCAATGCGTTAATTGGACAGCGGAACGCCACGGTCGCTCGGCGGCACGTGGTCGACGCCGCGCGCCGACGTCAGCCGGACGTCACGACCGGCGGGTGGTCGTGCAGCACGGTGACGAAGTCGGACCGGCCGCCACCGCTCCAGTCGCAGAGCGCGCCCACCGGCGCGACGCCCCGGCACCCCACGGAACTCTCGACCGCCGTGCCCTCGCCCCACTCGTTGTACGTGGTGACGAGCTGCCAGAACGCCCCGGAGGCGGTCATCCGAGCCACCCCGGCCCGCCACCGGTCCAGGCTCCGGGCCAGGAACGGCGAGCGCCCGTACGGCAGCCCGGCCTTCCAGAAGCCCGGCGAGACGGAGTACGCGCCGCCCGGCGCCCCGCTGAAGTCGGCCTCGGCGTGGGCCGGGGCGTACTGGTGCCAGGCGTCCACGGTGACGCTGTTGGCGCAGTGGCGGTAGCCGGAGAACACCTTCAGGCTGAGATAGATGGACTCGCCCCAGAGCCGCTGGAGCAGCGACCGGGCGCGGACCCACCGGTCGACGGTCTCGCAGCCGTCGGCCATGGTCAGGTCGTGGGCGTTGTAGACGAAGACCACCATGCCCCGGCCGGGCAGCACGGCCAACGCCGAGCGGTCCCCGCCGTACGTGCTGCGCAGGTAGTGCAGGTCGGCGGCGATCTGGTCGGGGGTGGGCCGGCCCCTCCCCTCCGGCTCGTAGTAGGGCGCCCAGGCGAACCCGGTGTCCCGGGCCCCCTTGAAGAGCGCCGGCCAGTGCCGGTCGGTGGTGGTGCCCTGACCGAACCAGGAGGCCAGCCCGACCGTGATGCCGCCGTACCGCATGTCCGCCACCTGCTCCCGGACCACCGTCGCGTCCACCGTGTAGCTTCCCCGGCTCGGCCGGTAGTTGGTGTACGGGTCCAGCCCGCCCTGGCGCCACGCCTCCGGGAACCACGGGTAGTAGAAGGCGGCCCGGACGGCGGTCGGCGTCCGCACCACGAGCCGCAGCGCCGCCTGGTGCCGCACCGCCGCGCCGACGCCCTCGACGACGAGCGTGAAGGTGCCGGCGCGGGCGGAGACGGAGGTCTGGACGGACAGGGTGGCCGAGGCGCCGCTCGTCACCGTGGCCGGCGTGACGGTGGCGAAGACGCCGGCGGGCAGGTTGGTCACCCGCAGCGCCACCGGCTGCGGTGCCCCGCCGGTGGTGGCCGTGTCGACGGTCGCCCGGGCCGGATGTCCGGCCACCGCCGTGACGGCGGCGGGCGCGACGGTCAGCGAGAAGTCGTCGGCGGCGACGGGTGGCGCCGCCGACGCGGACGGGCCGACCGGCACGGCGGCGGCCAGCACCGTGAGTACCACTGCGAGACGTAGGAACATCGACACTCCTCTGCGTTGCCTGGCGGGTCCGACACCGGGGCAACGCGGGAGTGACCGGTCGGGTGACTGCGCGGCCGGTCACCGGCCCGCGCGACGACCCGGTCGCGCCCGGGCCGCCGTCGACTCACCAGATCCGGCGCCGCCCGGCGCGATGGTTGCGAACCCCGCACGGCCGCCCGGGCGGTGGGCCGCCGGCCCGCCGCATCCGCCGGCCGAGCACGGCCGCCAGCAGCGCGGTGACGACCACCGCCGCCGCCGCGCCGACGACCAGCGGTCGGGAGAACGGGCCGCTCCCGGTCACCGCCGCGACCGGCACTCCCGGCGCGTCCGCGGTCGCCGCCTCCGAGCGGGTACGCGGGACCGCCGCGCTCGCCGCCGGTGCGGCCGGCCGGGTGGCGCGCGAGGCCGCGCGGAAGATCACGTCGGAGCAGGAGTAGTAGGTGTCCTGGGTGTTCGAGTTCTGCCAGATCACGTAGATCAGGTGCCGGCCCGTGCGCCCGGCCGGCAGTCGTCCCGGCATCTCGTACGCGCCGTCGCGGATCGGCGGGTCGGTCACCGACAGGAACGGCTTGCGCTCCACGTCGGCCCAGGTCAGCCGCGCGTCCGGGGCGTACGAGGCGGTGGTGACGTAGAACCGGAACGTGCCCCGGTGCGGGATCGTGGTGCGGTAGCGGAAGGTGTGCCGGGCGCCGGCGGTGAGCGTGGTGGCCGGCCAGTCGGTCCGGGGCAGGTCCAGCCCGCGGTACGCGGAGAGCCCACCGCTGCACAGCTCGCCGTCCGGAATGCGCTCCCGGTCCCGCCCGTCGATCCGGGCCACCCGGATGTTGTCCCACTCCCGTACCGCCGCGCCGGCCGCGATCGCGGCCCGGCAGGCCGGTGTCTCCGCCCGCCCACCCTCCGGCCCGCACGCCGCCGCGCGGCTCAGCGGGCTGGTCGGCGCGCCGTGGGCGCTCGCCGGGACGGCGGTGAGCAGCAGCGTCGTGCCGATGACGGCGAACGCGACGAGCGCGCGACGTGTGCCCATGTGATCGACCTCCCGCGCACTGGTACGGGCCGGAAGCGGCAAAGGTTCGATCCGCACCGGCGCCACGACCGGTCAGGCTCGGCTGGCCGAACGGACAACCGGGGCGGCGGAGCGGTCGGGGCGGGCCCTACAGTGACGACACCCTGTGATCGAGGAGCGCGTCTTGCCCGAGCCGGCACAGCATTCCGAGCCGCCCCGTCCCGCCCCCACGGACGGGTCCCCGACGGGCGACCCGCCGCCCACCGCACAGCCGTACCTGCTGATGCTGCCCCCGGCGGAGGGCGCGCCGCCCCCGGTGCCGTGGCCCGGCGGGGAGGGCCAACCAGCCTGGGCGATCCCGGTCGTCGTGCCGCCCGGCACCCAGGGCTACGCGCTGTTCGTGCCGCTGGTCCCGGCCGCCGGCCAGCCGACGCCGACCGGCGTGCCCGCCCAGGCCGCGCCGCCGGCCGTCGAGACCTCGTCCAGCGTGCCCGCCCAGGCCGCGCCGCCGGCCGTCGAGACCCCGACCCCCACCGCCCCGGCCGGGCCCCCGGACGCCACGCCACCGACGGCCGGTCCGACGCGCCCGGACGGCGCGCACCCGGACGGCGGCGCGCAGACGCCGGGCAGCGTCCCGGCCACGACGCCGACCAGCACCGGGCCGACCCCGGCGCCCGGCACGCCGGCACCGACGGGCGCCGCCGCACCGGCCGGCCCGCCGTCGGCCCCGGGCACGCCGGTCGCCACCCGGACGGCCTCCGGCACGCCGGCCGTCCCGGCCGTGTCGGCCGCCCCGACGGGCGGCCCGGGCACTCCGACGGCACCCACCGGGCATGTCCTTCCACCGGTCCACGGTGGAGCAGCGCCCGGGCCGGGGCACCAGGACATGCGACCGTGGGCCACCTACCCGCCGGCACCGGGTTGGGCGCCCCGGCCACGGACGCCCCGCACCTCGTTCCTGGGCGCGCGCTGGCCCGGCCCGAAACCGGCCACCGGCCGGGCGGTGCCGCTCGCGGTGCTCGCCGGCGCGCTCGGCAGCGCGGTCTTCGTCCCGCTGAGCCGGGTCGGCATCGGCTGGTTCCTCGGCTGGCTCACGCTCACCCTCGGGGTGCTGTTCGCGGTCCGCACCCGCGCCGCCGAGCTGCCCCGCGCCGACCGGCTGATCCGGGCCGGCTGGGCGGCGGCGGCCCTGGCCCTGCTCGCCGTGCCGGCGTTCCGCAACGCCTGGTGGCTGGTGACATTCTGCGTGCTCGGCGCGCTGGGCTGCGCCACGCTGGCGATCGTCGGCGGCCGGCTGGTCCGCTCGATCCTGTTCGGCCTGGCCGCCACGCCGTTCGCGGCGTTCCGGGGGCTGCCCTGGGTGCGCCGGCACGTCGCCGTCTCGCCGGAGGCGGCGACCGTCCGCAAGGTCACCGTCTCGGTGGTCGCCACCGTGGTGGTGCTTGTGGTCTTCGGCAGCCTGCTCGCCTCGGCCGACGCGGCGTTCTCCGAGGCGCTCGGCAAGGTCGTGCCCGAGGTCGACCTCGGCACGGTGTTCCGCGGGCTGTTCCTGGCCGCGGTGGGCGGGCTGATCGCGGTCGCCGCCGTCTACACGCTGGCCGCCCCGCCGGAACTGTCCACCGTGGACCGGGCGAGCGGGCGGCGACTCGGCCTGCTGGAGTGGGCGCCGGCCATCGCGGCGCTGACGTTGCTCTTCGCCGGCTTCGTGGTGGTGCAGTTCACCGTGCTCTTCGGCGGCGAGCGGCACGTGCGGAAGGTCGCCGGGCTCAGCTACGCGGAGTACGCCCGCAGCGGCTTCTGGCAGTTGCTCTTCGTCACGCTGCTGACCGTGGCGGTGCTCGGCGGGGTGAGCCGTTGGGCCGGCCGGGAGCGGGCGGTCGAGCGGATCCTGCTGCGCGTCCTGCTCGGGCTGCTCAGCGCGCTGAGCGTGGTGATCGTGGTGTCCGCGCTGTCCCGGATGTGGACCTACCAGAAGGTCTACAGCTTCACCGGCGAGCGGATCTTCGTGATGGCGTTCGAGCTGCTGCTCGGCGCGGTCTTCCTGATGATCCTGGCGGCCGGTGTGCGGTGGCGGGGCCGGTGGATCCCCGGCACCACCGTGGCGCTGGCGGTGGCGATGCTGCTCGGCCTCGCGGTGCTCAACCCGGAGGACTACGCGGCCCGGCGCAACACCCTCCGGTACGAGCAGACCGGCAAGATCGACGCCTGGTACCTGCGCGCGCTGTCCGCCGACGCCACGCCCGCCCTCACCAGGCTCCCCGACCCGGTCCGCCGCTGCACGCTGAGCTGGATCGCGGACGACCTCGACCAGCCCGACCCCTGGTACGCCTGGAACCTGGGCCGGTACCGGGCCCGCCAGGCCCTCGACCGGGTCGGTCCGGGTGCGGTCGGCGGTCCGAAGGACTGCCGGCGGGCGGACCAGTTCGACCTGCCGAAGACGCGGCGTCCCCGCTGAGGCCACCGGTCGGGCCGCCCACGCGGCGGCCCGACCGTCCGCCCGGCGGGTCAGGCGGCGTAGATGTGCTTGACGCCACCGAACGCCAGCACGGCCGCCGTGTCACCACGGACGCCGCTGTTCAGGTTGCGCCAGCCGTTGTAGCTGCTCGCCTCGTGCACGTAACCACCGACGACGCTGTAGATCAGCTTCTCGCCGCCGAGGCTCAACGCCGCCAACGCGGTGCCCTGCGCGCCGGAGATCCCGGTCCACAGGTTCCGCCACCCCGCGTTGCTGGCCGCCTCGAAGACCCGCCCGCCGTTCAGCGAGTAGATGATCTTCGTGTCGCCCAGCGTGATCGCCGCCACCGCCGACGCCGCGATACCCGTGTTGAGGTTGCGCCAGCCGTTGGCGCTGTGCGCCTCGTGCACGTAGCCGCCGACGATGCTGTAGACGTACTTCACGCCGGCCAGCGCGATCACCGAGATGGAGGAGGACGCGACGCCGCTGATGCCGCTGTTGAGGTTGCGCCAGCCGTTGTAGCTGCTCGCCTCGTGCACGTAACCACCGACGACGCTGTAGATCAGCTTCTCGCCGCCGAGGCTCAACGCCGCCAACGCGGTGCCCTGCGCGCCGGAGATCCCGGTCCACAGGTTCCGCCACCCCGCGTTGCTGGCCGCCTCGAAGACCCGCCCGCCGTTCAGCGAGTAGATGATCTTCGTGTCGCCTGATCCGATGGAGGCCACCGCGGAACCGGTCACCGCGCCGCCGCTGCCGGAGACCGGCAGCGCCCGCCAGCCGGCGTTGCTGGCCGCCTCGAACACCTGACGCGGCTGGGCGGCGGGATTCCGGGCGATGTATTCGAGCGGACTGATGTATGTCCCCGCCGGGTCGATCATGTGCCAGTGCAGGTGCGGGCCGGTCGAGCTGCCCGATCCGGGCGCGCCCTGCGCGCCGCCGGAGCGACCCACGATGGTGCCTGCGCCCACGCCGGTGCCATCGGCGAGCAGAAACTGCGACAGGTGCAGGTACTGGCTGCGGTAGCCGTCACCGTGGTGAATCGTGACGGTGTGCCCGCCGTCACCGTTGTAGGGGATGTTCTGGACGGTGCCGGCGCCGCAGGCAGGCAGCGGCGTCCCCACCCCCATCCCGAAGTCGATGCCGCCGCGTGAGCCCCGGCTGAGGTGCCCCTCCCAGGTGTCGGTGATCGGGTAGGCACTGAACGGGTTGTAGATGACCGGCGCGGCGGACGCGGCACCGGGCGGCATCACCCCGCCCACCGCCAGCGCGCCCGCACCGAGCGTGGCGACACGCAGCACCGTACGCCGATCGACCCCGCAGCAGCCGCGCTGCCCGCTCTCCGTCATTCCGACCCCTTCCGACACCTGGGCGGCCGGTTCGACTCCGGCCCGCCGGACCCATCCTTAGACGGGCGTGGATATCATTCCGGCTTCCGAGGAGCCGGTCCACCTGTCGACGAACGGTGTTGGCGCGGGCTCGTGCCGTACCGGCGTTTGAACGCGGCGCTCAGCGCGAACGAGCTGCCGTAGCCGACCCGCCGGGCCACCGCGCCGACCGTGGCGCCGGGTTCCCGCAGCAGGTCGGCGGCGAGCGTCAACCGCCACCCGGTGAGGTACGACATCGGCGGCTCGCCGACCAGCCCGGTGAAGCGCCGGGCCAGCGCCGCCCGGGAGATCCCGACGCCGGCGGCCAGCGACGCCACGGTCCACGGCCGGGCCGGATCGTGGTGCAGCATCCGCAGGGCCCGCCCGACCACCGGATCGGCGTACGCCCGGTACCAGGCGGGCGCCGCCGCTCCCGGCCGGTCGAACCACTCCCGCAGCGCGGCGATGAGCAGCAGGTCGAGCAGGCGGTCCAGCACCGCCTCCTGGCCGGGGTCGTCCTTGACGATCTCGGTGGCCAGCAGCGGCACCAGCGGCGAGTCCCAGGAAGCGCGCGGGACCACCACGAGCGCCGGCAACGCGTCCAGCAGCCGCCGGCCGACCGCTCCCCGGACCGGGTACGTGCCGGTGAGCAGCACCGTCCGGCCGTCCGGGCCGTTGCCCCAGGTGCGGACGCCGAGCCGGCTCATCTCGTACAGCTCCTGCCCGTCCGGCGTGGTGCAGCGCTGGCCCGGGTGGACGACCACCTGCGGCGGCGTGGCCGGATCGTCCGCGACGGTGTACGGCGCCGGACCGCGCACGATCGCCACGTCCCCGGCGCCGAGCCGCGCGGCGGCGGCCTCGGCCGGCACCAGCCAGGCGTCGCCGTGCACCACCGCGACCACGGTGAGCGGTGCCTCGTCCCGGATCAGCATCGACCAGGGCGGCGTCAGCATCGAGCGGAGCAGGAAGGCGCCCCGGGCCCGGGGCCCGTCGAGCAGTCCGGCGACGGCGTCCACGGAGACGATTACACACAGGATCGCGCGTCCTGACCATGGGCCGTCCCACCGGACGACGGTTGACTGGGCGCATGCGACTCGTGCAGCAACTGTCGATGATCGGGTCCACGGTCGGGGCCGGGCTGATGGCCGGGCTCTTCGCCGCGTTCGCCTACGCCGTCATGCCGGCGCTGCGCGGGGCCGACGACCGCACGTTCGTGGACGCGATGCAGCGGATCAACGTGACCATCGTCAACGGCTGGTTCCTGCTGATCTTCCTGGGCACACCGGTGCTCGCCGCGTTGTCGGCGATCCTGGCCTGGCGCGGTGCCGGCCGCCCGGCGCTGCCGTGGATCCTCGTCGGTCTCGCCCTCTATCTGGTGATGGTCGCCGTCACCGCGGCGGTCAACGTCCCGCTGAACGACGCGCTCGCCGCGGCCGGGGCGTCCGACCTCGACGCTGCTCGACAGCAGTTCGAGGGCACCTGGGTCGCCTGGAACGTCCTCCGCGCGCTCGCGAACTCGGCCGGGTTCGGCGCGCTCTGCTGGGCGCTGGTGGTCGCCGGCCGCACGACCGGCTGAGGCCCACCAACACCTGAGATCGACTCACTATAGTCGAATTGTATCGTTTGCACAACTATTTACACTGCTGGGTGATTTGGTGGTCAATGCACATCCTGTGCCACACGTGTCACCTGAGCAGGGCCGGTCACATGACATCCCTGCGAGTAGTACCCACGGAGGGTGTTCTGTGAAAGTCCGAACCGTTCATCGCCTGAGGCGGGCGGCCCCGTCAGTACTCGCTGCTTCCGCGAGTGCCGCCGTGGCCGTCGCCATGCTGATCTTCAACTCCACCGCGGCCAGCGCGGCGGACGCGCCGGTCAACCTCGGCACGGCCGGCAACTTCTCCGTCCTGGCCGGTGCCGAGCCCACGAACACCGGCCCGAGCTTCCTCGCGCAGAGCCTCGGCAGGTTCCCGGGCAACACCGCATCGGGCTTCGGGACGGCGACCATCGGCGGTGAGGTCCACCTCGGCGACGCGGTCGCCCTCCAGGCCCAGAGCGACCTGACCACGGCCTTCAACGACGCCGCCGGCCGGACCCCGTTCACCAACCTGCCCGCGGAACTCGGCGGCAACACCCTCAACGCCGGGGTCTACCGGATCGGGGCGGCGCAGCTGACCGGGACCCTGACGCTCAACGGGCAGGGCGACCCCCAGGCGGTGTTCATCTTCCAGGTCGACTCCGCCTTGACCACGGCGTCGAACAGCAGCGTCGTCCTGATCAACGGCGCCTCGGCATGCAACGTGTTCTGGAAGATCGGCAGCTCCGCGACGCTCGGTACGGGCACCACCTTCCTGGGCACCATCATGGCCCAGGCGTCGGTCACGATGGCCACGGGCGCGAACCTTCAGGGCCGTGCACTGGCTCGAACCGCGGCCGTCACTCTCGACACCAACGTCATCACCGCCCCGGTGTGCGCCGGACCGACCGGCCCACCCGGACCGACCGGCCCACCCGGACCGTCGGGGCCGCCCGGTCCGTCGGGCCCACCCGGCAGCCCCGGCGCACCTGGCGCACCAGGTAGCCCCGGTGCACCCGGCAGCCCCGGCGCCCCGGGCAGCCCCGGCGCCCCGGGCAGCCCCGGCGCACCCGGTCCTTCGGGGCCGCCCGGCAGCCCCGGCGCACCTGGCTCTCCCGGCCGGCCGGGCGGTCCCGGCAAACACGGCGGCATGTTGCCGGTGACCGGTGGCGGCACGGCCCCGGCCCTGGCCGGGGTGGGAACTTTCCTGATCACCTCGGGCGGAATCATGTTCTTCCTCGCCAGGCGTCGCCGGACACTCCAGTCCTGATCGGAGGGCCCGGCCGGTGACCTGCCGGCCGGGCCCACCGCCTACCGCCGTGACCGCTGTCCGGTCGCGGCGAAACGGAATAACGCTCACTAACAGGACATAACCACGGGCACTGCTCGCCCCAGCGACAGAGCCCGGAGTGACATGACAAAACCCCGGTGAGGATCGTTCCTCACCGGGGTTTTCGCTCGGGTCGAGCCGAGGGGACTCGAACCCCTGACAGTGATGATGTGGGAGCGGGTCACCCGGCCGGTCTGACTCACCCTCTGACTGACCGTGGTGTCTTCTAGGGGATTCGTCGGCTTGTCCGGGTGACCCGCTGCTGCACTCACCTGCTGGGCGTTCGTGACCTGACAGGAGCCTGTGCAAGAGGTCCCGTCACCAGGAGCTTCCCACGTCGGCGGCGGGCTACCGGCAACTACTGGCCTGGCTACGCCGATTCGGGCAGGTGATCAAGGTTGGGGTGGAGGGCACCGGCACCTACGGTGCGGGACTGGCCCGCCACCTCACCGCTCAGGGCGTCGCTGCGCCGGAGGCCCTGCGCCACGACCTCAGCCAGCCGGGACCACCGCTGGTCGACCGGTGCGCCGCGCTACCCGTCGACGAGACCCGAATCACCGATCCCGTCGAGGCCCACCAAAGCCGCCCTGACCGCCATCGCCGCCCGGATCCAGGCCCCGACCGCCGAGATCACCCAAGCCGACCTGCGGCTATCTCCTGGCAGGCCACCAAGACGTGGAAGGCCAGCACCGACCCCGACTTCGCCACGAAGATGCGCCGAATCCTGGACCTCTACGACCACCCACCCGCCGACGGGCGGGTGATCTGCGTCGACGAGTTCGGGCCGCTGAACCTGCAACCCCGCCCCGGCCGCGCCTGGCGACCCGTCGCACAACCAGTGCGACTGCGGGCCACCTACACCCGCGACCAAGGCGTACGGCACATGATCGCCGCCCTCGACCTGGCCGGCGCAAGCTGCACTACCGGATCCGTGATCGGAAACGCTGGCGCGAGTTCCTGACCTTCCTCAAGACCCTGCGCCGCCGCTGGCCCGACCAGCGCCTCTACCTGATCTGCGACAACTTCTCCCCGCATAAGCACCCCGAAGTCCGCACCTGGTGCGCCGCCAACCAGGTGGACCTGGTGTTCCTACCGAAGTACGCGTCCTGGCTGAACTGGATCGAGGCAGAGTTCGCCGCGGTAGGCTACTTCGCTCAACGGCACCGACCACCGCAGCCACCCGGAGCAGGACGCCGCCATCGGCGCCTACATCCGATGGCGCAACCAACGCGCCAAACCAAAACCGGATTCGCCACCGGCTCCAAGATCCGCCACCCGGATCACCCGTTCAAGGCTGCATGACGCGGCACTAGATCGGGAGGATCTCGCCGCGCTGGACACCGACGCCGGGGCAGCCACGCTCGCGCGGGCATACACCGCGGCGTCCGGCACCACCGCCCCGGCCAACCCGGGTCCGGCACCTGTCCACACTGCGTTCGGCGCTGGCCTGGTGGCGCGGGTCGGCTGGCTGGATCACCGGCGACCCCACCGCGGGCTGGGTCCGGCCGAAGGTAGCCGTGGACACCACCCGGGCGTTGACTCGCGACCAGGTCGCCGCGCTGTGGCGCCTCGACGTCGGCCTGCGCGACAAGTCGCTGTGGAGGCTGCTCTACGAGACCGCCGCCCGGGCCGAGGAGATCCTCACCCGACCGTGGCCAGGCAGGGCCGCCCAAGGACGGCAAGACCGAGTGGGTGTTCTGGCAGACCGGCGCCGCCATGCTGCTGCCCCGGGCTACTCGCCGGCCGCGCTCGCGGACCGCCGGGTCGGCGACCACGACGCCGGTCCCGGTCACGACCGCGGGCTCGTCGGGACACCGCCCCCCGGGGATCACGGCGCGATGCTGAAGGTGGCGACCACCCCGTTGTGGTCGGAATTGGTGCCGCCCACGATGGCATAGTCGGTCATCCACATCTCGCGGTATTCCTCGACACGCTTCCAGAAGTAGATGTAGTCGATGTGCCGGTTGCCGTGCGTCCCGGTCCCCTTCTCGCCGTAGAGGTTGTAGCAGGACCGCAGGTTGGGCAGTTCGTTGGCCTCGAAGACCTGCCACGGGAACTTCGCGTACCCGTAGGCGCGGTCGGCGCTGAAGTCGACGTTGAGGTCACCGCTGACGATGATCTGGCCGGCGTCCTTCTTGCTGGCCGCCAGGTCCTTGAGGGCCTGGAACTGCTGCTCGGCGCAGCGGGTACGCGGCAGGTCCTCGGGCTGCCCGCCGCTCTCGATGCTGGCGTTGGCGTGCGCGTTGAGGTGGAAGACGCTGCGCCCGGTCGGCTTGTGCCGGTAGCGGACCCAGTTGTTGTACCGGGCCGGTGGCACCTCGCCCGGCCCGTTGGTGTCGCACACGAAGTTTGACCCCTTGTCGAGCACGTCGAACATGCTCTTGCGGGCCAGCAGCGCCTCGTTGGCCGCCTGGGTCGGCTCGGGCGCGTACAGCCACCAGCCGTTCGCGGCGGCCCAGTCCTGCAGGAACGCCCGGCGGTTGCCCACCTCGTTGAGGCCGACCAGGTCCGCCCGGGACGTGATCAGTTGCAGGTCCTGGGTGAACTGGGCCTGGTTGAGCTCGTAGAGGATGTTCAGCGTCGCCGCCCTGAAGGTGGCGTTCGCGGCGGCGGCGGGAGCCGTCGGCACCAGGCTCACCAGCAGCACGGCCGTGCCGACGAGGGCGCCCGCGCTGCGTGCCGACCACCGTCTTCTGTGTTGCATGGGGCAATCCCTTCCCGAGGGGTGCGGACCGGCGCGTCGCGGCTCGGATGGGGGATCGCCCGGATCGCCGCCGGCCGGGCAGCTCGGCTACCGCAGCTGCACATTAGCACCACATTGACCAGACTGAATGGCGATTGTTGACAGCCGGGCGGTGCTACCGGCACGCTCGGCCGTGCCCACCGACACCACCCGCCGCACCGCTGTCGCGCCGAGGAGACCCATGCGTCCACGAGGGACCCGACGCCCGTTCCTGGCCGCCGTCCTGGCGGCGGTGGTCGCGGTAGGCGTCGCCGCCGCGCCCGCCGCGGCCGCCACCCCGCAACCGGTGTACGCGCCGGCCGGCGGGATCGCCGATCCCGGAGTGGTCAGACAGGGCGACGCCTTCGTCGTGTTCGCCACCGGCGGCCGGGCCCCGGCGTACCGGGCTGACACCGCGTCGGGGCCGTGGACCGACCTGGGCGCGGTGCTCGGTTCGGTGCCCGACTGGGCCGAGAGCGGCGCGGTGTGGGCGCCGGACGCGGTCCATACCGCCACCGGGTGGGTGCTCTACTACTCGGCGCCGGCCAAGGGCAAGGACGGGCAGCGGTGCATCGGCGCCGCTACCGCCGACACCGCCACCGGGTCGTACACCCCGGTCGGCGCCGCGCCCCTGATCTGCCCGGGTGGCGCGCACGACGCCGAAGACGCGGTGCCCGGACGGCCGGTCGCCGCCGCCGGCGTGATCGACCCGTCGCCCTTCGAGGACGCCGACGGCCACCGGTTCGTGCTCTACAAGACGCAGCAGACACCCTCGTCGATCCGGATGCTGCGGGTCGACGACACCGGCACCCGCGGGGTCGGCACCGTCAGCCGCGAACTGGTCCGCAGCGACGGGATCATCGAGAACCCGGTGCTGCGCCAACGCGGCTCCACATTCGTGCTGTTCGCCTCCCGGTACGGCTACCAGAACTGCAGCTACGCCACCGTCTATCTCACCTCCACCGACCGGTGGGACTTCCACGGCAGGACGGAGCGCCCGCTGCTCACCACCGGCGGCACCGGGATCTGCGGCCCGGGCGGCGCCGACCTCGTCCCCGCGTTGGTCGACGACGAGCAGCGGATCTTCCTGCACGGTTGGATCTGCGCCGGCACCGCGCCGTGCCGACAGCAGGCCGACGGCTCGCTGCCCAGCACCGCCCGCCGCGCGCTGTACGCCGCGATCTTCCGCTGGGAGGGCGCGACGCCGCGCGTCGGCGCGTTCCTGTGACAGCCCGGCTCGACACCGCGCGGGGCACCTTCCGGTGCGCGGACGACGCGACACCGCGCGTCGGGGCGTTCCGCTGACGGCCCGGCCCGACGCCGCACGTCGGCACCTCGCGCTGACGGCCAGGCCCGACGCCAGGCGTCGGCACATCGCGGTGATCGGGCCGCCGGGGCCGGCCCCCTTGACGGCCGCCGGCGACCCGACCGGCGTCACTCGCCGCCCGGCCGGCCCGACCGGCGGCCCGGACGGGCAACCACGACCGCGGCGATCTCCGCCTGGCTCGGGCACGCCAACGTCGCCTTTCACGATAAAGACCTACGTGCACTCGCAGGACGAGGCTCTGCGGGCCGCCGGCGGCATGCTGACGGCGGCCTACGGGACACCACGGCAACGCCCGGCAGGGAGCGTCACGTCGCACCAGGATGTGACACGCGAGGCTGATGTGAGAAACCGTGAGACGCCGGGCCGGAAAACGAATCAGCGACCTGGTCGATGATCACTCGACCAGGCCGCTGACCTGCAATTTCAAGGGTGGAGCCGAGGGGACTCGAACCCCTGACCCCCACACTGCCAGTGTGGTGCGCTACCAGCTGCGCCACGGCCCCTTGCGATCGTCCCCGGTCACCCGGGCACGGGAAGAACTATACACACGCCGCCCGCCATGGTCATCTCGCGGGGTCCCCCCGGGCGGATCAGTTGAGCGCCACGTCCGGCGGGAAGTGGGCCACCGCCGCCATCATGCCGCCCTGCCGGCGCAGCACCATCGGCCAGAGATCGTCCGGCCGGTCGACGAAGGCGTCACCGGGCAGCGCGTCCAACACGAACCAGGACCCCTCCTCGATCTCCCGCTCCAACTGGCCGGCGCCCCAGCCGGAGTAGCCGGCGAAGACCCGGATCCCGCCGACCGCGTCGCGCAGCTTCTCCGGGTCGACCGAGAGGTCGATGGTGCCGACCGCGCCGGAGACCCGGTGGAAGCCCTTGACCGGTTGGACCGGGTGGCGCATGCGGGCCAGGCAGATGGCCGAGTCGGGCTGCACCGGGCCGCCCTCGAAGAGCACCGCCGGCTCGCGGGCCAGGTCGCTCCAGTCGCCGAGCACGTCGGCCACCGGGACCTCGGTGGCCCGGTTCAGCACCACGCCGAGCGCGCCGCCGGGCTCGTGGGCGACCAGCAGCACGACCGTACGGTCGAAGTTCGGGTCCTTGAGCACGGGTGTCGCGACCAGCAGCCGTCCGGTCATCGACTCCATGGCTCGGCCACCGATCGCCTGCCCCTCACCCTGCATGTCCGACACCCGTCAGCCGTGCGCCCGCGCGGGCCCTCCGTCGTCGACCGTCCACGCTGTCAACGCCATGTCACGCACCATAGCTTGCGTCCCGCCCGCTGGCTAAGGTCTGACCGTCGGGTGATCGCGACGGATCGAGGGAGGACCGGATGGCGGCGCAGGCGGAACTGGCGGTGATCGGCGGGTCGGGTCTCTACGCCCTGCTCGACGGCGTGGAGCACGTGGTGGAGACCCCGTACGGGGCGCCGTCGGACCCGATCACGGTCGCCGAGGTGGGCGGCCGGCGGGTGGCGTTCCTGCCGCGACACGGTCGGGACCACCGGCACCCCCCGCACCTGATCCCCTACCGCGCCAACCTGTGGGCGTTGCGCTCTCTCGGCGTACGCCAGGTGCTGGCGCCCTGTGCGGTCGGCGGGCTCCGGCCGGAGCTGGGTCCGGGCACGTTCGTGGTGCCGGACCAGCTCATCGACCGCACCAGCGGGCGGGCGCAGACCTACTACGACCAGGGGGCGGTGCACGTCTCGTTCGCCGATCCGTACTGCCCGGCCGGTCGGCGGACGCTGCTGGACGCGGCGGCCCGGCGGGACGTGCCGGCGGTGGACGGCGGGACGGTGGTGGTGGTCGAGGGCCCGCGTTTCTCCTCCCGTGCGGAGTCTCGCTGGTTCACCTCGATGGGCGGCGCGGTGGTCAACATGACCGGGCACCCGGAGGCGGTGCTGGCCCGCGAGTTGGCCCTCTGCTACTCGTCCATCGCGCTTGTCACCGACCTGGACGCGGGCGTCGAGGCGGGCGAGTCGGTCACCCAGGAGGAGGTGTTCCGGGTCTTCGCGGAGAACACCGACCGGCTGCGCGAGCTGCTGCTGGACGCGGTCGCCGCGCTGCCCACCACGCGGGACTGCCCCTGCGGGACCACGCTGGACGGCATCACGCTGCCGTTCCCGCTGCCCTGAACCCCGGCGAAGCACCCGAAAAGTCCGCCCCGGCCCGCTAGATTCGGTGGGTCGGGGACCGGGCGCCACGCCGTCCCCGGCACCGCGGCCAGGGACGGAGGCAGCCGGCGATGGCGACGGTGCGCGAGGCGACCCACGACCTGCTGCGCGCGCTCGGGTTGACCACCGTCTTCGGCAACCCCGGCTCCACCGAGGAGCCGTTCCTCGCCGACTTCCCGGCCGACTTCCACTATGTGCACGCGCTCCAGGAGGCGTCCGCGGTCGCCATGGCCGACGGCTACGCGCAGGGCACCGGGCGGCCCGCGCACGTCAACCTGCACACCGCGCCGGGCACCGGCAACGGCATGGGCAACCTGGTCACCGCCTGGCACAACCGGACCCCGCTGATCGTCAGCGCCGGCCAGCAGACCCGCGAGATGCTGCTGATCGAGCCGCGCCTGGCCAGCCCCCGGGCGGTCGAGCTGGCCCAGCCGTACGTCAAGTGGGCGCACGAGCCGGCCCGCGCGCAGGACATCCCGGCGGCGTTCATGCGGGCGTACGCCACGGCGGCGCAGCCGCCCACCGGGCCGGTCTTCCTGTCCCTGCCGATGGACGACTGGGACCAGCCCGCCGACCCGCCGCCGCCGGTGCGGACCGTGGCCACCCGGATCGGGCCGGACCCGGACCGGCTGCGCGACTTCGCCACCACGCTGGCCACCGCCCGCGCCCCGGTGCTGGTGCTGGGCGCGGCCGTGGACCGGACCGACGCCTGGCCGGAGGCGGTCGCGCTGGCCGAACGGCTGGCCACCCCGGTCTGGGCCGCCCCGGCACCGGAACGGGCCGTCTTTCCCGAGGATCACCCGCAGTTCCGGGGCGTGCTGCCGTACGCGATCGGGCCGCTGTCGGCGGCGCTGCGCGGCCACGACGTGGTGCTGGTGGTGGGCGCCCCGGTGTTCCGCTACTACCCGCACGTGCCGGGCGACTACCTGCCCGGCGACGCCCGGCTGCTGCACGTCACCGACGACCCGGACGAGGCGGGCCGGGCCCCGGTCGGGGAGAGTCTGCTCGGCAACGCCAAGCTGGTGCTGGCCGCGCTGCGGGAGCTGCTCCCGCCGACCGACCGGCCCGCGCCGCCGCCCCGGGATCCGCCCGCCCCGCCCGAGCCGGCCGAGCCGCCCAGCGCGGACGCGCTCTTCGCGGCGCTGGCCGCCGCCTGGCCGGCGGACGGGGTGCTGGTGCAGGAGTCACCGTCCAACCTGGCCGCACTGCGCCGCCGGCTGCGGATCGACCGACCGCGCTCGTACTTCACCATGGCCAGCGGCGGACTCGGGTTCGGGCTGCCGGCGGCGGTGGGCCTGGCGCTGGCCGAGCGGGACACCCGGCGCGGCCGGCCGGTGGTCGCGGTGATCGGGGACGGCTCGATCCACTACTCGGTGCAGGCGTTGTGGACCGCGGCGCGGCTGGGCCTGGCGCTGCCCGTCGTGGTCCCGGTGAACCAGCAGTACGCGATCCTGAAGGCGTTCGCCGAGCTGAAGCACACCCCGGGCGTACCGGCGCTGGACCTGCCCGGACTGGACCTCACGGCGGTGGCTCGCGGCTACGGCTGCGCGGCGGAGGTGGTGGCGTCGCCGGACGCGCTCGGGCCGGCGCTGGCCCGGGCGCTGAACGCGGACCGGCCCACGGTGCTGCCGGTGCCGATCAGCACCGAGATACCCCGGATCCTGTGACCCTCACCCGCCGGTGCGGACGATCAGCGGCGTGCCGCTGCCGACATCCAGGACCGTACGGTCGCCCAGCGGGGCGGCGAGCGTGACGCTGACCGGCTTCATCGCGAGTTGCATGGTGCAGGGGCCGGTGGCGGTGACCACGGCGGCGCCGACCACCACCACGTCCGGTCCTTCCCGCACCAGCGGGGTCGGCGCGCCGTCGCAGGCGCCGACGCCGACCAGGTAGTCGAGCCGGTCGGCCGCCACCGTCCGCAGTTCCTGCGCGGCGACCAGGCCGGCCGGCAGCGGGCCGGTGTCCGCCGCGCCGCCGGGCACCGTGCCGACCGCGCGCGGCGCGACCGCCAGCCGGGCCACCGGCGCGGCCAGTTCCGCCACGGTGAACAGCCAGGCCGGCACGTCGGCCCGGCCCCGGCTGGTCCACACCGGCGCGCTGCCCAGCCGCACCGAGGTGACGGTGAGCGGGATGCACGGGGTCGGCGCGGTGGTCGACACCGGGTCGTCCGGGCCCGGCGCGGCGGTCGCGTCGGCCGGCTCCGGTCCACGGGGGCGACCGTCGCAGGGCGGCGGATCGCCCCGGTCCAGTTGGGCGTACGCGTCGGCGGCGCTGACCAGCGGCACCCGCAGCACGCCGTCGGGGAAGCGGATCGAGCCCTGCGGCGGAACGGCGGTCGGCATCGCGATCTGATCCCGGTACCAGCCGGCGGCGAACGCCGCCCTGGTCTCCTCGGTGAAGCCGGGGTCGCCGCCGAGCACGGTGGCGTCCTGGAGCGGCACGTACCCGTCGCGCCACTGCGGTCCGGGCCGCCACCGCGCGGCCACCTCGTCGGCGCGCTGGGTGAACGCGGGGCGCTGGTCCGGCGCGGCGGGCGACGGCGCGCCCGACCCGACGCCGGGCGCGGCGCATCCGGAGAGGACCAGCAGCGGCAGCCCGAGCAGGGCGATCGATCGGCGCATACGGATCAGACGCCGATCCCCCACCTCCGGTTCCCAGCCTCCCCCGCTCCCCACCCACCCCGCGCGCGCCTCCCCGCCGTCCCATGCGCCTGTTTCACGGAAAGAGTGGCCTTCGGGGCCCGGTTAGCCACTATTTCCGTGAAACAGGGCACCGGGCGTCGCGGCCCCCGGAGGCGAGGGCGTCATGGCCCCGGGGTGCGGGAGCGTCACGACCCCCGGAGCGCAGGGGCGTGGCGCCCCCCGGAGCCGGGGCGTCGCGTTCGGGGGCGGGGAACGACTGTGCGCCCCGGTCCGGTGGACCGGGGCGCACAGGTCAAGGTGGTGGAGGTGCCGGGAATCGAACCCGGGTCCTTCGCCGGTTTGTCAGGGCTTCTCCGAGCGCAGCTCGCTGTGCCTCTACTCGGCCCCACCGCTCACGCGAGCAAGTTGGTGTGACGGGCCCAGTCGCTGATTAATCTCGCCGCACGGACCCCGCGACCGGGTCCGATTGGCCAGCCTTCTAGCTGATGCCGGCTAACTGGGTCGAAGGCACTCCCAGGCCGACAGACTTGCTACTCGCCTCAGGCGGCGAGAGCGAAGTCAGCGCGATTGTTCTTGGCGCTTATTGGTTTCCGACGACCGATTCTCGAGACGACGTCGGCTTCCTCGGCTCGCTTCCCCTGTCGCTGCGTACGAAGTCGAAACCAGTCACCCCCTCGACAGGCCACCCATGTGGTGGCACTGACAAGCCTAACGCCTCCCGCAACGGGTTTCATCCCGAGCCCCGCCCGGACGCGCCGAACCGGACGAACATGACGAATCAGTCGTCCATGCCCTTGCCGCGCCGGCCCGCCGCCCGCTGGATCTCCCGGTCGGCGTCCCGCTTGGCCAGATCCTGCCGCTTGTCGTACGACTTCTTGCCCTTGGCCAGGGCGATCTCGACCTTGGCCCAGCCGTCCGAGAAGTAGACCTGCAACGGGACCATGGTCAGGCCGCCCTCGCGGGTCTTGCCGATCAGCCGGTCGATCTCCAACCGGTTGAGCAGCAGCTTACGGGTCCGCCGGGGCTCGTGGTTGGTCCAGGTGCCCAGCGTGTACTCCGGGATGTGCATGCCGTGCAGGTACAGCTCGCCGTCGCGCTCCTGGGCGAACGCGTCGACCAGCGACGCCCGACCGGCCCGCAGCGACTTCACCTCGGTGCCGGTCAACGCCATGCCCGCCTCGTACGTGTCGAGGATGGCGTAGTCGTGCCGCGCCTTCTTGTTGGAGGCGACCACCTTGCGACCCTTTTCCCGTGGCATCGGCGCCACCCCCTTTCCGCCGGCTCCCCGGCCGGCGGCCGACGAGCGAAGATCATGCTACCGGAACCACAAGAGCCCTCCCGCGCCGTTTATTCCGGCACGGAAGGGCTCTTCGCCAGAGCCGTACGGGTAACTAGACCCGCAGGTAGAAGCGGAGCGTGACCCAGGCGGTGATGGCGCTGACCAGGCCACCGACGGCGGCCATCAGCGGGAAGGTCAGGAAGATCTCGGACCAGGAGATCGGGGTGATCAGGCCCTCCAGCGCCGCCATCGAGCTACCGGCCGCGAGTGTCTTCACGCCGATCAGCGCAAGCAGGCCGAGGATGGAGCCGATCAGGCCGGCCACCACCGCCTCCAGCACGAACGGCGCCTGGATGAACCAGTTCGAGGCGCCGACCAGCTTCATGACCGCGACCTCACGGCGCTTGCTGTACGCGGCCACCTGGATGGTGTTCGCGACCAGCAGCAGGGCGGCGGCGGCCATCACGATGGCCAGCGCCAACGCGCCGTTCTGGATGCCGGTGAGCACGCCGAAGACCTTGTCGAGCAGCTTGGACTGGTCGACGATCGTGTCGATGCCCTCGGCGGTCTTGTACTGGTCGTAGATCTGCTTGTACTGCTGCGGATCGTTCAGCGTGAGCCGGAACGACTCCGGCAGTTGGTCCGGCTTGACCGCGTTCACCAGGTCGGGCGCGTCGGCGTACATCTGCTGGAAGCGCTTGTACGCCTCGTCCTTGTTGACGTACGTGACGTCCTTGACCAGCGGGTCGGCGTTGAGCTTGGTCTCCAGGTCGGTCCGCTGCTGCTCCTGGACGTCGGTCTTCAGGAAGATCGACACCTGGACGTTCTCGTAGTAGAGATCCTTCATGTCGCCGACCTTCTGGTACAGAAGGCCGCTGCCGCCCAGCATGAACAGCGACACCGCCATGGTGATGATCATGGCGACCGTCATGGTGACGTTGCGCCACAGTCCGACCAGTACCTCGGACAGGACGTACTTCATCCGCATCGGGATATTCCTCCGGCTCTCCGGCGTGAGGTGTTCGTCGTCGGGGTCTTCGGGCTGCCTTGTCGGCTCAGCCGTAGACGCCGCGGGCCTGGTCGCGCACGATGCGGCCGCTCTCGATCTCGATCACCCGGCGCCGCATCTGGTTCACGATGTTGGAGTCGTGCGTGACCATCACGACGGTCGTGCCGGTGCGGTTGATCCGGTCCAGCAGGCGCATGATCTCGATCGAGGTGTCCGGGTCCAGGTTTCCGGTGGGCTCGTCGGCCAGCAGGATCAGCGGCCGGTTCACGAACGCCCGGGCCACCGCCACACGCTGCTGCTCACCACCGGAGAGCTCGTGCGGGTAGCGGTGCTCCTTGCCACCGAGACCAACCAGCTCCAGCACCTCCGGTACGACCCGACGGGCGACCGCCTTCGTCTTGCCGATCACCTCCAGCGCGAACGCCACGTTCTCGTACGCGGTGCGGTTCGGCAGCAGCCGGAAGTCCTGGAAGACGCAGCCGATGGAACGCCGGAAGTGGGGTCGCTTCCAGGAACGCATCGACGTGACGTCCTTGCCGTTGACGACGACGCGACCCTTGTTGGGCGTGACCTCGTGCAGCAGCAACTTGATGATGGTGGACTTGCCGGAGCCGGATGGACCGATGAAGAAGACGAACTCGCCCTTCTCGATCGAGACGGACACGTTGTCGAGCGAAGGCCGGGACGCCTTCGGGTACGTCTTCGTCACTTGCTCAAGCTGAATCACGGGTCGAGAGTCTACGCGGTGTAACCGCAGAGCCAAGCCCCACGCCCCTCAGATGCGGTGCGCGTCATCGATTTGCCGGGTCAGACCGAGATCGATGACGCGCTGCGTTCGAGGGTGATCACACACTGTCAGCGGTGAGCTGCTGCTGCTTCCGCCAGCGGATACCCGCTTCGATGAAGCTGTCCAGCTCGCCGTCGAAGACCGCGGACGGATTGCCCGTCTCCTGCTCGGTACGCAGATCCTTCACCATCTGATACGGGTGCAGGACGTACGACCGCATCTGGTCGCCCCACGAGCCGGCGGCGTCGGTCTTCAGGCCGGCCATCTTGGCCTGCTCCTCCTGCCGCTTGCGCTCCAGCAGCCGGGCCTGGAGGACCCGCAGCGCGGACGCCTTGTTCTGGAGCTGGGACTTCTCGTTCTGGCAGGTGACCACGATGCCGGTCGGGATGTGGGTGATCCGGACCGCCGAGTCGGTGGTGTTGACGCTCTGCCCGCCCGGGCCGGAGGACCGGTAGACGTCGATCCGCATCTCGTTCTCGGGGATGTCGATGTGGTCGGTCTGCTCCACCACCGGCAGCACCTCGACGCCGGCGAAGCTGGTCTGCCGGCGGCCCTGGTTGTCGAACGGGCTGATCCGCACCAGCCGGTGGGTGCCGGACTCCACGCTGAGCGTGCCGAAGGCGTAGGGCACCTTCACCGTGAAGGTGGCCGACTTCAGGCCCGCCTCCTCGGCGTAGGACGTCTCGTAGACCTCGGTCGGGTAGCCGTGGCGCTCCGCCCAGCGCAGGTACATCCGCAGCAGCATCTCGGCGAAGTCCGCGGCGTCCACGCCACCGGCCCCGGCCCGGATGGCGACCAGCGCCTCCCGGGAGTCGTACTCGCCGGAAAGCAGCGTGCGGACCTCCATCTCCTGGATGGCCTTGGTCAGCCCGGTGATCTCCGACTCGACCTCGGTCAGCGCGGCCGGGTCGGACTCCGCCTGGGCCAGCTCCAGCAGTACGCCGGCGTCGTCGAGCCGGGAGCGCAGGTCGCCCAGCTTGGTGATCTCGCCGTTGACGTACGACAGCTGCGACGTCACCGCCTGCGCCTTGGCCTGGTCGTCCCACAGGTCGGGCGCGGAGGCCTCCTGCTCCAGGCGGGCCTTCTGCTCGCGCAGCTTGTCGAGGTCGAGCACGGCCTCGATGTTGCGCAGCGTGGCGTCGAGTTCCTTGAGCTGTTCGGCATAATCGGCAGCGGTCACGACAGACAAGACTACTGCCTAGTCCAGCGCGTTCGCCGCAGGTGGTCAGCCGGCCGGCGCGGTCTTCAGCCAGGACAGCGCCGCCCGATGGTAGGCGACCGCGAACTCCAGCGCGCTGGCATCGTAGCCGTCGCCCTCCTTCTTCGCGTTCTTGACCTGCTCGCGCACCGCCGCCAGCGCCTCGGTGTGGTACTCGTTGGCCGAGGCGTACAGGTTCTTGAGCTGGCTCGCCGAGTGCAGGTTGCCGAACGCGATCCGCAGCGCCACCGGGTTGCGGATGGTGTCCTTGCCGGGATTCTCCGCGAGCCAGCGGGAGAATGTCCGTTTCCCGGCCGCCGTGAGCGCGTACGGCTGGCTCATCCGCGGCCCGGGCTTGCCGAGACGCACCAGACCCTTCTCGGCCAGCACCGGCAGCTCCCGGTAGACCTGGCTACGGGTCATCGACCAGTACGGCGCCAGCCGGCGCTCGGCGGCGGCCATCAACTGGCCGCCAGTCATCGGGCCGTCGTGCAGCAGGCCGAGCAGGGCCGCCGCCGTCGGGTTGACTCCGGATTCCGCCATGCCCTCTAAGCTGCCACTTTGTCGGCTCTGGCGTCCAGGATTTGCCGTTTTCGCCACTCGTAGGCGGTCCAGAGTGCACCGTCGACCGACGACAGTAAGGAGGGGCCCCTTCTTAACAGACGTCTGTTAAGAAGGGGCCCCTCCTTACACCTCAGCCCATGTGCGGGTAGGTGTGGTCGGTCGGGGGGACGAAGGTTTCCTTGATCGTCCGGGGCGACGTCCAGCGGAGCAGGTTGTGCCAGGAGCCCGCCTTGTCGTTGGTGCCGCTGGCCCGGGCGCCGCCGAACGGCTGCTGCCCGACCACCGCGCCGGTCGGCTTGTCGTTGATGTAGAAGTTGCCGGCCGCGTACCGCATCTTCTCCGCCACCTGGTCGACCACCCGGCGGTCGGTCGCGAAGATCGACCCGGTCAGCGCGTACGGCGCGATCGACTCGGCCTGGGCGACCACGTCGTCGAACCGGGCGTCGTCGAAGACGTGCACGCCCAGGATCGGCCCGAAGTACTCGGTGGTGAACGTCTCGTGCGCGGCGTCCGAGCACTCGAAGAGCGTCGGCCGGACGAAGTATCCGACCGAGTCGTCGGCGGTGCCGCCGGCCAGCACGCGGCAACTGTCGTCGCCCTTGATCAGCTCCAGCGCGGCGGTGTGCCGGCCGAACGCCCGGTCGTCGATGACCGCGCCGCCGAAGTTGCTGAAGTCGGTCACGTCGCCGTAGGTCAGCGCGTCCGCGGAGGCGGCGAGCCGGTCCCGCAGCCCGCCCTCCCAGATGGAGCGCGGCACGTACGCCCGCGAGGCGGCCGAGCACTTCTGGCCCTGGTACTCGTAGGCGCCCCGGAGCAGCGCGGTGTGCAGCGCGTCCACGTCGGCGCTGGTGTGCGCCACCACGAAGTCCTTGCCGCCGGTCTCGCCGACCAGGCGCGGGTAGCCCCGGTAGCGGGCGATGTTCTCGCCGACCGTGCGCCAGAGCTGCTGGAAGACCTTGGTGGAGCCGGTGAAGTGGATGCCGGCCAGGTCGGGGTCGGCGAGCACCACGTCGGAGACCTCCTCGCCGCGCCCGGTGACCATGTTGATCACACCGGGCGGCAGGCCGGCCGCCTCGAACAGCCGCATGGTGAAGTGCGCGGCGAACTGCTGGGTCGGGCCCGGCTTCCAGACCACGGTGTTGCCGAGCAGGGCCGGCGCGGACGGCAGGTTGCCGGCGATGGCGGTGAAGTTGAACGGCGTGACCGCGTAGACGAAGCCCTCCAGCGGCCGGTGGTCGAAGCGGTTCCACACGCCCGGCGAGGACATCGGCTGCTCGGCCAGGAGCCGGCGGGCGAAGTGGACGTTGAACCGGAGGAAGTCGATCAGCTCGCAGGCGGCGTCGATCTCGGCCTGGACGGCGGTCTTGGACTGGCCCAGCATGGTGGCCGCGTTGAGCGTGTCCCGCCAGGGGCCGGCCAGCAGGTCGGCGGCGCGCAGGAAGATCGCGGCCCGCTCCTCGAACGGCAGTGCCCGCCACATCGGGGCGGCGTCCTTGGCCGCCTCGACGGCGGCGCGGGCGTCGTCGTGGGTGGCGTGCCCGGTGACGCCCAGCACGTGCGCGTGCTTGTGCGGCTGGACGACGTCGATCGACTCGCCGCCGGCCATCCGCTGCGCGCCGGCGATGGTCATCGGCAGCTCGATCCGCTCGGCGGCCAGGTCGGCCAGCCGCCGCTGGAGCCGCTCCCGGTCGGCGCTGCCGGGCTCGTAGGTGTGGACCGGCTCATTGCGCGGCTCGGGGACGGAGAACACGGCGTCCATCACAGGCTCCTGTGCGATCTCGACGGCGATGGCGAAACCGGACCCGCGGGCACCGGCCGGGCGGCCGGGTGCCGGACACCACGCGGCGGACCGGTCGCGGCGGCGGGACCTGCGCCGATTCTGTCACGCGGCGTTCCCGTCGGCCCGGGCTCCCCGGGTGCGGGCCGGGAGATCGGACGCACCCACCCTCTCCGGACCATCGGCAGGAGTGGCCCCCACCCGACGAAACGTCAGAACAGAGAGCTTCGGGTCGACGATTCGTCAGTGCCCTCGTCGGGCCGAACGGCGGCAGCCCCGCCGTCCCCGCCGGCGGCCGGCCACCGCGGCGGGCCCGCCGGGGCGGCGTCGCGGGACGCGTACGCTGGATGGCCGGTGACCTGCCCGGCCCGCGCGGGCGATCCGGCAGCCGTCGAAAGGGAGACGATGAGCAACCAGCCCGGCAGCTCCACGGCCGCGGAACCGGACCGGCCCGTGGCCGACGCGCCGCCCGTCGCCGGCCAGGTCGGCACCGCCGCCGGCCGGCCGGGGTACGCGCCGGGCGCGCTGCCGCTGGCCGTGCTGTCGCTCGCCTGGCTGGTGGCCATGCTCTGGTCGACCCGGGAGGCGATCACCTCGACCGCGGCCGGGGTCACCGCGATCAGCCTCTCCGCGTACGCGCTCCCCGGCGTGATCACCGCGGCGCTGGTCACCGGCGCCACCGTCGCGCTGGCGGCCACGAACCGGCTGGACCGCGCCTCGCTGCGCTTCCTGGCCACCGTCGGCGCCGGCCTGCTGGTCGGGCTCGCCACCGCGGTGGGCGTCAACCTCACGTACGCCGACAACGCCACCACCAACACCATCGCCGGCACCACGGCCGCCGCCGCGATCATCGGCGGGGCGATGGCCGGCGCGCGCCAGGCGCGGGTGGTGGCCGGTCTCGCCGCCGCCACGCTCGCCGCGCAGGTCTTCGTGGTGCTGTTCAGCCGCGCCCGGGACCCGCTCTCCGACCTGTTCGGCGCCGGGGAGACGCAGCAGTCGGTGCTGGACGCCGCCAAGTGGGTGTCCCGGACGGAGTCGCTGCTCGCCGGGCTGATCGCCGGCCTGGTGGCGTACCTCTACCTCGCCTGGTCGCGCCGGCGCGCGGAGCGCCGGGACGGCGGGGCGTCGTCGCTGCGCTGGCCGGCGTACCTGGTGGCCGGCGCCGGCGCCGGGCTGCTCCTGCTGCTCACCGAGGTGATCATCCGGATCGGCGGGCGCGGGCTGCTCGACCTGGCCGCCGCGCTCAGCGAGGCCGACCAGGTGGCGCAGACCGCGCTCGGCACCTCCCGGGTGGACAACGCGATCTGGGTGCTCTTCGTGGGCGCGCTCACCACGCTCATCGTCTTCGGGCGCACGCTCGGGCCGCGCGCCGTCGACGACGAGGAGGACGAGCCGGCGGCCTGAGCCGCCCGGCGGCCCTCAGCCGGCGTCGCGCAGCAGCAGGTCCAGCTCCGTGACGTCGTACCACTCCAGTTCGTGGTCCTCGACGCCGTCGACGGTGAACTGGGCGTCGGGGTCACCGGCCTGCGCCTGCGCCGCCACGTCGGCGGCGGCGGCCACGTCCCCGGCCGCGTCCGCGCCGTCCACGTGGATCGCGGCGACGGCCTTCACCGGCACCGGCCCGGCCGGCCGGACCACGCTGGAGCCCAGCTCGCCGGCGACCCGGTCGACCGCGCGGGCCGGCAGGTCGGCCGAGACCACCACCCGCCGCCGGGGAGCGCCGGGATCGGCCCGCAGCAGGAGCAACGCGTCCTGGGCGGCCCGGGTGAAGGCGACGTACTCCAGCTCCTCCTCGTCGCCCTCGGCGTACCACTCGCGCAGCTCCGGGGTGACCGCGTGCGCCGCCTCGGCGGCCAGGCCCTCGTCCCGCAGCCGGGCCAGCATCGGGACGGTCGCCGGCAGGTACACCCGGACAAGCTCGTCGGTCACCGCACTCTCCCCGCACTCTCCGCCGCTCGCCGGCGGACGCCGGCTCCGGGCGCCGATCATGCCGTACGCCGACACCGTCATACACCCGGCACCCGCCGGGGAGAAGCGTCCCACCGGTGTGTCCGCCGAAGCGGGCGTCAACGGTGTCGCTCGCTGGTGGCAAACTGAGGCAAACGAAGCCAACCCCGGGAGTCACCGTGGAGTCGAGGTTCCTGCTGCTCTCCGACGTCGCCGCCGAGCTGAACGTCTCGGACTCGCAGGTCTACCACATGGTCCGGAGCGGTGAGCTGCCCGCGATCAAGATCGGCGGCCGGGGTCAGTGGCGGGTCGAACGCGCCCGCCTGGAGGAGTACATCGAGCGCAAGTACGCCGAGACCGCCGAGTGGGTACGCGGCAACCCGTTGGGCGAGCGCGACGTGGAGTGACCTTCCACGAACCGTGAGCCATTGACGCGTACGCTTTTCATGCTCGAAGATGAGGGTTGTCGGAGGCAAACACAGGCAAACGTAGGATTCGAGGGCTGACATGGTTGACACCCGCCGTCCCCGGGCACCGCGTCCACCGGTCCGTCTCCGCCCCGCCCCGCCGCTCGACCCGCCCTGCACCGACGAGGACGCGGTCTGGAGCCACGTCGGCCAGCTCGCGCTCGACCTGGTCGACAGGCGTCGCCGGGAATCCGACCGGCCCGCCAACCGGGCTCCGGACCGCGCTCCCAGCTGGCCGCGCTGGTCCGTCTCCGGCGCGCCCCGCACCGCCCCGGGCGAGGGCAGCACGCTCTGCGACGCCGGCGCGAGCGGGGACGGCGACGCGCAGCCGGCCGCCGGGCCACCACCGTCCACCCTCGCCGCCGCCACGCCCGAGGCTGCGCGGGCGGCCCACCGGTTCGTGCGCACGTTCCTGGAGATCGTCAACGGCTTCCGGCCGCCCGGGCAGCTCCGGCCGCTCTGCCTGCCCGAGGCCGCCGCCCAGGTGTCGGCCGAGCTGACCCGGGCGGCCCGCCGGGTCACCCCGGTCCGCCGCCGCAGCGCCCGGCCGGCCCTGCTCCTGCGCCGGCTGCGCGTCTGTGAACCCCGGGCCGGCGCGGTGGAGGCCACCGCCGTGTTCGCCGGTATGGGCGGCACCGGTTGGGCCATCGCCGTGCGCCTGGAACACCGCCGCGGCAACTGGCTCTGCCTCGTCCTGGACGTGCTCTGACCCGCCCTCCTCGTCAATCGGCAGCACCCCCGCCTCCGCGGCCGTGATCATGAGGTTGACGGCAGTGTTGATCTCCATTGATGCCGTCAACCTCATGATCAACCACATCGCGGACTCCTTGACGACCCCACTCACAGGTCGACCTACGCACACCAGCGCAGACAGGAGCCCCGACGGGCCACCTGACGCCGACGGGCCCCGGCCGGTGGCCGGGGCCCGTCGGGCTAGCGCTGGGGTCAGTTGCCGCCGTTGGGCGAGCCGTGGCAGCGCTTGTACTTGCGGCCGGAGCCGCACGGGCAGGGCGCGTTCCGCGACGGGCCCTCACCGCCGTCGACCTGGGGGGACGCGGAGCGCCGGGCGGCACTGCTCGCGGCAGCCGCCTGGCCGCTCGCCCCGGCC
The DNA here is from genome assembly GCF_049841835.1 of Micromonospora sp. DT227. NCBI lineage: Bacteria > Bacillati > Actinomycetota > Actinomycetes > Micromonosporales > Micromonosporaceae > Micromonospora > Micromonospora sp. DT227. The sequence goes on along the minus strand of NZ_JBNCLA010000001.1, from coordinate 1,640,091 downwards.
GGAGTCCGGCGCGGCGTCGAGGCGGCCGGGCGCTCCGGCGCGGGCTGGCCGATGCCCAGCGCCGGCGCCTGCTGCTCGACCCGCTCGATCACCGGGGCGCCGCGACCGGCCTCGCCGTCGACGGCGGGCGCGGAGTATTGCAGACCCTGCTGCTGCGGCGTGCGGTTGAGACCCTTGGCCCGGATCTCCACCGGCTTCTCCAGCAGCGCCACCTCCTCGGCCTCCGGCGCGGCCTCCTCGACCTGCACGTCGAGGTTGTAGAGGAAGCCGACCGTCTCCTCCTTGATGCCGTCCATCATGGTGGCGAACATGTCGAAGCCCTCGCGCTGGTACTCGATGACCGGGTCGCGCTGGGCGTACGCCCGCAGGCTGATGCCCTCCTGGAGGTAGTCCATCTCGTAGAGGTGCTCGCGCCACTTGCGGTCGATCACCTGGAGCAGGACCATCCGCTCCAACTGGCGGACCGCCTCCTCGCCGAGGGTCTCCTCGCGCCGGTCGTACGCGGCGTGCGCGTCCTCCTTGAGGCGGGCGAGCAGGAAGTCCTGGTCGAGGCCGGCCCGGGAGCCCACCTCCTCCTCCAGCTCCTCGACCGTGACGCCGACCGGGTAGAGCTGCTTCAGGCTGGACCAGAGCTGGTCGAGATCCCAGTCCTCCGCGTAGCCGTCGCTGGTGGCGCCCACCACGTACGCGCCGACCGTGTCGTCGATCATGTTGCGGACCTGGTCGGAGAGGTCCTCGCCGTTGAGCACCCGGAGGCGCTCGGCGTAGACCACCTGGCGCTGCTTGTTGAGCACCTCGTCGTACTTCAGGACGTTCTTGCGGATCTCGGCGTTCTGGCCCTCGATCTGGGCCTGGGCGCTCTTGATCTGGCGGGTGACCATCTTCGACTCGATGGGCACGTCCTCCGGGATGTTGAAGCGGTCCATCACCGCCTCGACCGCGCCCGCGCGGAACCGCTTCATCAGCTCGTCCTGGAGCGACAGGTAGAACCGGGACTCGCCCGGGTCGCCCTGCCGGCCGGCCCGGCCGCGGAGCTGGTTGTCGATCCGGCGGGACTCGTGCCGCTCGGTGCCCAGCACGTAGAGCCCACCGGCGGCGGCGACCTCCTCCGCCTCGGCGTCGCAGGCCTGCTTCCAGGTCGGGAGGATCTCCTCCATCGCCTTGGCGTACTCCTCCGGCTGCTCGACCGGGTCGAGGCCGCGCTGGCGGAGGTCGTTGGCGGCGAGGAACTCGGGGTTGCCGCCGAGCAGGATGTCGGTGCCCCGGCCGGCCATGTTGGTGGCGACCGTGACCGCGCCCTTGCGCCCGGCCTGGGCGACGATCTCCGCCTCCTTGGCGTGGAACTTCGCGTTCAACACCGCGTGCGGGATGCCGCGGCGGCGCAGCATGTGCGACAGGATCTCGGAGTTCTCCACCGAGACGGTGCCGACCAGCACCGGCTGGCCCTGCTCGTGCCGCTCGGCGATGTCCTCCACCACGGCGTTGAACTTGGCCTTCTCGGTCTTGTAGATGACGTCGGGCTTGTCCATCCGGACCATCGGCCGGTGCGTCGGGATGGACACGACGCCGACCTTGTAGACCTTGTTGAACTCGCCCGCCTCGGTCTGCGCGGTGCCGGTCATGCCGGACAGCTTCTCGTAGAGGCGGAAGTAGTTCTGGAGGGTGATGGTGGCCAGGGTCTGGTTCTCCTGCTTGATCTCCACCCCCTCCTTGGCCTCGATCGCCTGGTGCATGCCCTCGTTGTAGCGGCGGCCGTGCAGGATGCGGCCGGTGAACTCGTCGACGATCAGGACCTCGCCGTCGCTGACGATGTAGTCCTTGTCGCGCTTGTAGAGCTCCTTGGCCTTGATGGCGTTGTTCAGGTAGCCCACCAGGGGCGTGTTGACCGACTCGTAGAGGTTGTCGATGCCGAGTCGGTCCTCGACCCGGGCCACCCCGCGCTCGCTGACCGCGATGGTGCGCTTGGCGTGGTCGACCTCGTAGTCGCCCTCGCCGTCGGTGCCGGGCTGGAGCCGGGCCACCACCCCGGCGAACTCCTGGTACCACCGGGCGGAGTGCTCGGCCGGCCCGGAGATGATCAGCGGGGTGCGGGCCTCGTCGATGAGGATCGAGTCGACCTCGTCGACCACCGCGAAGAAGTGGCCGCGCTGGACCAGTTCCTCCTTCGACCAGGCCATGTTGTCGCGCAGGTAGTCGAAGCCGAACTCGTTGTTGGTGCCGTAGGTGATGTCGCACTCGTAGGCCGCGCGGTGCTCGGTGGAGGGCCGGTTCGGCAGCACCACCCCGACGGTGAGCCCGAGGAACTCGTGCACCCGGCCCATCCACGCGGCGTCGCGCTCGGCCAGGTAGTCGTTCACGGTGATCACGTGCACGCCCTTGCCGGCGAGCGCGTTCAGGTAGACCGGCATGACCGAGGTCAGCGTCTTGCCCTCACCGGTCTTCATCTCGGCGATGTTGCCGAAGTGCAGCGCCGCGCCGCCCATCACCTGGACGTCGTAGGGGCGCTGACCGAGCACCCGCGAGGCGGCCTCACGGCACACCGCGAACGCCTCGGGCAACAGGTCGTCGAGGGTCTCGCCGTCGGCGAGCCGCTCCTTGAACTGGTCGGTCATGCCGCGCAGCTCGTCGTCGTCGAGGTTGACGTAGTCGTCCTCGATCGAGTTGACGGCGGCCGCGATGGCCTTCAGCCGACGCACCATGCGGCCCTCGCCGGCGCGAAGGACCTTTTCCAGAATCGACACGGATCAACGCTCCCCTAGACGGTCTCGAACCATCGTAGGCGCTCCGACGCGGCGATGGTCACTGGTGGCGGCGGTCCGAACCCGGGAACCCGACATAACGCCGCGGGCACGCGGGCAGCAACCGCTAATCGGGTTACGCCGTCCGCGAACGATCCGGCACCATGGCTCGGATGGAGCCTGTGGAGATCATCGAGGACGGGCTGTTGCTGCGCCCCTGGCGGGCGGCGGACGCCGACGCGGTGCACCGCGCCTGCCAGGACCCGGACATCCAGCGCTGGACCACCGTACCTCGCCCGTACCGGCCCGAACACGCCCTCGCGTTCGTGACCACGGTCGCCGCGACGGCCTGGGCGACGGGTGCCGGCGCGCCGTTCGCGGTCTGCGACGCCGACAGCGGCGAGCTGCTCGCCTCGTGCGGCCTGGTCTCCGTCGACCGCGCGCTCGACTCGGCCGAGGTCGGCTACTGGACCGCGCCCTGGGCGCGGGGCCGGGGCGTCGCGGTCCGCGCCGTCCGCGCGGTCGCCCGCTGGGCGTTCGACGCGCTCGGCCTGCGCCGGCTGACCTGGCAGGCCGAGATCGGCAACCACGCGTCCCGGCTGGTCGCGCTGCGGGCCGGCTTCCGGGTCGAGGGAGAGCTGCGGCTGGCCCACCCGGCCGACGGCGGCCGGCCGGAGGGGTGGATCGGCTCGCTGCTCCCGACCGGGCTGGCCGCGCCGGGCGACCCGGTCCCGTACGGTCCGACCACGCTCCAGGCCCGCCGGGCGGCCGTCTTCGGCCGGCCGCAGCCCGTCCTGTTCGCCACCGCCGGCGGCACCGAGCTGCGGCTGCGCCCGCTCGAGGAACGCGACCTCCCCGACATCACCCGCACCTGTCAGGACGAGCAGACGGTGCGCTGGACCACGGTGCCGCACCCCTACCGACCGGAGGACGCCGAGGGCTACCTGCGGGACCTGGTGCGGCCGGCCTGGGCCCGGGGCACCGCCGCGATGTTCGCGGTGGCCGACCCGGACGACCACTACGTCGCCTCGATCGACCTGCGCATCCTCCCCACCGACCCGCTGGTCGCCGACGTCGGCTTCATGACCGCCCCGGCCGCCCGGGGGCGGGGCTACCTGCCGGCCGCGCTCACCGCGCTCTGCGCCTGGGGGTTCACCACGCTCGGCCTGGCCCGGGTCGAGTGGCGGGCCAACGTGGGCAACACCGCGTCCCGGCGGGCGGCCGAGAAGGCCGGCTTCACCGTCGAGGGCACGCTGCGCGGCGGCGTCCAGCACCGCGGCGAACGGCAGGACATGTGGATCGGCGGCCTGCTGCCCCAGGACCTGGTGTGACCCCGGAGACGATCGAGGGGTACGGGGTCCGGCTGCGCCCCTGCGACCCGGCGGACGTGCCCGGGACGGTGGCCGGCTGCGCCGACCCGGAGACCCGGCGGTTCATCCCGCGGCTGCCCGACCCGTACGACGCGGACAGCGCGCGGTGGTGGATCACCGAAGGGGCACCGGCCGCCCGGGCGGCGGGCGGGGCCGCGTACACGATCGCCGACCCGGTCACCGACCGGCTGCTGGGCAGCATCGGCCTGACCCGGCTCAGCGCCGAGCGGGCGACCTACGAGATCGGCTACTGGGTGGGGCCGTCGGCGCGCGGCCGGGGCGTGGCGACCGCCGCCACCCGGCTGCTGACCGAGCGGGCCTTCGCCGCCGGCGCGGCCCGGCTGGAACTGCTCACCCACCAGGAGAACGTGCCGAGCCAGCGGACGGCGCTGACCTGCGGCTACCGGCGCGAGGGCGTACGGCGGGGCGCCGGCACGCCACGCGACGGCGTCCGCCCCGACCTGGTCGTCTGGGCGCGGCTGGCCGACGACCCGCCCGGGCCGACCGCCCGGCCGCTGCCGGACCTGCCCGACGGCCGGCTCACCGACGGCGTGGTGACGCTGCGCCGCGTCGAACCGGCGGACGAGGACATGATGTACCGGCTGCACACGCTGCCGGAGGTGGTGGCGAGCCGGGTGCCGCCGGCGCCGCCGGACCGGGCGTCGATCGCCCGCCGGTGCCGGCTCGCGGCGAGCCACTGGCTGGCCGGCGACGCCGCCGACCTGACCGTCGTCGACGCCGCCACCGGCACGCCCGTGGGCGGTTGCCTGCTGGCGTACGACGAGCCGGCCACCGGTCAGGCGATGCTGGGCTACAGCCTGCTGCCCGAGGCCCGCGGCCGGGGGCTGGCCAGCGGGACGGTCCGGCTCGTCGCCGACTGGGCCTTCGGCGTCGGGGTGGCCCGCCTCTGGGCCGGCACCCGACCGGAGAACGTCGCCTCCCAGCGGGTGCTGGAGCGGGCCGGTTTCCAGCGGGAGGGCCTGCTGCGCGGGCGGCTGCCCGGCCTGGCCGGCACCCGCACCGACACGGTGATCTTCGGTCGGCTGGCCTCGGACGCGCAGTGAGACGGAGCCCCCGCCGGCGGGCGGGGGCTCCGGGTCGTCGGCCAAGGGTCAGGTGTCGAGCGAGATGATCCCGTAGTCGTAGGCGCGTCGACGGTAGACCACGCTCGGACGGCCGGACTCCTTGTCCAGGAACAGGTAGAAGTCGTGGCCGACCAGTTCCATCTGGAACAGCGCGTCGTCGACGGTCATCGGTTCGGCGGGGTGGACCTTCTCCCGGGCGATGTGCCACGGCTGGTCGTCGGGTTCCTCGTAGCCGGCGGCGTCGGGGCGTTCCGCCACGGCGGTGGCCGTGGCGTGCCCGTTCAGCGACGCCAGCCCGGGCCCGTCGAGGTCGGCCACCGGCAGCCCGGCGGTCGCGGCGGCCACCGAGAGCGGCGCGTGCCGCCCGCGGTGCACCCGGCGGCGGTCGGCCGCGCGGCGGAACCGGGTGTCCAGCTTGGCGATGGCGGCGTCGAGCGCGCTGTAGAAGTCGTTCGTGCAGGCCTCGGCCCGGATCACCGGGCCCCGCGACACGCAGGTGATCTCCACCCGCTGGCAGTGGTCGGCCTGGCGCGGATTGCGCTCGTGGAACAACTCGACATCCACGCGAATGAGTTTGTGGTCGTAGCGTTCGATCTTCGCGAGTTTTTCGGCTACGTGCACCCGGTAATGGTCCGGCACTTCGACGTTACGGCCCTTGACCACGATGTCCACGTGACCTCCCTTGTTCGGACGGTCGTTCGGTCCGGATCTTCCGGTCGACGCGCCTGGGACGGCCCCGCTCGGCGTCGACCGGTGATGTACGGCTACGCCTCCTTCCAGTGCCGGGGGAAGGTTGGCATCCTCACTACCCCCGACACGGAAACGCTAACTCCTGTTCGGTCACCAGTCACCCCCGGTTGTCGAGAGCGGTCGGGAAAATTAACACCTCATACACCATGGGGTGAAACGGAACCACGAAGCGTCACCGAGGCCGCCGCTTTTGCGTTGCGGCGAGCACCGCCGCGACCTTTGGCGTCATTCCCGCGCGGTGCAATTTCCGGCTCACCGCCGCCAGCGTGGCACCGGTGGTGACGATGTCGTCGAGCAGCACCACCGTCCCCGCCGGCGCCGCCGTCCCCGGCCGGCGCAACCGGAACGCCGCCTCCGCCGCCGCGGCCCGGCCGGCGCTGTCCAGCACCACCGAGTCCGGCCGGGGCAGCGCCCGCAGCGGTCGCAGCACACGAACCGGCCAGCCGGCCGCGCGCAGCCGGGCCGCGGCGGGCCGGACCAGCCGCTCCAGGTGGTCGCCGTACCGGGCCCGGGCCGCGCGGGTGGTGTCCGGCACCGCCACCAGCGTCACCGGGCCGGGCCGGCCCACCGCCACCGCCACCACCTCGGCCAGCAACGCGCCCAACGGCCGGGCCAACCCGTGTCGGCCCCGTTCCTTGTACGCCAGCAACCCCTCGCGCAGCGCCCCGCCGTACGGGCCGAGGGCGACGCAGGGCGGCAGGCCGGGTGGGGCCGGATCGGGCCGGGTCGACGCGGGCCGCAGCGCCTGAAGCTCGGCCACGCAGCGCGGGCAGAAGCCCTGCCGCAGCGCCGGGGAGCGGACCGCGCACCCGGCGCACCCGGTGGGCAGCACCAGATCGGTCAGGTCCGACCAGAGGCCGCCCAGGTCCGGCACCGGCATCTCAGTAGAAGAAGAACGGTGCGGTCGGGTTGGCCGGCCGGCCGCCCGCCGGCAGGTCCAGCACCTGCTCCGGCGTGACGAGGTCGAACGGGTTGTTCCGCCAGGCACTGCCGGCGGTCTCGAACATGAACGAGAGCGCGGGCAGCCCGCCACCACCGCCGCCCGGGTATCCCGCCAACTGGGTCACCGCGGCGCCGATCCCGGACTTCAGCGTGGAGCCCAGGCCGCCGTCGATGCTGAGCTGGTGGATGGCCGAACGCCGGTCCGGGTCGTTGCCGGCGATCACCAGTTGGTCCTCCGCGATCCAGTCGACCGCCGTCACGCCGGTGAGCAGCGTGGGCAGCCGGCGGGGCTGGCCCAGGGTGACCACGCCGCCCTCCACGCTCACCGGCGCCACGTAGACCGCGCCGCCGCTGACCAGCGCGATCCGGTGGCCGTCGAGGGAAGCGGCGACCGCCACGACGCTTCCGGAGACGTTCAGCGGGACGGGGCTCAGCGTGGCCGTACCGTCGAACCGGTAGAGCTTGCCGTCGGCCGCCACCAGACCCGCCGGATGGTCCGTGGCCAGCGAGCGCAGCCAGGTGGGCCGGCTCATCGTCTGGAACCCGGCCTTCGGGTCGCTGGTGTTGAACACCGCCACCGGTTCCGGCCCGGTGCCCACCTTGAGCCGGAGCCGCCGGTCCGCCCCGGTCACCACCAGCGCGGCCAGCACCTGGTCCTCGGCGCGGGCGAGGGTCGCCGAGACCACGTTCCGGTTCTCCGCGGCCGGCAACGGGACGACGGCCCGCTGCTCGGTGCCGATGGCGAGTGGATGGATGACGCCGTCGTAGACGCTGAACCGGGTGGGATTCGCGCCCCTCGGGTACGCGGGATGGGTGTCGCGCTCCCGCTCCAGGTCGACGCTGAGCCGTTTCTGGTTCTGGATCTTCAGCTCGAGTTGCCCGGTCAACTCCGGCAACGACCAGGCGAGCTGGGTGCCGAGCCGGGCCAACCGACCCTCGTTGGCGCCCGGCATGGTCAGGTTGACCTCCCACTGGGAGTCCGCGCCGGTGGCGTTGTTGATCGGGCGGGTGCCGTCCGGGAGCCCGGTCACCCCGGACTCCAGCCAGTCGGACGGGCCACCGGCCAGCCACTTCACCACCTCGGTGACGCGCCGCTCGGCCGACACCGACGACGGCAGGTAGCGCAGGTCGGGCACCAGCCGGGTCAGGTCGGAGTTCCAGAAGTAGACGGTGCGCGTGCGGTAGTACTGGCGCAGCGCCGTGTCGCTGGTCAGCAGCACGTTCGGCAGGCTCGTGATCAGCAGCCCGGTCCCGGCCGGCTCGGCCCGCCGCAACTGGAAGACGTACTCGGTCTCGGTGGCCCCCGGCGGGCCGAGGGTGCCGTCGGCCCGCAGCACCCCGACCTGCTGCACCTTGATCGTGACCCGGCTGGTGCCCTGGTTGTTCGGCGGGGTGCTCTCCTTCGCCCGCAGCCGGACCACGGTGAGTTCGACCTCGCTGGTCTGCGGCTTGCCGGGCAGCAGTTCCCGGGCCTCCGGGGCGAGGAACTTCTGGGCCCGGGTGTACGCCTGGTCGCGCTCTCCGGCAGCCGCCGCGCTCAGGTAGTTCTCGATGAACGGCACCGGCTCGTCGCTGTCGGTCGGCGCGGGCGGCGAGGCCGGCGGGCCGTTGAGCGAGCCGGCCTCGCCGGCCGGCACCGAACCGTCGACCTGGACGTCCGTCTGGGCCGGAATGCCGCACCCCGCCGGCAGCAGGACGCCGGCCAGCAGCACGGCCAGCAGTCGCCGGGGCACGTTCACGGCCCCACCTCCATCCGCGCGGAGTCGTCGGCGGGGCCGACGGCCAGCGCGCCGGCGCCGCTGCCCGGACCGATGGCGAGCAGGCCACCGTCGCGGGGGCCGCCGAACGGCAGAGCCGCGTCGGCCGGCACCAGCCGCAACGGCGAGGTGGTCAGTCGGTCGCCGGCCCGCGCCGGCAGCGTGAGCCGGAACTGCGCGCCCTGCCCGGGTGCGCCCCACGCCTCCAGCCAGCCGCCGTGCAACCGGGCGTCCTCCACGCTGATCGACAGGCCCAGGCCGGTGCCGCCGGTCTGCCGGGCCCGGGACGGGTCGGCCCGCCAGAACCGGTTGAAGACCAGCTTCTCCTCCCCCGGCTTGAGCCCGACGCCGTGGTCCCGCACGGTGATCGCCACCGCGCTCTGGTCGACGCCCAGCGTGACCCGCACCGGCTTGGCCTCACCGTGCTCGACCGCGTTGCCGACCAGGTTGCGCAGCACCCGCTCGACCCGGCGCGGGTCCACCTCGGCGATCACCGGAGCGTCCGGCAGGTCCAGCTCGATGGTCACCCCGACCCGCTCGGCCAGCCCGGCCAGGCGCTCGACCACCCGGTGCACCACCGGCACCAGATCGGTCGGCTCGCTGTCCAGCACGGCGAAACCGGCGTCGAACCGGCTGATCTCCAGCAGGTCGGTGAGCAGCTCCTCGAACCGGTCCAGCTCGGCCTGGAGCAGCTCGGCGCTGCGCGCCACCGCCGGATCGAACTCGTCCCGTTCCGCGAAGATCAGGTCGGCCGCCATCCGGACCGTGGTCAGCGGCGTCCGCAGCTCGTGCGAGACGTCCGAGGTGAACCGGCGTTGCAGCCGGGACATCTCCTCCAGCCGGAGGATCTGCCGTTGCAGGTTGGTCGCCATCTGGTTGAACGAGGCGGCGAGCAGGGCCAGGTCGTCCTCACCGGAGACCACCATGCGCTGGTCGAGCAGACCGGCGGAGAGCCGCTGGGCGGTGCGCGCGGCCACCCGGACCGGCGTCACCACCAGCCGGGTCACCAGCGCGGCCAGCAGGCCGAGCAGGAGCACCAGCGCGACGCCGGTGGCGACCACGGTGGCCCGGGCGTCCGCCGCGGTGGCGTCCTGCCGGGCCAGGGGTACGAGGTAGTAGAGCTCGACCTGCCCGAACCGGGTGGGCACCGGGGAGCCGTAGACCAGGTACTTCGTGCGGTCGTCGCCGAGCGTGCCGGTGCGGATCTGGTGGGCCACCTTGCCGGACGCCACGGTGGCCCGCAGCTCGTCGCCGATCACCGGGCGCACCGGCACGTCCGGGGAGACGCGGGGCTCGATGAACTCGGCGAAGTTGTCGGCGGTGATCGCCACCACCACGCCGCTGGTCTGCGCCGGGTCCCCGCCGGCCAGGTAGTTGACCGTGCCGTCGATGGTGTCCTGGAGCTGGGCCTCCTGCGGCTGGCTGTAGAGGTTGAACTGCTTCGCCGCGTACTCGCTGCCGTTGCTCAGCCGCATCCGCACGTCGGTCTCGGCGTTCTCCAGCAGGATGTTGGTGATCTTGTCGGCGATCAGGTAGGCGAAACCGCCCACCAGCAGACTCGACGCCACAAGTGTGATGGTGACCACGCGCACCTGGAGCGACCGCCGCCAGGCCTGGCGCACGCCGGCGGCGAACCGCGTCGACCGGCCGGCCAACGCGCGCCAGAGCGCCCGCGCGGCGCGTAGCCGGCGGGGCGAGGCGGTCGGCGGGTCGGGCAGCGGGGCGGTCAGCACAGTGCTGACCAGGTTATCCGGTGCCCGCCTTGTAGCCCACGCCCCGGACCGTGAGGATGATTTCGGGTCGCTCCGGATCCGGCTCGATCTTGGCCCGCAGCCGCTGCACGTGCACGTTGACCAGCCGGGTGTCGGCGGCGTGCCGGTACCCCCACACCTGCTCCAGCAGCACCTCCCGGGTGAACACCTGGCGGGGCTTGCGGGCGAGCGCGACCAGCAGGTCGAACTCCAGCGGCGTCAGCTTGACCTCCTCGGCGTCCCGGCTGACCGTGTGCGCCGGCACGTCGATGGTGATCTGGTTGCCGGGCGGGCCGATGGTGAGCAGCTCCGGCGCGACGTCCTCGCCGCGACGCAGCCGGGCCCGCATCCGGGCCACCAGCTCCTTGGGCTTGAACGGCTTGACCACGTAGTCGTCGGCGCCGGACTCCAGCCCCAGCACCACGTCGACCGTGTCGCTCTTGGCGGTCAGCATCACGATCGGCACCCCGGACTCGGCGCGGATCGCACGGGCCACGTCGATGCCGCTCATGCCCGGCAACATCAGGTCGAGCAGGACGATGTCGGGCCGGCTGTCGCGGAACGCGGCCAATGCCCGTTCTCCGTCGGCGACGAAGGACGGCACGAAGCCCTCGCTGCGCAACACGATGCCGAGCATCTCGGCAAGGGCGGGGTCGTCGTCGACCACGAGTACGCGGGCTCTCATGGGGTTTATCGTTCCATCCCCGTTCATCTGGAGGGTCGGAGTCTTTCCCGGCACGGTAGCGCCGAGCGCGCCCCCGCACCACAGCTGACGGCGTGGTCACCAGCGTGGCGCGCCGCGACGGACGGGTCCACCGGATGCGGACCCGCCGTGCAACCATGATCCCCCGGGTGCCCCGCCGCCCGCCACCTCTGCTGCCCTGCCCGCCCGGGAGTACGCGTGTCCGACGTCGGCCCGACCGCGGTGCTCCCGCGCCGTCCGCTGACCGTGGGTGAGCTGCTCGACGCCGCCGTGCTGCTGCTCCGCGACCAGGCCCGGGTGCTGCTGCCGCTCGCCGTCGCGCTGGCCCTCGTCGAGCAGGCCGTGCTGTACCCGGTGCGGCTGCTCGCCGGCGCGCACCCGCCCGGCTGGTGGCCCGCCGGCGGGGAGTCGTTCGGCTGGTACTGGCTGCTGCTCGCGGCCGGCGCCGGCACCGAGGCGGCGATCATCGCGCTGCTGGGCAACCCGGCCGCGCGGGGCGGCGCGGCGGCGCTGCTCGGCCACCGCCGCGCGCCGTCGGAGCTGCTCCACGAGGCCCGTCCGGGCGCGACGCTGCTGGCCGCGGGCTCGGTCGGGCTCGCCGTCGGCCTCGCCGGGCTGGCCGGGCCCGCCTGGTTCGTCGCGTACGGGCTGCTCGGCCTCGTGGTGCCGGTGCTCGTGCTGGACGGGGTGCCGACGCACCGGGCACCGGGACGGGCGATCCGGCTGGCCGGCCGGGTGGGCGGGCGCGCCGCCGCCGTCCGGCTGCTCGGCTACCTGGGCTGGTGGCTGGTCCGGGTCGGCATCGGGCTGGGCGTCCCCTACGGTCTCGGGCTGCTCGACCTGTTCGACGTGTCGGCCTGGGCGCTGCCGGTCGCCGTCGTCGCGCAGGCGGCGGTGAACGCGCTCGCGTACCCGGCGTTGGCCTGCCTGGACGCGGTGCTGCACCTGGAGACCCGGATGCGCACCGAGGGGCTGGACATCCGGCTCTCCCGGGCGCCGGCCGGCGTCCCGGAGCCGGTGCTGCTGGCGGTCGAGCGGTGAGCCGCTGGTGGACCGAGACGGTGGCCGCGCTGGGCGACGTGGTGCCGCTGCCGCTGGTCGCGCTGCTCCTGCTGGCCGCCGCGCTGCTGACGGCGCTGGCCTGGCACTCCTTCCCGGCCTGGGTGCCCCGCCGACTGCCCCGGATCAGGCTGCCCCGGATCAGGCTGCCCCGACCGCGACTGCCCCGGCTCCGCCTGCCCCGGATGCGCCTGCCCCGGATGCGCCTGCGCCGTCCCGCCCGCCGGCAGCGGCCCGACCCGCCGGTGCGCGTCCCCGCGCCCCGGTCCGCGCCGCCGGCACCCGTCGGCGGCCCGGCGACGGCCGACCGGCTGGCCGCCGAGGGTCGCTACGCCGAGGCGGTGCGGGAACGGCTCCGGGACATGGTCCGGCTCCTGATCACCCGGCAGGTGGTGGAGCCACGGGCCGGACTCACCGTCACCGAGCTGACCGAGGCGGCGGCCCGGACCCGCCCGGCGGTACGGCCCACCCTGCACGCCGCCGGCACGATCTTCTCCGACCTCTGGTACGCCCAGCGTCCCGCCACCGCCGGCCACGACCAGCGGATGCGCGCGCTCGCCGCCGAGCTGCGCCGCGAACTGACCGGCGAGGAGGACACGTGGTGACCGTCGCCCCCGCCCCGGCCCGGCCCGCGGCCCCGCCGGCGTCCCGTCGCCGGTGGCACCGCACCGTCGTCCCGCTCGGGCTGGCCACGCTGCTGATCGGGGCCACCGTGGTGCTGCACGCGGTCGACCAGCCCGACCCGGACGAGCGCGGCTTCCTCTCCCCCGTCGCCGGCGACGACGACGGCGGCAGCCGGCTCGCCGAGGAGCTACACGCGCAGGGCGTGCCGCTACGCCGGGAGACCGACACCGCCGGGGCGCTGCGGGCCGCCCGCGTGGCACCGAGCACGCTCTTCGTGCCCGCACCCGACCTGGTGCACCCGGACACGCTCACCGGGCTGACCGCACTGCCGCCCGGCAGCCGGCTGGTGCTCGTCGAGCCGTCCCGCCGGGTGCTGGCCGAGCTGGGCACGTCCGTCGAGCCGGCCGGTCGCCGGTGGGCCACCCGGGCGCTGCCACCGGATGCCGGGGGCGCGGAGTGCCGGCTGCCCGAGGCGGTCCGCGCCGGCACCGCCGCGGTCGACCACCAGCGGTACGCCGGGCCCGAGCGCGCCGACCGCTGCTACGGCGGCGCGCTGCTCCGGATCCCGGCCGGCACCGAGGTGGTGCTGGTGGGCGCCAGCGACCCGTTCCGCAACGACCGGATCGACGAGTGGGGCAACCGGGACCTCGCCACCGGCCTGCTCGGCGCCACCGGTCGTCCGCTGGTCTGGCTGGACCTGCCCGCGCCCGACCCGGCCCCGACCGGGACCGGCGCGTCGCGGACCACCGAGACCGAGGCTCCGCCGACGCCCCGCCGCACCGCCGAGCGCCCCGACCGGGCGGACCCGCCGCGGCGCGCCGACAACCCGTTGTGGGACGCGTTCCCGGCCTGGTTCTGGGCGATCCTGGCGCAGCTCGCGCTGGCCGGGCTGCTGGTGGTGCTCTGGCGGGCCCGCCGCCTCGGGCCACCGGTGACGGAGCCGCTGCCGGTGACCGTCCGCGCCGCCGAGACCGTCCGCGGCCGGGCCCGCCTCTACCGGCGGGCCGGCGCCCGGGACACCGTCGCCGCGACGCTGCGCGCCGCCGCCCGGGACCGCGTCCTGCCCCGGCTCAACCTGCCGCCCGACACCCCGGACGACGAGGTGGCGGCCCGGGTCGCGGCGGCGACCGGCGACGACCCGGAGCGGGTGGCCGGGCTGCTGCACGGCCCCGCCCCGGACGACGACCGGGAGCTGCTGGAGCTGGCCCGGGCGCTGGACACGCTGACCCGTACCCTGGCCCCGCCCCCGAGCGAAGGAGAACCCCGGTGACCGGACCCGTCATCGCCGCCGAGTCGCCCGCCGCCCCGTCCGACGCCCGCGCCGCCCTGCACCGGCTGCGCGCCGAGGTGGCCAAGGCCGTGGTCGGCCAGGACGCGGTGGTCACCGGCCTGGTCATCGCGCTGCTCTGCCGGGGGCACGTGCTGCTGGAGGGCGTTCCGGGGGTGGCCAAGACGCTGCTGGTGCGCACGCTCGCCGCCGCGCTCGACCTGGACGCCAAACGAGTGCAGTTCACTCCCGACCTGATGCCCGGCGACGTCACCGGCTCGCTGATCTTCGACCCGCACACCGCCGCGTTCACGTTCCGCGAGGGGCCGGTCTTCACCAACCTGCTCCTCGCCGACGAGATCAACCGCACCCCGCCGAAGACGCAGTCCGCGCTGCTGGAGGTGATGGAGGAACGGCAGGTCACCGTCGAGGGCGAGCGCCGTCCGCTGCCCGAGCCGTTCATCGTCGCGGCCACCCAGAACCCGGTCGAGTACGAGGGCACCTACCCGCTGCCCGAGGCGCAGCTCGACCGCTTCCTGCTCAAGCTGACCGTGCCGCTGCCGGGGCGGGACGAGGAACTGGGTGTGCTCCGCGCGCACCACGCCGGCTTCGACCCACGCGACCTGCGCGCCGCCGGCGTACGCCCGGTGGCCGGCGCGGCCGACCTGGCCGCCGCCCGTGCGCAGGCGCACGCCGTGCACGTGGCCGAGCCGGTGCTCGGCTACATCGTGGACCTCTGCCGGGCCACCCGGGCCGCTCCCGCGCTGGAGCTGGGCGCCTCGCCCCGGGGCGCGACCGCGCTGCTCGCCACCGCCAAGGCGTGGGCCTGGCTGGCCGGCCGCGACCACGTCACGCCGGACGACGTGAAGGCGGTGGCCCGCCCGACGCTCCGGCACCGGCTCCGGCCGCGACCGGAGGTGGAACTGGAGGGCGTGACGGCCGACGCCGTGCTCGACTCGGTGCTGGCCACCGTGCCGACGCCGCGATGACCTGGCGGGCGGGCCTGCTGCTCGCGGCCGGCGCCGGAACGCTGCCGGCCTGGCCGGCGCCGTTTCTCGGCGTCGCCGTGCTGACCGCGACGGTGCTGCTGCTGGTCGCCCTGGACCGGGCGCTCGCCGCCCCGCCGCAGGCGCTCACCGCCACCCGCACCGGCGACCGGACCGTCCGGCTCGGCGGCACCGCCACGGTCACCCTGCACCTGGCCAACCCCACGGACCGGACGCTGCACGCCCAGGTCCGCGACGCGTGGGTGCCGTCCGCCGGGGCGCGTCCCGGGCGGTCGCCACGGGAGACGCTCACGGTCCCGCCCGGCGGCACGGCCACGTTGCCGGTCCACCTCACCCCGACCCGGCGCGGCGACCGGCCGGCGGTGGCGTTGACCGTCCGCTCGCTGGGGCCGATGCGCCTGGGCTTCCGGCAGCGCGCCGAACGGCCCGGCACGCCACCGTGGACGCTGCGCGTGCTGCCCCGCTTCGACTCCCGCCGGCACCTGCCGGAGAAGCTGGCCCGGCTGCGGATCATCGACGGCGTCCAGGTGACCCGGGGACGCGGCCACGGCACCGAGTTCGACACCCTGCGCGAGTACGCCGTCGGCGACGACGTCCGGTCGATCGACTGGCGGGCCAGCGCGCGCCGCGCCGACGTGCTGGTGCGCACCTGGCGACCGGAGCGGGACCGGCGGCTCGTCTGCGTGCTGGACACCGGCCGCACCTCGGCGGTCCGGCTCGGCGACGAACCCCGGCTGGACACCGCGATCGACGCGGCGTTGCTGCTCACCGCGCTGGCCGCCCGCGCCGGTGACCGGGTGGACCTGCTCGCCGTGGACACCGCCGTACGGGCCCGGGTGACCGGCGGCAACCGGCCGGCGCTGCTCACCCGGTTGGTCGAGGCGATGGCGCCGCTCCAGCCGGCGCTTGTCGAGACGGACTTCGAGCTGATCGCCGGTGAGCTGCTGCGCCGGGAGCGGCAGCGCAGCCTGCTGGTGCTCTTCACCGCGCTGGACGCGGGCGCGCTCCGGGAAGGGCTGCTGCCGGTGCTGCCGCGGCTGGCCGCCCGGCACCGGGTGGTGCTGGCGGCCACCCACGATCCGGTGCTGGCCGGGCTCGCCACCGCCACCCCGGTCGGCCCCGACGACCCGTACGCGGCCGCGTCGGCGTGGCGGGCGCTGGCCGAGCGGGACCGGGTGCGGGCCGCGCTGTCCCGCCACGGCGTGACAGTGGTGGACGTCCCCGCCGACCGACTGGCCCCCACCGTGGCCGACACCTACCTACACCTGAAGTCCCTCGGCCAGCTCTGACCCCACCCCCGGGGCTCCTCCGCCCTGATTCACGGAAACAGTGGCTCTCGCGGGCTCCACAGCCACTGTTTCCGTGAATCTGCGGTCAGTGGCGGAGGGTGCGCGGAGTGGAGGACGCGGCGCGGCGGCCCAGGATGAGCGCGTACGCCAGGAAGGCGGCCCAGACGGTGGCGCCGGCCGCGACCCGCACGGCCGTCGGCACCGGCGCCGGGGTGACGAACGCCTCCAGCAGCGCGGAGACGGCGAACAGCCCGACCAGGCCGACCGCGACCACCATGGCCGACCGCCCCGCCTCGGCGACCGCCCGGCCGCGCCCGAGGTGCGCGGGCGGGGCGATCCACGCCCAGGCGGTGCGCAGCCCGACCCCGGCGGCGACGTAGATGCCGGTCAGCTCCAGCAGGCCGTGCGGCGTGATCAGGCCGAAGAAGACGTCCGCCCGGTCGTAGGAGACCATCACGCCGCCCACCACGCCGATGTTCAGCGCGTTCTGCCACAGGAGCCAGAACACCGGCACCACCAGCACGCCGGCGGCCAGGCACTGGGCCGCCAGCCAGGCGTTGTGCGTCCACAGGTGGAACGCGAACGTCGGCGCGGCGAACTCGGTGTAGTAGCCGGCGAAGCCGGAGTCGACGAGCTGCCGGGCCGACTCGGCGCCGATGAACGCGGCGGCGGTGTCCGGGTGGCCGGCGACGAACCAGATGAGGAAGACGCTCAACGCGCTGAAGCCGGTGGCGACGCCGCACCACCAGGGCCAGGCCCGGTAGAGGGCGGCCGGCAGGTCGGCCAGCAGGAACCGGCGTACCGCCGCCCAGGACGGCCGGGGCCGGCCGATGATCCGGGCGCGGGCGGCCAGGACCAGGTGGGACAGGTGACCGAGCAGCGCCGGCTCGGGGGCGCGGCTGCGCAGCACGGACAGGTGGGTGGCGGTGCTCTGGTAGAGCGAGACCAACTCGTCGACCTCGGCCGCGTCCAGCCGGCGCCGGCCGGTCAACTGCTTCAGCCGCCGCCACTGCACACCGTGCTCCGCCACGTACGCGTCGAGATCCACTCGTTCATGGTGTTCACTGTCGGGGTGCGCGCGCAACCTCCCCCGCCCTCCCGGTGGGCCGACGCCGGTCTGGTCAGCGGCGAGGCGGTGGAACTGGACGTCCGGGCCGCCCGGCTGGGTTCCCGGGTGCTCGCCCTGCTGATCGACCTGGTCGTCCAGCTCGGCCTGGCGCTGGTGCTCGGTGCGGCGCTGTCCATGCTGGTGCTCGCGCTGCCGCCGGACCTGATGGACGCCGCGCTGGCCGGCGGCCTCCAGGTCGTGCTGCTGGTGCTGGTGCTGGTCGGCTACCCGGTGGTGATGGAGCGGTTCGTCGGCGGCCGGACGGTGGGCAAGCTGGCGGTGGGACTGCGGGTGGTACGGGCCGACGGCGGGCCGGTCGGGGTCGGGCAGTCGCTGGCCCGGGCGCTGGTGGGCGTCGCGGTGGAGTGGCCCGGCCTGGTGCTGCCGCTGCTGAGCTGGGCGGCGACCGTGACGGTGATGCTCACCGACCAGCGCGGCCGACGGCTGGGCGACCTGGTGGCCGGCACGCTCGTGGTGCACACCCGGGGCGCGTCGGTGTGGCGGCCGTTGCCGCCGGCCGTGCCGCCGCTGCTCGCCTGGGCGGGCACGCTGGACCTGACCCGGGTGGACGACGGGCTCGCCCTGGCCGTCCGGCAGTACGTGGACCGGCTCCCCCAGCTCGCCGCCGCGGACCGGGTGCGGCTGGGCCGGGAGCTGTGGGCGGAGGTGGCCGCGGTGACGTCACCGCCGCCGCCGTGGACCGCGCCGGAGTGGGCGTACCTGGCCGCCGTGCTGGCCGAGCGCAGGCGACGGGCCGGGTACCGGCTGGGCCGGGCCCGCGCGGTCAGCGGCGCGCTCTGGCCGGAGCTGGCCCCGGCCCCGGCCGCGACGCCCGGCGTTCCGCTGCGGCGGGCCGCGCCGGAACCCGCCGGGCCCGATCCGGTACGCCGCTGAGCGCGGCAGGCCGGCTCAGGGACCGGGCCGGCTCAGGAGACCGGGGCAGCTCGGGAGACCGGGCCGGCTCAGGAGAACAGTGTCCGGCCCCACCAGTCGGCGGCGTCGCGGACGCCCGGCGGGCAGGCGAACAGGCCGCTGGAGACGTGGCGGAGGTACTCGTTCATCGCGTCGTTGCGGGCCAGCCGCGTCTGGATCGGCACGAACTGCTTGCGCGGGTCCCGCTGGTAGGCGATGAAGAACAGCCCGGCGTCGAGCCGGCCCAGCCCGTCCGAGCCGTCCACGAAGTTGTAGCCGCGACGCAGCAGGCGGGCGCCGCCGTTCTGGTCCGGGTGGGCGAGTCGCACGTGCGCGGTCGGCGCGATGATCGGCTCGCCGTCGTCGCCCTTGGCGGCGAAGTCCGGCTCGTCGAACTCGTCGCGCCGGCCGAGCGGGGCGCCGCTGCCCTTGGTCCGGCCGGTGATCATCTCCTGCTCGGCCAGCGGGCTGCGGTCCCAGGTCTCGATCAGCATTCGGATCTTGCGGGTGACCAGGTAGGAGCCGCCGGCCATCCAGTCCGGGCCGTCGCCGGGCTGCACCCAGAGCTGCTCGCGCAGCAGGTCGGCGTCCTCGGCCTTGAGGTTGGCGGTGCCGTCCTTGAAGCCGAACAGGTTACGCGGCGTGGCCTGGTCCCGCGACGTCGACGAGGTACGCCCGAACCCGAGCTGCGACCAGCGGACGCTGACCACGCCCATGCCGATCCGGGCCAGGTTACGGATGGCGTGCACCGCCACCTGCGGGTCGTTGGCGCAGGCCTGGACGCAGATGTCGCCGCCGGACAGCTCCGGCTTGAGCGCGTCGCCGGCGAAGTGCGGGAGGTCGGCCAACGCGGCGGGGCGGCGGTCGGCGATGCCGAACCGGTCCCGGCCCTGGGCGTCGCGGAACAGCGACGGGCCGAAGCCGACCGTGACGGTGAGCTGCGACGGGGGCAGCCCGAGCGCCTCGCCGGTGTCGTCCGGCGGGGCTTCCGGCACGCCACCGACCGCACCGATCAGCCCGGCGTCCTTGCCGGCGGTCATCCGGGCCGCGGCGGCGGTCCACTCCTGGAGCATCGCGACCAGCCGGTCCCGGTCCTTGGTGACCACGTCGAACGCGACGAAGTGCAGCCGGTCCTGGGCCGCGGTGGTGATGCCGGCCTGGTGTTCGCCGAGGAACGGCACCGCCCCGGCGGCCGTCTCGGTGGCCGACGCCTGGCCGCCACCGGCGATCAGCGCGCCCGCGCCGGCCGCCACCGCGCCGACACCGGCCGCGCCGACACCGGCCAGGGTCATCGCCCGCCGGCGGGAGATCCCGCGACCGGGCTGCTCGCTGTTCGGCTCGCTCGTCGCGTCACCGCCGGCCGGGGTGCTCATCGCGCGACGGCCGCCGCGATCTTGCTGACCGGCTCGGCCAGCGCGTTGATGCTGTCCGACAGCTCCTTCAGCTCGGTCTTGCTGAGCTGGGTGTGCAGCTTCCAGCCGTCCCCGGCCCGGTGCTTGCCGAGCGCGGCCTCCACGTTGGCGAACTCGGCGTCGAGCTGCTTGACCAGGTCGGGCGCGCGCTGTTCCAGGGCCGGGCGCAGCGCGCCGACGGCGGCCTTCGAGCCCTCCAGGTTGGCGTTGAAGTCCCAGAGGTCGGTGTGCGAGTACCGCTCCTCCTCGCCGGTGATCTTGCCGCTGGCAACCTCGTCGAGCAGTGCTTTGGCGCCGTTGGCGAGCTGGAGCGGGGTGAGCTTCTCGGCGTCGGCCTTGGCCACGATCGCCTTGACGTCGACCAGGAGCTGGTCGGCGATCGGGCCGTCCTTGCTGATGTCGCCGGTGGTCCAGAGGTCCTTCTCGATCCGGTGGAAGCCGGTGAACTCCATGCCCTCCTCGACCACCTCCTCGCGACCGTCGATCTTCGGGTCGAGGTCGCCGAAGCTCTCCGCGACCGGCTCGATCCGCTCCCAGTAGGTGCGGGCCACCGGGTAGAGCGCCTTGGCCTTGGCCACGTCGTTGCCCTTGACCGCGGCCACGAACTCCTCGGTCCTGGTCAGCAGCGCGGCGGTCTGGCTGCGCACGTAGCGCTGGTAGCTGGCGGTGGCCTCGGTGAGCGCGGCGTCCGGCGCGACGCTCGCGGCGGTGCCGCTGACCTTCAGCGCGCCCCGGATGCCCCGGCCGCTCATCCCCGGCTTGCAGGCGGTCTCGTACGTCCCGGCGGGCAGCTCGACGCGCAGCTCCCGGCTCAGCCCGGGGGCGATGTTCTCCACCTCGCCCATCACCCGGTCGCCGGCGGCGTACACGTAGAACTCGTTGACCTTGGAGCCGTTGTTGGTCACCTTGAACGTCACCTGACCGGCGTCGATCTCGGTGCTGCCGACCTCGCAGGCGCTGTCCGTCGCCTTGACGGCGATCGGGCCGCCGGCGGTCGCGTCGGCGTCGTCACCACCGCCGCAACCGGTCAGGCCGGCGACGGCGAGCAACCCGGCGGCGGCGGGCGCGACGAATCGAGTGGTACGCATCGGTGCGGGATCTCCTCGGAAACGGGCGGTCAGGCGCGCGGGGACGGGACGGCGGCGGCGTCGACCGCTGCCGGCGCGGGCTCGGGGGTGGTCGCGGTGGACTCGGCCGGCGCGTTCCCGGCCGGGGCGGCGGTCGGCGCGTTGGCGGCTGCCGGGGCGGCGGTCGGCGCGTTGGCGGCCGGGGCGGCGGGGGGCTTGGCCGGCGCGGCCGGCTTGCGCAGGAAGAGCACCAACACCGGCACCGCGTACGCGACCCAGGCGATCAGTTCCAGCACGGTCGGCGCGGCGGTGATGTTGAACATGCCGGCGAGCAGCGCGCCGTACCAGGCGTTCGGGTCGAGCGTGGCGGAGATGTCGAAGGCCTGGTTGTTCAGGCCGGGCAGCACGCCGGCCTCCTGGAAGTCGTGCACGCCGTACTTGAGGATGCCGGCGGCGACCAGGATCAGCAGCGCGCCGGTCCAGGTGAAGAAGCGACTCAGGTTGATCTTCAGGGCGCTGCGGTAGAGCAGGAAGCCGATCACCACGGCGGTGGCGATGCCGCCGACCAGGGCGAGCAGCGAGCCCGCGCCGGTGCCGCCGGCCACGCTCTCGGCCGCGGCGTAGAAGATCAGCGCGGTCTCCAGGCCCTCCCGGACCACCGCGAGGAAGGCCATGCCGGCGACCGCCAGCGACCCGACGGCGAGCGCCTCGGTGAGCTTCCCGCGCAGCTCGCCCGCGATGGAGCGGGCCGCCCGGCGCATCCAGAAGATCATCCAGGTCACGAACACGACGGCGGCGACCGAGGTCACCGCCTCGAAGAACTCGCGCGACTCGGAGGTCCGCAGCAGCGAGGTCGAGGTGTACTGGATCAGCGAGCCGAAGACGACGGAGAGCACCACGGCCAGGCCGACGCCGGCCCAGACCTGGGGCAGCCGGTCACGCCGTTGCGACTTCACCAGGAAGGCGACCAGGATGCTGACCACCAGGGTCGCTTCCAGGCCCTCCCGCAGGCCGATCAGGTACGTGGCGAACATCCGTAACTCCGTAGTCGGTCAGGCATGCCTCAGTTAACTTAGGGCAGCCATACCTTGCTCCTGTTCCGGCACGGCGTCAAGTTGTTCACGGCAACGTCACCCCGCCGGCCGCGACCGTCGTCCCAGCCTCGTCCCGGGCCGGCCGGATCGGACAGGGCCGGAGGACCCGTTCGTCCCCGCGTACGCGAGAAGGGACCGGGACGGCCGCGCGGCGGCCGACCCCGGTCCCTTCCGGGAGTGGAACTCAGTAGCGGTAGTGCTCCGGCTTGAACGGGCCCTCCTGGGAGACGCCCAGGTAGGAGGCCTGCTCCTTGGTCAGCGTGGTCAGCTTGGCGCCGAGCGCGTCCAGGTGCAGCCGGGCGACCTTCTCGTCCAGGTGCTTGGGCAGCACGTAGACGCCGATCGGGTACTCGTCGGTCTTGGTGAACAGCTCGATCTGGGCGATGGTCTGGTTGGCGAACGAGTTCGACATCACGAAGCTCGGGTGCCCGGTGGCGTTGCCCAGGTTCAGCAGGCGACCCTCGGAGAGCACGATGATGGCGTGGCCGTCGTCGAACCGCCACACGTCGACCTGCGGCTTGATGTTCTCCCGGGTCACGTCGCCGCGCTTGGCCAGGCCGGCCATGTCGATCTCGTTGTCGAAGTGGCCGATGTTGCCCACGATGGCCTGGTGCTTCATCCGGGCCATGTGCTCGTTGGTGATCACGTCGAAGCAGCCGGTCGCGGTGATGAAGATGTCGGCCTGCTCGACCACGTCGTCCAGCGTGGCGACCTGGTAGCCGTCCATCGCGGCCTGGAGCGCGCAGATCGGGTCGACCTCGGTCACCACGACCCGGGCGCCCTGGCCACGCAGCGACTCGGCGCAGCCCTTGCCCACGTCGCCGTAGCCCATCACGACGGCCATCTTGCCGCCGATCAGCACGTCGGTGGCCCGGTTGATGCCGTCGATGAGCGAGTGGCGGCAGCCGTACTTGTTGTCGAACTTGCTCTTGGTCACCGAGTCGTTGACGTTGATGGCCGGGAAGAGCAGCGTGCCGGCACGGTGCATCTCGTAGAGCCGGTGCACACCGGTGGTGGTCTCCTCGGTGACGCCCTTGATGCCGGCGGCGATCCGGGTCCAGCGCTGGTTGTCCTCGCCGAGCGAGCGGTGCAGCACCTGGAGGATGACCGCGTACTCCTCGGAGTCGGCGGACTCGACCGGCGGCACGACGCCGGCCTTCTCGAACTCGGCGCCCTTGTGCACCAGCAGCGTGGCGTCGCCGCCGTCGTCGAGGATCATGTTCGGGCCCTGCCCGTCGGGCCAGGCGAGCACCTGCTCGGTGCACCACCAGTACTCCTCCAGCGTCTCGCCCTTCCAGGCGTAGACCGGGACGCCGGCCGGGGCCTCCGGAGTGCCCTCGGCGCCGACCACGATGGCCGCGGCGGCGTGGTCCTGGGTGGAGAAGATGTTGCAGGACGCCCAGCGGACCTGCGCGCCGAGCGCGACCAGGGTCTCGATCAGGACGGCGGTCTGCACGGTCATGTGCAGCGACCCGGTGATGCGGGCGCCGGCGAGCGGCTGGGCGTCGGCGAACTCGCGCCGGATCGCCATCAGGCCGGGCATCTCGTGCTCGGCGAGCCGGATCTCCTTGCGCCCGAACTCGGCGAGCGACAGATCCGCCACCTTGTAGTCGCCCTCGGCGAGGGTGCTCGGCCGGGCGCCGGACGGCGCGCCGCTGGGGGCCGCCGGAAGCGTGCTGGTCATGGAAGCTCCTGTCGAACGAAGGGCTGCGCAGCCTTCCACCTTACGCGCGTGGGCCCGCTCACCCGGCTCCGGTTGGCGCAGGAGCGGCGAAAAGCGCACGGGGGCGGACGGTCGTGGACGACTTTCCGTCCACGGCCCGGCCACCCCCGTGCATCCCCCCGGTTTGGATCCCCGCGCGTTCCCGGACGTTCGTCGCGACAACGCTGCGTACACAAAGACTCACACTGAGCGACCAGCTCGTCAAGCGGTTCCGGGAAATCGGCGCCGCGGGCTCAGGACAGACCGCAGGTGGCCACGAACGCCTCGCCGTCGCCGGTGAGCACCAGCGGGCCGCCGGCGGCGGTGCCGACCGCGGACCGGCCGGCGGCCAACGTCACCACGCCGACCCCGTCGTCCACGGTCAGCTTGCCGGCCCCGCAGAGCACCACCCGCGGACCGGGCAGCGTGAACCGCACCTCCGGCGACGCGGCGCCCACCACCACCCGGTGCAACGCGAAATCCTCCACCGGCACCGGCCAGGTGGACACGCCGGGCGCCACCGGTTCCGGCCGCAGCACCGGATCGGCCAGCACCTCGAACCGGAGCACCCGCAGCAACTCGTCCACGTCGATCCGCTTCGAGGTCAACCCGCCGCGCAGCACGTTGTCGCTCGCCGCCATGATCTCCACGCCGGTGCCGCGCAGGTAGGCGTGCAGGTTGCCGGCCGGCATCCAGATCCCCTCGCCCGGCGCCAGCCGCACCCGGTTCAGCAGCAGCGCCACCACCACGCCCGGGTCGGTCGGATAACCGGCCGCGAGCGTGCGGACCAGCGCCGCACCCGGGGACGCCGGCCCGGCGGTCGCCGCCGCCAGCACGGCCGCCACCAGCCCGGCACGCTCCGACTCCGGCCAGCTCAACAGCGCGCGTACGGCCTCCCGCAGCCCCGCCGGACCGCCACGCAACGCGGCCACCACCGGCGCCAACGCGGGTACGCCGAACCCGGCGAGCACCGCCGCCGACTCGGCCGGGTCCCGGAAGCCGCAGAGCGCGTCGAACTCGGAGAGCGCCACCAACAGCTCCGGCTTGTGGTACGGGTCGACGTAGTTGACCCGCCCGGCGTCCGCCGCGTGCCCGGTGCGGGCCTGCTCGGCGTCCGGATGCGCCTGGAGGCTCAGCGGCGCGTCGGCGGCCAGCACCTTCAGCAGGAACGGCAGCCGGGTGCCGAACCGGCCGACCAGGCGCTCGCCCAGCCAGTGCCCCGGCTCGGCCAGCAACAACTCGGTGAGACTCACCGGGCCGCCGTCCCGGTCGACGGTGGCCGGGGCACCCGGGTGGGCGCCCAGCCACAGCTCGGCCTCCGGCCCGTCGCTCGGCACCGCCCGGCCCTGCAACTGCGCGATCGCGGTGCGCGAGCCCCAGGCGTAGTCCCGGATCCGGCCCTGCATCAACTCCATCGGTCAGCCCCCGGGCCGCCCGGCCACCTCGTCGGCCTTCGTCGTCTCCGGCGCGGTCGCGTCGTCCGTCTGCGCCTCCGTCTCCGCCTCCGGCACGGCGGTGTCGGCGGCCTGGCCGGTGCCCGCCCGCTGCGCCGCCGCGCTCCAGATGTCCGGCTCCAGGTAGATCACCCGGGCGATCGGCACCTCGCGGCGGATCCGCGCCTCGACCGCGTTGATGCCCCGGGCCAACTCCTCCGCGCTCTCGCAGGCCGGCACCGCGATCTTCGCGGCCACCAGCAGCTCCTCCGGGCCGAGGTAGAGCGTCTTCATGTGGATGATCCGCTCGACCTCCGGGCCGCCGGTGACGGCCTGCTCGATCTTGGCCAGCTCGCTGCGCTCGGCACCCTCACCGAGCAGCAGGCTCTTGGTCTCGATCGCCAGCGTGATCGCGATGATCACCAGCAGCACGCCGATCATCGCGGTGCCGGCCGCGTCCCACATGCCGTTGCCGGTGATCAGCGTCATGCCGACGCCGAACAGCGCGAAGACCAGACCCACCAGCGCGCCGAAGTCCTCCAGCAGCACCACCGGCAGCTCCGGGGCCTTGGCCCGGCGGATGAACCGGACCCAGGTCTGCTTGCCCCGGATCAGGTTCGACTCCTTGATCGCGGTGCGGAACGAGAAGCCCTCCATCACGATCGCCGAGAGCAGCACCACCACCGGCACCCACTGCCAGCTGTCGATCCCGTGCGGGTCGGCCGCCTTGTGGTACGCCTCGTAGAGCGCGAACAGGCCACCGAGGCTGAACAGCACGATCGCCACGATGAACGCGTAGATGTAGCGCTCCCGGCCGTAGCCGAACGGGTGCTGCGGCGTGGCCTCCCGCTTGGCCCGCCGGCCGCCGATCAGCAGCAGACCCTGGTTGCCGGAGTCGGCGACCGAGTGGATCGACTCCGCCAGCATCGACGACGAGCCGGTCAGCAGGAACGCGATGAACTTGGTGACGGCGATGCCGAGGTTCGCCGCCAGGGCGGCGACGATCGCCTTGGTGCCCCCGTTTGCGCTCATGCCCCGCCTCGCTCGATGCCGCACATGCTCACTGGTTTGCCAGCTCCTTCATTTCCGTGATGGCCGGAACCGCCATCGGGTCCAGCCCGTGTGCCAGGGCGAGGTAGATCGAGGCGAAGTCCGGCACCGCCACCAGCGACGCGAGCCGCTCCAGCGCGGAGCCACCCTCGGCGGTCACCACGTCGCAGCGCACCCCGCGCCGCTCGGCGAGCGTCTGCACCGCGTCCGCGCGGCGCTCCTCCACCGCCAGCGGCTCGTCGGTGTCGTCGTCGGCGTTGAGGCCGCCGTCGCGCAGCAGCACCAGCCGCAGCCGGATGCCGTCCGGGTCGGAGTCGTCGGGGTCGGCGAAGATGTCCCGCTCGCCCTCGGCCAGCCCGCCGAAGACGCCGTCGAGCAGCCCCACCCGGCCCCGGCCGGCCTCGCCCAGCGCACCGCTCACCACCGGGTAGCGGGAGTTCGCGGACAGCGTGTCACCGAACCGGCGGGCGGCCACGGTGGCCAGCGGGGACGAACCCCACACGATCGGGATCGACCCGGCCAGCCCCAACGCGAGGGACTTCGCCGGATTGACGAACGACTCGGCGGTCGGCCGGCACCGGTCGGCGTCGGCGTCCAGCCGGGCCGCGGTCTCGGCCAGATCCGCCTCGTTGACCTTCACGAGGCCGAGCGTACGGGCGGCGAGCAGGACCGGCACGGTGAGCGCCCACAGGCTGGCCCGGGCCGGGGCCCGCCGCGGCACCGGGATGAACGGCGCGCGGGCCCGCTCCGCCACCGACTGGAGTTGCGAGTCCGGAGCGCCGACCGCGACCAGCCGGGCGCCGCGCCGGTGCGCCGCCTCGGCCGCGCCCAACGCCTCCGGGCTACGGCCGGAGGCGCTCACCGCGATGACCACGTCCGCCGCGCCCACCCAGCCGGGCACGCCGGCGCTGCGGTGCGGGATCACCGGCACCGGGCAGCGCGGCCCGGCGACCGTGGCCAGCACGTCCCCGGTACGCCCGGCGGTGCCGATGCCGGCGATGACCACCGCACGGGGTCGCCCGTCGTCGGCCAGCACGGACAGGTTCGCCTCGGCGGCCAACGCCGCCGACTCGCGTACCTGGGCGCCGGCGGAGGCGGTGAACCGCAGCATCCCGCCCGGATCCCGCTCGCCGAGCTGCGCCGGATCGTCCAGCAGGGCCTCGTCCGCGTGCCGGTGCCCGCTCACCCCGGCCGTACCGTCCATCACCGCGACGACCCGCCCCGCGCGTCGTCAGCCACCGGACCGCCCCGCGCCTCGTCCAGGAGCAGCACCGGGACGTCGTCCCGGACCTCGAAGACGCGACCGCACTCGGTGCAGGTCAACGTCTGCGCCTGCGGGTCGTAGTCGAGCGGGGCGTGGTGTGTGTCCGGGCAGGCGAGGATCTCGAGCAACTGCGGGTCCAGGGCCACGGCGCGGCTCCTTCCACGTATGTGGTCTCACCGGTCGGCGGTGCCGTCCGGCGCACGCGATCTTAACGGCGAACCGGCCCCGGCACCCGGCCCCGTTCGACACCCGGCCGGCCGGGTCCACCCATGGTCACGGTAAACCCGGGAGCCGTCGGGTCCGGCTCAGTCCGGCATGCGGGGCAACAGGCTGGTGGCGTCCCCGTCCGCGGGGGGCGCCGGCGGGGACCCGGCGGGCGGCGTCCCGTACACGTTGCCGGTCGGGCGCGGTGGCGTGGCGCCGCCGCCGCCGCCGTACACCGTCGGGGCCGGCCCGGGCGCCCCGGAACGGTAGGTGGTGCTGCTGCGGGGCAGCGGGACCGGGGGATGCTCGACCACCGGGCCGTCGTCCGTCCGGTCCGCGCGGCTGCGGCGCACCAGCAGGACGATCAGCGCGACGCCGACCAGGACCAGCCCGATGCCGAACCACATGATCATGGAACCTCCGAAGGACGAATCGTCGGCCGCGGCACCGGCGGCCGGCTCGACGGCGGCGACCACCGCCGACGTGCCCGCCGTCTCCGGCGGCGTGGCGGCGACCGTGCTGGGCGTGGGGGTCGGCGACGGCTTGCGGGAGGGCGTCGGGCTCGGGCTCGGCGTCGGCGGCGCGCCCACCAGCCGGGCCGACCGGCCGGCCCGGCCGAGCACCTGGCCGTTCGCGGCACTCGCCTCACCGGCGATCTCCAGCCGCCCGCCCACGGCGCCGGACAGGAAGGACACCCGGTAGCGCACCGCCGCGCCCTTGCCCTTGCACAGCGGCCGCTCGACCGACGCCACCTGGGAGGTGGTCACCACGCCGCCACCACCGGAGACCGGCACCCCCACCCAGCGGCCACCGGACGCCACCTGCACCCGGACCTGATCGGCCCGCAGACCGTCCAGCCGCAAGCCGAGCGTGGTGCGCAGCGACACGCACCCCTCGGTGCGCTTGCGCACCTCGACCGTCACCGCGCCCGCCGAGCCGCCGGCCGTGAAGCTGCCCGCCGAGCGCAGCCCGACCCGGTCGCCGTCAGCCAGCGCCGGGGACGCCGCAGCGACCACCAGGCCACCCAGCATCGCACCGGCCGTGGCCCAACGCGCCGCGTGCCGCCTCACCGACATCCCCACCTCACCGTTTCCGTCCCGGGACGAGATCCGCCGGTCAGGTTACTACCGGGCCACCTGGGCACCCGCTCATCGAGCGCCCCACATGTGTGCAGCGTTACGTGCCCCGGTCAGCTCCGGTCGCCACCCGCCGCGAGGGCCCGACGGCAGAGCTGGTCGGCCGTCCGGGTGGTCTCCGGCAGCCGGTACCGGGGCGTCAGAGCCAGTACCCGCTCCACCGCCCCGTCCAACCCGATCCGGTGCCCGACGCTGACGAAGACCGGCCGGACCCCGTCCCGGGTCCGCAGCACCCGCCCGACCACCTCCCCGCCGTCCCGCAGGTCGGCCCGGTCGCCGCGCCGTGGGCCCGGCCCGGTCCACGAACCGACGAGCGGCGTCTTGCCCACCCCGATCGCCGGCAGCCCGGTCACCAGACCCAGGTGGCAGGCCAACCCGAACCGGCGCGGGTGCGCCACCCCGTGCCCGTCGCACACCAGCAGCTCCGGGCGGACGGTCAGCCGCTCCAACGCGGTGAGCAGCGCCGGCATCTCCCGGAAGGCGAACAACCCCGGCACGTACGGGAACGCCGGCCGCCCCACGCACACCGCCTCGTCCACCACGGCCAGGGTGGCCGCGTCCAGCACCGTGACGGCCGCCGCGAGCCGGTCACCGCTCTCCGCGTACGCGACGTCCAGCCCGGCCACCGTCGCGGGCGCGCTCGGACCGGGCCCGACCAGGTCGACCCGAGACCGCAACTCCTCCTGTACGCGCAGCGCCTCCGCCACGTCGGCCGGCGGCCGGTACCGAATCCCCGCCGTCGGCGGCCCGGCCTGCTGCCCGGGGCGCGCAGGGTCGGCGCGCGTCACCGGCCCACCCGACCGTCGATCCGCTCGCGCAGCAGATCGGCGTGCCCGTTGTGCCGGGCGTACTCCCCGATCGCGTGCACCAGCAGCTCCCGCAGCGAGACCACCCGGTCACCCCGGTGACCCCTGACCTCCAGGTTCGGCGCCTCCGCCACGAACCGCTCGGCGAACGTCACCTCACGGCGCCACGCCGTCCACGCCTGCGCGACCAGCGCCGGATCGGCGACGGCGCCGGTGAAGGACTCGTCCACGTCACCTGTCGGCCAGATCCGCGACACATCCTTCCCGGCCATGACGCGGCGGAACCAGTGCCGCTCACGCTCCGCGGCATGACGGAGCAGCCCGAGCAACGACAGCGTCGACGGTGGCACCGACCGCCGGGCAAGTTGCTCCGCGTCGAGCCCGGCGCACTTCAGTTCCAGAGTGCGACGGTGGTACCTCAACTCGCCGGCCAGGATGCTCCGCTCGTCCGCCCCCGGATCTTCGACGCGGGGATCCTCGTCCGGCGCGACGAACATGTCCTCCCAGCCGAACCGGCGTGCCGGAAGGGCGGCTCCGGCATCGGTGCTCATGACCGGCACGCGACCATCAGGAGGCCGCGATGGTCGGGTCGGCACCGGGGTCCCCGGCCCGTTGGAGCTGCTCCTCGAACATCACAAAGGTCCGCCGCCGGATGCCCGCGACGAGTGCCGCTTCCTCCGGTGTGTACGCGCGCCTCTCGGCGGTGGCCTGCTCGTCGATCGCCCGCACCGTCTCGTAGAGCGCGAAGACGGGCCCGTCGCCCTTGAGGTAGCGACCGCGCTCTTCTTCGACACGCTGCACGAATCGGTCAGCCGACCGCACGAAGATGTCGCCACCCATGGCGAAAACTATCTCGTCGACAACGTCGTCAGCTGCCTGCCAGCCGCCCGTTCGGTGGTCTAACCGCCAGGCGGTCAGACCACCGTCCGCTGTCGGCATGATCTTCACGGGGTTGTCGTAGTAGTCGTAGTAGCCGGCAAGGCCGAGCCCGTCCGCCGCTTCCGTCATGGCTTTCCACCGCTCAGAGTCGATTGGAGTGCGGCCCAGAAGTGTTCGCGCTGGCGCCGGACGAGGCCCTTCCGGATCGCTGACTCCGCCACGGAGAGGTTACGACCCTCGCTCCGGGGCACCGCCTCGAGGTCACGCCAGACCTCGAACAGGGAGTGCTCCCATTCGGCCACCTGATCAAGCGCAGCCAGCTGCAGTCGAAATTCGCCGATATGGCCCGTGGCGGTTCGCACCAGCAGCTGGATGTCTCGATACCCGCTGTCCTGGGGGTCACGGAATCGATCCTCGAATCTCGCCACATCAAGATGAGGATTGCCGGACAGGATCGCCAGCCCCGCGTACAAGTCATCCAACGTCTGATAAGAAACTCTGCCGGCTGCAAGGTCTCGAAGGCGGTCGACTCTGCCGCCATTTCGAGCAACCTTGTCCTCGGCCCGAGCCCGGTCCTTGGGCCCGGGGCGTGGCCTGTATTCGGCCTCGTTCGTCGACATCTGAGCCAAGTCGCTGCCGAGCAAGTCGAGTTCACGCTGGGCGACGGCGGCATCCTGATACAGCCGATCCAGATACGACGTTGAATACGACGAATCGGCGAGACGAGCCTTGTCGAACCCCGGCTGGAGCGGCATCGGGCGCTCGCCGTCGAAACGCCGACTCACCTCGTTCTGCCCGGGACGGAGCGGGGTGGCCTCAACAGGAGCTACGGACGCTGAGGCGACGGCTTTCGCGCCACGTTCCCGGATCTCCTGGACCACGTCACCGAGGACGTCGATGGCCTGTTGGTGGCTGGCGAGATGGTGCAGGGTCACCGGCCTGGCGGTCAGCGAGTTGGCGAGTTCCGGCGTCGCCAGGATCATCCGCACCAGGTCGGGACGCTCCGCGAGCTGCCGCACCAACGTCTCGGCGAGCAGCTCCTCCCGCCGCGGCGGGGCCTCCCAGCTCTGGTCCAGCATCCGCTGCACGCGGGCGTCGGTGAACAGCCGTTTCAGGTCACCGGCCGCGGCCTCGTCGAGCCCTGGCACGAGCCGCCGCAACGTCGCCCCGTCGGCGTGCTGCGCCAACTCGACCGGAGTCACCCCGGCGGCGAAGGCGTCAGCCAGGCTGCCGCTCGCCGCCAGCGCGTCGCGCACGTAGAGCCCGGCGGCGATGCGGTCCGCATGGGCCGCACGGTGCGTGTCGCGTATCCGGACGGGCGTCGGCTCGGCCTCGGGCGCGCTGCCCGGGACCGGGGTGCCCGGCGGGCGGTGCAAGGTGGTGGACTCGCCGAGCAGGTGGACGCGGTTGAAGTCGGGCGTGCCCCCGTGGCCTTGCGGCAGCGGGTCGGGCGGCCGTGGCGGCGCCGGACGGTGCCGTGGCTCGGGCAGCACGTTGAAGTCGCCGGGCGGCCGGCTGGCGAGCGGCATCGGCCGGCCGTCCGGGCCGAGGACCAGGGCGTCCACCCCCACCACGTTCCCCTCGAACGGGACGCCGCTGTGCCGGTAGAGCGGCTGCCCCGCCACCATCCCGCTCTGTGGGTCGAGGTAGAGCACCGTGCCGTTCTGGTTGAGCGCGACCCAGGCGTGCGAGCCGCCGCCCTCGAAACTGGTGATGAGAAAGGCGTAGCTGCCGTGACCGCCCGACGCCAGTTGCGCGTGCAGGTCGCGGTAGCCGCGCTCGACCAGCCGCCGCCGGGCCGCGCCGGTCACCCCGGCGCGGTCGGGCCCGCACAGGTTCTGGAACCGGCCGCCCGTCGTCTCCTCGACCCGCAGCGGGCCGTCGATCTCGCCGCCGACCGGCCGGCGCACGTCGCCCGCGAGATAACCGTCGAAGGTACGCGGCGCGGCGACCCGTGGCCGACCGTGCACCCAGGTCTCGAAGAGGGACAGCGTGCAGTCGAGGCAGTTGATCCCCCGGGTCGCGTCGGCGGCCGGGCCACCGTCGTTGGCCAGCCGGAACCAGTCGCCGTGCCGGGGATCGGCGGTTCGGATCACGCTGCCGTCGGGGTTGCGGGGCATCTGTCGTTCGAGGTCGGTCTGGTGCAGCGCGAGCGGAGGCCGGAGTCCTCCGCGCCGGCCGTAGGGGCGGGACCGGTCGACCGGCGGCGGGTGACCGTGGCCGGTGAGCGCGGAGTGGTCGGCCGTCTCCACCGCGCCGAGCGCCAGGTCCGCCACGTCGTCGTTGATCCGGTAGAAGTCGAGGTCGTCCTCGACCATCACCCGTTCCGGCAGGCGCTTGCCGGCACGTATCGCGTCCGCCTCGTCGACCGCCCGGTAATGCAGGCGTTCCCGCAGCCGTCCCTCGCGCACGTGCTGGTCGGCGAGCTGGTGCTGCCCGGCCTGGCGCAGCTCGTAGCCTCGGGTGAGCAGCCAGCGCGCTGCCTCGTAGTGCTGATCGGCAAGGTCGCGGAGCTCCTTGACCTGCGCCTGCCGCCGATTCTCCTCGTGCAGCGTCCGCTGGGATTGCAGGTAGCCCTGGTAACGCCGCCGGTCCAGGGCCTCGCGGTCGGCCGCCAGTCGCGCGGCCCGCTGCTGGAAGGTCTCGCGGTGCGGGGGCCGGTGCTGCGGCGGACCGGGAATCGGGGACGAGGGATCGGCGGAGGGATGCGGTGGGGCCAACGAGTCCAGTAGCGGGAAGCGAGGGTTCGGCACCGGCCGGGGATCAGGGCCGACGCCGGGTGCTCCCGGGTTCGGCGCGACCTGGGGATGAGGCGGCGGAACTGGCGGCGCGGCGAGGTGCCCGTCGAACCCACCGGCGGTGATCCGATCCGGTGACGGCGGCATCGCCGGGTACGGATGGTCGACGGGCGGCGGCGAGAGTGTTGTCGGGGCCGCCGCCTGCACGGGTGTGGTGGGTGCCGGAGCATGGGTGTCGGTCACCGCCGGCGTCGGGCCCGCGCCGTGCCAAGCGTCGGCGGCCCCGGGAAGAGCGGTGCCGGGGTTCGGCGTGTCGACGGCCACCGAGGACAGCATCGGAGTGGTGGTCGAGGTGGTTGTCACGACGGCGGAATCGACGTTTTCCAGGGCGGGCAGCGTCGGGGCGGTCAGCTCCGGCGTTGGGTGTGCCGCGCCCACCGGGTCGAGGTACGGAGCCGCCGTCACGGCATCGGCCAGCGGGGTCGAAGGAAGCGGGCCAGCAACCGGCCGGGAGTGCGCGACCGGCTCACCACTCTGCGCGGACGGCGGCCCGCCGGACCGCTGGTCCGGAACGAGACCGGCCGGACCGGGCCCGGATGATCCCTCCGGGCCGACCGGCGGCAGGTCCAGGCCGACCGGCGGGGCCGTGAGGCCGCCCAGCTTCCCGTCGAGCCGGTGGTGCAGCGCCGTCTCGGTCTGCCCGGTGGCGGAACCGCTCACGCCGGACGCCGCGGCGCGAGCGAGGTCTTCCAGTGACGGGCCCTGACCGGTGGCCAGCCCGGCCGCGATCTCGGCGAGGCTCTCGCCGGCCATCTCGCGCCCGAAGCGCTCCCCGACCTGCGCGAACCGCCCGCTCGCATGCCGACCCAGTCCGGCCAGCGGCGCGACCGCGCCGCCGGCGAAGCCCCCGAGCCCTGACGCGCCCACGTCGGTCAGGTCGAGGCCGTTCCGGCGGCCGGTGGAGTTCTGGTACGCCTGGGTGGCCAGGCTGGTGCCCGCCTCCTGCCCGGCCTCCGCCAGGCCGGCGAGCACGGCCTTGCGAGCGAGACCCCGGGCACCGCTCTTGACGGCCTCCTTCGCGGCCCGTTCGCCGGCCTCCTTCAGGCCTTCCTTGACCGCCTTGCGGGCCAACTGGGCCACCAGCCGCTTGAAGATCTGTTGCACGGCGATCCGGGTGGCGGTGATCGCGGCGCCGGCCGCCGGTGACGCCGCGCCGAGCGTGAGCACGGTGACCACCGCGAGGGACAGCAGTTCGACGACCAGGATGCCCAGCTCGATCCAGGCTTCCAGCTTCGCGCCCTCGATGTCGCAGCCGCAGGAGTCGACGAGCCGCCCCAACTCGTCGGTGGCCGCCACGAGGGCGTGCAGCGGCGCGTCCTCGCCCCCCGCCACCTTGTCCCAGGCGGTGTCGAACGCGTGCGCCACCGGACCGACGCCGCCGTATCCGCTCCTCACCTCACCGGCGGCGGTGGTCGCCTCGTCGCGCGGGCCGGCCAGGACGCCGGCGACGGAGTACCACTGGTCGGCCAGGTCCCAGACGGCGCGCTCGTTGCCCTCCGGCCATTCCACGCCGACCACCCAGTCGAGCGCCTCGTAGATCCAGCCGGGCACGTCCCAGGGGCAGTAGTCGAGCGGGTGCGGGATCGGGCTGGGCAACATGCTCACGCGCGGATCCTCCGGTGGTCAGCGCCAGGGCCGATGCGGATTGTGCCGTTGGTGCGGGATCTTCCCGAGGTCACGGGCGTTGCCCAGATCGGTCTCCACGGTCGCGGTGACCGAGCGGACCACGTCCGACCCGAGCCCTTCGAGCGAGCGTCCGAGCAGCTCCCACGCCCGCAGCAGCGTCTCGGCGTAGCCCTGGTAGTGCTTGTCGAACGCGGCGCCGATGTCGTCGCGCCCCCACGGTCGTCGGCCACCCGCCGCGGCGATCGGATCGCCGGTCTCGCGCCGGGCCGCGGTGACGGCCCTGCCGGTCGCGGCCAGGTCGCCGCCCCCGCGCCGGGCGCGGTCCGCGTCCAGCCAGATCCCTTCCCCGGCCACGGTCACTCGCCGCGCGACGCCACGGCGTCGGCCCGGCCGAGCAGCGCGCCGAAGTCATGGGTACGCAGGAACTCGACCGACGACGAGCCGGGCGGCAGATAGCCGGCGACCAGTTCACGGGTGGCGGCGGACGCGGCGGCGGAGGCACGCAGCACGGTCTCGGTGATCTTCCGGCTCAGCGCCCGGGCATCCCGATCGTGGAACACGGCGGGACTCACCTCGACGGTGATCAGCTCGCCGCGCGCCCCGACCACGACGGTGATCTGTCCGTCGTCGGAGCGTTCGGTCACCCGCAACTCGGCCAGCCTGGTCTGGAGCTCGTCCAGGCCGGACCGCAGTCGTTGGTACTGGCCGTACACCTCGTCGAACCTCGCACGCAGCGCACGGTTTGCATCCCGATCGGCACTCTCGGCCACCACCGCTCCCCTTCCGTCACCGTGGGTAGGGCCGACCATACCGGGTGCCACGGAATCCGTGGGGTCCGGTAATTTCAGGTGGTGATCGAGCGACAGCAGGCCGAGCAGATCGCCTCCGTCTGGGCCCGGCGGGACTCCGACCGTCTCGGTTTCCCCTGCACGCCCGTGGTCGAGGAGTTCGACCTGGGTTACGTGGTGCTGTCCACCGTGTCCACCGAGGCGCGGGCCCTGCCCGGCGACCTGCCGACCACGGTCATCGACAAGGAGACCGGCGAGGTCTCCACCTGGCCCCGGGTGCCGGCGTCGGCGGTCGAGCAGATGTACCGGCAACGCCGGCCGGCCGCGCCGCGCGCCCCCCGTGCGGTCGACCCGGCCGGGCAGTTGCTCCGCGAGCTGACCCGGCTGCCCACGCCCGGCGCGGCGGCGCACCTCACCCTGGACGGCCGGCTGCACGTCGCGCAGGGCGCGAAGGGCGACGTCGAGCTGCACCACCATCCACTCGTCCGGTCCTATCTCGACGAGCTGCCCGCCGGTCACCTGGTGCGGGGCGGCGATCGGCACGCGGAGATGATCGTCGTCTCCGACGCGTTGCACGAGCACGACCACCGTCGCGCCGCCGGAGGGCTACCGCCGCTGACGCTCGACGAGGCACGCGAGCTGCTCGGCGCGGGGCGGATCGAGACCTTCCGGAGCCGCGAGCCGGGCGACCCGGCGGCCGGGGCGGCCGAGCTGCCCTGCGATTC
Organism: Micromonospora sp. DT227; assembly: GCF_049841835.1. Lineage (NCBI taxonomy): Bacteria > Bacillati > Actinomycetota > Actinomycetes > Micromonosporales > Micromonosporaceae > Micromonospora > Micromonospora sp. DT227. The sequence goes on along the minus strand of NZ_JBNCLA010000001.1, from coordinate 1,603,745 downwards.
GTGCGTCAGGTTCCTGGTGCGTTTCGCGGTCCTGCCCTGGTCCGATCTCGCCTTCGTCGAGGAGTGGCGTCCGGAGCCGCGCGAGCTCGTCCAGCCGGGCAGGTTTCCCGACGAGGTCGCTCATGCGCTGGCGGACGGTGGATGGCAGCTCAGCATGTTCAACGAGGCCCTCGCGATGGGCGCGATCGCCGAGACCACCGAGGTGGCGGGCCAACATCACCGACATGAGGTCTTCCCGGCCGCCGAGGCGGCGCTCACCGCGTTCCCGGCCGTCCTGAGCCGACGCCGAGGGCCGGGGGAACAGGTGTGGATCAGTCGGTTCACGACGAATCCGCTCCGCGCCGCGCACACCGCCGACACCCTCGCCGACTTCGGCGCGGTCCTCGGTGTCCGCCTCTTCCCGTTGGGCAGCGAACGTCAGGAGAGCATCCTCGCGGTCGACGAGCACGGCCGGGTCTTCGCGCTCGACCAGGCCGGCGAGTGGTTCCTCGGCGCCGACGTCGATGCCGCTCTCACCACGCTGCTGCTCGGCCGTGCCGCCCCCCGGGTCCGCGATGACGGCACCTGGTGACCGCCTACAACGCCACCCCGGTGAGCACCAGGACGCGCGGCTCGGTGTAGTCGTCCATCGCGCTGCGCAGCCCTTCCCGCCCGACGCCCGAGCCTTTCACCCCGCCGTACGGCATCTGGTCGGCCCGGTACGACGGCACGTCGCCGACGATCACGCCGCCGACCTCCAGCGTCCGGGCGGCGGCGAACGCCACGTCCAGCCGGTGGGTGAAGACACCGGCCTGCAATCCGTACGCGGAGTCGTTGACCGCGGCGAACGCGGCCTGGTCGTCCGGGACCTGGGCGACCACGAGCACCGGCCCGAACACCTCCTCGGCGCAGACCTTCGCGTCGGCCGGCACGCCGCTGAGCACGGTCGGCGGGTAGGTCGCGCCGTCGCGCCGGCCGCCCACCTCGATGGTGGCCCCGGCGGCGACCGCCTCGTCCACCCACGCCTCCACCCGCTGCGCCGCCTCGACGGACACCAGCGGCCCGACGTCGGTCAGCTCGGAGCGGGGGTCGCCGGTGCGCAGTTCCTCGACGGCGGTGACGAGCCGGGGCAGGAAGCCGTCGTGGAGCCGTTCGTGCACGTAGACCCGCTGCACCGCGATGCACGACTGCCCGGCCTGGTAGTTCGAGAACGTGGCGATGCGGTGCGCGGCGAATGTCAGGTCCTCGTCGGCCGACCAGTCCCCGCAGATCACCGCCGCCGCGTTGCCGCCCAACTCCAGCGTGACGTGCTTGTCCGGGGCGGCGCGGCGGATGGCCGCGCCGACCGGGCCGGAGCCGGTGAACGAGACCACCGGCAGGCGCGGGTCGGCGACCAGTTCGGCGGCGCGTTCGTTGGGCAGCGGCAGCACCGAGAAGATGCCGTCGGGCAGGTCGGTCTCGGCGAGGATCTCGCCGAGCAGCAGCGCGGTGAGCGGGGTGGCCGGGGCCGGTTTGACCACGATCGGGGCACCGACGGCGAGCGCCGGGGCGACCTTGTGGGCGACCAGGTTGAGCGGGAAGTTGAACGGGGTGATGCCGAGCACCGGCCCGCGCGGCACGCGCCGGACCAGCGCGATCCGGCCGGTGGCGGCCGGGTCGGTGTCGAGGCGTTGCAACTCGCCGGAGAAGCGGCGGGCCTCCTCGGCGGCCCAGCGGAACGTCGAGATCGCGCGCCCGACCTCGGCCTTCGCCCACTTGACCGGCTTGCCGTTCTCGGCGGTGATCAGCGCGGCGACCTCGTCGGCCCGTTCGGCGATCCGCCGGGACACGTGGTCCAGGGCGGCCGCGCGGACGTGCGCGGGCAGGGCCGCGGCCTCCGCGGCCACCCGGGCGGCGCCCGCGACGGCGGCTTCGACCTGGTCGGCCGTGGCGAGTGTGGTACGCCCCACCGCTCGCCCGTCGTACGGGTGGGTGACGGTCAGCTCTGCCTCGCCGTGGGCGGGGCGGCCGGCGACGTAGAAGGCTCTCGGCTCCACGTCCGGCAGCGTAGACCAGGAACGCTCGCGCGGAAACAGTTGCCCAAACCCTTGTCTGCCTCGAATTCAGTAGCCAAGATGGCAGTCAGATTGCGAGAACCTCCGCTGACCTTCCTTCCGGCCACCCTCTCGGAGACTTGAGATGAGCGACCAGCAGCAGCTGCGCAACTTCGTCAACGGCGAGTACGTCGACCCGGTGGACGGCGGCTACGCCGATCTGGTCGACCCGTGCACCGGCGAGGTGTTCGCCCGCGCCCCCGTGTCCGGGCCGGCGGACGTGGACGCGGCGATGCGGGCCGCCTCCACCGCGTTCGAGGGCTGGCGGGACGCCACCCCGGCGGAGCGGCAGCGGGCGATGCTGAAGTTCGCTGACGCGGTGGAGGCCCGGGCCGCCGACCTGGTCGACGCGGAGGTGCGCAACACCGGCAAACCCCGGCAGCTCACCACCGACGAGGAGCTGCCGCCGGCCGTGGACGAGCTGCGGTTCTTCGCCGGCGCGGCGCGCCTGCTGGAGGGGCGTTCGGCGGGTGAGTACCTGGCCGGCCACACGTCGTACGTGCGGCGCGAGCCGATCGGCGTCTGCGCGCAGGTGACGCCCTGGAACTACCCGCTGATGATGGCGGTCTGGAAGATCGCCCCGGCCCTCGCCGCCGGCAACGCGGTGGTGCTGAAGCCGTCGGACACCACGCCGGTGTCGACGCTGCTGCTGGCCGAGATCGCCGCCGAGCACCTGCCGCCGGGTGTGTTCAACGTGGTCTGCGGCGACCGGGACACCGGTCGTACGCTGGTCTCCCACCCGACCCCGCAGCTCGTGTCGATCACCGGCTCGACCAGGGCGGGCATGGAGGTCGCCGCCGCGGCGGCGCCGGACCTGAAGCGGACCCACCTGGAGCTGGGCGGCAAGGCCCCGGTGGTGATCTTCGACGACGCGGACGTGGCGGCGGCGGCCGAGGCGATCGCGGTGGGCGGCTACTTCAACGCCGGCCAGGACTGCACCGCCGCGACCCGGGTGCTGACCGGCCCGGGCATCCACGACGACTTCGTGGCCGCGCTCACCGAGCAGGCCCGCAACACCCGCACCGGCGGGCCGGACGACGCGGACGTGCTCTACGGCCCGTTGAACAACGCCAACCAGCTCGCCCGGGTCAGCGGCTTCGTGGACCGCCTGCCGGATCACGCGGACGTCACCACCGGCGGCAGCCGGGTCGGCGAGCGGGGCTTCTTCTACGCCCCGACCGTGGTCTCCGGCGTCCGGCAGGCCGACGAGATCATCCAGGACGAGGTGTTCGGGCCGGTGATCACCGTGCAGCGGTTCTCCGACGAGGACGAGGCGGTGCGCTGGGCCAACGGCGTCGAGTACGGCCTGTCCGCCTCGGTCTGGACCCGCGACCACGGCCGGGCCATGCGGATGACCCGCCGGCTGGACTTCGGCTGCGTCTGGGTGAACACGCACATCCCGTTCGTGTCGGAGATGCCGCACGGCGGCTTCAAGCACTCCGGCCACGGCAAGGACCTGTCGGTCTACAGCCTGGAGGACTACACCCGGATCAAGCACGTCATGCACCACATCGAGGGCTGACCCCATGGCATCCAGCGAGGAGCTGCGCAAGCGCCGCACGTCGGCGGTGGCCCGGGGCGTGGGCAGCGTCGTCGACGCGTACGTGGACAGGGCGGGCGGCGGGACGCTCACCGACGTGGACGGGCGGGAGTGGATCGACTTCGCGGCCGGCATCGCGGTCACCAACGTGGGCAACTCCGCCCCGAAGGTGGTCGAGGCGGTCCGCGCCCAGGTCGAACGGTTCACCCACACCTGTTTCATGGTCGCGCCGTACGAGTCGTACGTGGCGGTGTGCGAGCAGCTCAACGCGGTGACGCCGGGCGGCTTCGAGAAGCGGTCGGCGCTGTTCAACTCCGGCGCCGAGGCGGTGGAGAACGCGGTGAAGATCGCCCGCCACGCGACCGGGCGGCCGGCGGTGGTGGTGTTCGACCACGCGTACCACGGTCGGACCAACCTGACCATGGCGTTGACCGCGAAGAACATGCCGTACAAGCACCGGTTCGGGCCGTTCGCCGGGGAGGTCTACCGGGTGCCGATGTCGTATCCGCTGCGCGACGGCGGGCTCGACGGGGCGACCGCGGCGGCTCGGTCGATCGAGATGATCGAGAAGCAGGTGGGCGCGGAGAACGTGGCCGCGCTGCTGATCGAGCCGATCCAGGGCGAGGGCGGCTTCGTCGTACCCGCGACGGGGTTCCTGCCGGCGTTGCGCGAGTGGGCGACGGCGGCCGGGGTGGTCTTCGTCGCCGACGAGATCCAGACCGGTTTCTGCCGCACCGGTGACTGGTTCGCCTGCGCGCACGAGGGCGTCGAGCCGGACCTGGTCACGCTCGCCAAGGGCATGGCCGGCGGGCTGCCGCTGGCGGCGGTGACCGGGCGGGCGGAGCTGATGGACGCGGTGCACGTCGGTGGTCTCGGGGGCACGTACGGCGGCAACCCGGTCGCCTGCGCCGCCGCGCTCGCGGCGATGGAGACGATGCGGGAGCTGGACCTGTCGGCCGCGGCCCGGCGGATCGGCGCGGTGATGGGCGAGCGGCTGCACGCGATCGCCGCCCGTGACCCGCGGGTCGCCGAGGTACGCGGCCGGGGCGCGATGCTCGCCATGGAGATCGTGCAGCCGGGCGGGACCACCCCCGATCCGGTGGCCACGGCGGCGCTGTCGGCGGCCTGCCACGCGGCCGGGCTGCTCACCCTGACCTGCGGCACCTACGGCAACGTGTTGCGTTTCCTGCCCCCGCTGGTGATCGCCGACAGCGAGTTGGGCCGCGGCCTCGACATTCTCGATGCCGCATTCGGCTGACCCGGCCGCCCCTGATCGTGGAGCACCACGGGCCTGATCCCCCCAGGTCCCGCCCGTGGTGTTCCACTCCCCTCGTGGTCAGCGCATCCCCTCGTGGTCAGCGCAGCAACTGCACCGTGTTGCGGCGGATGACGTTCTTGCCCGGCTCGCGGACCAGGTCCATGGCCGCCGCGTTGAGCAACACG
>NZ_JBNCLA010000001.1:1371371-1598591 GCF_049841835.1 Micromonospora sp. DT227 | reverse complement strand
GCAACTGCCCGACGGCCCGACCACGGTCACGGTGGCGCTCTTGTTGTTGTCCAGGTTCGTCACCCGCAGCCGGGTGCCGACCGGGAACTGTCCGCTGGTGGCGGCCGGCGCGCCGGCCTCGGCGGAGAACGTGATCGCCCCGGTGCAGACGCTGCCGCCGATCGGCTGCGCGTTGCCGGGCCGCGTCTCGACCGGCTGCCCACCGCCGGGGGCGGGAGCGGCGCCGTCGAGGCGTTCCACCACGTTGCGGCGGATGACGTTCTTGCCCGGCTCGCGGACCAGGTCCATGGCCGCCGCGTTGAGCAGCACGCAACTGCCCGACGGCCCGACCACGGTCACGGTGGCGCTCTTGTTGTTGTCCAGGTTCGTCACCCGCAGCCGGGTGCCCGCCGGGAACCGGTCGCTGGTGGCGGCCGGTGCCCCACCTTCCGCCAAGAACGTCACCGACCCGACGCAGGCGGACCGCCCGGCCGGCGTGGTCTCCGCGAATCCCATTCCGGTGCCGACCGAGAGGCCCACCGAGGCGACCACCGCCACGGTCGCCGCCAGCACGTGCTTGCGCTGCACCCTCACGTTGTCTCCCGTCGTCGGTGTCCTCGACGGCTGATACGGATGCCAGCCCCGGACCGTTCAGCCGGGCCACCGGTCAAACGGGGCGCCCTGCCATGCCGGAGGCGTTGACAGGGACCCGTCCTTCCTGTCCAAGATTTTGCACTTGCGGGCTTCGCGGGGGGTGGGATGCTGGTGCCGTCCACATTGGAGTTCCGTCCGGCAGGAGCCGCGCATGCACCAGGTCCGACCGTCCCTGCTCGCCGCCGGCCTCACCACGCTGGCCACCGCCGCCGCCCTCGGACTCGCACCGGGCGCCGCGCTCGCCGCCCCGAGCCCGGCCGCCTCGGCCCCGGCGATCTCCGTCAACTGGTTCGGCGTCGCCGACGTCCACGCGCACACCGGCACGGTGCGGGGCCGGTTCGAGTGCGGCGACGAACGCGGCCTGGCGTACATCGAGGTGCACCTGGCTCAGCGGGTGCGGGGCACCGACGTCACCGGCTTCGGGTTCGGCGTGATCGGCGCGTGCACCGACGAGCGTACGGCCGGCACCTGGTCGGCGACCGTCCCCGCCGACGCGGGCACCTTCCGCGCCGGCCCCGCCACCACCACGGCCCGCCTGGTCGTCGAGCCCAACTCGCTCACCGAGACCACCGAGCGCCTACGCCTGCTCCCCCACTGCCCGCGCCCCTGACCCCCGGTGGCCCCGGTCAGGCGATCTGCCGAAGGTCGTCGCCGTAGTCGAAGATGATCCGCAGTCGGGCGCCGAGGGCGTTGGCGTACCGGCTCAGCGTGGCCACCTCGTTGACGTCGAGGTCACCGTTCTCGATCTGACTCACCCGGCCCGGCGTGACCCCCATGATCTCGGCGACCTGCCGCTGGGTGAGCCCCAACCGCTTGCGCTCCTCGGCCAGGTGGAAGGCGCTCACCCAGGCCTCGGTCCGGGCGCGCTCCTGCGCGTACGCCTCGTCGTCGCCGCCGAGCTCGGCGCGGACCTCGTCCCAGTCGTGGAACTCCGTCACGACTCCCCCCTTCGCTCACGTTCGTTGTCGAGCCAGGCCTTGTAGGCGATCTCCGCCGCCGGGATGTGCCGTTGGTACCAGCGGCTCCAGTCGCCCGCCTTGTTGCCCGCGACCAGGAGTACGGCCTGGGACCACGGGTCGAAGACGAACAGCACCCGGATCGCCACGTCGCGGCCGGAGCGGGGCCGCAGCTCCTTGAGGTTGCGCAGGCTGCTGCCGCGCAGTGTGTCCACGAGGGGACGCCCCAGCCCCGGGCCGACCTCGGCCAGCTTGTCCACCGCCACGCGCACGCTCTCGTAGGACGCCGGGTCGTCGTGCCGCAGGTCGCGCAGCCAGTGCCGGACCTCACCGGTGACCCGGACCGACCACCGCTTTCCGTCAGCGCCCATGGCATAACTATAGCTCGGGCTAAACCCGATGGGCCACGTTCAGCGGGAGTCGAGGAGGGGTTGGGTGGGGTTCCAGGGGGTTCCGGTTTCCGCGTCTCGGCGGCGGCGGGCTATCGCGGACAGGGCCTCAAGGACCACGCGGTTGCCCAGGTAGGCGGTGATGTCGGCGTGGTCGTACGGCGGCGCGACCTCGACCACGTCCAGGCCGACCACGGGCAGCTCGTAGCAGACCCGGCGGACCGCGTCGAGCAGCTCGCGGGAGGTGAACCCGCCGGGCTCGGGGGTGCCGGTGCCGGGGGCCATGCCGGGGTCGACCACGTCCACGTCGACGGAGAGGAACACGCCCTCGCACTCGTCGGTGGCGATGCCGAACGCCTCGGTGAGGCAGGTGTCCAGCCCGCGCGCCACGATCTCGGTCATCTCGTACGAGCGCATCCGCTGCTCCGCCATCCACGCCAACGTGTCCGGGCCGGGCCAGTAGCCGCGCAGGCCGATCTGGAGGAACCGGTCGCCGCGTACCGCGCCGGACTCGATGAGCCGGCGCATCGGCTGGCCGTGCCCGTGCAGCGAGCCGAACTCGACGTCGCCGGTGTCGGCGTGCGCGTCGAAGTGCACCAGCGAGACACGGCCGAGCCCGTGGTGCCGGGCCACGCCGGTGGCGTCCGGCAACGCGATGGAGTGGTCGCCGCCGAGCACCACCGGGATCGCCCCGGCGGCGGCGACCGCGTGCACGGCGGTCTCCAGCGCGGCCAGCGAGCGTTCGATGTCGCCGCCGAACATCTCCACGTCCCCGGCGTCGTAGACGCACAGGTCCTTGAGCGCGTCCACGCGCAGCGCCAGCGACGGGCGGGAGCCGTCGTGCGGCAGGTAGCAGGCCTGCCGGATGGCGGACGGCCCGAACCGGGTGCCCGGCCGGTGCGAGGTGCCGCCGTCGAACGGCGCGCCGATGACCACCACGTCGGCGTCGGCGTAGGTGACCGGTTCCTCGACCGTGCACGGCGGCACGCCGAGGAACGTGACGTCGGGGCCGTACATCGGGCCGTAGCGGGTCATCGTTCCTCCATCCCCCAGGGGGAACCGTAGTCGGTGAGCAGGTCGAGGAAGGGCGTCGGCGGCAACGCCTCGGGCCCGAGCACACCCGTGCCGGACCAGGCGCCCGTGGCCAGCAGCTCCAGCGCGACGACCGGGTTGACCGCGGTCTGCCAGACCACCGCCTGGTGGCCGTACTCGGCCATCGACCACTCGTTGTCGACCACGTGGTAGAGGTAGACCCGGCGGGGCCGGCCGTCCGGCCCGGTGCCGGCGACGTACGTGCCGGCGCAGGTCTTGCCGCTCATCCGGTCGCCGAGCGTGGCCGGGTCGGGCAGCGCGGCGGCCACCAGGTCGCGCGGCGACACGTCGACGCCGCGCACCCGCACCGGGGCGGTCGAGTCGAGGCCGAGCTTGTGCAGCGTGCGCAGCACCTCGATGAACTCCGCGCCGAGGCCGTACTTGAAGGTGACCCGTTTCGCCGGCACCCAGCGCGGGATGAGCAGCACCTCCTCGTGTTCCACGTTGACGCACTCGACCGGGCCGATGCCGGCCGGGAAGTCGAACACCTCCGGCTCGCTGAACGGTTCGGTGGTGAACCAGCCGCGGTCGGCCTCCCAGATCACCGGCGGGTTGAGGCACTCCTCGATGGTGGTCCAGATGGAGAACGACGGCGCGAAGTCGTAGCCGGCGACGGTGAGGTTCGCGCCGTCGCGTACCCCGATCTCGTCGATCTCGGTGAACAGCTCGTCGGCGGCGTAGCGGGCGAACACGTCGGACAGGCCCGGTTCGACGCCGATGCCGCAGAGCGCCAGCCGGCCGGCGGCGGTCCAGCGGTCGGCGGCGGCGAACTGCTCGTCGCCGAGCTTGACGCCGGTCTCCGCGTAGGGGCGGTCGGGGTGCGGCCGGGACAGCGACATGGCCATGTCGAGGTAGTCGGCGCCGGCCGCGAACGCCCCGTCGAAGATCGGCAGGACGAAGCGCGGGTCGACCGCGTTGAACACGTGGGTGATCCGGTGTTCCCGGCAGAGCGCGGCGACCGCGTCGGCGTCCGAGGCGTCGACGGTGGCGGCCACGAACCGGTCGCCGTGGCCGGCGACCGCCCGGGCGGCGCGCGCCGGGTCGTGGTCGGCGACGACCATGGTCTCGAAGAAGGAACGGCGGGCGGCGATGGATACGGCGGCGGAGCCGACGCCACCGGCGCCGACGAGGAGGATACGCATCAGGAGTCGAACCCCAGTCCAAAGCGGTCGAGAGTACGGAGCCAGAGGTTGCGCCGCCCGTCCCGCGCGTCGGCGTGGGCGAGCGACCATCGGGTGAGGTTGATGCCGGCGGCCCGGATCGGCTCCGGCGGGAACGGCAGCGGCTTGCGGCGGACCAGGTCGAGTCGGGTGAGCGGGGTGTCCGCGCCGGCGAGCAGGTCGAGCGTGACCCGCGCGCCGAACCGGGTCGCGCCGACGCCGAGCCCGGTGTAGCCGGCCGCGTACGCCAGCCGCCCCTGGTGGGCGGTGCCGAAGAAGGCGCAGAACCGGGTGCAGGTGTCGATCACACCGCCCCAACGGTGGCTGAACCGCAGCCCGTCCAGTTGCGGGAACGTGGTGAAGAAGTGCGCGGCCAGCGTGCGGAACGTGGCCTCGCGTTGCTCCAGCGCGGGGGCCACCCGGTTGCCGTAGTGGTAGACCGCGTCGTAGCCGCCGAACAGGATCCGGTTGTCGGCGGTGAGCCGGTAGTAGTGGAACTGGTTGCCGGTGTCCGCCAGCCCTTGCCGGTTGCGCCAGCCGATCGCGTCCCGCTGGGCGGCGGTCAGCGGCTCGGTCATCAGCGCGTAGTCGTAGACCGGCACGGTCCAGGCGCGCAGTCGGCGCAGCAGCGGCGGGAACGCGTTGGTGGCCAGCGCCACCCGGGCCGCGCGTACCGCGCCGGGCGCGGCGTCCGCGCCGCCGGCCGTGGTGGCGCGCAGCGCCGGGCCGTCGGCGGCCAGCCCGGTGACGCGGGTGTGCTCGTGGATCCGGACGCCGAGGTCGAGCGCGGCCCGGCGCAGCCCCCAGGCGAGCTTCGCCGGGTCGAGCAGCGCCGTCCGGTCGGTGTCCCAGAGCCCACCGAGGTACGTCGGGGAGGCCACCTCGGCGCGTACCTCGTCGCGGTCGAGCAGCCGCACGTCGCGGCCGTGCCGGCGGCCCAGCTCGGCGTCGGCGGCGAGCCCGTCGAGCTGGTACGGCGCGACGGCCACCGCCAGTTCGCCGGTGCGTTCGAAGTCGCAGTCGATGCCGTACCTGTCGATCGTCGCGCCGATCGCGTCCAGGTTCTCCCGGCCGAGCCGTTCCAGCTCGCCGATCTCGTCGGGGAACCGCTCGACGCCGTTGGCCAGCCCGTGCGTGAGTGACGCGGCGCAGAACCCGCCGTTGCGCCCGGACGCCGCCCAGCCGCAGGTGCCGGCGTCGACCAGCAGCACGTCCCGGTCCGGGTCGGCCTCCTTGGCCAGCAGCGCGGTCCACAGCCCGGCGTATCCGCCGCCGATCACCAGCAGGTCGGCGGTGGCCGGGCCGGTGAGCGCCGGCAGCGGGTCGGGGCGTGCCGGGCGGTCCAGCCAGTACGGCACGGGCGCGGCGTCGGCCAGCGCCCGGCCGGTATGCGGGAGCGTCATGGCCGGCCCGCCGGGGTGGCGATCACCGCGAGCGCCGCCTTGCGGGCCCGTCGGCCGCGCAGCGAGCTGGCCCCGACGAGCAGCAGCGCTATCCCGAACATGGCCGTGCCGATGACGTTGACCTGCGGCGGGATGCCCCGCTGGGCGGCGCCCCAGACGTACATCGGGAACGTGACTGTGGTGCCGGCGTTGAAGTTGGTGATGATGAAGTCGTCGAAGCTGAGTGAGAACGCCAGCAGCGCGGCGGCGACGATGCCTGGTAGCACCAGCGGCAGCGTGATCCGGCGGAACGTCTGCCACTCGCTGGCGTACAGGTCCATGGCGGCCTCCTCCAGCCGCCGGTCCATGCCGGCGAGCCGGGCCTTCACGGTGACCACCACGAACGACACGCAGAACATCACGTGCGCGATGACGATGGTCCAGAAGCCCTGCGGCACGCCGGCGGCGACGAAGAGCGCGAGCAGCGACGTGCCCATCACCAGTTCCGGGGTGGCCATCGGCAGGAAGATCAGACCGTTGATCCCGGACCGGCCGCGGAAGCCGTGCCGGACCAGCGCGAACGCCATCAGCGTGCCGAGCACGGTGGAGACCACGGTGGCGATCAGGCCGATCTCCATGCTGCGCACCACCGCGTCGCACATGTCGGCGGTGGCGCAGGGGCGGGCCCAGTTGTCCAGCGTGAACTCGTTGAAGTCGTAGGAGACCCGGCTGGACGGGCGGTTGAAGGAGAGCCCGGCGACCACCAGGATCGGCAGCGTGAGGTAGCCGAGCACGAGCAGGGCCACGCCCATCACCCACCGGTCGGCGAGCCAGCGTCGCGCGTTCACAGCACCTCCTCCGTGCCGGCCCGGCGCAGGTAGGCGAAGACGATCACCAGGATCGCGGCCATCAGCAGGAACGACAGCGCCGCGCCCTGCGGATAGTCGAGCCGGACCAGGAACGCCGAGTCGATGACGTTGCCGATCATGTACTCGTTCGGGGTGCCGAGCAGCTCGGCGTTGATGTAGTCGCCGGTGGCCGGGATGAAGAACAGCAGCGTGCCGGCGATCAGGCCGGGCATCGACAGCGGCAACGTGACCCGGGCGAACGCGCGCAGCGGGCTCGCGTACAGGTCGCTCGCCGCCTCCAGCAGCCGGGGATCGAGCCGCTCCAGGCTCGCGTACAGCGGCAGCACCAGGAACGGCAGGAAGTTGTACGTCAGGCCGAGCACCACCGCGATCGGGGTGGCCAGCAGCCGGCCGTCCGGCCCGAGCAGGTGCACGTCGCGCAGCAGTCCGACCACCGCGCCGTTGTCCGACAGGATGGTCTTCCAGGCCAGCGTGCGCACCAGGAAGCTGGTGAACATCGGCGCGACCACGGCCACCAGCAGCAGGTTCTTCCAGCGGCCGGCCTTCTGCGCGATCGCGTACGCCAGCGGGTAGCCCATCAGCAGCGCCAGCACCAGCGCGATCGCCGAGTACAGGAAGGACCGCAGGAACTGCGGCCAGTACGCCTGCAACGCATCCGGGTAGTTGCCCACCGCCCAGGTCATCGCGTACCCGGTGGAGAGCGAGCCGGCCGGGTCGTAGAGGCTCGCGGCGGCGAGTTGCAGCAGCGGCAGCGCGAAGAAGACCAGCAGCCAGGCCGCGCCGGGCAGCAACAGCAGGTACGGCAGCAGCCGGTTCCGTCCGCGCCGCGCCGGGGGCGGCGCGGGTGACCCGGCGGAGGTGGGTACGTGGGCCAGCGCGGTCACGGCAACGCCCCGACCGGCGGCTCGTCGAGCAGCGGCGTGGTCTGGTCGTCCGCGCCGCCGGCCCGGGGCAGCAGGAACGCGTGCCGGGGGTCCCAGTGCGCGGTCACCGGCGTGCCGGTGGCGAGCCGACCGCCCAGCCCGCTGTTCGCCGCGAACACGGACAGCTCGCTGCCCCACGCGGTGCGCACCAGGTACTGGGTGCTCACCCCCACGTAGGAGGCGTCGGTGACCACGCCGCCGACGTGCTGGTGGCCGGCGGGCACCTCGTCGGGGCCGTCGACCAGGTGCAGCTTCTCCGGGCGTACGCCGAGGAAGGCCGGCCCGTCGACGAGCCGGGCCCGGCCGGCGGGCACCGAGAAGCGCGCGCCGTGCGCGGTGACCAGCACGTCGTCCCCGGCGTGGCCGCCGGCGTCGGCGGCGAGCAGGTTGGACTGGCCGAGGAAGTTCGCCACGAACGCGGTGGCCGGGTACTCGTAGATGTCGGCGGGCGCGCCGAGCTGCTCGATCCGGCCGGCGTTCATCACCGCGACCGTGTCGGCCATCGTCATGGCCTCCTCCTGGTCGTGGGTGACGTGCACGAACGTGATGCCGACCTCGGTCTGGATGCGCTTCAGCTCAAGCTGCATCTGGCGGCGCAGTTTCAGGTCGAGCGCGCCGAGCGGCTCGTCGAGCAGCAGCACCTGCGGGTGGTTGATGAGCGCCCGGGCCAGCGCGACGCGCTGCTGCTGGCCGCCGGAGAGCTGGGCCGGCCGGCGTCGGCCGTACCCCTGGAGCTGCACCAGCGCGAGCATCCGCTCGACCTGGTCGCCCACCTTGCGGATGCCCCGGCGGCGCAGCCCGAACGCCACGTTCTCGTGGATGTCGAGGTGCGGGAAGAGCGCGTAGCTCTGGAACACGGTGTTGACCGGCCGCTTGTACGGCCGCAGCCCGGTGATGTCCCGGTCGCCGAGCAGCACCTGCCCGCCGGTCGGCGTCTCCAGCCCGGCGATCATCCGCAGTGTGGTGGTCTTGCCGCAGCCGGACGCGCCGAGCAGGGCGAAGAACGAGCCCTGCGGAATCGTGAGGCTGAGGTCGTCGACGGCGGTGAAGACGCCGAACCGCTTGGTCAGGTCGGCCAGTCGCAGATCGCCGGCCGGTGCTTCCTGCGCCATCTGCCTCACGCCCCGATGACCTGCTGGAACTTGGTCTCGTACTCCTTCTCGCGTTGCTCGTCGAGGGCCATGAAGACCTTCGACTTCGCGAGCATCGCGTCGTCCGGGAAGATCAGCGGGTTTCCCGCCAGGTCCGGGTCGATCTTCTCCATCTCGGCCTGCGCGCCCTGCACCGGGCAGATGTAGTTGACGTACGCGGCCAGCTTCGCCGCCACCGCCGGGTCGTAGTAGTAGTTCATCAGCGCCTCGGCGTTGGCCTTGTGGGTGGCCTTGTTCGGCACCAGCATGTTGTCCGACCAGAGCATCACGCCGGACTCCGGCACCACGAACTTGACCTTGGGGTCCTCGAAGCCGAGCTGGATCACGTCGCCGGACCAGCCGATGCACGCGGCGATGTCGCCCTTGGCCAGGTCGGGCGCGTAGTCGTTGCCGGTGAAGCGCCGGATCTGCTTGCTGTCCACGGCCTTCTTGAGCTTGTTCAGCGCGTCGTCGAACTGGGCCGGGGTGAAGTTGGCCGGGTCGTGACCGTTCGACTGGAGCAGCAGGCCCATGGTGTCGCGCATCTCCGACAGCGCGGTCACCTTGCCCTTGAGGTCGGGGCGGGTGAGCAGCTCGTCGACGGTGCGGATCTCCTTGGTCACCTTGGCGTTGTAGGCCAGACCGGCGAGGCCGGACTGCCACGGGATCGCGAGCTGGGTGTCCTTGTCGAAGGACCGGCCACGCAGCGACGGCAGCAGGTTCGCCTCGACGTTTCCGATCTTGGCCTTGTCCAGCTTCTGGACCCAGCCGAGCCGGATCATCCGGGCGGCCATCCAGTCGGTGAGCACCATGATGTCCCGGCCGGTGCTCTGACAGCCGGCGAGCTGGTTCTGCACCTTGCCGAAGAACTCGTTGTTGTCGTTGACGTCCTCGGTGTAGGTCACCTGGATGCCGGTGCTGGCGATGAACGCGTCGAGCGTGGGGCGCTTCGACTCGTCCTTCTCGTCGGTGTCCATGTACTGCGGCCAGTTCGAGAACGCCAGCTTCTTCTCGGTGGCGGACACGTCGTCGCTCTTGCAGCCGGCCTCGGTCTGCTGGGCGCCCTTCGTGCCGCAGCCGGCAAGCGTGCCCGCGGTGGCGAGCAGCGCGGCCGAGCCGAGCGTTCCGGTGAGCAGACCACGCCGGGTGAGCGTCCGGAGGGGACTACGCATGTGACGACTCCTTGGGGGGCATCGTCGGCGGCGGGACGGGGGTGGCTCGCCGGCGGGAGGTCAGTGGCGATGGAGGCCTGATCCTGACATGAGGAACCCTCTCTCACAAGGGATTCCGTTGTGGGAATAGCTAAGGGCCACGAATTACGCCAGACTGCGCCGGGGCACTACGCTTCTGCACAGCGAATCGGACATGGGGAGCGGCGATGGCCAACCGGCAACTGGAGAACGGCAACGGCACCCGCCGCGTCACCGTGCGTGAGGGCTCCAATCACGCTCTGTTGGACGACGTGGCCAAGCAGATCATCGAGCAGCTCCAGGAGGACGGCCGCCGCCCGTACGCGAGCATCGGCAAGGCGGTCGGCCTCTCCGAGGCGGCGGTACGCCAGCGGGTGCAGCGCCTGCTCGACGCCGGTGTCATGCAGATCGTGGCGGTGACCGATCCGCTCCAGCTCGGCTTCCCCCGGCAGGCCATGATCGGGCTGCGCACCGACGGCGACCTGGAGCCGGTGGCCGACCGGCTCGCCGAGTTCGAGGAGGTCGACTACGTGGTGATCACCGCCGGCTCGTTCGACCTGCTGGCCGAGGTGGTGTGCCGCAACGACGCGCACCTGCTGGAGATCCTCCAGAAGCTGCGCGGCGTGCCCGGCGTGCTGTCGACCGAGGCGTTCGTCTATCTCAAGCTGCGCAAGCAGACCTACACCTGGGGCACGGCCTGAGCCTGGCCGACGAAGGCCCGCCAGGCGGCGGGCGTGAAGCTGAGCGTGCCGCCGGTGCGGTCCTTGCTGTCGCGCACCAGCACCCGACCGGGCAGGTTGTCGGCCACCTCGACGCAGTCGCCGCCGTTGTTGCTGCTGCGGGTCGCGGTGCGCCAGCGGGCGCCGGTCATGTCCATGTCTCCGCCACTTCCCTGATCAGCTCGATCGAGCGCCGCCGGGGCAACGCCTCGCCGGTCACGCTCTCCCACCTCCGACCCAGGCTAGCGACGTCGACCGGATCGGTCACGACCTGACCGCGGAGCTGATTGTCGAGATACGCCAATTCCGTCCCGTCGGGCAGCCGGCCCAGCACGAACGGGCCAGCCAGCCCGGTGTGCCACGGGTTGTCGGCCGGGATCACCCGGACCTGGACGTGCTCCCGCCCGGCGACCGCCGCGAGATGCCGGAGCTGACCGGCCATCACCGACCCGTCGCCGACCGGCCGGCGCAGCACCACCTCGTCGATCACCACGACGAGTTGCGGCGGGTCGTCCCGGTCGAGGACGCGCTGACGCGCGATCCGGCTCGCCACGATCTCGTCCACCTCGGCGGGCGCGAGCAGTGCGCCTGTGCCCAGCACCGCGCGGGCGTACCCCTCGGTCTGGAGCAGGCCCGGCACGAGCAGCGGCTGGTACGAGCGCAACGAGGTGGCCTCCTGCTCCAGGTCGGCCCAGGGGCGGAACCACGGCAGGTCGCGGCGGCGGAACGGCTCCGGCCACAGCTCGGCGACCTCGCGGCCCAGCACCTCGGCGACCGCGACCCGGCTGTGTGGATGCGGGATGCGGTCGGCCGTCACCCAGCGTGCCGCCGTCTTCGGATCGACCTGGACCTTCGCGGCGAGCGACTCGGCCGTCTCGCCCCGCTCCGCCATCGCCAACCGCAGCACCTCGTTCGCCAACGGACCCCTCCCGCCCTCGTCACTCGACGGCCGGCGGCGGGACACCCCGCTCACCGTCGCGTCGCTCGATGCGCTGCGCCGCACGATAGCCACGCTGCGTGTGCACGTCTGCGGTCCACCGGCGTGTTGCGGTGGGACGGGTTGGCGGACGTCCCGAACGTCCTCGACCGCTGCCCGAGACCGGACGGGCGGCGCTCCGCGCGGCGTGGGGCTGCCAGGCCCTACGAACTTGATGGCGTGGACGGCTCACGACGGTGAACCGTCCACGCGCTCAAGTTGGTAGCCGGTGAGCGCACTCGCCGTCCGGACGCGCCGGGTTCGCCGGGACGACGAATCACGAGGATGCGGTTTCCGTTGTGCGGAAGCCCACAGCGCGCCGAATTCGTCGCGTCCACCCTCCTGCGCCACCGATAACACTTGCCTTGGCCGTATCGACTGTGGGATAACCGTGGGCAGAGCGGCCGGTGTCACCCCTGACCGGCCCGAGACCCGATGGGGCTGACATGGCCAACGCCACCGACCACCTCTGGATGCACTTCACCCGGATGGCCAGCTACTCCGCCGGCGAGGTTCCGACAATCGTGCGGGGCGAGGGCGCGTACATCTGGGACGCACAGGGCCGCCGCTACCTCGACGGGCTCGCCGGGCTCTTCGTCGTCAACGCCGGCCACGGCCGGACCGAGCTGGCCGAGGCCGCCGCCAAGCAGGCCGGCGAGCTGGCCTACTTCCCGCTCTGGTCGTACGCCCACCCGACCGCCGTGGAGCTGGCCGAGAAGATCGCCGCACTGACCCCCGGCGACCTGAACCGGATCTTCTTCACCACCGGCGGCTCCGAGGCCGTCGAGGCGGCCTGGAAGCTGGCCCGCGCCTACTTCAAGCGCACCGGCCAGCCCAACAAGCACAAGGTGGTCAGCCGCTACATCGCCTATCACGGCACCTCGATGGGCGCGCTGTCGATCACCGGGCTGCCCGGCATCAAGAGCGACTTCGAGCCGCTGGTGCCCGGCGGCATCAAGGTGCCGAACACCAACTTCTACCGCGCCCCGGAGCACGGCGACGACGCCGAGGCGTTCGGCCGGTGGGCCGCCGACGAGATCGGCCGGGCGATCGAACGGGAGGGGCCGGACACGGTCGCCGCGGTCTTCCTGGAGCCGGTGCAGAACTCCGGCGGCTGCTTCCCGCCGCCGCCCGGCTACTTCGCCCGGGTGCGGGAGATCTGCGACGCGTACGACGTGCTGCTGGTCAGCGACGAGGTGATCTGCTCCTGGGGCCGGCTCGGCGAGTACTTCGGCGCCACCCGGTACGGCTACCAGCCGGACATCATCACCACCGCCAAGGGCATCACCTCCGGCTACGCCCCACTCGGCGCGATGATCGCCAGCGACCGGCTGATGGAGCCGTTCCTCACCGAGACCGGCATGTTCGCCCACGGCGTGACGTTCGGCGGGCACCCGGTCTCCTGCGCGGTGGCGCTGGCTAACCTGGAGGTGTTCGCCCGGGAGGACCTGGTCGGGCATGTCCGGGCCAACGAGGACGCGTTCCGCGCCACCCTGGAGAAGCTGACCGACCTGCCGATCGTCGGCGACGTCCGGGGCGACGGCTACTTCTACGGCATCGAGCTGGTCAAGGACAGGACGACCCGGGAGACGTTCGACGAGGCGGAGTCCGAGCGGCTGCTGCGCGGCTTCCTCTCCACCGCGCTGTTCCAGGCCGGGCTCTACTGCCGGGCCGACGACCGGGGCGACCCGGTGGTGCAGCTCGCCCCGCCGCTGATCGCCGAGCAGCAGCAGTTCGACGAGATCGAGCAGATCCTGCGCGCGGTGTTGACCGAGGCGTGGTCCCGGCTGTAGACGGTGCGCTACCAGGAGTTGTCCCACTGGCTGTCCGACCTGGACGAGCCGCTGACCCCCCGGCCCGGCCTGCCCGGCGACACGGACGCCGACGTGGCGATCGTGGGCGCCGGGTACACCGGGCTGTGGACGGCGTACTACCTGGCGCGGGCCGATCCGACGCTGCGGGTCGTCGTGCTGGAGCGGGAGATCGCCGGGTACGGCGCGTCCGGCCGCAACGGCGGCTGGTGCTCGGCGCTGTTCCCCACCTCGCTGCCGGCGCTGGCCCGACGCCACGGGCCGGACCGGGCGCTGGCCATGCGGCGGGCCATGCACGACACCGTCCACGAGGTGGGTCGGGTGGCCGCCGCCGAGGGCATCGACTGCGACTGGCGGGCCGGCGGCACCGTGGTGCTGGCCCGCACCGGGGCGCAGCTCGACCGGGCCCGCGCCGAGGTCGCCCAGGCCCGCGCGCACGGGCTCACCGACGACGACCTGGTGCTGCTCGACGCCGCCGAGGCCACCGCCCGCTGCGCCGCCGACGGGGTACGCGGCGGCACGTACACGCCGCACTGCGCCACCGTGCAGCCGGCGAAGCTGGTCCGGGGCCTGGCCCGGGCGGTGGAGCGCCGAGGCGTACGCGTCTTCGAACGCACTCCGGTCACCGCGCTGCGGCCCGGCGCGGCGGTGACCCCGGCGGGCGTGGTCCGGGCGCCGGTGGTGGTCCGCGCCACCGAGGGCTTCACGCCAGGGCTGCCGGGGCACCGACGGGCGGTCGCGCCGGTCTACTCACTGATGGTGGCCACCGCGCCGCTGCCGGCGGAGACCTGGGCCCGGATCGGCCTGGCCGACCGGGAGACGTTCGCCGACTACCGGCATCTCATCGTGTACGGCCAGCGCACCGCCGACGGTCGGCTGGCGTTCGGCGGGCGGGGCGCCCCCTACCACTACGGTTCCCGGGTGCGCCCCGACTTCGACCGGGAGCCGCACGTGTTCGCGGCGTTGCGCCGCACGCTCGGCGAGCTGTTCCCGGCGCTCGGCCCGGACGTGCCGGTGACGCACGCCTGGGGCGGTCCGCTCGGCGTGGCCCGGGACTGGGCCGCCTCGGTGGGGCTGGACCGCCGCACCGGGCTGGCCTGGGCCGGCGGGTACGTCGGCGACGGGGTGGGCACCAGCAACCTGGCCGGCCGCACGCTTGCCGACCTGATCCGGGGCGAGGCGAGCGACCTGACCGCGTTGCCCTGGGTCGGGCACCGCTCGCCGCGCTGGGAGCCGGAGCCGCTGCGGTGGCTGGCCATGAACGCCGGCTTGAAGATCATGTCGTCGGCCGACGCCACCGAGACCCGCACCCACCGCCCGGCCCGCCGCGCCACCCTCTTCAACCGTTTCCTGGGCCACTGACTCCTGGGCCACTGACCCGACGGTCAGTGGTTGGGCGGGATCACCCGGAGGTGGCCGCGACGGCCCTGCTGGTGCGGAGGCTGGGAGTTCGGCTTGGGGTGGGGATCCTCGGGGGGACGCGGCGGTGCCGGGCGGGCGGCCTCGCGGACCGCCTCGGCCAGCGCGACCAGGTCGTCGGTGGTGGGCGGCGGCGGCTCGAACTCGCCCTCGTGCCGCACCACGTCCCAGCCGCGCGGGGCGGTCAGGCTACGGGCGTGCTGCTCACACAGGTCGTACGTGTGCGGTTCGGCGAACGCCGCGAGCGGCCCCACCACCGCTGTCGACTCGTTGTAGACATAGGTCAATGTGGCGACCGCTTGCCGGGGGCAGCCGTTACGGGAGCAGCGCCGTGGTGACCTCACGTGCGGCAGGGTATCCCCATTACCGGGTCCGGCGCACCGCTTCGCGTTACGACACGCCCGTCACGGTGATCACAATTCGTCCGATCGGCACGCCCGGCGCGCCGGGCGTGCCGCGCGACGGCGGAGCGGCCCTGTCACCGGGCTACCCTGTGCGTCATGACGAGCCCGCAGAACAGCCGCCCCGGCTCGGGCCGGCGCACCCACCGCGACCGGCACGGTCGCGGGCTGCGCGGGCGGCTGGTGCCGGCCACCGTGCCGCTGGCCCGGACCAAGGCCGAGGTCTTCGACGACCTGGTGCTCGACACCGTGGAGACGCTCGAACGCCGGTTCGCCAAGGAACTGGCCGGGGTGGAGTTCGCCGTCGAGGACGTCCCACCGGATCTGAACGTCTACGACTCGGACGTGCTGGAGGACGGCGAGGTGCCGCTCGCCCGACTGCTGCCGGGTCGCCCCGGCCGGCAGGAGGTGCCGCCGCGCATCGTGCTCTACCGGCGACCGTTGGAGTTCCGCGCGATGGACCGGGAGGACCTCGCGGATCTCGTGCACGACGTGATCATCGAGCAGGTGGCGAACCTGCTCGGGGTCGACCCCGACGAGCTGGCCTGACCGCCGGCCGCGTCGCACCCCGCACACCGACCCCACGGACCCGGGCGGCCCCCACCGCCCGGTCCATGTCGGGTCAGGCGGCCACCCGCCGCTTGAGCTTGCGCCGCTCCCGTTCGGAGAGGCCGCCCCAGATCCCGAACCGCTCGTCGTGGCCGAGCGCGTACTCCAGACATTCCGTCTTGACTTCACACCGCGAGCAGATGCGCTTCGCCTCGCGGGTCGAGCCGCCCTTCTCGGGAAAGAACGCCTCCGGGTCGGTCTGCGAGCAGAGCGCCCGCTCCTGCCACTCCGGCGCGTTCCCGAGCAGGTCGGCCACCTCGAGCTGGCCGTCCATCGATTGCCTCCTTGTCGCGCACCGGCGTCATTCGCCGCTGCAACCCCCCACGCGAAAGGCGTGCTTGTCCGTACGGACCCAATTAGTGCGTTCCGCGCGAACAACCCCATTCAAATTACACGCGTGTAATGCGTGCGCCGTCAAGCCAAACTTGATAATGGAGTCGCCCTCCCGACACGTCCGGCGCGACCGCTGCGGCCGTCCGTAGCCTCGCAACCTGCCCTATCGATTCAGACCCCGGGCGAGTAACGCCCTCCCCGGCGAGTTGCCCCAAGTTTTCTGCCGTGGCGCAACACCGGCGGGCCGGCCGGACGCCCCCGTCGGCCGCCGCCCAAGATCACTAATGGTGGGGCAAAGGTTAACGCGCTCGGCGCGGTACCGCCCGTCCAGCCCGCCAACGCCGACCGCGCCCCGTCCAACATGTGGACGGGGCGCGTGGGTCGCTGAGCGTTCGGTCAGTCGGTTCGCGGTGGTGAACTGGTCGGCCAGACGAATTCGGTGATCGCTCCGCCGGTGACGGAGATCGCGCCGGCCGATGTGTCCTCGTCCCACCAGACGGTATAAGGGCCCGCCTCCAGGTCCGGGTAGACGGCACTGTGGAAGACCCCGTCCAGGACGTGCCGCTCCCGGACCGCCGAGTGGGTACGCGGACCGTCCCGGTCCGCGCGACTGATCTCGATCTCCCGCCCGTGCAGGTCCCGGCCGGTGTGGATGATCAGTGCGCCGGTGTCGCCGCCGAGGTCGAGCAGCACGGTCCCGCGGTACGACGGGCCGAGATCGTGGTGCCGGTGCATGCCGCCCCTCCCCTCAGGACCGCTTCGCCGGCGGGTTGCCGAACCCGTCGTACGGGGTGCCGAGGAACGGGAAGTCACCGAGGAACGGCGCGGTCACGTCCGTCGCGTCCAGACCCGGCGTGACCGCCGCCGCCGCGGCGTCCGGCTTGAACGTCCTGTCGACCAGCGGGACGGTCAACCCGGCGATCGCGCGCAGCGCGATGGTCACCACGTCGTCGGTGACCCGGCGGCCGTTGGGGAAGCCGGCCAGGTCGCCGCCGAGCACCCCGAACCGGTCCGGCCGGGCACTGGGCCGGATCGCCGTGTTCAGCCGCAGCATGTCGGCCTGGGTGTCGCCGGTGGTGTTCGCGAAGCCGTCCACCAGCCCGGCCGGTACGCCGGTGAGCAGCAGCGCCACCAGGTCGGCGCGCGGCTTCTTCGCCTTGTTCAACGCGTCCAGGTTGGGAAAGACACCCGGATAGAGCACCGGCAGCAGCGCGGCCAGCTCGGGCCGCTCGACGAACCCGGCGAACCGCTTGTCCTCCGACGGCGGCAGCGTGTTCCACAGGTCCTTCTTCGACATCGGCACGATCACCTCGTTGAACAACGGGTTACCGAGCCGGGACACCTGGACGAAGGGGCCGGTGGCGGTGTCCGCGGACACCCGGTCGCCGAGCACCCGCACCTGCTGCCGGGACGCGGTGGTCCAGACGCCGATCGTCGACGCGCGGTCGGCGTAGCCGTACCGGGCGGCCTTCCGGCGCACCTTGCCCAACGGCACCTGGAGGGCGATGCTGTGCACGTTCAGCCGGTCCAACGCGTTGACCGGCTCGCCCTCGGTCTTGAACAGCTTCTTGCCGGCCACGTGGAGCTGCTGGAACGGCCGCAGCGTACCCAGGTCGAACACCGCGCCCAGGTCGACGAAGAACCCGTCGGCGCGCTGGCCGGCGAACACCTTCTCGCCGGTGGACAGCTTGAACGTCGCCTGCTTCACCAGGTTCTGGTAGTTCGGCGTGGACAGCGGGCCGACGTTGCACGGCGGGCAGGGCAGCTTGTTCGCCAGCACGTGCTCCCGGCCGTCCGCGATCCGGGTCAGCTTGTAGAACTGCCGCCGGTTCCAGTTCTTGCTGTCCAGCGACTCGATCGGCCCGGTGTTGTAGAGAAAACTGTTCTGATTCGTGATCTCGGTGGTGAATTCGAAACGATAGGTGACATCCGGGTAACCGTCGCCGTCGTTGTCGACGTGGATCTCGTACCGGACGTCGTCACCGAACTCGAAGAAGTTGGGGCCGCCGGAGGGGAGCTGCACCGGCACGTAGTTGGCGATCAACGTGACCGTGTCCGGCCGGGTCGGGCTGACGAACGCGTACAGGTCGGAACTGTCGGCGACCGGATCCTTGGCGATCTCCGGGGCCTCGCGGTGAGAGGACATGGCGGACCACACCTTCGTCGGGGAAACGTCTGTCGGACCGGCGCCGGGAGCCCGCGCCGGGAGGAGCGGGGTCAGCGGCGGGCGGCGCGCACCAGACGGTCGGCCAGCCCACGGTCGCGCACCTGGACCCGGGTCGTGCCGACGAAGACGTCCATCGTGCCGGTGGCGGCGTCGCGCAGGTGGACCACGATCGGCTCGTCGCGCCGGCCCGCGGTGGGGGCGTTCTGCGCGGCGGACAGGCCCGGCACGGTGAGCGCCGCCGCGCCCAGGGTGGCGCTCGCGGCGGCGGTCAGCGTCTGCCGGCGGGTCAGCCGCGGCCAGGGCCGCCGCTTCGGCGCGTCGGTGGTCTCGTCAGTGCTCATCGGCAACCTTTCCGCAACCGGCGCCGCAGCGCCGCGGGGGCCGGGCACCCGGACGCCGCCGGGTCCCCGGGCTGGGGGTCACCGGCGGCGGTCCTCGCCGCAACCGCCGCCGGCATCCACAGGTACGGCGCGGCGCGGCGAAAGGTTCGACGTCAGGCGCGGGCGTGACCGTACGCGGTCGTCCGCTTGCGGAACGGCCGCCCGGCCGCCGTGGCGATCGACCGCAACTGCTCCTCGGTACGGGCCGAACCGTTGCCCGAGCCGGCCATCCGGGAGATGGTCTCCTCCATCAGCGTGCCGCCGAGGTCGTTGCAGCCGCCGCGCAGCATCTCCACCGTGCCGGCGTCGCCGAGCTTCACCCAGGAGCACTGGATGTTGTCGATCCGGCCGTGCAGCAACAGCCGGGCCATCGCGTGCACCACCCGGTTCTCCCGCCAGGTCGGCCCCGGCCGGGCGATTCCGGCCAGGTAGATCGGCGCGTTGGTGTGCACGAACGGCAGCGCCACGAACTCGGTGAACCCGCCGGTACGGTCCTGCACGCCGGCCAGCACCCGCAGGTGGGCCAGCCACTGGCCGGGGTGGTCGACGTGCCCGTACATCATCGTGGAGCTGGACCGGATGCCCAGCTCGTGGGCCGTGCTGACCACCTCGACCCAGGCGGCGGCCGGCAGTTTGCCCTTGGTGAGCACCCAGCGCACGTCGTCGTCGAGGATCTCCGCGGCGGTGCCCGGGATGGTGTCCAGCCCGGCCTCGCGCAGCCGGCCCAGCCACTCCCGCACCGGCACTCCGGCCTTCGCGGCGGCGGTGACGATCTCCATCGGCGAGAACGCGTGCACGTGCATCCCGGGCACCCGCGCCTTGATCGCGCGGACGATGTCGGCGTAGCCGGTGACCGGCATCTTCGGGTCGATGCCACCCTGGAGGCAGACCTCGGTGGCGCCGGCCGTCCACGCCTCCTCGGCCCGGTCGGCCACCTGGTCGAGGGAGAGCCGGAACGCGTCCGCGTCGCTCTCCCGCTGCGCGAAGGCGCAGAACCGGCAACCCACGTAGCAGACGTTCGTGAAGTTGATGTTCCGGTTGACCACGTAGGTCACGTCGTCGCCGACCGCGTCCCGGCGCACGTCGTCGGCGATCCGGCACAGCTCGTCCAGCGCCGGGCCGTCCGCGCCGAACAACGCCAACGCCGCCGCCTCGTGCGCCGGCGTCAGCAGCGCGGCCGGGTCGTCCGCCGCCAGCCGCAGGCCGGCACGCAGCTCGGCGTCCCCGCCGCCGGTCCCGGGCACCGGGCGGGTGACCTTGTTCGCCACCTCGGACCAGTCGCCGTAGACGCTGTCGAAGTCGCCGCGCCGGTCCTCCGTCCGGCCGGTCACGTCGATGGTGACGTGCAGGTCGGTCCGGCCGCCGAAGACCTCCTCCGGCTCCTGCCAGGGCCGCCCCACCGGGCGGGCCGCCTCGACCGCCAGCCCGGTCGCCGGGTCGGCGAGCGCGGTGACGTGCGGCAGCAGGCGCGGGTCCAGCCACGGCCCGCCGGCCCGCACGTACTCCGGGTAGACGGTCAACCGCTCGCGCAGCGTGAAGCCGGCGGCCGAGGTCCGCGCGGCCAGCTCGTCGAGCTGCGGCCAGGGCCGCTCCGGGTTGACGTGGTCCGGCGTCACCGGGGAGACGCCGCCCCAGTCGTCGATGCCGGCGCGCAGCAGCAGGTCGTACTCGCCGGCGATCAGGTTCGGCGGGGCCTGGATGCGCGCCTTCGGGCCGAGCAGCACCCGGGCCACCGCCACGGTCGCGGCCAGATCGTGCAGCTCCGCGTCCGGCATGCCGCGCATCGCGGTGTCCGGCTTGGCGCGGAAGTTCTGCACGATCACCTCCTGGAGGTGGCCGTACTCCCGCATCGCGCGACGGATCGCGAACAACGCGTCGACCCGCTCGGCCCGGTGCTCGCCGATGCCGATCAGGATGCCGGTGGTGAACGGCACGCCGACCCGGCCGGCGTCGTCGAGCACCCGCAGCCGCACCGCGGGTTCCTTGTCCGGCGAGCCGAAGTGCGGGCCGCCCGGCTCCGACCAGAGCCGGGTGGCGGTGGTCTCCAGCATCATGCCCATGCTCGGCGCGACCGGCTTGAGCCGCTGCAACTCCGACCAGGACAGCACGCCCGGGTTCAGGTGCGGCAGCAGGCCGGTCTCCTCCAGCACCGCCACCGCGCAGGCGCGCAGGTAGTCGAGCGTGGAGTCGTAGCCCCGCTCGTCCAGCCACTCGCGGGCCGCCGGCCAGCGCTCCTCCGGCCGGTCACCGAGCGTGAACAGCGCCTCCTTGCAGCCCTGCGCCGCGCCCTCCCGGGCGATCGCGAGGACCTCGTCGCGCTCCAGGTAGGCGGCGGGCAGCCGGTGCGGCACGGTGGCGAACGTGCAGTAGTGGCAGCGGTCCCGGCAGAGCCGGGTCAGCGGGATGAAGACCTTCTTGGAGTACGTGACCACGCCCGGCCGGCCGGCCTCGCGCAGCCCGGCGTCGCGGATCTCCCCGGCGACGCGGAGCAGCTCGTCGAGCGCCGCGCCGCGCGCGGTGAGCAGAGCCGCCGCCTCGTCCGCGTCCAACGCCCGACCGGTGGCGGCGCGGCCCAGCGCCCGCCGAACGCTCGCCTCGGTCGGGACCGTCTCGCTGAGCTCACCCATCGCCCCAGTGTAAGGAGGGGCCCCCGCTTAACGCTTTCGGTAGAGGCGGGGGCCCCGCTTAACACCTGCCGCCAGGCGGAGTGCCGGCGCGGGCGGCGGAAGTGGTCTCCGCCGCCCGCCACCGGGTTCACCGGGGCTGGTTCGGGTCCTCGCGGTCGAAGCGCTGGGTGCGCTCGTCGTCGGCCGGGGACGCCGGCTGGCCCGGCTCGGCGCTCTGGCGCGGGATCGCCTGGGTCGGGTCGGCCGACGGCGGCTGACCGAACGGCGGCGCCGACGGCGCCGAACCGGCCGGCGGGGCACCGAACTGCGGGGCGCCGAACTGCGGACCCCCCGCCTGCGGGCCGGCCTGCGGGGCGCCGAACTGCGGGCCCGGCTGCTGGCCGGCGAACGGCGGGGCCGACTGCGGGGCGTGCGGCGGGGCGGTGTTGAACGGCGGCGCCGACTGCGGCTGGCCGTACGGACCGGCCTGCGGCCAACCGGGCTGCGGGGGCGCGCCCGCCGACGGGTAGCCCGCCGGGGCCTGGCCCGGCTGCGGCGGCACCCCGGCCGGCGGGTAACCGCCCTGGGCGGGGTAGCCGCCGGGCTGACCGGGCTGCTGCGGCCAGCCCGGCTGGGCCTGACCGTAGACGCCGGGCTGCGGCTTGGGCTTCGGCACGTAGTAGAGCGTGCGCCAGATCTTGAACACCACGAACCCGGCGATCGCGAAGACGGCCAGCCAGGCAACCCGGGTGAGCAGCCCGAGGAACGCGTCAAGCACCTCGCCGTCGGCGAGCCGGTTCACCAGCCAGATCAGGAACGTCAGCGCACCGAAGACGGCGGAGACGGCGAACTCGATCAACGCCACCTGGGTGATCAGTTTCGCCTTCGGCAGCACCGGACGGATGTGCGTGGCGAGCAGCACGGCCAGCAGCGGCAGGACCGTCGACTCCAGCCCGACGAAGGTGAAGTAGGTGCTGCCGGCCCGACCGCCGAACGTGCTGTAGTCGTCGACCGGCACCAGCAGGCGCAGCAGGCCGACGAAGAGCAGCACGGCGTTCGCGCCGAGCAGGACGAGCGCGGCCAGTTCGCGCAGCGGCTTGGTCAGTTGGCTGGCCTGCGCGGCGTCACCGGACGCGGGCTCGGTGGGGCTGGTCACGGACTCCCCCAGGGGACGAAAGCGGACAGTTGGCGACGTGAGCCTAGTCTCTCCGGCCACCGGGCGATCCACGGCGGCACGTGCGGAAGGATGGACGGCATGCGCATCGTGGTACTGACCGGCGGCATCGGGGGCGCCCGGTTCCTGCTCGGCGTCCGGGCGTACGCCCGGGAGACCGGCGCCGACGTGACCGCCGTGGTCAACGTCGGCGACGACCTGCTGCTGCACGGGCTGAAGGTCTGCCCCGACCTGGACAGCGTGCTCTACACGCTGGGCGGTGGCGCCGACCCGGAGCGTGGCTGGGGGCGGGTCGGTGAGACCTGGACGGTGAAGACCGAGCTGGCCGCGTACGGGGCGGAGCCGAGCTGGTTCGGCCTCGGCGACAAGGACCTCGCCACCCACCTGGTGCGCACCTCCATGCTCAACGCCGGTTACCCGCTGTCCCAGGTCACCGAGGCGCTGGCCACCCGCTGGCAGCCCGGCGTACGCCTGCTGCCGGCCACCGACGAGCGGCTGGAGACGCACGCGATCGTGAGCGGGAGGAGTGAGCTTGCGAGCCCCGCAGTCGCGAACAGCGCCGGCACTGTCTCCGACGAGCAGGGGCGACGGGCGGTCCACTTCCAGGAGTGGTGGGTGCGGTACCGGGCCGAGGTGCCGACCGAGCAGTTCGTCTTCGTCGGCGCGGAGGCGGCGAAGCCCGCGCCCGGTGTGGTCGAGGCGATCGCCGCCGCGGACGTGGTGCTGATCGCGCCGAGCAACCCGGTGGTCAGCGTCGCCCCGGTGCTTGCCGTGCCCGGCCTGCGCGACGCGGTGGTCGGCGGTCCGGCCCCGGTGATCGGGGTGTCGCCGATCATCGGCGGCGCGCCGGTCCGCGGCATGGCCGACCGCTGCCTGGCCGTGCTCGGCGTGGAGTGCAGCGCGGCCGGGGTGGGCGCCCTCTACGGCAGCCGGTCCGGCGGCGGGCTGCTCGACGGCTGGCTGGTCGCCCCGGAGGACGAGGACGCCGTGGTGCCGGGCGTGACCGTCCGCGCGGCGCCGCTGCGGATGACCGACGAGGCGGCGACCGCCGCGATGGTGCGCGCCGCGTTGGAGTTGATGTGAGGCTGGAGATCCTGCCGGTGCCGGGCATCGGCCACGTGACCGAGGGCGACGACCTGGCGGCGCTGATCGCCGGCGCGGCGCCCTGGCTGCGCGACGGCGACGTGCTGGTGGTCACCAGCAAGATCGTGTCGAAGGCGGAGGGCCGACTGGTCGACGTGCCCGCCGACGGTCCGGAGCGCCTCGCCGCGCGGGACCGGGTGCTGGCCGCCGAGACCGCCCGGGTGGTCGCCACCCGGGGCGCGACCCGGATCGTGCAGACCCACCACGGCTTCGTGATGGCCTCCGCCGGCATCGACGCGTCCAACGTGGACAAGACCCGCCTGGTGCTGCTGCCGGTGGACCCGGACGCGTCCGCCCGGGCGTTGCGGGCCGCGCTGCGCGAGCGGCACGGTCTGGACGTCGCGGTCGTCGTCAGCGACACCATGGGCCGCCCGTGGCGCAACGGCCTGACCGACGTGGCGCTCGGCGTGGCCGGCATGCCGGCGATCCGCGACCACCGGGGCGAGGTCGACCCGTACGGCAACGAACTCCAGCTCACCCAGATGGCGGTGGTCGACGAACTGGCCGCCGCCGGTGAGCTGATCAAGGGCAAGTGCGACCAGGTGCCCGTCGCCGTGGTCCGCGGTTACCTCGCCGCGACCCGGGACGACGACGAGGGTGCCCGCGCGCTGGTGCGGGACGCCTCGCTGGACCTCTTCTCGCTGGGCACCGCCGAGGCGCACGCCGCCGGCCTCCGGGCGGCGGCCACGATCCCCGACGGGACCGGCCCGACGCCCCCCGACCCGGCCGCGGTGGACCGGGCGATCGCCGCGGTCACCGACCTGGTGGCCCCGGGCACCGTGTTCACCCATGTCACCGACGACGAGGTACGCGCCGGGTTCGCCGCCACGGTGCCCGACTGGCCGGCCACCGCCACCGGTCTGCTGCTCGGCGCGGCGCCGACGCCTGTCGACCGGCCGGACCTGGTCCGGTTCGGCGCGGACCTGCAACGCCTGCGCACCGCGCTGGCCGCCGAGGGCATCGGGTCGGTGCTGCTGCCACCGCCGGCCGGCAGCACCGCCAGCGCCACGCTGGCACTCTGACCGGCTCGGCGCGGTCCGGCTCGGTCCGGTCCGGTCCGGCGCGGTCCGGTCCGGTCCGGCTCGGCGCGGTCCGGTCCGGTCCGGCTCGGCGCGGTCCGGTCCGGTCCGGCTCGGCGCGGTCCGGTCCGGCGCGGTCCGGCCCGGCTCGGCGCGGTCCGGCCCGAGGACCGCGCGGTCGGGTAGCGAGGAGGGCGCGCTCAGGCACCGTGGACGGCACGCTCGAGCCACCGTGGACGGCGCGGTCAGGCGTCGAGGACGGCGCGGCCCAGCGGGGTCAGCGTGTGCAGCACGGTGTTGCGGTCCCGGTGGCTGACCAGCAGCCCGGCGTTGCGCAGCACGGTGGTGTGCTGACTGGCCGCGGCGGCGGAGATGCGCAGCCGCCGGGCCATCTCGCCGGTGGTGCAGCCCTCGTCGGCGACCTGGAGCACCGCCGCGCGGGTGCGGCCGAGCAGCGCGGCGAGCGCCTCGCTCTGCCCGGCGCCGAGGCCGGGCGTGAGGCCGCCGAGCCGGTCGACCGGGTAGACCAGCACCGGGGGCAACGTCGGATCGACAAGCGCCACCGGAGTGCGGGAACAGAAGAACGACGGGACGAGCAGCAGTCCTCGGCCGTCCAGGTGCAGCTCCCGGCTGTCCGGGTAGTCGAGCACCTCGAGCACCCCGCCGCCCCACCGCATGGCGGGTCGCAGGCTGGCGAGCAATCCCTCGGCACCACCGTCGAGCATGGCTCGGGCACGGCGGGCCCGGTCCGCCTCGACGGCGGCCTGGACCCGGGCCCAGTAGGGCGTGACGGCCAGGGACTGGTAGCGCGCCATGGCGTCGGTGAGGTGCTCCAACACCTCGGGTTCGCCCCGGGCGAGCGTGGTCGCCGAGGGCGGCAGCGGGGTCTCCGTGGCCAGCATGGTCAGGTCACGGCGCAGCATGCCGCGCGGGGTGCCGCGGACCGCCTCCAGCCCTGCCTCGATGCCGTCCTTGCTGGCGGACGGCGTGAGGAAGTCGGGAAAGTAGCCGCGCGGTGGATTGAGCGCGAGGAGCAACCGGTAGCGCTCGGCGCTGTTCTCGGCCCGCAGCCCCTGCGCGACGGCGCGCCGCCAGGTGGTCATCATGGGGTCACGGCCGCGCCCCTGGAGCAGGTGCAGGCTGAGGACCAGTTCCCAGAGCGGGTCCGCGGCCGGGGCGACCCGGGTCCGCAGAATGTCCTCACTCGAGAAAATAATCTTCAGCATGGAGAGCGCTCCCGGGTGGACGGCGGAGGTGCCCGCCACCCCTGGCACTTTACCCGCCGGCAGTAATCTCCATCTTTAAGCGTGACGTGAAAGACCTCGACGGTAGGGCGGCCGGTTCGGCAGACTCTCCCTTGCCCGCCGACGCCGGGGCGCAGTGTCGACCCGGGCGCCGGCTGACGGGCGTGGCCGGACGGCACCACGAGGGTCTGCGGATTCGTTCCGCAGGGGTGCCGTCCGGCCCTCGCTCATCCGATCCAGAGCGCCACCCGGTGGTCCTCGTCGGTCACGTAATAGCAGCGTCCCGCCTCCTCCGCCAGCCCTTCCACGTGGTGGAACGGGGCCAGCTCGGCCACCAGCTCCGCGCCCACCCGGGCGTCGTCCGCGGCGGCGTGGCGGAACCGCACGTGGCGGGACGTCACCTTCCCGCCGTGCGGGTGGTCGTCGAGCAGCACCGAACCCTTGCCCAGCGCGTCGATCGACCCGATCACCGCCGCGTAGCCGCCGTCGTCGGTCGGCGTGATCGCGCGGAAGCCGGCCAGCGCGCCGGCCGGCGTCACCCCGGTCAGCGCGTACGCCCCGAGCGCCCGGGGCCAGCTCGGCGCGGCCCGGTCGAACATCCCCGCCACCCCGGCCAGTTCCACGTAGATCGGCTCACCGGCGGCGGTCACCGGGAAACGCAGCCCGAGCAGCGCCGTCCCGGCCGGCGTGAACGCCGCCGCCTCCACGTTCAGCGGCAGGTCGTCCTCGGCCAGCCGGCTCACCCAGCCCTTGGCCCGGGCGGTGCCGCGCGCGACGGTCTCCGTCACGAACCGCTGCCGGACCCGCTCGCCCGGCGGCAGCGTGGCCAGCGGCGCGGCGACGAGCGCGTCGTTGATCGCCCGGTGCAGCCGGAACCGGTTGCGCACCACGTGCACGGCGAGCGGACCGGACACCGCGTCGTCCTCCCGGAACCGGGCCACGAACGCGCGCCGGGGCCGCAACGGCCCGGCCTTCGACCCGAAGTGCGAGCCGAAGACGTACACCCAGCCGTCGTGGTGGGCGAGCGCCTCGCCGTCCTCGGTGCGGCCGTTCTCCGGGCCCGCGTCGGCGGGTACGTGGTGCGCCACCCACTCACCGTCGTCGCGTTCCAGCAGCAACGCCAGGCACTGCTCGACCGGCCCCTCGTCCAGCACGGTCCAGAAGCCGCGCCGCGCGCCGTACGCCCGCAGCAGCGTCGGCGAACGGACCGGCAGCAGGTCGCTGGCCTCGTTGCCGGCCACCAGGAACTCGACGAGTCGAAGGGTCACCGGGTCAGGGTACGGAGGCCGCGCTCGTACAGTGTCCGGGTGCCCGACACCGATCACACCGCGTACGCCGACCTGCACGCCGACGCCACGACGACGCTGAGCCGCTGGACGGCGACCAGCCCGGCCGCCGCCGCCAACCGGGACCGGACGCTGGCGCTGCTGGCCGCCGGGCCGGTGGCGATGAGCCGCGCACACCGGCCCGGGCACGTCACCGCCAGCGCGTTGGTCCTCGAACCGACCGGCGGTCGGGTGCTGCTCTGCCTGCACGGCAGGTTCCGCAAGTGGGTGCAGCTCGGCGGGCACTGCGAGCCCGGCGACCGGACGCTGGCGGCGGCGGCGCTGCGCGAGGCGACCGAGGAGTCCGGGATCACCGGCCTGACCCTGGACCCGGTACCGATCGACGTGGACGTCCACCAGGTCGCCTGCCAGGGCGGCTCCCTGCACTACGACGTCCGGTACGCGGTGTTCGCCCCGGCCGGCGCGGTCGAACGGGTCAGCGACGAGTCCGAGGCGTTGGGCTGGTTCCCGCCCGACCGGCTGCCGGAACCGCTGGCCGGCGGGACCGCCCAACTGGTGGCGCCGGCGCTCGCGGCGCTGGCCCGTCGCGCCACCGGGTGACGGGACGGGCCGGCGGCGCGGCG
The DNA here is from genome assembly GCF_049841835.1 of Micromonospora sp. DT227. NCBI lineage: Bacteria > Bacillati > Actinomycetota > Actinomycetes > Micromonosporales > Micromonosporaceae > Micromonospora > Micromonospora sp. DT227. The sequence continues at coordinate 1,570,957 of NZ_JBNCLA010000001.1, read as the reverse complement.
GCTCAGACCAGGCCCTCCTCGCCGCGCTCCTTGAGCTGGTCGACGATCTTCTTCACGTCCTGTGCCCGGTCCCGGGGGCAGACCAACAGCGCGTCCGGGGTGTCCACCACGATCAGGTCACGCACGCCGACGGTGGCGACCAGGCGGCCGGAGTGCGGCACCACCACGGTGCCGGTGGTGTCGTGCAGCAGCACGCCCGGCTTCGCGTCGCCGCCGAGCACCACGTTGCCGGCGGCGTCGGCCGGCAGCACCTCGCTGAGCGTGTGGAAGTCGCCGACGTCGTTCCAGCCGAAGTCGCCGGGCACGGTCGCCACCCGGCCGGCGGTCGCCGCGCCCTCCATCACCGCGTAGTCGACCGAGATCTTCGGCAGCGTCGGCCAGACCGTGCCGAGCACGTCGTCCTGCTCGGGGCTGCCCCAGGCCGCCGCGATCGCGGTGATCCCGGCGTGCAGCGCCGGCTGCTGGCGGGCCAGCTCGGCCAGGAAGACGTCCACCCGCCAGACGAACATGCCGGCGTTCCAGAGGTGCCGGCCGGAACGGAGGTATCCCTCGGCCACCTCGGCCGCGGGCTTCTCCTTGAACTCGTGCACCGGGCGCAGCGGCCCGGCGCCGACCGGGTCACCGGTCTCCAGGTAGCCGTAGCCGGTCTCCGGCCGGGTCGGGGTGATGCCCACCGTCATCAGCAGCCCCTGCTCGGCCCCGCGGATCGCCTGTCGCACGACCTCGGCCCAGCCGACCGGGTCGGCGATCAGGTGGTCGGCGGCGAACGCGCCCATCACCGCGTCCGGGGCGCGGCCGGCGATCACCGCGGCGGCCAGCGCGATGGCCGCGCAGGAGTCCCGTGGCGACGGCTCGACCAGGATGTTCTCCTCCGGCAGGCCAGCCAGTTGCCGGGCCACCGCCGCGGCGTGCGCGGCCCCGGTGACCACCAGTGTGCGTTCCGGTGTGGTCAGCGGCCCCAACCGGTCCACCGTGGCCTGCAACAGCGAGGCGGAGGTGCCGGTCAGCGGGTGGAGGAACTTGGGATGGCCGGCGCGGGACAGCGGCCACAACCTCGTGCCGCTGCCGCCCGCCGGGATGACGGCGTAGAACATCAGCACATCATGCCCGAAGCGGGCGAGCCGCCACGGCGGATGACGCGGCGCGCCACCCGCCGGTCAGGCGCGGGCCCGCCGCCAGGCGGCGATGTGCACCTCGGCACTGGACTCCCAGGTGAACTCCTTGGCCCGGTCGAAGCCGGCCTTGGCCAGCGACAGCCGCCGCTGCTCGTCGTCGAGCAGGGCGCCCAGGTCGGCGGCGATCTGATCCGGGTCCTCGCTGGTGTACGCCACCGCGTCGCCGCCCACCTCGGGCAGCGAGAGCCGCGGCGTGGTGAGCACCGGCGCGGCGCACGCCATCGCCTCCAGGATCGGCAGCCCGAAGCCCTCGCCGTAGGACGGGTAGGCGGCGACCAGCGCGCCGCCGAGGAAGCCGGGCAGGTCGGCGTAGCGCAGGTAGCCGGGGCGCAGCAGCCGCAGGTGCGACGGGACCTCGGCGACCGCGCGGTCGATGTCGTCGTCGTGCCCCTGGCCGCCGGCCACCACCAGCACCGGCGGGTTCGGCCGGTCGGCCACCGCCCGGGCCCAACCGCGGATCAGGTTGGGCACGTTCTTGCGCGGCTCCTTGGCGCCGAGGAACGCGATGTAGCTGTTGTCACCCAGCCCCAGCCGGGCCCGGACCCGGGCCTTCTCCTCGTCGCCCGGCGCGTGGAAGGCGGCCTGGTCGACACCGTGGTAGGCGACGTCGATGCGGGTCGGGTCGGCGTCCAGCAGCCGGATCAGCTCGTCCCGGGTGGCCTTGCTCGGCACGATCACCCGGGCGGCGCGACGCAGCGAGGTCTTGATCGCGCTGCGGAAGAACGTCCGGCGCGACTTGTCGTAGTGCTCCGGCTCGGTGAAGAACGTCGCGTCGTGCACGGTGACCGTCACCGGACACCCGGCCCGAAGCGGACAGGTGTAGAACGGCGAGTGCAGCACCTCCGCGCCGACCTGCTGGGCCAGCAGCGGCAGGCCGGTCTGCTCCCAGGCCAGCCGCGCGGGCCGGTGCGCCACCGCCGCCGGCGCCGGGACGATCTCGGCCCCGGGCAGCATCCGGGTGTAGCGCTCCAGGTCGGTGCGGAGACTCACCACCGCCAGGTCGACGCCGTCGCCGCAGACCCGGCCGAGCGCGCCGAGCAGGCCGTCGACGTATCGACCGACGCCGCCGCGATCGGCGGGGACACTCGTGGCGTCGATGAGAACGCGGGGCGGGCGACCGGCGGTCACGGGGCGACTCCTCAGATGGCGCGGTTGTGGGAAAGAACACTGTCGGCAAGCCTACGCCGCGCGGGCCGTCCGACGCTGACTGCGACCCGACGGTACGCCGACTTGTCGTCGTCATCGAGTACGCGGTCCGGGCGCGTATCGTTCGCTCCGATGGCCGACAACATTGCCCGGGTCTTCGCCGACGCGATCGCATCCGATCCCACCCGACCGCTGCTGACCTGGTACGACGATGCCACCGGCGAGCGCACCGAGCTTTCCGGCGCGACGCTGGCGAACTGGGTGGCCAAGACCGCCAACCTGCTCGTGGACGAGGTCGGCACCGCACCGGACGAGATGGCCGGCGTGTTGCTGCCGCCGCACTGGCAGACCGCCGCGGTGCTGCTCGGCTGCTGGTCGGCTTCGTTGACCGTGGTCGACGCGCCGGGCCAGGTGGAGGTGCTGTTCACCGCCGTCGACCGGGTCGACGAGGCGGCCCGCTGGCCGGCCGGCGAGCGTTACGCGCTGGCGCTGGACCCGTTCGCGCTGCCGATGCGGCAGGTGCCGGCCGGCTGCACCGACTTCGTGTCGGCGGTACGCGGGCACGGCGACCACTTCACCGCGTACCCCTCGGGTGGGGCGGGGGACGCGGCGCTGCTGGCCCGCGCGGAGGCCCGCGCCACGGAGCTGGGCCTCGCCCCCGGCGACCGCCTGCTGGTCGACGTGACCCGGCATCCCGACCCGGTGGACTGGCTGCTGGCCCCGCTGACCGCCCGCGCCACGGTGGTCGCCTGCGCCCACCCCACCCCGACCTGCCTGCCAGCCCGCGCCGACACCGAGAAAACCACCCACACCCTGACTTGACCTCCTCACCGCTCCCCGCGATCTTGCAGTTGCGGCCCTCGGGGTGGGGCATTCGCCCCTTTCGTCGGGGCAACAAGTGCAAGATCGACGGGGTGGGTGGGTGGGTGGGTGGGGGTCAGGAGGCGCGCTGCTGGGCCAGGGCGGCGAACGCGTTGAGGGACTCGGGGTTGACCAGGGCGCCCTTGGCCGCCGCCGCGTCGACCGGGGTGCCGGTGAGGATCTTCTTGACCGGGACCTCCAGCTTCTTCGCGCTCAGGGTGCGCGGGACCGCGCGGACCTGGTGGATCTCGTCCGGCACGTGCCGGGGCGACAGCGCGGTCCGTAGCTCACGGCAGATCTTCTTCCGCATCGCGTCGTCCAGCTCCAGGCCGTCCGCGAGCACCACGAACAGCAGCAGCTCCCCGGCGCCGCCCTCGTCGTCCTCCAGGTGCACCACCACCGAGTCGACCACCTCGTCGAGCCCCTCCACCACGGAGTAGAACTCGGCCGTGCCGAGGCGCACGCCGCCCCGGTTCAGGGTGGCGTCCGAGCGGCCGGTGATGACGCAGCCGCCGCGCTCGTTCACCGTGATCCAGTCGCCGTGCCGCCACACCCCGGGATAGACCTCGAAGTACGCCTCCCGGTAGCGGGCCCCGTCCGGGTCGTTCCAGAACCCGACCGGCATGCTCGGCATCGGCTCGGTGATCACCAGCTCGCCGAGCTGGCCGATCACCGCCGAGCCATCTGCGGAGCGGGCCTCCACCTTCGCGCCGAGCGCCCGGCAGGCGATCTCACCGGCGTGCACCGGCAGCAGCGGCACGCCGCCGACGAACCCGGTGCAGACGTCCGTGCCGCCGGAGAGCGACTGGAGCTGGAGACGGTCGCTGACGTTCTCGTACACCCAGGTGAAGCCCTCGGCGGGCAGCGGCGCGCCGGTCGAGCCGAGGCCGCGCAGCGCGGACAGGTCGGCGATCTCCCGCGGCACCAGCCCGGCCTTGCGGGAGGCCAGCAGGAACGGGGCCGAGGTGCCGAAGTAGGTGGTGCCGGTCTCCGCCGCCAGCCGCCACAGCGCGCCCAGGTCCGGATGGCCCGGATTGCCGTCGAACAACACGATCGCCGCGCCCACCGCCGGCCCGGAGACCAGGAAGTTCCACATCATCCAGCCGGTGGTGGTGAACCAGAAGAACCGGTCGGCCGGCCCCAGGTCGTGGTGCAGCGCCAGCATCTTCAGGTGTTCCAGCAGGATGCCGCCGTGGCCGTGCACGATCGGCTTCGGCAGGCCGGTGGTGCCGGAGGAGTACAGCACGTACAGCGGGTGGTCGAAGGCGACCGGGGTGAAGGACAGCGGCTCGTCGGTCTCCGCCGCCAGTTCCGCCCAGGTGACCGCGCCGTCCGGGGCCGGGCCGGCCGGATCGAGGTACCCGACGGCGACGGTGTGCCGCAACGACGGCAGCGCGGCCCGGATCGCGGCCACCTCGGCGCGCCTGTCGATCGGCTTGTCGCCGTACCGGTAGCCGTCCACCGCGACCAGCACCGTGGGCTCGATCTGCTGCCAGCGGTCGGTGACGCTGCGGGTGCCGAACTCCGGCGCGCAGGAGGAGAAGATCGCGCCCAGGCTGGCGGTGGCGAGCAGCAGGACGTACGTCTCCGGGATGTTCGGCGCGTACGCGGCCACCCGGTCGCCGGGGCCGACGCCGAGCCGGCGCAGGCCGGCGGCCACCCGGCGGACCCGCTCGCGCAACTGCGCCGCGGTGAGCGTCTCCGGGGCGCGGGTCTGCCCGTGCGCGATGACCGCCGGGTCGTCGTCGCCGAGCCCCGGCATGCGCAGCACGTTCTCCGCGTAGTTGAGCGTCGCGCCGGGGAACCAACGGGCGCCGGGCATGGACCTCCCGGCCAGTGTTGCGGTCGGGGGCGTGTGTGCAAGCACCTGGAAGTAGTCCCAGATCGAGGACCAGAACCCGGTCAGCTCGGTCACCGACCACTGCCACAGCGCGTCGTAGTCGGCGAACTCCAGCCCGCGGTGCTCGGCCAGCCAGCGCAGGTAGTCACCGATCCGGGACCGCTCGCGCACGTCGGCCGGGGGCGTCCACAGCACGTCAGACACGTTCCACCCTCCCCTGGGGCCCGGCACGACACTGTGCATGGGCCGTGGCGCCATCTTGCCCTACCTCGTACCGCCATTCTCCGCACCCGGTGCCGGCTACGGGGCGTGCCCACCCCACACCCCGCACCCCCACCCCATGTGGGCCGCGCGGCAAGCGGGGGCGTTTCCTCTACCGGAGGCGTTAAGCGGGGGCCCCTCCTTTCACCTCGCGGTGGAGTTGGATGGCGCGCCGGCGGGCCAGGCGGTGGGCGCGCCGGATCTCCGCCTCCCGGAAGCGGCGTTCGTCGTCGGGCGTCTCGGGCAGCACCGGGCGGACCGGTCGGGGCGCGCCGCCGACGTCCACGCCCACGAAGACCAGGTACGCGGTGGCGACCCGGACCGGCTCGTCCTCGGCCGAGTCCCAGCGTTCGGCGACCACCCGCACCCCCACCTCCATCGAGGTGCTGCCGGTCCAGTTGACCTGGGCGTGGGCGTGCACGAGGTCACCCACCCGGACCGGCTCGGAGAAGACGATCTCGTCGATGGAGGCGGTGACCGCGGTGCCGCCGCTGTGCCGGGCCGCCGCCGCGCCGGCCACGTCGTCGACGAACTTCATCAGTACCCCACCGTGCACGGTCCCGTACAGATTGACATCGACGGCGGTCATGATGCGACTCAGCGTGACGCGGGAGTACGAGGTCGGCTTACCCGACGGGACCGCAGGATGATCTGTCATGCCGAAAACGGTACGGTGCGCGGATGCGACATCTCTGGAGCTTCCTCGCCGGGTTGGTGGTGGCACCCGTCACCTGGGTGCTCGTCACCCTCGGTCAGGACGGATCTGGGCGGACCGTCAACCGCTGGGTGGAGATCGGTACGTACAGCACCCCCAACCTGATCGAACCGGCCGTCTACCTGGGCGTCGCCGGCATCCTGCTCGGCCTGCTCGGCACGCTGCGTTTCTCGCCGCTCGGCCCGCTGGTGGCGGGGCTGCTGCTCGCGGCCCCGTACGTGGGGCTGTTCGTCGCGCCCTTCACCGTGCGGGACCGGATCCCCGGCGACCTGAAGCTGCTCGGCGACCCGCTGCCGCTGCGCCAGCCGCTGGACAACGGCACGCTGTTCCTCATCGGCCTGCTGCTGCTGATGGCCGTGTTCAGCGGTGGACGCTGGCGTCGCCGGCCCGCGCCGGAGGGAGCCGGGGCGGAGCTGACCCCGGCCGGCCCTCCGGCCGAGCCCGAGCCCGCGCTCACCGGCTGGTCCGCGCCGGGCCCGGCGAAGGACCCGGACACCGCCCCGCTCACCCTGGCCTATCCCGAATCCCCCACCGAACCCCTGCCCCGCCGCACCGGCGGCGAGTCGCCCTGGTCGGCGCCGCCGCGCGCCGGCACCCGCCCGGACAGCCCCGACGACTTCCGCTGACCACCCGGGGTGGGCCGCCGGTCCCCGGTCGGCCCACCCCCTCCGGGGGCCGGCGACGCATCGGCCGAGTCGGATCTCGGACCCCGACCGCGGTACCCACGAACGAGTGACTGTCACTACAGTCAGCCGTTATGCCGATGCCTTCCGTCAGGACGCGACGGGCCGTCGGCGTGGCCACCGTCGTCCTGGCGTCGGCGCTCCTGGTCTTCGGCGTCCGCCTGGCCACCCGGGGTGATCCCCCGGTCGACGACGCCACCCGGGTCTGGTGCCTGTCGGCGGCCCACCGTCCGGGCCTGGTGGACGCCGCCCGCGCGCTCGGCCTCGCCACCCCCGGCCCGACCGAGGGGCAACTGAGCTGGTCCGGCCGCCGGGGCAGCCCGGAGCAGTGGCAGGCCGACCGGCGGGCCGACTTCGACCGCACCTGCCGGGCGCTGGCGGCCGCCGCCCGGTTGGACCGGGCCGGCGCCGGCACGCCGCCGCCGTCGCCCTGGGCCACCCTCCTCCCGTCGATCCTGCTGGCCGCCGCCAGCGCCGCGCTGGCCGGCTGGTTCAGCCGCCGGTCGGCCACCGCCGGCACCCGGCGGACGGAGGCGGACGCGCTGCGCGCGGCGACCCGGGAGTACGCGCTGGCCGTCGAGTCCCTGCTGTCGCACGTGGAACGGGTCACCCCGGGCCCGTTCCCGGGGGTGGACGACCTCCGGGCCCGGCGCCGGGAACTGGCCAGCCGACTGCACACGGTGGCCGGCGCGCATCCGCGTTGGCCGCTGGCCCGCCGGCTGGGTGACACGCTCGACGCGTCCGCGGGCCCGCTGCACGACGTGCCGCGCGGTGGCACGGCGGACGATCCCCGGCGTGCCGAGTGGGTGCGCGGGCAACGCACGGAACTGAGCCGGCTGGAGGCGCAGGTGGAGCAGGTGGCCCAGGCGGTGGAGAATCCCGGGCTGCTCCCGGGCCGCACCCCGGCGGGCGTACGGTGAACCCCCAGCCGCCCGACGCGCCGCCGCCGGGTCATCCGCCGAACCCGTTCGCGGTGCCCAGGTTGGGCAGCACCGACCCGCTCAACCCGCTCTGGTACGCCGAACACGTCAACTACTACGTCCCGGTGGACAACACCGAGGGGTCCTTCGAGCAGTGTCAGGGACGGTTCGCCGACGTCGCCCACCTGCACCACGAGGGGCGGCTGGTGCTGGTCCGGGGCGAGCGGGGGTGCGGGAAGACCGCGCTGGTCAACCGCTGCGCGCACTGGCTGCGCGATCGGCTCGGCCGGGACGCGCTGCGGGCGGAGGTGGTCAACCTGCGCCAGGAGGCCCACGAGAACGACCCGATCCCCACCCGGCGGGAGCACACCTGCCGGGCGCTGCTCGACAAGCTGAACGAGCTGCAACTGCTGCGCCACAACCTGGCGTACGAGATGCGCGACCGGCCCGACGACGCGTACCGCAACCTGCCCGGCTGCCTGGACCCCGACCAGGCGCTGATCGTGCTGCTGCCGCCGGTGGAGCTGATCGAGGAGCTGCACTACTACGCCGCGCGGGCGCCCCGGCGGATGGTCTTCTTCGCCGAGACCACCAGCGCACTGGATCGCCGGGACCGGGACGTGCTGGGTCGCAACACCGTCCACCTGGAGGTCGACGGCTTCGACCACCGGCACGCGGCCCGTTTCGCCGCCGACCGGCTCGGCCGGCTGAAACCCGGGCTGCTGCCTCCGCTGGCGGATACCGCACTGGAGGAGTACATAGACGACGGCAGATTGGCAACGATCCGCGAGATGCAATGGTTACTCTTCGGCGTTTACGAGACACTACGTGTGCAAGATGAGCGACCCAACCAGGTGACCTGGCAGGATCTGGCCCGACACTTCATGAGAGAAGCCCGCCGCCTCAGGGAGCAGCCTTGATGGACGCGTACGACCCGGCCCCGATCGGCGAGGCGAACCCCTATCCGTCGAGCGCCGTGGCGCAGGTCGCCGACACCGGGTCGACCGTCTACACCATTCCCACCGCGGCGGTCCGCCGGGCCACCGACGCGATGAACGGCTACCTCGACGCGCTGCGCGACGCTCCGCAGACGCCGGCCGGTCGGGTGGTCGCCGTGGTGGGCGACTACGGCACCGGCAAGACCCACCTGGCGTCCTACCTGGTCCGACACGCCACCGAGCGTCTCGACGGCGACCTCCAGTCGATCTACCTGACCGCCCCGCCGGACACGTTCGTCTCGCTGTACCGCACCTTCGCCGACAAGCTCGCCGACCGCCGGGAGGTGGTGCACCGGCGCGTCCGCGGCCTGTACGCCGACATCCTCGCCGTCGAGCTGCGCCGGTCCCGGGTCACCGAACCCCTGGCCGAGCAACTGCTCGCCGGCGCCCTGGACCCGGTCGCCGTGGTGGACACCTTCAACATGATGGAGAGCCAACTGCTCGGGCAGTTGCGCGACCGGCTGCGGAAGGTCACCGAGAACGCCGAGTTCGCCCGCGCGCTGACGCTGCTGCTGCGCGGCGGGTTCGAGGACCCGGTCTGGGAGTGGATCGCCGGTCGGCCGCCGGCCGACGTGCTCCGCGAGCGGGGGATCACCGGCACGCTCACCGGCAGCGAGGCCACCGCGCTCCAGGCGATGGGCGTCTTCGCGCTGCTGATCGGCTACGGCCCGAACCCGTTCGTCCTGGTCATCGACGAGTTGGACCAACTGCTCACCGCCGCCGGCCGGCGGGAGGACGAAGCCCTCGACGCGTTCAAGGAGATGCTGCGGGTCTTCGCCGCCTCCAACACGTTCCTCCTGCTCGCCGGGCTGCCCGACCTGCTCGGCACGCTCCGGCGCGACGTGCGGGACCGCAGCGGCGAGCAGATCACGATGACCCCGCTCAGCGCGGCCGACGTGCTCGACTACGTGCTGCGGCGGCAGCGGGGCCGGCTGGAGCCGTTCAGCGAGGCGACCGTCGGGCAGCTCGTCGAGCTGGCCAACGGCGTCCCCCGGGGCATCATCTCGCTCTGTCACCGGCTCTGGCGGCGGGCCCGCGACCAGGGCGGCCAGGTCACCTCCGGCATGGTCCGGGAGGCGGCCCGCGAGCTGTACGGGGGCGTCGGCGCGCAGAACATCCTGGCCGAGATCCGGCGGGTGCTGGTGAGCACCGGCCACGAGAACTCCCAGCCGGACTACTTCCCCATCGACGACCCGGACAGCCGCATCGACTACTGGATCCCGGCCGGTCGGGACGACGCCGGCTGCGGCATCCTGGTCTCCGGTCCGCTGCTGGAGGAGAGCGACGCCGCCCGGGTGGAGACCCGGGCCCGGATCAGCCACGCGTACCGCGACTGCGAACTGCTGCTCGTCGTGCTGGAGCCGGTGCCCGAGCGCTTCCTCCCCCGGATCCGCGAGGCCGTCGGCCGGGAGCCGCTGCTCTACCGCCCCCGGTCGTTCGCCGACCAGCTCGCCGCCGAGGTGACGTCGATGACCGGGCGGATCGAGGAGCGTTACCCGGCCGACGGGCCGCTGGTGCCGTTGGCACCGCACATGGCCCGGCTGGACCGCCGCCAGTCGGCCACCCAGCACCTGCTCGGCCTGCTCAACGGTTCGCTCAGCGACCTGCGGGCCCAGAACGACGAGCACCTGGCGGCGATCCGCCGGGAACTGCGCGAGCTGCAACGCTGGCCGGTCCCGCCCGGCGACCGACGCACCGGCGACGACCTCGCCGACCTGCCGACGTCGGTGACCGAGCTGTTCGACCGCGCCTTCGCCGTGGTGGACCTGCGGACGCCGGTCGGCGTGCTGTTCCGGCGGGCGTTCGTCGAGGACGAGGGCGGCCGGGGCGCGCGGCAGGCGGTCCGGGCCCGGGTCCGGACCCCGGAGGTCCAGTCGGCGGTCGGTGTCGCCGCGCTGCTGAACGCGCTCGTCGAGGCGTTCGGGCTGGCCGTGGCGGAGTGGTACCGTGCGGCCCGCCAGCGCCCCGGCGGTCCCGCCCCCTTCCAGTGGGACCGGCTGAACGAGATGTGCCAGATCTTCGACGCCGTGCACGAATACCTGCCCGTGCGGCAGCTCCGCGGCGCGCGGGACCTCGTGGACGACGACGTCCGCCGGCCGGAGACGGCGAGCGACGTGCTGACCGACTTCAGTGCGCGGGTGCGCCGGGAGCTGGTGACCGCCCTGACCGACGACGCGGCCTGACCGCCGGCGCCGGCCCGGCCGGGGCCGTCCCCGGACCACCCCGGCCGGACGCCTCACGCAGGCCGTTCGTCAACGCGTGCACCAGGTTGACGACGAGGATCGCCGGCGCCACCACGGCGACCGTGCCGACGAACTGCCGTTCCAGCACCAGCGCCAGGATGACGGCGGTGATGCCGTTCTGCTGGCCGAGCAGCACGTCGAGGCGGTCGGCGGCGGGGAGCCGGGCACAGATCACGGACGCCACCACCACGTGCGCCGCCACGGCGGCCAGCCCCAGCACCACGCCCGGCACCGGGTCCACGCCACCGACCAGCACCAGCCCGAGCGCGAACGTGGCGGCCAGGAACGCCCAGCGGGTCAGCAGGTCGAGCACCCGCCCGATCGGCGGGCGGTAGAACAGCCCGGCCACGGCGAGCCCGAGCAGCAGGAACTGGTCGACCGCCAGCACCGCGAGCCCGAGCAGGACCACGAGCTGACCGACGGTCACCGCCCGGCCGACCCACACGGCGCGGGTGACCGCCCACCGGTGCAGGGCCCGGGTACCCCACCAGGCCACCGCGGCCACGGCGGCGAGCAGCGCGTTCCGCGCCAGGGAGAGCGCGAACCCGCCCAGGTCCGCCGTCGTCGGGCCGGCCGGATCGCCGGGCAGCGCGGGGACCACCCAGGCGGCGGCGTACACGGTCAGCAGCACGGTGACCGGGTCGTCGAACGACGCCCACGCGGACAGGATCGACTGCGCCTGCCCGGACATCCGGGAGCGCAGCCGGGTCGCCGCGAACGACAACGGGTCGATCTGGGCGACCGCCACCCCGAGGACCAGGAACGCCGGCCGGCCGAACGCGAGGTACATCACCGCCGAGATCAGCGCCGCCTTGACCAGTACGCCGACGGTGACCGCCAGCAGCACCAGCCGCAGGTTCCGCCGGGCCGCCGCGAGGTCGATGCCGTGGGTGCTGGCGAACAGGCCGACCGCCAGCAGCGCGGTGGCCACCGTCAGGTAACCGGCGGACCGGTGGACGTCGGTCCAGCCCCGCCCGGCCGCCAACGCCCAACCGGCGGCGGCGACCAGCACGAACAGGGCGCTGCGGCGCAGCGAGGGCAGCACCGCCTCGACCACCCGGGCCCGGCGGTCGGCGGGAGCCGGCCCCGCCCCGCCCGGCGGCGCGCTCACCCGGCCAGCTCGGCGCCGAACACCGCCGCCGTCTCGTCCCCCTCCGCCACCCGGTCCTGGTCGAGCGTGACCGCGAGCAGGTAGCGGTCCAGCCCCACCGGATAGCAGTAGAACGCGCCCAGGTCGACGTCGAGCACCAGCCGGCGCACCCGGGAACCGATCGCCGGGTGCGCGGACCGCACCACGGCGCGCAGCAGCTCGTCCACCCGCTGGGCGAGGTGACCGTAGAAGGCCCGCCGCCGGGCCGGGGACGCGTCCGCGAAGAAGTCGTCCAGCCGCGGGTCGTCGAGCACGTCCGCGGAGGCCTCCAGCCGGCCCGGCCGGCACACCGCCACGTAGTGCAGGCCCTCGGCGTGGACCTGCCCGGCGCAGCGGGCCGCCAACCCGGCGTACGACTCGTCGCGTACCCAGGTCCGGGGCCGCGACTCGGCGGCGGGCGGACCGGACGGGCCGGACGGGCCCGACGCGGTGCTGGTGGGGGTGAGCCAGCCGCCGTAGTTGGTGGGTTGCTGGCCGGCGGCCGTGTGCTCCGCGTTGGCCAGCCGGGACAGGCCGATGTCGGCGGCCCGGATCGTCGGCTGCCGGGGCGGCGGCCCGTCCGCCGGATCCTCCACCCGGACCACGCCGACGAGGTGCTGTTCCCGGCTCAGTTGCAGGGCGAAGAGCGCGCCCCGCGCGGTGTGCAGCACCACCCGGATCAGGTCGCCGCTGCGCGCCGGGCGCAACACCCCGCCCAGGGTGGTCATGGCGTGCACCACGTCCCGGTCGACGAGCTGCCGCTCGTCGGCGTCCAGCTCGTGGGCGCCGGCCACCGGCGCCGGGGCGTCCAGGGCGAAGTCGCAGACCCCGGTCCGGTACCGGGCGAGGTGGAGCATCCCGGGCAGGCTCCGCATCAGCCGCTCGCACGCGTCCACCATGGCCGGCCGCTCCCGGACATGGTCGGCGAGCATCACGTCGATCCGCCCGTCGACGCCGGGCGGCTGGGCCGCCTCGTCGGCGGGAATGGGGGCGCTCATGTCGCCGGGACCTCCATGTCGACGAAGTCGAGCTTCGCGGGCCCGTACGGGATGCCACCGCTGATCTCGCCGTCGGTCACCAACGCGGCCAGGAGCCGCCGGGTGGCGCGCAGGTACGGGTGTTGGAGCCCGAGGAAGTGGCGGCCCTCGTCGAGGACACCGCGCAGCAACCGTTCCGCCTCAATGGTCCGCTGCGCCGCCGCCAGGCTGCCGGCCAGGTTGACCTGACCGCCGAGCGTCCACGGGTGCGACTCGCCGAGGGTGGCCGCCAGTCCGGTGGCGGCCTGACGCCCGGCGGACACCGCCTCCTCGAGGTCGCCGACGCCGCGCAGCAGCACCCCGCGCAGGCTCAGGCAGACCTGGGTGAACGGATGCTCGGGCGGGAGGTCGCGCCGGTAGCCGGCCAGGCTCTCGTCCGCCAGCCGCACCGCGTGTTCGCTCTCCCCGCCCAGGTGGTAGTCGACGGCGAGACTGAGCCGGCAGGACTGGGTACGCGGATTGTCCTCGCTGAGCAGCCGTCGCAACGCCAGGTAGGCGCGGCTGTTCAGTTCCTTGGCCCGGGTGAGTTCCTCCTGCCGGCGGGCGATGACCGCCAGGTGGCGGATGATCCGCAGCAGCAGCGTGTCCTCCTCGCCGTTGCGGCCGGCCGGCAACCGCTCCTGGTACGCCTCCTGGAGCAGCTTCCGCGCGCTGGTGAGGTCGCCCAGGTCGCCCAGGTAGCGACCGAGGTCGCTGGCGAGTTCCAGGGTGTCGGGATGGTCGTCGGCGAAGAGCCGCCGGCGGCGGGCCAGCGTCTCCCGGGCGACCCGGACCGCCTCGTCGGTGCGCCCGGCCAGGTAGTACGACTGGGCCAGGTTGTGCGCCGCGACCAGCGTCTCCGGGTGGGAGTTGCCGAACTGGTCCCGGAAGCCCCGCCAGGTGGCCTGGTCCTCGATGAGCGCCGGCCGGAACCGGCCGAGCCCGCGCAGGTCACCGGCGAGACCCCGGCGGGTGACGAGGACCCGCGGATGGTCGTGACCGAGCAGGACCGTGCTCTCCCGCAGCACCTGCCGGCTGAGCGTCAACGACTCGTCGCTGTGGCCCAGGGTCCGGGTGACGTCGGCGAGGCGGGTCGCCAACCGCAGCGTGATCCGGTCCTGCCAGCCGTACGCGGCCAGCCAGCGGTCCAGCACCGGGCGCCAGAGCCGGTGCGCCTCGGCGGCCTCGTCCTCGCCCCGGGCGATGAGGTGTTCGAGCTGCTCGACCACCAGCCGGCGGACGTCGTCCGGGCCGTCCGCGTCCAGAGCGCCGGAGCTGAGCAGGTGCTGGTGCAGCTCGTGCCGCAGCGCGGAGGCCGCCGCGATGGTCCGGGGCGCCGCCCCGGCCAGGGCGAGCAGGAACCGCCTGCGGCGCGCGGCGTGCTTCCCGGCGGTCATGTCGGCCAGCACGGTGGCCTGCACGGCGGGGTGCATCCGGACCGCCCCGTCGCGGCCCCAGGCGACGTCGAACAGCCGGAACCGCATCCCCAGCGCCAGGGCCCGGTCCATCTCCCACCCGTCGGCGCGCAGCAGGGTCGCGTCCTCGTCGGCCAGGTCGGCGGCGACCTGCCCGCGCATCCGCCGGGACTGGACCAGCGCGAGCGACATGCCGATCGGCGCGGCGAAGGCGTACATCTCCGTCAGCATCACCGCGACCCGGCCGCTGAACTCCTCGTCCATCAGCCGCAACGCCACCCGGACGATCCGTCGGGTGGGGGACGCCCCGTCGCCGGTGGGCCGGATCGCCTCCAGGAAGGCCGGCACCGCCGCGTCCGGGCCACGCGACCCGGTGACCGCCTCCCGCTTGTCGAGCAGGATGCCGGCCTGGCCCAGCAGCCCCGACGCCAGCCGCAGGTCCAGCGGGAACGTGCCCACCGCGTCGACGACCGCGGCGGCCGGGGCGGCGGACAACCCGGGCACCTGCCGGATGAGCAGCCCGGTCGCGTCGTCGCGGCGCAGCCCGTCGACGGCCACCGAGGGGCCGTAGACCGGCTGGTCCCCGGTGCCGCCGGTGACCACGACGTGCCCGCGGCCGGAGGGCAGCAGCCCGACCAGGTCCGCCGGGTCACCGACCCCGTCGTAGACCAGCAGCCACTGTTCGCCGCGCTTCCGCAGCTCGGCGAGCATCTCGTGGACGGCGTTGCCGCTCGGCTCGACCCCGAGCGCGTCGGCGAGCGCCGCCAGCGCGGTACGCACCGCGTGCCGGCTGCCCGCCGGGATCCAGACGATCAGCCGGTAGTCGCGGTGGAACCGGGCCACGTACTCGCGGGCCAGCGTGCTCTTGCCGGCGGCCAGCGGGCCGCGTACCCACACCGGTTGGCCGCCCGGGTTCGCCAGCAGCGCGTCGCGCAGCTCGCTCAGCTCCCGGTCCCGGCCGACGAACAGCCGCGGCCGGTCGGGCAGGCCGAACGTCTTCCGGGACTGGTCCTCCCGGCCCGGGAAGCCCACCCGCCAGGGCCGGTCCAGCGGCGAGGGTTTGAGCGCGGCCAGGCCCAGCGCGGCGCGCAGGCGTCGGCGCGCCTCCGGCTCGTCGCAGTCGAAGAGGTCCACCGGTCGACCGGCCGGGGGTGGACCGGCCGGGACGGTACGCAGCACCAGCAGTTCCGTGCCGGGCCGCGCCGCCACCTCCCCGGTCAGCGCGTCGAGCCACGCCTCGTCGTCGTCCTCGACGCCGGGCCCGCCCGCCCGCTGCGCGGTGGGGTCCGGGGCGACCGCCAGCACGGTGGCCGGCCCGTCGGGGGCCGGACCGCGTGGGCGCCAGGGCCGGACCCGGATGTCGAGTTCGGTCAGCTCGGCGCTCAGCCAGTCGGCCCACGGCCGCTGCCGTTCCGGGGTGGCCACGAACAGCTCGCCGACGTTCTCGGCGAGCGGCCGGCTGAGCCCGAACCGGTAGCGCGCCCGGACCGGCTCCGCCTCCGGCTCGGCCCGGTCCAGCTCACCCTGCGTCAGCAGACTCAGCAACTGGCCGTACGCCGCCAGCACCGACGCGCGGTGCGGGGACTCCTCCAGCAGCGGGGCGAGCGGTTGGCCCTCCGGGCCGCCGGGAATGGCGACCTGCCAGAAGTCGACGCCCACCGCCGGCTCGTCCAGGGCGCCGCGGAAGCTCGACGCCACCTCGTCGGCGTGCCGGCGGGCGGCCACCGCGTCAGCGGGGGCCGACTGCGTGGTGGCGGCGATGATCCGGATCCCGGCGGGAGCGCCGCGGTGCACCTGGCGGGCCACGGCGGCGGCGTCGGCGAGCCGGGGCGCCCGGTAGGGGAAGCAGACGACGAGCGCGTCGCAGAGGACGGCCAGCCACTGGGCGACCGTCTCGGAGAAGTCGGCGGGGTCGAGCAGGACGTCGTCGTACTCGATGAACCGCAACTGCCGGCGCAGTTCACTGCGGATCGTGCCGCCCAGCCCACCGCCGATCTCGGTCACCGGCGGCCAGGTCGCCGACTCGGGCACCCACACCACGTCGAGGTGACCGGCGGGGGCGGCGTAGCGCCGCAGGGTGGGCTGCCCGGTGGTGAACCCGGGCAACGCGAACATCAGGTCGGTCAGCCCGCGCGGCAGATGGTCGGTGAGGGGCGACTCTCCGCTGTAGAAGGGGCTGAGGTGCTCGTGCACCCGGACCGCCCCCCGGCCGGCGTCCACCACGAGCACCCGGCGGCCGGCGCGCGCCAGCAGCCAGGCCACGTTGCTTGTCACGTTGGTGCGCCCGGTCAGGCTCTCCGCGGCGACGAAGGCGGTCACCCTGGTCTCGGTCGCCCCCGGCTCGGGCCGGGACGCGGAGGCGCCGCGCGCCGGGGCGTCCGGAAACCCGTCGATCGTCATGCCGTCCCCCCGTCGGACCCGGTGTCGGACGTCGTCCACCGCCGCCGCGCGCCCGGATTGTCGGCCTGGTTGCCGAACCAGAGGAACTCGGCGGTCGGGTCGCCGCTCTCGTCGATCAGCCGCCGCAGGGACCGGTGCAACTGCCGGCGCGGGATGGCGTCGAGGTCGGCCGGGTCGAGTTCCGCCACATCGAGCAGTTGGGATATCAGTGGCCGGTCGCCACCGCTCACCCGTTCCGACATCTCCGGCCCAACCTTCGATCCATCGACACCACCACTCCGCACGGCACAGCCAGCGTTCCGGCAGTAACATATCGTAGCCTTCATCGATGTCCACCGTCGTCGCGGTGGGCCGCCGACTGGTCTGGGGAGGCCGCGCGTGCGGACGGGCCGGTACGAGATGCCCGTCGGCACGTTCCGGGCGCTCGCCCGCGGCGGTGGCGGCGGGGAGGTGGTCCGGCGGTTGCTCGCGGTGCCGGTGAGCCGGAACCTGCTCGCGCTGCGCTCGGCGGTGGTGCTCGCCACGGACCTCGGACACCCGCACGCGCCGCTGGTCAACGACGCCTGGCAGCTCCTCGGCGAGCTGCGGCGGTCGGCTCCCGGGCCCACCCGCGTGGTGCTCGGCTACCCCACCGTGAGCGTCTGGGCGGCGGGCACGCTGCGGGCTCTGGGGCACGGCGACCGGGGGTCCGCCGACGACCCGGCGACGCTGGGCGCGGTGGTGGCCGCGGCGGCGATGCGGGCCGGCGGGCGGGCCCGTGTCAGCTTCCCGACAAGCCCCTCCGGCGCGGTGACGGTGGCGCTGCCCGGCCTGGGCCGGGTCCACCGCGGCCCCGGTGGCGGGGCCGGGCTGGCGGAGCTGACCGTGGACGGGGCGCGCCGCACGCTGACGCTCGACGGCGTGCCGGTGACCGGCCCGGGGCTGTGCCCCCGGGCGACCGGGACGGCCGGCGGCGGCCCGACGCCGGCCTGGCACCCGGTGCCCCGGCTCCGGGCCGACGGGCACGGCCCCCGGCTGCACCTGGACGATCTCCGGTCGCTGGCCCGCCCGGCCGCCGTCGCACCTGTCGACGCGGTCCGGGCCGCCCGCTGGGCGGCCCGGCTGTCCCCGGGCTGGCGGCTGCTGGCCACCCGGCACCGCCGGGCCGCCACCGAGCTGACCGAGGCGATCTCCATGGTGATGCCGCTGGCCCGGGACGCGGCCGGCCGGCCGTGGGCGGCGGTGACCAGCGGGGGCACACCCGACGAGCTGACCGCCCCGCTGATCAGCGGCACGTTCCCCGCCGCGGTGGGGTGCGTCGCCCTGTCCGACGGCCCCGGAGCGGCCGGCCCGATCGCCGCGGCCCTCGTGCACGAGCTGGCGCACAACAAGCTGGCCGCCCTGGACCACCTCTTCCCGCTCGTCGAGGTGGCGGAGCCGGCCCGTCACCCGGCGCCGTGGCGGGCCGGCGCCCGTCCGCTGCCGGCGCTCGTGCAGGGCCTCTACGCCCACGTCGCGGTCGGCGAGTTCTGGCGTCGGGAACGGCGGTTCGGTACGACCACCGGCCGCCACCTGGCGCACGCCGAGTTCGCCCGGCTCCGGGGGGCCTGCCGGGAGGTGGCCGACCTGCTCCGGACCGCCGACGGGCTGACCGGGTACGGACGGCTGCTCGTCGACCAGCTCGACGACGTGGTCGACGGCTGGTCCGGTCGGCGGGCCGGGTCGACCGGCACGGGCCGGGCCGGGCGACGTCGACGGCCCCGCCCGGCCCCGCCGGTCAGCCCTTGAGGAGCTGGCGGGCCATGACGATGCGCTGCACCTGGTTGGTGCCCTCGTAGATTTGGGTGATCTTGGCGTCCCGCATCATCCGCTCGAGCGGGTAGTCCCGGGTGTAGCCGTAGCCGCCGAGCAACTGGACCGCGTCGGTGGTGATCTCCATGGCGGCGTCCGAGGCGAAGCACTTGGCGGCCGCGCCGAAGTAGGTCAGGTCCGCGTCGCCCCGCTCGGACTTGCCGGCGGCGGCGTACGTGAGCTGCCGGGCCGCCTCCAGCTTCATGCCCATGTCGGCGAGCATGAACTGGATGCCCTGGAACTCGGCGATCGCCTTGCCGAACTGCTTGCGCTCCTGGATGTAGCCCTTGGCGTAGTCCAGCGCGCCCTGGGCGATGCCGATCGCCTGGGCGGCGATGGTGACCCGGGTGTGGTCAAGCGTCTTCATCGCGGTGGCGAAGCCGGTGCCCTCGGCGCCGATCATCCGGTCGGCCGGGATCCGGACGTTGTCGAAGTAGACCTCGCGGGTCGGCGAGCCCTTGATGCCGAGCTTCTTCTCCGGGGCGCCGAAGCTCACCCCCGGGTCGGACTTCTCCACCACGAACGCCGAGATGCCCCGCGACCGGGCCGTGGCGTCGGTCACCGCGAAGACGGTGTAGTACTCGGAGACACCCGCGTTGGTGATCCACCGCTTCACGCCGTTGAGCACCCAGTGGTCACCATCACGCACCGCCCGGGTGGTCATCGACGCCGCGTCACTGCCCGCCTCCGGCTCGGAGAGGCAGTAGGAGAACATCGCGTCACCCGAGGCCACCGGCGTCAGGTACCGGCGCTTCAGCTCCTCGGAGCCGGCCAGCAGCAGCGGCATGGTGCCCAGCTTGTTGACGGCCGGGATCAGCGAGGACGACGCGCACGCCCGCGCCACCTCCTCGATCACGATGGCCGTGGCCAGCGCGTCCGCGCCGGCGCCGCCGTATTCCACCGGGACGTGCGGGGCGTGGAAGTCGGCCGCCCGCAGCGCGTCGTAGGACGCCTTCGGGAACTCACCTGTCTCGTCCGCCTCAGCGGCGTGCGGCGCCACCTTGGCCGCACAGACCTCACGTACCGCCTCCCGGATCGCCTCGTGCTCCTCCGGCAACCGGTAGACGTCGAACGACTGCTCTGCGGCCATGTCGGCCTCCCCTTTCACGGCTATCATGCGCAGTCCGGGCCGCCCGGGGGCCGCCGACTGCCGCAAACTGAAGAATAGCCACCGGGCCTCGACCGGACCTTACCGGCGGGTAGGCTCGCGCCCGGGCGGCGGCAACCCGACCCACTACCCTCACACCAGAATCAAGTTTCCCTCGGTGCCCGGCCTAGGCGCCCAGCCGAATGCGACGCGAGGATGCGCCGCCAGTGCGAGCGGAGAAGACAGGCGTGACGATCCCGTACCCGAACTCCCAGCCGATGCCCGCCATCGCCGCGGTGACCCCGCCCTCCGGCGCGGCCCGGCCCCGGGTGACCTTCCTCGGCACCGGTTACCTCGGTGCGACGTACGCCATCTGCTACGCCGAGCTGGGCTACGAGGTGCTCGGCTTCGACGTCGACGCCGACAAGATCGCCAAGCTGAACGCCGGTGAGGTGCCGATCCACGAGCCCGGCCTCGACGAGCTGCTCCGGCGCAACCTGGCCGCCGGCCGGCTGCGCTTCAGCACCGACATCCAGGAGACCGCCGACTTCGGCGACGTGCACTTCATCTGCGTCGGCACCCCGCAGCGCGCCGACGGCATGGGCGCCGACCTGTCGTACGTCGAGGCGTCGGTGACCAGCCTGGCCCAGCACCTGACCCGCAAGGCGCTGATCGTCGGCAAGTCCACCGTGCCGGTGGGCACCGCCGAGTGGGTGGAGCAGCTGGTCGGCAAGCACTCGCCGGCCGACCTGGGCGTCGAGGTGGCGTGGAGCCCGGAGTTCCTCCAGGAGGGCTTCGCCGTCGACGACGTGCTGCGCCCCAACCGGATCGTGGTCGGCGTCAAGAGCGAGTGGGCCAACGGCATGCTCTTCGCGGCCCACAAGGGCGTCTTCGACCTGGCCGCCACCGAGGACCGCGAGGTGCCGCTGGTGGTCACCGACTTCGCCACCGCCGAGCTGGTCAAGGTCGCCGCCAACGCGTTCCTGGCCACCAAGATCTCCTTCATCAACGCGATGGCCGAGGTCTGCGAGGCCGCCGGCGGTGACGTCACCCAGCTCGCCCGCTCCATCGGGTACGACCCACGGATCGGCAACCGCTTCCTCCAGGCCGGCCTCGGCTTCGGCGGCGCGTGCCTGCCCAAGGACATCCGCGCCTTCCAGGCCCGCGCCCAGGAGCTCGGCGCCGGCGAGGCGCTCCGCTTCCTGCACGAGGTGGACCTGATCAACCTGCGTCGGCGTACCCGGGTGGTGCAGCTCGCCGCCGAGCTGCTCAACCGCCGCTCCGGCCCGGCCGGCCCGGACCTCTCCGGCACCCGGATCGCGGTGCTCGGCGCGACCTTCAAGCCCAATACCGACGACGTACGCGACGCCCCCGCCCTCGCGGTGGCCGCGCTGCTCGGCAAGGCCGGCGCCGACGTGCACGTCTTCGACCCGCAGGGAATCGAGAACGCGCGCCGCGCGGTGCCCGGCCTGGCCTACGAGGAGACCATGAACGACGCCGTCCAGGGCGCCGACCTGGTCTGCGTGCTCACCGAGTGGGCCGAGTTCCGCAACGCCGACCCGGTGGCCCTGGGCGAGCTGGCCAACGGTCGGCGGGTCGTCGACGGGCGTAACTGCCTCGATTCGACACTGTGGACGCAGGCCGGCTGGGAGTACCGCGGCCTGGGCCGTCCCTGACCGATCGACGCCGGACCGGCCGGCCGGGGAGCAGCCTCCCCGGCCGGCCGGTCCTTTTTGTTGTCCGGAACGCGCCGGCAACTGTCGAAATCCCGGCCCGCTCAGGGCATGCTGCCTCTGGGAGGTCCACAGTGCGAGGGCACAGGCGGACGGGAGACGGTCGTGGAGAGCTTCAGGTGCGCCTCGTGCGGGCGGGAGATCAAGCCCGCCGCCATCTGTCCGCACTGCGGCGCGGAGCAGCCGCAGTGGGCCGAGCACCTGGCCGACATCGAGCGGTCGATCGCCGAGATGAAGGCCCGGGACGCCGAGATCGCCCGTGAGCAACGGCAGATCGCCGCCAAGATGCAGGCCGCGCTCTTCCAGCGGGACATCCTGGCGCACGCCGGTGAGGAACGGGTCAAGCAGGCCACCCGACCCCGCCGGGTGCTGCGGCGACGGCCGGGACGCCGGCCGCCCACCGCCGCCACCGGCGCGCCACCCCGGGTGCCCCGGCAGGGCACCCCGCCGCCCGGACCGGACGACCTTCCCCCGTCGCCGCCCCGCGGCCGGCCGCAGTGGCTCGACGTGGACGACCCGGAGCACCCGCCGGAGGCGTCCTCGCGCGAGGTGCAGAACATCCCGCTCGGGCTGGGCGCGCTGCTGCTCGGCGTCGCGGCGGTGGTGTTCGCGGCGGTCGCCACCAGCTCGATGGACGCGCTCGCCCGGCTCGGCGTGCTGCTGGTCGCGACCGTGCTGATGCTGCTCGCCCCGCCGGTGCTGGCCCGCCGCGGGCTCACCTCGACCGCCGAGACGATCGCCGCGGTCGGCCTGCTGCTGGTGCCGTTGGCCGGGTACGCGGTCTGGGCCGTGGACCGGATCGGCGGCGGCACCTCGGGCGCCGCGTTCGCCGGCGCGATCTTCCTGGTCACCACCGTGGTCGCGGTCGGGTACGCGTACGGCACCGGGCTGCGCGCGCCCCGCTTCGCCACCGTGCTGGCCGCCCAGCCGGTGCTGCCGCTGCTGGCGTACGAGCGGGTGACCGGCCCGGCCGGCTGGGCGCTGGTGCTCACCCTGGTGGCCGTGCTGGACCTGGCGCTGGTCCGCTCCCCGGTGGTGCGCGAACGGCCGGTCCGGGCGGACCTGCCCCGCACCGCCCCGCCGGCACCCGCCGCGTCCCGGCAGCGCGCCGACGACGACCGGCCCGAGTCGGCGCCGGAGGAGTCCGGCGAGGTGCTCGGCGGCGAGCCGCCGGCCGGACCGGCCACCGCCGCGCCGGCCCGGCCGGTGCCGTGGCTGCGCGAGCTGACCTGGCTGCTGCACGGCGCGGCGGTGGCGCTCGCCCTGGCGTACGCGGTCACCGCCCTGCTGCGCGCCGCCACCGTGCCGGTCGCCGCCGGCGCGGGCGCGGTGCTGCTGCTCGCCGCGCTGACGGCGCTGGCCGGCACGTTGGCGCTGCGCCGGCCGCCGCTGCCCGACGTGGGCGCCGGCATCCTCACGCTCGCGGTCATCGGCGCGCTCGGGCGGGTCGCCTCGGTGGCGCTGCCCGGCCGGTCCCTGCTGCTGATCGCCGCGGTCATCGCGCTCACCGGCCTCGCCGTGCGGGCCATGCCGGAGACGGCCCGCCGGGGCCCGCAGCTCGCCTCCGCGGCGGCGTTGACGGTCAGCGGCCTGGTGGTCGCCGGTGGCGCGTTGCGCGCCGGGCTGGCCCCGGTCCGGGCGTCGCTGCCCGCCTGGTCCGCCGACCTGGGCGGCTGGCACGCCGAGCTGGCCCGGGCGGTCGGCCCGACCGGCTGGCAGCTCGCCGCCGCCGCGCTGCTGCTCACCGTCGCCGCGGTGGTCGCGCTGCCCACCTCGATCCGGCGCGAGTTCGCGGTGGTCGGTGCCGCGCTCACCGCGCTCGCCGTGCCGGCCTCGCTCGGTCTGGGCTGGGCGGCGGCCTGCTGGCCGATGTTGGTGACCGCCGTCGCCATCGGGGTGTTCGGGCTCACCGCCGGCACGGAACGGGCCGCGGTGGTGCACGCGGTGACCGCGGCCGGGCTGGGGCTGACCGGCGCCGGCGCCGCGCTCGCCCGGCCCGCGCTCACCGCCGCCGCGCTGACCCTGCTCTTCCTGGCCGGGGCGTTGGTCTCGCTCGCGCCCCGGGTCCGGATCGCCGCCGCCGTGACGGACCCGGTCTGCGCCTGGGCGGCCGGCGGCGCGGCGTTCGCCCTGCCCGGTGCGGTGGCCGCGTTCGTCGCCGCCACCGTGCCGACCCCGCCGGCGCCCACCCCGGCCAACCTGCGCGAGATCACCGTGCCGATCCTCGCGGCGAGCTTCCTCGCCGTCTGCGTGACGCTCGCCTACGCCGCCCTGGTGCAGGTGGCGCAGCGGCAGCTGAGCATGCCGCACGCGCTCGGCACCGTGCTCGGCGCGGTGGCCGTCGCCGTCGCCGGGCTCTTCGCGCCCGGCGCCACCTCGGCGGACGGCTGGGTGGGCGGGCTGCTGCTGATCGCCGCCGCGCTGCTGGCGGCGGCGCCCCGGATCGACGCCCGACGCCGCGCCGACATGTCGCTCGACGGCTCCGACCTGGCGCTCGCCGCCACCACGGTGGCGCTTGTCGCCACGCTGGTGCGGATCGCCGCGGTGCTCGCGCCGGGCGGCCAGCTCATGGTGGCCGCCGCGCTGGTGCTGGTGGTGGCCGTCGCGGCCCGGGCGCTGCCGGAGGAGTGGCGGCGCGGCCCGATCCTCGGCATCGCCGCCGGCGGCACCCTGATCGGTCTCGTCGCCGCCTGGAGCGCGCTGCGCGGCGGCGTCGGCGTGCTGGCCACCCCCGGCCCGATCTGGGCCGGTGACCTGAGCGGCTGGCCGGCCGCGCCGACCGGCGGGACGACCTGGCAGGCGCCGGTCGCGCTGGCGTTGCTGGCGGCGACCGCCGCCGTGCTGCTGCCGCCGCCCTGGAAGTACGACGTGTCGGGCGTGTGCGCGGTGCTCGCCACCGTGGGCGCGCCGGCCGCGTTCGACCTGCCCTGGTGGTCACCGGTGCTGGTCGGCACGATGGTGGCCGCGGTCTTCGGGATGGCGGCGGTGGCCGCGACGGACCCGAGGGCCGCGCTGTCCCGGGCCACCGTGGCCGGTGTGGTGGCGTTGCACGCCACCGGCGCCGGGCTGGTCCGGCCCTGGACCACCGCGTTGGCGCTGAGCAGCATCGCGTTGATCGGGGTGACGGTGGCGGCCCTGGCCCGGTCGTTCGCGCCGGCGCTGGTGGAGGACGTCCGCACCGAGGGCATGCCGCCGCACCTGGTCCAGGTGGGCGGCGCGGCGGCCGGGTCGGCCCTGCTCGCCCTGCCCGGCGCGGTGGCCGCGCTGTCGGTCGAGTTCGGCCGCCCCGCGCAGGTGGTGCTCACCGCCGCCCTGGCCGCCGCCAGCCTCGGCCTGGCGGTGGTCGCGGCGGTCCGCCGGCAGGTGCCGCAGTACCTGCCGTACGCCAGCGTGGCCGTGGTGGGTGCGGGCACCGTCACGGCGGCCACCGCCCTCGTCGTCCAGTTGCCCGCCGGGGTGTTCGCCGCCGCCGCCGCGCTGCTCGGTGTGCTCGCCGAGCTGATCCGGGCGGCCACCGTCCCGCCGGTCGGCTCGGCCCGGCCGGTACGCCGGTGGTCGGTGCTGCTGAACGGGGCGCTGCGCCGGGACCCGGACCGCCCCACCGAGCTTCGGTGGCGGGTCAGCCCGGCGGCCGGTGCGTTGGCCGCGGCGGCGCTGCCCACCGCGCTGGCGCTCGTCACGCTGGCGCCCACGCTGGTGGTGGCGCTGTTCTCGACGTTCGTGGTGCTGGGCCGGGTGTGGCAGGGGCCGCCCCCGGAGCTGCTCACCCCGCCGCCGGACGCGGTGGACCCGACCCACGTGCTCACCGCGCTGCTGCTCACCGCGACCGCGGCGCTGGCCGCGACCGGGTTCAGCGGCGGTCGCCGCTCCCGGGCGGTGCCGGTGATCCTGCCCGGGGCGGCCCTCACGCTGCTGATCGCGCCGGTGGCGCTCGGCCAGGGGTGGCCGGTGACCGCGGAGGCGGGGCTGGTGGTGTTCACCATCTCGATGCTGGGGTTGGCGCTGACCCCGCCGCCGGCGTTGGCCGAGCCGGGTCGCTCGATCCGGGTCGCCCGGGTGTTGGTCTTCGCCATCGGTCTGGCCGCCGGTGGCGCCGGGCTGGCCGGCGCGCTCGCCACCCGCGACCTCACCCTGATCACGTTGGGGAGCGCGGTCGGGGTGGGCGCGGTCGCCGCGTTCTTCGGCACCACCCAACGGGCCCGCATCCTCGGCTGGCTGTTCGCCTCGCTGATGGCGCAGCTCTTCGTGCTCACGCTGGGGTTGGTGGCCGGGCTCGCCGCGGTGTGGTCGGCGTTCGGCGTGCTGGCGGTGGGCGCGGCGTTGCAGGTGTTCGCCGCCACGCTGCCCCGGCTGCGCCGGCCCGAGGCGTACCGGGAGGCGGCCACCGTCGAGTGGAGCGGGTACGCTGCGGCGCTCATCGCGCTGGCCCTGGCGTTCGACTCGCCCCGGCACATCGCCGCGTTGCTGGCCGCCTGGGGTGCGGTGCTCGGGGTGGCGGCCAGCCGGCCGGGGCGTCGCCCGTTCGAGCGGAACCTGCTGTTCTGGGCGGTGGTGGCCTGCGAGATCACCGCCTGGTGGATCCTGATGTGGGTGGCCGACGTGGCGCTGCCCGAGGCGTACACCCTGCCGTTCGCCGCGTTGGCCCTGCTGGTCGGCGTGCTGCAACTGCGGCACCGACCGGACATGTCGAGCTGGGTGGCGTACGGGCCGGCGCTGGTGACCGCGTTCCTGCCCACGCTGGCGATCGTGGTGGCCACCGACTCCAGCATGCTGCGCCAGGTGTTGCTGCTGCTCGGGGCCGTGGCGGTGCTGATCTTCGGCTCGATGAGCCGGCAGCAGGCGCCGGTGATCGTGGGCGCGACGGTGACCGCCGTCGCCGCGGTGCACGCGTTGTTCAGTCTCGGCCCGTGGCTGGTGCTGATCCCGGTCGGCCTCGTGCTGCTGGTGCTCGGGGCCAGCAACGAGCGTCGCCGCCGGGCCCAGGAGCGCCTGCAGACCGCGCTGCGCGGCATGCGGTGACGGGGCCCGCTCGTCCCGCCTGACCCACCGGCCGGTCACCGACGGCGGTCACCCTCCGCACCGGACCGGCCGCCGGCCCGACCACCGCTAGACCCCTTTGCTTTGCAGCCACGGGCGCAGCAGTCACCCTGCGCAACCAGGCACCCTCGCACCGTAGGGCGGGGACGAAACGAGCACCGCAGGTCGATAGAGTGCTGCGTCGATGGCTGCAGAGCAAAGGGGGGGGCGAAGGGCAGCCATCACTCCGGCACCGTCGGCCACCCTCGGTGACCGCAGGCAGCCAACACGCAGAGTGAGTGACCTGCGGGAGTGGTCAGGCCAGCGAGGCGCGGAGCGCCGCCTCCTTCTCGGCGACCAGGTCCTCCAGGCTCGCCTGGTAGGCGGCCATCCGGTCGCGCAACGCCGGGTCGGCGGCGCCCAGGATGCGGACCGCGAGCAGCCCTGCGTTGCGGGCGTTGCCGATCGACACCGTGGCGACCGGCACGCCGGCCGGCATCTGCACGATGGACAGCAGCGAGTCCATCCCGTCCAGGTACTTCAACGGCACCGGCACGCCGATCACCGGCAGCGGGGTGACCGAGGCGACCATGCCGGGCAGGTGGGCGGCCCCACCCGCGCCCGCGATGATCACCCGGATGCCCCGGCCGGCGGCGGACCGACCGTACTCGATCATCTTGAGCGGGGTGCGGTGCGCGGAGACCACACCGACCTCGTGCGGCACGCCGAACTCGTCCAGCACCTCGGCGGCGGCCCGCATGGTCGGCCAGTCCGAGTCGCTGCCCATGATCAGCCCGACCGTACTCATGCTGTTCCCCCCTGTCCCTCCTGGAGCCACCGCGCCGCGCGGGCGGCCCGGGCCCGCACGTCGGCCAGGTCCGTGCCGAGCACCGTGACGTGCCCGATCTTGCGGCCCGGTCGGACCTGCTTGCCGTAGAGGTGGACCTTGGCGCCCGGCTCGGCCGCGAACAGGTGGTGCAGGCGCTCGTCGATCGAGATGCCGCCCGGCTCCCCGCCCAGCACGTTCGCCATCACCACCACCGGCGCGGCGAGCGACGTGTCCCCCATCGGGTAGTCGAGCACCGCGCGCAGGTGCTGCTCGAACTGGGAGGTGCGCGCGCCCTCGATCGTCCAGTGGCCGGAGTTGTGCGGACGCATGGCCAGCTCGTTGACCACCAGCCCGGAGGGCGTGTCGAACAGCTCCACCGCGAGCAACCCGACCACGCCGAGCGCGGTGGCCAGGTCGATGGCGAGCTGCTGCGCGGCCACCGCCCGCTCCTCGGGCAGGTCGGGCGCGGGCGCCAGCACCTCGACGCAGATGCCGTCGCGCTGCACGGTCTCCACCACCGGGTACGCGGCCACCTGCCCGAACGGCGACCGGGCGACCTGCACGGCCAGCTCCCGACGCAGCGCCACCCGCTCCTCGACCAGCAGCGGCGTGCCGCCGTCGAGCAGCGTGGCGGCCAGCTCGGCGGCCTGGTCGGCGTCGTCCACCAGCCAGACGCCCCGGCCGTCGTAGCCGCCCCGGGCGGCCTTGAGCACCACCGGCCAGCCGGTCTCCTCGCCGAACCCGACCAGGTCGGCCGGCGACTCCACCGGACGCCAGGCCGGGTTCGGCGCGCCCAGCCCGGCGAGCCGCTCCCGCATCACCCGCTTGTCCTGCGCGTGCACCAGCGCCTCGGCCGGCGGGAACAGCTTGACGCCCTCCGCGGCCAGCGCACGGATGTGATCGTTCGGCACGTGCTCGTGGTCGAACGTGACCACGTCGCAGCCCTTCGCGAACGTGCGTAGCGCGGTCAGGTCGGTGTGGTCGCCGTACTGGACGTCGGCGGCCACAAGCGCCGCGCCGTCGTCCGGGGCGAGTGCCAGCACGCGCAGCGACTGGCCGAGGGCGATGGCGGCCTGGTGGGTCATCCGGGCCAGTTGGCCGCCACCCACCATGCCCACGACGGGGAGTCCGGTCCGGGAGTCCATAGCGCCGCCAGCCTAACCGGGCCGGCGGCGGGCCCGACCGTGAGGGCGGCCCGCCGTCGGGGACTCAGCCGAGCTGGGCGACCAGCTCCTCGACCGAGGTCACCGGCCGCTGGCAGACGAACCCCCGGCAGACGTACGCGGTCGGCCGCCCGTCGACCAGGGGCCGGCCGGCCAGCAGCGGCACGCCCGGCTGATCCGGGGCGCCCGCGACCACCACCGCGCCGGGCGGGGCGTGCCGGTGCGCGGCGGCCACCAGCGGGTCACCCGTCGGGTCGTCGGTCGCCACCGCGATCTCGTACGGCCCGGAGAGCAGCGCCTCGCCCACCGTGGCGGCGTAGCCGGTGAACCGGGCGTGCCGGTCCACGATCGGCGCGACGGTCGACAGGGTCGCCTCGGCGGCCTCCCGGTAGCGGGTCTCACCGGTCAACGCCGCGTACGCCACCAGCGCCGCGACGATCGCCGACCGGCCCGACGGGGTCGCGTTGTCGGTCGGGTCGGCCGGCCGGGTGACCAGGCGTTCGGCGTCGTCGGCGGTGTCGTAGAAGCCGCCGTCCGGCGCCGCGAACCGGGCCAACGCCACGTCGAGCAGCTCACCGGCCAGCGCCAGCCACCGCCCCTCGCCGGTGAGCTGGTGCAGCGCGCAGAACGCCTCCGCGACGCAGCCGTAGTCCTCCAGCACCCCGGCCGGCGCGCCCACCACCCCGTCCCGGGACACCCGGCGCAGCCGGCCGTCGACCAGGTGCACGGCGGCCAGGTGCTCGGCGGCGTCGCGCATCGCCCCGTCGGCGACGATGACCACGCCCTCCATCAGGTTCGCGTCCTCGTCCTCCGGTGCCGCGTAGAGCGCGGCGACCTGCTGGAACTCCGCGATGGCGGTGATCGCCAAGCCGTTCCAGGCAGCCACCACCTTGTCGTCGCGGGCCGGTTGGGGGCGGGTGTCGCGGGCGTGCAGCAGCCGGGCCGCCACGTCCCGCCAGCGGGCCCGGACCGCCGGATCGGCGTCGTCCACGTCCCGGGCCAGCCGCAGCACGCTGGCGCCCTCCTCGAAGGTGCCGTCGGCGGTGACGGTGAACAGGTCGGCGGCGAACCGGCCGTCCTCCTCGCCCAGCACCTCGACGAGCTGGTCCGGCGTCCAGACGTAGGTGAGCCCCTCGACGCCCTCGGTGTCCGCGTCCAGCGCCGAGGCGAAGCCCTCGCCGGCCCGGTGCAGCTCGTCGGCGAGGAACCGGGCGGTGTCGCGGGCCACCCGGCGGGCCAGCCTGTCGCCGGTGGCCCGCCAGAGCTGGGTGTAGACGCGCAGCAGCAACGCGTTGTCGTAGAGCATCTTCTCGAAGTGCGGCACGGTCCAGTGGCCGTCCACCGAGTAGCGGGCGAAGCCGCCGGCGAGCTGGTCGTTCAGGCCACCGCGGGCCATCGCCTCGGCGGTGTGCCGGACGATCTCCAGGCTGCGCGCCGACCCGGTCCGCCGGTGGTGCCGGAGCAGGAAGAGCAGGTTCATGTGCGGCGGGAACTTCGGGGCGCCGCCGAAGCCGCCGTTCGTCTCGTCGTACTCCTTCGCGAGCTGGGCGGCGGCGCCGTCGAGCAGCTCGGCGGTGAGCGGGGCGGTCACGCCGCCGACGGCCTGGGCGCCGCCGATCGCCTCGACCACGGCGGCCCCCTGCCGCAGCACCTCCTCGCGCTGGTCCCGCCAGGCGGCGGCGACCGAGCCGAGCAGCCGGACGAAGTTGGCCCGGGGGAAGTAGGTGCCGCAGAAGAACGGGGTGCCGTCCGGGGTGGCAAAGACCGTCATCGGCCAGCCGCCCTGGCCGGTCATCGCCTGGGTGGCGGTCATGTAGACGGCGTCGACGTCGGGGCGTTCCTCGCGGTCGACCTTGACGCAGACGAAGTCGTCGTTCATGAGCCGGGCCACGGCCTCGTTCTCGAACGACTCGTGGGCCATCACGTGGCACCAGTGGCAGGCGGCGTAGCCGACCGAGATGAGCACCGGCACGTCACGCCGCTTCGCCTCGGCGAACGCCTCGTCACACCAGGGCCACCAGTCGACCGGGTTGTCGGCGTGCTGGAGCAGATAGGGCGAGGTGGCCTCGGCGAGTCGATTCACCATCCGACCATAGCGAGCGCGCGGTGCCCGCGCGCCGCGAGTGGCCGGCCGGGTCGGGACCACGGCCCCGACCCGGCCGCCGGGTCAGCGGGTCAGCGGGTCAGCGGGTCAGCGTGAGCGTCGAGGTGTCCGTCACGGTGAACTCGTTCCAGTATTCGAAGTCGCGGACCGTGATCTCGCTGACCGCCTGCGCGGTGCCGCGCTGGAACGTGACGTCGGTCGGGTAGGTGGTCGCCGACCAGGGCACCTCCTGGCCCGGGACGCACGGGATGTGCGGCGAGAAATAGGCCCGCACGGTGCCCGCCTTCTTCTGCTGCTGGACCAGCTCGCCGGCGATGTCGAAGGCATCCGCCCGGGTGCAGGTGATCGTGCCACGGACGGTGGCGATGCCCTTGCTGTCCACGGCGGCCACCGGGTTGACGGTCAGCGTGACGTCGAGCGCCGGCAGCGGCGGCGGGTTCGAGATGTGGATCTCCCCGCGCAGACCGCCGGTCGCCCCCTCGCAGCGGATCTCGAAGGTGGCGTCGAAGCGCTCGACGTAGTCGAACGGGCCCCAGGCGGCGTCGAGGACGGTGAACGAACCGGTGCTCTGCGCGCAGGAGCGGCCCCAGCCGTCGTTGGAGAGCCGGATGCCCGCCTGGTGGTTCTCGTTGTCCGGCTGCCCGACGTTCTGGTAGGTGTCGCCGGCCTTCAACGCGACCGGGGCCGTCAGAGCGAGATCCCAGATGCCGTCGGGGTAGTTCGAGGAAATCATGTGGAACTGCTGCGCGTTCCAGCCGGACGCGCTCATCTCGTCGCCCGGGGTCGTCGAGGCGGAGCTGTAGGAGTAGGAGTTGCCGGCGGTGATCGGGTCACCGGGCTCGCCGGTGACGCTGAACGACCAGGACTGCACCGGCCGGGCCTGCGCCGGCGCGGCGCCGACCAGGCCGGCGGCGCCGGCGGTCAGCGCCATGGTCGCGGCGAGCAGAACCGGTCGCCAGGAACGTCTCATCATCGTCTCCCCCGTGTGGACGTCGACGGGGACGCCGGTCGCGTCCACCGTGCCAGCAGACTAGGGCCGACCAGCGGGTCCGCGCTGCCCCGCACCGGCGGGATGTCGGCAGCCCGACGGCCCGCCACGGAACGTCCTTCCGTTATTCATCCTGGTCTATTTGAATCGGCGCATGGCCGGCGTCGCCCACCGCCGGCACGTCCGAAGGAGACGGTCCATGCGCAGACCCCCCGTCCTGCTCGCCCCGCTCGCCCTCGCCGCCCTCGCCGGCGCCGCGCTGACCCCCGCCGCCGCGTCCGCCGCGGTGCCACCGGAGACCCGGTGGTCCGCCACCACCGCCGTCGGGATCCACAACACGTACGAGCGCGGCACCTACACCTACCTGGCCCAGGCGCTCGACGCCCGACCCGGGCTGATCGAACTGGACGTCTGGCCGGACGTGCTCACCCGGCAGTGGCGGGTCAGCCACAGCAACCCGCTCGGCAACGACAACAACTGCGTGGCCGCCACCAGCGCGGCCCAGCTCTACACCGGCACCCGGAACAAGAACCTGGAACACTGCCTGGACGACATCCGGCTCTGGCTGGGCGCCCACCCCGACGCCGGCCCGGTGATCCTCAAGCTGGAACTCAAGACCGGCTTCAGCAGCCGTACCGGGCAGGGGCCGGCCCAGCTCGACGCGGTGCTCGCCGCCCGCCTCGGCGACCGGGTGTTCCGCCCCGCCGACCTGCTCGGCGGCCACCCCGGACTGGACGCCGCCGCCCGCGCCGACGCCTGGCCCACCCGGGGGCAGCTCGCCGGCAAGGTGATCGTGGAACTGATCCCCGGCACCGTCGAGGAGGGCAACCCGACCGACACCCTCTGGACCGACGTGGAGTACGCGCGCCACCTGGCCGGCCTGGCGGCGGCCGGCACACTGGACACCGCCCGCGCGTTCCCGGCCGTGCACCGCGCCCAGGCCGGCGACCCCCGCGCCCGGTACGCGGACCCGGCCCTGCGCCAGTGGTTCGTCGTCTTCGACGGCGACGCCTCGGCGTACGTCACCGGCGGCATCGACACCGCCTGGTACGACACGAACCACTACCTGCTGGTGATGACCGACGCGCAGAACGTCCCGCCGGCCGTCGGCGCCGGTGACGCCGACGCGGCGGCGGCCCGGGTAGCCCAGCTCGCCCGCGCGCACGCCACCATCGCCTCCGCCGACTGGTCCAGCCTCCCCACCGTCCTCGACGACGTCCTCCCCCGAGGCTGACCACCCACCCCTGAGTGACGCCCCTGTTTCACGGAAAGCGTGGCTGTTCGGGCTCGGATGGCCACGCTTTCCGTGAATCTGCGGCAGAGAGGGGTGGGGGGTGGGGGTTAGGAGGCGCCGTCGGCGCGTAGGGGGAAGACGTTGCCGCGGGCCGTGTCGCGCAGCGAGCCGAGCACCGCGCCGATCTTGTCCGCCGGCATCGGCTTGAAGAAGTGGTAGCCCTGGGCGGCGGTGCAGCCCAGCTCCGCCAGCGCGGTGCGCTGCTCGGCGGTCTCCACGCCCTCGGCCACCACCCGCAGGCCCAGCTCGTGGGCGAGCCCGACGGTGGTACGCACGATCGCCGCCGCCTCCGGCGAGTCCGCCATCCGGATCACGAAGGAGCGGTCCACCTTCAACTCGTCGACCGCGATCCGGGTCAGGAACGTCAACGACGAGAAGCCGGTGCCGAAGTCGTCCACCGCGAGCTGCACGCCCATCGCCCGCAGCGTGGCCAGCACCTCGTCGATGACCTCCAGCTCGCTCATCACCACCGTCTCGGTGATCTCCAGGACCAGCCGGCGCGGTGGAACCTGGTGCCGGCGCAGCGCCTCCTCGATCTCGGCGGGCAACCGCGGGTCGAGCAGGCTGCGCGCCGACAGGTTCACCGAGATCGGGACGTCCAGTCCCTCCCGCGCCCACCCGGCGGCCACCGCCAGCGCCTTGTCCAGCACGTAGCGGGTGAAGCTGCCGAGTTGCTCGCTGTTCTCCACCGGCCGGATGAAGTCGGACGGTCCCAGCCAGCCCCGGCGCGGATGCCGCCACCGGATCAACGCCTCCACCCCGGTCGGCGCGCCGGTGGCCAGGTCGACCGCCGGTTGCAACGCGAGCACCAACTGGTCGTCGGCGGCCAGCGCCTCGCGCAGCTCCGCGAGCAACGCCAGGTGGTCGGTGCTCGCCGCGTCCCGCGAGCTGTCGTACGCGGCGACGCTGCCGCCGCCCTCCTTGGCCTGGTACATCGCGATGTCGGCACGCCGCAGCAGCTCGGTCAGGTCGGCGGCGCCCGCGTCGGCCGCCACCACGCCGACCGCCACCTCGACCGACATCCGCACGCCGGCCACCTCGGTCGGGGCGGCGAGCCGCTCGGCCACCTCCCGGGCCTGACGCAGCGCGTACGTCAGCGGGGCGGTCCGGTCGTCGATCACCGGGACCGAGGTCAGCAGCAGCGCGAACTCGTCGCCGCCGAGCCGCCCGAGCAGGTCGCCGGGCCGGGTCAGCGCGGCCAGCCGGTTGGCGGTCAGCCGCAGCAGCTCGTCGCCGGCGGCGTGCCCCAGCGTGTCGTTGACCTCCTTGAACTGGTTCACGTCCAGCAGGAGCAGGGCCACCGGGTGGTCGTGTGGACGCTGCCGCAGCGCCTGGTCGCCCCGGGCCAGCAGGGCCGCCCGGTTGAGCAGCCCGGTGAGCTGGTCGTGCACCGCCTCGTACGACGACCGGGCGGTGACCAGCCGCAGCTCGCGATGGGTCGCGGCGTCGTGCAGCGCGGCGGCCAGGGCGTCGGAGAACGCGGCCACCCCGTCACGTTCGGCGGGGCTGGGCGGGGCGGACCGGGCGAAGCGCACCCGCAGCCGGCCCACCTCGACGGTGCCGACGGCGAGCCGCCGGACCAGCTCGTGCTCGCCGGTGCCGGCTTCCGCGGTCGGGTCCACCTCGACGTCCCGCACCTGACCGCCGAGGTCGGCCCGGTAGCGGCGCCAGTGCCCCTCCCCGCGCGCCACGTCCACCTCGACCAGCTCGGCCCCGAACAGGGTGAGCGCACCGGTCACCGCGGCGCTCGCGACGCCGCGTTCGTCGAGCTGGTTGAGCGCGGCGGTGGCCTCGGCGAACGCCCGCCAGGTCCGCCGTTCCTGGTCGGCCCGGAGCCGGTGCCGATAGGTCTGTTGCAGCAGCCACAGCGGGGGCGGCAGGAGCAGCAGCCAGCGTGCGTCGAGTTCGAGCAGCGCGACCACCACCAGGCCGACCGCGACGTTGCCGACGAACATGGGCAGCTTGCCGCGGAGCGCGGCCAGCAGCGGCGGCCCGATCGGGATGCCGTGCCGCAGGGCGATCGTGGCGGCGCCCAGCCAGGCGGTGGTGAGCAGGTAGGTGACCGCGCCGGCGCCCAGCGCCAGGGCCAGCTCGGGGGTCGGCGCGGCGAGCAGCGGCCGGCCGAGTGCGCTCGCGACGGCCCCGGCCAACGCCGTGGCGGCGGTGAGCGAGCCGGCGATGCGGACCAGTTCCAGCACCGGACGGCGGTCGGCGACCAGCGACATGGTGGTCCAGGCGGCGCCGGCGCCGAGCAGCGCCGCGCCCGGGAGCCAGCCGGCGGGCACCAGCCAGAGGCAGACCACGAGCGCGGCCTCGCCCCAGGTGATGCTGACCATGCCGGCCGCGGTGCGGAAGCGCAGGCGGGCGAGCTGGGCGACGGCGAACGTGACCGCGGCGAGGCCGAACCGCGCCGGCCCGGGCAGCGAGTCGTCGACCGGCAGGTGCGCCGGTACGGCGAGACCGAGCACCGCGGCCAGCAGCGCGGTGACCGCGACCGCGACGGTCAGCAGCACGACGCTCAACGGGGTGCCGCGCAGGCCGAGCCGGTCGGGGGGACGGTCGGCCGGTTCGGAGGTCACGGCCCCGCCTCGGGAGGGCCCGGGATCGGGGCACGGTGGGGGCCCGTGGCTGTCCTCGACATCGACGCCCCCCTTCCGCGCAGGGTCCGGGGCCTGACGGTCCCCCCGGCGGAAGGCTAAGCCAAAGCCGGTGGTCGCAACAGGGGTCGACGACCGACTTGGGCGTGATTCACGTGGTGTTCAGCTGTTGCGGCGCTGCTGGGAGCCGTTGGGAGTATTCGTCGGTGAATCCTGCTCGACAGTCCCCTCTGTCGGATCGACGACCGCCGCGTCGACCCGCCCCGGCTCGCCCTGGTGCGGGAACCGGTCCGGCAGCCGGCGCAGCCGGGCGTTCATGTTGCGGATCAGCAGGACGGTGACGGTGCCCAGCGCGACGATGAGGAAGAGGCCCATCGGACCGGCCAGACCACCCGTGCGGGTGTCACCGAAGTTGTTCTCCGCGAGCACCTGGGCGGTGGTCAGCATGGTGTTCCTCCGATGTGCGGCTGACGACCAGGGTAGCCCGCGCCGATGTCAGTGGGCACGGCACGTCTCGCGCACGCCGGCGAAGAGGTCGGACTCGGGGAGCGGGCTGTCCACCAGTGAACGGGCGAGTTGGAAGTCCTCCGTGGGCCAGGCGCGCTGTTGGAGGTCCATCGGCACCTGGAACCAGAACCCGTCCGGGTCGATCTGGGTGGCGTGGGCGCGCAGCGCGTCGTCGCGGACCGGGAAGTAGGCGGCGCAGTCGACCCGGGTGGTGATCCGGTCGCCCTTGTCGGGGCGGTCCTCCCAGCGCTTCATCCACTCCCCGTACGGCGACTCGCGGCCGGCGGCGAGCATCGCCTCGTGCAGGCTCATGATCTTGGCCCGGGAGAAGCCCACGTCGTAGTAGAGCTTGAGCGGCTGCCACGGCTCGCCCAGCTCCGGGTGGCGCTCCGGGTCACCGGCCGCCTCGAACGCGGCCACGGTGACCTTGTGGGTCATGATGTGGTCCGGGTGCGGGTAGCCGCCCTCCTCGTCGTACGTGGTGACCACGTGCGGGCGGAACTGCCGCATCAGCCGCACCAGTGGCGCGGCGGCGACCTCCACCTCCTGGAGGGCGAAGCAGCCCTCCGGCAACGGCGGCAACGGGTCGCCCTCGGGCAGCCCGGAGTCGACGAAGCCGAGCCACGCCTGCTCGACGCCGAGGACCGCGCGGGCGGCGTCCATCTCGGCCCGGCGGATGTCGCCGATGTTGGCCCACACGTCCGGCCGGTCCATCTTGGGGTTCAGCACGCTGCCCCGCTCGCCGCCGGTGCACGTGACGACCAGCACCTCCACCCCCTCGGCGACGTATTTCGCCATGGTGGCGGCACCCTTGCTCGACTCGTCGTCGGGATGGGCGTGCACCGCCATGAGACGCAGCTGCTCTGCCACCGTGGGCGCTCCTCGTCTGTGCCCACCGGCCGACCCCACCCGGGCCGACCGGCTGACCTGCCGGAATCTCCCCCCGCGCCCGCGAAAGCCCCCGTGCTGGCCGGCCGGCACCCCGTCGGAGTGGCCGGGACCACTCGGGCCGGTCGGGGCCGACCTGCCATCCTTGGCTCAGCGCCGGGCTGGGAAGATGGACCCTGCCATTCTTGCCGATGCCGCCGACAACAACGCCAGGAGATACCCGCCGGTGAGCGAGACGCACGCCACAGTCGTACCGGGTACGCCGGTCTTCCCGCCCGGCCGCTACGGCCGCCGCCGGGAGCCGGGTCGCCGCCGGCCGCTTCTGCTCGCGCTGACCGTGGCGGTCGTGCTGGCCGTGCTCGGGCTGGGTGCCGCGAAGCTCTACACCCAGTACGGCGACCCGGAGTACCGGGGCGAGATGATCAGTTACACCGGGATCACCGACTCCCGGGTGGTGGTCGACTTCCGGGTCACCGTGCCGCCGGGCGGCTCGGCCACCTGCCTGCTGCGGGCCCGCTCGCACGACGGCGCCGAGGTGGGCCACGTCGAGGCCACGGTGACCGCCGGGCCCGGCCAGCGGCACGTCCGGGCCAGCCAGGAGGTGCCGACCAGCGCCCGGCCGTTCATCGGTGAGGTGTTGCGCTGCCGACCGGCCTGAGCCGGAGCGCCGGCGAGCCGCCGGACCTCGCACCCGGGTGGGTCCCGCCGCCGGCACCCCGGGTGATCGAGCGCACCCGGACGGGCACGGCACTGGTAGCTTGGTAGTTCACCTGTCAGCCAGTCCGCACCAACCGAGGAGATCGCCTGTGTCCACCAACGGAAACGAGGCGCCCGCCACCTGGCTGTCCCAGGACGCGTACGACCGCCTGCAGGGCGAGCTCGACGAGCTGATCGCCAACCGGCCGGTCATCGCCGCCGAGATCAACGCCCGGCGCGAGGAGGGCGACCTGCGGGAGAACGGTGGCTACCACGCCGCCCGCGAGGAGCAGGGCAAGGCCGAGGGACGCATCCTCTACCTCAAGGAGCTGCTCCGCACCGCCAAGGTCGGTGGGGCGCCGGATGCCGACGCGGTGTCGCCCGGCATGGTCGTGACGATCTACTTCGACGACGACGCCGACGACACCGAGACCTTCCTGCTCGGCTCCCGCGAGATCGCCTCCACCACCGAGCTGACCGTCTACAGCCCCGAGTCCGCGCTCGGCAAGGCGATCCTCGGTGGCAAGGCCGGCCAGACCTGCACCTACACGGCGCCGAGCGGCGCCGACATCAAGGTGACCGTGGTGTCCTTCGAGCCGTACACCGGCTGATCCCGCTGGCGGACCCGCGCCGGCCGGCTCGGGTCCGACCCGACCGAGGCTGACAGGCTTCCTCGGACCCGAGCCACACCACTCGAACGCCCCGACCGGATCATCCGGCCGGGGCGTTCGCGATCTCACACGGCGCCGACCAGATCCACCTGGTAGCCGCTGGCCCGCAACGCGCTGATCAGCTTGTCCGAGTGCGTCACCCCGCGGGTCTCCACCGAGAGCGCCACCTCCACCTCGCCGAGCCGCAGGTGCGGGTTCGCCCGCTGGTGCACCACGTCCACCACGTTGGCCCGGTGCCCGGCGATCTCGCCGAGCAGCGAGGCGAGCTGCCCGGGCCGGTCTGTGCAGCGCACCGTGATGCGCAGGAAACGCCCGGTCGCCGCCAGCCCGTGTTCGATCATCCGGAGCATCAGCAACGGGTCGATGTTGCCGCCGGAGAGCACCGCCACCACCGGCGACTCCACCTCCACGACGGCCGCCAGCAGCGCCGCCACGCCGACCGCGCCGGCCGGCTCCACCACCTGCTTGCCGCGCTCCATCAGCGTCAGCAACGCCCGCGAGATGTCCTCCTCGGAGACCGTGACCACGTCGTCGACCAGCCGCTGGACGTGGGTGAACGTCAGTTCGCCGGGACGCCCCACGGCGATGCCGTCGGCGATCGTCGAGAAGGCGGGCAGCCGCACCGGCTCGCCGGCCCGCAGCGAGGGCGGGAAGGCGGCGGCGCTCGCCGCCTGCACCCCGATCACCCGGATGTCCGGGCGCAGCGCCTTGGCCACCACCGCGATCCCGGAGACGAGGCCGCCGCCACCCACCCCGGTCACGATGGTGCGCACGTCCGGACACTGTTCGAGGATCTCCAACGCCACCGTGCCCTGACCGGCGATGACGTCCGGATGGTCGAACGGGTGGATGAACACCGCGCCGGTCTGCTCCGCGAACGTCTGCGCCGCGACCAGCGCCTCGTCGACCGTGGTGCCGACCAGTTCGATGCGGGCGCCGTACCCCTTGGTCGCGGAGACCTTCGGCAGCGGCGCGTTCACCGGCATGAAGACGGTGGCCTCCGCGCCGAGCAGGCCGGCGGCGAGCGCCACGCCCTGGGCGTGGTTGCCGGCGCTGGCCGCCACCACGCCCCGGGCCCGGTCCTGCGCCGAGAGCCGGGAGATCCGCACGTACGCGCCGCGCACCTTGTACGACCCGGCGCGCTGCATGTTCTCGCACTTGAGCATGACCGGCCCACCAAACGCGGCGCTGAGCGGCCGGAACGGCTCCAGCGGGGTGGTCCGGGTGACGCCGGCGAGCAGCTCCCGCGCGGCCTGTACGTCGGCGAGACCGACCAGTTCCGTCATGCCCCGATCGTGCCACCCGCACCGGGCGGAAGCTGCGGCGACGTCGCCACGGGTCCGGCGGGCGGGGGCCCCACGACAGGCGCGGGGCGGGCCGCGCCGGCCGCCTGCCAACCGGGCCCGCCGCCCTGACCGGGCTGGCCTGACCAGCCGGAATGTCCCGGCCAGCCGGGGTGACCGGGCCAGCCCGGGAACGCGGGTCGGGCCCGCGCGATCCGGTCCTGCTGGGCGACGGAGATCCGGCGAACCAGCACGACGAAAGAGATCGCGGCGACCAGGCAGGCGAGCACCGGCACCAGGCGGGGCGCGAGCGCCTCCCGGTAGAACGTGACGTACGTGGCGAACTCGGCCTCGCTGCGCGGCCACTCGGTCAGCCGCTCGTACCGCTGCTCCTCCAGCTGCGCCACCACCCGCTCCCCGATGGAGAAGACCAGCCAGGCCGCCCACCAGAGCGGCACCAGCCCGGGCGTGCGGCGGCGCCACAGGCTGAACCGCGCCACCTCGGCCACCACCCGGGCCGGCACGACGAAGTTGGCGAACGGCACCAGCCAGCCGGCGATCGCCCAGGCGGGGCTCTGCGTCGGCGCGGCGCCGGAGAACGCGTCCAGGTTCTTGCGCACCCGCCAGGTCCAGATCACCACCAGCGTGGCGGCCGCCAGCACGGCCAGGAT
This sequence comes from Micromonospora sp. DT227, assembly GCF_049841835.1. Classification (NCBI taxonomy): domain Bacteria; kingdom Bacillati; phylum Actinomycetota; class Actinomycetes; order Micromonosporales; family Micromonosporaceae; genus Micromonospora; species Micromonospora sp. DT227. Next base: position 1,530,798 of record NZ_JBNCLA010000001.1, on the reverse strand, counting down.
GAACGGCAGGGTGAGCAGGACCTCGGCGAGCACCGCGCCGAGCAGCACGTCCCGGTCGAGCTGCTCGGCGGCCGAGCGGGCCAGGCGGACGCCGAGCAGCGGGAAGAGTGCGGAGAGCGTGAACAGCGCGGCGGTCGCGCCGACCGCGACGCAGACGGCCGTCCCCAGGCCCCGGACCGGGTACGTGGACACGCCGGGGAGCACCGGGGGCTGGCCGTGGCGGGTGCCGCAACGCTGGCACTCGTCGAAGGCGGGCGAGGTGGCGTCCCCGCAGGTCTGGCAGTGCATCGGGGACCGTCCGGAGGTGTGCGCGCGACAGGGACGCGCACACGTTAGACGATCATGCGACGGCCGGTGACCCCGTTCCGACGCGGGGATAGCCGGGGGCGTGCCGCTGCCACGGCGCCTGCATCTCGAACTGGCCGGCCACCCCGAGCAGCAGCAGCTCGGAGCCGGGCGGGCCGACGAACTGCACCCCGACCGGCAGCCCGTCCGGGCGACGCCCGACCGGCACCACGATCGACGGCAGGCCGGCGATGTTCCACGGCGCGGCGTACGGGGCGTACCGGATGTTCGTCGACATGTTCGCCAGCCAGGAGCGGCCGGACCAGCCGGCGGCCTCCGGCGGCGGCCCGGCCAGCGCCGGGGTGAGCAGCAGGTCGACCGACTGGTCGTCGAAGAAGTGCACCGACCGTTCGCGCCAGGCGGTCCGGTCGGCCTCCTTGACGTACCCCCGGCGCTGCGCCCACTCGCCGAGCGCGACGTGCCGGCGGCTGCGCCGCTGGAGCTGGCGCGGCGCCACCCCGGCGGCCCGCACGTCGGCGGCGGCGGCCGCGAACCAGGTGGCGATGCCCTGGAGGCCCAGCCGGGTCGGGTAGACCGGGTCGGCCGGGACGGTGTCGTGCCCGGCGGCGGCCAGCAGCCGGCCGGCGGCGGCCACCGCGTCCCGGTTCGGCGCGTCCGGCGAGACGCCCCGGACCGGGGAGCGCAGCGAGACGCCCACCCGCAGCCGCGGCGGCGGGACCAGCTTGTCCGGCCGGCGGCCGGCCAGCACCGAGAAGCCGACCACCGCGTCCGCCACCGTCCCGGTCAGCATGCCGTGTTCGGTGAGACCGAACCAGTCGTCCGCGCCGAGCTGGCAGGGCACCACGCCCCGGCCGGGCTTGAGCCCGACCAGACCGCAGCAGGCCGCCGGGATGCGGATCGAGCCGAGGCCGTCGTTGCCGTGGGCCATCGGCACCAACCCGGCGGCCACCGCGGCGGCGGCACCGCCGGAGGAGCCGCCGGGGGTACGCGTCCGGTCCCAGGGGTTGCGGGTCACGCCGGTGTCGTCGTCGGTGAGGGCCCAGAGGCCGAGTTCCGGCATCCGGGTCACCCCGAGGATCACCGCGCCCGCGCCGCGCAGCCGCCGGACCACCTCGTGGTCGGCCTCCGCCACCGGGGTACGCATCGCGGCCGACCCGTTCCAGGTGGGCAGGCCGGCCACCGGCGTGTTCTCCTTGACCGCCACCGGCACCCCGGCCAGCGGCAGGTCGGCCAGTTCCTCCTGCTCGTCGACCTTCTCCGCCTCGGTGATCGCCTCGCCGCCACGGACCGTGCGGAACGCGGCCAGTTCGGCGTCGACCCGTGACACGTGGTCGAGGTGGTCGGCCACCACCTGGGTGGCGGAGACGTCGCCGCGGCGTACCGCGCGGGCGATCTGCTTCGCGGTCGCCCCGACCCAGGTCGTCGGCAAGATGTCCGGCACTGCCACCCTCCCGTCCAGCGGTCAGCCCAGTGCCTGCTCCAGATCGGCGAGCAGGTCGTCGACCGTCTCGATGCCGACAGACAGTCGCACGAGATCGCCGGGAACTTCAAGCGGCGAGCCGGCAGCGCTGGCGTGTGTCATCCGGCCGGGGTGCTCGATCAGGGACTCCACCCCGCCGAGCGACTCGGCGAGCACGAACAGCCGGGCCCGGTTGCAGATCTCCACGGCGTGCTCCTCACCGCCCGCCGCGCGGAACGAGATCATGCCACCGAACCGGCGCATCTGCTTGGCGGCCACCTCGTGACCCGGGTGCGACGGCAGGCCCGGGTAGAGCACCTGGGCGACCTTCGCGTTGCCGTCCAGGAAGGCGGCGATCCGCTCGGCGTTGTCGCAGTGCCGGTCCATCCGTACCCCGAGGGTCTTGATGCCGCGCAGCGTGAGCCAGGCGTCGAACGGGCCGTTGACCGCGCCCATCGCGTTCTGGTGGTAGCGCAGCTCCTCGCCGAGCCCGCGGTCCGCCGCGACCAGCGCGCCGCCGACCACGTCGGAGTGCCCGCCGACGTACTTCGTGGTGGAGTGCACCACCACGTCCGCGCCGAACGCGATCGGCTGTTGCAGGTACGGCGAGGCGAACGTGTTGTCGACCACCAGCAGCGCGTCGGCGTCGTGCGCCACGGCGGCCAGGGCGGCGATGTCGGCGATGCCGAGCAGCGGGTTCGTCGGCGTCTCCACCCAGACGATCCGGGTCGCGCCGGGCCGGATCGCGGCCCGGACCGCGGCCGGGTCGGAGACCTTCGCCGGGGTGTAGTCCAGGCCCCAGCGCTCGGCCACCTTCGCGAACAGCCGGTAGGTGCCGCCGTACGCGTCGTCCGGGATCACCACGTGGTCGCCCGGCTTGCAGACGGTCCGCAGCAGCGTGTCCTCGGCGGCCAGGCCGCTGGCGAAGGCGAGCCCCACCGGGCCGCCCTCCAGCGCGGCCAGGCACTCCTGCAACGCGTCCCGGGTGGGGTTGCCGGAGCGGCTGTACTCGTAGCCCTCGCGGGGCGCGCCGACCGCGTCCTGGGCGTACGTGCTGGTCTGGTAGATCGGAGGGATCACCGCGCCGGTGCGGGCCTCCGGGTCCTGGCCCGCGTGGATGGCGAGCGTCTCGAAGCCGTGACTCATGCCCGAGACGTTAGTCCCGCCGGTTCACCCCGGTTCCGGGAACCCGCGTCGATCATGAAGTTGACGGTGCCCACGGTCCGAAATGTCGCCGCCAACTTCATGATCGACACCGCCGGTCGGGGGTGGGGCGCGCCCGGCGGGACCGGTGGGGTGGGCCTAGCCTGGGCGGATGGCTGGGTGCGTGTTCTGCGGGATCGTGGCCGGTGAGGTGCCGGGCTTCGTGGTGACGGACGAGCCGGACGGGGTGGCGTTCCTCGACACCCGGCCGGTGTTCAAGGGCCACGTGCTGGTGGTGCCGCGAACCCACCTGGTGGCGCTGACCGACCTGCCGGGCGACGCGCTGCCCGGCTACTTCCGGCTGGTGCAGCGGATCGCGGCGGCGGTGGAGACCGGTCTGGGCTCCGGTGGGACGTTCGTGGCGATGAACAACAAGGTGTCCCAGTCCGTCCCGCACCTGCACACCCACGTGGTGCCCCGGACCAAGGGCGACGGGCTGCGTGGCTTCTTCTGGCCCCGGACCCGCTACGCCGACGACGCCGAGGCGACCGGCTTCGCCGGGCGGATCTCGGCCGCGCTGGGCGGCTGAGAGGCTGCCAGCCCGGGGAGCAGGCGCTCGGCGCGTCTCCCCGGAGTCGACAAATTTGTTCGGTACGTTTTGATTCCCTGAAACGAACAAAATTGGAGCAGGTCATGTCCGGCCCTGGGCGCCCTTCCCGCGCCGCCGTGTACCAGCGCATGGAGGAGGCAGTCCGCGAACTGCGAGACCGGCTGGGCGGGCTACCGACACCCGCCGAGGCAGAGGACATCTGGGCCGAGATCTGGCACCAAGAGGCGCACAACAGCACCGCCATCGAGGGGAACACCCTCGTTCTTCAGGAAGTCGAGAAGACGGTGGACCCGCACCCGCACGCCACCGACCTCGAAGGGCCCGGCAACTTCCGACGGCACGAGATCGCACGCTTCCCCGGCGGGATGAAGCCGCCGTCCTGGCCGGAGGTCGATGCGCGGATCCGGAGTTGGCTCGACCGTGTCGCGGAACTGCAAGCGAAGACGGATACGCCCCTTGCCGAACGGCTGGCGGTGCTTCACAACGACTTTGAAGCCATTCATCCGTTCCTCGACGGAAACGGCCGAACAGGCCGCCTGGTGCTGAGCCTCCTTCTCGGCAGGCTGGGTTATCCGCCCGCCATCATCTACAAGCGGGACCGGGATGCCTATCTACGCGCCATGCGCCGGGCCGACGTCGGCGACCCCGGGCTGTTGGGAGAGCTGATCGCCCGCAGCGTCACCGCGAACCTCTACCGCTTCGTCATGCCCGCGGTGGCCGGTCCGGTGAAGTTGCTGCCGCTTCCCGCGTTGGCCACGGCCGACCTGACCGAGAACGCCCTTCGCGTTGCCGCCATGAGAGGTCGACTGAGAGCCGTCAAGGCGGACGACGGCACGTGGCGAAGCAGCCAGAAGTGGGTGAACGACTACACGAAGAGCCGTTACCGGCGCGGCCGTCCCGCCTGACGGTCGCCCGAACGGGTAAGGAACCGGGGACCGGCGCTGTTACACGCTGGGAAAGCCACGAGAGGAGTCCCACCGTGTTCCTCCGCCGCATGAAGGCCGAGATGATCACTCCCGACCAGGCCCTGCCGGGCCGCCCGATCGCCATGCCGATCGCCGACCGGCACGAGGTGCTGCCGTCCTCGCTGAAGGGCCCGTTCCCGGAGGGCGCGCAGGTCGCCGTCTTCGGCATGGGCTGCTTCTGGGGCGCCGAGCGCCTGTTCTGGACGCTGCCCGGCGTGCTCACCACGTCGGCCGGCTACGCGGGCGGGTACACCACCAACCCGACGTACGAGGAGGTCTGCTCGGGCATGACCGGGCACGCCGAGGTGGTCCAGGTGGTCTACGACCCGTCGACGATCAGCTACGAGGACCTGCTCAAGGTCTTCTGGGAGAACCACGACCCGACCCAGGGCATGCGCCAGGGCAACGACGTGGGCACCCAGTACCGCTCCGCGATCTACACCACCACCGACGAGCAGCTCGCCGCCGCCAAGGCGTCGCGGGACGCGTTCGCGCCGATCGTGGCGCGCGCCGGCAAGGGTGAGATCACCACGGAGATCACGCCGCTGGGCGACTACTTCTTCGCCGAGGACTACCACCAGCAGTATTTGGCGCCGACGAAGAACCCGAACGGCTACTGCAACCACGGGCCCAACGGGCTGAGCTGCCCGGTCGGCGTGGCCCGCACCGGGAGCTGAGGCCGGCGGCGCGGCGGGCACGATGAGCGGCGCGGCGGGTACGCCACACCGGTCGTCGTGCCCGACAGGCGACCGCTACGTGAGCGCCACCTGACCGAGTTCCTGGGTGCACCGGGTGAGCGCGACGTAGAGGCCGTTCCAGCCGCGCGGCTCGGCGGCGATGCCCTCGGGGTCGACGAGAAGCGTCGCGTCCCATTCCAGTCCCTTCGACTGGGTCGCGGTGAGCACCGGCACATCAGTCAGCACGGCCAGGAGTTCGGCGATGCGGCCGGCGGGAGCGATGACGCCGACCGTCCCGCCTTGCCACCGTTGCCGCAGCTCTCGTACCGCTTCGACGGCGACGCCGGCCAGCTCGGCGGGCGTGGCCGTGCGCACCCAGGGGGTACGGCCGGAGGAGCGCACCGCCCGGGGCGGCGCGTTGTGGCTCCCGGCTTCTCGCAGCACGGGTGCGGTGAGGCTCATGACCTCACGTGGGGTCCGGTAGCAGATGGTCAGTTCCGCGGCGGTCCAGCGGTCCCGGAAGACGGCCTGCACCGCCTGGGCCCAGCTGGTGTGCCGGTGCGCGGCCGCCGCCTGGTCGATGTCGCCGACCGCGGTGACGGAGCGACCGGGACAGCGCCGAAGGACCATCTGCCACTGCATCTCGGACAGCTCCTGCGCCTCGTCGACGACGACGTGGCCGTACACCCAGTCGCGTCGCCGGCGGGCGTGGTCGGCGACAAACTCGCCCTGGGGCTGCGGGGTCTCGACCTCGCCCAGCAGGTCGGCGAGGGCGTCGAGCAGGGGAATGTCGCTCGACGCCCACGGCGCCGGCTCGGCCGAGACGGCGATGATCTCGTCCGTGGTGAGCTGGGGGGCGAACCGGGCCAGCAGGGCGCGGTCGGCCAGGAGATCACGCAGGAGGGTCTCGGCGTCGAGGCCGGGCCACCACGCCTCGACGAACCGGGCGATGGCGGCGTTGGCGGCGATCCGACCGGGAAGACTCTCCACCTCTTCCGTCGAGAACAATCCGTCCACGTCGCTGCCGGTGGCTCTGCTGCCGACGGCGTCGTGCCGCATGCTCCTGTCGACGCGGGCAAGGATGTCCTCGAAGCCCTCCTCCATCTCGGCCATCAGCGCCTCGCGCTGCGCGACGACGGCGTCGGCGAGGATGTGGTGCAGCTGCTCGGCGAACGCCGCGCGGGCGCGGTGGTACGGGCGGCCCGGCACCGCCGAGGCGAGCGCCTGTGCCACGGTCGCGGCGGGGATGACGTGGAACTCGCCCTCCCAGCGCAGCTTCAGCTCACGGGGCCGGGGAAGCAGCGACGTGACGTAGTTCTCCAGCGCGGGTTGCCACAGGGCGCGCCCCTTGATCTCGGCGAGCGTTCGGCTCTCGTCGCGGCCCACCCGGATCCCGGGCAGCAGCGTGTCGCAGGTCGCCGAGACGACGGCGGTCTCACCGAGCGCGGGCAGCACCTGGGCGATGTAGCGGAGGAACCGCGGCGAGGGTCCGAGGACCAGAACCGCCTGGTCGGCCATCGCCGGGTGGGCGAACAGCAGGTAGGCGACGCGGTGCAGAGCGACAACGGTCTTGCCGGTGCCGGGACCGCCCTGAACGATCAGCGGGCCGGTGGGCTCGGCCCGGATGATGTCGTCCTGTTCGCGCTGCAGCGTGGCGATCGCCGTCGACATGCGGCCCGTACGTCGCTCGTCCAGGGCGGCCAGCAACGCGCCCTCACCGACGAGTTCCGCCGTTGTGGTCCCGTCCAGCGGCTCGTCGTCCACGCCGACAACTGTCGATTCCGTCGTGCGGATGTGCCGACGCCGTGCCTGACCCTGCGGGTCGACGGCCGTCGCGGTGTAGAACGGTCGAGCCGCGGGAGCCCGCCAATCCAGCAACAGCGGCTCACCGTCCTCGCCGTCGTTACGGAGGCCGACGCGGCCGACGTGTCTGACGGTGCCGTCATGACCGTCGAGCCGGCCGAAGACCAGCCCTTCCCGTGCTCGCCCCAGCTCCTCGTACTGCTGGCGGAGCATGCGCTGCCGCGCCCGTTCCACCGCATCCGCGGGGTCCGACGACAGTTCGGTCCGCAGACGGTCGGCGAGCGTGTCCCGCCGGGCCGTGGCCAGGTCGAGAAACGCCTGTTCCTCAGCGATCGCGGATCGACGCGCGACACCGTCGGCGGCACCGGGGGTGCTGTTGTGCGAAGAAGAATTCTGGCGCATTCGCGAATCCCCGTATTGAGGCTTTCCGGCGGCCCCGATGAGCCGCGGCGCATTCCGGCGGCAAGCATAGGGGCGGATTCTCCGCATCGCCCAGGAAACCAATCCGCGGAGACAGGAGTCTCAATGCCTTGCCGTCCAGGGACCGTTTGTGGCCTCCCGACAGGCGACCGGCCGGCGGCGGCGGCCCGAACCGGGTCTGCGGTGTTCGTCACACCGTGGGCCCGGCGCATTTCCGGCATCCGTCCCGCGCGGGCGGGAACCGAAACCGTGACAGGCAACCACCGTCGGTGACGGCGCATCGTAGCAAGCTGTCACACGTTCGTCATCGTCTCAACAGGCGAACTGCAACAAGCTCTGGCAGCATTGGCTCGTATGTGCGGACTTGCGGGAGAGTTCCGTCGTGACGGTTCACGGGCCGATGTCTCGGCCGTGGAACGGATGGCGGCCACGATGAGTGACCGAGGGCCCGACGACAGCGGCATCTGGTCGCAGGGCCCGACCGCGCTGGGACACCGGCGCCTGAAGATCATCGACTTGTCCGCGGCCAGCGGCCAACCCATCGTGGACGCCGCCGCGGGCCTCACCGGGGTCTTCAACGGCTGCATCTACAACTACCGCGAGCTGCGCGCCGAGTTGCAGGCCAAGGGGCACCGCTTCTTCTCCGCCGGGGACAGCGAGGTCGTGGTCAAGGCGTACGCCGAGTGGGGGCTCGACTTCGTCGACCACCTGATCGGCATGTTCGCGGTGGCGATCAGCGAACGGGACACCGGCCGCCTGGTGCTGGCCCGGGACCGCCTCGGCATCAAGCCGTTGTACCTGGCCGAGAGCCCCGGCGTGGTGCGCTTCGCCTCCACGCTGCCGGCGCTGCTGGCCGGGGGCGGCGTCGACACCACCATCGACCGCGTGGCGCTCGCCCACTACCTGAGCTTCCACAGCATCGTGCCGCCGCCGCGGACCATCCTCGCCGGCGTCACCAAGCTGCCGCCGGCCACCGTCAAGGTGTACGAGGCGGACGGCACCACCCGCGAGCGGGTCTACTGGGACCCGACGTTCGGCCGGGCCACCGAGCGGGCCGGCTGGTCCGAGCGGGACTGGCAGGACGCGCTGCTCGACTCGCTCACCACCGCGGTACGCCGCCGGATGGTGGCCGACGTGCCGGTGGGTGTGCTGCTCTCCGGCGGCCTCGACTCCAGCCTGGTGGTCGCGCTGCTGGCCGGCGAGGGGCAGGCCCGCTCCGGCCTGGCCACGTTCTCCATCGGCTTCGACGCGGTGGGCGGCCGGGAGGGCGACGAGTTCGTCTACTCCGATCTGGTGGCGAAGACGTTCGGCACCGACCACCACCAGATCCGGGTCCCCACCGGCGACCTGCTGCCGCCGCTGGAGGCCGCCGTGGCGGCCATGAGCGAACCCATGGTCAGCCACGACTGCGTGGCGTTCTGGCTGCTCAGCCAGGAGGTCGCGCGGCACGTCAAGGTGGTCCAGTCGGGCCAGGGCGCGGACGAGATCCTGGGCGGCTACCACTGGTACCCGCCGCTGGCCGGGGTGGACCGGGAGGCGGCGCTCGACACGTACGCGAAGGCGTTCTTCGACCGCGACGCGGCCGGACTGGCCCGGGTGCTCAACCCGGACTGGCTGGCCGACGGCGACCCGGCGCGCGAGTTCGTCGCCGCGCACCTGGGCCGGCCGGGCGCGCAGACCGCGGTCGACGCCGGCCTGCGGATCGACACGCAGGTCATGCTGACCGACGACCCGGTGAAGCGGGTCGACAACATGACCATGGCGCACGGGCTGGAGGCCCGGGTGCCGTTCCTCGACCACGAGTTCGTCGAGCTGGCCGCGAGCTGCCCGCCGGAGTTGAAGCTGGCCCAGGGCGGCAAGGGCGTGCTCAAGGAGATCGGCCGCCGGGTGCTGCCGCACGAGGTCATCGACCGGCCGAAGGGCTACTTCCCGGTGCCGGGCCTCACCCACCTGGAGGGCAAGCTCCTCGACCGGGTACGCGACGCGCTCAGCGCCCCCGAGGCGCGCCGCCGTGACCTGTTCCGCGCCGACTACGTCGACGCGCTGCTCGCCGACCCGAATGCCGAACTGACCCCGTTGAACGGAAACAAGCTGTGGCAACTGGGACTCCTGGAAATGTGGCTCCAGAGCCACGGAATCGACTGACCATGACCGACACCCTCGCCACCGGCACGGCTCGCACCGACCGGGAACGGGTGCTGGGCCGGCGTCGGGAACGCACCGGCCCGGGCGGCGACCCGGTCGCCCCCGGTACGCCGGAGCCGGCGCTGCCGTCCACCGCCGTGGCCACCGACGCCTCCGGCGTGGTGCTGGACTGCGGCTGGGGCCGGCTGGTCTTCGGCCAGACCTTCACCGACCAGGTGCACGTCGCCGACGTGCTGCGCTCCGAGGCCAACGGCGCCCGGGACATCTGCATCTACCTGCGCGACCCGCACGTGCTGGTCTCCCGGCTGCCGGACGAGCTGTTCATCGACCCGTCGCTGACCTACCGGCTACCGCTGGGCGAGCACCGGCCGGCCGCCACCGAGGGCGAGGACATCCCCGGGTTGACCGTCCGGCCGCTGCGCGACGCCGACGACGCGGACGCGGTGAACCGGATCTACGCCCGCAACGGCATGGTCACCGCCCCGGTCGAGGTGCTGGTGGACAACGCCGCCACCGACCGGTTCCTGCACCTGGTCGCCGAGAACGCGGCCGGTGAGGTGGTCGGCACCATCACCGGCGTGGACCATGTCGCGGTCTTCGCCGACCCGGAGCAGGGCGCCAGCCTCTGGTGCCTGACGGTGGACTTCAACACCGCGCCGCCCGGCACCGGCCAGGCGCTGCTCACCGCGCTCGCCGACCAGCTCGACGCGCGCGGCCGGGCGTACGTGGACCTGTCCGTGCTGGCGGAGAACTCGGGCGCGATCCGGCTCTACGAGCGGCTCGGCTTCCACCGCACCGGCACGCTCTGCGTGAAGCGGAAGAACCCGATCAACGAGCGGCTGTTCCTGCCGGCCATGCCCGCGGGTTACGACGAGCTGAACCCGTACGCGAAGATCGTCGCGGACGAGGCGATGCGGCGCGGCATCCGGGTGGAGGTGACCGACCCGCACTGGGGTGAGCTGAAGCTGACCAGCGGCGGCCGGACCATCCACACCCGTGAGTCGCTGTCGGAGCTGACCTCGGCGGTGGCGATGAGCCGCTGCGACGACAAGCGGGTGACCCGGCGCATCCTCACCGAGGCGGGCCTGTCCGTGCCGCGTGGGCGCACCGCCACCGGCGAGCCCGACGACCTGGCGTTCCTGGCCGACGTCGGCCCGGTGGTGGTCAAGCCGGCGCGCGGCGAGCAGGGCAACGGGATCACCGTCGGCGTACGGACGCCGGAGGCGCTGACCGCGGCCGTCGAGCTGGCCCGGCGGTTCTGCCCGGACGTGTTGATCGAGGAGCTGCGCGCGGGCGAGGACCTGCGGGTGGTGGTGATCGACCACGAGGTGGTGGCCGCCGCGGTCCGCCGGCCGGCGCAGATCACCGGCGACGGCGTGCACGACGTCACCGAGCTGATCGGGCGGCAGAGCCGCCGTCGGGCCGCCGCCACCGGTGGCGAGTCCCGGATCCCGATCGACGACATGACCCGCGAGGTGGTGGCCGAGGCCGGCCACCAGATGCACGACGTGCTGCCGGAGGGTCAGGTGCTGGCGGTCCGCCGGACGGCCAACCTGCACACCGGCGGCACCATCCACGACGTGACCGCCGAGCTGCACCCGGCGATCGCCGAGGCGTGCGTGACGGCCAGCCGGGCGCTGGACATCCCGGTCACCGGGCTGGACCTGCTGGCGCCCGCCCCGGACGCCCCGGAGCACGTGTTCATCGAGGCCAACGAACGGCCGGGGCTGGCCAACCACGAGCCGCAGCCGACCGCCGAACGCTTCGTCGACCTCCTCTTCCCGGGCACGCGGGCACCGCAGCGACTCTGGTCGCCGGCCGGTGCGGCAGGCTCAGGGGCATGACCGCACGCAAACCCCAACCGCTCGACCTCGACCTCGAATACCTGCGCCAGGTGCTGGTGGAACTGCTGGAGATCCCCAGCCCGTCCGGGCGCACCGACCACATCCAGCAGTACGTCGGCGAGCGGCTCTCCGCGCTCGGGATCAGCTCCACGCTGACCCGGCGCGGGGCGCTGAGCGCCTGCCTGCCCGGGCCCCGGCCGACCGGCGCGGACCGGGCCGTCGTGGTGCACACCGACACCATCGGCGGCATGGTGAAGCGGCTCAAGGAGAACGGGCGGCTGGAGATCAACCCGATCGGCACGCACAGCGCCCGCTTCGCCGAGGGCGCCCACGTGCGGATCTTCACCGACGACCTGGAGCGGGTGGTCACCGGCCAGGTGCTGCCGCTGAAGGCGAGCGGGCACCGCTACAACGAGGCGGTCGACCTCCAGGGCGTCGGCTGGGAACTGGTCGAGGTCCGGGTCGACGAGCCGGTGCACGACGAGGCCGGCCTGCGGGCGCTCGGCATCGACGCCGGGGACTTCGTCGCGCTGCTGCCCAACCCGACCATCACCCCCACCGGGTACGTCAAGTCCCGGCACCTGGACGACAAGGCCGGGGTGGCGGCGGTGCTGACCGCGTTCAAGGCGATGGTCGACGCCGGCGTCACCCCGGCGGTCACCGCGCACCTGCTGGTCACCGTCACCGAGGAGATCGGCCACGGCGCCAGCCACGGGCTCGACCCGGACGTGGCGGAGATCGTCTCGGTGGACGCGGCGGTGGTCGCGCCCGGCCAGCAGTCCCGGGAGACCGCCGCCACGTTGGCCATGGGCGACGGGGTCGGGCCGTTCGACTACCACCTGACCCGCAACCTGGCCGCCATCGCCAAGGAGCACGGCGTCGACCTGGTCCGCGACGTCTTCGACTACTACCGCTCGGACGCGGCGTCCGCGGTCGAGGCCGGCGCGCACGCGCGGGTGGCGTTGCTGGGCTTCGGCGTGGACGCCACCCACGGCCACGAGCGGACCCACCTCGACGGCCTCCACCAGCTCACCCAACTGCTCTGCCTCTACCTCCAGAGCCCGCTGGTCTTCCCGGAGTGGGACGCCGAGCCGGAGGGCGACCTGGCCGACTTCCCGTCGCTGGCGGTGCAGCCGGCGCACGAGGACGGCCCGCGCGAGGGCCCGATCGGCGTGGAGTGAACGTCTGTGATCGAAATCCGTTGCCGAGGCCGCCGGGAAGTGGATAGCGTGGCGGTACACGGGAAAGGAGGTGGTCCAGACTTGTATAGCAATCGGACTCGTGAGGTGGCTGTCCGCTAGCCGCTGTCCTCGACAGTGAACATCGTCCGCCGCGAGGCGGGCACAGCACGATCGTCGAGACCGTGTGGCAGCGGTGCGGCGAAACCACGACAGCCACCCGACCCCCGGGGTGCCGGCCCAGTCCAGCCGGCCCGCGCGCGAGCGCGGAAGCCCCGGGGGTCGTTCCATGTCAGCCGGAGGATTCGGTGTCGATGCGGGAACTGGTGGTGCTCGGCACGGCCAGTCAGGCCCCCACCCGGGCACGCAACCACAACGGTTACCTGCTGCGCTGGGACGACGAGGTGATCCTCTTCGACCCGGGCGAGGGCAGCCAACGCCAGATGCTGCACACCGGCGTGACCGCCACCGACCTGACCCGGATCTGCGTCACCCACTTCCACGGCGACCACTGCCTCGGGCTGCCCGGCATGATCCAGCGCCTCTCCCTGGACCGCGTCCCGCACCCGGTGGCCGTGCACTTCCCGGCCGGCGGCGCCGACTACTTCGCCCGGCTGCGGCACGCGTCCAGCTTCCACGAGACCGCCGAGCTGGCCGTCGAGCCGATCGACGCCGACGGGCAGCGGATCACGCTGGGCGTCGGCACGCTGGAGGCCCGCCGGCTGCGCCACCCCGTCGAGACGTACGGCTACCGGCTCGTCGAGCCGGACGGCTGCCGGATGCTGCCGGAGCGGCTGTCCGCGTACGGCATCGTCGGTCCGGCGGTGGGCAGGCTGCTCCGCGAGGGCCACCTGGACGTCGACGGACGCCGCGTCACCTCCGACGAGGTGAGCGTCACCCGACCGGGGCAGCGGTTCGCGTTCGTCATGGACACCGGGCTCTGCGACGGCGTGTACGCGCTGGCCGAGCACGCCGACCTGCTGGTCATCGAGTCGACGTTCCTGGCGTCGGAGGCCGCGCTCGCCGCCGAGGTCGGCCACCTCACCGCCGGCCAGGCCGCGCGGGTGGCCACCGAGTCGGGGGTACGCACGCTCGTGCTCACCCACTTCTCCCAGCGGTACGCCGACCCGCGCCGCTTCCACGACGAGGCCCGCGAGCACTTCGCCGGCGACCTGGTGATCGCCGAGGACCTCCAGACGGTGCCGGTGCCGCCCCGGCGGGTACCGTCGCCCGGGTGACCGTCTCCCTACGCCCCGCGACCGAGACCGACCTGCTGGCGGTCGGCGCCCTGCACCAGCGCTCCCGGGTGGCGGCGTACTCGTCGTTCCTGCCCCCCGAGGCGCTGGCCGAGCCCACCGCCGAGGCGATGGGCCACTACTGGGTGGAACGGTTGACCTGGGAGGGCGCGGACCACCGGATGACCGTGGCCGAGCGGGACGGACGGCTGGTGGGCTTCAGCTATCTCGGGCCGGACGACGAGGGTGACCCGGCGACCGGGCTGCTCCACGCCCTGCATCTCGACCCGGACGAGCGGGGCCGGGGCACCGGCCGGGCGCTGATGCTGGACGCGCTGGACGCGGCGCGCGCCCGTGGGTGGGCCCGGGCGGCGCTGTGGGTGCTGGCCGACAACGCGTCCGCGCGCCGCTTCTACGAGCGCGGCGGCTGGCACGCCACCGGCACCCGGAGCACCGACCGGATCGGTCCCCGGCGGGTCGCCCGGCTCCGCTACGCGCGGGAGGTGTGAGGGGCCCCGTCGCCGGGGCCCCGCACCCCGCTCAGCGCGCGCCGAGGTGGGCCAGCAGGTCCTGCCGGGTCAGCACACCCTTGGGCTTGCCGTCGACCAGCACGAGCGCCGCGTCGGCCTTCTCCAGCAGCGTCACCGCCTCGCTGACAGGCTGCCCGCCGCCGATCATCGGCAGCGGCTCGCCCATGTGCCGCTCGATCGTGTCGTGCAGGTGGGCCTGGCCGGTGAAGAGCGCGTCCAGCAGGTCCCGCTCGGCGATCGAGCCGGCCACCTCCCCGGTCACCACCGGCGGCTCGGCCTTGAGCACCGGAAGCTGGGAGACGCCGTACTCGCGCATGTAGTCGATGGCGTCGCGGACCGTCTCGGTGGGGTGCACGTGCACCAGCTCGGGCAGGCCACCCGGCTTGCCGCCGAGCGCGTCGGCCACGGTCGGCTCGGCGCCGGCGTCGTCCAGGAAGCCGTACCGGGCCATCCAGCGGTCGTTGAAGATCTTCGAGAGGTAGCCCCGGCCGCCGTCCGGCAGCAGCACCACCACCACGTCGTCCGGGCCGGCCTTGCGGGCCACCTCCAGCGCGCCCACCACGGCCATGCCGCAGGAGCCGCCGACCAGCAGCCCCTCCTCACGGGCCAGCCGGCGGGTCATCTCGAAGGACTGCTTGTCGGACACCTCGACGATCTCGTCGGCGACGGACCGGTCGTACGTCTCCGGCCAGAAGTCCTCGCCGACGCCCTCGACCAGGTAGGGCCGGCCGGTGCCGCCGGAGTAGACCGAGCCCTCCGGGTCCGCGCCGATCACCTTCACCCGGCCCTCGGACGCCTCCTTGAGGTAGCGACCGATGCCGGAGATGGTGCCGCCGGTGCCGACACCGGCGACGAAGTGGGTGATCTTCCCGTCGGTCTGCCGCCACAGCTCCGGGCCGGTCGTCTCGTAGTGCGAGCGCGGGTTGGCCGGGTTGCTGTACTGGTTGGGCTTCCACGCGCCGGGGATCTCCCGGGCCAGCCGGTCGGAGACGTTGTAGTAGGAGCGCGGGTCCTCCGGCGCGACGGCGGTCGGGCAGACCACCACCTCGGCGCCGTACGCCCGCAGCACGTCCTGCTTGTCCTGGCTGACCTTGTCCGGGCAGACGAACACGCAGCGGTAGCCCCGGAGCTGGGCCACCAGGGCCAGCCCGACGCCGGTGTTGCCGCTGGTCGGCTCCACGATCGTGCCGCCCGGCCCGAGGATGCCCGCCTTCTCGGCGTCCTCCACCATGCGCAGCGCGATCCGGTCCTTGACCGAACCGCCCGGGTTGACGTATTCCACCTTCGCCAGCACGGTCGCCTGGATGCCCTCGGTGACGTTGCGCAGGCGAACCAGCGGGGTGTTGCCGATCAGCTCGACGACGTTGTCGTAGTACCGCACCTCGTTGTGCCCTTCGTAGCGCCGCCGTCGGAGGGCGGCCGGTCAGCCGGTTCGCCGCCCAGCGTACGTGCCGTCAGGGGGCCACCTGCCCCGGGATGACGGAGCTGCGGCGTGCCTCCCACTCCAGGAACCGTTCGGTCTCGGCGAGCACGCTGCCGGCCAGCCAGGTGACCATGACGGCGTCGTCGGCCAGCCCGAAGATCGCCAGCGGGATCTCCGGCAGCAGGTCGATCGGGGAGACGACGTACGCCGCCGCGCCGGCCATCAACGCCAGGCGCAGCCCGCCGTCGTACTCCCCCCGCCCGGTGGCCCGGATCATGCGCGGCAGCGCCGCCAGCCGGGCACCCAGCGACGGCCCGCCCCGCGCCCCGGCCGCCAACGCCCGGGCCAACGCGGCGAACGCGGCGCTGCGCTTCAACGTCTTCCCCATGATTCCGCCTCTCTTCGCCGGACCAGGGTGCGGCCCCGTGGCAAGCCCCACCCCACCGGTACCCAGAACGGCCGGCTCCCAGCCGCAGGATCAAGGACAGCGGTCGTCGTACCGGCGCGATACTGTCGGTTCATGGGGGACGTCGGTTCCGTCGCGCCGCTCCGCCGGCGACGCGCCCGGCAGATCGCCCGCCTCGCGGCGATCGGCACGGGCGCCACGGTGGCGGCCACGGCCGCCACCGGTGGCGTGCTGCTCGGCCAGGCCCGGCAGGCCCGCCGCACCATCCCGATGGCCGAGGCGCCACCACCACGCTGCGACGGCGTCTACGGCGCGAGGTTCCCCGGCCAGCCGGTCACCATGGTCGTCCTCGGCGACTCCTCCGCGGCCGGCTACGGCGTGCACCGGCGCCGGGAGACGCCCGGCTCGCTGCTGGCCACCGGCCTGTCCCGCCGGCTGCACCGCCCGGTCCGGCTGCACCGGTTCGCCGTGGTGGGCGCGCTGTCGGCCGGGCTGAAGCCGCAGGTCGAGTCCGCCCTGGAGGTCGCACCGGACGTGGCCGTGGTGCTGGTCGGCGGCAACGACGTCACCAACCGCACCCCGCCGGCGTTGGCCGTGCGCTACCTGGTCGACGCGGTCCGCACGCTGCGCGCCGCCGGTTGCGAGGTGGTCGTCGGCACCTGCCCCGACCTGGGCACGATCCGGCCGATCCAGCCGCCGCTGCGTTGGCTGGCCCGACGCTGGAGCCGCCAGCTCGCCGCCGCCCAGACGGTGGCCGTGGTGGAGGCGGGCGGCCGGACGGTCTCCCTCGGTGACCTGCTGGGGCCGCGGTTCGCCGCCGAGCCCGGCCGGATGTTCGCCTGGGACCGGTTCCACCCCTCCGCGGAGGGGTACGCGATGGCCGCGGCGGCGCTGCTGCCCACCGTGCTCTCCGCGTTGGGCGCGGTGCCGGAACGCCGTCCTTCGCGCATCGGGCTGGAAGGCGTACGGTCGCTCCCGGAGGCGGCCCACGAGGCGGCCCGGCACGCCGGCACGGAGGTCAGCGGCGCCCAGCTCCGGGGCCGCGACCGCGGGCCGGGCGGTCGGTGGGCACAGCTCCGCCGGCGAGCGTTCTTCGGCGTCGGCGCGCTGCCCCCCAGCGGCACCGCCACCGACTCGGCCACGCTGGAGGGAATGGCATGAGCGAGCGAAGCGGAGTGCCGGCATGAGCGAGCGCAGCGAGCGAATCGGCAGGCTCAGGGCGATGGTGCCTCATGGCGGCACGGAGCGAAGCGGAGTGCCGGCATGAGCGGATCGAACGAGACGGCGGCCCGGTGGGGCCGGGCCGCGGCGCTGTCGCTGCTGGCCGGCACGGTGGGTGGCGCGGCGGTCCTCGCCGGCCAGGCCATCGCCGCCCGCACCCGGGAGTACGCCCAGCCCGAGCTGGGTCTGGTGCTGCGCGCCACGGTCGGCCGGGCCGACGCCCCGCCGCTGCGGCTGGTGCTGCTCGGCGACTCGTCGGCGATCGGGGTGGGCGTCGACCGGTTCGAGGAGACCATCGGCGGCCAGCTCGCCCACCTGCTCGCCGAGGGGCCGACCGGCCGGCGGGTGCACCTGTCCAGCGTCGGGGTCTCCGGGTCCCGCGCCACCGACCTGGCCACGCAGGTGGCCCGCGCGCTGCTCGGCGAGCGGCCCGACGTGGCGGTGGTGCTGATCGGGGCGAACGACGCCACCGCCATGGGCCGTCCGGCCGACGCGGCGGCGTACCTCGGCTCGGCGGTCCGCCGGCTGCGCGAGGCCCACATCGAGGTCGTCGTCGGCACCTGCCCCGACCTCGGCGCGGTACGCGCCGTCGCCGCTCCGCTGCGCCAGGTGCTCGGCTGGTCCGGGCGGCGGATGGCGCGGGCCCAGACGGCGGCCGTGCTGGATGCCGGCGGCACCGTCGTCGACCTGGGCACCGAGACCGGCCCGGTGTTCCGGGCCGACGCCGGCACGCTCTGCCACGACGGCTTCCACCCCTCCGCGGACGGCTACCGGGTCTGGGCGCACGCGCTGCTCCCGGCCGTCGAGGCCGCCGCCGCGGTCGCGTTCCGGCACCACCGTCGGCCGCCGGCAGGGTGACATTTCCCGCCCGGGGCGCGGCTTCCACCGCAAGTTACCCGCGGGTTAACGTTGGTTCATGCCGATTGAGTCGCCCCGCGACGCCGTCATCGTCGCCACCGCCCGGTCCCCCATCGGCCGCGCGTTCAAGGGTTCCCTGCGCGAGGTCCGCCCGGACGACCTCGCCGCCACCATCGTCCAGGCCGCCCTCGACAAGGTGCCGGCGCTCGATCCCACCACCATCGACGACCTCTACCTCGGGTGCGGTCTGCCCGGCGGTGAGCAGGGCTTCAACATGGCCCGGGTGGTCGCCACGCTGCTGGGCCTGGACGGGCTGCCCGGCGCCACGCTGACCCGCTACTGCGCCTCCTCGCTCCAGACCACCCGGATGGCGATGCACGCGATCCGGGCCGGTGAGGGCGACGTGTTCGTCTCCGCCGGTGTGGAGATGGTCTCCCGTTACGCCCGGGGCAACTCGGACACCCTGCCGCCGGAGGCGCAGGCGCTGGTCGGCGGCGGTTGGGAGAACCCGCGCTTCGCCGAGGCACGCGAGCGCTCGCAGGCCCGCACGCAGGCCGGCGCCGAGGTGTGGACCGATCCGCGGGAGGCCGGCCGGCTGCCGGACATCTACCTCGCCATGGGGCAGACCGCGGAGAACCTGGCCCAGGTGTACGACGTCACCCGCGAGGACATGGACGCGTTCGGCGTCCGTAGCCAGAACCTGGCCGAGAAGGCGATCGCGGACGGCTTCTGGGCCCGCGAGATCACGCCGGTCACCACGCCGGACGGCACCGTGGTCAACGCCGACGACGGCCCGCGTCCCGGGGTGACCCTGGAGGGCGTGGCCGGCCTCAAGCCGGTGTTCCGCCCGGACGGCCGGATCACCGCCGGCAACTGCTGCCCGCTGAACGACGGCGCCGCCGCCGTGGTGATCATGAGTGCCGGGCGGGCGGCCGAGCTGGGGCTCACCCCACTGGCCCGGATCGTCTCCACCGGCGTCACCGCGCTCTCCCCGGAGATCATGGGCCTCGGCCCGGTCGAGGCGTCGAAGCAGGCGCTGAAGCGGGCCGGCATGACCATCGACGACGTCGACCTGGTGGAGATCAACGAGGCGTTCGCCGCCCAGGTGATCCCGTCGTACCGGCAGCTCGGCATCCCGGAGGAGAAGCTGAACGTGGCCGGCGGCGCGATCGCGGTCGGTCACCCGTTCGGCATGACCGGCGCCCGGATCACCGGCACCCTGCTCAACGCGCTGGAGTGGCACGACAAGACCATCGGCCTGGAGACCATGTGCGTCGGCGGCGGCCAGGGCATGGCCATGGTGCTCGAACGACTGAGCTGAACTCGGTTCACCACAGCACGCGCCGGGTACCGGAACCCGCATGGCGACCGTCGTGGAACGCGAGCGCACATTCTCCGGCGACGAGGGTTTCCGGCTGCCCGACCTGACCGGCTGCGGTGGCGTCGTGACGATGTCCGACGCCACCGCCTCGGAGCTGGACGCCGTCTACTGGGACACCGACGACCTACGGCTGCTGCGGAGCGCCCACGCGCTGCGGCGGCGTACCGGCGGGCACGACGCGGGCTGGCACCTCAAGGTGGGCGCGGTCGGTGGAGCCCGGGTCGAGCACCAGTTTCCGGCCGGGGCGGCCGACGCCGGCCCACCGGCCGAGCTGGTCGCGTTGATCCGGGGCGCGTCCCGGGGTCGGCCGGTGGCCCCGGCGGCCCGGATCGTCAACCACCGCCGGGAGCGACGACTGCTGGACGCCGACGGTCGTGTGCTGGCCGAGGTGGCCGAGGATGACGTCCGGTCCGAGGACCTGGTCGACGGCACCGCCCGGACCTGGCACGAGATCGAGGTCGAGCTGGTCGACGGCGACGAGGAGCTGCTCGACGCGGTTTCCGCCCGGCTGGCCGGGGCCGGCGCCCGGGAGGTGTCGGTCAGCAAGTCCCACCGCGCGGTCGCCGGGCGGCTCGCCCGGTTCGACGACCGGGCGCCCACCGGCCCGGCCGGGCCGGTCGTGGGGTACGCCCGGAAGCAGCGGGACGCGATCGTCGGCAACCACGCGGCGGCGTACCAGGGCGACGCGGACGCGGTGCACGACATG
Source organism: Micromonospora sp. DT227 (assembly GCF_049841835.1). Taxonomy (NCBI): domain Bacteria; kingdom Bacillati; phylum Actinomycetota; class Actinomycetes; order Micromonosporales; family Micromonosporaceae; genus Micromonospora; species Micromonospora sp. DT227. The sequence goes on along the minus strand of NZ_JBNCLA010000001.1, from coordinate 1,510,488 downwards.
CGCGTCGCGATCCGCCGGCTGCGGGCCACGCTGCGTACGTTCCGCGGCCTGTGGGACCGGCGGGAGAGCGAGGCGGTCCGGGGCGAGCTGCGGCGGCTCGGCGGCGACCTGGGCGGGGTCCGCGACGTCCAGGTGCTGACCGCCCGACTCGCCGCGGCGGTGCACGAACTGCCCGACGAGCTGGTGCTCGGCCCGGTCGCCGCGCGGGTCGGGGAGCGGTTCGCCGCCGACCTGGCCGGGTCGACCACCGCCCTGCGCGCGGCGTTGGACGACGACAGTCATCCCGACCTGCTGACCCGCCTGGACCGGCTGCTCGACGGCCCGACCGCCGAGGTGAACCGCCGCTGGGTGGACCGCCGGGTACGCCGCGCGGTGCGCCGCGCCGACGAGCGGCTGGACCGGGCGCTGGCCGACCGGGGACCGGCCGGGGACACCGCCCTGCACGAGGCGCGCAATAAGTACAAGGCGGCCCGGTACGCGGTGGAGGTCCGGGTGCCCGACGCCGGCAAGCCGGCCGCCCGCCTGGTGAAGCGGCTCAAGACGCTCCAGAACCTGCTCGGGACACACCAGGACTCGGTGGTGACCCGGGAGGCGCTGCGCCGGCACGCGCTGCGGGCGTACGCCGAGGGTGAGAACACGTTCACCTACGGCCTGCTGCACGCGCGGCAGGCCGAGGCCGCCGGGCACGACCTGCCGGCGGTGCAGCGCGCACTCGACCGGGCCCGCCGACCCGGGGTGCGCCGCTGGCTGAAGCCCTGATCACCGACTCTCACGCCGGCCCGACCGGACCGGCCGGCGGCCACCGACTCCGCCGCCGGTAGGGAGACGCTCCGGTCGCCACTCGCACCGGCTTTCCCGACGCCTACGAACTTGATGGCGCAGACGGGTCGGGTACAGCGCATCGCGAGAGACCACGGCGCGACCCGTCGCGCCACCGGAACGGAAACGTGCTGCACCTCGCCCGCGATCTTGCACTTCCGGCCCGCTGTCCGCCCGTTATACCCGATTCGCCGGGGCAACAAGTGCAAGATCGACGGGGGTGGGGTGGGGTGGGGCGGGGGTGGGGGTGGGGTGGGGTGGGGTGGGTTAGAGGGTGGCTCGGGTTTGGGTTATCGCGTTGACGGCGGCGGTCAGGACCGGGGTCGGTGGGGCGGCCAGGGCCAGGTCGGCGGCGACCACCCGGAGCTGGTCGGGCAGGGCCAGGTCGCTGGGCAGCCGGGGCACCTCGCGACGCGGCTCACCGGCGGCGTCGGCGGCCAGGTTGGCGAGCTCCTGGACCAGCTTGTGCACCAGGTCGGCCCGGGACACGTTGCCGCCTGCGGCCGGCGCCGACCAGCGCGGCTGCTGCCAGTGCCCGACCTGTCGGACCAGCAGGGCCACCGCCCGGTCCAGTTCCGCTGCGCTCATCACCGCCGAGTCTACGGACGACGCCCGCCGCCGCGGGATGCGGCAGGCGGGCGTCGACGGGCGGGCGGGACGGTCAGTCGTCGCCCTGGAAGTAGCTGAGCAGCCGCAGGATCTCGATGTAGAGCCAGACCAGGCCGACCACGATGCCGAACGCGGCCGTCCAGGCGTAGCGCTGCGGGAGCCCCATCCGGACCCCCTCCTCGATCTGGGCGAAGTTGAGCACGAAGCTCAGCGACGCCACCACGATGCAGACCAGGCTGAAGCCGATGGCGAGCGGGCTGCCGTCCCGCAGGTGCGTGTTGACGCCGAACAGCGACAGCACCAGGTTGACAAGCATCACCCCGAACAGGCCGGCGATGATCGCCACCATGATCCGGGCGAACTTCGGGGTGGCCCGGATGATCCGCGCCTTGTAGATCATCGCCATCAGGAAGAAGACGCCGAAGCTGGCCGCCACCGCCTGGAGCACGATGCCGTCGTAGAGCGAGTCGAACGCCTTGCTGACCATGCCGACGAAGACGCCCTCGACGATCGAGTACGTCACCACGAGCGCCGGGTTCGCCATCCGGGAGAACGAGATGATCAGGCCGAGCACCAGGCCGACCACGGCGGCGCCGATCCAGGCGACGCCGACCAGGGCGTCCGGCACGAGCACCCAGGCCGCAGCGGCCGAGGCGCCCAGGATGGCGAGCATGAGGACCGTCTTGACGACCACGTCGTCGAGGGTCATCGGGGTCACCGCGGGCGGGGCCACCGGCTGGCCGTAGCCGCTCGGGTAGTGCTGCTGCGGCGGGTACTGCTGGGGGTATCCGGGCTGACCGTACGGCCCGGGCTGGGCGTACCCGGTCGCCCGCTCACGCTCGGCCGCCTGGCCGAGCCGGGCGAGCACCGGGTTCGAGGTCTTCACTTCTCAGGCCTCCCTCAGGGGGTCGTTCGCACGTAGACGTGCACCTCCCAGCGTAGACGCGGCGACAACACCGTGCGCGGCGTCAAGCTGTGGGAAAGCTGAGAGTTCCGTGCCCGGGGCGGGGGTCGAACCCGCACGCCTTTCGGCAGCCGCTTTTAAGGCGGCCGTGTCTGCCGTTCCACCACCCGGGCGGGTGACACCGCCGTGCCGACACGCGCGGTGCAGATCTCACCGTAGCGGCTGCGCCGCGCCGCGGCGTACCCCGTGGGGGGCGGCCGATAGGGTCGGGGCCGTGACCAGCGCCGCCCGCGCGGCCCCCGGGCCCGACCGCGACCAGGCGGTCCGACCCGCACCGGCGACCGCCGCGGCGCGGGTCGACCGGGTACGGGCCGCCGCTCGCCGGCACCGCGCGGACCTGCTGGTCGGGCTGCTGTTCGTGGCGTTCGCCGGCGGCCTCACCCACGGCCTGTGGCCGACGCCGGGCACCCGGATGCTCGCGCTCAACCCGGCCGACCAGACGCTCTACGAATGGTTCCTGGCGCTCGACGCGCGGGCCCTGGGCGGCGACTTCAGCCTGGTCACCGACCGGCTCAACGCGCCGGACGGGGTCAACCTGATGGCCAACACCTCGGTCGTCGCGCTCGGGGTGCTGCTCGCGCCGGTCACGTGGGCGTTCGGCGCGCCGGTCACGTTCGCCCTGCTCGTCGCCGGCAACCTGGCCGGCACGGCGGTCGCCTGGTATCTGCTGTTCACCCGGACGCTGCGGGCCCACCGGCTCGCCGCCGGGCTCGGCGCGGCGCTCTGCGGCTTCGGGCCGGGCATGGTCTCGCAGAGCAACGGCCACCTGCACATGACCGCGCAGTGGCTGGTCCCGGTGCTGGTCTGGCTGGTGGTGCGGCTGCTGCGCGCCGCCGACCCGGCCGGACACCGGGACGGCCCGGACCGCCGCCGGATGATCTCCTCAGCGGTCGGGCTGGCCGGCACCGCCGTCGTCCAGGTCTTCGTCGGCGAGGAGGTGCTCTTCCTCACCGCGCTCACGCTGGCGGTGCTGGCCGTCGCGTACGGGCTGGCCGACCGGGAGCTGTCGCGTCGGGCACTGCCCGGCTTCGCCGGCGGGCTGCTCGGCGCCGCCGGGCTCGCGCTGGTGGTGCTGGCGTACCCGCTCCGGCTCCAGTTCGCCGGCCCGCAGGGCGTCGCCGACGGGATCTTCCCGCCCGCCTACTTCTCCGCCGACCTGACCGGCTGGACCCGGCTCTCCGCGCTGACCGTGCTCGGCAGCCCGGAGGCGGTCCGGCTGACCACCGGCCCGGCGGAGTTCACCACGTTCCTGGGCTGGCCGCTGCTGCTGGTGACGGCCGGCTGCGCGGTCTGGCTGGGCCGGCGCGCGCTGGTGCGCGCCCTGGTCGCCGCGGCGCTGGTCATGGCCGCGTTCTCGCTCGGCCCCGAGGTGGTCGCCGGCGGCGAGCGGACCGGCGTGCCCGGCCCGTACGCGCTGCTGGCCGGCCTGCCGGTGGTGGACGGCGCGCTGCCCAGCCGGTTCGCGCTGGCGGTGCTGCCGCTGGTCGGCGCCGTGCTCACGCTCGCCGTGCACCGGGCACTGCACGAGCCGGGTCCGGCGCGCCGGCTGGTGCCGCTGGCGGTCGGCGCGGCCCTGCTCAGCGTCTTCCCGACGCCGCTGCCCACGATCGACCGGCCGCCGCTGCCCACGTTCGTAACCGGCGGCCACTGGCGACAGTGCGTACGCCCGGGCGGGGTGCTGGTGCCGGTGCCCACGGCCACCCCGCAGCATCCCGGGCCGATGCGGTGGGCCACCGCCGCCGGCGTCGGGTTCGGCATGCCGGAGGGGTTCTTCATCGGCCCGTACGGTCCCGGCGGCTCGGCCACCATGGGCACCTGGCAGCGTCCCACCTCGGCGCTGCTGGCCGACGTGGCCCGGCGGGGCGTCGCCCCGCCGATCGGTGACCGGCAGCGCCGCCAGGCGGCCCGGGACGTCGACGCCTGGGGCGCGTCCTGCGTGGCGCTCACCGACGACGCCCCGCACGCGGAGCTGCTGCGCCGGACGCTGGAGGCGCTCTTCGGGCCGGGTGCCCGGGTCGCCGACGCCTGGACCTGGCGGTTCTGACCCCGGCCCTGCTCCGACCCCGGGTACGGCGAAGGGCCCCTCCCGTGCGGGAAGGGCCCAACGCTGCGAGCGTCAGACGCGCGCCGCGGCGGGCGGCGGGGCGGACGCCTCCGCGAACTCCTCACGCGGGTCGTGCAGCTGGCCCAGCGCGACCACCTCACGCTTGAGGAAGAACGCCAGCGACCAGTCCACCACCACCCGGACCTTGCGGTTGAACGACGGGATCCGCGACATGTGGTACGTCCGGTGCATGAACCACGCCGGCCAGCCGGTCATCTTCACGCCGTAGACCTGCGCCACGCCCTTGTGCAGGCCGAGGCTGGCCACGCTGCCGACGTGCTTGTGCTTGTAGTCGACCGGTTCGCGCCCGCGGATCACGTTCGCGATGTTGTCGGCCATCCGGGCGGCCTGCCGCACCGCGTGCTGCGCGCTCGGCGAGCAGAAGTTGCCCGGCTCCTTGGTCAGGTCCGGCACGGCGGCGCAGTCGCCGGCGCTCCACGCGCCCTCGACCACCCGGTCGCCGTCCACGACCTGGAGCGTCGGCCGGCAGGTCACCCGGCGACGCTCGTCGCGCGGGAGGTCGGTGGCGTCCAGCATCGGCGACGGCTTCACGCCGGCCGTCCACACGATGGTGTCGGACGGGAAGCTGTCGCCGTCGGAGAGCTTGACCACCCCGTCGACGCAGGACTCCAGTCGGGTGTCCAGCCGGATGTCCATGTTCCGCTTCAGGAGCTGCTGCACCGTGTAGGCGCCCATGTCCCGGTCGACCTCGGGCAGCACCCGCTGGGTCGCCTCGACCAGCACCCAGCGCATCTCCTCCGGCTTCAGCTCCGGGTAGTAGCGCAGCGCGTCGCGGGCCATGTCCTCCATCTCGGCGAGCGCCTCGATGCCGGCGTAACCGCCGCCCACGAACGTGAACGTCAGCGCCCGGCGACGGACCTCCGGGTCGGTCGTGGCGGCCGCCACGTCCAGCCGGTCCAGCACGTGGTTGCGCAGGAAGATGGCCTCGCCGATGGTCTTGAACCCGATGCCATTCTCGTGCAGGCCCGGGATCGGCAGGGTGCGGGAGACCGAGCCGGGGGCGACCACCACGTGGTCGTACGGGATCTCCCGGGTCGGGCCGCTGATCGGCTGCACCACGGCGGTCTTCCGGCCGTGGTCGATCCGGGTGACCGTGCCGGCCACCACCGTGCACTTGCGCAACTCCCGCCGCAGCGGCACCACAGCGTGTCGCGGGGAGATGTTGCCGGCCGAAGCCTCCGGGAGGAACGGCTGGTACGTCATGTGCGGCTGGGGGTCGACGACGACCACCTCGGCCTCACGGGAGCTCAGCTTCTTGGACAGGCGCAGAGCGGCGTACAGGCCAACGTGCCCGGCACCCACGACAAGGATCCGCTTCGGATTCACGTCATCCATCTTTCCCCGGGGGGCTCCGGTAATACCGCGCGAGACCCCCTTCTGTGACGGAGCACAACCGGTGTGACCTGCACAACGTCCCGCCGCGTCCCGTCATCTGCGACGCAGCAGCCACCCCAGCAACGCGCTCAGCCCCACCGCGACCAGCAGTCCCACCACGGTCGCCACCTGCGTCCCGGCGGTCCCGCCGACCCCACCGAGCCAGGCCAGCACGACGCCGAGCACGGCGCTGCCCAGCACCACGCCACCGGCCCGGGCCAGCCACCGCAGCACCAGGTCCGGGTCGATCAACCCGTCGTAGGGCAGCAGCGCGGCCAGCGCGCAGAGCGTGTGCGCCAGGTAGAGCAGCGTGGCCACGGCGAGCAGCCGCCACAGCGCCGGCGGCCGGTCGTAGCCGAGCATGGCCAGCAGCCAGCCGCCGACCGTCACCAGCGCGGCGAACGTCGGCCAGAGCCGGCGCGGCGCGACCGCCGGCAGCACCGCGGCCACCGTCAGGGCCAGCAGCGACCGCGGGGCCAGCATCTGCACCGGGTACGCCAGCAGGAAGCCGGCGAACACGACGAGGAAGATGCCGACGCGCACCAGCAGCGGCAGCGGGCTGACCCGGGCCACCTTGTACCGCACCGCCCGCACCCGTTCCACGAGCCCGCCCGCCAGGTCACTCACCGCAGCCCCACCCTCGGCGCCATGGCCAGGCGGGACACGTCGCGCAGCACCTCGTCCAGGCTGCCCGCGCCGGCCCAGCGCACCACCGGCACGCCGTGCTCGCGGAGCTGCCCGATCATCGTGTCCCGGTCCAGCCGCCACAGCCGGTACGCCACCTCGGCCCAGCCCCGTTCCTTCGGCACCGGCAGCTCCGCCGGCAGCGTGTCCACCGCCACCACGAACCGCCCGCCCCGGGCCAGCCGGGCCAACATCTGCGCCGACCGCTCGTCCAGCAGCGGGGTGAGCACCACCACGAGCGCGTCCGAGGAGAGCACCTGCGGGCCGAACACTTGGTCGTACGGCTCGTGCGGGGACGACTCGGCCTGCACGTCGAGCAGCCACTCCAGCACGGTCAGGTACTGCCGACGCCCGGTCGCCGGGCGCAGTCGCCGGGCGGCCGGACCGTACTCCAGCAGCGCCACCCGGTCGCCCCGGTGCAGGTAGTGCTCGGCGATCGCGGCGGCGGCCCGGACCGTGGTGTCGAGCACCGACGCCGGCCCGCGTACGCCGCCGGAGCGGCCCGCCTCGGCGAGCACGTCCAGCAGCACCACCACCTCGGCGTCCCGGTCGGAGAGGGTGGCCGCGACGTGCAGTTGGCGGGCCCGCAGCGACACCCGCCAGTCGATGCGGCGCAGCCGGTCCCCGGGCGCGAAGACGCGTACGCCGGCCAGTTCGCCGCCCTCCCCCGGCCGCCGTGACCGGTGCGCGCCGACCAGCCCGGCGGCCCGGGGCATCGCCTCGACCGCGTCGAACGGCTCGGTGCGCGGGTAGACCCGGGCGCGGATCGGGGCGGTGATCACCGCCCGGGAGACCAGCAGCCCGTCGGCGGCGGCGACCCGGACGCCGGCCGGGCCGAACGGGTGCCGGCCCCACCGCAGCGCGGTGCCGCTCAGCTCCAGGTCGACGGCGCTGCCCCGGGGCACCGACGTGACGAACGGTCGGTCCGCGCCGCCGGAGCGGCTCACGTCCATCTCGGCACCGCCGAAGCCGACCTTCTCCACCCGCAGCCAGGGCGACATCCGGGTCCGGACCACCGCCAGGTCGTAGCCGATCAGGTCCGGGTTGGCCACCGCCACCGTGGTGGCCATCGGCGACCCTTCGACCAGGTGCGTGTCCGCGACGCTCAGCTCCAGCTCGGGCTGGGTGGCCGGGCGGCGGCGCAACCCGTACGCGGTGCCCAGCGCGAACGGCGTGGCCAGCACCACCAGGTCGATCCGGCCGAGCAGCACGGCCGCGACGAGCAGCACGCCGGTGAGCAGCACGGCCCGGCCGAGCGCCCAGGTGGGCGCCCAGCCGTTCGCCGGCTCGGCCCGCTCGTCCATCAGCGCCCGGCGGCGTAGCTGGGCAGCGCGCCGCTGGCCGGGGCGGGCGTCGACTCGAGCACCTCGCCGACCACGAACGCCGGGTCGACCCGGCGCAACCACATCTCCGGACGCAGCGTGATGCGGTGCGCCAGCGCGGGCGCCGCCACCGCCTTGACGTCCTCCGGCACCACGTAGTCCCGGTTGGCGAGCACGGCCCGCACCCGGGACAGCAGCAGCAACGCCAGCGAGCCGCGCGGCGACGCGCCGACCAGCACGGACGGGTGCTCGCGGGTGGCCGCGGTGAGCGCCACGATGTACCGGCCGATCGAGTCCTCGACCACCACGTCCTCCAGCGCGGCCTGCATGGCGCGCAGCGTGGCGGCGTCCACCACCGGCGTGATCTCGGCCTCCTCGCGGCGGCGGGCGATACGGCGGCGCAGCACGTCCCACTCCTCGTCGTGGTTCGGGTAGCCGAACGAGACGCGCAGCAGGAACCGGTCGAGTTGCGCCTCGGGCAGCGGGTAGGTGCCCTCGTACTCGATCGGGTTGGCGGTGGCCAGCACGTGGAACGGCTCGTCCAGCCGGTAGGTCACGCCCTCCACCGAGACCTGCTTCTCCTGCATCGCCTCCAGCAGCGCCGACTGGGTCTTCGGCGGCGTCCGGTTGATCTCGTCGGCGAGCAGCAGGTTGGTGAAGAGCGGCCCGGCCCGGAACGAGAAGTCGCCGCTGCTCTGGTCGTACAGGAACGAGCCGGTGACGTCGGCGGGGAGCAGGTCCGGGGTGAACTGGAGCCGGCGGAAGTCCAGCCCGAGCGCCTGCGCGAAGCACCGCGCGGTGAGCGTCTTGCCCAGGCCGGGCAGGTCTTCCAGCAGCACGTGGCCGCCGGCCAGGATGCCGGCCAGCACCAGCTCCAGCGCCTCGCGCTTGCCGACCACGACGGTGCCGACCGCGTCCAGGACGGTCCGGGCGAGCCGGCCCACCTCGGCGGGAGGCATGCTCCGGTCCTCGTTCATCAGATCTTCTCCAGTTCGGCGACGATCGCCGCGAGGTCGCGCGGCGTCGGGGGGCGGCGGGCGGGGGTGCCGAGGAACGTCCACAGCGGCTCGCCCAGCAGGGCGCGGGCGCGCGCCGGGTCGGACTCGCGGGTGACGCCGTGCCGCTGGCGCAGCCGCTCGTCGGCCAGCTCACCGAGGCGCGGCAGCACCCGCTCGGTGAACCGCTCCCGGTTGTCGACGCACCAGTCCAGCGGTCGTTCCCAGCCGTTGATGGCGGTGCGCAGCGCGTCCCGGGCGGACCAGTTCCAGGTGCCGGACTCCTCACCGCCGGAGGACCGCAGCCCGGCGCGCGGCGGCGGCGGGGGCGAGAGCGCGGCGGTGACCCGGCGCACGGCGAGCACCGCGAGCACGCCCGCCACGATGATCCAGAGCGGCACCCGCAGGCCGACCGCGCGGAGGCCGACCACGATCACCACGACGGCGGCGGCGGTGACCAGCACGATCCGCAGCAACCACCGGGCCCGGCCACCGGACGGTCGTTCGGCGGCGGAGCCGGTGGGCTCCTCGCCGGAGCCGAGCAGGTCGTCGATGCTGGTGCTCATGCCGAGCCGACCTCCCCCGCCGCCACCCCGGTCAGCTCGCCGCGCAGCCGGCGCAGCGCCGCCCGGGCCTGGTCGCGGGTGCGTTCGTCGACCGGGTGGGTGGCGTAGCGGGCCTCGCGGTAGACGTGCGCGAACCCGTCCAGCACGTCGGCGCTGGCGATCGCCGGGATGCCGGCCTCGGGGTCGCCGCGCAGCAGCCGGCTGACCAGGTCGGTGGGCGTGTCGCCGGTCCTCCGGGGCACCCCGGTGTCCTCGGCGGCCTCCTCCAGCCGGACCCAGCAGGCGATCACCGCGGTCCGCGGGTCGGTGGCGCGGTCGTCCAACTCCTCCAGCCCGGCGTCCAGGGCGGCCACCACCTCGCGGGCGGTGCCCTCGGCGGTACGCCGGGTGCGCCGCACCGGCACCGCGCGGGTGGTCCGGCGCAGCGCGCCGCGGAGCACGCTCCAGAGCAGGTAGCCGACGACGGCGAGCACGATCGTGAAGAGCAGTGCCACCGCGGCGGTGCCCAGCCAGTCGGGCACCCCACCCTCGGAGGGGATGCCCAACTCCCGGGGCTCGGCCGGGATCGACGGCGGCGCCTCGGACGGATAGTCCGGGACGTACGGGACGTTGTCCACGGGCGGGATCCGGCTGGTCCCGATCGCGGAGTGCCCGGCGGCGAAGGCGGCGACCGCGAGCAGCACCGCGACCGCCGTGACCGGCCACCACCTGCGCAGCACGCCGAAGTCCATTCCCCCGCCTCAGGTGTGTTCCTCAGTCCACCCCGGACAGTTGCTTGGCCCGGGTGAACACGTCGTCCAACATCGCCGGCGTGAGCCGGCCGGTGAACGTGTTCTGCTGGCTGACGTGATAGCAGCCGAGCAACGCCGGCACGGACTCGCCGGACCAGTGTGCCCCATGGCCGAACACGGGTCGCGGTGTGGGCGGGCGCTGTCCGTACACCTGGCGGAGCACCGGCCACCACGCGGCCCAGGCGAACGCGCCCAGCGCGACCACCACGCGCAGCGTGGGGCGGATCAGTTCGACCTCGCGGTGCACCCACGGCGCGCAGGTGTCCCGCTCGGCCGGGGTGGGCTTGTTGTCCGGCGGGGCGCAGCGCACCGCCGAGAAGATGCGGGTCTCCCGGAGCGTGAGGCCGTCGTCGGCGGAGACGCTCGTCGGCTGGTTGGCCAGCCCGGCCCGGTGCAGCGCGGCGAAGAGCACGTCACCGGAGCGGTCCCCGGTGAAGATCCGGCCGGTGCGGTTGCCGCCGTGCGCGGCGGGCGCCAGGCCGAGGATCGCGATCCGCGCGTCCGGCGGCCCGAGGCCCGGCACCGGCCGCCCCCAGTAGTCCTGGTCGCGGAACGCGGCCCGCTTGACCCGGGCCACCTCCTCGCGCCACGCCACCAGCCGCGGGCAGGCGAAGCAGTCACTGACCGCGCCGTCGAGGTCGGTCAGGTCGGTCGCCCGCGCCGCGCGGGCGACCACCTCCCCCGGGGTACGCGACTCAGCCAAGCTTCGCCCGGAACAGTTCCAGGGTGCGGGCCCAGGCGGTGGCGGCGGCCCGCTGGTCGAACTGCTCCGGCCGGTCCTCGTTGAAGAACGCGTGCGCGGTGCCCGGGTAGTCGAACGTCTGGCAGGTGCCGCCAGCGGCCTCGATGGACCGGCGTACGCCCTGCACCCCGTCGGCGGCGGAGAGACCGTCCGCCTCGGAACAGTGGACGAGCGCGGCCTTGCCGGCGTAGCCGGACCAGTCGGCGGCCATGCCCTCCCAGGGCAGGCGCGGGTAGAACGCGGTGGTGGCGACGATCCGCTCGGAGGTCGTACCGGCCCACAGGGCGAGGCTGGCGCCCGCGCAGAACCCGGCGCAGCCCACCTTGCCGGCCACCTCGGGGCGGCTCGCCAGGTATTCGGCGGCGGCCGAGATGTCGCTGGCCGCCTCGTCCATCTGGCTGCTGTTCAGCATCTGCCGGGGCTCGGTCGGCTTGACGGCGGGACCGCCGTGCCGGAAGTCGGGCGCGAGGGCGACGAAGCCGGCCTCGGCGAAGCGGTCGACCACGGCCCGGACGTGGGGCACCAGGCCCCACCAGTCCTGGATGACGATGACCGCCGGGCTGGCCGCACCGCCGGAGGGTATCGCGAGATACCCCTCGCTCGTCCCCCCGTTGCCGGTGAAGCTCACCATCTCGCCCATGGGCCCGTCCTCCTAGCGGTCAGTCACCGTTGGCTGGTCGCACAGTTGGCTGTTACGTGCCGGTAGCGTGCCACGCCGTCACCGGCCCGGGGAAGACGGAAGAACAGTGGCATTCACCTCCTGTCGGTTCATCCGGACGCGGCCGGAGTCAGGGCGTCGGTGTCGGCGTTGGTGTGCCGGGTGCGGCGGTCGCCGCCGGCGCGGGTGGGAGGCCGGAGGGCGAGGCCGTGTCGGTGGCCGTGGGCGGGGCGGCGGGTGCCGGCGTCACGGCCGGCGGGGCGGCGGGTGCCGGCGTCACGGCCGGCGGGGCGGCGGGTGCCGGCGTCACGGCCGGCGGGCCGAACGGGGCCAGTTCCGGGCAGTACGGGTAGGCGTTGCGCGGTGCCGGCACGGCACCGGACGCGTCGAGGCAGGTCGGCCAGCCGAGCCGGATCGGCACACCGTTCTGGTCGAAGAGCTGGGCGTCGCGGATGAGCCGCCCCTGCTGGTCGTAGACGAAGACGTCCTCGATCCGGTCGTACCGCCGGTCGACCGCGACCTCCTGGTAGGAGGTGTAACCGTCCTCGCCGGCGTTGCGATCGACGTCGGCGAGCACCGCGAACGAGAAGACCACCAGCACGGCGGTGCCCACCAGGTGCAGCCGGCGCGGCCACCCGGTGAAGCCGCCGGAGCGACGGCCGAGCCACAGCGACGCGAGGACCGCGCCGGTGAGCAGCAGCAGGCCGCCCAGCAGGCTGTCGTCGAGCCGGGGTAGCAGGCCGGCCCGACCGCTGCGCGTCATCTCGCCGATGAGCAGCGCGGCCAGATAGCCGCGCACCAGCCACCAGGCCGGGCGCAGCGAGCGCAGGAAGTCCGCCACCCGGGTGTGCCCGAGCAGCGGGCCGAGTTGACGGTCGAGCAGGCGTACCTGGGTGGCGGCCCGGTCCCGCGCGGACGCCAGCCGACGCAGGCGGGCCGGTCGGCCGCCCGGCTCCGCGCCGGCCGCGGCGCGCAACTCCAACGCGTACGCCTCCGGCGCGCCGAGCCGGTCGACGAGCGTGCCGTCGCCCTCGGCGGCCACCTCGGCGAGGTGCTCCGGAAGGTCCTCGGTCAACTCGTCGCGGAGCGTCGGCGGCAGGTCGGCGAGCGCGGCCCGCACCCGGTCGACGTAGTCCGTGATCTCCTGCCCAGTGACGGTCATGCCGCCATCCCCCGATCGTCGAGCAGTGCGTCCATGGTGGTGGCGAACGAGCGCCAGGTCTTGCCGGAGCGGGTGAGCTGGTCCCGCCCGGCGGCGTTCAGCGCGTAGTACTTGCGGTGCGGCCCGGATTCGCTGGGCACCACGTAGGTGGTCAACAGGCCGCCCGCGAAGAGCCGGCGCAACGTGCCGTAGACCGAGGCGTCGCCGACCTCGGTGAGGCCGGCCTCGCGCAGCCGGCGGAGGATGTCGTAGCCGTAGCCGTCGGAGTCCTTGAGCACGGCCAGCACCGCCAGATCGAGCACACCCTTGAGAAGCTGCGTCGTATCCACGCTCCGCACACTAGTGCGCATAACGTAATACCGTCAACAACGCCGTACCGGCTCGCGTCATCGCCGCTGACCGCGCGCGGTCCAGCCGGCGAAGCGGTCAGACAACTCCACGGTCCGAATCTTGGAGCGAACCGACCCCTGGAGGGGCCTTCTTCTTCCAAGATCTCCCCGGCTCCCGAGATGCGAGAGAGCTTGCCCGTCACGTGGGAGCAGGCCGGCGATCATGAAGCTAGCGGGGCCGGGAGTCCGATTTGTCGCCGCTAGCTTCATGATCGGCGAGGGGAGGCCGGGTGGGGCCCGGAAGGGTGGGGCCCGGAAGGGTGGGGCTAGGCGAGGCTCCAGGCGATGCCGTCGAGGATGTCGTGTTCGGAGGCGACCACCGAGGGCATGCCGGCCCGCTCCATGATCACGCGCAGCACCAGCGCGCCGGCGCCGATCACGTCCGCCCGGCCCGGGTGCATCACCGGCTCGGCCAGCCGCTGTTCCCGGGTGGCGCCGAGCAGGTAGGCGGTCACCTCGGCGACCCGCGCGTACGGGACCCGGGCGTGGTGGATGCGGCTCGGGTCGTACCCCCGGAGCCCTTCGGCCAGGGCGACCACGGTGGTGACCGAACCGGCGAGCCCGACCAGCGTGGCGGCCTCCCGGCCGGGGACGGCGGCCAGCGCCCGGTCCACCGCCGCCGCGATGTCCGCCTCGGCGGCGGCGATCTCGGCCGGCGTGGGCGGATCGCCGTGCAGGTGCCGCTCGGTCATCCGGACGCAGCCGATGTCCACCGAGATCGCCCCGCGCACGCCGTCGGCGCGGGTGCCGACCACGAACTCGGTCGAGCCACCGCCGATGTCGACCACCAGGTACGGCGGTTCGGCGTCGGCGGGCAGCCCGCGCACCGCGCCGGTGAACGACAGCCGGGCCTCCTCGTCGCCGGTCACCACCTCCGGCGGTACGCCGAGCGTCCGCTCGACCATCGCGCGGAAGTCATCGGCGTTGGAGGCGTCGCGCGACGCCGAGGTGGCGCACATGCGCACCCGCTCGACGCCTGTCTTCTCGATCTCCGCCGCGTAGTCGGCGAGCGCCACCCGGGTCCGCTCGATCGCCTCCGGCGCCAGCGTGCCCGTCCGGTCGACGCCCTGCCCCAACCGCACGATCTCCATCCGCCGGCTGACGTCGGTCAGCGGCGCCGCCGCCCCGGCGGAGGGATCGGGCAGGTCCGCGATCAGCAGTCGGATCGAGTTGGTCCCGCAGTCGATGGCCCCCACGCGCACGCTCACGGCGCCCACCCTACGGCAGCCCGACGCGACTCAGAGGCGCAGCAGCATGCGGGTGTTGCCCAGGGTGTTGGGTTTGACCCGTTCCAGGTCGAGGAACTCGGCCACACCCTCGTCGTAGGAGCGCAGGAGCTGCTCGTAGACCGGCTGCGGCACCGGGGCGCCGTCGATCTCGTAGAAGCCGAACCCGCCGAAGAAGCCGGTCTCGAACGTGAGCACGAAGATCCGGGCGATGCCCAGCTCGCGGGCCGCGTCGATCAGCTCACCGACGATCCGGTGGCCGATCCGGTGCCCCCGGCAGGACGGGTCGACCGCGACCGTACGGATCTCGGCCAGGTCCTCCCACATGACGTGCAGCGCGCCGCAGCCGACCACCGTGCCGTCCGGCGTCACCGCCACCCGGAACTCCTGCACGTCCTCGTAGAGCGTCACGGTGGCCTTGCTGAGCAGCCGCCGGTCGTCGGTGTACGTGTCCACCAGCCGGCGGATGCCGCGCACGTCGGCGGTGCGGGCCCGGCGGACCGTGACCTGGTCGACGGTGGTCATCTCACTCCCCGGCGGGCACGTCCACGCAGGGGCCGGCGGCCCACCACTTCTCCACCAGCGCCAGCGTCTCGTCGCCGAACGGGTTCACCCCGGGGCCGGCGGCCAACGCGTGGCCGAGGTGCACGTGCAGGCACTTCACCCGCCCGGGCATCCCGCCGGCCGAGATGCCGGCGATCTCCGGCACCTCGGCGATCGCGTCGCGGCGGGCCAGGTAGTCGGCGTGCGCGGCCCGGTAACGGGCCGCCAGCTCCGGGTCCTCGGCGAGCCGGTCGGCCATCTCCTTCATCAGCCCGGCCGACTCCAGCCGGCTGCACGCCGCGGTGGCCCGCGGGCAGGTCAGGTAGAACAGCGTCGGGAACGGCGTGCCGTCGGCCAGCCGGGGCGTCGTCTCCACCACGTCGGGCAGGCCGCACGGGCACCGGTGGGCCACCGCCCGGGTGCCGCGCGGCGGGCGTCCGAGCTGCGCGGCCACCACGGCCAGGTCGGCCTCGGTGGCCGGTCGGCGTTCCGGCGGGGGTACGGAGTCCGCCGCCGGCTCCTGCGGTGGTACGACGCTCACGGGTTGCGCCTTTCGAGGTAGCTCACTTGTCGGGACGCTCGGCGTTCGCCGCCTGCACGCTCGACCACAGCGTGTCGTACCAGGGGTCGGGCGGTCTCGGCGCCCCCGGCTTCGCGCCCTTGCCGGCGTCCTTGGCGGCCCCGTCCGGGTCGGAGAGCACCACCAGCAGCGTCTCCCCCGGCTTGCCCATGAAGAACCGTTCCCGGGCCTGCGTCTTGACGTACTCCGGGTCCTTCCACTTGGCCGCCTCGGCGGTGAGCCGGTCGATCTCCGCCCGCTGCGCCGCCTGGGACCCCTCCATCCGCTCGATGTCGGTCTGCTGGTCCAGGTAGACCCGGACCGGATAGGTGTACGCCAGGGCGAGCGCGATCAGCACCGCGAACAGCACGGTGGCGCGCCCGGTGAAGCGCCGGGGTTGGGGTGCGGTGAGCCGCTTGACCGTGCCGCCGGCCGCGGTACGCCGGGCCGCGCCCGGACGGTTCGCGGAGCGTACGCCCTCGGTGACGCGGGACGCGCCGGGCGACCGGCCGGCGGTGCGCGCCTCCGCGCGGACGCCGTCGCGGGCCGTGGACCGGGTCCGGCCCCCGCCCGCCCGGCCGGCCTGACTCGGCCGACGGGCGGGCCGCTGGCCACCCGGTGTGCGGCGCTGCTGCATCGTCACACCCCTCCCCCGGAGCGTCGACCTCAGGCCGAACGGTAACGCGGGAACGCGCCGGCGCCGGCGTACCGCGCCGCGTCGGCCAGCTCCTCCTCGATCCGCAGGAGCTGGTTGTACTTGGCGACCCGGTCGGAGCGGGCCGGCGCGCCGGTCTTGATCTGACCGCAGCCGGTGGCGACCGCCAGGTCGGCGATGGTAGTGTCCTCGGTCTCGCCGGAGCGGTGGCTCATCATGCACCGGAAGCCGGCCCGGTGGGCCAGGTCCACGGCGTCCAGCGTCTCGGTGAGCGAGCCGATCTGGTTGACCTTGACCAGCACCGCGTTGGCGGCCCGCTCGGCGATGCCCCGGGCGATGCGCTGCGGGTTGGTCACGAACAGGTCGTCACCGACGATCTGGATCCGGTCGCCCAGCGCGGCGGTGAGCGTGGCCCAGCCGCTCCAGTCGTCCTCGGCGAGCGGGTCCTCGATGGAGACGATCGGGTAGTCGCCGGCGAGCTTGGTGTAGTAGTTGCTCATCTCCTCGGCGCTCTTGGTGCTGCCCTCGAACGTGTAGGAGCCGTTGTCGAAGAACTCGGTGGCGGCCACGTCGAGCGCGAAGACGATGTCGGTGCCGAGCCGGTAGCCGGCCTTCTCCACCGCCTCGGCGATCAGGTCCAGCGCGGCGGCGTTGGTGGGCAGGTTCGGGGCGAAGCCGCCCTCGTCGCCGAGGCCGGTCGACAGGCCCTTCTTCTTCAGCACCGACTTCAGCGCGTGGTAGACCTCGGCGCCGGAGCGGACCGCGTCCCGGAACGTCGGCGCGCCGATCGGCGCGATCATGAACTCCTGGACGTCGACGTTCGAGTCGGCGTGCGCGCCACCGTTGAGGATGTTCATCATCGGCACCGGGAGCAGGTGCGCGTTGGGGCCGCCCAGGTAGCGGAAGAGGCTCAGCTCGGCGCTGCCGGCGGCGGCCTTCGCCACGGCCAGGGAGACGCCGAGGATGGCGTTGGCGCCCAGCTCGCCCTTGTTGTCCGAGCCGTCGATGTCGATCATCTTCTGGTCGATCAGCCGCTGCTCGCTGGCCTCGTAGCCGATGAGCTGGTCGACGATCCGGTCCTCGATGTTCGCGACCGCCTTCTCGACACCCTTGCCCAGGTAGCGGTCCTTGTCGCCGTCGCGCAGCTCGACCGCCTCGAAGGCGCCGGTGGAGGCGCCGGACGGCACCGCGGCGCGGGCGATCGTGCCGTCGTCGAGCCCGACCTCGACCTCGACCGTCGGGTTGCCCCGCGAGTCCAGGATCTCTCGGGCGACAATTCCCTCGATGGTTGCCACTGAGTCGCTCCTCGTTTGTGTGTTCCGGTCCGGTGTGGGCCGCGACGGTGCGGCTGAGGCAGGTGTTGAACGCAGCGTATCGGTCCCCGCCCTCCGGTACGGCGCTCGGGGCGCACCCCGGGGCAGCGAATGAGACGGACATTCCCGGTTTACCGGTCGTCAACCGGCAACGAGTTTGCGAGAGGTTGCGTCGATCGACAAGGCTGGGCATCATGCCTGCCGCTTCGACGACCCTCCGCGTGCTCGCCGCCTCGGTCATCGCGTCGCTCTCGGTCACCGGCTGTCAGGCCCTGGACGACGCGGACGTCGCGCTCGGACGGGCCGACCTGGTCAACGACCTCGCCGCGCGGATGGACCGGGCGCTGGAGCGGACCTGGGCCGCGGAATACCAGCTCACCGGCGGCGGGACCGCCTCGATCGCGCAGACCGCGAAGCCGCTCCGCTCCACCTACGCCTGGCCCGGCGGCAAGATCACGGTGACCCAGGAGGCGGTGACCCGGTGCGCGAGCACCACCGCCCGCACCTCCTGCACCATGTCCCCGCCGGTGCTGACCGCCGGCAAGCCGTCGGTGATCGTCTACGACGAGGCGCGCAAGCAGGGGCTGGTCACCCCGCCGGCGGTGATCCGGCTGCTCACCGCCGCCGCGCTGGAGCCCCAGGCGGTCATCAAACAGACCGACACCACGCTGGCCGGGCACCACGCCACCTGCATCGACGTCACCGACGCCGGGGAGCGCTTCACCGCCTGCGTCACCACCGAGGGGGTGCTCGGCAGCTTCACCGGCACACTCGACGGCAAACCGGCCGAGCTCACCATGAGCCGCTACACCGAGACGGTCGAGGCCGGCGCGTTCGCGGTGCCGGCCGGCGCCGGTGTGGTGGACCGCCGCCCGAAGGCGTCCTGACCACCGGGGTCGCCGCCCGGGGTGACCCCGGTCGGGCGACGACCCCGGCCGATCGTCAGGGCAGCGTCCACCGCTGGTCGGCGCTACCCAGGCAGGTCCAGATGATCACCTTGGTTCCGTCGCCCGAGTTGTTGTTCGGCACGGCGAGGCACTTGTCCGCGTTCGGGTTGCGCAGCGCGCCGTTGGCGGCGGTGACCCAGGTCTGCGCCGCCTTGCCCGTGCAGGGCGCGATCTGCACGGCGGTGCCGTCCACGGTGCCGCTGCCCCGCACCTCCAGGCACTTGCCCAGGGCGGCCAGCGCGACGCCGCTCTGGGTCCAGACCTGACCCCGGCTCGTGCCGCAGGTCATGAGCTGCATCTGGGTGCCGTCGACAGGTGCGGCGCCGGGAATGTCCAGGCACTTGCCGGCCAGTCCCTTGACCTGACCGGTGCCGCCGCCACCGACGCCGCGCTGGATCCAGAACTGGTCCGCCGGGGTGCCGCAGTTGTAGAGCACCACGTCGTTCGGCGCCCAGGACGGGGCGACGAGGCACTGCCCGGCGCGGCGGTTCTGGAGCTGGCTCTGCAACGCGCCGGTGGTGATCCGCCACTGCTGGTCCGGGAAGTTGCCGCAGGGGTAGGAGACGATGTTGCCGCCGCCCCAGGTGGGCGCCACCAGACACTCGCCGTTGTTGGCGTTCTTCAGCTGGAAGTAGCCACTGTCGAGCGGGATCATCGTCCACAACTGGTCGGCGTACGGGGTGTCGCAGCTCCAGTACGACGCGGCATGGTCCGTCCGGGCGGATGGGACCGCGAGACACTTCCCGTTGTTCGCGTTGGCGATCTGCAACGCCCGACCGGCCTGCCAGTCCGGCGCGGCGACGATCGAGGCGCTGAACCAGCTCACCACGTCGTCGGTCCGGGTCTCGGTCGAGCCCTGCCGGGTCTCGGTCTCCCCCAGACAGCCGCTCTGCCAGGACGTGCTGTGCAACCCGACCAGCTCCGGCCCGCCGGCCGTCGGCCGCAGCGCCGGGCCGCCCGAGTCGCCCCGGCAGGTGCTCGTCTGCTGCGGGTTCTGCCCCAGGATCTGCGTGGTCGCCGCGCCCACCGACTGCACCGTGAACGGCGCCGCGTGGAGCTTGTCCGGCACCCACTCGGTGGCGGTGCGGCCGAACCCGGCCACCTGGAGCGTCTCACCGACGGTCGGCACGGTCGCGCCGAGCTTCACCGGGGTGACGTCGGTGACCGCCGCGGCGAGCCGGGCCAGCACCAGGTTGCGCTCCGGATGCGGCACCAGCTCGGTCACCGCCCGGCTCTGCCCGGCGGTCGTGCTCAGGTCGATCCGGCCGACCGTCACCGACGTGGCCCGCAGCGGCGGCCCGGCGGCCACCGGCTGCCCGTCCTCGGCGAAGCACGCACTCACCGTGGCCACCCAGTGCGGGTCGACCAGCACGCCGGAGCAGGCCCGCGCCCCGACGTCCACCTTGGCGACGAAGCCGTACGACGCGTCCGCCGGGGTGCCCCCGCTGACCGCCGACGCCGGCATCGGCAGCAGGACTCCCGCGCCGAGCAGGCCGGCGAGCGCGACCAGCCGCGAGGACCGGCCCCGCGTCGTCACCCGACCGGCACGCGCCCCCGACCCGGTCGGATGTCTCCTGTTGACATGCCTCACCACAACCCCCGTTTCCCGCGGCTGTCCGCCGCGACTGCCGGCCATCAGCGGCCACGGCCGACCCTAGAGGACGACGGCGGTGAATATGGCCCCCGCGACCGGCGGGCGGGTGTCAGATGCCGAGCAGCGTGCGCAGGTGACGCGGCGGCGGGCAGTCGTGCGACAGCATCGCGTCGTGCCAGTCGCGCGCCGGCACGCCGGCCGGCCGGGCGGCGGCGATGTCCGCCATCTCGCTGTAGCCGACGAAGTAGGTGGAGAGCTGGGTGGAGGTCAGCAGCGCCCGCCGCCACTTGCCGGCCGCCTCGCCCTCCTCCTGGAAGCCGCGCCCGGTCATCAACGCCATCGCCTCGGCCTCGGGCAGGTCGTCGCAGTGCACAAGCTGGTCGAGCAGCGCGTTGATGGTCATCCGGAGCTGCATCTTGAGCTGCTGCAACCGCACCGGCAGCCCGCCGAAGCCGAGCCCGGCCATCAGCTCCTCGGTGTAGACCGCCCAGCCCTCGATGAACACGCCGGACTCGGTGAGCGCGCGCACCCGGGTCGGGCCGGCGTACCGGCGGGCGTGCGCGAGCTGGAGGAAGTGACCGGGCATCGCCTCGTGCACGGTCAGGTTGCGGATCATGTGGTCGTTGTACTCCCGGTAGAACGACTCGACCCGGTGCGCCGGCCAGTCCGCCGGGGTGGGCGCGATGCAGTAGAACGTCGGCACGTCGGCCGTCTCCAGCGGGCCCGGCGAGTCGCAGTAGGCCACCGCGACGCCGCGCGCGAACTGCGGCATCTCCTGGATCACGCACGGGTCGTCGACGAGGCTGACCAGGTCGTGGTGGCGGACGAAGTCGGTGGCGTCGTCGAGCGTGCCGGCGGCGAGGCCGACGATGGTGGCGTCGTCCGGGTGCTCGGCGGCCAGCAGGTCCAGCGCGCGGCGTACCGTCTCGTCGTCGGCCGGACCGCCGACCAGCTCGACGGCCGCCGCGCGGATCTCGTCGGTGACCCGGTCGAGGTTGGCCCACGCGCGGCGCTGCACCTCGGCGGCGCCCAGCTCGGTGTCGAGCGTGTGCCACAGCCGCGCCTCCCAGCGCCGCCGGCCCAGCCGGGGGTCGCGCCCCGGCCCGGCGTCGGCCGCCAGCCCGGCCCGAAGCCACGCCACGAACTCGTCGAGCGCGGCGATCGCCGCGGTGGCGGCCGGCCCCACCCGGTCGCGCAGCGCCGGCGCCTGGGCGAGCAGTGCCGGCACCTCGTCGCGGACCAGCGCCGCCGCGCCGGTGAACTGCCCGACCGCCGTCTCGGCGTGGACCCGCGGCATGTCCCGCAGCGTCGCGCGCGCGGTGGCCAGCGCATCCGGTACGGCGGAGAGGCGCCCGGCCAGGTGGGTCAGCCGCTCCTCGACCGGGGCGTACGGCCGGGCCAGCAACGCGTGCAGCAGCGGGCCCGGGTTGTGCCGCAGTGGGTCCCACTCGTGGCTGCGGATCTCGGAGTCCTCGAACAGCCCGCGGTCGACCAGTGCGCTGAGCAGCGCGTGGTCGACGCTCTCGTCGGTGTCGAGCACATCGGGGTCGATCTCGGAGAGCGCGTCGGCCGCGTCCCGGAGCATTGCCCGGTCGGCGGCGAGCGCGTCGGCGGAGAGGTCGGGCAGGCGGTCGTCGTAGCGGTGGTCCCCGACCGAGGTCGCCAACCCGGGCCGACTCTCCAGCACGGCCTCCACGATCCGCTCCGCAAGCACCCCAAACGCTTCCATCCCCGCACCCTACCGATCACCCCCGACGCCCATCCCCCGCGATCTTGCAGTTGCGGCCCCTCCGATGCCGGATTCAGCCGATTTGTCGGGGCGGAAAGTGCAAGATCGGCGGCGGGGTCACCGGCGTTCGGCGGCGCGGACCGCGTCGGCGTACGCCAGGGTGGCGCGGCGGAGCGCGGCCTCCGGGTCGATGCCGGCCTGCCGGGCGGCCGCGACGGTGGCCAGCAGGCTCGCGCCGAGCCGCGCCTCCGCGTCCACCTGGGACTCGGCCAGCGGCGGCGGCACCGCCAGCCCCACCCGGCCGGCGCGGTCCAGGATCTTCGCGGCCAGGGCCAGCGCGGGCTGGCTCAGCGCGATGCCGTCCAGCACCGAGTCACGGGTCTTCTCGGCCCGTTTGATCCGCTCCCAGTTCGCCTCGATCTCCTCGATCGAGCCGGCCTGCTCGCCGGCGAACACGTGCGGGTTGCGCCGCACCATCTTGTCGACCAGGCCGCCGGCCACGTCGTCGACGGTCCAGCTCTCCCCCTCCGGCAGGTCCTCCGCGAGCCGGGCGTGCAGCAGCACCTGGAGCAGCACGTCACCCAGTTCCTCGCGCAGCGCGTCGGTGTCGTCGGCGCCGATCGCGTCGTACGCCTCGTAGCACTCCTCCAGCAGGAACGGGGCCAGGCTGCGGTGCGTCTGCGCCCGCTTCCACGGGTCACCGCCCGGGGAGGCCAGCCGGTCCATCACCTCGACCGCGTCCAGCAGCCGGGCACCCGGTGGATCCCACGAGCCGTACATCAGCTCCAACTCGGCCAGGCCGGGCTGCCGGGCCAGCCGCAGCCCCAGCTCGCGGGCGAGCGCCTCGTCGCCGGCCGGGCCGGCCAGCCAGACCGCCCCGCCCTGGGTCGCGGCGGCGTCCAGCAGCGCCTGCGTCGCGCCCTCGGTCACCACGCGCACCTCGGCGCCGGCCGTCCGGACCGCCCGGGTCAGCTCGCTCTCCGCGCCGGTGAGGACCGGCGCGGAGCGTACGGCGTCCCAGGCGGCCGACGTCAGCAGACCGGCCGGCAGCCGGGGCGAGGTGACCAGCAGGATGATGCGCGCGGTCATGCGCCGGGCGCCGCCGACGGGTCGATCACCGGCACCGACTCACCGGTCTCCGGCTCCGGGGTGGAGACGTCGGTGACCGACGAGCCCGGCTCGCCCAGCGGCACGGCCACCGCCGGCACGTCGCCCTTGAAGCTGAGCAGCGGGAACGCCAGCGGGCGGTAGCGCGGGTTGACCGAGACGTCGTACCCGCCGATGGCGTCGGCGAGGACCTTGCGGGTGGCCAGCGCGGACCGGAGCTGCTGCCCGTCGAGCTGGCTGGCCGCGTCGGCGTCCTTCACGTCCGGCGGGATGGCGCCGGCGGCCCGGCCGGCCGCGATCACGGTGGCCAGGTCCTCGGCCGTGGGGGCGGCCGGCTCGCCGGCCGGCAGGCCGGACATGCAGGTGTAGAACTCGGCCACCTTCTTCGCGTACGTCGCGCCGGCGGGCAGCCCGGTCTGCTGTGCGACCTGCTCCGGCGTCACCTGGCCCTGCGGCTGGTAGCCCTTGTCGGCGGAGAGTTCCCGGCACACGTCCGACAGCACGAGGGTGGCGACCACCTGGTCCCGGGCCGGCAGCAACGCGTCGGCCTGACCGGCGGTGGCCGGCTGGCTGGACAGGCCGTCCCGGACCTCGTCGAGGATCGAGGTGACCCGATCCTCGGTGACGCGGGTGTCGCCGACGTAGGCGGCGACCCCGGGCTCGGTACGGCAACCGGAGAGGGCGACGAGGCCGACCGCCACGCTGGCGACGGCGACAAGACGGCGAGCACGCATGACGGTCACTCTCTCACGCCCCGTATCCGGCTGTGACGCCGCCCACCTCACCGCGCCCCCGCCCCGGCCGGCTGCGCCGCCGCCGGTTCCCCCAACACGTCCTTGAGAAGCTGCGCGCACCACTCCAACAGCGCCTGGTCGCGCAGCGGCTCGCCACCGATCCGTCGGGTGCTCGGCCGGGGCACGCTGACCTGGTCGAGCGCCTGCTTGTAGACCGAGTCGGGGTGGTAGCGCTTGAGCCGCATCTGCTTCGAGTCGGGCAGCGGCAGCGGGCCGAACCGGATGTGCTTGCCCTGCATCGACACGTCGGTCAGGCCGTAGCGGCGGGCCAGCAGCCGGAAGTTCGCCACCGCGACCAGGTTCTGCACCGGGGCGGGCGGCTCGCCGTACCGGTCGGTCATCTCGGCCACCACCTCGCGCAGCCGCTCGGCGTCGCGGGCCTCGGCGAGCTTGCGGTACATCTCCAGCCGCAGCCGTTCCACGCCGACGTAGTCGTGCGGCAGGTGCGCGTCGATCGGCAGGTCGATCTTGACGTCCACCTCCTCCTCGGCGTGCTCGCCCTTGAACGCGGACACCGCCTCGCCGACCATCCGTACGTACAGGTCGAAGCCGACGCCCTCGATGTGGCCGGACTGCTCGCCGCCGAGCAGGTTGCCGGCGCCACGGATCTCCAGGTCCTTCATCGCCACGTACATGCCGGCGCCCAGCTCGGTGTGCTGCGCGATGGTGGCCAGCCGCTCGTGCGCGTTCTCGGTGAGCGGCTTCTCCGGCGGGTAGAGGAAATACGCGTACGCGCGCTCCCGGCCCCGGCCGACCCGACCGCGGATCTGGTGGAGCTGGGCCAGGCCGAGCAGGTCGGCGCGCTCGACGATCAGCGTGTTGGCGTTCGGGATGTCGATGCCGGACTCCACGATCGTGGTGCAGACCAGGACGTCGAACTCCTTCTCCCAGAAGCCGACCATCACCTTCTCCAGCGCCTCCTCGCCCATCTGCCCGTGCGCCACCGCGACCCGGGCCTCGGGCACCAGCTCACGGATCCGGCGGGCCGCCTTGTCGATCGACTCGACGCGGTTGTGCAGGTAGAACACCTGCCCGTCGCGGAGCAGCTCGCGGTGGACCGACGCGGCCACCTGCCGGTCGTCGTACGCCCCGACGAACGTGAGCACCGGGTGCCGCTCCTCCGGCGGGGTGGCGATGGTGGACATCTCCCGGATGCCGGTGATCGCCATCTCCAGCGTCCGCGGGATCGGGGTGGCCGACATGGCGAGCACGTCGACCGAGGCGCGCAGCGTCTTCAGGTGCTCCTTGTGCTCGACGCCGAAGCGCTGCTCCTCGTCGATGATGACCAGCCCGAGTTGCTTGAACCGGGTGGCGGCCTGGAGCAGCCGGTGGGTGCCGATGACGATGTCGACGGTGCCCTCGGCGACCATCTCCAACGTCCGCTCGGACTCCTTCGGGGTCTGGAACCGGGAGAGCTGCCGGATGTTCACCGGGAACTGGCTCATCCGCTCGGCGAACGTGTTGTAGTGCTGCTGCACCAGCAGCGTGGTGGGCACCAGCACGGCCACCTGCTTGCCGTCCTGCACCGCCTTGAACGCCGCGCGGACCGCGATCTCGGTCTTGCCGTAGCCGACGTCGCCGCAGATCAGCCGGTCCATCGGGACGGTCTGCTCCATGTCCCGCTTGACCTCCTCGATGGCGGCCATCTGGTCCGGCGTCTCCTGCCAGGGGAACGCGTCCTCCAGCTCCCGCTGCCACGGGGTGTCCGGTCCGAAGTTGTGCCCCTTGGACGCCTTCCGGGCCGCGTAGAGCTGGATGAGCTGGGCGGCGATCTCGCGGACCGCCTTGCGGGCCCGGGCCTTGGACTTCTGCCAGTCCGAGCCGCCCATCTTGTGCAGCGTCGGCTGCTCGCCGCCGACGTAGCGGGAGAGCTGGTCGAGCTGGTCGGTGGGGACGAAGAGGCGGTCACCGGGCTGGCCGCGCTTGCTCGCCGCGTACTCGATGACCAGGTATTCCCGGCTGGCGCCGTTGACGGTGCGCTGCACCAGCTCGACGTAGCGGCCGATGCCGTGCTGCTCGTGCACCACGAAGTCGCCGGCCCGCAGTTCGAGGGGGTCGATGGTGTTGCGCCGCCGGCTGGGCATCTTGCGCATGTCGCGGGTGGAGGTGCCCCGGCCGCCGGTGACGTCGTTGCCGGTCAGCAGCACGAACCGGGACGCCTCGTCGACGAAGCCGGCGGTCAGGCAGCCGCAGGAGACCAGCAGCTCACCCGGGACGGGCGCGGCCGGCACCTCCGCCACCAGCCGGGCGCCGAGGCCGGCGTCGCGGAGCACCTCGACGGCCCGCTGGGCGGGACCGTGCCCCTCGAACACCAGCGCGATCGACCAGCCCTCGCCGGCCCAGCGCTTCAGGTCGTCGACCAGCCGGGCGGTCTCGCCGTGGTAGAGCGGGGCCGGCTGGGCGGCCAGGCTCACCGCGATGGCGTCGTCGGGCGTGACGTCGACCTCGGCCGGCGCGTCCTCCCAGGGCTGCCGGGCCGGCGCGGCCTCTTCGACCATGCCGAACGGGGCGAGCGTCCACCAGGGCTGGCGCAGGGCGCGGGCCTGCGTGCGTACCTCGGCCAGGGTCTTGAAGGCGGCGGCGCCGAGGTCGACCGGGGCCTGGCCGCCGACGGCGGCCGCGGCCCAGCTCGCCTGGAGGAACTCCTCCGAGGTACGGACCAGGTCGTGCGCCCGGGTGCGGATGCGCTCCGGGTCGCAGAGCAGCACGTGGGTGCCGGCCGGCATGCAGTCGACGAGCAGTTCCAGCGCGTCGTCGCCGATCAGCGCCGGCGCGAGCGACTCCATCCCCTCGACCGGGATGCCCTCGGCCAGCTTGTCGAGGATCTCGGCCAGCTCGGGGTGCTCGGCGGCGAGCGCGGCGGCCCGCTGCCGGACCTCCGGGGTGAGCAGCAGCTCACGGCAGGGCGGCGCCCAGAGCTGCGCCACCCCTTCGATGGTGCGCTGGTCGGCGACCGCGAAGGTGCGGATCTCCTCCACCTCGTCGCCCCAGAACTCGACCCGGGACGGGTGCTCGTCGGTGGGCGGGAAGACGTCCAGGATGCCGCCGCGCACGGCGAACTCGCCGCGCTTGGTGACCAGGTCGACCCGGGCGTACGCCATGTCGGTGAGGCGGCGGGCGACCTCCTCCAGGTCGGCCTCCTCGCCGGCGGCGAGCTGCACCGGCTCCAGGTCGCCGAGGCCCTTGAGCTGCGGCTGGAGCAGCGACCGGACCGGCGCGACGACCACCCGCAGCGGCCCGGTACGCCCGTGCGCGTCGGCCGAGTCGGGGTGGGCCAGCCGGCGCAGCACGGCCAGCCGCCGGCCGACCGTGTCGGAGCGGGGCGAGAGCCGCTCGTGCGGCAGCGTCTCCCAGGACGGGAAGACCGCCACCTGCTCCGGCGGCAGCAGGCTGCCCAGCGCCGAGACCAGGTCGTCGGCCTCCCGGGTGGTGGCGGTGACCGCGAGCACCGGCCGCCCGGCCCCCTGCTCGTCGGCGGCCACCGCCGCGACCGCGAACGGGCGCAGCGCGGCGGGTGCGGTGAGGTCGAGACCGTCGACCTGGGCGGCACCGGAGCGCGCCAGGTCACGCGCCCGGGCCAGCCCGGGGTCGGCCAGGGCGGCGGCGAAGAGTCCGGTGAGCATCAGTGATCACTTCCAGCGCTTGACACGACGACGACCCCGCGTCCAGCCGGACGGGGGGTGCACCCGTCGAGCCTATCCCCCGCCGCACCCCCACCCCCCGTCGCGCGCGGATTCACGGAAAGAGGGGCCATCGGGGTGCGGATAGGCACGCTTTCCGGGAATCTGCGGCGCTTCTTGACGGGGTGGAGGGGGCGTGGTGCGGTGGGTGGATGGGTCAGTATCGGGCGGTCTTCGACGCCGAGGTGGTCTTCGTCAACGGCGGCGGGCTGCGCACCGACGGGTTCCGGTTGGACGTGCCCGACCCCGGGATTACCGACGACGAGCTGGCCGCGTTACTGGTCCGGCACCTCGGGCTGCTGATGGTCGGCGAGGTGCGGATCACCAACCGGACCGTCGTCGAGGAGCCGCACAAGGGCGGACGCGGCATCGCCGTCCCGGCCACCGACGGGCGGCGGCTGGTCGAGCTGAGCCACGAGATCACCGACGGCCTGGTCACGCTGCCCGGCTGGCCGGGGCCGCGGATCACCGACTGGCTCACCCGGGAGACCTCCCGCCAGCGGTACGCCCCGGGCGTCGAGTTCCACGTCGGGCGCATCGACATGATCGCCAACACCGGCACGTACGTCGACACGCCGTCGCACCGCTTCGCGGACGGTCCCGACCTGGCCGGGGTGCCCCTGGACCGGCTGGCCGACCTGCCCGGCCTGGTGGTACGCGTGCCCGCCGGGATCCGCGCGGTGGACCGCCTGCTGCTCGCCCCGTACGAGGTGGCCGGGCGGGCGGTGCTGCTGCACACCGGCTGGGACACGCACTTCGGCACCGACCGGTACGCCACCGAGGACGCGCCGTTCCTGACCGGCGACGGCGCTTCCTGGCTGGTCGAGGCCGGCGCGACGCTTGTCGGCATCGACTCGGTCAACATCGACGACATGACCCCGGGCGCGCCCGGTGAGCGCCCGGCACACAGCACGCTGCTGGCCGCCGGCATCCCGATCGTGGAGCACCTGACCGGCCTGTCCGAGCTGCCGTCCACCGGTTTCCGGTTCACCGCCGCCCCACCGAGGGTGGCCGGCATGGGCACGTTCCCAGTCCGCGCCTTCGCCACCACCGACGCCTGACCGCCGTCAGCTTCCGTCGATCGCTTGAGCGGGGTTTCCACCATGATGTTGGCGGCGCCCAGGCGAGCGCCTTCGGCATCGCCGAGGTCATCAACGCCGGGCACGCCAGCGAGGTTCTGCCGTCGAGCGTCCGGTGAACCGTCACGGGCGCCCGAGACCCGGCACCACAAGCTCAAGGTCGACGAACCGAACGGGCCGAACTCCGCCTTCCCCTGGACAAGCCGAATGATCATGAAGTTAGCGGCGAAGTCGATCTCCCGGAGCGCCGCCAACTTCATGATCACCGGACGAGGTGATGCCGGCGGCGGTCAGGCGGCGTGGACGGCTGGCGGGGTCAGGTGGCGGGGTCAGGTGGCGGGGTAGGCGCTGGCTCAAGGCGCGAGGACTCGTCGAGGGCGCGCCCGGCGCCGGCGTGTTCGTGCGGGGTCAGTAGCGCACGGCGATCCGGCGCTCGACGGCGTCGACCAGGATCTCGCCGCCGTACGGGATGATCAACTGCGGGTCGGTGTGGCCGAGGTCGACGTCGAAGACCACCACCGGGTCGTCGACGTAGGGACCGATCGCCCGCAGGACCGCCGCCCGCTGCGCCTCGCCCCACGCGGCCCGCTCCGCGACGGACAGCGGCCGGCCGAAGTCCCACGCCTTGGGGCGGCCGACCACGATCGCCGGGAAGCCGGCCAGCAGGCCGCGCTCGCCCAGGTTCCGCACGATCCGGAAGACCTCCTGCGCCGACGGCATCTCCTGCGAGGTCTCCAGCAGCAGCACCGAGCCGGACAGCTCGGCGGCGGACGGCACCCGGTCGGCCGCCGCCAGCCAGTGCAGGATCTCCAGGTTGCCGCCCCAGGTGCGGCCCCGCACCACCCGGGCCGGGCCGTGCCAGCGCCAGCCCGCGCCGGGCAGCATCGGCGGCTCCTCGGTCAGCGTCGTGGGGTCCTGCCAGTCGAGCGGCTCGTCGCCCCACTCGGCGGCCGGCGTCAGGTCGTACCAGTCGGAGGTGAACAGCGCCGCGCGCAGCGAGTCGAACGTCAGCGGGTGCGGGCGGCCGGGCCGGCCGAGGTGCACCAGCACCGAGCCGCCGTGGTAGGCCACCATCCCCAGCCGGTACAGGTGGTTGAGCACGTTGGTGTTGTCGGAGTAGCCGAGGTACGGCTTCGGGTTGGCGCGCAGCACGTCGTCGTCGAGGAACGGGGTGACCGTGATCAGGTCGTCCCCGCCGACGGTGGCCAGCACCGCGGTGATCGTCGGGTCGGCGAACGCGGCGGTCAGGTCGCGGGCCCGGTCGCGCGGGTCGGCGCCCATCACGCGGGTGGTCGGGTACTCCACCGGCACCAGGTGCAGCTCCTCGCGGAGCCGGCGCAGGCCCAGCTCGTACACGTGGGGAAAGAGACCCGGCAGGCCGGCGGAGGGTGAGACGACCGCGACCCGGTCGCCCGGCTGCGGCTTGGTGGGGTAACGCGGCGTCGTCATGATCCGAACGCTATCGGCAGGCACCAGCGATTTCCGCCCGGCGAAACCGCAAAAATGGGGCACATGCCGGCAATAGGCTGGGCGCGTGGACGACGAGCCGGAGCTGCGGACCCGGGACTGGCTGCCGCGCACCGCCGCGCTGGTGCTCGGCACCCTGGCGCTGGCCAGCGCGTTCATCGCGGCCTACGTCGGCGCGCTGCACAAGCCGGAACCACGCGACCTGCCGGTCGCCGTGGTGACCTCCGACCAGCAGGCGCAGGCCGTGATGACCGCCGTCCGCGCCCGCACGAACACCATCAAACCCGTCGGGTACGACAGTCAGGCCCGCGCCGTCGACGGCCTCAACGACCGATCGGTGTACGCGGTGCTCAGCTCCGCCCCGGGCGGACTGACCCTGGCCACCGCCAGCGCCGGCGCGCCGGCCGCCACCGAGCTGGTCACCGACGTGTTCACCCGGGCCGCCCAGCAGGCCGGGGTGCCGTTGCAGGTCACCGACGAGGTGCCGGTGTCCGGCGGCGACCCGCGCGGCCTGGTCCCGTTCTACCTGGCGGTCGGCGTGGTGCTCGGCGGCTACCTGGCCTCCACCGCGTTGGGCATCTCGCTCGGCACCAGCCCGCGCGGGCTGCGCCGGGCCGGGCTGCGGATCGCCACGCTCGCGGTGCACTCCATCCTGCTCGGCACCATCGGGGCGGTGCTGGTCGGGCCGGTGCTGGACGTGTTCGACCACGACGTGGGCACCATCGCGGTGGTCGGCGCGCTCGCCGCGTTCGCGGCCGGGATGGTGGCGGCGGCCGTGCAGGCGTGGCTCGGCCTGCTCGGCACCGGCCTGGTGATCCTGCTGCTGGTGGTGCTCGGCAACCCGGGCTCCGGCGGCATCTACGCGCCCGAGTTCCTGCCCGCGTTCCTGCGCGGGATGCACCGCTGGAACGTGCCCGGGCTCGCCACCGACCTGCTCAAGTCGGCCGTCTACTTCGACTGGCGCGGTGGCGGCTGGGCGTTGACCGGGCTGCTGGTCTGGGTGGTCGTCGGGCTGGTCGGGCTGCTCACCGCCACGGTGTTCCGGGCCCGCCGGCGGGCCGCGCGGACCGGCCCGGGGCGGCACACCGCCGTCGACAGGTGACCGGCCGGCACGTCCCAGAGTGCAGATCATCACGCCGTCCCCCTCCTCCGTCCGGGGCCCGCGCGGATACCATCCAGGGGAGTCGGACAGCGCTGTCCTTCGTCCTCGCGTAAGGAGCGCACCCGTGACCGACCAGCACGACCACGACGGCCCCGACGCCGCTCTCCGGGCCGACATCCGCCGCCTCGGCACGCTGCTCGGGCAGACCGTGGCCCGCCAGGAGGGCCGCCCCCTGCTCGACCTGGTCGAGGAGATCCGCGCCCAGGTCCGCTCCGACGCGCCGGCCGCCGCGCAACGCCTCGCCGGGCTCGACGTCACCACCGGCACGAAGCTGGCCCGCGCCTTCTCCACCTACTTCCACCTGGCGAACATCACCGAGCAGGTGCACCGCGCCCGCGACCTGCGCCGGCGCCGCGCCACCCACGGCGGCTGGCTGGACCAGGCGGCCAAGATGATCGCCGAGCGTGGCGTACCGGCCGAGGAGATCGCCGCCGCGGCCCGCCGGCTCGCCGTCCGCCCGGTGTTCACCGCGCACCCGACCGAGGCGGCCCGCCGGTCCATCCTGTCCAAGCTGCGCGCGGTCGCCGACGAGCTGGACGCCGAGACCGCCAACGCCATCCTCTACGGCGCCAGCGACGAGGGCCCGGCCAACCGCCGCCTCGCCGAGCTGCTCGACCTGATGTGGCAGACCGACGAGCTGCGACTCGACCGGCCGGACCCGACCGACGAGGCCCGCAACGCCATCTACTACCTGCGCGACCTGCACGCCGAGGCCGCCCCGCAGGTCCTCGACGACCTCGCCGACACGCTGCGCACGCTCGGTGTGGAGACGTCGCCGACGGCCCGCCCGCTGACGTTCGGCACCTGGATCGGCGGCGACCGCGACGGCAACCCGTTCGTCACCCCGACGGTCACCCGCGAGGTGCTGCGCATCCAGCACGAGCACGGCATCGAGGCCACCGAGAAGGCGATGGACGAGCTGATCAGCGAGGTCAGCGTCTCCCGCCGGCTGCGCGCGGTCTCGCTCGACCTCTCCGCCAGCCTGGCGAAGGACCTGGACGCGCTGCCCGAGGTGGCGCCCCGGTTCCGCCGGGTCAACGCCGAGGAGCCCTACCGCCTCAAGGCCCGCTGCGTGAAGGCGAAGCTGGCCAACACCCGGGAGCGGCTGCGCGCCGGCACCAGCCACGTGCCGGGCCGCGACTACCGGGGCGCGACCGAGCTGATCGCCGACCTGGAGCTGCTGCGCGCCTCGCTGGCCCGCAACTCCGGCCAGCTCACCGCCGTCGGGCGGCTGGCCTCCACCATCCGTACCGTCTCCGCGTTCGGGCTGCACCTGGCCACCATGGACATCCGGGAGCACGCCGAGAAGCACCACGAGGTGCTGGCGCAGCTCTACGAGACGGTCGGCGAGGTCTCCGACTACCCGTCGCTGACCCGGCTGGAGCGCACCAAGCTGCTCGCCGACGAGCTGACCGGCCGCCGGCCGCTCTCCACCCAGGACAGCCCGCTCACCGAGTCGGCCCGCAAGACGTTCGACGTGTTCTCCGCGATCCGCGAGGCACAGGACCGGTTCGGTCCCGAGGTCATCGAGTCGTACATCATCTCGATGACGCTGGGCGTGGACGACGTGCTCGCCGCGGTGGTGCTGGCCCGCGAGGCCGGCCTGGTCGACGTGCAGAGCGGGCGGGCCCGGATCGGCATCGTGCCGCTGCTGGAGACGCCGGCCGAGC
Organism: Micromonospora sp. DT227; assembly: GCF_049841835.1. Lineage (NCBI taxonomy): Bacteria > Bacillati > Actinomycetota > Actinomycetes > Micromonosporales > Micromonosporaceae > Micromonospora > Micromonospora sp. DT227. Next base: position 1,477,763 of record NZ_JBNCLA010000001.1, on the reverse strand, counting down.
TGAACACCGGCGGCGAACTGCTCGACGAACTGCTGTCGCTGCCGGCCTACCGGGCGCTGGTGGCGGCCCGGGGCGACGTGCAGGAGGTGATGCTGGGCTACTCCGACTCCAACAAGGAGGCGGGCATCACCACCAGCCAGTGGTCCATCCACCGGGCCCAGCGCGCGCTGCGCGACGTGGCCGCCCGGCACGGCGTACACCTGCGGTTGTTCCACGGTCGGGGCGGCACTGTCGGTCGGGGCGGCGGCCCCACCCACGAGGCGATCCTGGCCCAGCCGTACGGCACGCTGGACGGCGCGATCAAGGTGACCGAGCAGGGTGAGGTCATCTCCGACAAGTACACGCTGCCGGCGCTGGCCCGGGAGAACCTGGAACTGACCGTGGCGGCCGTGCTCCAGGCCACGCTGCTGCACACCGCGCCCCGGCAGCCGGCCGAGATGCTGGAGCGCTGGGACGCGGCGATGGACGTGGTGTCGGACTCGGCGTTCCGGTCGTACCGCTCCCTGGTCGAGGACCCGGACCTGCCGGCCTACTTCTGGGCCTCCACGCCGACCGAGCTGCTCGGCGCGCTGAACATCGGCTCCCGGCCGGCGAAGCGCCCGAACACCGGCGCGGGCCTGTCCGGCCTGCGGGCCATCCCGTGGGTGTTCGGCTGGACGCAGACCCGGCAGATCGTGCCGGGCTGGTTCGGCGTCGGCTCCGGGCTGGCCGCCGCGCGCACCGCCGGGCTGGCCGACGTGCTCGCCGAGATGAACCGGAACTGGCACTTCTTCCGCACGTTCCTGTCGAACGTCGAGATGATGCTGACCAAGACCGACCTGACCATCGCCCGCCGCTACGTGGAGACGCTGGTCCCGAAGAAGCTGCACCCGATCTTCGACAAGATCGAGGAGGAGTACGAGCTGACCAAGCAGGAGGTGCTGGCGATCACCGGCTCGCCGGCCCTGTTGGAGAACTCACCGGTGCTCCAGCGCACGCTCGCCGTGCGGGACACCTACCTCGAACCGCTGCACCACCTCCAGGTGGCGCTGCTGCGGCAGTACCGCGAGTCCGGCGCCGCCGGGCGGGCGGTGGCGACCGCGCCCGGCGGCCGGCGCGCCCCGAACGACGGTACGGCGCTGGAGCGGGCGCTGCTGACCACCGTCAACGGCATCGCCGCCGGCATGCGCAACACCGGCTGAGCGGGTAAGGAGGGGCCCCCGCTTAACGCATTCCGCATAGGCGGGGGCCCCTGTTAACGCCAGCGGCGCGGGCTACCAGTCGCCGCCGCCGAAATCGCCGCCGCCGAAGTCCCCACCGAAGTCCCCGCCGCCACCGAAGTCGCCCTGGCCGCCGACGTCGCCGCCGGCGTAGTCGCCCTGACCGCCGACGTCGTTGCCGCCCGGGTCGCCGTAGTCCTGGCCGTCGCCGAAGCCGTCCTGGAAGCCCTCCTGGTAGCCGGCCTCGTAGCCGTAGCCCGGGTCGGCGAACGCGGGCGAGAAGAGCGCGTCCGCGATCAGCATGCCGCCGAGCACCCCGGCGCCCGCGCCCAGCGCGGTCTTCCACCATGGGGTGGAGTACCAGCCGGCCGGCACCGGCCGGCCCTGCATGTGCCCACCCGGGTAGTAGTAGGGCGTGTGGCTGCCCGGCTGCGGGCCGGCCCGGAACGTCTGGCCCTGCACGTTGACCTCGCGCTCCTTGGTGAGCTGGCCGACCCCGCGGGCGGCGGCCAGCGGCGGCAGCTCCGGGCCCGGGTCGATGCCCATCGCCGTACGCGCCGCCCGGATGTACGCCAGCCCCTCCAGCGCGGTCTCCCGGGCCAACGCGAACTGGTGCGGCGTACGCGCCTGTTCGAGCTGCGAGCCGGCGGCGTTGTAGCGCTCACCGGCGTCGGCCAGCGCCTGCCGAACCGCCGGGGCGTCGCCGTGCAGGTTCATCAGCTGGCCGCCGAGCCGCTCGTACCAGCGCTGCGCCTCGGCCCGCGCGTCCGCCATCTCGTTGGCCCGCCGGGACCTGCTCCCCCACCGCCAGAACACGAACGCACCTCCGAGCATCAGGACCAGGAACAGCCACAGGGCACCTTCCATGACCTCGAAGGTACCCAGCTCGCGCACGTCGTACCCGTTTGGCAAGCTCTCCGGCATGAGCTTCTCGACGCTGGCCGTGGTGGTGCTCTGCCTCGCCGCCGGCGGCGCGGTGGGCTGGCTCGCGGCGCGGGCCCGGTCGGCGGCCGAAGTGGCCCGGCTGGAGGCGACGCTGGCGGCCACCCGGGAGGGTGAGGGGCGGCTGGAGCAGTCGATGCGCGCGCTCAGCTACGAGGCGACCGCGCAGTCGCAGGAGGCGGTGGCGCGGGCGGTCGCGCCGCTGCACGACTCGCTGCGCCGCTACGAGCAGCGCGTCGCCGAGCTGGAGCACGACCGGGTCGACGCCTACGCCGAGCTGCGCGAGCAGGTGCGCGCGATGAGCACGGTCTCCGGTGAGCTGCGCACCGAGACCAAGCAGCTCGTCGCCGCGCTGCGCGCGCCGCAGGTGCGGGGACGCTGGGGCGAGCACCAGCTCCGGCGGATCGTCGAGGCGGCCGGCATGCTGGAGCACTGCGACTTCAGCGAGCAGGTCACCGCCGCCACCGAGCACCAGGGGGTCCGTCCCGACCTGGTGGTGCGGCTGCACGGCGGGCGCACGGTGGTGGTCGACGCCAAGGCGCCGTTCGACGCCTACCTGACCGCGATGGAGGCGCGCGACGAACGCGGGCGGGACACCCAGCTCGACGCGCACGCGCGACACCTGCGGGCACACGTGGACAGCCTGGCCGCCAAGTCCTACTGGACCGCGTTCGACCAGACGCCCGAGTTCGTGGTGCTGTTCGTGCCGGCCGACCCGTTCCTGGACGTGGCGTTGCAGCGTGATCCCTCGCTGTTGGAGCACGCGTTCACCCGCAACGTGGTGCTGGCCACGCCGGCCACGCTGGTGGCGCTGCTGCGTACGGTCGCCTACTCCTGGCGGCAGGAGGCGTTGGCGCGCAACGCGGCCACCGTCCACTCGCTGGCCCGCGAGCTGTACGGGCGGCTGTCCACGCTGGGCGACCACGTCGGCAAGCTGGGCAGCTCGCTGAGCGGGGCGGTGACGGCGTACAACCGGGCGGTCGGTTCGCTGGAGGCCCGGGTGCTGGTCAGCGCGCGCAAGCTGGCCGAGCTGGGCGTGTCGGGCGACGAGCTGGCCGCCCCGGCGCAGGTCGAGCTGGCGCCCCGGCAGCCGCAGGCGCCGGAGTTGCTGGACGGGTCGTCCACATCGGCTGAACGGTCGGCAGGCATCGACGTCTAACACGGTCGACATGACGATGACGGCCGATCCTTGTCACGGAGTGGTCACAAAGCCAACCCCGGTAGTGACACGACTCGACACGCCACGAAGGATCTGCGTCACACGCGCCCTGTCCCCTGAAGGGCCCTGTTCTCTGGAGGAAGAGAACGTGAGTCAACCCCGCAATCGGAGCCGGCGCCCCTCCGCCGCGCTCTTCGCCTCGGTCCTCGCGGCCGGGGCCATGACCGTCGGGGGTGGCGCCGCGACCGCGAGCGCGGCCCCCGCCGCCCCCCGACCCTCGCAGCCGACCGCCGCGAAGGCCCTGGGCGCCCACGACGCCAAGCTGCTCGACGTGGCCGAGGCGAAGCACGCGCCGACCGTCACGATGATCATCGCGGCGAAGAAGGGCTCGGCCAAGAAGGTCGTCGACGGGCTGACCGGCCTCGGCGCGACCGTGAGCCAGCGGTACGACCAGGTCGGCTACGTGCTGGCCAAGGTCCCCACCGCCAAGGCGCTCAAGGCCGCCACGCTGCCCGGCGTCGCCGCCGCCGACCTCGACGAGACCATCACGCTCCCCGACCCGACGCCGGAGGCCGCGCCGAACGGCGCCAAGGCCGCCGAGCAGGGTGAGACGCTGGCCGGCCCCGGCGGGGACACCGGCGCGGTCAACCCGTACATGCCGACCAACGAGACCGGCGCGGAGGCGTTCAAGGCCGCCCACCCGGAGTGGGACGGCCGCGGCGTCACCATCGGCATCATGGACTCGGGCGTCGACCTGAACCAGCCGGCCCTCCAGCAGACCACCACCGGCGAGCGCAAGATCGTCGACTGGGTCACCGCGACCGACCCGCTCGAGGACGCGTCCTGGCGCCCGATGACCACCGAGGTCACCGGCCCGACGTTCAGCAACTCGCTGGGCACCTGGACGGCGCCGGCCGGCACCTACAAGTTCAACGTGTTCCGCGAGAACATCACCGCCGGCAGCGACGCGCGGGGCGACGTCAACCGGGACGGGGACACCACCGACGCCTGGGGCATCCTCTACAACCCGGCCAACGGTGACATCCGCGTCGACGTGAACCAGAACAACGACTTCACCGACGACGCGGTGATGCGCCCGTACAAGGAGAAGTTCCAGGTCGGCCAGTTCGGCACCGACAACCCGGCCACCGACGTGCGGGAGCAGATCCCGTTCGTGGTCGAGTACCGGCGCAACGTCGACACCACCCCGGTCGGGGGCCCCGGCCTGGTCGACTACGTCAACATCGGCATCGTCGAGAGCACCCACGGCACGCACGTCGCCGGCATCACCGCCGCCAACGACATGCTGGGCAACAGCGCCTTCGACGGCGCGGCCCCGGGCGCCAAGCTGGTCTCCGCCCGGGCCTGTTCGTGGGGCGGCGGCTGCACCGCCGCGGCGCTCACCACCGGCATGGTCGACCTGGTGGTCAACCGCAGGGTCGACGTGGTGAACATGTCGATCGGCGGCCTGCCGGCGCTGAACGACGGCTCGAACGCCCGCGCCGTGCTCTACAACGACCTGATCAACACCTACGGTGTGCAGCTGTTCATCTCGGCCGGCAACTCCGGGCCGGGCCTGAACACGGTCGGCGACCCGTCGGTCGCCACCGACGTGGTCAGCGTCGCGGCGAACGTCAGCAAGGACACCTGGCTGGCGAACTACGGCTCGGTGGTCCGCAAGGACAACTGGCTGTTCAACTTCTCCTCCCGCGGCCCGCGTGAGGACGGCGGCTTCAAGCCGAACATCACCGCTCCCGGTTCGGCCATCTCCACCGCGCCGACCTGGCAGGCGGGCAACCCGGTGCCGGAGGCGGGCTACCCGCTGCCCCCGGGCTACCAGATGCTGAACGGCACCTCGATGGCCGCTCCGCAGACCGCCGGCGCCGCCGCGCTGCTGCTGTCGGCCGCGAAGGCGACCGGCACCGGCGTCACCCCGGCCGCGCTGCGCCGGGCCGTCTACACCTCGGCCAAGCCGATCGCGGGCGTCCCGACGTACGCGCAGGGCTACGGCATGGTCGACGTGCCGGGCGCGTGGAACCTGCTCGCCCAGGGCGTGCCGACCCGCACCTACACCTCCGAGGCCACGGTCTGCACCGAGCTGTCGCCGAACCTGACCCGCTACGACCGGGCCTCCGGCACGTTCGTGCCGAGCCCGAACGTGGGCACCGGCGTCTACAACCGCTGCGCCGCCGACCGGGGCGGGCAGAAGGCCAAGGAGAGCCGCTACTACGAGGTCAAGCTGACCCGCACCAGCGGCCCGAACAAGGGCGTCAAGCACCTGGTCGACTTCCGCGGCAACGACGGCACCTGGACCGCCCCCAAGGAGGTCTGGCTGCCGCTGAACTCGACCGTCACCGTCAAGGTGAAGGCCAAGCCGATGACCGTCGGCGCGCACGGCGCGATCATGACCGTCGACGACCCGGCCACCTCGGTCGTCGACTTCGAGGTCGCCACCGTCGTGGTCGCCTCGAACGCGGTGACCGGCCCGGCGTACTCGTTCTCGGCCAACGGCTCGGTCGAGCGGAACAGCTTCACGTCGTACTTCGTGACGGTTCCGCAGGGCGCGGGCGCGCTCCAGGTCAACCTGTCCGGCATCGCGACCGGCTCGCAGACCCGGTTCATCGCCATCAACCCGTACGGCGTGCCGGTCGAGAGCACCGCGAGCACCGCCTGCTACACCAACTTCTCCGACGCCGCCGCCTGCAAGCCGCAGGAGCGCGACTACCAGAACCCGATTCCGGGTGTCTGGGAGATCGAGGTGGAGTCGCGGCGTACGTCGCCGGCGCTGGACAACCCGTTCACGCTCCAGGCACGTGTGCAGGGTGTGCAGGTGGAGCCCGCCGTGGTCGAACTGCCGTCGGTGACCGCCGGCACGCCGGCCCCGGTGAGCTGGAACCTGACCAACACGTTCGGCCCGGTCCAGGTGACCGGCGTCGGCGGCCCGCTCTCCAGCGTGCGCGCCGAGCGGCCGACCATCACCGAGGGCGCGACCCAGGAGTACACGGTGGACATCCCGGCCGGGACCACCTCGTTCTCCGCCCGGATCGGCAACACCGCCGACCTCGGCGCCGACCTGGACCTGTACATCTTCCGGGGCACCACCGAGGTGGGCCGGTCGGCCGACGGCGACTCGGAGGAGGCCGTCACGCTGACCAACCCGGTGGCCGCCACCTACCGGGTGGTCATCGAGGGCTACGCGGTCACCGCAGGCGGCACGGCGTACGACTACCGTGACTCGTTCGCGTCCCCGGCGCTGGGTTCGCTCTCCGCGCCGGCCACGCCGCTGTCCCTGGCCAACGGCGCCACCGCCACCCTCACCGGTGCGGTGACCGCGCTCGCCACCCCGGCCGCCGGCCGGGAGCTGTTCGGTGACATGGCCGTCACCACCACCGAGGGCGCGGTCGTCGGCCGCGGTTCGGTGCAGATCCACGCGGTCAACTAGCCGCTGGTACGACGGGAGCCCCGTCCCCCGGTCCGGGGGGCGGGGCTCCTGCGTGCGTCCGGTGGCCCGAACGGGTCGCCGTGTGCCCGGGGTGCGTCAGGCGGGGCGGGCCGACTCGACGACGAACGGGGTGCCCTGCTGGCAGGTGGTCATCATGCCCGGCTCGGGACGGCCGGTGACCTCCACCTTGGCGCCGGCCTTGAGCAGGTCGCGCGGGCCGCCGACCAGCAGGTGGTCGTCGAGCAGCAGGCAGTTCGGCTCGACGCCGGCGCGGATGGTGCCGCTGAGCGTGGTGCCGCCGACGCCGGGCGGCGTGGACGGGCCGCCCTTCCAGGTCGGGTCGGGGCGGCTGGGGCTCGCGCTGGGGGCGGGGTCGGGCTGGCTGGTCACCGGGGCGGCTCCCGTCGGGCTCGGGCTGGGGCTGGCGGGCTCGTCGCCCGGGCCGGCGCAGGCGGTCAGCGCGACACCGGCGAGGAGGGCGACGAGCACCGTCCGAGGAGTCTTCATGTCGATTGGACGCGCGGGGTGCCGGATCCGTTCCCGGTCAGCCGCGCGCCGCGGCGGCCTTCATGTCGCGCTTGAGCTCCTGCGGCAGCGAGAAGGTCAGCCGCTCGTCGGCGGTGGTGATCTCCTCGACGTCGGCGAAGCCGCGCTCGGCCAGGTGCGCGAGCACGTCCTGGACCAGGTCGTCCGGCACGCTCGCGCCGGAGGTCAGCCCCACGGTGCGGGCCCCGGCGAGCCAGGCGTCGTCGATCTCGTGGGCGAAGTCGACCAGGTGCCCGGCGCGGGCGCCGGCGTCGAGCGCGACCTCGACCAGGCGGACCGAGTTCGACGAGTTGCGCGAGCCGACCACGATCACCACGTCGCACTCGGGGGCGATCTCCTTGACCACGTGCTGGCGGTTGGAGGTGGCGTAGCAGATGTCGTCGCTGGGCGGCGACTGGAGCAGCGGTAGGCGCTGCTTGAGCCGGGCCACGGTCTCCAGCGTCTCGTCGACCGAGAGCGTGGTCTGGGAGAGCCAGACCACCTTCTCCGGGTCGCGCACGGTGACCTGGTCGACGCTGTCCGGCCCGTCGACGAGCTGGATGTGGGCGGGGGCCTCACCGGCGGTGCCGATGACCTCCTCGTGCCCCTCGTGACCGATGAGCAGGATGTCGTAGTCCTGCTGGGCGAACCGCCGGGCCTCGTGGTGCACCTTGGTGACCAGCGGGCAGGTGGCGTCGATCGCCCTCAGCGAGCGCTCCTTGGCCTGCTCGTAGACCTCGGGGGCGACACCGTGGGCGGAGAAGATGACGGTGGCGCCCTCCGGCACCTCCTCGTTCTCCTCCACGAAGATCGCGCCCTGGGCCTCCAGCGTGCGCACCACGTGCTTGTTGTGCACGATCTGCTTGCGGACGTAGATCGGCGCGCCGTAGAGCTTCAACGCCTCCTCGACGGTCTGCACCGCCCGGTCCACGCCCGCGCAGTAGCCGCGGGGCTTGGCCAGGAGCACGCGCTTGCCGGTCCGGGGAGTCGTCTCAGCGTCAGTCACCCGACCATGGTACGTGCGCCCGCCGCGCCCTCGCCCGGCCTGTCGGCCCCGGGCCGTAGGGTGGGCGGGGTGAGCGCGGGTGAGGTGGGTCGGGGCACGCCCCCGGAGCGGAGCACGCCCCCGGAGCGGAGCACCTCCGAGGAGCCGTGGCCGGTCCGGGTGGTCAGCCAGAAGGTCGGCGCCTGGATCGCCCGGCTCGGCTGGGTCTGGGTCGACGGCCAGGTCGCGCAGGTCAGCCGCCGGCCCGGCGCCGCCACCGTGTTCCTCACCCTGCGTGACCCGTCGGCCGATCTCAGCCTAACCGTCACCACCAACCGCGACGTGCTCGACGCGGGCGCGCCGGAGCTGCGCGAGGGCGCCCGGGTGGTGCTGCACGCCAAGCCCGAGTTCTACGCCGCGCGGGGCACGCTGAGCCTGCGCGCCGACGAGATCCGCCAGGTCGGCCTCGGCGAGCTGCTGGCCCGGCTGGAGAAGCTCAAGAAGCTGCTGGCGGCCGAGGGGCTGTTCGACAGGTCCCGCAAGCGGCGGCTCCCGTTCCTGCCGGGCCGGGTCGGCCTGATCACCGGGCGGGCCTCGGCGGCCGAGCGCGACGTGCTGACCAACGCCCGCCGCCGCTGGCCGGCGGTCGACTTCCGCACCGTCAACGTGGCGGTGCAGGGGTCCGCCGCGGTGCCCGACATCATCGGCGCGCTCAAGGTGCTCGACGCCGACCCGACGGTCGACGTGATCGTCATCGCCCGGGGCGGCGGCGGCATCGAGGACCTGCTGCCCTTCTCCGACGAGGCGCTGTGCCGGGCGGTCTTCGCCTGCCGCACGCCGGTGGTCAGCGCGATCGGCCACGAGACCGACGCGCCGCTGCTCGACTACGTCGCCGACGTCCGGGCCTCCACGCCCACCGACGCGGCGAAGCGGATCGTGCCCGACCTGACCGAGGAGGTCCGCCTCATCGGGCAGGCCCGGTCCCGGCTGGAGCGGGCCGTACGCCATCTCGTCGACCGTGAGCAGCACCGGATCGACCTGCTCCGCTCCCGCCCGGTGCTGGCCCGACCGCAGGTGATGGTCGACCAGCGCGCCGTCGAGGTCACCGCGATGCGGGACCGCGCCGGCCGGTGCCTGACGCACCGGCTGGGCGCCGCCGACGACGATCTGCGGCACACGCTGGCCCGGCTGCGCGCGCTCTCCCCGGCGGCGACGCTCGACCGTGGCTACGCCATCGTCCAGCGCGGCGACGGCCACGTGGTCCGCGCGGCGTCCGAGGTGGCCAAGGGCGATCCACTGCGGGTACGCCTCGCCGAGGGCGAGCTGACCGCCACCGTCGACGGCTGATGAGATGGGACCGATGACTGAGAAGACCAAGGACGAGCAGCTCAGCTACGAGCAGGCGCGCGCCGAGCTGGCCTCGGTGGTGGAACGGCTGGAGGCGGGCGGCACCTCGCTGGAGGAGTCGCTGGCCCTGTGGGAGCGCGGCGAGCAGCTCGCCGGTGTCTGCCAGCACTGGCTGGACGGCGCGCGGGCCCGCATCGACGCCGCCCGGCAGCGCGCCGGGGAGTGAGCCCCGGAGGCGGTACGCCGCAGCGGCGTCGGGATGCCACTGCGGCGTACCGGCGACGAGCCGGACGACCTCCGGTCAGTTGAACAGGTTGTACAGCTCCGGCGGCGCCTCGACGACCTGGTCGGCCGGGGGCTTCTGGGCCGCCGCGGCGGCGCCGTAGTCGCTGTAGGTGATCTTGACGTCCTGCGCGGCGCTCTGGCCGGCGGCCGGGATCTTGAGCACCAGCTCACTGAGCCGGCCCTGCGGGTCGACCTTGGCGGTGAACGGCACCGACTGGGCCTGCGCCCCGAGCGCGGTGATCACGGCCGGGTCGAGCGAGCCCGCCTCGGCGGCCTTCGACACGTCGACGGTGCCCTCGTACGCGCCGTCGCCGCTCTGCCGTACGTCGGTGATGCCCTGGGTGAGCACGGCGCTGCCGGCCGGGTCGATCTTCTCGAAGTCGAAGCCCAGCGCCCGGTTGCCCTTGATCCGGCTCTGGTCGAGGTGCTGGTACTTGCCGGTGTTGAGGTTCTTCACGCCGGGGATCTGGGTGGCGGCGGTGCCACCCAGCTCCAGCTTGACCCAGCTGTCCGGCTTGGCGTGGATGAGGTCCAGCTTCATCATCAGGTCCGACGACGGGTCACCGATCGTCATCCGCATCTCGGCGCTCTGGCTGGGCTGGTGCACCTGCCCCTCGGCGGTGGAGCCGGCACCGGTCATGGCGAACCGGAAGTTGCCCTCCCGGATCGCGTTGGTGGAGTCGAGCAGCGCCTGCTTGGCCGCGCTGCCGGACGCCGTGGCGCTGGGGGCGACGCTGCCGGAGGCGCCGGCGCTCGGGGTCGCGGAGGCGTCGGACGTGCCGTTGCCGTTGCAGGCCGCCAGGCCGGGAATGAGCAGCGCCGCGGCGAACGCGGTGGCGCTGAAGCGTCGTATCTTCACGTCAACCTCTCCAGGTGGGTCGTCCGGGATCGTGTCCCTTCTGTTCCCTGAAGCGGCGTTCGGCAATCCCGGTCACCCGACCGGGGGACGTCAGCGCAGCGAGGCGGCCAGTCGGCGCAGCTCCGTCTCCCCCGCGTCACCGACCACGATCACCGTGCGGTTCGGTTCCAGCAGGACGAGCGCCTGCTCGTTGCCGCGGGCGGTGTACCGCTGCCAGCTCAGCCCGTCCGGCAGGTCGGCCGGGCCCTGCGGCTGGCCGTCGCTCAGCTCGGCCGGCAGCAGCTTCTCCGCCGGGATGTTGCTCTCCACGAGCTGCGCGCCCCGGCCCTCCGGGGTCAGGTACCCGATGCGCAGCGTCGCGCCGTCCGTCTCGGTCCGGAAGCGGGCGTTCACCGTACGCCAGTCGTCGCCCAGCCCGGTCGGCGTGGCGACCGGGAAGGCGTTGGCCGCGCGGGCCTGCTCCAGCGCGGGCGCCGGATCGACGGTGACCGGCGAGTCGCCGCCGAGAAAGCCCCGGTAGAACGCGATCAGCAGCGCGATCGGCACCAGCAGGATCAGCAGCGACAGCACCATGTCCTTCGGGGACCGCTCGGAGCGGGCCTTCTCCTTCCCCGGGGGCGGGGCGGGACGCTCACCGGCGTCGGCGAGCGGCGCGGACGCCGACGGCTCGACGAGCGCGGGCGTCCCGTCCGGCGGGGTGGCGCCGGGCCGCACCGGCGGCTGGCCGTCGGGCGGCGTGGCGTCGGACGGTACGCGGTCGGCAGGCTGTGCGGGTTCCACCCGGCCATTGTCGCAGCCCGACGGGGAAGGTGATCCTGGCCTCCTCCGCCCCGCCGGGGCGGCGAACCTGAGATCGTGTGAGGATCAGCGACAAAACCGGCGGCACCCCCGCCGGTCCACCCCGCAACGTCGCGAGGAGGAGGCCGCCATGACAACCACCGGTACGCGGACGCCCCAGGATCTCGACCGCAATCTCGCCCTCGATCTGGTCCGGGTCACCGAGGCCGCGGCCATGGCCGCCGGCCGTTGGGTCGGCCGGGGCGACAAGGAGGGCGGTGACGGCGCCGCCGTCGACGCCATGCGCAAGCTGATCAACTCGATCCCGATGCGGGGCGTCGTGGTGATCGGCGAGGGCGAGAAGGACAACGCCCCGATGCTCTTCAACGGCGAGGAGGTCGGCGACGGGACCGGTCCCGAGGTCGACGTGGCGGTCGACCCGATCGACGGCACCACACTGATGAGCAAGGGCATGCCGAACGCGCTCGCCGTGCTGGCGGTGGCCGAGCGCGGCGCGATGTTCGACCCGAGCGCGGTCTTCTACATGGAGAAGCTGGCGGTCGGCCCGATGTACGCCGACGTGGTCGACATCAACGCCGGGGTCGCCGAGAACATCCGCCGGATCGCGAAGGTCAAGGGCACCGACACCAGTGAGGTGACGGTCTGCGTGCTGGACCGGTCGCGCCACGACGACCTGGTGAAGCAGATCCGGCGCTCCGGCGCCGGCATCCGGCTCATCTCCGACGGCGACATCGCCGGCGCCATCGCGGCGGCGCGCGGCGAGTCGGACGTCGACGTGCTGATGGGCATCGGCGGCACTCCCGAGGGCATCACCGCGGCCTGCGCGCTGAAGTGCATGGGCGGCATGATGCAGGCCAAGCTCTGGCCGAAGGACGACCAGGAGCGGGAGAAGGCGCTGGCCGCCGGGCACGACCTGGACCGGGTGCTGTTCACCGACGATCTGGTCACCGGCGACAACTGCTTCTTCGTGGCCACCGGTGTCACCTCCGGCGACCTGCTGCGCGGCGTGCGCTACCGGGCCGGTGGGGCGTACACCCAGTCGATCGTGATGCGCTCCAAGAGCGGCACGATCCGGGTCATCGACTCGTACCACCGGCTGGAGAAGCTGGCGCTCTACTCGGCTGTCGACTTCGACGGGCGCCCGTTGGCCGAGCAGGAGTGACCACGACCGGGACGCCGACGCCGACGCTGTCGACCGGCCGGCGGATCGCCGGGGTGGGGCTGGCCACCGGCTCCGGCGTCCTGGTGGCGCTCCAGTCCCGGATCAACGGCGAGTTGGGCGTACGGCTGGCCGACGGGATCGCCGCCGCGGTGGTCTCGTTCGGCCTGGGCCTGGTGATCCTGTTGGTGCTGGTCCCCGCCACCGGAGGGGGCCGGCGCGGGCTGGCCGCGCTGCGCGGCGCGCTGCGCAGCGGCACGCTGCGGCCGTGGCAGTGCCTGGGCGGCGTGTGCGGCGCGTTCCTGGTGGCGACGCAGGGGCTGACCATCGGCGCGCTCGGCGTGGCCGTCTTCACCGTCGCGGTGGTGGCCGGGCAGTCCGGCAGCAGCCTGCTGGTGGACCGCGCCGGCATCGGCCCGACCGGCCGGCAGGCGGTCACCCCGAACCGGCTGATCGGCGCGGTGCTCACCGTGCTGGCCGTGCTGCTGGCGGTGGGCGACCGGCTGGGTGACCCGGGCGCGCTGGCGCTGGCCCTGCTGCCGCTGGCGGCCGGCGTGGGCATCGCCTGGCAACAGGCGGTGAACGGCCGGGTCCGCGCGGCGGCGGACAGCGCGCTGACCGCCACGCTCGTCAACTTCGCGGTCGGCACGGTGGCGCTGCTCGCCACGTTCGCGGTGGAGGTGGCGGTGCGGGGTCGGCCGACCGGCGGCTTCCCGAGCGAGCCGTGGCTCTATGTCGGCGGCCCGATCGGCATCGTGTTCATCGCGCTGGCCGCCGCGCTGGTCCGGTTCACCGGGGTGCTGCTGCTCGGCCTGGCCACCATCGCCGGGCAGATCGTCGGCGCGGTGCTGCTGGACGTGCTCCTGCCCACCGCCGCCTCACACCCCGGCCTCAACACCCTCCTGGGCGCCGCCCTGACCCTCGCCGCCGTCCTCATCGCCGCCGGGGGTAAGGCGGGGCCCCCGGTTAACGCCTCCGGTAGAGGCGGGGCCCCCGCTTAACCAGCGCGTCAGCAGGGGGCCCGGCTAACGCGGAGCCGGGGTGTGCAGGCCGGCGGCCATCTCGTCGACGATCCGGTCCAGCGGGGTCGGCTCGACGCCGAGCGTGGCGGTGGCCGCGGACGAGTCCAGCACGAACGCACCGGCGAACTGGTGTGCCGTCTCGCGCAGTTCCCGGGCGAACGGGTTGACCACGCCGGCCGCCCAGAGCACCGGGTACGGCATCCGGGTCAGCCGCGGCGCGGGCGCGCCGGCCCGGGCCGCCGTCCGCCGGGCCAGCTCCCGCATGGAGGCCGCCGGCGGGCTGGGCACGTGCCAGGCCCGGCCCCAGGCCCGCGCGTCGGTCGCGGCGGCGACCAGGGTACGGGCGACGTCCGGGACGTACGTCCAGGTGTGCGGCGCGTCCCAGTCGACAGGCAGGAACACCCGCTGCCCGGCGAGCACCCGGGGCAGCACCATCATGGCCAGCGAGGTGCCGCCGAGGCCGATGTAGTCGGAGCCGCGTACCTCGGTGACCCGGGCGTGACCGGCGCGGTGCGCGGCCAGGGCGTCGGCCCACATCCGGTTGCGGACCCGGCCCTTGGTGCCGGTGGCGGCGAGCGGGGTCGCCTCGGTCATCGGCGCGTCGACCGGGCCGTACCCGTAGAGGTTGCCGACGGTCGCGAGCACGGCGCCGCTGCGCCCGGCGGCGGTGAGCAGCGCGGCGGCCAGCGGCGGCCAGTCCGTGGCCCACCTGTGGTACGCCGGGTTGGCACAGTTGTACAGCGCGATCGCGCCCTCGGTCAGCGCGGTGAGCCGGTCGGCGTCACCGGCGTCCGCGGCGATCCGCTCGACCGCCGGATGTTCCGGGCCGGTGCCGCGCCGGGTCACCACGCGCACCCGCTCGCCGCGCTCGGCAAGCAGTCGGGCGGTGGCGGTGCCGACGGGTCCGGCGCCGACGATCACGTGCAGGGCCATGACAGGTCCACCTTCTCTGAAGCAGTAGTCCGAATGGAGAGCACTGCTCTCGGAAAAGAGCATGACTCACAGAGCGACCATCAGTCAAGAGCAGTGCTCTCTGTTTTGATTGCCGCTCTCGCTCGTGGCACAGTGAGCGCATGGTCGCTCCCTCGCTCCGCGCCCGGGTCCGCGCCGGGATGATCGAAGAGATCAAGGCGGTCGCCCGCCGTCACCTGGCCACCGACGGCGCGGACCTCTCGCTGCGCGCCGTCGCCCGGGACCTCGGCATGGCCTCCTCCGCGATCTACCGCTACTTCCCCAGCCGCGACGACCTGCTCACCGCGCTGATCCTGGAGGCGTACGACGCGCTCGGCGACGCGGTGGAGTCGGCCGACGCCGCCGCCGACCACGACGACCTCCGCGGTCGCTGGTTCGCCGCCAGCCGCGCGGCGCGCGCCTGGGCGCTCACCCACCCCGCCGAGTACGCGCTGCTCTACGGCAGCCCGGTGCCCGGCTACGCGGCCCCGGACGACACGGTCGCGCCCGCCCAACGGCCCCCGATGACGCTGCTCGGCATCCTGCGCGACGGGATGGCCGCCGGCCGGCTCGCGCCGCCGGACGAGGAGCTGCCCGAGCCGCTGCGCGGCGACCTGGCCGAACTGACCGCGCTGACCGGGGTGCCGTTGCCACCCGCGCTGATGGTCCGGGCGATGGCCGGCTGGACCCAGCTCTTCGGGCTGATCAGCTTCGAGCTGTTCGGCCGGATCAACCGGGCGCTGCCGCACCGGGACGAGTACTTCGACCACCAGATCGCCCTGATGGCCGACCTGGTCGGCCTGCCCTGACGGCCCCCCGCAGTTGTTAAGAAGGGGCCCCGCCTCTACCGCAGGCGTTAAGAAGGGGCCCCTCCTTACGTGCCGTCGGAGGAGTGGCCGGGGAAGAGGTGCGCGGTCGGGTCGATGGCGACCGCCGCGTTGTTGACCGCGGTCGCCGCCTCGCCGAAGCCGGTGGCGATGAGCCGGACCTTGCCCGGGTACTCGGTGATGTCCCCGGCCGCGAACACCCGGGGCAGGTTGGTGGCCATGGCGCTGTCGACCACGATGTGCCGCCGGTCCAGGGCCAGCCCCCACTCGGTCAGCGGTCCCAGGTCGGCGGTGAAGCCGAGCGCGGCGACCACGGTGTCCACCGGGAGCGTCTCCACCGCGCCGCCGCGTACGGTCAGCTCGGCGCCGGTGACGTGCTCCTCGCCGTACAGCCGGCTCACCTCGGCGTTGACCACCACCCGCACCGGCAGCGCCCGGACCCGCTCGACGGTGGCGGCGTGCGCGCGGAAGCGGTCCCGCCGGTGCGCCAGCGTCACCGACCGGGCCAGCGGCGCGAGCGTGACCGCCCAGTCGAACGCCGAGTCGCCGCCGCCCACGATGAGCACGTGCCGGTCGGTCAGCTCGACCGGCTGCGGCACGAAGTAGACGATCCCGGCGCCGGTGAAGCTCTCCGCGACCGGCAGCGGCCGGGGCGTGAAGCTGCCCAGCCCTCCGGTCACCACCACCGCGCCGCAGCGGAGCTGCGCACCGCCGGCCAGCCCGAGCACCGGCCGGCCGTCGAGGTAGGACAGCTTCTCCGCGCGTACGCCGAGCAGGTAGTCGGGGTGGTACGGCGCGGCCTGGGCG
This sequence comes from Micromonospora sp. DT227, assembly GCF_049841835.1. Taxonomy (NCBI): domain Bacteria; kingdom Bacillati; phylum Actinomycetota; class Actinomycetes; order Micromonosporales; family Micromonosporaceae; genus Micromonospora; species Micromonospora sp. DT227. Next base: position 1,461,456 of record NZ_JBNCLA010000001.1, on the reverse strand, counting down.
AGCAGGTTCGCGATCAGCTCCCGGCCCTTGACGGCGGGGAAGCCGGCGACGTCGAGGATCAGCTTCTCCGGGTACATCGCGGTGACCTGACCACCCGGCTCGGGCAGCGCGTCGATCACGGCGACGGAGAGCCCCCGGAACCCGGCGTAGTAGGCGGCGAAGAGCCCGGCCGGGCCGGCCCCGATCACGGCGAGATCGACTTCGCGCATGGCGTACCGTCACTTTCGGCCAGGGATCAACCCGTGCTGCCGACGGTAGGCGGGCCGGTGACCTGGGGCAAGGATGTCCCGCCGGTCGATCGATCGCGTCGTCAGGGCAGCCTGAGCGGCGGCGACCCGAGCGGGTCCGGCGTGCCGGTGTCCGCGCGACGGCGGAACAGGATCGCGGCGACCACGCCGCCGAGCAGCCCGAACAGGTGACCCTGCCAGGAGATCCGCTCGTCGGTGGGGAGGATGCCCAGCAACTGCCAGCCGTAGAGCAGGCCGACCAGCAGCACCACCGCGAAGTTCCACCAGCTCCGCTCCACCACGCCCCGGGTGAGCAGGATGCCGAGGTAGCCGAAGATCACCCCGCTCGCGCCGACCACCACCGAGCTGGGCGAGCCGGTGAACCACACGCCCAGCCCGCTGACCAGGATGATCACCGCGGTGGACCAGAGGAACCGGCGGGTGCCGGCGGCCAGCACGAACGTGCCGAGCAGGATCAGCGGGATGCTGTTGCTGTAGAGGTGGTTCCAGCCGGCGTGCAGGAACGGCGAGAAGAAGACGCCGTCCAGGCCCTGGACGCGGTGCGGGATGATGCCGGCGGTGACGTCGAGGTTGAGCCGCAGCCCGACGTCGAGCGCCTCGATGAGGAACAGCACCGGCACCACCGCGCACATGGCGACGAACGCCCGGCCGAGCGACGCGTAGAACGCGTCGGTGCCGAACCGGTGGGGGTCTCCGCCGCGTGGGCTGTCCTGCCAGGTCACCTGTCAACAGCTATCAGCAAATGCGGCGGACCGCCACTCGGGCGGACAGACGACGGCGGCGGGACACCCGGATCACCGGGCCTCCCGCCGCCGTTCGACCCGATCAGTACCAGCCCTCGCTCTGCGACTGCTGCCAGGCGCCGCACGGGGTGTCGTACCGGCCCTTGATGTAGCCGAGGCCCCAGGTGATCTGGGTGGCCGGGTTGGTCCGCCAGTCGTCGGCGACCGAGCCCATCTTGCTGCCGGGCACCGCCTGCGGGATCCCGTACGCGCCGGAGCTGCTGTTGGACGCCTTCGGGTTCCAGCCGCTCTCCTTCGTCCAGAGCTTGTCCAGACAGGGGAACTGGTCGATGCCGAAGCCCTTGTCCAGCATGACCGCGCAGCCGACCTTGCGGTTGCCGCTGTACTCCGCGCAGGACGCGGGAATCGGCCCGTCGTACGGCTTGGCCTTCGCCTCGGACTCCGCCTCCGCCTTCGCCTTGGCCTCCGCCTCGGCGCGCTCCTTCTTGCGGTTCGCGGCGGCACGCTCGGCGGCCTTGGCCCGCTCTGCGGCCTCCTTCGCCGCCGCCTTGGCCCGCAGCTTGGCCTGGTACTCGGCGGCGCGCTGCTTGGACGACTGCAGGCGATGGTCGGCCTGCCGTTCGCGCTGGTAGATGTATTCGGTCCGGTCGACCTCGCGGCCGACCTGCGCGGTCAGGCCCTGCTGCTGGGTCTGACGATCTTCGCCCAGGTAGAAACCACCGGCGACGCCCACGGAGAGCAGCGCGACAGCGGCCGTACGGGCGCCGAACCGGCTCCAGAGCCGACTCACGAAGTTTCCCTTCGTCGGAGGCAGGGACACGGCACCACGCGTGGCCGCACGGCCGCGCCCGGGTGCCGCGAGCGCCCCGACCCACCGGTCTCCGCCGGCGCACCGACCCCCGTGGCTCCCGCCGTCGTGGCGGGGAATGCTCGACGAGGTGCCGGACGCGAATGGGACTCCAGGCACTGGAGTTGTCGGTGACGCTCGATGGACACCATCGCGCACGGTGCGGCGGGTGGGAAACCGCGGGAGGCAAAAGTGATCTGCGCCACACTTTGAATAGGGATAAAGTGGGGCATAAAGACCAGTCAGCTCGGGATGTCCTCCAGCAGGTCGGTGACCATCGCGGCGATCGGCGAACGCTCCGACCGGCTGAGGGTGACGTGCGCGAAAAGGGGATGGCCCTTCAGCGCCTCGATCACCGCGGTCACGCCGTCGTGCCGCCCCACCCGCAGGTTGTCGCGCTGCGCCACGTCGTGCGTCAGCACCACCCGCGAACCCTGACCGATCCGGGACAGCACGGTGAGCAGGACCCCCCGCTCCAACGACTGCGCCTCGTCGACGATGACGAACGCGTCGTGCAGGCTCCGGCCCCGGATGTGGGTCAGCGGCAGCACCTCCAGCAGGCCGCGCGAGGTGACCTCCTCCAGCACGTTCTCGTGCACCACCGCGCCCAGCGTGTCGAAGACGGCCTGCGCCCAGGGCGACATCTTCTCCGACTCCGAGCCGGGCAGGTAGCCCAGCTCCTGGCCGCCGACCGCGTACAACGGGCGGAAGACGATCACCTTCTTGTGCCGGCGGCGCTCCATCACCGCCTCCAGGCCGGCGCAGAGCGCCAGCGCCGACTTGCCGGTGCCGGCCCGGCCGCCCATCGACACGATGCCGATCGACTCGTCCAGCAGCAGGTCGAGCGCGATCCGCTGCTCCGCCGAGCGCCCGTGCAGGCCGAACGCCTCCCGGTCACCGCGGACCAGCCGAACCGTCTTGTCGGGCAGCACCCGGCCCAGCGCCGAGCCCCGCGACGAGTGCAGCACCAGGCCGGTGTGGCAGGGCAGGCCCGCGGCGGCGTCGACGTCGAGCGCCTCGCCCGCGTACAGCCGGCCGATCTCGTCGTCGGGAAGCTCCAGCTCGGCCATCCCGGTCCAGGTCGGGTCGCTGGCCTGGCCGTGCCGGTACTCGTCCGCGCGCAGGCCGACCGAGGCCGCCTTCACCCGCAGCGGCATGTCCTTGCTGACCAGGGTCACGTCGCGGCCCTCGGCAGCCAGGTTGAGCGCCACCGAGAGGATCCGGGCGTCGTTCGACTCGTTGCGGAAGCCGGGCGGCAGCACGCCGTCGTCGGTGTGGTTCAGCTCCACCCGCAGCGTGCCGCCGGAGTCGTTGGCGGGCACCGGACGGTCCAGCCGGCCGTGCCGCACCCGCAGCTCGTCCAGCATGCGCAGCGACTGGCGGGCGAACCAGCCCAGCTCGGGGTGGTGCCGCTTGCCCTCCAGCTCCGAGATGACCACCAGCGGCAGCACCACCTCGTGCTCGGCGAAGCGGTGGAACGCCGCGGGGTCGGAGAGGAGGACCGAGGTGTCCAGGACGAAGGCCGGGCCGGATGGTCGGGGCTCCTCGGTGCCGGCGGTGGCGGCAGCGGCGCTCCGCCGGCTGCGCGTGGTCCGGCGGGTCGTGGCGGTCGCGGCCGGGGTCGGCTCGGCTCCGGCGGGGGTACGGCGAGTGGTCACAGGCCTGCTCCGCGGATGGGCACCCGGCCACCCGAGTTCCGCCTCTTCCGGTGCCCGGCGGACACGGGGTCGGATGCGGGCCCCGTGCGCGAGGTCGCAGGTCCGGGCTGTCCGGCTGGCCCGGGAAAACCCCGTGCCATGCCTAGACGCTAATCGCCGTGGGCCCGCTCGGCTAGAGCCCTGGGTGGATCACCGGTGAACACGCCGGAACCGGCCGGGATGCATGCCCCCTGCGCGCATCCCGGCCGGGGCCGGAGCCGCCGGCCTCGCGCCGCCACGACGGCGGGCGGGCACGGCGCGTACCGGAAGCGGGCCTCAGCCCGGCCGCCGCACCAGCGCCCCGGCTCGGGGGCCGGCGGCGGCCGCGCCGAACGACGACCCGGTGTACGTGGTGCCGGCGCGGGCGACGGCCCCGCCGAGCTGAGCGGTCGCGGTGACCCGTACGGCCGGCGCCCCGGTCCGTACGCCCGGCGCGTCGGGGCGGGCGGTGACCGCGGCGGGCACGGCGGTGCCGGCGAACGGCGCGCCGGTACGCCCGACCGAGGTCACCACCGTCGGGGCGGGCGTGGCCAGCGCCGAGGCGATGACGGCCTGCGCCTCCCGACGCCGACGGTTCCAGGCGCCCCGGTCACCGTCGAAGTAGCCCTGCCGGTAGCCGAACCGGTAGCCGATCCGATAGCTGAGCTGGCCGTGCAGCCGGCCGGCGGCGTAGCAGGTGGAGCCGAGCACCAGGACGAGGACGACGGCGAGAAAAGGGCTCACCGGGCCACCTCCGCCGCCCGGCTCATCGCTCGTCCGCCCCGGGCAGCGGATCGACCACCAGTAACCGCTCCAGATCGGCGGTGCTGACCTCCTCGACCAGCTCCACGCTGATCCGGCAGCCGTCGAGGATCACCTCGGCCACCGAGGCCCGGCGGATCTCGCCGCCGGAGTCGTAGACCCGCACGCTCAACTCGGGGCAGCCGAGGTGGGTCCGCCAGGCGTCCCACTCCTCCCGGTCGCCGACGTTGAGCGAGAGGTAGCGGCAGCCCCGGGCGAGGTAGAGGCGCCAAGGCGCGCTCAGCCCGGCAGAGACGCCGTCCGCGATCAGTCCGAAGGCCTGGGCGCGGGTCGCGAGTTCGGTCACGACACCCCCTCCGCACCGGCGGAGTGACGCATGTGAGCACTTGTCGTCTCAAGCACGTGACACAACGTAAGTTGTCTCATGGGCGTGACAGTATCAGCTTTTCGTCCGCTTGCCGCCGTACTGGTGTCTATCTATCCTGCCCGGGTGACACCCCTCGACAGCGGTTCTGGAGCGTTGATCGGCAGCCACCCACCGGCGTCACGTAGGCGTGACACCAGCGCGCCGAGCAACTCCGGCGCGAGCGACTGGTCGTACCGTCACGGGGTGAGCGAGACGGCCAATGCACGGAAGATCTCCTTTGCCACCTTCGTCCGCCGCGCGTTGGACGACGCCCGCGCCATGCGCGCGTGGAGTGGCACCGAGGTCTCCCGGCGCACCGGCGTCTCCCGCCAGACCATCAACCGCTGGGTGCGCGGCGACTGGGCGAGCGACCCCGAGGCCGAGCGGGTGGTCGCGTTCTGCGAGGGGCTCGGGCTCGATCCGGCCACCGCGTTCACCGCGCTCGGCTGGGATCGGACGACCGGCCCCCGCGCCGCCCCCACGCCGCCCCCGATGGACCCGGACGTCGAGGCGCTGCTGCGCCGACTGGTCGACCCGAACGTCTCCGACGCGGAGAAGTTCCACATCCGGGAAACCATTCGTTACCTCGCATACCGCCCCACACTGCCAGCGAATGTCCGAAATAGGGGCAAACAGGCCGGCTAGTTCTCAGATGGCGAAAGAACGGAAAGGCAGTACCGATCGTTTCGCCTCGGGGCCGGATCGGACCGGCTAGCGTCCACGTTTGTACTGCTAAGGGCTCGTCGTCGGCGGGGGGACGGGACACAGCCGAACCCAGCCCTGCGGGACAGAAGGAGGGGTCTGTCCATGACCCTGAAATGGTTGGCAGTCGTGGTCGCGGTGGTGTCGGTGACATCGTGCGTGACCGGCAACGTGGTGGTCGGCGTGCTGGACGGCGGGCAGCTTCCCCTGGTCGTCAATCTCCTCGCGCTCACCACCACCGGCACGGCGGTGATCCTCGCCGTGGTGGCCGAGTTGCACGACCGACTCAACGACCGGGTCAGCGCGCTCACCGAGTTCCTGGTGGCGCGACTCAACGAGATCGAGGCGCACACCGGCGACCGGAACACCGGCTTCGTGGAGGGGTACCTGCTCAGCCACGGGCAGGAGGCGGCCGTGGTGCCGTTCGGGCGCCGAGGACGGGGAGCCGCCGAACGCTGAACTCCCGCGTCGTCCCGACGTCACATCTCAGCCACGAATACGCCGCCCGGCGCGGGGTACGCTGTCGCGCGTGCCGCCGTTGAATCTGGGCAACCAGCAGCCGAAGACCCCGTTGGACGCCGAGCACGCCTGGCGGGCCACCGCCGCGCGTGCGGGTGACGTGGTGCTCTTCTTCGACTTCGACGGCACACTGGCGCCGGTCGACGACGATCCCACCGCGGTCCGCCCCGCGCCGAAGGTGCTCGCCGCGCTGGAGGCGCTCGCCCCGCGCGTACGCCGGATCGCGATCGTCTCCGCGCGCCCGGTGGAGTTCCTCCGCGACCATCTCGGCGGCCTCACCGGCGTCGACCTGTACGGGCTCTACGGCCTGGAGCACAGCCACTCGGGCGGCGAGACCGTCACCGAGCCGGCCGCGCTGCCCTGGGTGCCGACCATGGCCGAGCTGGCCGAGCAGGCCCAGGCCGAGCTGCCGCCCGGCGCGCTCGTCGAGTTCAAGCGGCTCTCCGTCGCGCTGCACTGGCGCACCGCGCCGCAGCTCGGTGACCTGGTGCAGGAGTGGGGCCGGGCCCAGGCCGAGCGGCTGGGCCTGCGGTGTCAGGCCGGCCGCATGGTGCTGGAGCTGAAGCCGCCCGTGGACCGGGACAAGGGCATGGTCATCGGCGAGACGGTCCGCGACGCCGGCGGGGCGTGGTATTTCGGCGACGACGTCTCCGACATCAAGGCGTTCGCCGCGCTGCGCGCCCGCGCCGCCACCGATCCCGACTTCCTCGGCGTGTGCGTGGCGGTCGCCAACCCGGAGACCGGTCACGAGGTCGCCGACGCCGCCGACCTGACGCTCGACTCCCCCGCCGCCCTGGGCGACTTCCTCACCGCCGCCCTCCCCCACCTGACCCCCTGACCCCCCTCTCCCTCCCCGCCCTCCCCCGCCCGCTCCGTCGATCTTGCACTTACCGCCCCGACAAAGGTGGGCAAAAGCCCCAGGTGCGGGGCCGAATGTGCAAGATCAGCGAGACGGGGCGGCGGACGCGGGGGCGGTGGGGACGGGCGGGGTCAGGCGCCGTAGCGGCGTTGCCGGGTGGCGTAGGAGCGCAGGGCGCGGAGGAAGTCGACCTTGCGGAAGTCGGGCCAGTTCAGCTCGCAGAAGTAGAACTCCGAGTGCGCGCTCTGCCAGAGCATGAAGCCGGAGAGCCGCTGCTCCCCGCTGGTTCGGATGATCAGATCCGGGTCCGGCAGGCCCTTGGTGTAGAGGTGCTCGGAGATGTGGTCGACGTCGAGCGTGGTGGCCAACTCCTCGATCGTCCCGCCGCGCGACGCGTGCTCCAGCAGCAACGAGCGGACCGCGTCGGCGATCTCGCGCCGGCCGCCGTACCCGACAGCGATGTTGACCTGGGCGCCGCCGTCGCGGTCCCGGGTGCGCTCCTCGGCGGCCTTCAACGCGGCCGCGTGCTGCGCCGGCAGCACGTCGAGCGCGCCCACCATGCGCAGCCGCCAGGGGTTGCCCTGCTCGGCCAGCTCGGTGGTGAGATCCTCGATGATCTGGAGCAGCGGGTCCAGCTCGGCGGCCGGCCGGGAGAGGTTGTCGGTGGAGAGCAGCCAGAGCGTGACGTGCCCGACGCCGGCCGCGTCGCACCAGCGGAGCAGCTCCTTGATCCGCTCGGCACCCATCCGGTGACCGTCGTTCGGATCGACGAAGCCCATCTCCCGGGCCCATCTGCGGTTGCCGTCGCACATCACGCCGACGTGGGCGGGCACCGGCTTACCCGCGAGCTTCGCGGTCAGCCGGCGCTCGTACACGGAGTAGAGGAGTTTCCGCAGAGTCATCACTTGCAGGGTAGCGACCCACGGGAAAGATCAGTGCCGCGGTGGCGCATCGCGGGACGGCGGGTCGCCTCCGGCCCGGCACGCCGACCCCGGCGGGTCACTCCCCGGTCCGGCGCGGGCGCGGCGCGTCACCCCCGGGGCCGGCGTCGGCGCGGCGCGTCATCCCCGGGGCCGTCGTCGGCGCGGCGCGTCACCCCCCGGGCCCGGCATTGCCGCGGCAGGTCATCCCCGGGGCCGGCGTTGGCGCGGCGCGGCGGCGGCGATCGCGCCCAGTGTGCGGGCGTCCAGGCGGCCGTCGCCGAGCCCCAGCTCCACCACCGTCCGGTAGACCCCCTCGTCCCGGCCGGCCGCGCCGACCACCGCGTCCACCACCCACTGCCGCCGGGCCAGCCAGGCCGCCGCCGAGCTGTGCCGCAGATGGGTGCCGAGCCGGGCGCGCAGCGCCGCCGCGTACCGCCGGGCCGCCTCGGCGGGCGCGCCGGCCGCCGCCGCCCCGGCCAGCGCGCCGGAGCGCAGCGCGTAGAAGATGCCCTCGCCGGTGAACGGGTTGATCAACGACAACGCGTCGCCGGCCAGCACCACCCGGCCCCGGCCCGGCGCCGGCCGGTGGGTGGAGAGCGGCAGGTGGTGCGCCCGCAGGTCGGTCACCGTGGCCGGGTCGGTGCCCGGCAGCAGCGCCGCCATCCGGTCCAGCAGGTGCGTGCGGGTCAGCGGCTCGCCGCGCAGCACCTCCCCGTACCCGACGTTCGCCCGACCGTCGCCGATCGGAAACACCCACGCGTACGCGGGCCAGCGCGCCGCCGAGGTCACGATGAGCTGCTCGGGTGGGCCGGGCGGCGCCGGCGCGTAGCCGCGGATGGCGAGCGCGAGGTGCCGGTCCGGGTTCACCGGGTGCCCGAGCGCCCGGCGCAGCACCGAGCCGGCGCCGTCCGCGCCGACCACCGCGCGGGCGGTCAACTCCCCGTCGAGCACCACCCGGTCGACGCCGACCTCCACCCGGCGTACGGTGTGCCGCCGCAGCCCCGCCCCCGCCCCGACCGCCGCCCGGACCAGCCGCGCGTCGAACACCCGCCGGGGCACGGTGTACGCCGCCCGGGGCAGCGCCCGGGCCACCGCGCCACCGCCGGGGCCGACCAGGCGCAGCGCCGGCAGCGGTGGATATCCGTCGACCGCGCCGGTCACGCCCAGCTCGGCGAGCACGTCCAGCGCGTGCGCGGCGATCCCGTCCCCGCATGCCTTGTCCCGCGGGAAGTCGTGCCGGTCGAGCAGCAGCACCCGCGCCGCCCCGGCCCGCCGCGCGGCGAGCGCCGCCGCCGACCCGGCCGGACCCGCCCCCACCACGACGACGTCCCACACCGCATCACCACCCACCCCCCAATCCTCCCCCGCCCACCCTTCCCCCACCCCCCACCGCGCCGCCCCACCTGGTCGATCATGAAGTTGGCGGCAAGTTCGATCTCCCCAACCGCCGCCAACTTCATGATCGACTCCGGTCCCGCACGGGGTGGGGGTGGGGGTGGGGGGTGGGGGGTGGGGGTGGGGGTCAGGGGGTGGCTCGGTGGAGGGAGTAGAGGGTGAGGGTGGCGGCGGTGAGGAGGGGGGCGCCGTCGCGGATCAGGCCGTCGGGGCCGAGCAGCCACCAGCAGAGCGGGAGGTCGAGCGCGAGCACGCCCAGCGTCACCACCACCAGCGCCCGCCGGGCCCAGCCCTTGCCGCGCAGCAGGAACGCGGTGCAGAACAGCACCGCGTAGCTGGCCGCGATGCCGGCGCCGATCCAGAACAGCACCGCGGGTACGGCGGCGACCCCGCCGTCCAGCAGTGACCCGGTCGCCACCACCGCCGGCACCAGCATCAACGGGCTGTAGGTGAACGCGGCGACCCGGGCGGTCAGCAGCCACCCGTTCGCCTGTGGGCGCTTCGGCGTCACCTCGCGCCAGGCGATCGTCCCGCCCTCGACGACCAGGCCCTTGCGGTGCCGGACCAGGTGCGCCCGGACCGCGTCGGAGCGGTAGAGCAGCACCACCACGGCGACGCAGAGCGCGGTGAGCGCCGCGAAACCGAGCAGGCCGGGCAGCGCCGGCACCCCCTGCCGGGGCACGATCAGGCGACCCACCGCGAAGACGGTGGTCACGGCCAGGATCAACCCGAACGGGCGGGCCGCCACCCGTCCCCGGTTGACGTGCCCGATCAGGATCAGGAAACCCAGCGAGCGGAGCATCGCCCAACCGGTGCGCACCGCGAGGCCGAACTCCTGCTCCGGGGCGTACCAGTAATTGAGCAGCTCGACCACGACGGTGGCCCCCGCGGTCACGGCGAGCAGCGTGGTCAGCGCCCGGACGGCGGACGGCCGCCGGACCTCGACAGGTTCGGCGGCCGTCCTCATGGCATCCGTTGTTGCCCGGCGCGGGCAACCGGCACACCTGTTACTTCTGCGGCTCCGCGTCCAGCCGGGCGCGCAGCGCGTCCAGCTCGGCCCAGAGCACGCCGGGGAGCTTGTCACCGAACTTCTCGAACCACTCGGTGACCAGCGGCAGCTCGTTGCGCCACTCCTCCGGGTCGACCTTCAGGGCGATCCGGACGTCCTCCGGGGTCATGTCGAGGCCGTCGACGTCCAGCGCGTCCTGCGCCGGGACCATGCCGATCGGGGTCTCCACCGCGTCGGCGGTGCCCTCCAGGCGCTCGATGACCCACTTGAGGACGCGGGAGTTCTCGCCGAAGCCCGGCCAGAGGAAGCTGCCCTCGGCGTCCTTGCGGAACCAGTTGACGTAGTAGATCTTGGGCAGCTTGGCCTCGTCGCCGTCCGTGCCCTTGCCCATCTCGATCCAGTGCCGGAAGTAGTCGCCGGCGTGGTAGCCGATGAACGGCAGCATGGCCATCGGGTCGCGGCGCACCACGCCGACCGCGCCGGATGCGGCGGCGGTGGTCTCCGAGGAGAGCGTGGCCCCCATGTAGACGCCGTGCACCCAGTCCCGCGCCTCGGTGACCAGCGGGACGGTGTCCCGCCGCCGGCCGCCGAACAGGATCGCGTCGATCGGCACGCCGTTCGGGTCGTAGTAGTCGTCGGCCAGGATCGGGCACTGCGTGATCGGGGTGCAGAACCGGCTGTTCGCGTGCGAGGAGAGGTGGTCGCTCTCCGGCGTCCAGTCGTTGCCCTTCCAGTCGATCAGGTGCGCCGGCGGCTCACCCATGCCCTCCCACCAGATGTCGCCGTCGTCGGTGAGCGCCACGTTGGTGAAGACCGAGTTGCCGCGGTCCAGCGTCCGCATGGCGTTGGCGTTGGTCTTCCAGTCGGTGCCGGGCGCGACGCCAAACAGGCCGTACTCCGGGTTGACCGCGTAGAGACGGCCGTCCGGGCCGAAACGCATCCAGGCGATGTCGTCACCGATGGTCTCGACCTTCCAGCCCGGGATGGTCGGCTCCAGCATGGCCAGGTTGGTCTTGCCGCAGGCCGACGGGAAGGCGCCGGCGATGTGGTAGACCTTGCCCTCCGGCGAGGTGATCTTGAGGATCAGCATGTGCTCGGCCAGCCAGCCCTCGTCGCGCCCCATCACGCTGGCGATCCGCAGCGAGTAGCACTTCTTGCCGAGCAGCGAGTTGCCGCCGTAGCCGGAACCGAAGGACCAGATCTCCCGGGTCTCCGGGAAGTGCGAGATGTACTTGGTCTCGTTGCACGGCCAGGCCACGTCCTGCTGGCCGGGCGCCAGCGGCGCGCCGATCGAGTGCAGCGCGTGCACGAAGTCGGCGTCGTCGCCCATCGCCTCCAGGATCGACGACCCCATCCGGGTCATGATCCGCATCGAGGCGACCACGTACGGGCTGTCCGTGATCTCGACGCCGAACATGGGGTTCTCGGCCTCGACCGGGCCCATGCAGAACGGGATGACGTACATGGTGCGACCGCGCATGCTGCCGCGGTACAGCTCCGTCATCGTCCGCTTCATCTCGGCCGGCGCCATCCAGTTGTTGGTGGGGCCGGCGTCCGCCTCGTCGACGGAGCAGATGAAGGTGCGCTCCTCGACTCGGGCGACGTCCGTCGGGTCCGTCCGCGCGTAGAACGAGTTGGGCTTCTTCTCGGGGTTCAGCCGGATCAGGGTGCCGTTGGAGACGAGTTCGTCGGTGAGGCGACGCCACTCCTCGTCGGACCCGTCCACCCACACCACCCGCTCCGGGGTGGTCAGTTCCGCGACCTCTCGGACCCAGGCGAGCAGTTTGGGGTGGGACGTCGGGGCCTGATCGATACCCCGCACAACAGCCGGAGCAACCATGTCACATCTCCTTGTGGTCGACGCTGACCGATCTATGGGATGCACGAGTTCTGGCGGGTGAGGCGCCGCCGTCGTGGAAACCTGGGATTGGGCTCAGCGTAAACCGGGCTGCCTCCCCAGTCAGTGGGACTGGTTGTGAAGAACTGCACAAGGTACGCCCACGCTGCGGCTACACGATCTGATACCCGCTTTCGCGCGCAGTTTCACGCAAATCCTTCGGCGAACCTTCGACCGCCCGACCCGCGGAAGCGGGATTGCGTGATGCGCCACACGCATTCGTACGGTCGGTTACGCTCTGCTCACGGACATTCGGAACGGACCACCGGACCGCCTCCCGGCGACCCGGCCACGGTGGACGGCGGGGAAGTTGTCGCGGCCGACTCGCCGTTGCGGCGGGTCCCCCTTCCCCCCAACCGGTACTCTCGGCGGGTGGCCGCGACGATGACGGGGGACCAACCGGGGGCTCCGCCGACCCGTTCGGGTCCGATCGGAGCGCTGCTCCACCGCTTCGGCCACCTCATCCACGAGCTGAGCAAGTTCGCCACCGTCGGCGGCTTCGCCTTCCTCGTCGACTTCGCGCTCTTCAACTACCTGTCGAGCGGGCGCGGCATGCCGCCGCTGGCGGCGAAGACCATCTCCACCGTGGTCGCCGCGACGGTCGCCTTCCTCGGCAACCGGTTCTGGACCTGGCGACACCGGCAACGCTCCAACCCCGCCCGCGAGTACGCGCTGTTCTTCTTCTTCAACGGGGTGGGCCTCGGCATCGCGGTGGCCTGCCTGGCGATCAGCCGCTACGGCCTGGGCGCGATCTGGCCGGCGGTGTTCCAGACGCCCCTGGCCGACAACATCGCCAGCTTCATCGTCGGCACCGGCCTGGGGACGCTGTTCCGCTTCTGGTCGTACCGACGATTCGTCTTCGTCGAGGCGGGAACTCCCCCCGTTCCGGCACCGAGCCGAGATCAAGAGTCCGGGGCGTGACGCACCGCCCATCCCGACCCGCCGGGCCCAGCCGGCCCTGCCCACTGCCCTAAGGTGTTCCGCATGCCTGGAGTCCGTCTGCTGCCCGAGCGCTGGCAGAAGTTCATCCGCGAGGCGGCCAAGTTCGGCCTCGTCGGCGGCATCAACACCGTCATCAATTACGCGGTGTTCAATGCGCTGGCACTCACGGTTTTCCGGGACGGCCAACTCAAGGCGACCGTGATCGCGACCATCGTCGCCACGATCACGTCGTATCTGATGAATCGGCACTGGACGTACCGGGATCGACCGAAATCCGCCCTACGGCGGGAATACGTCCTGTTCTTCCTGTTCAACGGCGCCGGCCTGGTCATCGAACTCGGCGTCCTGGCATTGGCGAAGTACGGCCTCGGCGTACACGGCCTGCTGGCGTTGAACGTGGCGAAGACGGTCGGCGTCCTGCTGGCCACCCTGTTCCGCTTCTGGTCCTACCGCACGTTCGTGTTCCAGCCGGTGCCGAAGCACGCCGAGGAGACCTGGCACGCCGTGCCCCGCGACGAGTGGGACAACGTCGCGGAGATGGACCCGGTCGCCGAGCTGGCCGAATCGGTGAGCGAGCTGGAGGAGGAGGAGCCGCCCCCGGGCGCGAGCCGCCCGAGGAGCGACTACACGCCGCCCCAGGGGCGTACGGCTCCGGTCGACGCCGCGCTGGGCGGGGCGCTCCGCGCCGACCTGGACGCCGAACTGGCCGCCGAGTTCCCGTCCCGCCGCGCCCGACACTGAACGTGGGCGCCCGCCCTGGCGTGGCTCACGAGGGGTCGCGGAGCGGCTTCCCGTCGGCCATGTCGGCCAGCATCTCCCGCATCTCGCCGTCGCCCAGGCTGTGCTTGTCGTGGTGGGCCTCGACCAGCTCGTAGAGCTTCGTCTGCACCCGGTCCACGTGCGGCACGTCGTGCAGCACCGACTGGCCCCGCTCACCGGCCGACTCGATGGTCAACGTGCCGCAGCCGAGCATCCGCTCCACGAAACGCTGGTGCATGGCGTGGTCGTTGATCCGGGTCAGCGGCAGGTCCCGCCGGTTGCGGGAGAGCACGCCCTCCTGGAGCAGCACCCGCTCATTGGTGAACAGGTAGTGCGTGGTGCGCCAGACCAGGAACGGCCACAGGCCCAGCCAGAGCACCAGCGCCAGGCCGAGCCCGGCGAGGACGTACAGCGCGATGGCGCCGCCGTCGCCGTCGGGCAGCAGGATCCAGCCGGCGACCACCGCCGCGACGGTGAGCGCCAGCACGAGGATCGGCCGGATCAGGGCCTTCCAGTGCGGGTGCAGGTGCAGCACGACGTGCTCGTCCTCGGTGAGCACGTCTTCGGGGAATGCCACTTCGAACCTCCTCGCGGAACCGGACGCGCTGACCGTAACCGGTCGGGGCACCCCGGCGGCATCGGCCGCGCGGGCCGCTACCGGAGGTGGGAGGTGTTAAGCGGGGCCCCCGCCTATACCGGAGGCGTTAAGCAGGGGCCCCTCCTTCTACCGCAGGTGGAGCACGTCGCCGGCGGCCAGGCGGAGGGTATCGCCGGACGCGTCGACCAGGAGCTGGCCGTCGGGGTCGACGCCGGTCGCGGTGCCGTGCACCTCGCGCCCGTCCGGCAGCAGCACCCGTACCCGGCGGCCGATCGTGGCGCACCCGGCCAGGTACTCGTCGCGCAGCCCGCTGGCCTCCGCGTCGCCCCCGGCGTCGCGCCAGCGCGCGTACCAGTCGGCGAGCGAGCGCAGCAGCGCCCGCAGCAGCGGATCGCGGTCGGTGGCGGTGGCGCCGGCGAGCTGGAGCGAGGTGGCCGGCAGCCCGGTCGGGTTCTCCGGCAGCTCGGCGGCGCGCAGCGTCACGTTGAGGCCGACGCCGACCACGATCGCGGGCGGCACGGCCCCGTCGCCGGGCACCGCCTCGGCCAGCACCCCGGCGCACTTCGCGCCGTCCACCAGCAGGTCGTTGGGCCACTTCAGCCGGGCGTCCAGCTCGGCCAGCAGGCGGACCGACTCGGCCAGCGCGACGCCGGCCAGCAACGGCAGCCAGCCGTACCCGGTGGCCGGCACCGGCGACCAGCCGCGTTCGGCGTCCGCCTCCCCGGGCCGGAGCAGGACGCTGGCCGCGATGCCGGCGCGCGGCGGCGACTGCCAGACCCGGCCCCGCCGCCCCCGGCCGGCGGTCTGCCGCTCGGCGACCACCACCAGGCCCTCCGGTTCGCCGGCCCGCGCGGCGGCCACCACGTCCGCGTTGGTCGAGCCGGTCTCCACCAGCAGCTCCAACCGGCGCCAGGGCCCGTGCGGGGCGACCAGCGCCCGCCGCAGCCGGGCCGCCGACAGCGGCGGGCGGTCCAGATCGGTGTACGGCGAGCCGGGCATCCCGCCAGCCTACGGCCCCCCGGGTTCGCCGGTCGCCGGTAAGCGGTGAGGCGCACTGCACAACCTCACCCACCTGAACCATCGTTATATTCCACGGGTGACTACCGAGACCGGGACCACCATCCACACGACCGCCGGCAAGCTGGCGGACCTGGAGCGACGGCTCGACGAGGCGGTGCACGCCGGGTCGGCGCGCGCGGTCGAGAAGCAGCACGCGCGGGGCAAGAAGACCGCCCGGGAGCGGATCGATCTGCTCCTCGACGAGGGCTCGTTCGTCGAGCTGGACGAGTTCGCCCGGCACCGCTCGACGAACTTCGGGCTGGAGCGCACCCGCCCGTACGGCGACGGCGTGGTGACCGGCTACGGCACCGTGGACGGCCGGCAGGTCTGCGTGTTCGCGCAGGACTTCACCGTCTTCGGCGGCTCCCTCGGCGAGGTCTTCGGGGAGAAGATCGTCAAGCTGATGGACCTGGCCATGAAGATCGGCTGCCCGGTCGTCGGCATCAACGACTCCGGTGGCGCGCGGATCCAGGAGGGCGTCGCCTCGCTCGGTCTCTACGGCGAGATCTTCTTCCGCAACGTGCGGGCCAGCGGTGTCATCCCGCAGATCTCCCTGATCATGGGCCCGTGCGCGGGCGGCGCGGTCTACTCCCCGGCGGTCACCGACTTCACCGTGATGGTCGACCAGACCTCGCACATGTTCATCACCGGCCCCGACGTGATCAAGACGGTCACCGGCGAGGACGTCGGCATGGAGGAGCTGGGCGGCGCCCGCACCCACAACGCCCGCAGCGGCAACGCGCACTACCTCGGCACCGACGAGGAGGACGCGATCGACTACGTGAAGGCGCTGCTGTCGTACCTGCCGTCGAACAACCTGGACGAGCCGGTGGTGTTCGACGCCCCGGCCGAGCTGGCGGTCACCGAGGAGGACCGGGAGCTGGACACGCTGATCCCGGACTCGGCCAACCAGCCGTACGACATGCACCGGGTCATCGAGCACGTGCTCGACGACGGCGAGTTCCTCGAGGTGCAGCCGCTGTACGCGCAGAACATGGTGGTCGGCTTCGGCCGCGTCGAGGGTCGCCCGGTGGGCGTGGTGGCGAACCAGCCGATGCAGTTCGCCGGCACGCTCGACATCGCCGCCTCGGAGAAGGCGGCCCGGTTCGTGCGCACCTGCGACGCGTTCAACGTGCCGGTGCTGACGTTCGTGGACGTGCCCGGCTTCCTGCCCGGCACCGGGCAGGAGTGGGACGGCATCATCCGGCGCGGCGCGAAGCTCATCTACGCGTACGCCGAGGCCACCGTCCCGAAGGTCACCGTGATCACCCGCAAGGCGTACGGCGGCGCGTACGACGTGATGGGCTCCAAGCACCTCGGCGCGGACCTCAACTTCGCCTGGCCGACCGCGCAGATCGCGGTGATGGGCGCCCAGGGCGCGGTGAACATCCTCTACCGCGCCGAGCTGGCGAACGCCGAGGACCCGGCCGCCGTCCGTGCCGAGAAGATCGCCGAGTACGAGGACACGCTGGCCAACCCGTACATCGCCGCCGAACGCGGCTACGTCGACGGGGTGATCCCGCCGCACGAGACGCGGACCCAGATCGTGCGGGCGCTGCGGGTGCTGCGCACCAAGCGCGAGACGCTGCCGCCGAAGAAGCACGGCAACATCCCGCTGTAGGTGTAAGGAGGGGCCCCCGGTTAACGCCTCGCGTAGAGCGGGGGCCCCTTCTCACACGCGGCCTGGGTCAGCAGCCGGGGTTGGCGGCGACGCACATCCGCGCGGCGGCGGCCCGGGCCACCTCCCGCAGCTGCGCCTCGCGCGCCTGGGCGTCGGGGAGGCCGGTACGCAGCGCCCCCGCCGGCACGAGGACGCTGACCAGGTCACCCACCCGGACGACCACCCGGCTCTCGAACACCGGCGGGTAGCCGGGCGGCTGACCCGTCGTCGCGTCGGGCAGCACCGTGGCGGTGTGTCGGAGCAGCACCGCCTGGTCGCCGGCGAACCCGCTCTCGGCGATCGTCCAGCGGTGCTCGAACCGGGCGTCGGTCATCCCCCGATCGGTGTAGGCCTGGCCCGCCGCCTGCCACGCACCGCAGGCCCCCACCCGGTGTTCTAGGTCGCCGATGAACCGACGGGCCGCGTGGGGCTCGATGCGGTAGAGATCCTGGGTGATCACCGCTCCGGGCGTGGTCTGCGGCTTTCCGGCCACGACCGCGGCCAGCATCGTCTGGGAGCGGGAGTAACGCGAGCGCGGTTCCTCCGCCGGCAGACCCTGGGCCTTGCCGCAGACCTGGAGCAGGTCGTCGACCCGGGCGGGCTCGTCGAGACCCGAGTCGGCCAGACGCTCACCGGTCGGGACCGGCACGTCCCCCGGCGTCAGCATCGCCGCCACCGGAATCTCCGCGTACCCGGCGCGGGTGCCGGCCGCGGGCGGCGGCGGGGTGCCGGCGCGGTCCACCATCGTCGCGGCGAGCGCGGCGACCACCACCACCGACACGGCGGCCAACACCGTGGTCCGCCGGGTGCGCCGCCGGGCTGCGGCCCGGATCTCCGCCGGCTCCGCCCACCGGACGGTCCGCAGGTCCCGGTGCAGCACCTCCACGAGCGTGACGTCGTCAGGCATCTGCCGCCTCCTCTTCCAGATCCGCGACGGCGAGCAGCCCGGCGAGGGCGCTCCGCCCCCTCGACAGCCGGGCCTTGACGGTGCCGACCGGCGCCTCGGTCTCCCGGGCCACCTCGGCGACCGGCATGCCGAGCAGGTAGTGCATCGCGATGGCGGTGCGTTGCGCCTCGGGCAGCCGGCGCAGCGCGGCCACCACGTCCATCGTCTCGGTGCTCGGCGCCGGCACGTGATCGTCCGCCCCGTGCCGCAGGTAGGCACGGGCGCGGCTGCGCAGGCTGCGCCACCGGCTCACCGCGATCCGGCTGGCCACCACCCGCACCCAGGACTCCGGGTCGTCGTACCCGCGCACGGTCGACCACCGCTGCCAGGCCCGGATGTACGCCTCCTGCACCGCGTCCTGCGCCTCGGCCAGGTCACCGGTGAGCACGTACACGAAGCCGAGCAACCGTTGTCGGCTGCCCCGGTAGAACTCGTCGAAGCCGTCGCTGTCGGGCACTGCCACCTCCCCGTGTTCGCCAGGGACACGCCTGGCGGCGCGGCTCGGGTTGCCCGCTCAGCCGACCAATTTCTCCAGTTCCCCACGGGGGAAGCCGCCGGCCGGGATCCGTTCGCGGACCGCCCGCCGGACGGCGGTCTGAACCGCGGCGTTGACCGGGGTGGGCACCCCGTGCAGGCGGCCGAGCAGCACGATCTCGCCGTTGAGGTGGTCGGCCTCGGCAGAGCCGGCACCCCGGGCGAGGCTCTGCCAGGTGGAGCCGCCGGACCGCGTTTCGCCGTCGACCGGTCGGTGCGACACCAGGTCACCGCGCGCGGCGGCCTCCTCCTCGCGGGTCGTGTGCGGGATGCCGGCGGCGGCCAGCGCCGCCTCGCCCTCGGCGCGGACCCGGGCCGACAGCGGCTCGGGCACGTCGCGTCCGAGCAGCGCCTGGAGGCCGTTGCCGAGGTTGGCCAGGAGCTTGCCGTACTTCCAGCGCATCACGTCGTCGCGGACCGGGGCGACGAACCCGGCGGCGGTCAGGTCGGCGGCGACCGCCCGGCCGGTGTCGTCGGCGCCGGTCGGGTAGCGCCCGAGGTGCAGCATCCCCGGATGCGGGTGCCCGTTGGCGACCACGACGCCCGGTTCCAGGTGGGTGGCGGGCAGCCACACGCAGACCGGGTGCACCCGGGCGAAGAGCCGCAGCGCGGCGGGTTCGTTCGCCACCCCGTTCTGGGCCAGCACGACCGGGAGCCGCTCGCCCGCCGTGCCGCCGCCCGCCACCGGCGCGTCGGCCCAGGTGGTCAGCGCGGCGACGGTGTCCTGCGACTTCACGGCGAGGACCAGCACGGTGTCGGCCGGCAACGGTGGGCCGCCCGGCCCGGCCGCCGCCGGCAGCCGGCCGGACACCGTGCCGCGCGGCGTCCGCAGCGTCAACCCCCGCTCGCGCAGCGCGTCCAGGTGGGCACCGCGGGCCACCAACGTCACGTCGCGGCCGGCGTCGGCCAGCAGTACGCCGATGGTGCCGCCGACCGCACCCGCTCCGATGATCACGTATCGCACCGGTCCGATTCTGCCTCGCCGGGCCGGGTACCGCCCGGAACGGTGGCGTGTCCCGGATCCGCCGCCGACCGGTACGCCCGCAGATGCCGTGCGACGAGGCGTGCCGGGTCGCGGCGCGGGCACCGGAGCGGCGGGTTCCGGAGCGCGGGACGGGTCAGCCGGTGAGGCCCGTGTCGGCGAGGATCGGGCCGGCCAGCAGCAGCGCGCCGGCGACCAGCGCGCCGACACTGACCAGCAGGAACACGGCCACCCAGAACAGCGGCGGGAACGGCGTGAGCCGGGCGAGCTGGTCGGCGTCCGACTCCGGCATCCGGCCGCGGCTGCGTTGGCGTCGCAGCTCGAACACCGGGCGTACGCCGCCGAACAGCAGGAACCAGATCGAGGTCCAGGCGAACGCGGCCTGGACCTGCGGTGAGGTGTACCAGGAGACGGCGAGCACCAGACCGCCGGTGACCAGCAGCGACAGCGCGCCGAACAGGTTGCGGATCAGCACCAGCATGGCCAGCAGCAGCGCCACCGCGACCCAGAGCAGCAGCGTGATCCGGTTTCCGGCCAGCAGCCACGCGCCGGCCAGGCCGAGCAGCGAGGGGGCGACGTAGCCGGCGAGCAGCGTGAGGATCATGCCCGGTCCGGAGGGCCGGCCGGCGGAGAGCGTCAGCCCGGACGTGTCCGAGTGCAGCCGGATGCCGTGCAGCCGCCGGCCGGTGAGCAGTGCCACCAGCGCGTGGCCGCCCTCGTGGGCGATGGTCACCGCGTTGCGGGCGATCCGCCACGGCAACCGGGTGGCGACCACCGCGAGCGCGACCACGGCGGTGAGCACCACCAGCAGCGGGGGCGGGTCCGGCTGGGCGCTCAGCAGCGTGTCCCAGAGCGTGGTGAGACCGTCGATCAGGGGCATGGGCGGGGAGCCTACCGGCCGGAGTCGTGTCGATCGACCGGCCCGGCCTCGTAGAGTGTGAGACTGATCGGGCGAGGCACCGGAACGGAGGTGAGGTCGGTGAGCGCAGCCCCCTTGGAGCCCCACAGCTCGCACGTGGGTCCGTGGACCGAGGCCGACTACCTCACGCTGGAGGACAGCCTCGACCGCATCGAGCTGCTCGACGGGAGCCTGATCGTGACCCCTGCCCCGAGCAAGAGGCACCAGTTGGTGTCTTGGAACCTGGTGGACAGCCTGCGCCTGGCTGCCCGCCCGCTCGGATTGTTGGTGTTCGAGGCGGTGAACGTACGGCTCGGCGTCAATCGCATGGTCATCCCTGACGTGGTCGTCGCTGACACGGACGACGAAGGCACCGTGGTCGAGGCCGGCGAGGTCAGGCTGGTATGTGAAGTCGTCTCCCCCGGTAACGCCGCCGCCGACCGGGTCCTGAAGATGCAGCTCTACGCGATCGCCCGCATTCCGTGGTACCTGCTTGTCGAGCAGGACGGCGACAGCCACTCGCTGCGGTTGCACCGGCTCGACGGTGAGCACTACGTCGAGGACGCGATCGCCAAGGCCGGCGAGACACTGACGGTGACCGAGCCGTTCCGCTGGGCGATGGATCCGGCCGCGCTCCGCTGACTCCGAAGTCGCACGCCACCAGGGACGACGACATTCGTCGATGAAAATTTCCTTGCTTCCTATTGCGATACAGGGCAGTTATCTCCAAAGATGGGCGTCAATCAGTTGACGTCCTCTGGAGGCAAACCATGGCCCGTACCAGATTCTCCGTACGCCGACTCCTCGCCGCCGGCCTGGCCGTCGCCGCCACCGCGGCCGCGGCCCTCGTGGCGACCGCCGGACCGGCCGCCGCCGCGACCACGCCCGGCATCGACGTCTCCCGCTACCAGGGCAGCATCAACTGGACCAGCGTGCGGAACTCGGGCATCCAGTTCGCCTTCATCAAGGCCACCGAGGGCACCAGCTACAAGGACCCGAACTTCAACACGAACTACGTGAACGCCTACAACGCCGGCGTGATCCGCGGGGCGTACCACTTCGCCCGGCCGAACATCTCCGCCGGCTCCACCCAGGCCGGCTACCTGGCCAGCAACGGTGGCGCCTGGTCCGCCGACAGCCGGACGCTGCCCGCCGCGCTGGACATCGAGGCCAACCCGTACAGCGGCGGCTACTGCTACGGCCTGAGCACCACCGGCATGCGCAACTGGATCCAGGACTTCCTCAACACCTACCGCTCCCGCACCGGCCGGTACGCGGTCATCTACACCACCACGAGCTGGTGGAACCAGTGCACCGGCAGCTGGACCGGCCCGTGGGCCAACCACCCGCTGTGGCTCGCCCGCTGGGCCAGCTCGGCCGGCACGCTCCCGGCCGGCGCCCCGGTCTGGAGCTTCTGGCAGTACACCGCCACCGGCAGCGTCTCCGGCATCAGCGGCAACGTCGACCGCAACTACTGGAACGGCGACCGCACCCGGCTGATCGCGCTGGCCAACAACACCTGACGGACGTGCACGGAAGCGGGACCGCCCCGAACCGGGGCGGTCCCGCTGTCGTCGTACCGTCTGATCGAAGCTCAGGCCCGGCGGCGCGCGGCGACCGGCACGGGCACCGCGGCAGGCCGACGGGTCCAGCGCCACGCCGCGACCCCGGCGACGGCCAGGGTGAGCACCCCGAGGACCGCGACCGGCGCGGACAGGCCTGCGGTGATCAGGAGCAGGACGGCGTCGCCGAGCGCGACCAGCATCCACAGTGCCAGCCGGGGGCCGGTGTCCCTGCGTCGGTAACCCATGTCGCACCTCCTTCGTCGGGGTATTCATACCCCCGACTACGGAAAGTCATGCGAACGAGTTTCGCGGGCGCGGGATTCGCCGGGTCAGTTCTTCCGGTCCGGCACGAAACCCTTGGTGATGACGTCGAACGCGGCCAGGTTGGCCTGCCAGTCCTTCGCCGGCACCTCCCAGCGCAGCGCGTAGCCCCGGTTGCTGGCCGTGGCCACGCCCCGGTTACGCACGTGGAAACGGGTGCCGTTGTCGCGCGTCTCCAGCCAGTCCCAGTCGGCGCAGGTGCGGTAGTAGCCCTTGCACGGGACGATGTCGACAAGCTCGTAGTTGTTGACCCGCGAACGCCGGTACGGCTCCTGCTCCCGCCAGTCGGCGAGCGCGTCCTTCTCCGGCCGGTCCGTCCACTGCATGAACAGCACCCGGCGGGCGCCGCCCACCTCGTAGAGCACGACCTGGTTGTTGCCGGGCCGGGCCTGCCAGCCGTTCGGGATCGGCACCTTGAAGCCGTTCGAGCCGGTGTAGTAGCGCCAGCCGGCCGGCAGCACGAACCCGGTCGGCGACGGGCTGGCCGACGGGCTCGGGCTCGTCGACGGGCTGGCCGACGGCGCGCTCGCACTCGGTGAGGCGCTGGCACTCGGCGCGGGCGGGACCGCCGACGCCACCGAGGAACCGGTGGTCGGCTGGCCGCCGTCACCCCCGTCGTCGTCGCCGTTGTTCAGCAGCGGCACGGCCACCGCCAGGCCGACCAGCAGCACCAGAACCAGCGCGCCGAGCAGCAGGTTGCGCCGGTTCGGCGCGGCCTTGACGCCCGGCAGGACGGTCGCCCGACCGGTCGACGACACCGGGCCACCCGCCGCCGGGCTGACCGGCGCGGATCCGGCCGGAGCCGGGCTGACCGGCGCCGGACGTTGCGCGGGCGCGGCGACGACCGGCTCACCGTCGAGCCGGGTCTCGTCGAGCGCCGGGTCGGCGTCGTCCACCCGGGTCTCGTCGACCGGCGGATCGGCGTCGAGCTTCGTCGTCGGATCGGCGACCGGCGGCGGCACCTTCGCGGTCGGTCCGGCGTCCGCGGTGGACGCCGACACCTTCGCGGTCGGCTCGGCGACCGCCCCACTCGCGGCGGCGGCCACCCCGGACGCCGAGGTGGAAGCGCGTTCGACCTGGTCGTCGGCGGGGCGCGGCGCGGGCACCAGCGGCGGGCGCGGTGCGCGCGGACCGTTCGGCCCCGGCCGGCGTACGCCGTCCAGCAGCGAGATGCCCTTGACCCGCCGGCCGCCGACCTTGCGCAGCATGCGCTCCGCCACCTCGGCGGTGATCCGCTCGTCCGGATCCTTGCGCAGCAGGCCCTGGAGCACCGGCTTGAGCGGCCCGGCGTTGCGCGGCGGCGGCATCGGCTCGGTGGCGAGCGCGGCCAGCGTGGCGATCGCCGACGGGCGAGCGTACGGCGACTTGCCCTCGACGGCGGCGTAGAGCGTGGCGCCCAGCGACCACAGGTCGGCCTCCGGACCGGCGGTGCCGTCCCGTGCCCGCTCCGGCGAGATGTACGCCGGGGAGCCCAGCACCATGCCGGTGCGGGTCACGTTCGGGTCGCCCGGAATGGTCGCCAGGCCGAAGTCGGTGAGCACCACCCGACCGTCCTCGCCGAGCAGCACATTGCCCGGCTTCACGTCGCGGTGCATGATGCCGGCCTTGTGCGCGGCCTTCAACGCGCCCAGCACGCCGAGACCGATCTCGACCGCCTTGGCCACCGGGACCGGGCCGTCCTCGGCGATCGTGTCCTGCAACGACTTCGAGGCGACGTACTCCATGACGATCCACGGGTCGCCGTCGGTGCGCAGCACGTCGAAGATGCGGACCACGTTGACGTTGTTGAGCCGGGCGATCGCGCGCGCCTCACGCAGCGAGCGTTCCCGCATCTCACGGCGCTCGTCCGGGGTGAGACCCGGCGGCGGGACCAGCTCCTTGATGGCGACGTCGCGGTGCAGCACCTCGTCCCGCGCCTTCCAGACGCGGCCCATGCCGCCCTGACCGAGCGGCGTGATGAGCCGGTATCGGTCAGCGACGAGTTGGGGAAGCGCGTTCGACATCGCAGAAACGGTACCCGGCCGGTCCGACGCGTACACCGCCGGCACGCCACTCTACGACGAAGGTCGAGTTCGCGACGCGTACCCTTGAGTCATGTCTGCCGAAGAGCCGATGTTCCGGGTCGTCCGCGGCGTGCCCACCGCCGAGGAACTGGCCGCCCTGGTCGGCGCGGTCATGGTGCGCACCCGCCCGGTCACGGCCGCCGCGCCGGCCGCCGTCTCGCACTGGACGCGCAGCGCCCGCCCGGCCGGCGCCACGCCGGTCGCCGGCCCCGGCGCCTGGCGCAGTTCCGGCCTTCCCCGCTGAAACCTTCCCCGCGTACGCGAGCCGTGCGGGGGCTGCCAGGATCAGCGTGGAGCTACTAACCTCACTCTGGGAGACCGTTCGGTGACGGGCAGGGAGGTCCGATGATCCCGGAGGACAACCAGCCAGCCGGCTGGCTGCGCGGCTACGGCGGCATCGAGGCCGATATCCGACAGATGCGCGAGTTCGCCGACCGGCTACAGGACGAGGTCACGCGCAACTACTCGCCCCATCTGTCCTACATCGCCGACGACATGAAGACCCCGGTGCCCAACCCGGCCGACGCCTTCGTCGAACTGGTGCAGTTCCTCCAGGCCCACCACGAGACGCAGAAGGCCGCGGTCAGCGCCGTGTGGGACCTGGCACCCGCCACCGGCCGGCTCGCCGAGGCCGCCGGCCGGATCGCCGCCCACTACGACGACTCCGACGCCTTCTCCTCCGCCCGGGTCGCCGACGTCGAACGGGCGCTCGCCGGCCCCACCACCACCGCCGTGGCGCGCCCCACCCCGCCACTCGCCGACCCCACCGGCCCCGATCAGGGGCGGGTGGTCCGGCCGTGATCGAACGGGGCGGCGGCCGCACCTCCGGGCTCACCGACTGGCGACTGATGGACGTGCTCAGCATGTGGGCGTGCCTCCAGGACCAGGACACCGCCGGCCAGTGGAAACAGGTCGCCGGCTGGCGCAAGGTGTGCGACCTGGCGCTGGCCCACCTCGGCCGACTCCGGGAATACCGGCGCGGCCTCGCCGAGGCGTGGCCACCCGAGACCAACGCCGCCGCCCAGGCGTACGTCGGCGAACTCGACCAGCTCATCGACCGGGTGCAGCGCACCCACGACGCCGCCGCCGCGAACTACGACGCGCTCGCCGCCGCCGCGCGCGCCATCGGCAGCGCCCGCAGCGAACTGCAACCGCTGTACGACGAGTTCGCCACCAAACTGCGGCAGAAGCAGGCGTACGAGGCGACGATCGCCGACCCGAAGGCGGTTGCCGGAAGCCGACTGCCGGAGCGGCCCCCGGTGACCGACGATGACCTGGAGCAGTTGAACGTACGGGCGCGCGGGTTGATGACGGGGTTGAGCGGAGAACTCCAACTGGCCCAGGTCATGCTGCGCCAACCTCCACCAAAGGCAAAGCTGCCAAGGCAAGCCGAAGACTCAGATGCATACGGAAACTCTGTCCCGATAATCCCGCCTGTCGTGCCGGCGCCCATCGATAGCCCTGTTGGCGCCCGAAATCGGCTCAGTTCCAGGCCAGGCGCATCGGCGGGCTCCCCCGATGCAAGCAGGGGACCCGTACTAGGCGGCGCAGGAGGTGGGACTGCCTCGCCCCCTCTGCCCGTCCAGTCGCCGGCTAGTCCGATCCTCGGCACGGCGACAGGCGGAGCCACGAATCTCCCACCTCCGCCGATCACGGGCCCTGGCACGAGACCGCAAAGCCAGAGCACCTCCGGGATAGATCGAGCTAGTCGGCTGCTGGGTGGGGACACAGCGCCCACTTCTCCGCCTCGATCTCTGCCGATGGGAGGGCTAATTGGCGGAGGCTCGGCTACCGGGATGCCAAGTTCAAACGGAGGTACAACACCTCGCAGGGTCAACCCGGTGGGCGGCGTGATCGGTGGAGGGGGGGCTGGAACAGCGCCGACAGGTGGCGCTGGCTCTCGACCCGGCAGCGGAAAGCCCATCTCGCCTAATGGATTCCACGGACTACCGCCCCTCGGCGGAAGTCCAGGATCTGCGCCGATGGGAGCAGGTCCAGTTGGCGGCTACACTACGCAATCTAGAAAAAGAAGCGGAAGCGACGAGCAGCGACGATGGGATCCCGACAACCCATGGCAGGTTGAGCAGGGTGTAGATCCGGTCATGAGGCCGCCTGATGATGCCGGCCCGCCTGATCCAGGTCCAGCCATCGGCTTCGACCGATAATGACACCCTGCCTTGTCGCTGGGCTAGTCCTTTCAGTCCTCGCCGGTTCCACGATTGCGCCCCTAGTGGAACCGCCGCCGGTCGCTGTGCGCAAAGACCAATGGCACCTTGAGTCACTAAAGATGCTTGAAGCGCATCGCTTTAGTCAAGGCGACGGCGTTGTAGTTGCACTGCCAGACACCGGAATCGACCTCCATCCAGACTTAGCAGGCAATGTCCTACCCGGAACCGACGTGACTGGCCGGGGGGATGGCCGCCAAGACAAGAATGGACATGGCACTTCCATGGCCGGCTTAATCGCCGCCCATGGAAGAAGCGATAACACTGGAGCACTCGGAGTGGCCCCTAGAGCCAAGCTCCTGCCTATTCGATCCGAACTCTTCGCGGGCAGAGGGGACACCGACGAGCTCGCCGCAAGCATAGAATGGGCGGTCGCACACCACGCGGATATAGTCAGCATCTCGGCAGTCGCTGGCGCCAGCACTCGCCTTCAGCAAGCCGTTCAATCAGCACTCGATGCAGACATCGTAGTGGTGGCATCCGCCGGAAATCGGCCAGAAGATGCAAGCGTGGGCTACCCTGCTTCCGAACCGGGTGTAATCGCGGTAGGCGGCACAGACCGCAACGGACTACATGCGGCAATTTCTGTTAGTGGACCAGAAGTGGACGTCGCAGCTCCTGCTGTCGACATCTACAGCACCAGCTTTGGCGGCAAGTACTCGAAGGGCACGGGAACTTCCAGCGCCACCGCGATTGTTGCCGGCGCTGCTGCTCTGATCCGCTCCAAATATCCCCACCTCCCCGCCGAGGAGGTCGCGCACCGCCTTACCGCGACCGCCATCGACAAGGGGCCGCCCGGTCGCGACGACCAGTACGGGTACGGGGTCATCGACCTGGTCGCGGCACTCACCGCCGACGTACCCCCGCTCGGTTTCGAGTCCACCGGGGTGACCGCCCCGGCACCGACGGCAGCCGCGCCCGGAGCCGGCGGTGACGACGGCACGGTCCAGGGCCTCGCGACCCTCGGGGTGCTGCTGGCTGCCGGCGGCGGCTATCTGATCTGGCGGCGTCGTCGACGTGCCGACGACCCACCGCCGAGGGAGAGCCGGTAGCGTCGGCGGGGTGTCGACCTCCGCGCCGCTGCGCCTCGTACTCGCCTCGCAGAGTCCTGCCCGCCGCAAGCTGCTCCAGGCCGCCGGGATCGAGCCCGATGTGCTGGTCAGCGGCGTCGACGAGTCGCAGGTGGTCAGTGACCGGGCCGAGGAGTTGTGCCTCGAACTGGCCCAGCTGAAGGCGCAGGCCGTGCTCGGCCGGCTGCGTTCCGTCCCGGGTGAGCGCACGCTGGTGCTCGGCTGCGACTCGGTGCTCGCGTTCGACGGCGAGATCCTCGGCAAGCCGGCGGACTCGGCCGACGCCACCCGGCGGTGGCAGCGGATGCGCGGGCGCAGCGGCGTGCTGCACACCGGGCACTGTCTGATCGACGTGGCGGCCGGGGCCCGTGCGGAGGCGGTCGCCTCGACCACGGTGCACTTCGCCGACATCAGCGACGAGGAGATCGTGGCGTACGTGGCGACGGGCGAGCCGCTGGCGGTGGCCGGGGCGTTCACCATCGACGGGCTGGGCGGCGCGTTCCTGACCGGCATCGAGGGTGATCCCGGCACGGTGGTGGGGCTGTCCCTGCCGCTGTTGCGCCAGCTTCTCGGCGAGTTGGGGCTGAGCGTCGTCGACCTGTGGACGAAGGTCGCGCCGGGCGGCCAGGAGATCGAACATCTCGGCTAACGTCCGGGGATGAGCACGAAGCCGTTGCCGCTGACCACGGAGTTGCACGCCTACCTGGTGGCCCACGGGTCCGCGCCCGACGAGATCGCCCGGGACCTGGCCGAGGAGACCCGGGCGGCCCTGCCGGCCGAGGCGGGCATGCGGGTCGCGCCGGAGCACGTGGAGTTCCTGATGCTCCTGACCCGGCTGGTCGGCGTGCGGCAGGCCGTGGCGGTGGGCGCCTGCACCTGGTTGCCCGCGCTGGCGATCGCCCGCGGGTTGGCCGACGGCGGCCGGTTGGCCTGCTTCGACACCTTCGAGGGGGACACCGGGGTGGCGCGCCGCCACTGGGCGCGGGCCGGCGTCGAGGACCGGATCGACAGGCGCACCGGGCCGGCCGGGTGCTCGCTCCGCGTGACGCGGACGATCGGGCGGTCGCCGCCTTCAACGACGAGGTCGTCGCGGACACCCGCGTCGAGGTGGTCATGCTGCCGATCGCCGACGGCGTCACCCTCGCCCGGGTGCGCTGAGCAGGGGCAGGGCGCGGCCCAGGCGGACGGTCAGCAGCACGGCCGCCGCGATGAAGCATGGGAGCATCAGGAAAGCCGGATGCGGTCCGACGCCGTCGGCCACCCAGCCGAGCGCGACCGGCGCGATCCCGAAACCCACCGCCATCGAGTACGACGACCAGCCCGCCGCCCGGTCGGCGGCCGGGCCGGCCACCGCCAGCGCGATGGAGATCGCCAGCGGGTAGTGCAGGGCGTTGCCCAGGCCGAGCACGACCAGGCCGGTGACCGCCAGCCAGCCGATCGGGCTGGCCCAGAACAACGCGAACCCGGCGAGCGACACGGTGAACGCGCCGAGCAGCAGCGGCACCGGTGGCCAGCGCAGCGCCGCCCGTCCCCCGGCGGCCCGCCCGGCGAACATGCCGCAGACGATCGCCGCGACGGCCGCCGACGCGCCGCCGGCGCTCAGCCCGGCGTGGGTACGCAGCACGTCGGCGGTCCAGAGCGACAGGCAGACCTCGATCGAGCCGGTGACCGCCATCAACACCCAGGCGATCCAGTACGCGCGCGGCAACCGCCCCGACGTCGCCGGCCCGTCGGCGTCGGCACCCCGGAGGGAGGATGGAGGAGCGGGGCGGCCACCCGATCCGAGCTCGGCCGGCCCTCCGGCGGGAACGACGGCCGGCCCCGTGGCAGGGACGACGGCCGGCCCCGCAGCGGAGACGACGGCCGGTGTGGCGGCAGGAACGACGGCTGGCCCCGCGACGGGGACGACGGCCGGCGCCCCGACGGGGACGGCGGCAGCCGCGGTAGCGGGGGCGCGCTTCGGCAGGCGTACCCGGAAGGTCAGGGCGGTGAGCGCGACCAGCGTGATCAGCCCGACCTCGACGGCGGTCACGGGTCGCCAGCCGAGGCCGGCGTCGACGGTGGCCCCGATGGTCAGCGGGGCCAGGATGCCCATGCCGGCGCACACGGCGTTGGCCTCGGTGAGCGCGGCGGGGGCGGCCGGGCCGTGCCGGGCGGTGAGCAGCACGTTGACGCCGCTGATCACCATCATGCCGAAGGTGGCGACGACCGCGACGGCGGCGATGGTGGCGGGCGGCGGGCGGAGCACGCCGAGCGCGGCGACGCCGGCGGCCACGCCGGCGAGGCCGAGCCAGACGGCCGGGCCGCGGCCGTAGCGGCGGGCGACCGGGGCGAAGAGCGCGCCGCCGGCCAGCGCGCCGACCGCGATGCCGGTGCTGTGCAGGCCGGCCACCGCGGCGCTGGTGTTCTGCTCGTCGCGGAGCAGCGGTACGACGGGGCCGAACCCGTAGAGGAAGAAGCCCCAGAGGCCGAGCTGGGCGTAGGCCAGCCAGGTGGAGCGGTCACGGGTGAGGCGGGGCACCGGCCCGACGCTACGCGCGCGTGACCGGCACCCCGCCAGCAGTGAGAGGCAGCTCTCGCTGGGGTGTTAAGAAGGGGCCCCGCCTCTACCGAATGCGTTAAGAGGGGGCCCCGCCTTTCACCGGACGCTGCGGGCGAACTGGCGGGCGGCCCAGACGACGCCGGCCACCGCGAGCACGGCGATGATGCTGAGGCCCTGCCAGACCTTGTCGTTGCCCAGGTCGCCGGCGAACAGGGCGCGGGTGCCGTCGACCGCCCAGGAGAACGGGTTCCACTTGGCGACGCCCTGCAACCAGCCGGGAGCGAAGGTGAGCGGCAGCAGGATTCCGGAGAGCAGCAGCACCGGCTGCGCGACGGTGTTCATCAACGGGGCGAGCGCGTCCTCGCTCTTGACCTTGAGCGCGACGCCGTAGGAGACGGCCGAGGTCATCAGCGCGATGAGGGCGAGCATCAGGTACGCCAGGAGCAGGTAGCCGATGAAGACCCGCAGGTCGAACAGGACCGCCAGCAGCGTGATGATGACGGCCTGCGCGATCAGCGAGACCACGTCGCGCAGGGCGCGGCCGAGCAGCAGGGCGAGTCGGCTGACCGGGGTGACCCGGGAGCGTTCGATGACGCCGGCGCGCAGCTCGGCGATCAGGCCGAAGCCCTGGAACAGGCCGCCGAAGATGGCCAGCAGGACCAGCAGGCCGGGCACGAAGATCTTGTACGCGGCGGCCTGGGTGGGCGCGTTCAGGGCCGGCTTGAGCAGCGGGGCGAAGAGCAGCAGGTACATCACCGGCTGGAAGACGCCGACGAAGACCCAGACCGGGTTGCGGAGCAGCAGTTGGGCCTGGCGCTGGAAGATCAACCAGGTGTCGCGGGCGAGTTTCATGACGGGCTTCTCCGGGGGTCAGGACTCGCGCAGCGAGCGGCCGGTCTTGGTGAGGAAGACGTCGTCGAGGCTGGGTCGGTGCAGCTCGATCGAGCGCAGCTCCAGCCCGGCGTGGTCGAGGCGGCGCAGCACCTGCGGAATGGCGACCGCGCCCTCGTCGACGTAGAGGCGCAGGCCGCCCTCGTCGACGGTCTCCAGCTTGGTCACGTACGCCTCGGTGTCGAGCAGTTCGGCGGCCTGCGGGGTGCTGGCGGCGTCCAGGCCGACGATCACCACCTCGCCGGAGATCTCCCGCTTCAGCTCGGCCGGGGTGCCCTCCGCGACGATCTCGCCGTGATCCATGATCGCGATCCGGTCGCAGAGCGCGTCGGCCTCGTCCAGGTAGTGCGTGGTGATGAAGACGGTCATCCCCTCGGTACGCAGCCGGCGGATCTCGTCCCACATGTGGGCGCGGCTCTGCGGGTCGAGGCCGGTGGTCGGCTCGTCCAGGAAGACGATCTTCGGTTCGTGGATGATGCCGAGCGCGATCTCGACGCGCCGACGCTGACCGCCGGAGTAGGTCTTGCACTTGCGGTCGGCGTACTCGCTGAGTTGGAACGCGTCCAGCGCGCGGGCGGCGCGTCGGTGCGCGTCGGCCTTGGTGATGCCGTAGAGGCGGGCCTGGAGCACCAGCTCCTCGCGGGCGCTGGACTCGTCCCAGGTGCTGCCGCCCTGGGGCACGTAGCCGATCCGGCGGCGCACCCCGGACGGGTCCTTGCGCAGGTCGGCGCCGGCGATGGTGGCCTGGCCGCCGTCCGGCTCGATGAGGGTGGCGAGCATCCGCAGCGTGGTGGTCTTGCCGGCGCCGTTGGGCCCGAGGAAGCCGAAGATCTCCCCCTCGGCGACGTCGAGGTTGACGCCGCGGACCGCGTCCACGGTTTTCGTCTCGCGACCCGCGCGGGAGCGGAACGACTTCCGCAGCCCCCTGGTCTCGATCATTTCTGCTCCTGGTCGTCCGGGCCGGGGGCACCCGGCCACCGGTCAGCGGTTCGCGTCGAGGCTAACGCGATATAGCTCTTGTGGTCAACGTTGATTATTTCGTGTCTCCGTCCGTCCAGCCGGACCAACCGTCGGCCCGCGCCATCCCCTCCGGCAGGTACGACACCCCGGACTCGATCCGCTCCGCGATCCGCTCGCACCAGGCCATCTCCGCCTCTGCCCGGGCCAGCCACAGCTCGAACATCCAGCCGACGTGCACCGGCTTGCGGGCCCGTACCCAGTCCGAGTCCAGCGAGGCCCGCATCGACTCCACCCCGGCGCGCAGCAGGTTGGCCCGGTTGCGCAGCGCCGCCGCCGCCTCCTCACGCGGCATCGCCGGCAGGAACGAGAACGCCACCGCGAACGGGTCCGGCGGCTCGTGGAGCTGCCACCACTGTGCCCGCAACAGCGTCTCGAACTCGTCCTCCCCCTTCGCCGTCACCTCGTACGTGGTACGGGCCGGACGCGCGCCCACCTGCTCGACCGAGACGGTCCGCAGCAACCCCTCGTCGGCGAGCTTGCGCAACGCGTGGTAGATCGACCCGGGCTGCACGTTGGCCCATTTGTCCGCACTCCAACTGAGCAGTTCGCGGCGCACGTCGTAGCCGTGCACCGGCTGCATCCACCTGACCAAACCCAGAATCATCATCCGCGTCGCCGACACCGGACAAGCGTAATAACCAAGTTTGACTACAGTGCGGCATCCCACACTGAGCGATCGTTAGGGCCGGCACCTCGGCCGATACACTCCCGGCATCGACCTCCCGGGAGGAGCCCCCAAGGTGCGCAAGGTTCTCATCGCCAACCGCGGCGAGATCGCCGTCCGCGTCATCCGCGCCTGCCGTGACGCCGGTCTGGCCAGCGTCGCCGTCTACGCGGACTCCGACCGGGACGCCCTGCACGCCACGCTCGCCGACGAGGCGTACGCCCTCGGCGGCGACACCGCCGCGGACAGCTACCTGCGCATCGACAAGCTGATCGACGTGGCTGCCCGGGCCGGCGCGGACGCCGTGCACCCCGGCTACGGCTTCCTCTCCGAGAACGCCGACTTCGCCCAGGCCGTCCTCGACGCCGGGCTGACCTGGATCGGCCCCACCCCGCAGGCGATCCGCGACCTGGGTGACAAGGTGACCGCCCGGCACATCGCGCAGCGCGCCGGCGCACCGCTGGTGCCCGGCACGCCGGACCCGGTGGCCGGCGCCGACGAGGTGACCGCGTTCGCCACCGAGCACGGCCTGCCGGTCGCGATCAAGGCGGCGTTCGGCGGTGGCGGCCGGGGCCTCAAGGTGGCCCGCACGCTGGAGGAGATCCCGCACCTGTTCGAGTCGGCCACCCGCGAGGCGGTCGCCGCGTTCGGCCGGGGCGAGTGCTTCGTCGAGCGCTACCTGGACCAGCCCCGCCACGTCGAGGCGCAGGTGCTCGCCGACCAGCACGGCAACGTGATCGTCGTCGGCACCCGGGACTGCTCCCTCCAGCGTCGGCACCAGAAGCTGGTCGAGGAGGCGCCCGCGCCGTTCCTCACCGACGCGCAGCGCGCCCAGATCCACGACAGCGCCAAGGCGATCTGCCGGGAGGCCGGCTACCACGGCGCCGGCACGGTGGAATACCTGGTCGGCGGGGACGGCACCATCTCCTTCCTGGAGGTCAACACCCGGCTCCAGGTCGAGCACCCGGTGACCGAGGAGACCGCCGGCATCGACCTGGTGCGCGAGCAGTTCCGCATCGCCGACGGCGAGAAGCTGCGCCTCACCGAGGACCCGACGCCGCGCGGGCACGCCATCGAGTTCCGCATCAACGGCGAGGACCCGGGCCGCAACTTCCTGCCCGCGCCGGGCACCGTCACCGCGCTGCGGCTGCCCAGCGGTCCCGGCGTGCGGGTCGACACCGGCATCTCGGCCGGCGACGTGATCGGCGGCAACTTCGACTCGCTGCTGGCCAAGGTGATCATCGTCGGCGAGACGCGTACCGAGGCGCTGGAGCGGGCCCGCCGGGCGCTCGACGAGATGGTGGTCGAGGGCATGGCCACCGCGCTGCCGTTCCACCGCCTGGTGGTCCGCGACGAGGCGTTCACCGCCGAGCCGTTCACCGTGCACACCCGGTGGATCGAGACCGGGTGGGACAACACCGTCCCGGCGTTCACCGCCGTCGCCGGAGCCGCCGAGGCTCCGGCCGAGCGCGAGACCGTCGTGGTCGAGGTGGGCGGCAAGCGGCTGGAGGTCGTCCTCCCCGCCGGCCTCGGCGCGGGTACGGCGACCGCCGCGCCCGCCGCCCGCAAGCCGGCCCGCCGTGGTGGCGGCGGCAAGGCGGGCACCGCGGTCGGCGGGGACACGCTCGCCTCCCCGATGCAGGGCACCATCGTCAAGATCGCCGTCGCGGACGGCGACACGGTCGCCGAGGGTGACCTCGTCGTCGTCCTCGAGGCGATGAAGATGGAGCAGCCGCTGCACGCGCACAAGGCCGGCACGGTGAGCGGCCTGGCCGCCGAGGTCGGCGCGGTGATCACCGCCGGCGCCCCCATCTGCACGATCAAAGAGTAAGGAGGGGCCCCCGGTTAACGCCTCCGGTATAGGCGGGGCCCCCTTTTGACACCTCGCGCCTCGGGTGGTCTGGGCCACCAGCGACGGCGGGACGCGCCGGGAGCGGGAATGATGGCCGGGTGCGGTTCCTACATGGCGCG
The DNA here is from genome assembly GCF_049841835.1 of Micromonospora sp. DT227. Classification (NCBI taxonomy): domain Bacteria; kingdom Bacillati; phylum Actinomycetota; class Actinomycetes; order Micromonosporales; family Micromonosporaceae; genus Micromonospora; species Micromonospora sp. DT227. Next base: position 1,426,760 of record NZ_JBNCLA010000001.1, on the reverse strand, counting down.
GTCCCCGCGCACGACCTGACCTACAACGACGTCTTCATGGCGCCCAACCGTTCGGAGGTGGGCTCCCGGCTCGACGTCGACCTGTCCTCCGGCGACGGCACCGGCACCACCGTCCCGCTCGTGGTGTCGAACATGACCGCGGTGGCCGGCCGGCGGATGGCCGAGACCGTCGCCCGGCGGGGCGCGGTCGCGGTGATCCCGCAGGACATCCCGATCGAGGTCGTCGCCAACGTGGTCGGCTGGGTCAAGCAGCGGCACCTGGTGCACGACACGGCGATCACGCTCGGCCCGACCGACACCGTGGGCGACGCCATCCACCTGCTGCCCAAGCGCGCGCACGGCGCGGTGGTCGTGGTCGACACCGACGGCCGACCGGTGGGCGTGGTGACCGAGGCGGACACCGTGGGGGTGGACCGCTTCGCCCAGCTCCGGCACGTGATGTCCACCGAGCTGCACACCGTGCCGGCGGACGCGGACCCGCGTACCGGATTTGACCGACTCTCGGCGGGCCGGCGGCGGCTCGCGCCGGTGGTGGACGCCGAGGGCCGCCTGGTCGGCGTGCTGACCCGGGCGGGCGCGCTGCGGGCGACGCTGTACCGGCCGGCGGTCGACGACCGGGGCCGGCTGCGCATCGCGGCGGCGGTGGGCATCAACGGCGACGTCACCGGCAAGGCCGCCGCGCTGCTGGAGGCCGGGGTGGACACGCTTGTCGTGGACACCGCGCACGGCCACCAGGAGCGGATGATGCAGGCGCTGCGGGCGGTCCGCAAGCTCGACCCGGCCGTCCCGGTGGCGGCCGGCAACGTGGTCACCGCCGACGGGGTACGCGACCTGGTCGAGGCCGGCGCCGACATCGTGAAGGTGGGCGTCGGGCCGGGCGCGATGTGCACCACCCGGATGATGACCGGGGTGGGCCGACCGCAGTTCTCCGCGGTGCTCGACTGCGCGGCGGCGGCCCGCTCGCTGGGCCGGCACGTCTGGGCCGACGGCGGCGTCCGTCACCCGCGCGACGTGGCGCTGGCGCTGGCCGCCGGCGCCTCGAACGTGATGATCGGTTCCTGGTTCGCCGGCACCTACGAGTCCCCCGGCGACCTCTACACCGACGCGGACGGCCGGCGTTACAAGGAGAGCTTCGGCATGGCCTCGTCCCGGGCGGTGAGCGCGCGGACCGCCGAGGACAGCATGTTCGACAGGGCCCGGAAGGCGATCTTCGAGGAGGGCATCTCCTCGGCCCGGATGTACCTCGACCCGACCCGGCCGGGCGTCGAGGACCTGATCGACGAGATCGTCTCCGGGGTACGCAGCGCGTTCACCTACGCCGGCGCGCGCACGCTTGACGAGTTCCACGAGCGGGCGCTGGTCGGGGTGCAGAGCACCGCCGGCTACACCGAGGGGATGCCGCTGCCGACGAGCTGGTGACGGCTCAGCGGAACAGCCGGCCGACCACCGTACGGGCGGCCGGCTCGGGGTCGGCGCCGACCCGGTCGGGCAGGGCGCCGGCCAGCCACAGCTCGGCGAAGCCGTGCGCGATCGACCAGGCGGCCAGCGCGTCGGTGTCCGGCTCCCGGCCGGTGTGCCGGGACACCCGCTCCAGGTCGTGTTTCGTGGCCGCCGCGCTGGCGATCGCGCTGGGCGGCTGACCCGTCACGCCGGCGAACGCGCTGCGCGGCCTGACCGCTGGGCGGCTGACGCGCCGCGCTGGCGAGGGCCTGCGCCCGGCTCGGAACCGGCCCGCGCCCGGCTCCGGACCGGGCCGGCTCCGGACCGGGCCGGCTCCGGGCTCAGACCCGGGCCGGTTCCGCCCCGGTCGACGGGGCGTCCCCGGTGGCGTCGGCACGGACGCTCGGCAGGCGCAGGCAGGCGAGCAGGCCGACCAGCAGGAACCCGGCCGCCGTGAAGGCCGCGTACCGGGTGGCGTCGGAGAAGGCCGCCTTCGCCTCCTCGGCCACCGGCGCGGTACGCGGATCCGCCGCCAGCCCGCTGATCGCCGCGCCGGCGCTCTCCTTCACCGCGGTCACCACCTGGTCCCGGCCGGCCGGGTCGAGGCCGGGCTGATCGGCCAGCCGGTCGCCGAGCAGCCCGCCCAGGCCGGCGAAGAGCACGGTGCCGAGCACCGCGATGCCGAGCGCCGACCCGACCTGCCGGGCGGTGCTCTGCAACCCGGAGCCCTGCCCGCTGCGCCGGACCGGCACCTCGGCCAGCGAGACGCCGGTGAGTTGCGCGGTGGCCAGGCCGACGCCGACGCCGTAGACGAAGAGGAACGCCACCGGGGCCCACCAGCGGGTGTCCGGCGCGACCACGAGGCCGAGCCCGGCGACGCCGACCAGCTCGGCGGCGACGCCGAGCTGGACCACCCGGGCCGCGCCCCAGCGCTGGGTCAGTGGCGCGCCGATGCCGCTGGCCAGGAAGCTGCCGACGGCGAGCGGCAGCAGCGCCAGGCCGGTGCGGAAGGCGCTGTAGCCGAGCACGTTCTGGAACCACAGCGGCAGCGCGAAGAGCAGGCCGAACTCGCCCAGGCTCACGATCGCGGCGGCCAGGATGCCGTTGCGGAAGGACCCGATGCCGAACAACGACAGGTCGAGCAGCGCGGGCCGGCCGGCCCGGTTGCGGCGGACCTGCTGGGCCAGGAAGACGCCGAGCGCGGCCAGCCCGGCGAGCGCGGCCACCGGCACCGGCGAGATCGAGGCGGTCCAGTCCAGGCCGAACAGGCTGAACGGGCGCTCCCGCTCCCACCAGCCGTAGGTGCGGCCCTCGATGAGCGCGAACACCACGCCGGTCATGCCGACCACGGAGAGCAGCGCGCCGAGCAGGTCGACGCCGCGTTCGGCGCGGTCGTCGCGGGACTCGACGACCAGCAGCAGGGTGCCGACGATCACGGCGAGGCTGACCGGGACGTTGATGCCGAACGCCCACCGCCAGGAGTACGTGGTGGTGAGCCAGCCGCCGAGCAACGGCCCGAGCGCCGCCGCGCCGCCGATGGTGGAACCCCAGACCGCGAACGCGATGCCCCGTTCGCGGCCGGTGAAGTTGGCGTTGAGCAGGGAGAGCGAGGTGGGCAGCATCATCGCGCCGCCGATGCCCTGGAGCACCCGGGCGGCGATCAGCGTCTCGCCGGAGTCGGCGAACGCGGCCAGCACGCTGGCCACCACGAAGACGCCGACCCCGACGACGAACATCCGCCGCCGCCCGGACCGGTCGGCGAAGCGGCCGGCGACCAGCAGCAACGACGCGAAGACCAGGGTGTACGCCTCCTGGACCCACTGCGCGTCGGTGGAGGTGATGTCCAGGTCCCGGATGATCTGCGGCACCGCGACGTTCACGATGGTGGCGTCCACGATGATCATCGCCACGCCGAGGCTGATGGCGAGCAGTCCGAACCAGCGTCCGCGCCCCTCGGTGCGCATGGCACCCCTCCCCCTTTAGCTAGATTTTCTAGCTACCCGAGATGCTAGCTTTAACCCATGGAGGGGGTGCCGTCAACCGGGGAGACCGGACCGGCCGGGCCCACCGGCCCGCCGCCGAGCAGTGAGGCCGCCCGCGCCCTGCGCGAGATGCTGCGGGTCGCCGGGGACACCCGGGCCGCGCTGGCCCGCCGCCTCGGCATCGGCGCGACCGACGCCGCGGCCATCGACCACCTGATCTCCAGCCCCGAACCGCTGGGCCCGGTCGAGCTGGGCAACCGGCTCGGCATCCGGTCCGCGTCCGCCACCACGCTCGTCGACCGGCTGGTCCGGGCCGGGCACGTCGCCCGCGCCCCGCACCCGTACGACCGCCGGCGGTTGAGCCTCCAGGTGACCGAACACGCGGTCGGCGAGGTGCTGGAGGCGCTGCGCCCGATGCTTGTCGGCGTGGACCGGGCGGTCGCCCGGCTCACCCCGGAGCAGGCCGAGGCCACCGCGGCGTTCCTGCGCGAGGTCGCGGACGTGATGCGCGACTACGTCGCCACCGCGCCGGACGAGCCGGGGCCGGCCCGGTCGGCCCGTGACGAACGCGACTGAGACGATTCTCAGTAATTAGTTTGGGGCCTGATGATTCGGGCGCTAATCTGACGCCCGTGAACATGGGACCGCTCGTCCGCTTCCCCGACGCGTTGCAGCACGCGCCGCTCGGCCGGCTCATCTCCATCGCCGGCCACGTCGTCGAGCAGCACTGGGGGCGCTACCTGGCCGAGCACCACGGCCTCACCTCCGCCGGCATGCGCGTGCTGATGATCCTGCTGCGCTCCGGCGAGGCCACCCACCGGGAGATGGCCGAGCTGTGCTTCGTCCGACCGGCGACGCTCACCGGCATCGTCGACACGCTGGAGCGGGACGGCTTCGTCAGCCGGCAACGCGGCCCCGAGGACCGGCGGACCGTCCGGCTCACGCTCACCGACAAGGGGCACGAGCACGCCCGCGCCATCATCGACATGATCCACAGCGACCGCCCACTGACGTCGGTCGACGCCGACCCGGCCAAGCGCGCGATCATCCGCGAATTCCTGACCGAAATCGTCACCGGCATGTCCGACGGGGACCTCCGTCGGTTGAACCGGGACAGCGAGTCCGACAGCGAGTCCGACACCGAGTCGCCAACGGGGAGACATCCGTGCTGATCCGCCTGCTCCAGACGCACCTACGCCCGTACCGACGACCACTGGCCGCCGTGGTGGCGCTCCAGTTCGTCGGCACCATGGCCTCGCTCTACCTGCCCAGCCTGAACGCCGACATCATCGACCGGGGCGTCGCGCGCGGCGACACCGACCAGATCCTGCGTACCGGCGGGTGGATGCTGGTGGTCAGCCTGCTCCAGATCGCCTGCTCGATCGCCGCCGTCTACCTCGGCGCCCGCACCGCGATGGGCTTCGGGCGGGACGTCCGCGGCGCCATCTTCGGCCACGTCAACCGCTTCTCCGCCCGCGAGGTCGCCCGGTTCGGCGCGCCGTCGCTGATCACCCGCAACACCAACGACGTCCAGCAGGTGCAGATGCTGGTGCTGCTGAGCTGCACCATGCTGGTGGCCGCGCCGATCATGAGCATCGGCGGCGTGGTGATGGCGCTGCGCGAGGACGTCGGGCTCTCCTGGCTGATGCTGGTCTGCGTGCCGGTGCTGGCCGTCGCGCTGGGCCTGATCATCCGCCGGATGGTGCCCGGCTTCCGGCTCATGCAGACCCGGATCGACACCGTCAACCGGGTGCTGCGCGAGCAGATCACCGGCATCCGGGTGGTCCGGGCCTTCGTCCGCGAGCCGTACGAGACCGACCGCTTCGGGGTGGCCAACACCGAACTGACCGCGACCGCGCTGCGCATCGGCCGACTCCAGGCGCTGATCTTCCCGATCGTGATGCTGGTGCTCAACGTCTCCAGCGTCGCGGTGCTGTGGTTCGGCGCGGCCCGGGTCGACTCCGGTGAGATCCAGATCGGCGCGCTCACCGCGTTCCTGGCCTACCTGATGCAGATCCTGATGGCGGTCATGATGGCCACCTTCATGCTGATGATGGTGCCCCGCGCCGCGGTCTGCGCCGAACGCATCCAGGAGGTGCTGGACACCGACTCGTCGGTGGTGCCCTCGCCGGACCCGGTGACCGAGGTCTCCAGCCGCGGTGAGCTGGAACTGCGCGGCGCCGGCTTCCAGTACCCGGGCGCCACCGCGCCGGTGCTGCACGACATCTCGTTCCGGGCCCGACCGGGCCGGACCACGGCGATCATCGGGTCCACCGGCGCCGGCAAGACCACGCTGCTGACGCTGATCCCCCGGCTGGTCGACCCCACCGCCGGCGCGGTGCTCGTCGACGACGTGGACGTCCGCGAGTTGGCCCCGGACGAGCTGTGGCGCCGGATCGGGTTGGTGCCGCAACGGCCGTACCTGTTCAGCGGCACGGTGGCGAGCAACCTGCGCTACGGCAACCCGGCGGCCACCGACGCCGACCTGTGGACGGCGCTGGAGATCGCCCAGGCGCGGGACTTCGTCGAAGACATGCCGGGCGGGCTGGACGCGCCGATCGCGCAGGGCGGCACGAACGTCTCCGGCGGCCAGCGGCAACGCCTGGCCATCGCCCGGGCACTGGTCCGCAAACCGGAGATCTACCTCTTCGACGACTCCTTCTCCGCGCTCGACCTCGGCACGGACGCCCGGCTGCGGGCCGCCCTCAAGCCGGTCACCGCGGACGCGGCGGTGGTGATCGTGGCCCAGCGGGTCTCCACGATCGTCGACGCCGACCAGATCATCGTGCTCGAGGACGGGGGTGTCGTCGGCATGGGACGACACGAGGAACTGCTGGAGAACTGCCCGACGTACGCCGAGATCGTGGCGTCGCAGCAGACCGCGGGGGTGCCGGCATGAACGAACGCACCGAGCGCAGCGAGGGCCGTGAGGGCATGCCCAGCCAGCACGGCATGAACGAACGCACCGAGCGCAGCGAGGGCCGTGGGAAGAGCACGACCGCCCTACCCCAGCAGCAGGGGAGCGAGCCGAAGCGGCTGCCGGCGGCCGGGCGGCGGCCGGGCGGGCCGCCGCACATGAGCATGGGCATGCCGGCCGAGAAGGCGATGCGGTTCGGCCCGTCCGCGCGCCGGCTGCTGAGGCGGCTCCGGCCGCACCGGCTCCCGCTCGCCGGGGTGCTGGCCCTGGCGCTGGCCAGCGTCGGGCTCAGCGTGGTCGGGCCGAAGGTGCTCGGCCACGCCACCGACATCATCTTCAACGGGGTGATCGGCCGGCAACTGCCGCCCGGCACCAGCACCGACGCGGCGGTGGCCGCGGCCCGGGCCTCGGGCAACGGCAACTTCGCCGACATGCTGGCCCGGATGGACGTGGTGCCCGGCGCCGGCATCGACTTTTCCCGGCTGGGCCGGGTGCTGGCGTTCGCGGTCGCGCTCTACGTGGTCGCCAGCCTCCTGATGTGGGCGCAGGGCTGGGTGCTCAACGGGGTGGTGCAGCGCACCGTGCTGCGCCTGCGCGCCGACGTGGAGGACAAGCTCAACCGGCTGCCGCTGCCCTACTTCGACAAGCAGCCGCGTGGCGAGCTGCTGAGCCGGGTCACCAACGACATCGACAACATCTCGCAGACGCTCCAGCAGACGCTGAGCCAGTTGCTCACCTCGCTGCTCACCGTCGTCGGCGTACTCGGGATGATGTTCTGGATCTCGCCGCTCCTGGCGTCGGTGGCCCTGGTCGCGATCCCGCTGTCGGTGATCGTCACCGGCCAGATCGCCAAGCGGTCGCAGCGCAAGTTCATCGCCCAGTGGACCCACACCGGTGAGCTGAACGCCCAGATCGAGGAGGCGTACACCGGGCACGAGCTGGTCAAGGTCTTCGGTCGGCAGAAGGAGGTCGAGGCCGCCTTCCGGACCAAGAACGACGAGCTGTTCGCCGCCAGCTTCGGCGCGCAGTTCGTCTCCGGGATCATCATGCCGGCGATGTTCTTCATCGGGAACCTCAGCTACGTCGCGATCGCGGTGGTCGGCGGCCTGCGGGTGGCCTCCGGCGCGATGAGCCTCGGCGACGTGCAGGCGTTCATCCAGTACTCGCGGCAGTTCACCCAGCCGCTCACCCAGGTCGCGTCGATGGCCAACCTGCTCCAGTCCGGGGTGGCCTCGGCCGAGCGGGTCTTCGCGGTGCTGGACGCCGACGAGCAGACCCGCGACCCGGGCGAGCCGGCCCGGGTCGCCGACCCGCACGGCCGGGTCGAGTTCGAACACGTCTCGTTCCGGTACGACCCGGAGAAGCCGCTGATCGACGACCTCTCCCTGGTCGCCGAGCCGGGGCACACGGTCGCCATCGTCGGTCCCACCGGCGCCGGCAAGACCACCCTGGTCAACCTGGTGATGCGTTTCTACGAGCTGGACGCCGGGCGGATCACGCTGGACGGCGTGGACATCAGCACCATGCGCCGCGACGACCTGCGTGGCCGGATCGGCATGGTGCTCCAGGACACCTGGCTCTTCGGCGGGACCATCCGGGACAACATCGCCTACGGGCGGCCGGACGCCACCGAGGAGGAGATCCTGGCCGCGGCCCGGGCCACGTTCGTGGACCGGTTCGTGCGCAGCCTGCCGGACGGCTACGACACCGTGATCGACGAGGAGGGCAGCAACGTCAGCGCCGGCGAGAAGCAGCTCATCACCATCGCGCGGGCGTTCCTGGCCGAGCCGTCGCTGCTGATCCTGGACGAGGCGACCAGCTCGGTGGACACCCGTACCGAGGTGCTGCTCCAACGCGCCATGGCGGCGCTGCGTTCCGACCGGACCAGTTTCGTCATCGCGCACCGGCTGTCCACCATCCGCGACGCCGACCTGATCCTGATGATGGAGCAGGGCCGGATCGTCGAGCAGGGCACCCACGACCAGCTCGTGGCCGCCGACGGCGCGTACGCCCGGCTCTACCGGGCGCAGTTCACCGGCGCGGTCATCTCCGACGAGGTGCCCGCGCCGGCGCCCGCCGGCCCGGTGGCCGGGATGCGTCCGGCCGGCGCGCCGGCCGGGAACTGACCGTGGACCCGGCGACAGCCCGGACACCGCGCGCCGCCCGGGTGACAGCCCGTCACCCGGGCGGCGCGGCCGGGTCAGTCGGGCGGGAGCAGGCCGGCGGACCGGCTCGCGACCACGGCGCCGATGAGGGCCAACGCGTCCGCGGCGGGCATCGGGGCCAACCCGCGCCCGTCGCGCAGGCGCAGCGACACCGCGCCGTCGGCCGCCTCCCGGGCGCCGACCACCCCGACGTACGGGACGCGCCGGCGGGACGCGTCCCGGATGCGCGCGCCGAGCGAGCCGCCGGCGTCGACCTCGACCCGCAGGCCGGCCGCCTCCGCCTCCCGGGCCAGCCGACCGGCCGCGTCGGTCTGCGCGTCGTCGACCGGGAGCAGGAGCAACTGCACCGGGGCGTACCAGGCCGGGAACGCGCCCTGGTGCACCTCGATGAGGTACGCGAACAGCCGCTCCATGCTGCCGACGAGGCTGCGGTGCACCATCACCGGCCGCTTCCGCCGCCCGTCCGAGTCGGTGTACGACAGGTCGAACCGCTCCGGCTTGTCGAAGTCGAGCTGCACGGTGGAGATGGTCGACTCCCGGCCGGCCGCGTCCACGATCTGGATGTCGATCTTCGGGCCGTAGAACGCGGCCTCGCCGGGGGCCTCGACGGCGTCCACCCCGTCGAGCGCGGCGCGGAGCAGTTCCTCGGCCCGCGCCCAACCGGCGTCGTCGCCGACGTACCGCTGCCCCGGCCCGCGCAGCGACAGGCGGAACCCGGCCGGCCGGACGCCGAGCGCGGCGTGCGCCTCGCCGATCAGCCGCAGGATCTCCCGGATCTCGTCGCCGACCTGCTCCAACGCGCAGAAGTTGTGCGCGTCGTTGAGCGAGATGGCGCGCACCCGGGACAGCCCGCCGAGCACGCCGGAGCGCTCCGCGCGGTACATTCCGCCCAGCTCGGCGACGCGCAGCGGCAGCTCCCGGTAGGACCGGCCGCGGGCGCGGAACACCAGCGCGTGGTGCGGGCAGAGCGCCGGGCGCAGCACGAACTCGTCGTCGGCGCTCAGCCGCATCGGCGGGAACATGTCGTCGGCGAACCAGCCCAGGTGCCCGGACCGTTCGAACAGCTCCCGCCGGCCCAGCGGCGGCGAGTAGACGTGCCGGTAGCCGGCCCGGCGTTCCAGCTCCCGCACGTACTCCTCGACGGCGTGCCGGGCGGCGGCGCCGGCCGGCAGCCAGATCGGCAGTCCGGCGCCCGCGAGCGGGTCGGTGACGAACAGTTCCAGGTCCCGGCCGAGCCTACGGTGGTCGATCATGTCGCTCTCCTTGATCGGGTACGACCCGGAGGCGAGCTGGCCCGGAACGCCGCGAGGCCCCGGAGCGGATCGCCCCGGGGCCTCGTCGACGGAAACGTCAGTGCGGCGCGCCGGGAACTCCCGGCGTCGTGGTCCTCACCGCGCTGCGCATGCGGTGACCGTACGGCCGGCCGACCGGACGGCGCGACCGCTTTTCCGGGCCGCGCCGCCGGTGGCGGGTCAGCGCTTCTCGCAGGCGACGCTGTCCTTGTCCCGGTCGAGGTGGGTGTTCTTCGCGTAGACGGTGTTGGACACGGTGAAGTTGGTGACCGGCTTGGTGGTGCCGCGCACCTTGTCCTTCGCGCCCTTCTTGCCGACGCCGTGCTTGTAGGTCTTGTTCAGCTCGGTGCAGTTCTTGTATGTCTTGGCCGCCGCCTCCGCCGGGGCGACCGCGACGGCCGTGCCGCCGCCGATCGCCAGGGACAGAGCGAACACACCCCGGAGCAGGGTGGAAACCATGGAGCCTCCTGTGCGCGATTGCTGCCGCTAAGGCCCAAGATCGTATCGAGGGAGGGCGCTCAGGGAGGCGTGCTGTCGCAGGCCCGACAGCGAAGGCCGGGTGCGGGTCGCCGGCACGGGACCTGCCGGCGACCCGCGGCGGCTCGGGCATCGGGAACGGGGGACCCGACGGCACCGGTGCCGCGTCCCGTCAACGGTACGCCGGTGCGCTCGGATCCGCCGCCCCGCCCGATCCCCGGCGGCGGTCATGGCTGACCTCATCGCCGGCGTCGCGTCGCCCATGTGGGCGTACGCGCTGCTGTTGACGCTGCTGGTCGCCGACGCCTTCGTCCCGGTGGTGCCGACCCAGATCGTCATGATCACCACCGGCGCGCTGACCGTGTACGGCGGGCTCAGCCTGCCGCTCACCATCGCGGTCGGCGCGGCCGGCGTCTTCGTCGGCGACCTGGCCTGCTACCTGCTCGGCCGCACCACGCCGACCCGACGGGCGACCCGGGACGCGACGCCAGGGCGGGCCCGCCGGGCCGTCACCCGGGCCACCCGCCGGCTGCGCGAGCCCGGACCGCTGGTGATCCTGCTCTGCCGGTTCGTGCCCGGCGGCCGGATGGCGGCCTGTTTCTCGGCCGGCCGCAGCCGCTACCCGTACCGCCTCTTCCTGGGCTACGAGGCGGTGGCGGCCGTCGGCTGGGCCGGCTACGGCACGCTCGTCGGTCACCTGGGCGGTCGGGCGCTCACCCAGTCGGGCTGGCGGCTGCTGCTGATCGGCGGCCTGGCCGCGCTCGGGTTCGCGGCGGCCGGCTGGGTGATGACCTGGTTCAGCACCCGGCAGCCCCAGCCGGCCGGAGCGACACCACGAGCACGTGACCACAGCGGAGGAGAACCGATCATGAATGACGGGACGAACTGGCGCGACGTCGGGACGCAGGCCCGGCGACTCGATCCCACCTGGAACGACCCCGAGCGGGTGGCCCGGCGCCGGCAGCTCAGGAAGCAGATGCTGGCCGCGGTCGACGGTGCCCGGCCCGACCGGGCCGGCGAGGAGCCGGACCCGCCGCCGTCCCGGACCGAGGCTTCGGTCGACTAGGTCACGCGATCGGCTTACTGGCAGAGCACAGCCCGGCCCTTGGCCGGCCGTCGGGAACATCCGGCTCGACGTGGCCTGACGCGAATGGTTAGCGTGACCGCGTGGAGACTCCTCGATCGATGACGCCGGACGCGGGCCGGAACCGGAACACCCACCCGTACGCCGTGGTCGACGTCTTCGCCGACCGTCCGCTCACCGGCAACCCGCTCGCGGTCGTCACCGACGCCGACGATCTCACCGACGCGCAGATGGCCGCCATCGCCGTCGAGTTCAACCTTTCCGAGACCACGTTCGTCTCTCGCCCCACCCTGCCGGGGGCCGACCACTCGCTGCGGTCCTTCACGCCCGGCGGCGATGAGGTGGGCGGGGCCGGCCACAACGCGCTCGGCGCCTGGTGGTGGCTCGTCACGATCGGTGCCGCGCGTGCACCGGGAGCCGTCCAGCAGCTCGGCGGCCGGGCGCTGCCGGTGCACATCGACACCGACGACGGGGTGCTCACCATCGGTCTCGACCAGGGGCCGGTCGACCTGACCGAGGCACCGGTGACGGCGCAGACGCTCGGCGAGGCGCTCTCCGGGAGCGACCCGCTACGCCTGGACCCGACGCTTTCCCCGGTCACCGGGTCCGTCGGCAGCACCCATCTGCTCGTCGCCCTGGCCTCTCCCCGGGACGTCGACGCCGTCGACCCGCACGGGCCGGCCCTGGCCCGGGTCCTGGCGGACCTCGGGGCGGAGGGCTGCTACGTATACAGCCGGTCCAGCGACGCAGGTGCCGGGCACGACGCCTACTGCCGGTTCTTCAACCCGACAGTCGGGATCGACGAGGATCCAGCCACCGGCACCGCGGCCGGTCCGCTCGCCGCCCACCTGCACCGCCGTGGGCTCGTCGGCGACCGGGTGCGGTTCCTTCAGGGCGGCGCGATGGGCCGCCCGTCGGTCCTGACCATCGACGTCGCGCCCGAGGGGACCAGGCTCACCGGTCGCTGCGCCCTGGCCGCGACCGGCGAACTTCACCTCTGAGGCGTCACTCCAGCTCGTGCAGCATGAGCTGGCGGGCGGCCTCGGTGATCGAGCCGGACAGGCTCGGATAGATGGTGATGGTCTGGGCCAGCTCGTTGACGGTGAGGTTGTTCTCCACCGCCATGGTGATCGGCAGGATCAGCTCGCTGGCCTTCGGCGCCACCACCACGCCGCCGATCACCTGGCCGCTGGCCGGCCGGCAGAACAGCTTGACGAAGCCGTCGGCCAGGTCGTCCATCTTCGCCCGGGCGTTGCCGGACAGCGGCAGCATCACCTGGCGGGCGGGGGTCCGGCCGGCGTCCACCTCGTCCTGCGACACGCCGACGGTGGCCAGTTCCGGGTCGGTGAAGACGTTCGCCGCGACGGTACGCAGGCGCAGCGGTCGCACCGCCTCGCCCAGCGCGTGCCACATCGCGATCCGGCCCTGCATGGCCGCGACGCTCGCCAGCGGCAGCACGCCGGTGCAGTCGCCGGCCGCGTAGACGCCCGGCACGTTGGTGCGGGAGACCCGGTCGACCGTGACGTAGCCGCCGCGGGCCAGCTCGACGCCGTACTCGGCCAGGCCCAGGTCGGCGGTGTTCGGGATCGAGCCGACCGCGATCAGCGCGTGCGAGCCGGTGACCTGCCGGCCGTCGGAGAGCATCACCTCCACGCCGTCGCCGACCCGGCGGACCGCCTCGGCCCGGGAGTTGTTGAGGATGCTCATGCCCCGGTTGCGGAACACCCGCTCGATCGCCATCGCGGCGTCGGCGTCCTCGTGCGGCATCACCCGGTCCCGGCTGGAGACCAGCGTGACCCGGACGCCCATGGCCAGGTAGGCGCTGGCGAACTCGGCACCGGTGACGCCGGAGCCCACCACGATCAGGTGCTCGGGCAGCTCGGGCAGGTCGTACACCTGACGCCAGGTCAGGATGCGCTCCCCGTCGGGGAGCGCGGTGGGGAGCTGGCGCGGGGTCGCGCCGGTGGCGACCAGCACGGTGGCGGCGTCGATCGGGTACGGGGCCGCGCCGTCGGCGGGGGTGACGACCACCTGGTGGGTGTGGCCGAGCTTGTCCTCGCCGAGCCGTGCGGTCCCCGCGACGAACTCCACCCCGGCCTTGACCAGCTTGGCGTGGATGTCGGCGGACTGGGCGAGGGCGAGCCGCTTGACCCGCTCGTGCACCGCCGGGGCGTCGACCGTGACCGCCTCCAGGCCGTCGGAGTGCACCCCGAACTCCTCGGTGTCCCGGTAGCCGGTGACCACTTCCGAGCTGGCGATGAAGGTCTTGGAGGGCACGCAGTCGGAGAGCACGCAGGCGCCGCCGGCGCCCTCCGCCTCGACCACGGTGACATCGGCGTCCAGCTGGGCGGCGACCAGCGCCGCCTCGTACCCGGCCGGTCCACCGCCGATGATCACAATCTGGCTCACTGAGCCATCCTCTCGTCCGTGCTCACAGTGACTTTCTTTTCCCCGTCGTGCCCGACACGCACCGTCGTATTCTCCCCCACCCGCCGGCCGGGCTATCGTCGTCGCCGTGCGTCTCTACGCCGCTTACGGCTCAAACCTGGACCCCGCTCGCATGCGCGCCTACTGTCCGCATTCGCCGATGGTGGGCACCGGCTGGCTGGAGGGGTGGCGACTCACCTTCGCGGGCGAGGACGTCATCGGCTGGGAGGGCTCGGTCAGCACCGTGGTCGAGTCCCCGGGTGACCGGGTCTTCGTGGCGCTCTACGACATCCACCCGTACGACGCCGCCCAGCTCGACGAGATCGAGGGCGTGACCGCCGGGACCTACCGCAAGCTGACCGTCCGCATCTCGACGCTGGACGGGGACGTGACCGCGTGGGTCTACGTCTTCGACGGCTACGAGGGCGGCCTGCCGACGTCGTGGTACCTGTCGGAGATCGCGAACGCGGCGGAGAAGGCGGGCGCGCCGGACGACTACGTCACCGAGCTGCGGTCCCGCCCCACCGGCACGGCGTCCGCGTAGCGCGTCTCCCACCCCGACAGTGTGCGCCGGACGACCGGCCGCCCGCTCGCCGACCCCCGGCCCGGGGGTCCCGGGTCACACCCCCGGGGCGGGCACGGTCCGCTCGTACATGTCGGTCCAGCGCTCCTCGACCAGCCCGACCGAGCGGTAGAGCGTGACCGGCGCGGTCGGGTTGGTCAGGTCCACGCCCAGCCCGGCCCGGACGCGCCCCTTGGCGGCGTAGACCGCGAACGCCCGGCGCAGCAGCGCCGCGCCCACCCCACGCCGCCGGTGGGTGGGCAGCACGGACAGCGTCCGGACCCAGCCCGAGCCGTGCTCCACCGCCTGGTCGGAGGACTGCAACGCACCGGCCGGCTCGCCGTCGACCTCGGCCAGGAACCACTCGTCCCAGACCCTGCCGTACGCCGGGATCAGCTCCCGCCAACGCCCGAAGTCGAGCGGCTCGTAGTCGAGCGTGTCGCGGAACGCGGTGTCGTGGATCCGGTGGAACAGCCGCAGGTCGGCCTCGTCGTCGGGGCGCAGCGGCCGGACCGTCACCCCGGCCGGCGGGGCCGGCTCGGCCGGCAGGTCGGCCAGCGGGCGGCTCATCCGGACGTACCGCTTGATCCGGGTGAACCCGGCCCCCACCAGCTCGCCCGCCCAGCGGGTCTCCGGCGCGTACGCGCCGGTGCGCGCGGTCAGCGCGGGCACGCCACGCTCGGCGGCCCGTTCGGCGACCCGGTCGAGCAGCCGGGCCAGCAGCGGGGCACGCAGCTCGACGCCCCGGGCCGGGTCGACGAGCACGTCCACCCACTCCCGGCCCACGCCGGTCGGGTTGCTCAGGATCGACCAGGCCACCGCCGTCCCGTCGGGGTCGGTGACCAGCCAGGAGTCCCGGGCCGCGTCGACGAAGGGCGCGGTCAGCGCGTCCCGCACGTCGTCGGCGTCGAAGTCCGGGTGGCCCACCGCGAACGTGTCGGCGGCGTGCACCACTGCCAGGATCGCGGGGACGTCGTCGAGGGTGGGGCGGCGGGCCGTCCAGCCGGCGGGGAGCGTCACGCGGCCGATCCTGGCAGCCGGCCCGACCGCTCCGCCTCCCAATTATCCGCGCCGGGCGTGCCGCCGCGCGGCGGTGAGCAGCTCGACCAGCTCCGTGCCGGCGGCCGGACCGAGGACGTGGAACGCCGGGGACACCAGGCGGTCGGTGACCGCCTCGGCCCAGATCCGGCGGCGTACCAGCGGCCCGATCGGCGGGTACGGCGGCGCCCATCCGCACGCGGCGGCGCCCGCCTCCCCTTCCGGGCCGGCCAGCACCGCCTCCAGCGGGGTCAGCCCGGCGGCCCGCACCGCCAGCAGGTACGCCCCGGCGAAGTGCTCGCGCAGCAGCAGCAGGCCGACGGCCGCGCGGGCCCCGGCGGACGGGTCGGGCACCGGCATCGGCATGGCCCGCCAGGCGGCGAAGAGCGGCATGGCGCTGCCGTCCGCCGCGTCGAAGGCCCGGCCGAGCAGCCCGGCGAGCCGGGACACCCCGGGTGCGTCGCCCAGCCGGGCCGCGCCCCACCGGCAGCACTCGGCCAGGTTGGCGGCGGCCACCTCCAGCGGCGGCACCGTCCGCGCCGAGGCGTCCCACCCGTCCGCGACCGCTTCCGGGGCGATGAACCCGAGCGTCGCGGCCACCGTCTCGGCCCGGACGTCGCCGAGCGCGCCGGCCCGCCCGGTGATGTAGAAGGCCCACCCGGAGATGCCGAGCAGCCGGGCCCGGCGCAGCGTGGACGGGCAGCGGGAGAACGCCTCCCCGAGTTCCAGCACCAGTGGCTTGCTGGCGGCGACGACCTGCTCGGGAGTCATGGCCGGCCCGCCGTCCGTCCACCGTGGTCGTTCATCACGCTCAGTCTGCCCGGTCGTCACCGTCTTCGGCATCCCCCTCTTCGGCGTCGAGCGCCTCCAACACGGCCTCCACCTCGCCGGCCCGCCGACGGGCGGCGGTGACCGTCCGTTCCGCGCCCCGACGGGCCAGCCGGGCCCGGCTCAGCTCCTGTTCGGCCACCGCCCGGCGGCGTTCCAGCTCGGCCAGCTCGGTCTCGATCCGGTCCAGCGCCGCCACGCCGTCCCGTTCGGCCGCGCCCGCCCCGGCCAGTTCCTGTTCGGCCCGCTCCAGATCCGTGTGGGCCTTCGCCAGCTCGCGGGTCGCCGCCCGCCGCCGGGCGGCCCGTTCGGCCCGCGCCGCCCGCTGGTCGCGGGCCCGCCGCGCCTCGGCCCGTGCGGTCGCCCCGTCCGGCCCGCCGGCCCCACCCGCCCGCTCCGGCCCGCCGGACCCACCCGCCCGCTCCGGTACGCCGGCCGTGTCCTCGCCGCCGGTCACCAGCCGCAACTGGGGGCGGGGCACCTCGCCGAACCCGGCGTAGTGGCTGGCCCGCAGCAGCCGGCCGGCGCGTACCTGCTCGGCCACCTCGGTGTCGGAGAGCGCGGCGTTGAGCGTCGCCTCCACCTCGCCCAGCGGCAGCTTCCCGACCGACGGCGCGGCGGGTTCGGCGGCGGCCAGCTTGCGCACCTCGGCGACCAGCGCGCCCACCACGGCGCGCCGCTGGGCGGAGAGTTCCCGCAGCTTGCCGCCGCGCAGGTCGCGTTGGGCGGCGCGGAGCGAGTCGGCGAGCTGGGCGAGGTCGGCGACCAACTCGGGTCGCCTGATCGCGAGCAGGTTGACCAGCCAGGCCGCGACCGTGGGCCGTCGCAGCCGGCCGATCTCCCGGGCGGTACGCGGATCGCCGGCCCCCCGCGCCTGCGCGACGGCGGCGTCCCGGGCCGCGACGAACTTCTCCGGCGGCGTGGCGTAGAGCCGCCGGACCAGGTCGGCGGGAACGTCAGGCATCGATCCGGGTGCCCGGCTCCAGACGGCGGTAGTCGGTGCCGGACATCGCGGTGTACTGCCGGTCCAGCACCCCGAAGCCGTTGGCGTTGAGCAGCCCGTCGTGCAGCGCGTACGCGCGGCGTGGGGCGACCGCGCGGATGAAGTCGAGCACCTCGGAGAACTTCGACCAGGGCGCGTGGATCGGGGCGAACAGCGTGTCCACCCGGACGTCGTCGGGGGCGACCAACGCGTCGCCCGGGTGGTAGACCGTGTCGGCGAACAGGTAGCCCAGGTTCGGGATCACCGGGATGTCCGGGTGGATGACCGCGTGCTGCCCCCCGTACGCGCGCACCGGCACGCCGGCGGCGGTGAACGACTCACCGGGCGTGACCACGACGAGCGCCTCGGCGGCGTCGCCGAGCACGCCGGCGAGCGAGGCGGGGCCGTGCACCGGCACCGCCCGCCGCTCCAGCGCCCGGGTCAGCGCGGCGACGTCCACATGGTCCGGGTGCTCGTGGGTGACAAGCACCGCGTCCGCCCCGTCCAGCGCCCCGGCCGCGTCGCTGAAGACACCGGGGTCGACGACCAGCACTCCCCCGTCGTGCTCCAGCCGGAGACAGGAGTGGGCGTACTTGGTGAGCCGCATCGTGACTCCTCCAATATCGAATCGTGACGTCCTCAGCGCAGTCTGCCGGAACCGGCGCGACCACGCGTCGCGTCCGAGGTATCGGCCCCGACCGGCGGGGCCGACGACGATCGGAGCGGGGAATGGGTGGACGACGACTCCGGGGCGGGTCCCTGGTGGCGGTGGGCCTGGTCGCGATGCTGGCCGTGGGCGCGTGCAGCGCCGGCGGGGACAGCGATGGGAGCAGCGGTGGCCGCGACGCGGCGGCACCGGCTGCCGAGGGTGGCGCCGCGCGGGACCGGGACCAGGCGGCGCCGGGCGGGACCGGCGGCGCCGACCTGCGGGTGGACCAACGGTCCATCATCTACACCGGCACGATGCAGGTGCGGGTGGACGACGTGGACGCCGCGGCGCGGCAGGCGACCACGGCGGTCACCGCGGCCGGCGGCTTCGTCGGCGGGGACCGGCGGTCCAGTTCGTCGGCGGACGCCCGGGCGGTGCTGACCCTGCGGGTGCCGGCCGACAAGTTCGCCGGCGTGATCGACCAGCTCGCCGGCTACGGCCGGCAGGAGCGCCGGGAGATCCGCACCGAGGACGTCACCGAGCAGGTGGTCGACCTGGACGCCCGGATCGCCACCCAGCGGGCCCGGGTGGAGAGCGCCCGCAAGCTGCTCGCCGAGGCGAGTTCCGTGGATCAGCTCGTCACGCTGGAGAACGAGGTGGGCACCCGGCAGGCCGACCTGGCCGCGTTGGAGGCACGCAAGCGCCGGCTGGCCGACCTGACCGCGCTCTCCACCATCACCGTGACGTTCCTGGGTCGCGACGCCAGCACCGCCGAGGAGGGTGCCGACCTCGGTTTCCTCTCCGGGCTGGGCGGCGGCTGGGCGGTGTTCCTCACCTCGGTACGCGTCCTGCTCACCGTGCTCGGCGCCGTGCTGCCGTTCGCGGTGGTGATCGGCGTACCGCTGTGGTTGCTGCTGCGCTGGCGGCGGCGGACGCGGGCCCGGCGGACGCCGCCGCCCGGCCCGTACCCGATGGGACCGCCGCCGGTCGGGCCGGGTGGCGGTCCGGTCAGCGCGCCGCCGCCAGTGCCCGCAGCGCGGTCTGGACCATGAGGCGTACGCCCGCCTCGATGGCGCGCTCGTCCACGTCGAAGGAGGCCCGGTGCAGGTCCATGTTGGGACCGTTCCGGCCGACGCCGAGGCGGGCGAGCGCGCCGGGCACGTGCTCCAGGTACCAGGAGAAGTCCTCGCCGCCCATGCTCTGCGGCGTCTCGGCGATGCCCTCCGGCCCGAGCGCCGACGCGGTGGCGGCGGTGAGCACGCCGATGGCCCCGGCGTCGTTTGTCACCGGCGGGCGACCGCGCAGGTATTCCAGGTCGACGGTGGCGCCGGTGGGGGCGAGCACGTCCCGCACCACCTGGGCCACGATCTTGGGGGCCTGCTCCCAGGTCTCCCGGTCCATCACCCGCAGCGTGCCGGCGGCGGACGCCTCGGAGGGGATGACGTTGTAGCGGGTGCCGGCCGAGGCGTGGCCGAACACCAGCAGCAGCCCGCTGTTGGCCGGCACCCGGCGACTGATCAGCGTCGGCACCTCGGTGACCAGCCGGCCGAGCGCGTCGACCAGGTCGACGGTCAGGTGCGGCCGGGCGGTGTGCCCGCCCGGCCCGGTGAGCCGGACGGTGACGTTGTCGGCGGCGGCGGTGATCGGGCCGACCCGCAGGCCGACCTTGCCGACCGGCAGGTTCGGGTCGCAGTGCAGCGCGAAGATCTGCACCACGTCGTCGAGGCCGCCGGCCTCGATCACCTCCAGCGAGCCGCAGGGCAGGATCTCCTCGGCCGGCTGGAAGATGAGCCGCACCCGGCCGTCGAGCTCACCGAGGTCGGCGAGCTGGGCGAGCAGCATGCCGACGCCGAGCAGCACGGCGGTGTGCACGTCGTGGCCGCAGGCGTGGCAGACGCCGTCCACCGTCGAGCGGTACGGCACGTCCTTCGGGTCGCTGAGCGGCAGCGCGTCGATGTCGGCGCGGAGCGCGACCACCGGCCCGTCGGGGCGGCCGTCGATGTCGCAGATGACGCCGTTGCCCTTCGGCAGCAGTCGCGGGCTCAGCCCGGCGAGGGAGAGTTCCCGGTGCACCAGGGCGGCCGTCTCGAACTCCTCGCCGGACAGTTCCGGGTGGGAGTGGATGTGACGGCGGGTCGCGATGAGGCCGGGTACCCGCAGCGCGAGCAGATGGTCGAGCTCGAAGGGCAGGGGCTGGGAACCGGTCGGCGCCTCGGGCCGGGACGACGCCAGCGGGCCGCCCGAGGGCAGCGTCAACGCACTCGTCACGTCGAATTCTCGATCACTTGAGAGGGATGGATCATCGGGCAGAACAGCAGACAGCCTAGACCCCCGACGGTGACGCTGCGCAACATCTTTCGCGTAGTGATCGGACCGCGCAGCGTCACGAATGCCCTGGTGGGAGCGCTCGAATATCTGCGGGACAGCAGGTAGATCGTGGTCGGACGCGGTCATCTGCCCCCCACCTCCTACAACGCGTAACCGATTCATCGATTACCAAAAGCCGAGTTGTCGTTCCGAATTGTCGCATTAGTCGCGGCAATTAACTGCCACTCCGACAATTGCCCGACAACCGTCGGCTGCCGGGCGACTCCCGACGGTGACATGGCCGTCCGCTCACCGACCGCACATGCTGTCCGTCCCGTTCACCCGAACGGGTTACCCGCCTGACAAAATCGCACACCCGCCAGAATGCGAAAGGCGGCCCGCGCCGGGCACCCAGGGGATGCCGACGGGGCCGCCGTCACCGACGTCTCAGAACCGGTCACTCGGCCGGTGGACCCCCCACACGCCGCGCAGCGTCCCGCAGACCTCGCCCACCGTGGCCCGGGCCCGCAGCGCCTCCTTCATCGGATAGAGCACGTTGGCGTCACCCTCGGCCGCGGCGCGCAGCTCGGCCAGCGCCCGCTCGACCGCTCCCGAGTCCCGCTCGGCGCGCAGCCTGGCCAGCCGGTCCGCCTGGGCCGCCTCGATCGACGGGTCCACCCGCAGCGGCTCGTACGGCTCCTCCTCGTCGACCCGGAACCGGTTCAGCCCGACCACCACCCGCTCGCCCGCGTCGATCTCCTGGGCGATCCGGTACGCGGACTGCTCGATCTCGCGCTTCTGGAAGCCGGCCTCGATGGCGTCCACCGCCGAGCCGTGGTCGAACACCCGGTCCATCAGCTCGACCGCCGCCGCCTCCAGCTCGTCGGTCATCGCCTCGATCACGTACGACCCGGCGAACGGGTCGACGGTGGCGGTGAGATCCGTCTCGTACGCCAGCACCTGCTGGGTCCGCAGCGCCAGCCGGGCCGCCTTCTCGGTGGGCAGCGCGATCGCCTCGTCGAAGCTGTTCGTGTGCAGCGACTGGGTGCCGCCGAGCACCGCGCCCAGGCCCTGCACCGCCACCCGGACCAGGTTGACCTCCGGCTGCTGCGCGGTGAGCTGCACGCCGGCGGTCTGGGTGTGGAACCGCAGCATCAGCGACTTCGGGTTCTTCGCGCCGAAGTCGTCGCGCATCAGGCGGGCCCAGATGCGGCGGGCCGCGCGGAACTTGGCGACCTCCTCCAGCAGCGTGGTGCGGGCCACGAAGAAGAACGACAGCCGGGGCGCGAAGTCGTCCACGGCCAGCCCGGCCGCCAGCGCGGCCCGGACGTACTCCACACCGTTGGCCAGCGTGAACGCGATCTCCTGCGCGGGCGACGCGCCGGCCTCGGCCATGTGGTAGCCGGAGATGGAGATGGTGTTCCACTTCGGCACCTCGGCCCGGCAGTAGGCGAAGGTGTCGGCGACCAGCCGCAGCGAGGGCTTCGGCGGGAAGATGTACGTCCCCCGCGCGATGTACTCCTTGAGGATGTCGTTCTGGATGGTGCCGTTGAGCGCCCCGCCCGGCACCCCGGTCTCCTCCGCCACGAGCTGGTAGAGCAGCAGCAGCACCGAGCCGGGCGCGTTGATCGTCATCGAGGTGGAGACCTTGTCCAGCGGGATCCCGCCGAACAGCGTGCGCATGTCCTCGATGGAGTCGATGGCGACGCCGACCTTGCCCACCTCGCCGTGCGCGATCGGGTCGTCCGAGTCGTACCCCATCTGGGTGGGCAGGTCGAACGCGACCGACAGGCCCATGGTGCCGGCCCGCAGGAGCTGGTGGTAACGCGCGTTGCTCTCGGTGGCGGTGCCGAAGCCGGCGTACTGCCGCATGGTCCACGGCCGGGACGTGTACATCGTCGGGTAGACCCCGCGGGTGTACGGGTACTCGCCCGGCTCACCGAGTCGGGCGTCCAGGTCCGCCGGAAGGTCAGCCGCCGTGTAGACGCCCTTGATCGGGAAACCCGACTCGCTTGACCGCGCATCACTCATTACCGGATGGTAGGACGCGGTCGCCGCCAAGTGGGTGAGGGATACCGCACACCGGCACCGGCGGCCCACCGGAGGTGAGTAGCTGGCCACATACCGTCGAGTAGGTAAACGCCCGCCGCGTCGGGTTTCGCATCGGGCGTCGGAACCAGCAAGATAGAGGGGTTGTGTCCCAGCCCCCTCGATATCCCCCGGTGGCTTTTCTGTGACTCAGATTCCGACGTGGAGCGGCGGACCGGCCAGTCCCCCCACTGGACGCGCGGCGCCCGGCACCACCATCGGTGGTCGCTACTCGCTGCGATCCCCGGTGGGCAACGGCGGCATGGGCACGGTCTGGCGGGCCACAGACACACTTCTGCGCCGCGACGTGGCGGTCAAGGAGGTCGTCCTCCCGCCCGGGCTCGCCCCCAGCGACCGCGACGCGCTCTACGAACGGACGCTGCGCGAGGCCCGCGCCGCCGCCGCGATCCAGCACCCGGCCGTGGTGCAGGTCTACGACGTGGTCACCGAGGGTGGCCGGCCGTGGATCGTGATGGAACTGCTGGACGCCCGCAGCCTGGCCGACATGGTGATCGAGGACGGGCCGGTCGCGCCGCGTGCGGTCGCCAAGATCGGCATCGCGCTGCTCGGCGCGCTGGAGGTGGCGCACGCGCTCAGCGTGCTGCACCGCGACGTCAAGCCGGCGAACGTGCTGATCTGCTCCGACGGGCGCTGCGTGCTGACCGACTTCGGCGTCGCCCGGATGCCCACCGACGTGCAGCTCACCACGCCCGGCATGGTGCTCGGCTCGCCGCACTTCATCTCCCCCGAGCGGGCCATGGGCCAGGAGTTCGGCCCGCCCAGCGACCTGTTCTCGCTCGGCGTGACGCTCTACACCGCGGTCGAGGGCCGGCCCCCGTTCGACAAGGGCGACCCGATCGAGACCATGCACGCCGTGGTCGAGGACCCGCCCGCCACACCGCAGCGCAGCGGCCCGCTCACCGGCGTGCTGATGGGCCTGCTGGAGAAGGACCCGGCCCGCCGCCTCGACGTGCACCGGGCCCGGGCCATGCTGCGCGAGCTGCTCGCCGGCCCGCTGACCAGCACCGCCACCGCGGTCAACTCGGTCACCGACCCGTACGCGGTGGTGCCGGTGCCGCGCCCGACCACGCCGCCGCCGGCCGCGCCGGAGCCGAAGCCCAGCGGGCAGATCGGCGGCCGGGCGATGATCGGCCCGAGCGAGTCGCTCACCGACCGCCTCGCCGCGCTGCGGCGCGGGGAGCGTCCCGCCGCGAAGCCGGCGACCGGCGCCGCGGCGCTCGACGAGACCAGCGCCGACGCGCTCGCCGGCCCGCTGCACACGCCGACCGGAGCGATGTCCGGGCCGGACGCGCCCGAGGCCACCCAGCGCATCTCGCCGGACGCCACCGTCCGGTTCGACCAGGGCGCGGGCACGGACGCCACCCAGCACGTCCCCACCGCCACGCCGACCACCTACGGCGGCAACGCCGACGCCACCCAGCCGGTGTACGGCGGCGGCGCGCAGTGGTCGGTGCCGGGCACCGGCCAGCCGTGGACCACGCCGGCCACCGCGCCCGGCACCGGCTCGCCCGGCGGGGCGAAGGGGCTGCTCGGCAAGGTCAAGGCGTGGCCCCGCAAGGTCCAGCTCGCCGCCGCCGGCGGCCTGGCCGTGGTGCTGCTGGTGAGCGTGATCGCGCTGACCAGCGGCGGCGGTGACGACGCGCCGCCGCCGATCGTGGGCACGCTGCCGTCGAACTCGGCCGCCGCCGCGCCGGAGATGCAGGAGCAGACCGTCAAGGGCATCACCATCCAGGTGCCGAAGGGCTGGCAGCGGCAGACCGGCGGCCTCTACGTCGACTACGTCGACCCGAACGACGAGGGTCGGAAGGTGCGGGTCATCGCTGAGGAGTGGGGCGGCACCTCGATCAGCTGGGCCGAGTTCGCCTCGCGCAACCTGAAGAAGAACAGCGCCAAGAGCAAGAACTGCCCGGCCCCCTACACCGAGGTGTCGGTCTCCGAGCAGCCGCTCGCCGGCCAGAGCGCGGGCCAGGTCGAATACACCTGCGGCGAGGGTGACGCCATGCGGCACGGCATCTGGCGGGGTCTGGTCAAGGACGGCAAGGTCTACTCGTTCTACCTCTCCTCCACCGACGCACGATTCGCCGAGAGTAAGCCGATCTTCGAGGCGATGGCCGGTTCGTTCCGGCTCACGGCCGACAACTGAGTCGAGGCCGACGACCGGTGGTGATCCGTCGCCGTGCTATCAAGAGGCCATGGCGGCGGACACCACTGACCTTGACGACCTTCGCGTTTCAGCCGAGCGCTGGCTCGCCGACGACCCCGACCCGGCCGACCGGGACGAGCTGCGCGCCGTCCTCGACGGGCTGCCCGGCACGGCCGCCGAGCTGGCCGACCGGTTCGCCGGCCCGCTGACGTTCGGCACCGCCGGCCTGCGCGGTCCGCTGCGCGCCGGGCCCAACGGGATGAACCTCGCCGTGGTCACCCAGGCCGCCGCCGGGCTGGTCGGCTGGCTTGCCGCCCAGGGCGGCGAGGGCCCGCTGGTGATCGGGTACGACGCCCGGCGCGGCTCCCGCGCGTTCGCCGAGCGCACCGCGCAGGTGGCCACCGGCGCGGGCCGGGCGGCGCTGCTGCTGCCCCGCCCGCTGCCCACGCCGGTGCTGGCGTTCGCGGTCCGGCAGCTCGGCGCCGTCGCCGGCGTGATGGTCACCGCCAGCCACAACCCGCCGCAGGACAACGGCTACAAGGTGTACCTGGGCGCGCAGCTCGGCGGTGAGCTGGGCGCGGGGGCGCAGATCGTGCCGCCGGCCGACGCCGGCATCGAGGCCGCGATCCGGGCGGTCGGCCCGCTCGCCCGGGTGCCGCTCGGCCCGGCCGGTCAGGTGCTCGGCGACGACCTGGTCGCCGCGTACGTGGACCGGGCCGCCGCGGTGGTGGACCCGGCCGGCCCACGCGACCTGAGGGTGGCGTACACGCCGCTGCACGGGGTGGGCGCGGCGGTGCTGACCGCCGCGTTCGCGCGGGCCGGCTTCGGCGTGCCCGGGGTGGTGCCCGAGCAGGCGGAACCGGATCCGGCGTTCCCGACCGTCAACTTCCCCAACCCGGAGGAGCCGGGCGCGGTGGACCTGCTGGTCGCGCTCGCCGACCGCACCGGCGCGGACCTGGCGATCGCCAACGACCCGGACGCGGACCGGTGCGCGGTGGCCGTACGCGATGCCGGGTCCTGGCGGATGCTGCGCGGCGACGAGGTGGGCGCGCTGCTCGCCGACCACCTGATGCGGCGCGGCGTGACCGGCCTGTACGCCACCACCATCGTCTCGTCGACGCTGCTGCGGGCGATGGCCGAGGCGCGCGGGCTGCCCTACGACGAGACGTTGACCGGGTTCAAGTGGATCGTCCGGGCCGGCGGCGGCCGGGAGCCGCTGGTCTACGGCTACGAGGAGGCGTTGGGCTACTGCGTCGCGCCGGGGCACGTGCGGGACAAGGACGGCATCACCGCCGCGCTGACCGTCGCCGAGCTGGCCGCCGGCCTCAAGGCCCAGGGTCGGACGCTCACCGACCGGCTGGACGAGCTGGCGGCCGAGTTCGGCGTGCACCACACCGACCAGCTCTCGGTGCGGGTGGAGGACCTGCGGGTGATCGCGGACTCGATGGCGCGGATCCGGGCGGCCACCCCGACGTCGCTGCTCGGGCAGCCGGTCGCCGAGGCGTCCGACCTGCTCCCCGAGGCGGACGTGGTGATCCTGCGTACCGACGCCGCCCGGGTGGTCATCCGGCCCTCCGGCACCGAGCCGAAGCTGAAGGCGTACCTGGAGGTGGTAGCGCCGGTGACCGACGGCGACGTGCCGGCGGCCCGCAGCCGCGCCCGGGCGGCCGTCACCGAGCTGCGCACCGAGATCGCCGCCGCGCTCGGCCTCTGACCGAGATGCAAGGAGGGGCCCCTTCTTAACACCTGAGTGTGAGAAGGGGCCCCATCTATACCGGATGCGTTAACAGGGGGCCCCGCCTTACACGCTGGGCCGCTTGCCGAGGGCGGCGTCGACCGCCTGGCCCAGCGCGACGATCACCAGGCTGACCGAGGGGCGTACCACGCTGTCGTCCAGGCTCACCGTGCCGGAGAAGCCGGCGCCGGCCGCGATCTCCTCCAGCCGCTTGCCGGCGTCGTCCGCGGCGGCGCCGGTGAGCCCGAGCGCCGGTTCCATCCGCAGCACCGCGACCAGCGTGGCGAGCGCGGCGGTCCGCTCGTCCGGGAGCTGCCCGCTGGTCAGCGCGTCGGCCAGCCGCCGTCGGATGTCCGCCTCGACCGAGGCGTCCGCCACCGGGTAGCGGTGCACGTGGATGAAGCCCAGCTCGGTCTCGTCGACGTCGCGGACCACGCCGCGTTCGCAGAGGTCGCCGAGGATCTTGTCGCGCAGCCCGTGCCGCAGGCGCTGCACCCAGGACGACGGCGTGTGCGGGGTGTCCGCGGCCATCTTGGCGAGCACCGCGTCCGCGATCGGCTCGCCGGTCGGTGCCGGGTCGACCACCGCGAGGTTCCCCTCCGCGTACGCGATCCGGCCGGCGAGGGCCAGCTCGACCAGCACCGCCGCGGCCATGCCCAGGTCCAGGCTGATCCGGGGCATGGCGGCCTTGCCGGATTCGTCGTCATACGCGAGGAGGAGCAACTCCTCGGCGAGCGCAACACCAGTCATGGCCCGGAACGCTAGCGCCTCCCCGCACCCCGCGCACCAACTCTCCGGGGTCACGTCCCCCGGGTCGCCTGATTCACGGAAAGCGGGCCTTTTCGAGGGTAAATGCGCCCTCTTTCCGTGAATCAGCGGCAACAGGGGCGTCAGAAGCGGGGCATGCCGCCGAACTGGCGGTCGCCGGCGTCGCCGAGGCCGGGGACGATGAACATCTTGTCGTTGAGGCCCTCGTCGATGGACGCGGTGACCAGGCGCAGCGGGAGGCCGCTCCGCTCCAGCCGCTCGATGCCGACCGGGGCGGCCAGCACGCAGAGCACGGTGATGTCGGTGCAGCCCCGGTCGGCGAGCAGCCGGCAGCAGTGCTCCAGCGAGCCGCCGGTGGCCAGCATCGGGTCGAGCACCAGCACCGGCCGGCCGCTGAGGTCCCGGGGCAGCGACTCCATGTAGGCGCGCGGCTCGTACGTCTCCTCGTCGCGGGCCAGGCCCACGAAGCCCATCGTCGACTCGGGCACCAGGGCGAGCGCGGCGTCGGCCATGCCGAGCCCGGCCCGCAGCACCGGTACGAGCAGCGGCGGGTTGGCCAGCCGGGTGCCCTCGGTGGCGGTGACCGGGGTCTGGATCGAGTAGTTCTCGACGGGGAAGGAGCGTGCGGCCTCGTACACCAGCATGGTGGTGAGTTCGCGCAGCGCCGCCCGGAACGACGAGGAGTCGGTCCGGGCGTCCCGCATGGCGGTCAGCCGCGTCTGGGCGAGCGGATGGTCAATGACGTGTACGTCCACGATCGCTCAACCTACCGGTCCCCGGCCGGTGGCACGTCGGGTGCGGCCCGACCAGCGACACCGCTCACGTGTGCCGGATGCAACCCCTCGACCATGACCAAGATCACTCGACTCGCGGGTGCGTACTATTCGGGGCATGACGGCGACAGCGACGTCGGCCCGGTCGGACCTCTCCGAGCTGGGACGATCCGAGACCGCTCTGCGGACCTTCCTGCACGGCCTGCCGGGCGTGGACCAGGTCGGCGCGGAGCAGCGGGCGGCCCAGCTCGGCACCCGCTCCATCAAGACCACGGCCAAGGCCGAGGCGATCGACCTGGCCATCCGGATGGTCGACCTGACCACCCTCGAAGGGGCCGACACCCCGGGCAAGGTGCGGGCGCTGGCGGCCAAGGCGCTACGCCCCGACCCGGCCGACCCGTCCTGCCCACACGTCGGCGCGGTCTGCGTCTACCCGGCGATGGTCCCGTACGTGGCCGAGGTGCTGCGCGGCAGCGGTGCCGGCTCCGGGCGGCCATCCGGCGGACCGGCACAGGCGGACGGTGCCGCGCCGGCCGGAGTCGGCACTGTGCACCTGGCCAGCGTGGCGACCTCGTTCCCGTCCGGGCAGGCCCCGCTGGAGATCAAGCTCGCCGACGTCCGGGTGGCCGTCGAGGCCGGCGCGGACGAGATCGACATGGTGATCAACCGGGGTGCGTTCCTGGCCGGCCGCTACCAGGAGGTCCACGACGAGATCGTGGCCACCAAGGAGGCCTGCGGGGACGCCCACCTCAAGGTGATCCTGGAGACCGGCGAGCTGGCCACCTACGACAACGTGCGGCGGGCGTCCTGGCTCGCCATGCTGGCCGGCGGTGACTTCATCAAGACCTCCACCGGCAAGGTCCCGGTCGCGGCCACGCTGCCGGTGACGCTGGTGATGCTGGAGGCGGTCCGCGACTTCCGCGCCGCCACCGGGCGGCAGGTCGGCGTGAAGCCGGCCGGCGGCATCAAGAACACCAAGGACGCGATCAAGTACCTGGTCATGGTCAACGAGACGGTCGGCGCCGACTGGCTCGACCCGGACTGGTTCCGGTTCGGCGCGTCCAGCCTGCTCAACGACCTGTTGATGCAACGCACCAAGCTGACGACCGGCGTCTACGCCGGCCCCGACTACTTCACCCTGGACTGACCGCGATGTTCGAATACGCACCCGCCCCCGAGTCGCGCTCGGTGGTCGACCTCAGGCCCTCGTACGGGCTCTTCGTCGACGGAAAGTTCGTCGACCCGGCCGACGGTGGCAGCTTCAAGTCGATCAACCCGGCCTCCGAGGAGGTCCTGGCCGAGATCGCCGAGGCCGGCAGCGCGGACGTGGACCGCGCGGTCCGGGCCGCCCGGACGGCGTACGAGAAGGTCTGGGGTCCGATGCCGGGCCGGGACCGGGCGAAGTACCTGTTCCGGATCGCCCGGATCATCCAGGAGCGCTCGCGCGAGCTGGCCGTGCTGGAGTCGCTCGACAACGGCAAGCCGATCAAGGAGTCGCGCGACGTCGACCTGCCACTGGTCGCCGCGCACTTCTTCTACTACGCCGGCTGGGCGGACAAGCTGGAGCACGCCGGCTTCGGCTCCGACCCGAAGCCGCTGGGCGTGGCCGCACAGGTCATCCCGTGGAACTTCCCGCTGCTCATGCTGGCCTGGAAGATCGCCCCGGCGCTCGCCGCCGGCAACACGGTGGTGCTGAAGCCGGCCGAGACCACGCCGCTGACCGCGCTGCTGTTCGCCGAGATCTGCCAGCAGGCCGACCTGCCGGCCGGTGTGGTCAACATCGTCACCGGGGCCGGCGACACCGGCCGCGCGCTGGTCGAGCACCCGGGCGTGGACAAGGTCGCGTTCACCGGCTCCACCGAGGTCGGCAAGGCCATCGCCCGTGCGGTCGCCGGCACCCGCAAGAAGCTCACCCTGGAGCTGGGCGGCAAGGCCGCCAACATCGTCTTCGACGACGCCCCGGTCGACCAGGCGGTCGAGGGGATCGTCAACGGCATCTTCTTCAACCAGGGGCACGTCTGCTGCGCCGGGTCCCGGCTGCTGGTCCAGGAGTCGGTCGCCGAGCAGGTGCTGGAGTCGCTCAAGCGCCGGATGGCCCGGCTGCGGGTCGGTGACCCGCTGGACAAGAACACCGACGTCGGCGCGATCAACTCGGCCGAGCAGTTGGCGCGCATCCGCGAGCTGTCCGACGTCGGCGCCGCCGAGGGGGCCGAGCGCTGGTCGCCGCCGTGCGAGCTGCCGGACCGCGGGTTCTGGTTCGCGCCGACCATCTTCACCGGGGTCACCCAGGCGCACCGGATCGCCCGCGAGGAGATCTTCGGCCCGGTGCTGTCCGTGCTGACGTTCCGCACCCCGGCGGAGGCGGTGGAGAAGGCCAACAACACGCCGTACGGGCTGTCGGCCGGGATCTGGACCGACAAGGGTTCCCGGATCCTGTGGGTGGCCGACCGGCTGCGCGCCGGCGTGGTGTGGGCCAACACGTTCAACAAGTTCGACCCGACCTCACCGTTCGGCGGCTACAAGGAGTCGGGCTACGGTCGCGAGGGCGGCCGGCAGGGGCTGGAGGCGTACCTCAATGTCTGAGCGGGTCGCGGTACGCAAGACGTACAAGCTCTTCATCGGCGGGAAGTTCCCGCGCAGCGAGTCGGGACGGTCGTATCTCGTGCAGGACTCCAACGTGTCGCTGGCCTCCCGCAAGGACGCGCGGGACGCGGTGGTCGCCGCCCGGGCCGCGGTGAAGGGCTGGGCCGGGGCGACCGCGTACAACCGGGGTCAGATCCTCTACCGGGTCGCCGAGATGCTGGAGGGCCGGCGCAAGCAGTTCGTGGCGCTCGGCGTCCCGGCCGACGAGGTGGACGCCGCGATCGACCGCTGGGTCTGGTACGCCGGCTGGTCCGACAAGCTCCCCCAGGTCTACGGCGGGGCGAACCCGGTGGCCGGCCCGTACTTCAACCTGTCCGCGCCGGAGCCGACCGGCGTGGTCGCCGTGGTGGCCCCGGAGTCCCCGGCGCTGCTCGGCCTGGTGAGCGTGATCGCCCCGGCGATCGTCACCGGCAACACGGTGGTGGTGGCCGCCTCCCCGGCCGCGCCGCTGGCGGCGGTCACGCTGGCCGAAGTGCTGGCCACCTCCGACCTGCCGGGGGGCGTGGTGAACATCCTCACCGGCCGGATCACCGAGACGGCGCCGACGCTTGCCGCGCACATGGACGTCAGCGCGATCGACCTGACCGGTGTGGCGGACGCCGAGCTGGCGGTGGAGTTGGAGGTCAAGGCCGCGGAGAACCTCAAGCGGGTGCTCCGACCGGCCCCGGCCGACCACGACTGGCACACCGACCCGGGCCTGACCCGGATGACCACGCTCCTGGAGACCAAGACCGTCTGGCACCCCAAGGGCGTCTGACCCGCCTCACCCCCTCACCCCCTCACAAGATCCCCGCACTTTCACGGAAAGAGTGGCCATCCGCGCCTGGATGGCCACTCTTTCCGTGAATCAGGGGAGGGAGCGGGGTGGGGTGGGGGTGGGACGCGGGCGGCGGCGGGGTGGGTGGGGTCTACTACGGGGGGTAGGATTGGCGGGTGACTCGGCTGGGGGACCTTGAGCGTGCGGTGATGGACGTGCTGTGGGACTCGGTGCCCGCCACGTCGGACGGGGTGACCGTGCGCGAGGTCGCCGACGCCCTCGACGGGCGTGAGCTGGCCTACACCACCGTGATGACGGTGCTGGACCGGCTCGCCGGCAAGGGCATGGTCCAGCGCGAGCGGGAGGGACGGGCCTGGCGGTACCGGCCGGCGGCCACCCGCGAGGCGCACATCGCCCAGCTCATGCTCGACGCGCTCGATCTCGGCGGCAGCCGGGACGCCGCGTTGGTGCGCTTCGCCCGCTCGGTCACCGGCACGGAGGCGGACGTGCTCCGCGCCGCACTCGGCGCCGAGGCCGGGCTGGCCGACCCGCGACCGGGCGGGCCGGCGCTCGACGAGGCGACGGACCGGTAGGCGGCTGCCGTGGCGTACGCCGTGCACTTCGCCGCCACCGTCCTGGCCTGCTGGCTGACCGCGCAGGTCCTCGCCGCCGCGCGGTGGACGTGGCGCGCGCCGCGGGTGGCGATCATCTGCTGGCAGGCGGTCGGGCTGGCGCTGGGGCTGTCCGCCATGGGGCTGCCGATGGCGGTCGGGCTCGCCGCCTACGACCGGCCGACCGGGAGCGCGATGCTGGCGCTCGGTGACGACCTGGTCCACGGCACGCTGCCGGCCGGCGTGGGCGCGGTGCACCTCAGCCTGGTCGGGGTCGGTTTCGGCATCGGCGCGGTGCTGGTCACCACCACGGTGCGCGCCGTGCACGGCGCGGTCCGCGCCCAGCGCCGGCACCGGGAGCTGCTGAGCCTGGTGGCGCGGCGCGACCCGACGGTGCCCGGCGCGCTGGTGCTCGACCATCCGAGTGCGGCGGCGTACTGCCTGCCCGGGGTGCGCCCCCGGGTGGTGGTGAGCGCCGGCACCGTCGACCTGTTGGACCCGGCCGAGCTGGCGGCGGTGCTCACCCACGAGCGGGCGCACGCGCAGGAGCGGCACGACCTGGTGCTGCTGCCGTTCACCGCGTTGTGCCGGGCGCTGCCCTGGTTCCGCTGGGTGCGCGACGCGCACGCCCGGGTGGCGTTGCTGGTCGAGATGCGCGCCGACGACAAGGCCCGGGAGCTGCACGCGGACGAGCCGCTGGCCGGCGCGCTGCGTCGGTTCGCCGCCGCCGGGCACCGGGTGACGCCGGCCGGCACGCTCGGCATCGGCGACCGGGACCTCGACGTACGGGTGCAGCGCCTGCTGGTCGCGGACCGCCCGCCCCGGGTGCTCGGCGCCACCGCGCTGGCCGTCGCCGGCACGCTCGTCGCGCTGCCGGTCT
Source organism: Micromonospora sp. DT227 (assembly GCF_049841835.1). Lineage (NCBI taxonomy): Bacteria > Bacillati > Actinomycetota > Actinomycetes > Micromonosporales > Micromonosporaceae > Micromonospora > Micromonospora sp. DT227. The sequence continues at coordinate 1,394,191 of NZ_JBNCLA010000001.1, read as the reverse complement.
CCCTGTTCCTGAGCTGAGCCGCCCCCTACGGGGCTGCTCCGGGTTCACGGGTCCGCATAGGTAGAAAGTCTACGTGTAGGGTGCCTATGACAAGCGAGCCAACCCGTGGGAGAACGCGCCATGGACCCCCTGCTCCTCGCCCGCCTCCAGTTCGCCACCACCACCTCGATCCACTTCCTGTTCGTGGTGGTCACGCTCGGCCTGGTCACGCTGCTGGTCGGGCTCCAGACCGCCGGCTACCTCACCGGCAAGCCGGTCTACGAGCGGCTGACCCGGTTCTGGGGCCAGCTCTACGTGATCAACTACGTGCTCGGCATCGCCACCGGGATCGTGATGGAGTTCCAGTTCGGGCTGAACTGGAGCGGCCTGTCGCGCTACGTGGGCAACGTGTTCGGCGCGCCGCTGGCCATCGAGACGCTCGTCGCGTTCTTCCTGGAGTCCACGTTCCTCGGGATGTGGATCTTCGGGTGGCACCGGCTGCGGCGCGGCGTGCACCTGGCGCTGCTCTGGGGCGTCGCGCTGACCGCGTACGCCTCGGCGTTCTGGATCATGGTGGCGAACGCGTGGCTCCAGCACCCGGTCGGCTACGAGGTACGCGACGGCGTGGCCCACCTCACCGACTTCGGCGCGCTGGTCACCAACCCCACGTTCGGCTTCGCGTTCGGCCACGTGGTGTCCGCGAGCCTGGTCACCGGTGGGCTGCTGATGGCCGCGGTCAGCGCGTGGCACCTGCTCCGGCGTACCCCGGACTTCCTGCTGTTCCGCACCTCGCTGCGACTCGGCCTGGTCACCGCGGCGCTCGCGGTGAGCGCGTTGCAGGGCTTCGGCTTCGCCCAGTTCGGCCCGGTCGGTCAGCTCCAGCCCACCAAGTTCGGCGGCGGCCCGGACCGGGACGCGATGGTCGCCGACTGGACCGCCCGGTTCGGCCCGGGCGACTGGGAGCCGCCGGTGCTGTCCAGCGTCGGGCTCGGCTTCATGATCCTGATCGGCTTCGCGCTGGGCTGCGTCTGGCTGCTGCTGCCGCTGCTCTGGCGCGACTGGATCATCCGGCTGCGGTTCCCGCTCTGGCTGCTCCTGCTCGGCCTGCCGCTGCCGTTCGTGGCCGTGCTGCTCGGCTGGATCGCCCGCGAGGTGGGCCGCCAGCCCTGGGTGGCGTACGGGCTGCTGCCCACCGAGCGGGCCGTCTCGCCGGTGTCGCCCGCGCTGATGCTCGCCTCGCTGATCGGCTTCGGCCTGCTGCTCGGCGCGCTCGCGGTCACCAACTGGACGCTGCTGGCCCGGCACGCCGCCCGGGGCGCGCTCGACCCCGCGCTGGGCCGCCCGCCCGCGCCCGACACCGACGCCCACCACCAGCCCGTGTTCGCCTGAGGGAGCCCGCCGTGGAACTCGCCTGGTACGCCCTGCTCGGCCTCTTCTTCGCCGCCTACCTGGTGCTCGGCGGCTACGACTACGGCGTCGGCCTGCTGCTGGCCCGACGCGCCGGAGCGGGCACCGGTCGGGCCGCGCTCACCGCGGTCGGGCCGTTCTTCCTCGGCAACGAGGTCTGGCTGGTGGCCACCGTCGGCATTCTGTTCGGCGCGTTCCCCACGCTGGAGGGTGAGCTGCTCGCCGGCTTCTACCCGGTGGTGCTGGGCGCGCTGGCCGGGGTGGTGCTGGTCACCGCCGGCGTGCAGTTGCGCGGCCGGGCCGGCGGCGAGGCGACCCGGGCCGGCTGGGACCGGATCGTGGTGGTCGGCGGCGTGCTGGCCGCGCTGGGCTGGGGCGCGCTGCTCGGCGGGCTGCTCCAGGGCGTGCCGCTGACCGCCGACGGGCACGTGGCCGGCGTCGGCCACGTGGTGACCCCGTTCGTGGCCGCCACCGGGTTGACGCTGCTCACGCTGGTCGCGGTGCACGGTGCGACGTTCCTCACGCTCCGGCTGCCACCCGCCGACGCCCCGGCCCTCGCCCGGCTGGCCCGCGGCCTGGTGCCCGCCGCGCTCACCGCGGTCGCCGCGACCACCGCCCTGGGCCTGCTCTCCGACCGGGTACGCGCCGCCGTGGCGCGACCGACGCTCGCCGTACTCCTGCCGTTGGCGCTGGTGGCGGCGCTGCTGGTGGCCCGCGCGGCGCTGCGCCGGGGGCGGGCCGCTGTGGCGTTCGCGGCGACCGCGACGGCGCTGGCGCTGCCGGCGCCGCTGGTCGGGGCCGCGCTCTGGCCCCGGATCCTGGTGGCCACCGGTGACCCGGCGGCCTCGCTGACGGTCACCGGGGCCGCCGCCAGCCGCCCGACGCTGGCGCTGCTGGGCTGGCTCGTGCTGCCGCTCCTGCCGGCCCTACTAGGCTTTCAGGCGATGTGCTGGTGGGTGTTCCGAGGACGGATCGACGGCAGGGCACCGGTGTACTGGTGAACCGCCGCCCGTTCGATCCGCGTCTGCTGCGCCGGGTCCCCGCGGCCCGGCGCGACCTCGCCGTGCTCGCGGCGCTGGGCGGCCTGACCGCGCTGCTGGTGGTCGCCCAGGCCACCGCGCTGGCCACGCTGCTGGCCACCGCGATCGACGGGCGGCTGCACCGGCCGGCGCTCGCCGGTTTCCTGGCCGCGGTCGCGGCCCGGGCGCTGGTGAGCTGGGCGCAGGGCACGGTGGCGGCACGGGCCGCCGCGACGGTCAAGGCGGCGCTCCGGGCCGACCTGCTCCGCGCGGTCGGCCGGCACGGTCCCACCTGGGTCGCCGGCCGGCGGGCCGGGCAGCTCGCCACGCTGGCCGGGCGCGGGCTGGACGCACTCGACCCCTACTTCACCGGGTACCTCCCCCAGCTTGTGCTCAGCGTGACCGTGCCGGCGGCGGTGCTGGCCCGGATCGTGTTCGCCGACTGGAGTTCGGCGCTGATCATCGCGCTCACCATCCCGCTCATCCCGATCTTCGGCGCGCTGCTCGGCTGGCAGGCGCAGGCCGCCACCGAACGGCAGTGGCGACGGCTGTCGCTGCTCGGCGGCCACTTCCTCGACATGGTCGCCGGGCTGCCCACGCTGCGCGCGTTCGGCCGGGCCCGGGCCCAGGTCGACGTGGTGCGCCGGATGGCCGACGGCCACCGCGAGGCCACCATGCGGACGCTGCGGATCGCGTTCCTCTCCGCGCTGGTGCTGGAGCTGGTCGCCACGCTCTCCGTCGCGCTGGTCGCGGTACCGGTCGGCATCCGGCTGCTCGGCGGCGGGATCACGCTCTCCACCGCGCTGCTGGTGCTGCTGCTCACCCCGGAGGCGTACCTTCCGCTGCGGGCCGCCGGCAGCCGGTTCCACGCCAGCATGGAGGGGCTCGCCGCGCTGGACGAGGCGTTCACGCTGTCCGCGACCGACGCGCCGACCGCCCCGGCCGCCGGGGGCGCGGCGCCGGACGGCCGCGGCGAGATCCGCTTCGAGGGCGTGACCGTCGCGTACGACCGGACGACCGCGCTGCGCGACGTCACGCTGACCATCCGGCCCGGTGACCGGGTGGCGATCATCGGTCCCAGCGGCGCGGGCAAGAGCACGCTGCTCAACCTGCTGCTCGGCTTCGTCGCGCCGACCGCCGGCCGGGTCACCGTCGACGGGACCGACCTGGCCGGGGCCGACCCGGACGCCTGGCGCCGCGAGGTGGCCTGGGTGCCGCAGCGGGCGCACCTGTTCGCCGGTTCCCTGGCCGACAACATCCGCCTCGGTGCGCCGGACACCCCGGACGACGCGCTGGCCGCCGCCGTCGCCGACGCCGCGCTGGACGAGGTGGTCACCGCGCTGCCCGACGGGCTCGGCACCCGGCTCGGCGAGCGCGGCCACGGCCTGTCCAGCGGGCAGCGGCAGCGCGTCGCGCTGGCCCGCGCGTTCCTGCGGGACGCCCCGCTGGTGCTGCTCGACGAGCCGACCGCCCGGCTGGACAGCGCCAGTGAGGCGGTGGTGCTGGACGCCACCCGCCGGCTGGTCGCCGGCCGGACCGCGCTGCTCGTCGCGCACCGGCCCGCGCTGCTGGCCGACGCCGACCGGATCCTGCGCGTCGAGGACGGCCGGGTCACCGAACTGCGCCCCACGACCACCGGCCCGGCGGTGGCCCGGTGACCGCCGGCGACGGCGTCACGCCGGTGGGCCGGGTGCCCGCCGGGCCGACCGGGGTCCCGGTGGAGCCGTCCGGCGCGCCGGAACCGCCGGCGCCGGCCCGTCGTGACGCCGAGCGGGTCGTGCTGCGCCTGGCCCGGCCGTACCTGGGCCGGCTGCTGGGTGCCGGGCTGCTCGCCGCGGCCACCGAGTTCGCCGGGTTGGCCCTGATGGCCACCGCCACCTGGCTGCTGATGAGCGCCGCCGGCCGGCCGCCACTGGACCGGCTCACCGTGGCCATCGTCGCGGTCCGGGCGCTCGCGGTCGGCCGGGGCGTGTTCCGCTACACCGAACGGCTCGCCGGGCACGACGCCGTGCTCCGCATGATCACCGACGTCCGGGCCCGGGTCTTCGCCACGCTCGCGGCCCGGCGCGACGCCGCCGACCGGCGCACCGGGGACGCGCTCAGCCGGCTGGTCTCCGACGTCGAGGCGGCCCAGGACCTGCTCCTGCGGGTGCTGGTGCCGGGTGCGGCGGCGGCGCTGGTCAGCCTGCTCGCCGTCGGTGGCGCCGCGCTGATCTCACCGCCGGCCGCCGGCGTGCTCGCGGTCGGCCTGCTGGTGGCCGGGGTGGCGCTGCCCGCGCTGGCCACCCGGCTCACCCGTCGGGCCGCCGACGAGGTGGCCCCGCTGCGGGGCGCGCTCGCGGTGGACGCGGTCGACCTCACCCACGGCGCCGCCGACCTGGCCGCGTTCGGGGCGACCGGCGCCGCGCTGGCCGCCGCGAACGGGCGGGCCGACCGGCTGGCCCGGCTGGAACGCCGCCTCGCCGCGGTCGGCTTCGCGGTGGACGCGACGGGCGTGCTGGTGGGTGGCCTCACCGCCGCCGCCGTGGTGCTCGTGGCGTTGCGCGCCGACGTGCGTGGGGTGCTCGTCGGCGTGCTCGCCGTGGGCACGCTGGCCGCCGTCGAGGTGGCGCTCGCCCTGGTCGCCGCCGCCCGGCAACGGACCCAGCTCCGGGCCGGCCTGGCCCGGGTCGCCGACCTGCTCACCGAGCCCGCGGCACCGGCCCCGGCCGGCGTCCCGGGGCGGGCGCCGAGCGGCCACGACGTGCGGTTCGAGGGCGTGACGGTCCGCTACCGGGCCGGTGCCGCGCCCGCGCTGGCCGGGTTCGACCTCGACCTGCCGGCCGGCCGTCGGGTGGCCGTGGTCGGCCCGAGCGGGGCCGGCAAGAGCACGCTGGCCGCGGTGCTCACCGGCGCGGTCCACCCCGACGCCGGCCGGGTCACCGTCGGCGGCGTACCGGTGGCGGAGCACCCGGCCGGTCAGCTCCCCCGGCTGGTCGGCGGCCTGCTCGCCGAGGCGTACGTCTTCCACGCCACGGTGCGGGAGAACCTGCTGCTGGGCCGCCCGGACGCCGGCGACGCGGACCTGGCCGGGGCCACCCGGGCGGCCGGGCTGCTGGACTGGGTACGCGACCAACCCGAGGGCTGGGACACCGTGGTCGGTGAGCAGGGCGGGCAGCTCTCCGGCGGGCAGCGGCAACGGTTGGCGCTGGCCCGGGCGTTGCTGGCCGCCCCGCCGGTGCTGGTGCTGGACGAGCCGACCGAGGGTCTCGACCCGGCGACGGCGGACGCGGTGCTCGCCGCCACCCTGGCCGCCACTCCGGCCGGGCACTCGGTGCTGCTGATCAGCCACCGGCTCAGCGGCCTGGCCGGGCTGGACGAGATCGTGGTGCTGGAGGACGGCGGCGTGGTGCAGCGCGGCCGGCACGAGGAACTGGTGGCGCGCCCCGGCTGGTACCGCGACCAGTGGCTGCGCCAGGCGGCGGCCGAGCGCGGGTATCTGGCGCTCGCCCCCTGAGCCCGCAATGGGGGAATTCCCGGACGCGCCGGCGTGCCCCGGGTGGCAGGCTGGTGACCATGTGGGAGCTACCGGTCGAGGGCCGGCTGCGTGAGCTGTCCGGGCGGCTGCACGGGCCGACCCGGCTCAAGGCCGACCTGCTGACCGAGGCGCGGCACGCGCTGGAGGACGCCGTCGAGGCGTACCGGGAGGGCGGTCTGTCGCGGGCGGAGGCGGAGCGGCGTGCGGTGGCCGAGTTCGGCACCGTCGGCCAGCTCGCGCCGGGCTTCCAGGCCGAGCTGGCCGCCGGCGCGCTGCGCGGGCTGGCGCTGCGCACGCTCGCGGTCGCCGCGGTGCTGATCGCCGCCGGGGACCTCACCTGGCACGGGTCGAGCTGGAGCGCCGGCCCGCGACCGCCGGCGGGCTACCTGCTGCTCGCCTCGTCGATACACGGCATCTGGGGGACGATCGCCGGGCTGGCGCTGGCCGGGCTGGCGCTCGGCGCGCTCGCCGCCCGGCGGGACTCGCCGGGGCTCGTCCGGTCGGCCCGCGCGGTCGGCTTCGGGCTGACCGGTGGGCTGCTGGTCGGCGCGCTCGCCGGCGGCGCCCTGTTCGGCTGGTCGGTGCGGCTGTGGGACGCGGCGCTGACCTGGCCGCCCATGATCATCGGAGCGGTGGTGGCGTCGGCGGCCTGGTTCTCGCTGGCCCGGTCGGCCCGCTGGTGGCTGCTCAGCGCGCGCGGCCCACGGTTCGCCCGTCGGTGAGGCGACCCAGGCGGGCGGCGCAGACGGGTGTCGCGGACCGGTGTCGCAGGCGGGGCGTCGCGGGCGGCTCAGGCGGGTGTCGCGGGCGGCTCGGCCGGGCCGAGGAAGCGGCCCACGGTGGCGCTGAACTCGCGCCAGCCGGCCCGTTCTCCGGCCAGTGCCCGGCTGCCGGCGTCGGTGAGCTGGTAGGTGCGCCGTTCCCGGCCGTTGACGGTGCTCCAGGTGCTGGCCACCAGGCCGGCCCGTTCCAGCCGCCGCAACGCCGGATAGATGGTGCCGGTGGGCAGGTCCAGCGTGCCGCCGCTGCGGGCCCGCAACGCCTCGATGATCGCGTAGCCGTGCTGCGCGCCCTGTTCCAGCACGGCGAGCAGCAGTGCGTCCAGGTGTCCGTGCAGCGCCTGCGCCCTCATGCGTAGAAAGCCTACTTGTCGGGCGTTCGGGACGCCACCGGGGTGCGGCTCCCGGTCGGAACGGGTTGCCCACTAGGGTATGTGCGCAGAGTCACTCGGCGGCGCGACGCCGCCGGGTGGGCACCCAGACGCACACGGAGGTCAGCGTGGCCCGCCAGTCGCCCCAACGGCCCGACGCCGACGAGCCCGAGCTCGACGACACCGACACCTCGGCCGCAGCAGACGAGGTCGAGGTCGACCGCCCGGCGGCGGACCGCGCACTCTGGGACGAGGTGCGGATCGACCCGGTGGAGATCGCCCTGCCCGCCGGCACCGGCTTCACGCTGCGGGCCTACCGGCCGGCGCGCGAGCTGACCCCGACCGACGTCGCCGAGCGCGACCAGGACGACCCCTTCCTGGCCCGCCGCCAGGTCGTCGAGGCCGAGGAGGACGACGAGGAGGTGGTGATCCTCGACGAGGAGTTCGCCGCCCTCTCCGCCGAGGAGGACGACGAGGACGAGAAGTCCGACGGGAAGCGCCGCCGCGGCAAGGCCGACGCGGACGCCGACGACGCCGACGACGAGGCGGTCCCCGGCGACGACGAGGCCGACGCCGACGACGAGGCGGACGAGGACGACGACGCCGCGGGCGACGAGGAGGTGCCGGCCTTCCTCACCCACAAGGGGCGGCTGCTGCTCTTCAAGACGCCGGAGTCGCTTGTCACTTTCATCCGTTCCGGTGCGCCCAACGACCTCTCTCAACTGGACAGCTGGAATGAACTGTCCGAACGGCTCGAACCGGCCGACGTGGCCCCGCTGGACGAGGACACCTACGAGCTCGACCTGGTGGTGGAGAACCTGCGCGGCGGGCACGACGCGTGGGATCCCGCGCTGCTGATCGAGGCCGGCGAGGTCGCCCGTGACCTGGCGTACGCCCTGCGGCTACCGGCCGTTCTGGACATGCTCTCCGCCGGCTCCAGCCTGGACGATCTGGACGAGGCGCTGCGTGCTTCCGTCAACGGCGGGATCGGTGGTTTCCTGGGTCGTCGCCGGCTGAAGAAAATCGGGGCACAAACCGCAAGTTTGGGTTGGCGCACCATTGTCGGCAAGATCTCTGCCGTCGTGGACTGGCGCGACTGACCCGGAGCGGGGAGCATCAGTCTCTGGCAGAGCAAGACCTGTGTCCCGGGAGGAGGACGACGCTGTGGCGCTCGTGCGCGTGTACTGCGGTCTGGCCTCGGCAGATCCGGCCGACCGAACGGCTTCGGCCGGAACGACGCTGACGTCCGCTGTGGTCGACGACGCAGGCCGTCTGCTGCACGTCTGTGAGATCGGTGACGAGCCCGCCGGCTACGCCCGGCTGGTCACGCTGCTGGTGGAGCGGTCCGGTGGGCCGAGCGGCGTGGCCATCGCCGCGGACAGCGACGACCACACCGTCACCTCGCTGCTCAGCGCCGCCGGTCGGCCGTTGGCGATCGCCGACGACGACTCGGTCGACGACTTCGCCGAGCGGTTCGCCGACGACGACTCGCTGGAGGAGATGCAGTCCCCGCCGGCCGAGCGCCGGGCGGTCGGGCTGGCCCGGGCGCTCCAGGCCGGCGCGCTCTCCGCGGTGACGCTCCCGGCGCCCCGTGACCTGGCCGGGTACAAGCAGGTCCTCTCCGCCCACGCGGCACTGGCCAGCGGGCGACACTCGGCCGCGGTGACGCTGCGCGAGGTGCTCCGCGAGCTCTACCCGGCCGCGCTGCGCGCGTACCCCGACCCCGCCGAGCCGGTCGCGCTGGCGGTCCTCGACGCGCTGCCCGAGCCGAGCATGCTGACCGGCACCTCGGCCCGGGGCCGTGACCTCGGCGCCGCCGCCGACGCGGTCGCCGCGCAACTGGCCGCCGACGGCCTGGCCGACGCCGACACCGTCACCGAGGCGGTGACCGCGCTCCGGGTCGCCATCTCCGAGACGCCCCGCCGGGCCACCGTCAACCGGGCGCTCACCGCCGCCGTCGCCGAGACGGTGCGGCAGGCCGTCGCCTCCGTCCGCGCCTGCGACGCCGGCTGCGACGCGCTGGTCGGCGCGCTGGCCGAGCGCACCATGCCGACCCCGGCCACCGGTCGTCGGGCCGCCGCCCGCCGCGGCGAGCAGGTCGACGAACTCGCCGTGACGCAGCCCGCGGGGCTGCGCCCGGTCCGCCCGGCGCAGCCCGAGCCGCTCGCCGAGCAGGCCGGCCGGCGCAGCCGCCCCGAGCCGGACCTCGACGCCCCCGAGCCGGCGGGCCGCCGCAGCCGCCCCGAGCCGGTCCCCGGTGGCCGGCGCAGCCGCCCGGAACCGGTCTCCGGGCCGACCGGTCCGACCGTGCCCCGCCCGCTCGGACCGCCGCCGGTGGCGCCCGCACCGGTCGCCCCGCCGCCGGTCGCGCCCGCCCCGGTCACCCCCGTCGCCCCGGCCGCGTCGCTGGGCCGCCCGACGTCCGCGCCGCCGAGCCGTCCCGAGCCCACCGGCGCGCCCCTGCCGTCGCGGGTGGACGGGCCGACCAACCGGCCGGTCTCCGCGCCGCCCCCGCCGCCGCCCGGGATCACGCCGATCCCCCCGTCCTCGCGTGGCTCGGTGCCCCCGGCCGAGGCCGGCGAGCCGTTCCGGCCGACGCTGACCACCGCCGCGATCAACAAGGCCCGGGCCGAGCGGCAGCGCACCGTCATCCCGCCGCGCCCCAAGACCACCGCCCCGGAGCCGCCGACCGGTGGGTTCAGCGCCACCGACCTGAGCATTCCGGTGCCGCCTCCGCGTCCGCCGGCGCCGGCGCCCGCCCCGCCGGGTTCCCGCGCCAACTGGCCGCTCGTCAACAACGGCGACGACCAGGCCGACCGGGAGCGGGAGGCCCCCGCCTACCCGTACGGGCGGAGCGTGGACGCGCCGAGCGATCCGGGACGCGTCACCCCGCCGTGGCTCGCCGACGACCTGCCGCCGGAGCCGCCGATGCTGCGGCTGGTGGAGCCACCGCCGCTGGCCGACCGGGCACTGCGCGGCGAGTCGGAGCGGCCGGCCGACCCGGGGTTGGACACGCCGCCGCTGCGGCTGGTGGACCGGGGCAACGCCGGTCGACCGGCGCCCCGCGCCGAGCTGCCCGCCCCGCTGGAGCGGCGTCCCGCGCCGAAGGAGCACCGGCCGCCGCCGGTGTCCGACGAGGGTGACGGCGACCTGCTGATCTTCGCGCAGGCCAAATCCGCCTGGTTCGTCGGGCACGGCGACGAGGCCGACCTGGAGTGGGCGTCCACCGCCGACACCGGCTGGCAGGCCGCCGAGCAGGCGGCCCGCCCGTCGATCGGCGCGGAGACCAAGGCCGGCCTGCCCAAGCGGGTCCCGCAGGCCAACCTGGTGCCGGGTTCCCCGCTGCGCGAGGAGCGTCCACTGCGGATCGTCCGGAACGCGGCCAGCCTCGCCGAGAACACCACCGGCTACTTCCGCGGGTGGCGGCGCGGCCAGGAGATCGGCGGCTTCGCGGTCGGTGGTCGCCCCGGCCGGGAGGCGGCCGGCGGCTGGGACTTCAGCCGGGACACCGGCGACCGCGACGACGAGCGGGAGTACGAGTTCCGTTCCGCGGGCTACCGGTCCTGAGCCGGGCCGCCGACGGCGTGTTCCTACCCACACCCGGATGATTTGACGTCGGGTCCGGCCGGCCGGGAACATACCCGGCGGACCAGCGGCGGCGCCTGTTCGCCGGGGTGGGAAGGCGACTCCATTGGCGACACCGGCATTCGACTCCACCGTGCTCACCCGTCGGGGCGTCCTCGCGGTCGCGGCCGGCAGCCTGCTGCTCGCCGGTTGCGGGCCGCAGGGGCAACGGCCGGACGAGGGCGGGAGCAGCAGCGCGCCCGGTGACCAGAACCTGGTCGTCGGCGTCAGCCTGGAGCTGAGCGGTCGCGGCGCGGCGCTCGGCGTGGTGCAGCGCCGGGCGCTGGAGATCACCGCGGAGTCGCTGAACCGGTCCGGGATCCCGGTCGGGAACCTGCTCCGGTCGGTCCGCTTGGAGATCCGGGACAACGGCAGCGACCCGCAGGTCGCCGCGCGGCACGCCGCCGACCTGACCCGTGCCGGGGCGCACGCGCTGATCGGCGGTGTCCTCGGCGAGACCGCGACGGCGCTCGCGACGGCCGCCCAGCAGCTCAAGACGCCGTTCCTGGCGCTCGGCCAGGGGGACCGCATCGTGCTGCCGCTCGCCGAGCGCACGTTCAGCTTCAAGCTCACCCCGGACGGCATCGACGTGGCCCGGCGGATGGTGGACCTGCTCGAATCGCAGCGGGTCCGGCGGGTGGCCCTACTGGCCGCGGACGGGCCGCACGGCGACTCGGGCGTACGGGCGGTGCGGGAGGCGCTCGGCAACAGCGGCGTGGAACTGGCGCGCACGCTGCGGCTGCCGGAGACCGGGCGGAGCTTCCGGGCGGTCGCCGAGCGCGCCACCGCCGGCGACCCGGACGCCGTCATCGTCTGGGGCACCGCGCCCGATTCCGGTGACGCGGCCCGGGAGCTGCGGCGGGCCGGTCACCGCGGCGCGATCTTCTTCGACGCCGGCGCGGTGGTGGACGACACGCTGCGCGGGGCCAACGCGAAGGCGGTCGAGGGGGCGTACGCCGTGCACCCGGCCTGCCTGGGCGGTTCCGCGTTGACCGCCACCAGCGGCGCCCAGGTGGCCCGGCGCGACTTCGACTACCGCTACACCCAGCGGCACGGCACCTCGGTCGGCTTCGCCCCGTACGCCGCGGACGCGCTCCAGCTTCTCGCGGCGGCGGCCCGGAAGGCGACCAGCCTCGACCGGGGCCGGCTGCGGGCGTTCCTCCAGACCCAGATGACCGAGGGCATCGCCGGCGGGTACGCGTTCAGCGCGGACCGGCACGGCGGCATGGAGGTCGACTCGCTCGGCGTCTACCGGGTGTCCCAGGGCAGCTGGACCCGGTACGCCTGACCGTCGTCGTCCGGTGGCCGTCGGGACGGCCCGGTCACCGGACGACCGCGTACCGCGTTCGACCCCGGACGGCAGGAAGCGCCCGGTGGCCCAGGGCCATCGGGCGCTTCCGCGTATCGCCTCAGGCGGGCGCGACTGCCCGGGAGCGCCGCATGGTGAGCACGTACTCGACGAGCGAGATCAGCACGTGCTTCGTCGACTCCCGGTTACGGGCGTCGCAGGGCACCACCGGCACGTCCCGGGAGATCGCCAGCGCGTCCCGTACGTCCTGCGGGTCGTGGTACTGCATGCCGTCGAAGCAGTTGATGGCCACCAGGTACGGCAGCCGCCGGTGCTCGAAGAAGTCGATGGCGGCGAAGCAGTCGGCGAGCCGACGGGTGTCGACCATCACCACCGCGCCGATCGCTCCCCGGACCAACTCGTCCCACATGAACCAGAACCGCGTCTGACCCGGCGTACCGAAGAGGTACAGGATCAGGTCACGGTCGATCGAGATACGACCGAAGTCCATCGCCACCGTGGTCGTCGTCTTGCCCGGCACCTGCCGGGTGTCGTCGACGCCCACGCCGGCGGAGGTCATGATCGCCTCCGTGGTCAGCGGCGTGATCTCCGAGACCGAGCCGACCAGCGTCGTCTTGCCGACGCCGAAACCACCGGCGATAACGATCTTCGCCGACGTCACGCGCCCGCTCGGGGCCGGCGGCCGGTGCGACATGTCAGAGCCTGCGAAGTCCACTCAGCACCCTCTCCAGCAATTCAGTGCCCACCGCGTCGTCGGAGTCGTCCAGAACGGTCGGCTCGTGGACTGCGACCAGGCCATCCGTCGCCATGTCGGCGATGAGCACCCGGGCCACGCCGAGCGGAAGCTGCATCCGCGCCGCGATCTCGGCAAGCGACTGCACACGTCCGTCACACAACGCGGCTATGTACTGGTGTTCACGGCCTTGGCCCCCGTTGCCGGTGGCCATCGCTCGGCCGCGCACCGTCGTCTCGACGAGTGCCTCCAGGGCGATGTCGAGCCGGGGACGGGTACGACCACGGGTTACGGCGTACGGCCGGACCAACGCTCCGGTCGGCTCGTCACGATCCGCCATGTCGCCGCTCACCTCCCTCGCACCCGGCACCGGCTCGCCCCGGTGGCATCCGTCGCTTTCCTTGTTCTTTCCGCCCCTGACCCACCGGCCAGCGCGTCATTCAGCCCATCATCCCCACAGCCGTACGCGGCTGTGGGGTCAGGGCGTCACCCACCCGGTCGACGAGCAGGGCCATCTCGTACCCGACCTGGCCCACGTCGCAGCTGCGCGCGGCGAGCACCGCGAACGACGAGCCGTCGGAGATGGACATCAGGAACAGGAAGCCGTTGTCCATCTCGACCACTGTCTGCAGCACCGCCCCGCCCTCGAAGCATCGCGCCGCGCCCTGGGTCAGGCTGACCAGGCCGGAGGCGATCGCCGCGAGCTGGTCGGCGCGGTCCCGCGGGAGGTCACGGGACGAGGCGAGAAGCAGGCCGTCGGCCGAGACCGCGACCGCGTGCGCCACGCCGGGCACCCGGTCGGCGAAGTTGGCGAGCAGCCATCCGAGATCCTGCGTACTAGTCATCCTTGTTGCTCCTTCTGCCCGCTCCCGGCCACCGGGCCTGAGCCAGACTGCGAGGACTGCTGCCGTCCCGGAGTGCCCTCCGGGCCGGTCGTGTTGCTGTCGGTCGGGTGGTTACGCCCCCGCTGCACGCCCCGATGGTAGGCCGAGAGGAGACCCCGGACCGCCTCCGGCGTCCGCCGCTGGGCCGCCGGCGCCGGCTTGTCGATGCTGCCCGGCACGAGCTGCGCCATCGGCGTCCGCTTGGGCAGACCCTTCCGGGTGGTCTCCGCCACCGGCACCTCGGTGGCCGCCGAGGCGGCACGCCAGCCGTCGTCGGCCGCGGTCTGCCAGGGCGACGACGGCTGCGGCGCCGCCGGCTGCCGGCTGGGCAACCCACCGGCGTACGCGGGACGGCCGTTGCCGTTCGCCGGCCGGTCGTCACGGGGCGCTCCGCCGGCTGTCGGGGTCGGTGCCATCGGTGTGTTACCTGTCGTTGCGGATGACGGCTGCGGCACCGGCCGCCCGGCGGTGTCCACCTTGGCGAACTGCTGGGTTGTGGCGCCGTTCGCCGGCGCGGCCTGGGCCGGTGCCTCGTCGCTCGACCCCGGCCGGCGGGTGCGGAACCACGCGGACTCCAGCTCCCGGAAGATCGGCAGCTCCATCGTCTCGTCCGCGTACCGCTGACGGTTGCCGGCCTGCTGCGGCTGCGGCGTGGCCGGCCGCGGCGCGGGCGCCGACGGCTGGGCGGCCGGACGCTGGGTGGCCGGCTGCTGGGCGGCGGCCGACGGTGTCTCCGAGCGCGGCACCCGCGGCAGCTCGGTGGTCATGTCGAGCCCGGCGGAGAGCCGTTCCGGCACCGCGGGGGCCGGCGCGGGCGTGGCCGGGGCGACCGGCGGCCAGACCGGCGGCGCGCCCACGTGCGACGCGGGCGCCGGACGCGCCGGCACCTGGTCGCCCGGCGACGCGGGGACCGGGTTTCCGCCGACCGGCTGGCCGGAGACCGGAACGGCCGACACCGGCCGGGTCGGGAGCGGTTGGCCGGAGACCGGCGTCGCCGACACCGGGCGACCGGAGTACGGGTCACCCGACACCGGACGCCCCGAGTACGGGTCACCCGACACCGGACGCCCCGAGTACGGGTCACCCGACACCGGACGCCCCGAGTACGGGTCACCGGAGACCGGGTGGCCGGAGACCGGCGCGGCCGAGACCGGACGGCCCGGGAAGGGGTGGCCCGACACCGGGGCGCCGGAGACCGGCGGCAGCGGCGGGGCGGACACCGGCGGGACCGGCGGCGCGGACACCGGCGGCGGCGAGTACGGCCGCGCCTCGGGGCTGCTGGGCAACTGCCGTGGGATCACCGGCTGCTGGCCGCTGGTGGCCGGGTCGCCCTCGCCCGGGTTGCGGCGCTGGGGCAGCGGGTCGATCGGCTGGCCGTTGGACGACCGGGGCGGGTAACCGTCGCCGGCGTTCGCGTTGGCGCCGGTCAGGTCGGACCAGGCCGGCATGGCACGGCCGCCGTTGGCCGGCGTGCCGGCGCCGTTGCGGTGCGCCGGGTCGAAGGACCGTCCACCGAGCGTGACCTGGTTGCCGGAGGTGCCGGGGTGCGGCGCGGGCGGCGGGGTGTGCGGGCCGTTGCCGAGCGCGGCCAGCGCGCCGAAGGCCGGCGCCGGACCACCCGACTGCCCGAAGGCCGGCGTCGGGCCGCTCGGCTGACCGAACTGGCCGAAGGCGGGTGCCGGGCCGGGCTGCTGCGGACCGGCGGCGGGAAGGGCGGCTGCCGGCCCGGCCCGGCCGGCGAGGGCGCGCGGCACCAGGACGGTGGTAGGCAGCGTGACGTCGGCGACGGTGCCCCGGTCGCTGGCGGGCCGCAGCTCGACCTTGACGCCGTGCCGGGCGGCCAGCCGGGCCACCACGACCAGGCCCATCATCCGGGAGACGGCCACGTCCACCTGCGGGGGCGTGGCCAGCCGCTCGTTCAGGTCGTGGAGCTGGTCGGCGCTGATGCCGATGCCCCGGTCCTCGACGTAGAGGGAGGCGCGGTCGCCGACCCGGCGGGCCTCCACCATCACGTGCGAATCCGGTGGCGAGAACGCGGTGGCGTTGTCGAACAGCTCGGCGACCAGGTGCACCAGGTCGTTGACCGCGTGCGCGGCGACCTCGATGTCCCGGTCGATCACGCCGAACTCGATGCGGGTGTAGTGCTCGACCTCGGACTGGGCGGCGCGGAGCACGTCGATCAGGGCGGCCGGCTCGCGCTGCACACGGGTGGAGTCCGCGCCGGCGAGCACCAGCAGGTTCTCGTCGTTGCGGCGCATCCGGGTGGCCAGGTGGTCGAGCTGGAACAGCTCGGCCAGCCGGTCCGGGTCCTCCTCGCCGCGCTCCAGCCGGTCGAGGTGGCCGATCAGCCGGTCGACCAGGATCTGCGAGCGGCGGGCCAGGTTGACGAACATGGTGGCGACGGACGCGCGCAGGGCGGCCTGCTCGGCCGCGGTCCGGACCGCCTCCAGGTGGACCGCGTTGAACGCCTCGGTCACCTGGCCGAACTCGTCCTTGCTGCGGACCGGTAGCGGCTCGGCGATCTGGTTGGCCAGCTGCACCGGGGAGAGCTGGCCGGTCACCTGCGGGTCGCGCAGCCGGGCCACCGCCTGCGGCAGGCCGTACTGGGCCACCGAGAGGGCGCCTTGGCGCAGGTCGCGCAGCGAGCGGGCCATCGAGCGGGCGACCAGGTAAGCGAAGAGGATGGCCAGCAGCAGCATGGTGAGCAGCAGGCCGGTCTCCAGGAACACCTGACGCTGGGTGTCCGAGCGCAGCTCGTCGGCCTGCTCGACCACGTTGCTGTCGAGGCGGGACTCGACGGTCCGGAGCAGCTTGGCGTTGCCGACCATGGCCTGGTCCCACTGGTCCGGCCCGAACGGCGCGTTCTTCATCGAGCCGCTGTTGTTCGCCGACATGAAGCCGGTGAGGTTGTCCGCCTTGCGCAGGTCGGGACCCTCGACGGTCTGGTCGAAGAACTCGGAGTCGGCCGGGGTGGCGACGGAGCGGAAGGTGGCGAGCGCCTGCGCCTGGGCGGTGCCGCTGGCGATGAACTGCTCGCGCAGCGCGGGACTGTACTGCCCCTGGGTGAGTGCCTGGTGCACGACCACCCGGCGCTGGGCGAGGTATTCCTTCTGCCGGGCCACCGCGCCCGCGGCGCGCATCCGGTCGCTGAGGTCGTTGTCACCGGCGAGCTGGGTGCCCGAGTCGCGGATCGACAGCAGGTCGTTGATCAGGCGCTCGTACGCCTTCTCCGCCTCGTCGATCTTGAGCTTGCCGTTCAGCACCTGGCTACGGGTCGCGGGCAGGTCCTTGAGCTGGTCGTCGATCTCGTTCAGCCGGACCTCGAAGTTGCGGGGCAGGTCGTCGATCTCGCCGCGCTGCCGCAGGTAGGGGCCCTTGGCCTGGTCCACCCGCTGGTTGGCCCGGTTGTAGGCCTCCTGGTACTGCGCCCGGGTCTGGACTTCCTTCGCACCGAGGAAGAGCACCGAGCCGACCCGCTCGTCCTGCATGGTGTCGGCCAGTTCACCCGAGTAGCCGATCAGGCTGGCCAGGTCGCCGGCCCGGTTGGCGCTGTTGAGCGTCTCCAGGTGGTCGACCAGACCGCTGGTGCCCACCACGACCGTGGCGATGGTCGGCACGATCATGATCAGACCGAGCTTGGACCAGATCGGCATGTCGCGCAGCCGGCTCGCCGGCCGGCGCAGGCGCGACAGGAAGGAGCCCGCCGTCGTTGGCCGTTTGCTCACGTCACCGCCCTCGCAAAACCGCGTCCGGCGTCACCTGCGGGCAACGCCGAGCGTCCGACCCGGCGGGTCGGACCTCCGAGATTCCATCACGCCGCCCCGCAAAGAGAAAGCCCAGGTTGTCCCTCACCGGAGGTGTGATGAGATGTTGAGGCAATTTGATAGCAATCCGTCTGGCCGGAGTTACTGAAGGTAATGGATCACCCGCACCGCGTCATTCTCCTCGCCGGACCATCCGGCTCTGGAAAGTCGTATATAGCGCATCGAACCGGACTTCCCGTGCTCTGTCTGGATGACTTCTACAAGGACGGCGATGACCCTACGTGTCCACGCCGAAACGGACAGGTCGACTGGGAGTCCCCACTGTCCTGGGATGCGGACGCGGCGGTGGAAACAATTGCCCGATTGGCCCGGGAGGGCAAGGCCGAAGTGCCGGTTTATGCGATCGGCGCGGACCAGCGGGTGGCCACCCGGCCATTCGACGTCGACGGATCGCCATTCTTCGTCGCCGAAGGGATCTTCGCCGCCGAGATCGTTGCCGAGTGCCGGCGCCGGGGGCTGCTCGCCGGGGCGTACGCGCTGCGCCGCCCGCGGGGCGCGACCTTCCTCCGCCGGCTCGCCCGTGACCTGGCCGAACAGCGCAAGGCGCCGCGGGTGCTGGTCCGGCGCGGGATCGCGTTGCTGCGGGCCGAGCCGGCCGTGCTGCGCCGGCAGACCGGGCTGGGCGCCGAGGCCGCCCGGGCCCGGGAGGTGCTGCGCGGGGTGGCCGCCCTGCTCGCCGGCCACCCGCGCCGCCCGTGATCAGCCGATCAGCTCGGCGTACGCCGGCTTGATCACCTCGTCGATGATCCGCAGCCGTTCGTCGAACGGGATGAACGCGCTCTTCATCGCGTTGATGGTGAACCACTGGAGTTCCTTCCAGCCGTAGCCGAAGGCCTCCACCAGCAGCGCCATCTCCCGGGACATCGAGGTGCCGCTCATCAGCCGGTTGTCGGTGTTCACCGTCACCCGGAAGCGCAGGTCGCGCAGCAGCCCGATCGGGTGGTCGGCGATCGACGCCGCCGCCCCGGTCTGCACGTTCGACGACGGGCACAGCTCCAGCGGGATGCGCTTGTCCCGCACGTACGCGGCCAGCCGGCCCAGCACCGCCGGGTTGCCCGGGGTGATGTCGTCGACGATGCGGACGCCGTGGCCGAGCCGGTCCGCACCACACCACTGGATCGCCTGCCAGATCGACGGCAGCCCGAACGCCTCACCGGCGTGGATGGTGAAGTGGAAGTTCTCCCGCTGGAGGTACTCGAACGCGTCCAGGTGCCGGGTGGGCGGGAAACCGGCCTCCGCGCCGGCGATGTCGAAGCCGACCACGCCGGTGTCCCGGTGCCGCACCGCCAGCTCGGCGATCTCCTGCGAGCGGGCGGCGTGCCGCATCGCGGTGAGCAGCGTGCCGACCCGGATCGGGGTGCCCGCCTCGCCGGCCAGCGCGCTGCCCTCCCGGAAGCCGGTGACCACCGCGTCGACCACCTCGTCCAGCGTGAGGTTCCGCTCCAGGTGCTGCTCGGGCGCGAACCGGACCTCGGCGTAGACCACGCCGTCGGCGGCCAGGTCGAGCGCGCACTCCCGGGCGACGCGACGCAACGCGGACGCGGTCTGCATCACGGCCACGGTGTGCGCGAACGTCTCCAGGTAACGCTCCAGCGAGCCGGAGTTCGCCGACTCGGCGAACCAGCGGCCCAGCGCGTCCGGGTCGGTGGTGGGCAGTTCGTGGTCGGCCTCGGCGGCCAGCTCCACGATCGTCGCGGGCCGCAGGCCGCCGTCGAGGTGATCGTGCAGCAGCGCCTTCGGGGCCTTGATGATGTCCTCGTACGAGATTGCGACCATGCTCAGACCCTAGTCACCGACGGTGCCGACCCGGCACCGGACCGGCTCAGGGACGCCAGCCGTAGACCCGGTCCACCGCCAGGCGCAGGACCAGCCGACCGTCGGCCACCATCGCGGCCCGGTAGTCGGCCCAGTCCGGGTGCTCGCCACGGATGCCCCGGTAGACGTCGACCAGCTCCTCGACCGTCGCGTCGTCGGTCGCGGCGGCCGGCGGGGTGAGCGTCACCGTGCCCTCGGCCACCGCGTACGCCCCGCCGTCGGCGGTGGTCACGTGGAAGCTGGCCCGCGGGTCCCGGCGCAGGTTGCGCACCTTGGCCCGGTCGCCCGTGGTGGAGCAGCGGAGGAGCCCCGGCTCGGCCAGGTAGTCGAGGTTGGACAGCTGCGGACGGCCGTCCCGGCGCAGCGTGACAAGCACACCGCGCCCGTGCCCACCGAACAGCTCCCACAACCGCGCGCTCGTTGACATGGCACCAATCTAGAGCCGCGGTTCGGCCGCCGGAATAGGATCTTCGGCGTGGCCGGTCCCGCTCTGCTCCCGTCGGTGCTGACCCGGCTGCGCTGCCCGGTCTGCGGCGAGCCGCTGGCCGAGGCCACCGCCGGCACCACCCGCGCGCTGCGCTGCCCGCACGGGCACAGCTTCGACACCGCCCGCCAGGGGTACGTCAACCTGCTCGCCGGCCGCGCCCCGCACAGCGGGGACAGCGCCGGGATGGTCGCCGCCCGGGCCGACTTCCTCGCCGCCGGCCACTACGACACCGTCGCCGCCGCGCTGGCCGCCGCCGCGACGCGGGTCGCGCCCGACGACCCGTACCCCCTGGTGGTGGAGCCCGGCGCGGGGACCGGGCACTACCTCGCGGCGGTGCTGGCGGCGCTGCCGGACGCCGCCGGCCTGGCCCTGGACGTCTCCAAGCCGGCGCTGCGCCGCGCCGCCCGGGCGCATCCGCGCGCCGCCGCCGCGCTGGCCGACACCTGGCAGCGGCTGCCGCTCGCGGACCGGTCCGTGACCGTGCTGCTGAACGTGTTCGCGCCGCGCAACGGCCCGGAGTTCCACCGGGTGCTCGACCCGGCCGGCGCGCTGCTGGTGGTCACCCCCGCCACCGACCACCTCGCCGAGCTGGTCGACGCGCTCGACCTGCTGCGGGTGGACCCGGCCAAGGCCGACCGGGTCGCCGGCAGCCTGGGCGCGCACTTCGTCGAGGAGTCCGCCGGCGAGCACCGGGCCCGGCTGGCGCTGACCCGCGCCGAGGTCACCACGCTCGTCGGGATGGGGCCCAGCGCGTGGCACGCCGACCCGGAACGGCTCGCCGCGCGGATCGCCGCGCTGCCCGAGCCGGTGCCGGTCACGCTCGCCGTCCGGCTCGGCACGCACCGGCCGCGCTGAGCCGGCTCAGGTGGAGAGGTCGACCTCTTCCCAACCGGGGGGCTCGTCGTGGTACGGCCCGCGCAGCACCACCGCCCACTCCAGCGCCCACCGGCGCTGGCCGATCGCGTTCGCGTCCACCAGCCCCGGCAACGCGCCGCCGGCCTGCTCGGTCTCCAGGTACGCCCAGTCCAGGCAGTAGTGCAGATCGAGCAGGGCGGCGGCGTCGGCGGGGTGCTGCGGGGCGGCCAGGATCCGGGCCCGCCACTGCGCGAACGTCTCGCCGGTGACCAGGTTCGGCATCCGCTCGACCAGCCGCTCGTCCACCGGCACGGTCGGGTCGAGCTGCTTGCTCAGGCCGAGCACCCAGGCCAGCGAGAAGAGCGCGTCGTGGTGCAGCACGAACGACCGGTGGTCGCCCCGCCCGCCCATCACGAACTGCCACTCCGGTGGCGTCAGCATCTCCACCAGGTGCGACTCCAGCAGCCAGCTCATCGCGGCCTGCGGGGGCATCCCGAAGCAGCGGGCCAGGATCAGGTGCAGCACCGCGATGCGCGCCTCGATCTCCGGCGTGGGCCGCAACTCGATCTCGTCACCCGGCTCCCAGACCAGCGGGAACTGCGGTGGGGGCAGCGGAAGACCCAGCCGGGACAGCTCGTCGAGGCTCGCCTCACGGACGGCCCGGGGGTCGGGAGCGGATACGCGCAACGCCTCAGTCCCTGTCTGCTCGCCCCGGCTCGTCGCCGGCCGGTCCCCCTGGCCTGGGAGGATAGCGGCTCCGACCGGGTCGGCACCATGGCGGCCGGTCACCCGATGCGCTCGATGACCAGCGGCGTCGTGGTCGGGGCCGCCGGCGCCACCCGGAACGCCCCGCGCGCCTGCGCCAGCGCGGCCGGGATCCGCTCGGCGTGCTCGGCGCGCAGCTCGAACAGCGGGTCACCGACGCGTACCGGATCGCCGGGACGCTTGTGCAGCAT
The DNA here is from genome assembly GCF_049841835.1 of Micromonospora sp. DT227. Lineage (NCBI taxonomy): Bacteria > Bacillati > Actinomycetota > Actinomycetes > Micromonosporales > Micromonosporaceae > Micromonospora > Micromonospora sp. DT227. Next base: position 1,372,632 of record NZ_JBNCLA010000001.1, on the reverse strand, counting down.
CACCCCGGCCGGGACGCTGACCGGGTCCTCCTTGCGGGCCCGGCCGGCGCCGAGCCGCCAGGCGGCCACCCCGATCGCGTACGCGTCCACCTCCGCCACCCAGCCGTCCTCGTCCGCCGTGACCAGCTCGACCTCGTTGGCGGTCGGCATCGGGGCGTCCGGGTCGCCGCCCTGCGCCCGGATCATGGCGCGCCACGCGTCCATGGCCCGCCCGTCGCGCAGCGCCGCGGCCGGGTCGGCGTCCGGCAGGCCGGCCGCGTCGAGCATCTCCCGGGCCAGCGCCAGCGTCAGCTCCACCACGTCGGCCGGGCCACCGCCGGCCAGCACCTCCACCGACTCGGTCACCTCGACCGCGTTGCCGACGGCCAGGCCGAGCGGGGTGGACATGTCGGTGAGCAGGGCGACCGTGCGCACCCCGTGCGCGCCGCCCAGCTCGACCATGGTGCGGGCCAGCTCGCGGGCGTCGTCGGCGTTCTTCATGAAGGCGCCGGAGCCGACCTTGACGTCGAGCACCAGCGCGCCGGTGCCCTCGGCGATCTTCTTGCTCATGATCGAGCTGGCGATCAGCGGGATCGCCTCGACCGTGCCGGTGACGTCGCGCAGCGCGTACAGCTTGCGGTCGGCCGGGGCGAGCCCGTCGCCGGCCGCGCAGATGACCGCCCCGACCTCCCGGAGCTGGGCGATGAACTCGTCGTTGCTCAGCGCCGCCCGCCAGCCCGGGATCGACTCCAGCTTGTCGAGCGTGCCGCCGGTGTGGCCGAGGCCCCGGCCGGAGAGCTGCGGCACCGCCGCGCCGCACGCCGCGACCAGCGGGGTCAGCGGCAGGGTGATCTTGTCACCGACGCCGCCGGTGGAGTGCTTGTCCACCGTCGGCCGGGCCACCGGCGACAGGTCCAGCCGCTCGCCGCTGGCGATCATGGCGGCGGTCCACCGGGCGATCTCCGGGCCGGTCATGCCGCGCAGCAGGATCGCCATCGCCAGCGCCGACATCTGCTCGTCGGCCACCAACCCCTTGGTGTACGCGTCCACCACCCAGTCGATCTGGCCGTCGCTGAGCACGCCTCCGTCCCGCTTCGCCCGGATGACGTCCACCGCCGTAAAAGCACTCACCTTTGAGTTCCCATCAGTAATGTGCGATGTCGCGCCCGACGCACGTACGGACGGCGACCACGTCGGGGGGGGGGGGGGGGGCCCCCCCGCCCGGGGGAAAACAGAACCCCCCCCCCCCCGGCCCCGGCGGCCCCCCCCCCCCCCCAAACCC
>NZ_JBNCLA010000001.1:1360617-1371361 GCF_049841835.1 Micromonospora sp. DT227 | reverse complement strand
GGGCCGACCGTGCCCGGCGCAGGGATCAAGCCTGACCGCCCGGAGCCGGGCACGGTCGGCCCAGGCCCCAACCTCAACCACCCCAACGGTCAGGGATCTCCAGCGGAGGCTCACCCTCACCCGCCCAGAAGATCGCGCCGGACGCGTCCACCACGACCACGCGCGGCGTCCGCGCCGCCCCCCACTCGATCGCCCCGGCCGGATCGTCCCAGGTCGGGCCCTCCTCCAGCACACCGGTCTCGGCGCCCTCGGTGTCCCCGGCCGACCGCTCCCAGTACGCCGTCCAGACCTGCTGCCCGGCCGAGAGGTCCGGGTGCACGAACACCGTGCCGCGCCCCCGCCAGGCGGCCAGCCGGTCCGGCACCACCGGCACCGGATGTTCGCCGGTCACCGCCTCGATGTCCGCCACGTCGAACGCGTGCGGCAGCAGCTCGGCCATCCGCAGCGGGCCGCCCTTCGCCTCGATCAGGCATTCCGGCCCGCCCTGCTCCCAGAGCAGCTGCCGGCACCGGCCGCACGGCATCAGCGGCTCGCCTGTCGCGTCGACGCAGGACAGCGCCACGATCCGGCCGCCGCCGGTGGCGTGCAGCGAGGAGACCACGCCGCACTCGGCGCAGAGCACCACGCCGTACGCGGCGTTCTCCACGTTGCAGCCGACCACCACCCGGCCGTCGTCGACCAGGGCGGCGGCCCCGACCGGGAACTTCGAGTACGGCACGTAGGCGTGCCGCATCACCTCGGTGGCGGCGGCCCGCAGCCGCTCCCAGTCGATGTCCATCACGACTCCCATTCTGCCCAATTCACGCCGATCGGTCGCGGGCGCGGCCGGAGACGACGGTGCCCGGCGGGTGACCCGCCGGGCACGATGCGTCGGACCGGTCAGCCCTTGACGTACGGCTTGCCGTCGGCGGCCGGCGCCCGCACCCTGCCGACCAGCCCGGCCACCGCCAGGATCGTCGCCAGGTACGGCAGCATCGCCAGGAACTGGCTCGGAATGCTGCTGCCGATCGCGCCCAGGTAGGTGGCGAGCTGGTCGGCGAAGCCGAAGAAGAGCGCCGCGAGCAACGCCCCGGTCGGGCTCCACCGGCCGAAGATCAGCGCGGCCAGGGCGATGAAGCCCTTACCGCCGATCATGTTCTTGGTGAACGAGTAGAGCGCCAGCGTGTACGACGCCCCACCCACGCCGGCCACCAGACCGGCCATGATCACGTTGCGGTAGCGCAGCCGAAGCACCTTCACGCCGAGCGTGTCGGCGGCGGTCGGGTGCTCACCCACCGACCGGGTCCGCAGACCCCACCGGGTGCGGAACAGCGCCAGGTGGATGACCAGCACCAGCAGCAGGCCCAGGTAGAGGAAGATGTTGCCGCGGAACAGCGCCGGACCGATCAGCGGGATGTCCTTCAGCAGCGGGATCTCCCAGTTGCTGAAGCGTGGCGCGCTGTTGTACTTCGCCGCGTCGGTCGCCATCAACCGCTCGTAGAGGAAGCCGGTGATGCCGACCGCGAGCAGGTTGAGCACGATGCCCATGACCACCTGGTCGACCAGGTAGCGGATGGCGAACACGGCCAGCAGCAGCGAGATGAACGCGCCACCGATCGCGGCGGCCACCAGGCCCACCCAGACGCTGCCGGAGATGCTGCCGAACAGCGCGCCGGAGAACGCGCCCATCAGCAACTGTCCCTCGATCGCCACGTTGACCACGCCGGAGCGCTCGCAGAGCACACCGGCCAGCGCGCCGAAGATCAGCGGCAGCGCCAGGATGAACGTGCCCCGCAGCACGTTGACAAGCGGCATGAAGTTGCGCCCCTCGGGGGCGGCGGAGACCTGCCAGCACAGGAAACTCAGCACGAAGGCGATCAGCCCGGCGCCGAGCAGCAGCGTGAACCAACGCTTGGGCACGCCGGCCAGCAACGCGGCGCCGGCCGCGGCGGCGATGACGCCGAACAGGATCGCGCCGACCGTGCCGTTGATCTCCAGGGCGGCGCCGCCCTCGGTCTCGCTGAGCGTGAAGCGGGCCTGCTGGTCGGTGGCGAGCGCCCCGAACAACACCGCCGCGACCACGCCCAGCGCCAGCAGGACGGTGCCGGCCTTGCGGGCCCGCGTCCAGAAACCCTCGTCGACCGCGGTGACCGCGACGTCGGGGACAGCGGTGGTGGACATGCTCACCAGCCCTTCGCGAGGCTCGTCTGCAGCCGGGCGGCGCGGGCCGCCCGGAGCTGGAAGATCGCCTTCACCAGGGCGGGCGCGGCGATGAAGATGACGATGAGCGCCTGGAGCACGGTGACCAGCTCCAGCGAGATCCCGGAGTACGACTGCATCCGGTTGCCGCCGGCCTGGAGCGCGCCGAACAGCAGCGCGGCCAGCAGCACGCCCCACGGCTTGACCCGGCCCAGCAGCGCGACCAGGATGCCGTCGAAGCCGATCTGGGCGATCACCAGCGGGGTCAGCGCGTTGGCGGTGGAGCCGAGCACCATGTTCGAGCCGCCGAGGCCGGCCAGCAGACCCGCGATCACCATCACCAGCACGTACGTCTTGGTGACGCTGATGCCGGCGGTCCGGGCGGCGTCCGGGTTCGCGCCCACCGCGCGCAGCTCGAAGCCGAGCGTGGAGCGGTTGAGCAGCCAGGCGATGAACCAGGTGGCCAGCACCGCGAGCAGGATGCCGGCGTGCACCCGCAGGTCGTCGCCGAGCAGCCGGGGCAGTTGCGCGGAGGACTCGACCGGCTTGCTGATCGCGTCCGACCGGGTCGGGTTCTGCACCCCGCTCTGGACGATGATCCAGGACAGGAAGTAGACCGCCACGTAGTTGAGCATGATCGTGTTGATCACCTCGTGGGCGCCGGTACGCGCCTTGAGGATGCCCGGGATGAAGCCCCAGAGCGCACCGCCGAGCGCACCGGCGATCAACGCCACCAGCAGGTGCACGCCGGGCGGCAGCGGCAGCGCGAAGCCGGCCACGGCGGCCAGGATGACGCCGATGGTCGCCTGGCCCTGGGCGCCGATGTTGAACAGGCCGCCCCGGAAGGCCAGCGCGACCGACAGGCCGGTGAAGACCAGCGGCGCGGTGTAGGTGAGCGTCTCCGAGATCGGGCCCATGGCGGCGGTGAAGCCGACCGCGTCCGGGTCGAAGACCGCGCCCTTGAACAGGTTCGCGTACGCCTCGCTGACCACGGTCCAGCTCGCGTTCAGCGCGTCGGCCGGGCGGGCGGTGATGTAGCCGTAGGTGGCCAGCACGTCCGGGTCGGAGACGATGATCAGCACGGCGCCGACCAGCATGGCCAGCACCACCGCGAGCACGGTCACGGTGACCGTGTTGGCCGCCCAGAGGTTCTCCAGGAACAGCCGGCCCAGGCTGGGCCGGGGGCCCTCGGCCGGCGGCTGCTTCGGCGCGGTGGTGGTGACCGCCCGCTCGGTGTCGCCGGCCGGCGCGGTCGGCGTCGCGCGGGCCTCGCTGCGCGCTTCCTGCGCCTCGGTCGCCGGTTCCTTGTCCGGGGAGCCCGACGCCGGGTTCGGGTTCGTCATGCCTCGTCCTCGTTGCCAGGGCCCTCGGGGGCCGGGGCGGCGGCGCTGCCCTCGTCCGCGGTCGCGGCGGCGCTGCCCTCGTCCGCGGTCGGGGCCGCGGTGTCCGGGGTGATGCCGGCCATCAGCAGGCCGATCTCCTCGCGGGGCGTGTCCGGGCCGACGATGCCGATGACCCGGCCGCGGTACATCACCGCGATCCGGTCGGCGAGGCCGATCACCTCGTCCAGCTCGCTGGAGACCACCATGACCGCGGTGCCGACGTCGCGCTCGCGGATGACCTGACTGTGGATGAACTCGATCGAGCCGACGTCCACGCCGCGGGTGGGCTGGGCGGCGATGAGGAGCTTCAGCGGCCGGGACAGCTCCCGGGCCACGATCACCTTCTGCTGGTTGCCGCCGGAGAGCGTGCCGACCGCCGCGTCGGCCGACGAGGTGCGGACGTCGAACTGCGCGATCCGCTCCTTCGCCGACTTCGCGATCGCGTCCGGCTTCAGCGACAGGCCCTTGCCGAACGGCGGCCGGTCGTAGATGTCCAGCACCAGGTTCTCCGCCACGGAGAACTCCTTGACCAGGCCGTCGACGCTGCGGTCCTCGGGCACGTAGCCGACGCCGGCGCGGAGCACCTTCTTCGTCGACCAGCCGTGGGTCGACTCGCCGGCCAGGCTGACCGTGCCGGCGAGCGTCGGGCGCAGGCCCATGATCGCCTCGATCAGCTCGGTCTGGCCGTTGCCCTGCACACCCGCGACGCCGAGCACCTCACCGGCGTGCACGGTCAGGTCGACGCCGTCGACGGCGCGTACCTGCCGGTCGTCGTCGACGACCAGGCCGGCGACCTCCAGGACCGGCTTGCCCGGCCGGGCCGGCTCCTTGTCCACGGTAAGCCGGACGTTGCGGCCGACCATCAACGCGGCCAGCTCGTCCCGGCTGGCGGTCGGCTCGGCGGTGCCGACCGTCCGGCCGCGCCGGATCACGGTGATCCGGTCCGCGATCGCCTTCACCTCGCCCAGCTTGTGGGTGATGAACACGATCGACTTGCCGGCGGCCTTGAGCGACCGCATGACGGTCAGCAGTTCGTCGGTCTCCTGCGGGGTGAGCACGGCCGTCGGCTCGTCGAGGATCAGCAGGTCGACGTCGCGGGTCAGGGCCTTGACGATCTCCACCCGCTGCTGGATGCCGACCGGCAGGTCCTCGATCACCGCGTCCGGGTCGACCCGGAGGTTGTACCGCTCGGAGACCTCGGCCACCTCGCGGCGGGCCCGCCGACGGTCGAGGAACCCGGCGAAGGGCACCTTGACCTGCTCGGCGCCGAGCATCACGTTCTCGGCCACGGTGAAGACCGGCACCAGCATGAAGTGCTGGTGCACCATGCCGATCCCGGCGGCGATCGCGTCCGACGGGCCCTTCAGCTTCAGCGGGCGGCCGTCGACCAGGATCTCGCCCTCGTCCGGCTGGTAGAGCCCGTAGAGCACGTTCATCAGGGTCGACTTGCCGGCGCCGTTCTCGCCGAGCAGGGCGTGGATCTCTCCAGGCTCCACCGTGAGGTCGATGTGGTCGTTGGCGACCAGATCACCGAACCGCTTGGTGATGCCGCGCAGTTCGAGTCTCAGCGCAACCTCCTGGAGTGCGAGCGATGGTGCAGCGTAGCGACTTGCCGCGCCGCCACCGCGCCGGGTGGGGATGGGGGATGAAGGTGACCGGCCGCCCCGGGGCGCGGGGTTCGGACCCCGTACGCCCGGGACGGCCGGATCGTGCTACCTGGTGCCCGCCGGCCCCGCTGCCGATGATCTCACCGCGGCGGCCGGCGGAGCGGTCACTTGGTCGGCTGGGCCTTCGAGGTGACCGTGACGGTGCCGGCGGCGATGTCCGCCTTGATCTTCTCGACCTCGGCCTTGAGGTCCGCCGGGACCTTGCTGTCGAAGTCGTGGTACGGCGCGATCGAGACACCGGTGTTGGCCAGCGTGCCGACGAAGCCCGGCTGCGCCTGGAGCTTCTCGCCACCGGCGGCCTTCACCACGGCCTCCTTGACGGCCTCCGGGATGTTCTTGACGACCGTGGTCACGATCGCCGAGCAGTCCGGGGTGCTCTCGCAGCCGTCGACGTCCACCCAGACGACCGAGTACTTGCCGCCCGAGGCCTTGGCCGCGGCGGTGGTGCCGAGGCCGGCGCCACCGGCGACCGGCATGATGATGTCGGCGCCCTGGGCGACCAGCGCGTCGGAGACCTTCTTGCCCTCGTCCTGCTTGACGAAGTCGTTGGTGAAGGAGCCCTTCTGGGTGGCCTTGTCCCAGCCCAGCACCTGGACGTTCTTGCTCTTGGCCTTGTTGTAGTACGCCACGCCGTCGGCGAAGCCGTCCATGAAGATGGTGACCGGCGGGATCGGCAGGCCGCCGTAGGTGCCCACCTTGCCGCTCTTGCTCATCCCGGCGGCCAGGTAGCCGGCCTGGAACGCGGCCTGCGCGGTGTCGAACTGCATCGGGTAGATGTTGCCCACACCCGGGTTGGCGTCCACGATCGCGAACTGCTGGTTCGGGTTCGCGGTGGCGGCCTTCTTGGTGGCGTCCGACATCAGGCCACCGACGGCCAGGATGAAGTCGCACTTCTGGTTGACGAACCCGGTCAGGTTGACCTCGTAGTCCGCCTCAGCCTTCGACTGGACGTTCTTGATCTCGATGTTGTCGTTCTCCTTCTTCGCCTCCTGAAGGCCCTTCCAGGCGGAGGTGTTGAAGGACTTGTCATCGATGCCGCCGACGTCGGTCACCATGCAGGCGCTGTACTTCTTGCCGCCGTTGCCGCCGGCGTTGTCGTTCTTGTCGTCCGGAGCCTCACCACACGCGGCGGCGCCCAGCACGAGGCCACCCGCCACGAAGGCGGAGGCGATCCGCATCCCACGCACAGAGCGCAAGACGTCTCCTTCCCATTGCGCCCGCGTCGTGCGCGGTACGCATGCCCTTGCGCCGGCCTGCGGTGTGCGGCCGGCGTCCCACGTTACGGACGGGAGCGTACGCCCGCGCCCACCCACCGGCCGACAATCGTGCACGACTGTTGAGCGTCCGTTACCCCGGTGTAACCCTTGCGTGGGGCAGATCACTTCTGGGGCCGGTAGGGGTGCACGGGCGTGTCCCGAACGTCCTTTTCCGGGGCCGCTCCCGGTCCCGGCGGACTACCGCCAGAACACCGCGACCGCCGCGTTGAGCAGCGTCAACCCGATGATCGCGAGGAAGTGCCCCCGGTTCACGGACTCCCGCTTACGGGAGAAGAAGACCATGACGAAGATGAGCAGCGCGAGCACCAACTTGGTAACAAGCTTCGCCGGGGCCGGCTCGTCGCCGTCCCGCAGGGGTGCGGAGAGCCCGAGACCCGTCAGGATCTGGATCACCGCCCCCCACAGCATGGCCGCGTTGATCCGCAGCCGGCCGCTGACGTACTGGGCGATCCCGCCGCCGAGCAGCAGCGCGAAGCCGATCAGATGGACGTAGAGAAGGATCAGTCGAAGAGCTTCCACGCCGGCCATCCTCCCCCATCAACGACACTGCGTAGTAGTCACCCCGCCGAGCTGCCGTCATACCGTGACCTGGGCCGGCTCGGGTGGCACCCTCACCTCCCCGGCGGCCCCGGCCCGCCGACCGGCCAGCACCAGCCCCAGCCCCACCAGCGCGTACCCGGTCAGCACCGCCAGCGGCCGGCCGGCGCCCGCGCCGTCGAAGAACGCCGCCGAGCGCAGCAGCGTGCCGCCCGCGCCGACCGGCAGGAACTGCCCGACCGTCCCCCACGGCTGCGGCAGCAGTTCGGGCGCGGCGGCGACGGCGGAGAGCGGGTTGCCGAGCAGGAAGACGAGCAGCGCCCCGAGGCCGATGCCGGCGCGGCCGAGCAGCGCGCCGAGACCCGCCACCGTGGCGGCGGCGGCGAGCGAGAAGAGACCGATCGCGGCCGCCTCCCGCCACGGGTCGCCGTCGAGCAGACCGAGCCAGCCGTGCAGCACCGTGACACCGGCCGTGCCGGCGAGCGCCGCGTACCCGAGCAGGCCGGCCAGCCGCGCGCGGCGGCCGGCGACCAGCAGCGTGAGCAGCGCGCCGACCAGCATGCCGGTGAGTGCCAACGGCAGGAACCCGGCGGCGAACCCGGCCCCGCGCGGGTCGTCCGGGTCGGTCGGCACGACCGTCGTCACCGGCACCGGGCGGCCGGCGGAGAGCTGGCCGGCGGCCTCGGTGAGCAGGGCCGCCACGGTCGGACTGGCGGCCGGCGCGGTGTGCAGGGCGACGCCGTCCGGGCCGGCCACGAACGCGGCGTAGACCTCCCGGTCGCGTAGCGCCCGGTCGGCCGCCGCCGCGTCCGGCAGCGCGGTCACCGTGAAGCCGCCGGGGCGGGCGGCGGTCAGCCGGGCGGTCAGCTCGGCGACCGCGGGCGGCGGCCCGGCCACGGCCACCGGCAGGTCGCGCGGCGCGAGGTGCGCGGCAGGGGCCGCGAACAGCGGTACGAGCAGCGCCTGCACCACCACCGCCACGCCGACCAGCAGCGCGGTGAGGGGCCAGGGCGAGCGGGAGCGGAGCATCGTCGCCTCCTTAAAACGAATGTTCGTTCTCTTGAAGCTGAGCGTGCGCCACCGTCGACGCGTTCGTCAAGAACGAACGTTCGCTTTAGAATGTGTGTCGTGCCACGCGTCTCCGAACAGCACCTCGCCGCCCGCCGCCAGCAGATCCTCGACGCGGCCCGGCGCTGCTTCCTGCGCGACGGGTTCCACCAGACCTCGATGCAGGACGTGATCAGGGAGGCCGGGCTCTCGGTCGGCGCCGTCTACCGCTACTTCCCCAGCAAGAACGACCTGATCACGGCCATCGCCCAGGCGGTCGTCGGCACCGCCGACGAGAACTTCGCCGACCTGTCCACCGCCGACCCGCCGCTGCCGCTGACCGGGGTGCTGGAGCGTGCCCTGGCCTTCGTCGATGGCCAACTCGGCCCGGACGGCGTGCTGCCCCTGGCGTTGCAGGTGTGGAGCGAGGCACAGCGGGACCCGGTGCTGGCCGAGTTCGTCGCCGCCACGTACACCCGGTTGCGCGGCCATTTCGTGACCGCCGCCCGGCGGGCGCGCGACGCCGGCGAGCTGCCCCCCGAGACCGACCCCGACGCGGTCGGCGCGGCCCTGTTCGGCCTGGTGCCGGGCTACTTCACCCAGCGCATCCTCACCGGCTCCCCCGACCGCGCCACCTACCTGACCGGCGCCCGCGCCCTGCTCCGCTGAGGTGTTGGGAGGGGCCCCCTGTTATGCAGAATGCGTTAACCGGGGGCCCCTCCTTTCACCAGCGCCAGAGCTGGAAGGTGGGGCCGTCCGCGGGGAGGGTGGCCGTGCCGGGGGGCAGCGCCGGGGCGCCGCCGTAGATGTTCTCGGCGGCCGGCAGGCCGGTCAGGCGCAGCGGGGTGCCGGGGGCGCGGCGGGCCAGGGCCAGCACGCTTCCGGTCGGGGCCTCGCGCAGGAAGACCAGCGTGTCCGCGTCGGCGTGCACCCACCGCAGGCCGCCGTGCCGCAGCGCCGGCTCGGCGCGGCGCAGCGCCAGCAGCGACCGGTACGCGTCGAACGTGCGCCGGTCCCAGCTCTCCGGCCGGTGCCACGGCATCGGGGTACGCGAGCCCTCCCCGTTCGTGCCGGTCAGGCCCAGCTCGTCACCGGCGAAGACCACCGGGGTCCCCGGCATGGTGGCGAGCAGCCCGGCCGCGACCTCCTGCCGGGCCGCGTCGCCCACCACGGTGCGGATCCGGGCCGAGTCGTGCGAGCCGAGGAGCTGCCACGAGTGCGTGTACGACCGCCACGAGACCAACGACCGGTAGGCGTTCATGGTGGCCAGCACCGCGTCCGCGTCCCGCCGCCGGACCCCGCCGGGCGTGCCGAGGAAGTTCGGCACCGGGCCGTCCCCCGCGCGCAGCCAGGACCACACCGGGTCGGTGAACCCGACGTAGTTCATCGTGCCGTGCCAGCCGTCGCGGTCCAGGTCGCCGGTGTGGTCGTGACCGTGCTCGGCGAGCAGCAACGCGTCCGGTCGGGTCTCGGCGACCACCTCGCGCAGCAGTCGCGCCACCTCGTGGGTGTACGCGTCGGCGCCGCGCCGCCCGGTCATGTTCGCCACGTCCACCCGCCAGCCGTCCAGCCCGTACGGCGGGCGCAGCCAGCGGCGCAGCAGCGAGTCCTCGGCGGTGGCGAACCGGCGGCGCAGTTCGGCGCTGCCCCAGTTGAGCTTCGGCAGCGACTTCACCCCGTTCCACGACTCGTAGTCCTGTCCCGGGAGGTCGAAGTAGTACAGGTCCCGCTCCGACGCGTCGACGTCGGACACCGCGGCGGTGAACCAGCGGTGCGCGTCGCCGGTGTGGTTGCTGGTGATGTCGCCGAGCAGCCGCCAGCCCCGGGCGCGTACCGCGTCGGCGAGCCGGACCAGCGCCGCGTCGCCGCCGAGCAGCGGGTCGACGGTGTCGAAGCTGGACGCGTCGTACCGGTGGTTGGAGCGGGCCGGGAAGATCGGGGTGAGGTAGACCGTGTTGACGCCGAGCCGGTCCAGGTGGTCCAGGCGCTCGGTGATGCCGTCCAGGTCGCCGCCGTAGAACTGGCGGGGCGTCTCCGGGCCGCGCCCGATCACCGGCGTGTCCCAGTCGCACGGGATGGCCCAGTCCGGCGCGGTGCGCCCGTCCGCCGCGGCCGAGCGGGCGAACCGGTCCGGGAAGATCTGGTAGATCACCGCGTCCCGGGCCCAGGCGGGCGGCGGCGCGTAGCTGACCAGCTTGAAGTCGCCGTGGTCCGGCACGTCGTGGTGGGCGGTGCCGGCCGCGTTGAGCCAGCGGGCGCCGGCCCCGCCGTCGAGCAGGAAACGGTAGTTGCTGACCGGGTTGCGGACCTCGACGTCGGCCCGCCACCACACGTCACCGTTCGTGGTGCGGTCGACCACCGCCTCGGCGAAGTGCGGCTCGCCGTCGCCGGTGGTGCGCACGTGCACCTGGTCGACGCCGGCGCCGGCCGGCACCCGGACGAAGACGGGGACGGTCTGCCCGAGCGCGGGCTCCTGCTCCGGGACGTAGGTGGCGGAGCCGTCGTGGTGCGGTGGAAGGGACATGCTGCGGCCTTTCGCGTCGTACCGACAGGGAGTGGGCGGGCACCCGTGCGGGGGGGGGGCCCCCCCCCCGCCCCGGCCCCCCCCACAACCCCCCCGGGAGCGCCCCCCCCCCCCCCGCGCGGGCTAAAAAAA
>NZ_JBNCLA010000001.1:1234942-1360607 GCF_049841835.1 Micromonospora sp. DT227 | reverse complement strand
CCGTGTTTTTTTTTTAAATCACCCCGCCCACGGGGTGGGGGGGGCCCCCGGGGGGGGGGGCCCCCCCCCCCCCCACGGTCCGCCCTCCAAACCGCTCCGGTGTACGCCGACACGACGCCCTTGCCGCAGCGTGAGCCGAGGAGGCTCAGCCTTTGACCGCTCCGGAGGTGAGGCCGGAGACGATGTAGCGCTGGAGCAGTTGGAACACCAGCACGGTGGGGATCGCGGTGAGCAGCGTGCCCGCCGCGAACATCCCGAAGTTGTTGTTGCGTTCGCCCGCGACCAGGCCGAACATGCCGACCGCGAGCGTCTTCGACTCGGTGTTGGTGAGGAACACGTTGGCGATGATGAACTCGTTGATCGACCCGATGAACGCGAGCAGGCCGGTCACCGCCAGGATCGGCGCCACCAGCGGCAGCATGATCCGGAAGAAGACCTGCACGTGCGACGCGCCGTCCATGGTCGCCGACTCGTCCAGCTCCTTCGGCAGCGTGTCGAAGAAGCCCTTCATCAGCCAGGTGTTCGCGCCCAGCGCGCCACCCATGTAGAGCAGGAACAGGCCCCACGGCGTGTTGAAGCCGATCGACGGGTACAGGTCGGTGATCGTGGTGAAGATCAGGAAGATCGCCACGATCGCCAGGAACTGCGGGAACATCTGGATCAGCAGCAGCGTGAGCAGGCCGATCCGCCGCCCGGCGAACCGCATCCGGGAGAACGCGTACGCGGCCAGCGCCGACAGGAAGATCGACGCGAAGCTGGCCACGCCCGCCAGCAGCAGCGAGTTGAGGAACCAGTGGCCGAACGCGGTCCGGTCGAACAGGTTGGTGAAGTTCTCCAGCGACGCCCCGGTCGGCAGCAGCTCGGTCGAGGAGAGCGTGCCGAGCGGGTTGAGCGCCGCGGAGATCACGAACATGATCGGGAAGAGGCTGAACAGCACCGCCAGCACCCCGACCAGATGCCGCCAGCCCACCTGGGCGAACCACCGGCTGCGCGACCGGCCGACCGGGCTGCGGTGGGCCGCCGGTGTTTCCGCGATGCTGGTCACGAGTACACCTCCTCCTGCTTGCGGGTGCGCCGGAAGCTGATCGCCGAGACGGTCGCCACGATCGCGAAGATGAAGATCGAGACGGTGGCGGCCAGGCCGTACTCGGCGCCCTGGGCGCCGAACGCCAGCCGGTACGTGTAGGTGATGAGCAGGTCGGTGGCGCCGTTGCGCGGGTTGTCCGGCGCGAACGGGCCGCCCTCGGTGGTGAACAGGATCGCGTTGACGTTGTTGAAGTTGAACGCGAACGACGCGATCAGCAGCGGCGAGAGCGCCACCAGCAGCAGCGGCAGGGTGACCGCCTTGAACGACTGCCACGGGCTGGCCCCGTCGACCGAGGTGGCCTCCGTCAGCTCCCGCGGGATGGCCTGGAGCGCGCCGGTGGCCACCAGGAACATGTACGGGTAGCCGAGCCAGAGCTGCACCAGCAGCACCGCGACCCGGGCCGACCAGGCGCCGCCGAACCAGTCGACGTCCAGCCCGAACAGGTTGTTGAGCAGGCCGAAGTCGGTGTTGAACATGTCCCGCCAGACCAGCAGCATCGCGAACGACGGCATGGCGTACGGGAGGATCAGCAGCATCCGGTAGAGGTTGGTGCCCCGCATCCGGGGCGAGTGCAGCGCGAGCGCGATGGCCATGCCGAGCAGGAAGGTGAACCCGGTGGAGCCGATCGCGAACGCGAAGTTCCAGGCCAGCGTGCCGAAGAACGGGCCGGAGATGTTCGGGTCGGTGAGCACCGCGCCGACGTTCTTCAGCCCGACATTCACCTTCCAGCCCTGGCTGAGCCGCTCGCCGTCGGCGGCGACGAAGGAGCCGACCTTCTCGTCGGCGGTCCAGGTCTTGCCGCTCTCGCTGTCTCGGATGCAGTCGCAGCCGGCGTCGTACGCCCGGGCCGCCTTGCCCTCGTAGGCCCGGGTGAGGCCGTTGGAGCGGATGGCGCCGTCGTCGGTCGGCACGATCAGCGCGGTGACCGCGTCGCTGCGGCTGCTGGCCTGCCCGATGTTCAGCACGGTGTAGCCGTCCGCGGCGGTGATCTTGCCGCTGAGGCTGCTGACGGTGACGGCGGCGGCGTCGAGCTGGCGCAGCCCGCCCGCGTCGCCCGCGAAGACCTGCTTGGTCTTCGGGTCGCTGAGCAGGAAGGTCAGCGGGCCGGTCGCCGGGTCGCCCTTGGTGGCGATGGTGAGCGCGTACTCGGTCGAGCCGGGCACCTGCTTCACCGAGGAGGTCTGGATGGCGACGACCGCGTCGTCCTTGCTGCCGCGGTGGCCGTCGCCGAAGTTCGTGAACGCGGTACTCGCGGTGAGGAGCACCGGCAGCACCTGGAACGCGATCAGGAAGAGCGTGCCGGGGACCAGGTACTTGGCCGGGATGTGCCGGCGACCCAGGTAGAGGTAGAACAGGGCGGCGGTGGTGGCCACCAGGACGCCGAGCCCGATCCAGTGCCCGGCCTCGATGAGCGGGAACGCCGCCCAGAGCGCGATCCCGGCCACCAGGCCGAGCAGGACCACCTTGACGACGAGGCCGGTCGCGGTGATCGGCGCGTGGTTCCGCGCGGTACGCGAGGTGCGCGGGAGCCCGGGACGAGCGGGCTCCCGGCCCGGGGTCCGCGTGGCGGACCCCGGGCCGGACAGCGGCGCGCTCATTACTTGATCTGACCCTGGATGGTCTTGCCAGCGGCCGTGATCGTCTTGGCCGGGTCGGCGCCACCGATGACGGCGGCCTCGGCCTTGCCGAACGGGTCCCAGATCGCGGCCATGGCCGGGATCGCCGGGAGCACCTGGCCGTTCTTGCCGGCCTCGGAGAACTTCGCCAGGTCCGGGTCCTCGCCCTTGACCTGGTCGAAGGCGGCGGTCAGCGCCGGCGGGCGCGGCTCGGCCTTGTACAGCGCGACGGCCAGCTCGGGCTTGGTCACGTAGTTGGTGACGAACTCCTGGGCCAGGGCCTTGTTCTTGCCCTTGGCGGCGACGTAGAACGCCTGGACGCCCACGAACGGCTGGGCCTCCTTGCCACCGGCGAAGCCGGGGACCGGGGAGATGTCGTACTTGATGCCGGCCTTCTTGGCGTCGGCCACGGCCCACGGACCGGAGACCAGGAAGGCGCACTTCTTGCCGGTGAAGGTGGAGATCGAGTTCTCCGGGGTGATGGACCGCTTCAGCGCGCCCTCGCCCTTCTCACCGAGCTTCGCGATCTTCTGGAACGCGGCGATCGACTCCGGCTTGCCCACGCCCAGGTCCTTCGGGTCGTAGTCGCCGTTGGCGGCGGTGCCGAACAGGTAGCCGCCGGCCGAGGAGTACAGCGGGTAGATGTGGTACGCGTCGCCGTTCTGGCCGGACTGGAGGCAGAGGATCTCGCTGGCCTTCTTCTCCGCCTTGAGCTTCTTGCCGGCGGTGACCAGGTCCTCGATCGTCTTCGGCGCCTCGGGGGCCAGCTCGGTGTTGCGGAGCAGCGCCAGGTTCTCGGTGGCGTAGGGCACGCCGTAGAGCTGGCCGTTGAAGGTGACCGCCTTGACCGCGGTCTCGTTGAAGCCGGCCTTCTGCTCGGCCGTGAGCTGGACCGGGTCGATGGCGCCGTTCTGGACCAGGTTGCCGATCCAGTCGTGCGCGCCGACCACGGCGTCCGGGCCGCTGCCCTGCTGGGAGGCGGTGACGAAGTTGGTCTGCAGGTCCTTGGAGACGGCCTGCACCTCGACGGTCACGCCGTTCTCCTTGCCGAACTCCTCGGCGAACGGCTTGAGGGCGGCGGTGCGCTTGTCGTCGGCCCAGATGACCAGCTTGCCGCCGGTCGCCTTGCTGGCGGACTGCTCGGCGGCCGGCTTGTCGCTGCCGCTGTCACCACAGCCGGACGCGGCGAGCGCCAGACCGAGGACGGCGACCACACCCGCGGTACGGATGCGCATCGGTACTCCTGTCGTCATGGCGGCACGCCGGGGGAAGGGCGACCGCCAGTGGGAACCTCTGAAAATTCTTGCTGACCGGCGCGGGGGTGCTGCGCCGCTGCTCTCGCATGTTGCGGGGACGTTAGCAAGAGGTTGCAGAGAATGGAAGGGCTTGCAGAAGTGTACGCAAGACTTTGCCGTTGAGCTAAAGTGCCGCCATGCGCGCTCGACTGTCCGACATCGCCCAACAGGCCGAAGTCAGCGAGGCCACGGTGTCGCGGGTGCTCAACGACCGCCCCGGAGTGGCCCCGGAGACCCGGCAGGCCGTCCTCACCGCCCTCGACGTGCTCGGCTACGAGCGCCCGGCCCGCCTGCGCAAGCGCAGCGCCGGGCTGGTCGGCCTGGTCGTGCCCGAGCTGGACAACCCGATCTTCCCGGCGTTCGCCCAGATCATCGAGTCCGCGCTGGCGCCCACCGGCTACACGCCGGTGCTGTGCACCCAGACCCCGGGCGGCGTCCGCGAGGACGAGTACGTCGAGATGCTGCTGGACCGGCAGGTCTCCGGCATCGTCTTCGTCTCCGGTCTGCACGCCGACACCGCCGCCGACCACGACCGGTACCGCACGCTGCTCGCCCGGCCGCTGCCGATCGTCATGATCAACGGGTACGCGCCGGGCATCCCCGCGCCGTTCGTCTCCTGCGACGACCGGGAGTCCGCCGAACTCGCGGTCGCCCACCTGGTCGCGCTCGGACACCGGCGGATCGGCCTGATCACCGGCCCGGACCGGTTCGTCCCGGTGCAGCGCAAGGTCGCCGGCTACAAGGCCGCGATGCGGCGCCTCACCGACATCTCCGAGGACGACCTGGCCGAGCTGACCGAGCTGTCCCTGTTCGGCGTGGAGGGTGGCGAGGCCGCCGCCGGCCGGCTCATCGGGCGCGGGGTGACCGGCCTGGTCTGCGGCTCGGACCTGATGGCGCTCGGCGCGATCCGGGCGGCCCGCCAACGCGGCCGCTCCGTCCCCGAGGACGTCTCGGTGGTCGGCTACGACGACTCGCCGCTGATGGCCTTCACCGATCCGCCGCTGACCACGGTGCGCCAGCCGGTCGCGGCCATGGCGGTGGCCGCCGTACGCGCCCTGGTCGACGAGATCAACGGGCACCCGTCCCCGAACTCCGAGTACCTGTTCCGCCCGGAGTTGGTGGTACGCGGCTCCACCGCGGTCGCCCGCCCCACCGCCAAGCGCCAACGCCCCGCCCCCACCCTTCCCGTCCCCGCCTGACCCCGTCCCGCCCGACCCCGGCGCGGGCGTCTCGGGATCTGGGAGAGGTGCGGACGGTGACCGGGCTGGTGGGGTGGGTGATCGGCGTCATTTCTTGCGCAAGGAATGCTTGACTCTTGCAGCGCCGACGCGGCATTCTGCTCAGACACGCCGCGCCGCCACAGAACGGGATCGACACCGATGACCTCCGCCCCCACCCCCACGCCACCGGCCACCGACGACGACTGGTGGCGGTCCGCGGTCGTCTACCAGGTCTACGTCCGCAGCTTCGCGGACGCGAACTCCGACGGCGTCGGTGACCTCCAGGGCATCCGGGGGCGCCTACCCTACCTGCGCGAGCTGGGCGTGGACGCGCTCTGGTTGACGCCGTTCTACACCTCCCCGCAGGTCGACGCCGGCTACGACGTGGCCGACTACCGCGACGTCGACCCGCTCTTCGGCAACCTCACCGACTTCGACGAGATGATCACCGACGCGCACGCGCTGGGCCTGCGGATCATCGTCGACCTGGTGCCGAACCACACCTCCAGCGCGCACCCCTGGTTCGCCGCGGCGCTCGCCGCCGGCCCGGGATCCCCGGAGCGCGAGCGCTACCTGTTCGCCGACGGCAAGGGCGAGCATGGCGAGCTGCCCCCGAACGACTGGGAGAGCATCTTCGGCGGCCCGGCCTGGACCCGGGTGGTCGACGGCCAGTGGTACCTGCACCTGTTCGACCCGGCCCAGCCCGACCTGAACTGGCGCCACCCCGAGGTGCGCGCCGAGTTCGAGGACGTCCTGCGCTTCTGGCTGGACCGCGGCGTCGACGGCTTCCGGATCGACGTGGCGCACGGCATGATCAAGGCCGAGGGCCTGCCGGACGTCGGCTTCAGCACGATGACCACCGGGCAGCGTCAGTCGGATCTGCTCGGCAAGGGCCGGCTGCCCTACTTCGACCAGGACGAGGTGCACGACATCTACCGCGCCTGGCGGCCGATCCTGGACAGCTACCCGGGCGGCCGGATGGCGGTCGCCGAGGCATGGGCCGAGACGCCGCAGCGGCTGGCCCGCTACATCGGCCCGGACGAGCTGCACCAGGCGTTCAGCTTCGACTTCCTGGAAGCCACCTGGTCGGCCGACTCGTTCCGCAAGGTGATCGACACCGCGCTGGCCGAGTCGACAATCGTCGGCGCGCCGACCACCTGGGTGCTCTCCAACCACGACAAGCAGCGCCACGTCACCCGGTACGGCGACGGCGAGGTCGGCCTGCGCCGCGCCCGGGCCGCCGCGCTGCTGATGTTCGCGCTGCCCGGCTGCGCCTACGTCTACCAGGGCGAGGAACTGGGCCTGCCGGAGGTGCTCGACCTTCCCGACGAGCTGCGCCAGGACCCGTCGTTCCTGCGCACCGGCGAGAGCCGGGACGGCTGCCGGGTGCCGATCCCGTGGAGCGGCGAGCTGGCCCCGTACGGCTTCGGGCCGGACGGCAGCGAACTGAGCTGGCTGCCGGCGCCGGCGACCTGGCGGGCCCTCTCGGTGGCCGCCCAGACCGGGGTGCCCGGCTCGACGCTGGAGCTGTACCGGGCGGCGCTGCGGGTCCGGGGCACGCACCCGGCGCTGGCCGGCCTCGGCGGCATCACCTGGCTGGAGACCGAACCCGGCGTGCTGGCGTTCCGTCGCGCCGCCGGGGACACGGAGCTGACCTGCGTGGTCAACCTCAGCGGCGCGGACGTGACGGTTGCCGGCTTCGGCCGGCCGCTCGTCGCCAGCGCCGATCTCACCGAGCGGGGCGACGGGCACGTCCTGCCGGTGGACGCGGCTGCGTGGTTCGAACGGCGCTGAGCCGGGTAACCCGCCATTGACCTGGTCGTCCGTTGTGCTCCGCGCCGACGGGCGGCTGGGCTGCCGACCCCTTGTGGTGGGGGGTGAGGTGACATCGGCCCCCGGGAGTCCGCTCCCGGGGGCCGGCGTCCGTTCGGGGCGCCGCGCCGGTGGTCAGCCGCCCTTGGCGGTGAGCAGCGCGGCGATCCGGGCGAAGCCGGCGCGGACCTCGTCGGCGTCCGGCGGCTCCGCCGGTTGCGGCTCCGGCTGGCGTTCGGCGGCCAACTCCAGCTCGTCGTCGATGACGTCCTCGAAGTCGCCGTAGAGATCCGCCTGGTCGGCCTCGGCCGCCTCGTCCTCGGCGGCGATCTGCGCGGCGGCGATCTCACCGCGGATCTCCTCCGGCGTCAGCGCCGGCAGCAACGGCTCCACGACCGCCATCAACTGCTCCTCGGCCACCACCGCCTCGGCCAGCGCCAGCGCGTGCGGCCGCTCGTACGGGCCGCAGACCACGGGCTCCCACTCGTCGTCGGCGGCCAGCGGACCGAACGTGATGATCCAGGGCAGGCCGAGCATCGGCGAGTCGTCCGGCAGGTCCAGTGTCACGAGTGCGCCCACCGGCCCATCATCGTCGTTCCGCGCCCGCCCGGGGACCGCAATCCCCCGAGTCTCCCCGCTCAGGCGACCGCCCTCAGCCACGCGTACCGGCGTCCAGCGCCGCCCGGACCAGGGCGACCGCCCGCTCCGGCGGCACCCCCAGGCGACGCGCCTCGGCGGCGTAGTCGGCGGCGGCCCGGTGCAGCCGGTCGGTGGCGTCGTCACGCCCGGGCGCCACCACCGTGCCGTGCCGGCCCCGGGTCTGCACCAGCCCGGCGGCCTCCAGCTCGCGGTAGGCCCGGGCCACCGTGTTCACCGCCAGCCCCAGGTCGGCGGCGAGCTGCCGGACCGCGGGGAGCCGGGTGCCCACCGGCAGCCGTCCGTCGCCGACGGCGCTCGCGAGCTGGGCGCGCACCTGCTCGTACGGGGGTGTCGCCGACTCCGCGTCCACCCGGATCCGCGGGCTCATCCCCCGCCGCCCGGGGTGCCCGGATCGGTCTCCTCGTCCAGCACGTCGGCCTCCACGTCCACCTCCCGCGCACCGCCCTCGGCCAGGTCGACCACCCGGCCGTACCGGCTGGTGGCGGCGAGCGCGGCGCCGAAGAGCACCATCTGGTTGAGCAGGTAGAGGTAGAGCAGCAGACCCACGGCGGTCGCCACCACCGTGTACGCCGGATTCCGCTCGGTGCGCACCACGTAGTAGCGCCCCACGGTGTTGAGCAGCGTGATCCCGATCGCGACGGTCAGCACCGCCGGGCGCAACCGGCGGCGGCTCATCCGCAGCCGGGGCACGGCCAACAGCAGCGCGGCGGCGAGCACGGCGTTGACCAGCACGCTCAGCACCGCGCTGACCGTGGTCAGGCCGACCGAGCCGGTGCTGCGCAGCAGGAAGCGCAGCAGCGACTCCAGCGCGTCGACGGCGGCGACCGAGACGAAGAGCAGCACGAAGACCGCGACCAGCACGCCCAGGTCGACCAGGTGGCGCACCACCAGGTTGCCGGGCTGCTGGTTCAAGCCGTACATCAGCCGCTGCGACGAGCGGATCGCCTCCACCCAGCCGATCCCGGTGAAGACCAGGATGATCAGGCCGACCACGCCGACGGTGTTGCTGCTCTCGGCGATCTGCGCCGGGTCGACAAAGGGCAGGTTCTCCCGGAGGAACTCGGCCGCCGCGCGGCTGACGTCCTCGTTGTCCCGCAGCACCGCGCCGAAGATCCAGTACGCGACCAGGGCGAGCGCGAACACGGCGAAGAAGCCGTAGTAGGCGATGGCGGCGGCGAGCCGCCCGGCGAGCAGGTCGGCGTAGAGCGTCCCGGCCAGCCAGACGTGGTCGAAGGCGGCCGAGCGACCGCGGGCCGCGTCGATCCGACGCCCGACCGCCACCTCGATCCGGCCGAAGACGTTCACCCCGCCATCCTCGCCGATCGTCGCCCTCGGCGGAGGCGGCCCGGCCGGCCGGATGTTCAGCGGGGGCCGCCGAGCCGGAAGTCGCGACGGGGCTGCCACCGGGCCGCCCCGCTGTGCGAGAAGAGCGTGAACGCCTCCACCTCGAACAGCGCGGAGAAGTCGGCCAGGTCCTCGTACGCCTTGTCGAGCACCTCGGGCGGCACGTCCTGGGCCACGGTGACGTGCGGGTGGTACGGGAAGCGGGCCTCGCGGTGCAGCTCCGGGGCCGAGTTGATGGCGGCGGCGAGCAGCTCGCACTCGCTGATCCCGGCCGCCACCGTCACGAAGACCACCTGGGTGACCGGGCGGAACGTGCCGGTGCCGCGCAGGTGCAGCGTGAACGGCAGGTGCGTGGCGGCCACCCGGCTCAGGTGCGCCTCGACCGCCGGCAGCGCGCGTACCGGGATCTCGGTGGGCCCGAGCAGGGTGACGTGCGCCGGGACGGCCTGCGGGTCGCCGGCGGAGACCCGGCGGCGGGTGAGCAGCCCGCCCCACGGCTCGGGCACGTCGACCGCGATCCCGATCTGGATCGTGTCCCCGCCGCCCGGCGCTGCGTCACTGCCCGCCACGTTGCGCGCCATCCCTCCGCTCACCGTCACCGTTCCCCGCCCGCGCCGCTACGCGGACCGCACCGGGGGAAGGAACCCGACCCGTTCGTACGCGGTGCGCAGCGTGTCGACCGCCACCGCCCGGGCCTTCTCCGCGCCCCGCGCGAGCAGCTTGTCGAGCTGGGCCGGATCGTCCAGGTAGCCGTTGGTGCGCTCCTGGATCGGGGTGACGAACTCCCGCACCACCTCGGCGAGGTCCTTCTTGAGGTCGCCGTAGCCCCGGCCGTCGTACGCGGCGACCAGGTCGTCGATGCCGCGACCGGAGAGCGCGGAGTAGATGGTGAGCAGGTTGGAGATGCCCGGCTTCCCCTCCGCGTCGAAGACGATCTCGCGGCCGGTGTCGGTGACCGCCGAGCGAATCTTCTTGGCCGAGCGGGCCGGGTCCTCCAACAGGTCGATGATGCCGGCCGGGGCGGAGAACGACTTCGACATCTTGGCGGTGGGATCCTGGAGATCGACGATCTTGGCGGTGTCCTTCACGATGTGCGGCACCGGCACCCGGAAGGTGGGGCCGAACAGCGAGTTGAACCGCTGCGCCAGGTCACGGGAGAGCTCCAGGTGCTGCCGCTGGTCCTCGCCGACCGGCACCGCGTGCGCCTGGTAGAGCAGGATGTCGGCGGCCTGGAGGATCGGGTAGGTGAACAGGCCGACGCTGGCCCGGTCGCTGCCCTGCTTCTGCGCCTTGTCCTTGAACTGGGTCATCCGGCCGGCCTCGCCGAACCCGGTGATGCAGCCGAGCACCCAGGCCAGCTGCGGGTGCTCGGGCAGCTGCGACTGGACGAACAGGGTGCTGCGTTCCGGGTCGATGCCGAGCGCGAGGAGCTGCGCGGCGGCCACCCGGGTGCGCTGCCTGAGCACCTTGGGGTCGTGCCCCGCGGTGATCGCGTGCAGGTCGACGACGCAGTAGAACGCGTCGTGGCTGTCCTGGAGCGCCACCCAGTGCCGCAGCGCGCCCAGGTAGTTCCCGAGATGGAACGAGTCGGCCGTCGGCTGGATGCCGGAGAAGACGCGCGGGCGGGCGGGTACGTCGGACATGGCGGCAATTCTGTCAGCAAGCCCCCGGGTCCGTCATGACGGGCCGGCGGGTCGGGCGGGTACGGACGCGCGCGGGCCGCTGACCTCGCGCCGGGGCTCGGGCAGCCGGCGTACGGAGACCGCCAGGCGGGACACCCGCCGGCCGTCCAGCGCCAGCACCCGCAGCAACCAGCCCTCCGGATCGGTGGTATCCGGCCCGTCGGCCGGGTCGTCCCGCACCGGCACCTCGTCGCCGACCACCGGCAGGCGGCCCAGCGCGGCCATCACGTACCCGCCGACCGTCTCGTACGGGCCGGCGGGCAGCGGCACCCCGGTGCGTTCGGCGAAGTCGGCCAGGTTGAGCCGGCCGTCGACCACGGCGGGCAGGCCGGCGGGCCCCGGATCGGGTGGGCCGTGGCTTCCGTCGCGGATCTCCCCGACCAACTCCTCCACCAGGTCCTCGCAGGTGACGATGCCGGCGGTGCCGCCGTACTCGTCGACCACCACGGCCAGGTGGTGCCCTTCCCGACGCATCTCGGTGAGCGCCGCGAGCACCCGCTTGCTGCCCGGCAGCCGCTTCACCTCGCGGGTCAGCGTGCCGACCGCGACCCGGCCGGCCGGCTCCGGGCGCAGCAACACGTCCCGCAGGTGCACCAGGCCGACGACGTCGTCGTGCGTGCCGTCCACCACCGGGTAGCGGGTGTGCGGGTCGGCCCGCACCAGCCGCTGCGCCTCGGCCACCGGCAGGCCGGCGGCGAGGAAGACCACCTCGGTGCGGGGCACCATCACCTCGCGGACCAGCCGCGCGCCGGCCACCAGCACCTCGTCGATGATCCGGCGTTCGTCCGGGTCGAGCAGCGTGTTGGCGGCGACGAGGTCGCGCAGGTCGGCCTCGCTGATCCGTTCCCGCCCGGCGGTGGGGCTCGCCCCGAGCAGGTGGGTCACCACCCGGGTGGCGCCGTCGGCGGCCCGCACCACGAGCCGGGCCACGGCCCGGGCCAGCGGGCCGGATTCGCGTCGGGGCCGCCCCGACGGTCGCCGCCGGGGCCCGGGACCACCCGCTTCCCGCATGACAAGCATGGTAGACAGCGACCGGTGCCAGCCCGGCCCGATGTGCGGATCTGTTCAATCCTGATGGATCGTGGTGGAATGGAGTGACGCTCACTCGGCCGCCGCGCCGTGGCCGCCGGCCGTAGGGTGATCACAAACGGCCGACACGGACGCGGCCAGGCAGGAGGATCGACGTGAAACTGCTCGTCACCGGCGGCGCCGGCTACATCGGCAGCGTGGTGACCCGGATGCTGCTCGACCACGGCCACCAGGTGACCGTGCTGGACGACCTGCGCACCGGTCACCGCGAGGCGCTCGCCCCCGACGCCACCCACGTCGACCTGCCGGTGCACGAGGCCGCCCGGGTGCTCACCCCCGACGCCGGGTTCGACGGCGTGCTGCACTTCGCCGCCCTGATCGCCGCCGGCGAGTCGATGATCCGCCCCGAGCTCTACTGGGACACCAACACCGTCGGCTCGATCGCCCTGATCGACGCCGTCCGCGCCGCCCGGGTGCCCCGGATGGTCTTCTCCTCGACCGCCGCCGTCTACGGCAACCCCACCGAGCTGCCCATCCCGGAGACCGCCGTCAAGGCGCCCACCAACACGTACGGGGCGACCAAGCTGGCCGTCGACATGGTGCTCACCTCCGAGGCGGTCGCGCACGAGCTGGGCGCCGTCTCGCTGCGCTACTTCAACGTCGCCGGGGCGTACCTGCGCGACGGAACGGCGATCGGCGAACGGCACGACCCGGAGACGCACCTCATCCCGATCGCGCTCGACGTGGCCGCCGGCCGGCGCGAGAAGCTCCAACTCTTCGGCGACGACTACCCCACCGTCGACGGCACCTGCGTCCGCGACTACATCCACGTCGAGGACCTCGCCCGCGCGCACCTGCTCGCGCTGGACGCCGCCACCGGAGGCCGGCACCGGATCTACAACCTGGGTAACGGCAACGGCTTCACCAACCGCCAGGTCGTCGATGTGGTCCGCGAGGTCACCGGCCACCCGGTGCCGGTCGAGGTGGCGCCACGCCGCGAGGGAGACCCCGCCGAGCTGGTCGCGTCGTCCGCGCTGGCCCGCGACGAATTGGGCTGGGTGCCGGCCAAGCCGACCCTGCACGACATGGTCGGCGACGCCTGGGCGTTCTACCGCGACCACCGCACCGGGCACACCTCATGAGCGGCGACGTCGCGGCCCGCGCCACCGAAGGCTTCCGGCAGCGGTACGCCGCCGAGCCGGCCGGCCACTGGGCGGCTCCCGGACGGGTCAACCTGATCGGCGAGCACACCGACTACAACGACGGCTTCGTGCTGCCCTTCGCGCTGCCGCTGCGTACCGTGGTCGCCGCGGCGCCCGGCCCGGACGCGCGCTGGACGGTCTGGTCGGAGCTGGACGACGCACCGGTCGAGTTCGGCGCCGCGGAGGCCGACGAGCCGGGCCGGGTCGACGGCTGGGCCGCCTACGTGGCCGGCGTGGTGTGGGCGCTGCGGGCCGCCGGCCTCGACGTCCCCGGCGCGCGGCTCGCCATCGCCTCCGACGTGCCGGTCGGCTCCGGCCTCTCCTCGTCGGCCGCCATCGAGGCGGCGGTGCTGGCCGCGCTTGTCGACCTCGGTGGGCTCGACCTGCCCGCCGACCGGTGGCCCCGGCTCGCCCAACGGGCCGAGAACGAGTACGTCGGCGCGCCCACCGGGATCATGGACCAGTCCGCGGTGATCCGGGGCCGGGCCGGTCACGCGCTCTTCCTCGACTGCCGCACCGAGGAGGTCGAGCAGATCCCGTTCGACCTGGACGCGGCCGGGCTGGCCGTGCTGGTGATCGACTCCCGCGCGCCGCACCGGCACGCCGACGGCGAGTACGCGGCCCGGCGCAGGAGCTGCGAGCGGGCCGCCGCGACGCTCGGCGTGACCGCGCTGCGCGACGTGCCCACCGACGGTCTCGACGCGGCGCTGGCCCGCCTCGACGACGACGAGACGCGGCGCCGGGTCCGGCACGTGGTGACCGAGAACCAGCGGGTGCTCGACACCGTCGGGTTGCTGCGCGCCGACCGGGTCCGGGAGACCGGTCCGCTGCTGACCGCCTCGCACGCCTCGATGCGCGACGACTTCGAGATCACCGTCCCGGAGATCGACACCGCGGTCGAGGCGGCGCTCACGGCCGGCGCGTACGGCGCGCGGATGACCGGCGGCGGGTTCGGCGGCTGCGTGCTCGCCCTGGTCGACGCGGACGCCGCCGAGGAGGTGGCCGCCGCCGTCACGGCCGCGTACGCCGACCGCGGCTACGCCGCCCCCCGCACCCTGACCGCCCGCCCCGCCCCAGGCGTCACCCGCCTCCCCTGACGCCCCCGCGCGCCCCCGACGCCCGCCGCGCGCGCCCCCGACGCCCGCCCGCGCCCCTGATTCACGGAAAGAGTGGCCATCCACGCTCGGATGGCCACTCTTTCCGTGAATCTGCGCGACGAGAAGGGGAGGGGGAGGAAGGGAAGGCGTCAGGCGGCTTCGACGATCATGCCGGCGCCTACCGTGCGGTTCGTGGCCTCGTCGATGATGACGAAGCCGCCGGTGGTGCGGTTGCGGCGGTACTCGTCGGCGAGCAGCGGCACCGTGGTGCGTAGCCGGACCCGGCCGATCTCGTTGAGCTTCAGCTCGGTCGCGGTCTCGTCCCGGTGCAACGAGTTGACGTCCAGCCGGTAGTGCAGCTCCCGCACGATCGTCCGCGCCGAACGGGTGGTGTGCTTGATCGCGTACCGGCCGCCGACCTGCAACGGCCGGCTCTCGTCCATCCAGCAGATCATCGCCTCGATGTCCTGCGCGACCATCGGGGCGTTGTTCGGCCGGCAGATCAGGTCACCCCGGGAGATGTCGATCTCGTCGGTCAACCGGACCGTCACCGACATCGGCGGGAACGCCTCCTCGACCGGGCCGTCGGCCGTCTCCACCGCGGCGATCCGGCTGGTGAAGCCGGACGGCAGCACCATCACCTCGTCGCCCGGCTTGAGCACGCCGGAGGCCACCTGGCCGGCGTAACCCCGGTAGTCGGTGACGGTGGTGGACTGCGGCCGGATCACGTACTGCACCGGGAACCGGACGTCGACCAGGTTGCGGTCCGACGCGATGTGCACATGTTCCAGGTGGTGCAGCAGCGACGGGCCTTCGTACCACTGCATGTTCTCCGAGCGGGTGACGATGTTGTCGCCGCGCAGCGCGGAGATCGGCACCACGGTCAGGTCCGGCGCGTCGAGCTTCGCCGCGAACGCGGTGAACTCGTCGGCGATCCGCTCGAAGACCTCCTGCGACCAGTCGACCAGGTCCATCTTGTTGACGCATAGGACCAGGTGCGGCACCCGCAGCAGCGAGCAGAGGAACGCGTGCCGGCGGGACTGCTCCACCAGACCCTTGCGCGCGTCCACCAGGATCAGCGCCAGGTCGGCCGTGGACGCGCCGGTGACCATGTTCCGGGTGTACTGGGTGTGCCCCGGCGTGTCGGCGATGATGAACTTCCGCCGCGGCGTGGCGAAGTAGCGGTACGCCACGTCGATGGTGATGCCCTGCTCCCGCTCGGCGCGCAGGCCGTCGGTGAGCAGCGCCAGGTTGGTGTATTCGTCGCCCCGCGCCGCGCTGACCGCCTCGACCGCGGCGAGCTGGTCGCTGAACAGCGACTTGGTGTCGTACAGCAGCCGCCCGATCAGGGTCGACTTGCCGTCGTCGACGCTGCCGGCGGTGGCGAACCGCAGCAGGTCCATCGGCCGTGCGGCGGTCTCACCGTCGGCCGGCGCCCAGGTGTCGACACTCATCAGAAGTAGCCCTCTCGCTTGCGGTCCTCCATGGCGGCCTCGCTGACCCGGTCGTCGCCGCGGGTCGCGCCGCGCTCGGTGATCCGGGTGGCGGCCACTTCCTCGATCACCTTCTCCACCGTGTCGGCGTCCGAACGGACCGCCGCGGTGCAGGAGGCGTCACCCACGGTCCGGTACCGCACCTGGGCCTTGAACGGCTGCTCACCGGCGCGGGCCCGGAAGAACTCGTTGACCGCGTAGAACATGCCGTCACGCTCGATCACCTCACGCTCGTGCGCGAAGTAGATCGCCGGCAACGGGATCCGCTCCCGGGCGATGTAGTGCCAGACGTCCAGCTCGGTCCAGTTGGACAACGGGAACACCCGGATCGACTCGCCGGGGTGGTGCCGACCGTTGTACAGCGACCACAGCTCCGGGCGCTGGTTCTTCGGGTCCCACTGACCGAACTCGTCGCGGAAGCTGAACACCCGCTCCTTGGCCCGCGCCTTCTCCTCGTCCCGCCGGGCACCACCGAACAACGCGTCGAAGCGGTGCTTCTCCACCGCGTCGAGCAACACCGGCGTCTGGATGCGGTTGCGCATGCCGTCCGCCGACTCGCGGACCATGCCCTTGGTCAGGGCCTCCGGCACGCTGGCCACGATGAGGTGCAGACCCAGCTCGGCGACCCGCTGGTCGCGGTATTCGAGCACCTCGGGGAAGTTGTGCCCGGTGTCCACGTGCATCACCGGGAACGGGATGTTGGCCGGCGCGAACGCCTTCTGCGCCAATCGGAGCATCACGATCGAGTCCTTGCCACCGGAGAAGAGCAGGACCGGCCGCTCCATCTCGGCGACGACCTCGCGCATCACGAAGATGCTCTCCGCCTCGAGCGCGTCGAGGTGCGACACCTGGTACGCGGCGGGGGACGTCATGACACGAACTCGATTCGCTCGGATCCGTACATCGGATTCCAGACCTTTCCGGTCGGAGTCGTGAAGAAGAACGCTCAGGTTACCCGGAATGACGCTGCAACGCCGCAAGCAACCGACTCGCGAGATCCTTGCGGCAGACCAGCAGATCGGGTAGGCGCGGGTCGGCCTCGTTGTATTTCAGCGCAGAACCGTCGATCCGGGAAGCATGCAGTCCGGTGGCCGTCGCCACAGCGACCGGAGCGGCCGAGTCCCACTCGTACTGGCCGCCGGCATGGATGTACGCGTCGACCTCGCCGGTCACCACCGCGGCGATCTTCGCACCCGCCGAGCCCATCGGAACCAGATGAGCGCCGACGTCCGCTGCCAGATCGGTCAGGAAAACCGGCGGACGGCTACGACTGACCGCCAATCGGACGGCCCGCGCGTCGCCGGCCGTGGCCGCCTCCAACGTCATCGGCGGGTACGCCGGCGGGTGGTCCGTGCCCAGCACCCGGTGCTGCGCCGGCAGGCCCACCGCGCCCGCCACCAGACCGTGCGGCGTGGGCGCGTGCCGCGACCAGAGCGCCACGTGCACCGCCCAGTCCGCGCGCCCCTCCTCCGCGTACTCCCGGGTGCCGTCCAGCGGATCGATGATCCACACCCGGTCGGCGGTCAGCCGGGACATCGCCTCCCGGCTCACCTCGGCCGTCCAGGCCAGCCGCGAGCCCTCGTCCTCCTCCGACAACACCGCGTCCGCCGGGCGCCACCGGGCCAGCTCGGTCCGGATCAGGTCGTGCGCGACCTTGTCCCCGGCCGACGTCAGCGCCCCGGCGTCCGCGAAACCCAACTCCGCGCGCAGGTCCGTCAACGCCTGCCCCGCCCGCGACGCCAACCAGCGGGCGAACGCGCCGTCGATCATCGGAGGACTGCCCATGGTCACCGCTCCCGTCGCCGGCCCCGCTCACGTCGCGAGGCGCAGACTACCGGCCGGCACACCGGGAGCCGGTCAAGCCCCGTGGTACAGGTTCTGCGTCGGCTCCACACCCTTGGTGACCACCGACTCCACCACGTCCGCCGCGCGGTCGACCAGGAACTCCAACTCCTTGCGCTCCGCGCCGGAAAAATCCGAGAGTACGTAGTCCGCCGGGTCCTGTCGGCCCGGTGGCCGCCCGATGCCGAACCGCACCCGGACGTAGTCCTTCGTGCCCAGCGACTTCGACATCGAGCGCAGCCCGTTGTGGCCACCCTCGCCGCCGCCGCACTTCACCCGCACCTGCCCGTAGCCGATGTCCAGCTCGTCGTGCACCGCGATCACCCGCGCCGGGGGGATCTTGTGGAACTGCGCCAGCCCGGCCACCGGCCCACCGGAGAGGTTCATGTAGGTCAGCGGCTTCAGCAGCACCAGCTTCGGGCCGCCGAACCCCAACCGCCCCTCGGCGGCCTCGGCCATCGCCCGCTTGTGCCGCCCGAACCTCGCGCCCACCCGCGCCGCCAGCAGGTCGGCCACCATGAACCCGACGTTGTGCCGGTTGGCCGCGTACTCCCGACCGGGGTTGCCCAGGCCGACCACCAGCCACGGCCCCGCCTCGTCCGTCACCCCGACGCCCCTTCCCGCTCGCTTCCCCGACGACCCGCCCCGATACGCCGACAGGCGCCCCCGAACACCGGGGACGCCTGTCGCACAACCTGCGGACCGATCAGGCCTCGGTCTTCGCCTCGGCCTCGGCGCCCTCGCCGGCCGGAGCGCCCTCCGGCGCCTCGGCGGTCTCCTCGCCGGTCTCCGCCTCGGCCTCCTCGGTGGCCTCCTCGACCTCGGGGAGGGTGGCCTCGAGCTGCTCGGCGGTCGGGGCGGCGGTCACCGAGGCGACAGCGGTCTCCTCGTCGGTGGCCAGCTCGACGCCGGACGGCAGCTCGACGTCGGCGGCGGTGATCGTGGTGCCCGGCTCGGCGCCCTCGATCGACGCCTCCAGGTGGTCCGGCACCTTGGTGGCGTCGGCGGTCACCGAGAGCGTGTCGTGGTCGTGCACGATCAGGGTGTCCTTCGCGGCCTCACCGGTCAGCTGGACCGGGACCTCGACGGTGACCTTCTCGCCACGGCGGACCAGCAGCAGGTCCACGTGCTCGAAGGAGTCCTTGATCGGGTCGCGCTGGATCGCCTTCGGCAGCGCCAGCACCTGGGTGCCGTCACTGACCTCGATCGCGAAGAGCTGGTTCGCACCGCCCTTACGGATCGCGGCGGCGAACTCCCGCGCCGGGAGCGCGATGTGCTTGGGCTTCTCGCCGTGGCCGTACAGCACGGCGGGCACCTTGCCGGCCCGGCGGGTACGACGGGCACCACCCTTGCCGAACTCGGTACGGGGCTCGGCGCTGATCTTTACCTCGGACACGGGGAAACTCCTGATACTTCGCTGCGGCGGCTTGTCGTCTGGCGGTGCTGGGCGAGGGGCTCGCTGGGGCTCAAGGTCATGAACGACCGCCCGGAGCACCGCGTCGATGACGGCGCCTCCGTGCGGTGCTTTTCAGCAGCCCGCCGGGCACCCTCGCCGTGGCAACCGCACCAGTCTACCCGAGCGAATTCCGCGCCTGCCGGCAGTCCCCCACTATCACCACGCCGGCCGGTCCGCAGCGCAACGGCCCGGCCGCCGGACCACACCGGCGACCGGACCCCACGGTCAGCTCAGGCCACCGAACAGGGTGGTCACCGAACCGTCGTCGAAGACCTCCCGGATCGCCCGCGCCAGCAGCGGGGCGATCGACAGCACGGTCAGCTTGTCGAGCTGCTTCTCCGGCGGCAACGGCAGCGTGTTCGTCACCACGACCTCGCTGATCGGGCTGTTCTTCAGCCGCTCCGTCGCCGGGTCCGACAGCAGCGCGTGCGTCGACGCGACCACGATCTCCGCCGCCCCGGACTCCTTCAGGATGTCCGCCGCCTTGGAGATCGTGCCACCGGTGTCGATCATGTCGTCCACGATCAGGCACACCCGGCCCTCGACCTCACCCACCACGCGGTTCGCCACCACCTGGTTCGGCTTCAACGGGTCCCGGGTCTTGTGGATGAACGCCAGCGGGCAACCACCCAGCCGGTCCGTCCAGCGCTCCGCCACCCGCACCCGGCCCGAATCCGGCGCCACCACCGTCATCGGCCGGCCCGCGTACTTGTGCTCCACGTACTCGGCGAGCACGTCCATCGCGAACAGGTGGTCCACCGGGCCGTCGAAGAAGCCCTGGATCTGCGCGGTGTGCAGATCCACGGTCAGGATCCGGTTCGCGCCCGCGGTCTTCAGCAGGTCGGCCACCAGCCGCGCCGAGATCGGCTCGCGACCCCGGTGCTTCTTGTCCTGCCGCGAGTAGGGGTAGAACGGCAACACCACGGTGATCCGCTTGGCGGAACCACGCTTCAGCGCGTCCACCATGATCAGGGTCTCCATGACCCACGTGTTCACCCCGTGCGTCACGGACTGCACCACGAAGGCGTCCGAACCACGGACCGAGTCCTTGAACCGTACGAAGATCTCACCGTTGGCGAACTCGTAGGCGTCGGCGGGCGTCGGCGCGACGCCGAGCACCTCACCGATCTCCTTGGCCAGCTCCGGAAAACCCCTCCCGGAGAAGAGCATCAGGCTCTTGCGGTTCTCGGCGACGATGCTGCCCATGGGCCCGTCTGCTCCCGTATGTCGGTGGTGCCCGGCGCGGCCGGGAACTGTTCGGTTGCAGTATCCCCCGGGTTCACCGGTCCACCCACCGCCCGGCGGTCCCCGTGGATTCAGTCACCTTCGCTTGCGGCCGCGCCCGGCCCGGCCTCGCCGTCGCGGGCCTGCCGGGCCGCGTCCGCCGCCGCCGTGCCGGCCCGCTTGCGCAGCACCCAGCCCTCCACGTTGCGCTGCTGACCGCGCGCCACCGCCATCGCGCCCGGCGGCACGTCACCGGTGATCACCGAACCGGCCGCGGTGTACGCGCCGTCGCCCACCCGCACCGGGGCCACGAACATGTTGTCCGCACCGGTACGCGCGTGACTGCCGATCGTGGTGTGGTGCTTGTGCACCCCGTCGTAGTTGACGAACACCGTGGCGGCGCCGATGTTGCTGTGGTCGCCGATCGTCGCGTCCCCCACGTACGACAGGTGGGGCACCTTCGAGCCCTCACCGATCGTCGCCTTCTTGGTCTCCACGAACGTGCCGACCTTCGCCTTGCGGGCCAGCCGCGACTCCGGCCGCAGGTACGCGTACGGGCCGACGCTGGCCTGCGGGCCCACCTCGGCGCCCACCGCGTGGCTGCGCACCACGCTCGCGCCCTCGCCCACCGTGGTGTCGACGAGCGTGGTGTCCGGGCCGACCGACGCGCCCGCGCCCACCGTGGTGGCGCCCCGCAACTGGGTGTTCTGGTCGACCACCGCGTCCCGCTCCAGCGTCACCGTCACGTCGATCCAGGTGGTGTGCGGGTCGAGGAGGCTCACGCCGGTACGCATCCAGCCCTCGTTGACCCGGTCGCGCAGCAGCCGGCGCAGCCCGGCCAGCTCCACCCGGTCGTTGCAGCCCAGCGTCTCCACGTGGTCGGCCGCCCGGTGCACCGCCACCGGCTCGCCCGCGTCCCGGAGCAGCGCGAAGACGTCGGTGAGGTACTCCTCGCCCTGGTCGTTGTCGGTGGAGAGCTTGCCCAGCGCCTCCCGGAGCCGGACCGCGTCGAACGCGTAGATGCCCGCGTTGATCTCCCGCAGCGCGCGCTGCTGCGGCGTGGCGTCGCGCTCCTCGACGATCTGCGCCAGCCGGCCGTCCGTGTCCCGCACGATCCGGCCCAGGCCGGTCGGGTCCGGCACCTCGGCGGCCAGCACGGTCGCCGCGGCGACGGCGTCCTCGTGCGCCTCGACCAGGGCCGCGACGGTCTCCGGCCGCAGCAGCGGCACGTCGCCGTTGATCACCACGACGGTGCCGGCCGCGTCCGGCACCGCGTCCAGCGCGATGCGGACCGCGTGCCCGGTGCCGAGCTGGCGCTCCTGGAGCACCGGCGTGGCGGCCGGGGCCACCTCGGTCAGGTGCGCCCGCACCTGGTCGGCGCCGTGGCCGACCACCACCACGGTGCGGTCCGCGCCGAGCGGCCCGGCCGCGGCCAGGACGTGACCGAGCAGGGTACGGCCGAGCAAGGGGTGCAGCACCTTGGGCAGGGACGACTTCATCCGCTTGCCCTCACCAGCGGCGAGCACGACAACGGTGCGGAGGTGGGGCTGGGACACGACGTGCTCCCGTCGGGACGGCGACAGTCTCGCGGTCATGCTAACCAGAGCAGCGGGCAGCTTGCCGCGTACCCCACGAAGGGCACCTATACCTGAAACTGCTCGGCCGCCAGGATTCGAACCTGAAACACAAGAACCAAAATCTTGGGTGTTGCCAGTTACACCACGGCCGAAGGGAACCTCGACAGCTTACCGGGTCTCGCTAGCCCTCGGATGCCTCGGATCGGGCGCCGTGCCGTGCGGTCGCCATCGCCGCCCCGGCCTCTCCGGGCCGGCGCCGGCCGTTCATTCGTCGCGCCTTCCCGTCACCGCGTCCCCGATCCCGGCGATCAGGCCCTCGACACGCCAGTAGAGCTGCCGGCTGCGCGGAACGGTGATCACCAGGCAACCCCGGTAGCTCTCGCCGCTGTTCCGCCGCACCGTTTTCGGGCTGTGCCGTTTGAGCGTCGCTCGGGTGAACCGCTCCGGCGGAAGCCGCAGCCGCTCCGCCCACCAGCGCTCGGTCGCCTCGACCTCACCGGACTCGTGGATGAGCAGTCGGTAGCTCGCCGTCTCGCGGTTGACCCCGCAGGCGGCGAGAAACGCCAGGAACAGCGCGAGCAACAGGGGGTCGCTGTTGACGAACTCCAGCCGATCCTGTGATCGCCACGGCTTCGACTTGCTTCCCTCGCACCAGTAGATCGCCGCGCCCAGCATCAGCAGATCCCGCTCGCCGAGGCCACCCACCGCCGCCGCGGCCCGGGCCTGCACGGCAGCCTGCTCCGCGTCCCGCGCCTCCCGGTGGGCGCCCCAACGCGCATCCGTCATCACCTTCGCGTGCGCCCGCCGCCGCTCGGCCGTCGCGGCGTCCGGGTTCAGCGGCAGGTGCCGCACCCACTGGTAGACGGTGGACTTCGCCACGCCGAGCCGCACCGCGATCTGGTTGACCGAGCACCCGGTCGCGCGCAGCCTGAGCGCCTCGGCGCGGGCGTCGTCCCGGGCCCGGGGGCGGCGGGTCCACTTCGGCGGCGGCACGCCGCGCAGCAACGCGTACGCCCGGTTGCGGCCGATGCCGAGCCGGGCCCGAATCTCCACGACGGAGAGGTGTTCCTCGACGCGCAGCCGGCGCGCCTCTGCCGCGAGCGGATCGGTCACCACCCCAACCTAGAACAGGTGTACGACAAGCGGTCGCCGGTCGGCCGGCGCGGACCGCGCCTGGCAGGATGGGGTGGGTGACCGACGTTCCCGGCAGCGACAGTGCTCGCCGGCGGGCCGTCCCGGCGGCCAAGCCCCGGGTACGGATGTCCGCGGCGCAGCGGCGCGAGCAGTTGATCTCGATCGCCCGGCAGATCTTCGCCGAGCGCGGGTTCGACGCCACCTCGATCGAGGAGGTGGCGTCGCGGGCCAAGGTCTCCAAGCCGGTGGTCTACGAGCACTTCGGCGGCAAGGAGGGGCTCTACGCGGTGGTGGTGGACCGGGAGGTCCGCTCGCTGCTGGACCGGATCACCACGGCGCTGACCGCGGGCCATCCGCGCGAACTGCTGGAGCAGGCCGCGTTGACGCTGCTGACCTACATCGAGGAGGAGACCAGCGGCTTCCGGGTGCTGGTCCGGGAGTCGCCGCTGATGTCGGCGACCGGCAACTTCAGCAGCGTGATGAACGACGTCGCGCACCAGGTGGAGCACATTCTCGGCGCGGAGTTCTCCAGCCGGGGGTACGACCCGAAGCTGGCGGAGCTCTACTCGCAGGCGCTGGTGGGCATGGTGGCGTTGACCGGGCGCTGGTGGCTGGAGGTGCGCAGGCCGCGCAAGGAGACGGTGGCGGCGCACCTGGTGAACCTGGCCTGGAACGGCCTGTCGCACCTGGAGTCGAAACCGGGGCCGATCCAGGGTTAGCGGTTGCCCTCGGCGAGCGGGTGGTAGCGGCGGCGGCGCTCCTCCTCGGCGTGCTCGGGCGGCCCGACCTTGTCGTAGAGCCCGGTGGCGAGCAGGATCAGCCCGAACAGCAGCGACACGATGACGGTGGACATCGAGAAGTTCAGGAAGTTCGCCGAGGTCTGGAGCACGGCCATCATCAGGATGCCGGTGACCAGGAAGACCGCGCCGGCGGTGAGGTTCATGTAGTGCCCGAGGTTGTTCCGGCGGGACGCGCCGATGATCAGGACCGCGCCGAAGACCACCGAGACCAGCGAGAAGGCCAGGTTGGTGCGCAGCCCGAGGGCGTAGGTGTCCTGCCGGCTGAACAGCCCGTCGCCCCAGGTCTCGAACACCCCCCAGACACCGAAGGCCAGGATGTAGAGGCCGATCAGCCCGGACAGCACCCGGTAGAGCGGTCGCGCGGGGTGGTTCACCGGGAAGTGCGCCATGGTGCCCTCCAGCCGTGGAGACTGATTCGGGGCAATTGTCCCCCGGGGCGTCCGGTTCCGTACCGGGAAACGCCGAAGGCCCGGCGCGGACGCCGGGCCTTCGGGGTGGATCGGATCAGAGCACCAGGCGGGCCTTCTGCCAGGCCTCGTGCTCGTCGTCGGTGCCGACCTTGCCGTACATGCCGGCCACCAGCAGGACCAGCGACAGCGTCAGGACCACGATCACGGTCACGATCGAGAAGTTGAGGAGGTTGGCGTCCGTCTGGAGGAACGCCAGCGCGGCCAGGCCGATGACCATGAGCGTGTACGCCAGCCACTGGTTGACCGCCACGTCGAGGTTGCGGCCGATCGCGGTGCCGACCAGGATCACCACCCCGATCAGGATCGACAGCAGCGAGAAGCCCATGTTGGTGCCCTGACCGAGCACCCTGGTGTCGTCCTGGGCGAAGAAGTCGTTGCCGGCGCTGGCGATGATGCCGAGGCCGCCGAAGACGACGAAGTACAGACCAACGAGCCCGCCGATCGCCCGGTAGATCGGCCGCGCGGGGTGGTTGACGGGGGTGTGGGCCATCTCAGCGTCTCCAAGACCGTTCGGATGAGGGTTCCTCGGTGATTGTCCCGTACGGCGGTCAGTGACGCCGCACACCCCCCACGCCTCAGCCGGCGGGCAGCTCCTCGGCCAGCGCCAACCAGGTCTCCTCGGTGCGGTCCCGCTCGGCCCGCACCTCCTTGAGCTGGGCGTCCAGCTCGGCGACGCGGGCGTAGTCGGTGGCGTTGGCGGCGAGTTGCTCGTGCAGGCCCGCCTCCTTCTGTTCGAGCTTGGCGATCTGCCGTTCCAGCCGGTTGAGTTCCTTCTTCGCGGTGCGTACCTCGGCGGCGGACATGCCGTCGCGGGCCGGCGCGGCCGTGCCCGGGGTGAGGTCGGCGGGCGCCGGGCCACCGGCCGCGGCGGCCCGGGCCAGGTACTCGTCGATGCCGCCGGGCAGGTGCACGAGTCGCCCGTCGCCGAACATGCCGTACGCGACGTCGGTGACCCGCTCGATCAGGTAGCGGTCGTGGCTGGCCACCACGATGGTGCCGGGCCACGAGTCGAGCAGGTCCTCCAGCGCGGCGAGCGTGTCGGTGTCCAGGTCGTTGGTGGGCTCGTCGAACAGCAGCACGTTGGGCTCGCCGGCCAGCAGGCGCAGCATCTGGAGGCGGCGGCGCTCGCCGCCGGACAGGTCGCTCACCGGCGTCCAGAGCCGCCGGTCGTCGAAGCCGAACATCTCGGCGAGCTGGGACGCGCTGATCTCCCGGTCGCCGAACTGCACCCGGCGGGCCACCTCCTCGACGGCTTCCAGCACGCGCAGGTGGCCGGGGAGTTCGGCGAGTTCCTGGGAGAGGAACGCCGGCCGCACGGTCTGCCCGGCGGCGAAGCGCCCGCCGTCGGCGCCCGTCACGCCGGCGAGCAGCCGCAGCAGCGTGGTCTTGCCGGCGCCGTTGCGGCCGAGGATCGCGATCCGGTCACCGGGGCCGACCTGCCAGGTGGTGTCGCGCAGGATCTCCTTCGGGCCGGCGTGCAGGGTGACGTGCTCCAGGTCGTACACCTGCTTGCCGAGCCGGGCGGTGGCGAGCCGTTGCAGCGACATGGTGTCGCGCGGTTCCGGCACGTCGGCGATGAGCGCGTTCGCGGCGTCGATGCGGAACTTGGGCTTGGAGGTCCGCGCCGGCGGGCCCCGCCGCAGCCAGGCGATCTCCTTGCGGAGCAGGTTCTGCCGGCGGGCCTCGGTGGCGGCGGCGACCCGCTGCCGCTCGACGCGGGCCAGCGTCCACGCGGCGAAGCCGCCCTCGTACGCCCGGACGGTCCGGTCGGCGACCTCCCAGGTGGTGGTGCAGACGGCGTCGAGGAACCAGCGGTCGTGGGTGACCACCACCAGCGCGCCCTTGCGGGTAACCAGGTGCCGGGCCAGCCAGTCGACGCCACCGACGTCGAGGTGGTTGGTGGGCTCGTCGAGGACGAGCAGGTCGGCGTCGCGGACCAGCAGCGCGGCGAGCGCGACCCGGCGGCGCTCCCCGCCGGACATGGTGCCGACCGCGGCGTCGAGGCCGAGGTGGGGCATGCCGAGGCCGTCGAGGATGGCCCGGACGCCGGCGTCGCCGGCCCACTCGTGCTCGGCGCCCATGCTCTCGCCGAGCCACGCGGTGCCGAGCACGACATCCCGCACGGTGAGGTCTCCGGCCAGGTCGAGGCGCTGCGGCAGCCAGGCGACCCGCAGGTCGCGGCGGTGGGTGACCCGGCCGTCGTCGGGCTCCTCGGTGCGGGTGAGCATCCGCAGCAGCGTCGACTTGCCGGCGCCGTTGAGACCGACCACGCCGATCCGGTCGGCGTCGTCGAGGCCGAGCGAGACGTCGGTGAGCAGCGGCCCGGCGGCGCCGTACCCCTTGGACACCCGGTCCAGGTTGACGATGTTGGCCACTGGTTCACCTTTCACACGACTCAGGCGCCCCGGGGTCCGGGACGCCTGAGTCAAGGGTACGGGGCGTCAGACGATGCGGGCGCCGTGCACGGGCCCGTGCGCGACCCGTGCCTCCCGGCACACTCCGGCGGCGGTCAGCTCGTCGGCGATCCGCTCCGCGTCGGCGGCGTCGGCGGCGAGGAACACGCAGGTGGGCCCGGAGCCGGAGACGATGCCGGCGAGCGCGCCGGCGGCCTCGCCGGCCTTGAGCGTCCCGGCCAGCGCCGGGCGCATGGCCAGCGCGGCGTCCTGGAGGTCGTTGCCGAGCGTGGCGGCGAGCACCCGCGGGTCCCGTTGGCGCAGCGCGCCGAGCAGCGCGTCGGTGCTGCCCAGCGGCGTGCCGGCGGCCCCGGTGTCGCGCAGCCGGTCCAGTTCACGGTAGGCGGCCGGGGTGGAGAGGCCGCCGTCGGCGATGGCCACCACCCAGTGCCAGGAGGTGGGGCGCGCCAGCACCGGGCTGACCGCCTCGCCCCGGCCGGTGCCGAGCGCGGTGCCGCCGTGGATCAGGAACGGCACGTCGGAGCCGAGGTCGGCGGCGATGCCGGCCAGTTCGTCGCGGGACAGGCCGGTGCCCCAGAGCGCGTCGCAGGCGACCAGCGCGGCGGCGGCGTCGGCGCTGCCGCCGGCCAGCCCGCCGGCGAGCGGGATGTGCTTGCGCAGGTGCAGGCGGGCGTGCGGGGCGACCCCGGCGTAGCCGGCGAGGGCGTGCGCGGCGCGCAGCACCAGGTTGGTGTCGTCCAGGGCCAGCTCGCCGGCGCCCTCGCCCTCCATGGTGAGCGCGAGCGTGTCGCCGCGGCGGGCGGTCAGCTCGTCGTAGATGGAGATCGCGTGGTAGACGGTGTTCAGCTCGTGGTAGCCGTCCCGCCGCAGGGGCCCCACCCCGAGGTGCAGGTTGACCTTGGCGGGCACCCGCACCCTGACCGGGCCGCTGGAGCCGCGCCGCTGCCCGTCCTCGTCCTCCGGTCGCCAGGCCTCGGTCACCGGGACAGCTCCCGTGGGCGCAGGCGGGTGTCGAACGGCTTCTGCACGGTCAGCTCCTCGGCGGGGTCGGGCAACGGCGCCAGCCTACTGGGCCCCGGCGGAGCCGTCCGGGGCCGACGCGGCGATGGCGGCGAACTGCTCGACGGTGAGCGACTCGCCGCGGGCGCCCGGGTCCACGCCGGCGGCGGTGAGCGCGGCGGCGGCCCGGTCCGCGCCGCCGGCCCAGCCGGCCAGCGCGGCGCGCAGCGTCTTGCGGCGCTGGGCGAACGCGGCGTCGACCACCGCGAAGACCGCCCTGCGGGGTACCTCGGGCCGGGGCGGCTCGCGGCGGGTGAACGCGACCAGTCCGGAGTCGACGTTGGGCACCGGCCAGAACACGTTCGGCGGGACCTTGCCGGCGGCGCGGGCGCGGGCGTACCAGGCGAGCTTGACCGAGGGGATGCCGTACACCTTGGAGCCGGGACCGGCGACGAGCCGGTCGGCGACCTCCTTCTGCACCATCACCAGGCCGTGCCGCAGCGTGGGCAGCTCGGCGAGCAGGTGCAGCACCACCGGCACCGCCACGTTGTAGGGCAGGTTCGCCACCAGCGCGGTGGGGGCCGGGTCGCCCAGGTCGGCGGCGGTGATCCGCAGCGCGTCGGCCTGGTGCACGGTGAGCCGGGCGGCGTCCGGGCCGGCGAACCGGTCGGCGGTGCCGGGCAGCGCGGCGGCGAGCGCCGGGTCGAGTTCCACGGCGTGCACGTGCGCGGCGACCGGCAGCAGCGCCAGGGTGAGCGAGCCGAGCCCGGGGCCGACCTCCAGCGCCACGTCGTCCGGGGCCAGCCCGGCGGTGGTGACGATCCGGCGCACCGTGTTCGGGTCGTGCACGAAGTTCTGGCCGAGCTTCTTGGTCGGCGTGACGCCGAGCCGCGCGGCGAGTTCCCGGATCTCCGCCGGGCCGAGGAGTCCGGTCACGCCCCGTAGCGTAATTGCCCACCCATTCGTGAAAGGAGGGGCCCCTTCTTAACGCCTGGCGTCAAGAAGGGGCCCCTCCTTGACGCCACGGGCCGAAGGCGCGCTCACCGTTGGTCGACAGCGCGGCGCAGAGTTCGTCCAGGTCGGTGCCGGTGGTGTCGGCCAGGAACCGGACCGTCAGCGGAATCAGGTACGACGCGTTCGGCCGGCCCCGGTACGGCATCGGCGTCAGGTACGGCGCGTCGGTCTCCACCAGCATCTGATCCGGCGGGGTGACGGCGGCGGCCTCGCGCAGCGCGGCGGCGCTGCCGAACGTGACCGTGCCGGCGAAGCTGAGCAGGTGGCCCCGGCGCACGCACGCGCGGGCGAAGTCGGCGTCGCCGGAGAAGCAGTGCATCACCACGGTCTCCGGGGCGCCCTCGTCGTCGAGGATGCGCAGCACGTCGGCGTGCGCGTCGCGGTCGTGGATGACGAGCGCCTTGCGGTGGCGCTTGGCGATGGCGATGTGCGCCCGGAAGCTCTCCTCCTGCGCGGCCCGGCCCGCCTCGCCGGTGCGGAAGAAGTCCATCCCGGTCTCGCCGATCCCACGGACCCGGTCCCGCCCGGCCAGCGCCTCGATCCGGCGCAGCGCCTCGTCCAGGTCGGCGAGGCGGGGCGCCTCGTTGGGGTGCAGCGCCACGGTGGCCAGCACCGCGGCGTACCGGTCGGCGACGTCGGCGCCCCACTCGGACGACGCGATGTCCACGCCGACCTGGACGAGCCGGTCCACGCCGGCGTCGACGGCGACCGCGAGCGCGGCGGCGACCCGGTCGCCGTCGCCCGCGCCGCCCGGGGAGGAGCCACCGTCCCCGCCGGGGGGTGCGCCGTACTCGCCGACGGTGATGTCGAGGTGGGTGTGGCTGTCCGGTACGGGCGCCGGCAGCGGCTCGGGGGCGGGTGGGAACTCGCCGGCCCGGCGGGCGGCGCGCTGCTTGCGGGTCTCGGTCTGCTCGGTCATCGCGGCCAGCATCACACACCCGCGCCGGGCCGCGTTCCCGGACCGCCACCGGCCGTTCACACGCCCCACATCTGGCCGGCCTAGCGTCCCGGAAATGACCGTCACGGACCGTACCGGCGGCGCCGCCTCCGAGCGGACCGGGCTGCGCGTGGCGTACGACGGGCGCGTGCACCCGGCCGAGGAGCTCGCCCGGGGCGCGGCGTACGAGCTGTTCAGCGCCGACGAGGTGCCCGGCTTCGAGTGGTGTCCCCGGCCGGGTGGCGGCCTGCCCTGGCGGAAGTTCGTGCACGCGACCGAGGTGGACGCGGTGCACGGGGCGGCCGAGCCGACCGAGGAGCCCGACTCGCCGCTGCTGATGCCGGTGCACCGGGACCGGGGCTGGGCGTACGTGCACCAGCTCAGCCAGCGGCCGGCGGCGGCGGGCGACCCGACGCTGGCCGCGGTGCGGGCGTCGGCGGTGATCCGGCCGGGCACCCGGATGGTGAAGGTGCTCTCCGCCCGGCAGCTCGCCGGTTACGTGCGGGGCTGGTTGCCGCACGGCTTCTGCTACCGGGAGCACGACGTGGCGCACCTGCGGACGCCGGCGGGGCTGGCGGTGCTGCGCGGCGACTCCGAGGGCGGCGACGTGGCGTACGCGTTGCGGTGGCGGGCCGCCGACCCGGCCGACTACGACGTCCCGGTCGGCCCGGCGCACCGCGGGCTGACCGCCCTGCCGCCCCGGGACCGGATCGGGCCGCCGGTGCTGGGCACCGGGTTCGTGCCGAGCGACGGGCAGCTCGTCCCGGAGTTCGTCACCCGGGACTTCGCCGACCTGCCGGTGCCGGCCAACGCCACGCTGCTCGCCTACCCGGCGGAGGGGGTGGAGGTGGTGCTCTACACCTATCAGGCGGAGCAGCGCGGCTGGTTGCGGCTGGCCGGTCCGCAGTGGCGGCACCTGCTGGCCGCGGTGCCCGGCCTCGCCGCCGACCAGGAGTACGTGCCGACCGGCGACGCGCCGCGCTCGACCCGGCTGGTCGGCGCGTACGCCGGGGCCGAGTACGAGGCGGTGGCCGACCAGCCGGGCGGGTTCCGGGTGCTGGCGATGACCCGGGCGGCCCGCTATCCGGTGGACGCGGCGGCCCGGCGGCTGCGGACGGCCGTGTGGCGCGGGGTGCCCTGTCTGGTGCTGCGGGAGGAGGCGGGCTGGCTGCGGTTGCGGCTGCGTCGTCCGGATCCGGACGCGGTGGCGGTGACCGGGGCGCAGTGTCACGAACGGGGCGTCTACGAGGTGTGGGCGCCGGGTGGCGAGCTGACCGAGGACCGGGTGGTGGACCTGCCGTACCCGCGCCGCGACGCATAGCCGGCGGCGGGTCGGGAAGTCGTGGGCGTCCGAGACCCACGCGAGGGGGAATTCCGACATGCCTTTCGTCACCGTCGGTACGGAGAACTCCGCACCCATCGACCTGTACTACGAGGATCACGGTTCCGGTCAGCCGATCGTGCTGATCCACGGTTTCCCGTTCAACGGGGCGACCTGGGAGAAGATGAGCGGTCCGCTGCTCGCCGCCGGGTACCGGGTGATCACGTACGACCGGCGCGGGTACGGCAGTTCCGCGCAGCCGGCGTTCGGCTACGACTACGACACGTTCGCCGCCGACCTGGACGTGCTGATGACCGAGCTGGACCTGCGGGACGCGATCCTGGTCGGGCACTCGATGGGTACCGGCGAGGTCACCCGCTACCTGGGCGCGTACGGGTCGGACCGGGTGTCGCGGGCGGTGGTGATGGCCCCGTTGGCGCCGTTCCTGCTGAAGACCGCCGACAATCCGGAGGGCGTCGAGAAGAGCCTGTTCGACGGGTTCCAGCAGGCGATCATCCAGGACCGGTTCGCCTACCTGACGCAGTTCTGCGACGCGTTCTTCAACGCCAGCGAGAACAAGGGCAAGCTGGTCAGCGACGAGGCGTACCACGCGCACTGGCAGATCGGCGCGCAGGCGTCCGCGAAGGGCACCCACGACTCGGTGGACGCCTGGCAGACCGACTTCCGCGGCGACCTGCCGAACATCAAGATCCCGGTGCTGATCATCCAGGGCGACAAGGACATGGTGCTGCCGTACC
The DNA here is from genome assembly GCF_049841835.1 of Micromonospora sp. DT227. NCBI lineage: Bacteria > Bacillati > Actinomycetota > Actinomycetes > Micromonosporales > Micromonosporaceae > Micromonospora > Micromonospora sp. DT227. The sequence goes on along the minus strand of NZ_JBNCLA010000001.1, from coordinate 1,329,124 downwards.
CGAAGACGGGTCAGCGGCTGGTGAACATGCTGTCCGACGCCAAGCTGGTCACGCTGAAGGGCGCCCCGCACGGCACGCCGTGGACCCATCCGACCGAGGTCAACAACGCGATCATGGAGTTCATCGGCAAGCCGAGCATGGCCCGGGCCTGACCCCGGACGGCAGGCGGCCCCGGGGTCTCCCCCGGGGCCGCTGTCGCGTCGGTGGTCAGCCGGCGAGGCGGGCCAGTTCCTCGTCGACGATGGACGGGTCGAGCTTGCGGAACACCGGCTTGGGCGCCGCGAGCGGCCGGCCCGCCTCCAGGGGTACGGACTCCCAGCGCGCCCCGACCGTGTAGTCGCCGGTCAGCACCGGGTACGCCGGGCCGCCGTCGAGGTCGTCGACCTCCTCGATCACCGGCATCGGCGCGTGCGTGCCGGTGCCGCCGAGCAGCTCGTGGATCTTCTGGGCGGAGTGCGGCAGGAACGGGGTGAGCAGCGTGTTGGCGTCGCTGACCACCTGGAGCGCGACGTGCAGGATGGTGCCCATCCGCGGTTTGTCGTCGTCGCCCTTGAGCTTCCAGGGCGCCTGCTCGGACAGATACTTGTTGGCCTCGGCGACCACCTTCATGGCCTCGCCGATGGCCTGCTTCTGCCGGTGCCGGGCGATCAGGTCGCCGACGGTGGCGAAGCCGGCCGCCGCGACGTCGAGCAGCGCCCGGTCGGCGTCGGTGAGCCCGGCCGGGTCGACCGGCGGGATCGCGCCGAAGTTCTTCGCCGCCATCGACACGGACCGGTTGACCAGGTTGCCCCAGCCGGCGACCAGCTCGTCGTTGTTGCGGCGGAGGAACTCCGCCCAGGTGAAGTCCGTGTCGTTGCTCTCCGGGCCGGCCACCGCGATGAAGTAGCGCAGCGCGTCGGCGTCGTAGCGCTCCAGGAAGTCCCGGACGTAGATGACGACCTTGCGGGAGGAGGAGAACTTCCGCCCCTCCATGGTGAGGTATTCGCTGGAGACGACCTCGGTGGGCAGGTTGAGCCGGCCCAGCCGGCCGGGCTCGCCGTCGCGGGCGCCCTCGCCGGAGTAGCCACCGAGCAGCGCCGGCCAGATCACCGAGTGGAAGACGATGTTGTCCTTGCCCATGAAGTAGTAGCCGAGCGCGTCCTTCCCCTCGGCGTCGGCCGACCACCACTTCCGCCACGCCTCCGGGTCGCCGGTGCGGCGGGCCCACTCGATGGACGCGGACAGGTAGCCGATCACCGCGTCGAACCAGACGTAGATCCGCTTGTCGTTCCGGTCCTGCCAGCCGTCGAGCGGGATCGGCACGCCCCATTCCAGGTCCCGGGTGATGGCCCGGGGCTGGAGGTCGTCGAGCAGGTTCCGGGAGAACCGCAGCACGTTGGGCCGCCAGCCCTCCCGGGTGTCCAGCCACTGCCGCAGCGCGTCGGCGAGGGCGGGCAGGTCGAGGAAGAAGTGCTCGGTCTCCACGAACTCCGGCGTCTCGCCGTTGATCTTCGACTTGGGGTCGATCAGGTCGATCGGGTCGAGCTGGTTGCCGCAGTTGTCGCACTGGTCGCCGCGGGCGCTGTCGTAGCCGCAGATCGGGCAGGTGCCCTCGATGTAGCGGTCCGGCAGGGTGCGGCCGGTGGACGGGGAGATCGCCCCGGTGGTGACCTTCGGGACGATGTAGCCGTTGCGGTGCAGCCCGGTGAACAGCTCCTGCACCACCGCGTAGTGGTTGCGGGTGGTGGTGCGGGTGAACAGGTCGTACGACAGGCCGAGCGCCCGGAGGTCCTCGGCGATCACCCGGTTGTAGCGGTCGGCCAGCTCTCGCGCGGTGACCCCCTCGGCGTCGGCCTGCACCTGGATCGGGGTGCCGTGCTCGTCGGTGCCGGAGACCATGAGCACGTCGTGACCGGCCATCCGCATGTACCGGGCGAAGACGTCGGAGGGAACGCCGAATCCGGAGACGTGGCCGATGTGGCGCGGGCCGTTGGCGTAGGGCCAGGCGACCGCGGCGAGAACGTGACTCATGAGCGTCAAGACTAGTGATTGCCGTGGGCGCCCCGCGAACCAATAGGGCGGGCCGGCCCGGCGTACGCCCGATTTGTCGCCGACACGCGGCCTGAGCTGCCCGGCGAGCCCGCGCCGCAGGTGTGGAATGAACGGCGTGACCAGCAGACCAGCGGCGCCCGAGCCGTCCGCGTCCGCCCGGGCCGCGCCGCGCGGCACGCCGGTCGCCCCGCAGCCCCGGGTGGACCCGGTGGATCCGACGGTGGAGGTGGAGCCGACCACCGGGGCGCCCGTGGACGCCGTGCCGCGCCGGGTGCCGGTGCGGCAGCCGCGCTGGCAGCGGCGGTCGGCCCCGGCCGGCGACGAGACGACCGGCTGGGCGCCGATCGAGGAGGTGCACTGGGACGGCACGCCGCTACGCGACGAGCCGCGCCGCCGGACCGTCCGGGTCCGCGCCCGGCGGGCGCCGGCCCGCCCGGCCAACCCGCCGAACCCGCCCGCCGGGCTCGCCGTGCTGGTGACGCTGAGCCTGCTCGCCGCGTTCTTCGCCTGGGTGAGCGCCGGCCCGTTCTGGCTGGCGGTGGGGCACTCGACGGGCGGCACCGTGATGATCACCGAGTGCGCGGGCGGTGGACTCACCCAGCGCTGCCGGGGCATCTTCCAGGCCGACGGCGACCGCTTCCAGGCGCAGGGCGTACGGGTCAGCGGCGTGCCGGCCGGGCACACCGCCACCGGCAGCACGTTGCCGGCCCGGATGACCGGACCGGGCGGCGCCACCGCGTACGCGGACTCCGGCGTCGGGCGGCACCTGCGCTGGCTGCTCGGACTGGCCCTGGTGGCGGCCTGCGCCGCCGGGATCGCCCGATGGACCGGCGCGACCCGACTGGCGGACCCGCGACAGCGGCGCTGGGCGGTCGGGCTGGCGCTCACCGGCCCGCTGCTGATCACCATCGGCTTCCTCACCGCCACCTGGTGATGGTGCAAGGAGGGGGCCCCGCTTAGCGCTTCCGGTAGAGGCGGGGGCCCCGCTTAACAGCGAGGTGTTAAAAGGGGGCCCCGCCTAACCAGGCCCAGGCCCAGGCTCAGCGGTGCACGACCGCGTAGACGTCGCGGCGACGCAGCCCGTACGCGGTCGCGACCTCGGTGATCGCGTCCCGCCGGGACGCCCCGGCCGCCTCGCGCTCGGCCACCGCGGCGCGCAGCGCGTCGTCGTCGGGGCGGACCGCCGGGGTCGCCGGCGCACCGGCCACCACCATCGTGATCTCGCCACGTACGTCGCCCGCGGCGGCCCACTCGGCCAGCTCGCCCAGGGGCCGGCGGACCACTTCCTCGTAGGTCTTGGTCAGCTCGCGGCAGAGCGCGGCGGGCCGGTCCGGGCCGAACGCCTCGGCCAGGTCGGCAAGCGCCCCGGCGATCCGGTGGGTCGCCTCGAAGAGCACCAGCGTGCGCTCCTCGCCGGCCAGCGCGCGCAGCCGGGAGCGGCGGGCGCCGGGGGTGCGGGGCAGGAAGCCCTCGAAGCAGAACCGGTCGCAGGGCAGCCCGGACAGCGCCAGCGCGGTGGTGACCGCGCTCGGGCCGGGTGCGGCGGTGACCGGGACGCCGGCCTCCAGCGCGGCCCGGACCAGCCGGTAGCCGGGGTCGGAGACGCTCGGCATGCCGCCGTCGGTGACCAGCGCGACGGTGTAGCCGGCGGTGAGCACCTCGGCCAACTCCGGGGTGCGCCGCTCCTCGTTGCCCTCGAAGTAGGAGACGATCCGGCCGGGCACGGTGAGGTCGAGGTCGCGGGCCAGCCGGGTGAGCCGCCGGGTGTCCTCGGCGGCGACCACGTCGGCGGTGGCGAGCACCTCGCGGAACCGGGTGGACGCGTCGGCCGGGTTGCCCAGCGGCGCGCCGAGCAGCACCAACCGTCCCACCTCGGACATTTCCCCCACGACGTGCGCTCCTTCATCGATGGTCGTACCAATTTCGGGGACGATGGACGCCACCGGGCACCCTCGCAGCCTACGATCGCCGGGTGACGAGTGCCTCGACAGCACAGGAGCCCTCCACCACCGACCGGGCCGCCGGCTCACCGGGCGACGACGGCGGTGGCATCCCGGCCGCGGTCCGGCGTCGGCTCGCGACCGTCGACGACCATCTGGGCCGGGGGCAGGCGTGGCTGGCCACCGCCGTGGTGGTGGCGATCGCCGCGATCCTGCGCTTCGTCGGGCTCAGCCACCCGTCCGGCAAGGTCTTCGACGAGACCTACTACGCCAAGGACGCGTACGGGCTCATCGACCGGGGCGTCGAGTGGAACTACAAGGACAACGGCCCGTCGTACGTGGTCCACCCGCCGCTGGGCAAGTGGCTGATCGGGCTCGGCGAGTGGGCCTTCGGCTACCAGGACGCCGAGACCAACATCTCGGTGCCGGGGCACCTGATGACCACCACCCCGGAGTTCGGCTGGCGGTTCGGCGCGGCGGTCTGCGGCACGCTGTCGGTGCTGCTGCTGGTGCGCATCGGCCGGCGGATGTTCCGCTCCACGACGCTCGGCTGCGCGGCGGGCCTGCTGCTCGCGCTCGACGGTTTCCACCTGGTGCTGTCCCGCACCGCGATCCTCGACATCTTCCTGCTGTTGTTCGTGCTGGCCGCGTTCGGCGCGCTGGTGCTCGACCGGGACGCCCGGCGGCGACGCTGGGCCCGGGCGTTGGAGGCGGGGCTCGACCCGACGGCGCCGGGGCGCGCCGGCCGGCCGGCGTCGGGCTGGCGGAACTGGCCGTGGTGGCGACTGCTCGCCGGCGTGCTGCTCGGCGGCGCCTGTGCGGTGAAGTGGAGCGGGCTCTACTTCGTACCGGCGTTCGCGTTGCTGGTGCTGCTCTGGGAGGTCGGCGTCCGCCGGTCGGCCGGGGTCCGCCGCCCGTGGCGGGACGCCGTCCTCGACGAGCTGCCCTGGCTGCTCGCGGCCGGCGTGCTGATGGTGGTGACCTACGTGGCCACCTGGTCGGGTTGGCTGCTGAGCGACGAGGGCTACTACCGCCTGGCCGCCCGCTATCCGAACGTCGAGGGCCTGAGCGACACGCCCGTGTTCGGCGCGCTGATCAACCTGTGGGAATACCACAAGGCCGCGTACGGCTTCCACACTCAGCTCGACGACCCGCACAAGTACCAGTCCTGGCCGTGGCAGTGGCTGCTGCTGGGCCGGCCGGTGGCGTTCTCCTGGTCCGGCGACGGCAACTGCGGCGCGGCGAGCTGCGCCTCCGAGGTGCTGCTGCTGGGCACCCCGCTGCTCTGGTGGTCGTTCCTGCCGGCGCTGGCCGCGACCGTCTGGCTGGGCCTGGCCCGGCGGGACTGGCGGGCCGGGGCGATCCTGCTGAGCGCGGCGGCCGGGCTGCTGCCCTGGTTCTGGTTCGCGCTCGACGGCCGGACGATGTTCTCGTTCTACGCCGCGCCGGCGGTGCCGTTCCTGGTGCTCGCCGTGGTCTACGTGCTGGGCGCGATCGTCACCCCCGCACCGGTCACCGGCACGGCCGCGCCGCCGAGCGAGGAGCAGACCAATGACCGCCGGCTGGTCGGCGGCATCATCGTGGGCGCCTACGTGCTGCTGGTCGCGCTCTGTTTCGGCTACTTCTATCCGATCTTCGTGGGGAAGCTGCTGCCGTACGCGGACTGGTCCGCCCGGATGTGGCTGGACGGCCGCTGGATCTGACCGCGGGCCGAAACGCACGACGGCCCGGTGGAGACCTCTCCACCGGGCCGAAATGTGCTTGCGCCCACGCCGCCGATCTGCTTAGCGGCCCTGGGGCAGAAAAAAGCGCGCCCCGATCGCCTGCCACGGGGGAAGCGGGCGATTGGGGCGCGCAAGACAGAGCTTAACCACACTGCGCCGACCGCACAACGGGTGCAGCTCAGTCAGATTTCCGACCAACGCGCCACCCCCCGAAAGGTTTACATCGGGCAGCTAACGGTGGGTCATCCCCCCGGAACATAACGAGTTCGACACCATCGTCGACCGGGCCGCACCCCACCACCCGGATGATCTTCCATTGTGGATCTCACTACACTCGCCCGGTGATCAACAAGAGACGATCGACGGCCGTCCTGTGGGGACTGCTGGCGGTGATCGCGCTGATCGGTCCGAGCCCCGCCGGGGCCGACGACGAGACCACCGAACCCGCCGCCGAACCACCCAAGGTCGAGCTGGTGCTCGACGTCAGCGGCTCGATGCGGGCCCGCGACATCGACGGGCGCAGTCGGATCAGCGTCGCCCAGCAGGCGTTCAACGAGGTGGTCGACGGCCTGCCCGACGAGACGCAGCTCGGCATCCGGGTGCTCGGCGCCACCTACCGGGGCAAGGACAAGAAGCAGGGCTGCCGGGACACCCAGCAGATCGTGCCGGTCGGCCCGGTGGACCGGGCCCAGGCCAAGGCCGCCGTCGCCGGGCTGCGACCCACCGGTTTCACCCCGGTCGGGCTGGCGCTGCGCTCCGCCGCGCAGGACCTGGGCACCGGCAGCACCGCCCGCCGGATCGTGCTGATCACCGACGGCGAGGACACCTGCGCCCCGCCCGACCCGTGCGAGGTGGCCCGCGAGCTGGCCGCGCAGGGCACCCGGCTGGTGGTCGACACGCTCGGCCTCGCCCCCGACGAGAAGGTACGCCGGCAGTTGCTCTGCATCGCCGGCGCCACCGGCGGCACCTACACCGCGGCGCAGAGCGCCGACGAGCTGACCGGCCGGATCAAGCAACTCGTCGACCGGGCCCGCGACACGTACACGGTCACCCCGGCGGTGGTCGGCGGCGCGGCGGCCTGCGCGGACGCGCCGCTGCTCGCGCCCGGCGTCTACACCGACCGGGAGGCGTTCTCCGAGCACCGCTGGTACCGGGTGCCGGTGCGCGCCGGGCAGGAGCTGCGCGCCTCGGTCAGCATCGGGCTGGACCGGCCGGTGAACCCGGACTACGGCGTGCTGCTGCGGGCCACCGCGCCGGACGGGCGGGAACTGGTGCGCGGCGTCGACGCCGGCAGCGGACGTACCGACGTGGTCTCGGCCGGCCTGCGCTGGTCGGCCGCCGAGGAGGAGGACGCGGCGGGCCCGACGCCCACCCCGAGCGCGACGGCGACGGCCCGGACCGTCTGCCTGGTGGTCAGCAACTCGTTCGCGGCCCGCGCCGGCACCCGCGCCGAACCGGGCATGCCGGTGGAGCTGACCGTGGACGTGGTCGCCGCCTCCCCCGCCCCGGACGGGCCGGACCTGGGCCGCGGCTGGGCCCTGCTGCTCCTGCTCACCCTGGCCGGTCTCGTCACCGGCCTGGTCGCCGGGCTGCTCACCCGCTGGTGGGTCGCCACCTGGAGGGAGAACTGAGGATGCGTACCCTCATCCGCGTCGCCGCGGCGACCGCCGCCGCCGGCCTCGCGCTCACGCCCGGCGCCGCCCTCGCCGCGCCGAGCCCGTCCCCGGGCGCGACCACCGTGACCAAGGCCGGCACCTCGTTCCTCACCGCCACGACCATCACCGCCGGCCAGCCGGTACGGGTCGGCGCCTCGACCGGCGACCACCTGTACTGGTCGTTCCGGGCCGAGGCCGGGCAGGTGCACGAGGTCGGCGTCACGGTCACCTTCGGAAAGCCGCGCACCGGTTCGTCCACCTGGACGGTCGACGTGTTCGACGGGCTGCGTCGCCGGCAGGCGTGCACGGCCGGCGCGCAGACCCCCACCGTGGACGCGGCAGCGACCGGCGTGACGCTCGGCTGCACGCTGCGCCGGGTGCGGCCGTGGGCCGAGCCGTGGTCCGGCGACCCGCTGCCCGGCACCTACTACGTCCGGCTCTCCGTCACCGACCTGCCCGAGCCCGACCTGGGCCTGCCGATCGAGGTGGACCTGCTGGCCGGCGCGACCGACTCCGGCGGCGCGTCCGGTGACGACGGTGAACTGGCGGCGCCACTGGTGCCGAACACGCGGGCCGGGACGGTGCTGACCGCCGAGCCGACGCCGGAGCCGGCCGCCGAGGAGGAGACCGACCTGACCGGCTGGCTCCCCGAAGCCGGCTCGCGCTGGGTGTGGACCAGCGTGGGCGGGGTGCTCGCCGCCGTGGCCGGCGTGGTCGGCTTCGCCCTCACCCGGCGGCCCCGCCGCCGCTGAGACCGCGACCGGTGGCCGCCGCGAACCCGACGCGGCGGCCACCGGAAGCGCGAAAATCAGACCGTACGGGAACCGCGCGGCACCCAGCCGATGAACCGGTCCTGCAACGCGGTGACCGGCGCGGCACGCAGGTCGTGCGTGGCAGCCGCCAGGCAGGAACCGAGATAGACGCTCAGCGACGCCCGGTCCACCTGGTACTCGATCAGCAGGTTCCGGCGTTTGGTGGCACAGGGCCAGTCTTCGCCGCACGAGCCGCAGGTCCAGTCGGGCGTCACGGGGACGTGCTCGCCGGACCGTGGTTCCGACGCCTCCACACAGGGGGCCATCGGCCACTCCTTCCATCGATGTCGATGACGCTGCCTCCCCCCACAACGTTCCTTCAGCGCCACACTGCGCTCCGCCGTTACGGTACGGTCACCGCGTGTCCCCGTCACCCACTGACGCACGTGCGTGACCTGTTGCCGTCCACCGTGGCGGTGGCGGTGGCCGGTCCGGCCGACTGGTCCGGAACGCTGCTGCCGGCCGAGCGGGCCGGCCTGGGCGACCGCGCGGTGCCCCGCCGCCGACGCGACTTCACCGCCGGCCGGACGTGCGCCCGCCGGGCGCTCGCCGCGCTCGGCCTGCCGGTCACGCCGCTGCCCACCGGCGCGGACCGCGCCCCGGTCTGGCCGGCCGGCGTCGTCGGGGCGATCACCCACACCCAGGGCTACTGCGCCGCCGCCGTCGCCCGCGCCACCGACGTGCGCGCGGTCGGCATCGACGCCGAGCGGCACCGCCCGCTCCCCCCGGGGGTACGTCGGAAGGTGTGCCGCCCCGACGAGGAGGCGGACCTGGTCCGGCTGCCGTCCGGGCTCCCCTGGCCGACCGTGCTGTTCAGCGCCAAGGAGACCGTCTACAAGGTCTGGTACCCACTCGTCGGCACCTGGTTGGGCTTCCCGGACGCCCGGCTCACGCTCGACCCCGACGCGGGCACGTTCCGCGCCGAGATCGCGCCGGCCCGGCTCGCCGCCGCCCCGGTGCCCGATCCGCCGTCATCGATCACCGGACGGTTCGCGGTGGACGACGACCTGATCCGTACCGCCGCCGTCCTGGCACGTCGGTGAGGGCCGGACGGCGGCGTTGTAGCCGGCTTGTACCGTCGTCCCGACTGAAATCTCCTCCGAAGGTGCCAAGGAGTACGGTGAGCCACCCTCAGCCTCCGTCCGGGTCACAGGACCCGGACCAGCAGCCGCAGGAACCGCCGACGCAGGCGTTCCCCACCGCGCCGATGCCGCCGGTGTCCGGCAGCCCCTGGGCGCCGCCGCCGACCTCGGACGCGCCGACCGCCCCCATCTCGGGCGCGCCCCACCCGCCGGTCTCCGGGCCGCCCCAGCCGCCGACCCAGGCGTTCCCGCCGGCCCTGGCCACCGAGGCGTTCCCGTCCCAGCCGACCTCCGGCGCGCCCCAGCCGCCGACCGAGGCGTTCCCGCCGGCCCCGCCGGCCTCGCCAACTCAGGCGTTCCCGCCGTCCCCGCCGACCCAGGCCTATCCGCCGGCGCCGTCGACCCAGGCGTTCCCGCCGCCACCGTCCACCGAGGCGTTCCCGCCGGCGCCACCAACGTCGGGTGCGCCGTACCCACCGGGTGGGGCGTACCCGCAGGCGGGCGGTTACCCGCAGGCAGATGGCTACCCGCAGGCGGAGGGTTACCCGCAGGCAGGTGGCTACCCGCAGGCGGAGGGTTACCCGCAGGCAGGTGGCTACCCGCCGCCGGGTGGCTATCCGCCGCCGGGCGGGGCGCAGCCGCCGTATCCGCCCGCGTCGGGCGCGCCGTACCCGCCGCCGGGTGGGCAGTACCCGCCGCCGGGCGGTGAGGCGTACCCGGCGACCGGGCCGTACCCGCCGCCGCCGGGGCAGCCGTTCGGGCCGCCGCCGAAGAAGTCCGGCCGGAACGTCTGGCTCACCGTCGGCATCGTGGTGGTGGTCCTGCTGCTGCTCTGCTGCGGCGGTGGCATCTTCGCGCTCTACAGCGGCGCGAAGAAGACCAAGGAAGCGATCGACACGCTGCCCACCCCGGACATCAGCTACAGCAACCCGATCGATCCCCCGCCGGCCACCGGTGACCCGTCCGTCACCACGCCCCAGCCGGGCACCACCGACGACGAGACGTTCAACATGCCCGCCGGCGACAAGCTGATCGTCAACGACGACGAGGGCACGGTGGAGATCACCGTCGGCAACTTCCGGACCAAGGACACCGCCTGCCGGGAGTACGCGTCCGCCCCGAAGAACGGCACGTTCCTGATCGCCGACGTGTCCGCCGAGGTCACCAAGGGCACCGGCTCGATCAACCCGTTCTTCTTCACCTGGAAGGGCGCGGACGGCACCGAGGAGAGCGGCATCGCCGGCGCGTTCTCCGGCTGCGGCAAGCTGATGACCTCCGGCAACAACCTGCCGGCCGGTTCCAAGCGCAGCGGCCAGCTCATCTTCGACGTCAAGGACCGCAACGGCGTCGTCGAGTACGAGCACCATCTGCGTACCGCCGGGTCCTGGAAGCCCTGACCGGAGCGTGACCCCGCCCGGGGGCCGGTCCCGTCGAGGGCCGGCCCCGGGGGCCGTTCGGTCGGTGCCGCCGAGCCGTTCGGGTCGTTCCGTGTGCGCGTGCCGCCCGCTGTTCGTCAGGCTCGACGGATGGCGAACGAGACCACCATCCCGCTGCTGCCGTGCCGCTCCCTGGACGACGTCGCGCCGTTCTACCGGGCCCTCGGTTTCGAGGTGACGCACCGGCAGGCGCGCCCCAACCCGTACCTGGCGCTGCGCCGGGAGGATCTGAACCTGCACTTCTTCGGCATGCCGGAGTTCGATCCGGCCGCCTCGTACGGTAGCTGCCTGGTCGTGGTGGACGATCCGGTCGGCATCCACCGGGCCTTCGCGGCGGGCCTGCGTGCCGCCTACGGCAAGGTGCTCGTCTCCGGCGTGCCCCGGATGACGCGCCCCCGGCTCCGGCGCAACGCGGACGGGCACACCGGGTTCAGCATCGTCGACCCCGGCGGCAACTGGATCCGGTTCGTGGCCCGAGCCGCCACCCCGGACGCGGACGACGACCGGGCCGGGCTGGCCCGGGCACTGCGGAACGCGGTGGTGCAGGCCGACTCGCGCGGGATGCCCGAGCAGGCCGCCCGGATCCTCGACGGCGCGCTGGCCCGGCCCGACGCCGCCGACGATCCGGCCGTCCACGTCGAGGCGCTCATCTACCGCGCCGAGCTGGCGCTGCTGCTGGACGAGCCGGCGGTTGCGCGTGGGCTGCTGCGGCGGGCCGACGCGGTGCCGCTGGACGAGGCGCTGCGCGGCCGGCTGGCCGACACGCTGCGGCACGCCGCCGACCTGGCCGCCCTACTGCCACCGTTGTAGCCGTTCCCACCGCACCGAGATCTTGGTACGGACCGGCCCCGGCGAGGGCGGTCCCGTACCAAGATCTATGGCGGTGTCGCGGCGGGCCGATCGGCCCGCAGTCGCCGGTCACCGGTCGGGGGTCGGTCGACCGGGTGCCACCGGGGCCCGCCGGTTGTCCGAATCCCGCGACTCGTCGTCGCCGGACGCTGCCGCAGCGTCGATGTGGAGCACACCGATTGACCGCTGGCAATCGTTGCGTACGCAAGCAGACTGTGGTGCGTGACGAACCCATCACCGCAGGTCCCGGGTCCCCGCCCGGCGTATCCCGCTCCGAAACAGTCCTGGTGGCGCCGGCTCTCCAGCGGCGCGAAGGTCGCGGTCGTGGCCTCGGGCGTGCTGGTGCTCTGCTGCTGCGGCGGCGTGGCGATCGGTGCCGGCCCCGACTCCCCCTCGGCTCCGGCCGGGAAGAAGGCCGCGCCGGCCACGTCCGCGACGACCGGTGTCGAGGCGGCGGCGGTCGCCGCGCCGACGACCTCCGTCCCGTCCCCGGCCGCGTCGCCGACCGAGGCGAGCCCGAGCCCGAGCGCGCCGCCGTCGCCCCAGGTCCGGACCACGACCGTCACCGCGACCGCGAAGATCGCCTACCCCACCCGGACCGTCAAGGACGCCACCCTGACGCAGGGCACGAAGAAGGTACGCACGCGCGGCGTCAACGGGGTGCGCACGCTGACCTACCGGGTGACGGTCACCGACGGGGTGCAGACCGCCCGGAAGCTCATCCGTTCCGTGGTCAGCAGGCAGCCGGTGACGCAGGTGGTCGCCATCGGCACCAAGCCGGCGCGCAGATGCGACCCGAACTACAGCGGGGCCTGCGTACCGGTCGCGAGCGACGTGGACTGCTCCGGCGGCAGCGGCAACGGTCCCGCGTACGTCGACGGCCCGGTCCGGGTCGTCGGCAGCGACATCTACGACCTGGACCGGGACGGCGACGGGGTGGGCTGCGACGACTGACGGCTGCTGCCGGGGTGCCGGCGCAGGGGCGCGGGGACGGCTTCCGCGCCCCTATGCTGGGCCGGTGATCATCGCTGACGCCACCGGTTCCTGGGCCGGCACCAACGGTTTCCGGATGTTGCCCGCCGATCCGTTCGCCGAGTCGCCGGCCACGCTGACCGTGACGACCGCTGCCGGCGGTCACCTGACCACCGTGGCGTACGCGTGGGCGCATCCGGACGACGGCCCGCAGGACGGCCTGCTCGTGATCGCCGCCGGGGAGCAGCCGGGTTCGCTGGCCGCCTGGTGGGGCGACTCGTGGCACCAGCAGCCCACCGCGATGACGCTCACCGGCGCGACGGACGCGGCGTCGGCGGTCGAGCTGGCCGCGGAGTACGCCGGCGGGTGGGGGTGGCGGATCACGCTGGACGCCGCCGACCCGTCGACGCTGCGGCTGGTGATGGAGAACGTGGTCCCGGCGGACCAGGCCGGCCCCGACACACCGGCCGGTCCCTACCCGGTCATGGTCACCGAGCTGCGCCGGGCCTGAGGCGGTTCAACCGCACCAGCACCGTGCCGCGTGGCCGCGGAGCCCGCGACGCTCGTAGCGCGGTGACCGGGTCGCCCGCGACACCCGCGACGCGGTGGCCGGGCGGGCAGGCCGGAGCCGGCCGGTCAGCCCCGGTCGTCGAGGATCTCGCGCAGCCGGCGGGCGAACGCCTCCGGCTGGCCGGCGTAGCCGCCCTCCCCACCGACGAAGCCGCCGTGGTGGCTCGGGAAGACCGCCGGCCGCCCGCCGAGCAGCTCGGCCGTCGCCACCGACGTGCGGCCGGTGAACGTGTCCGCCGACTCCTCGCCCACCGCGATGACCAGCCGGGTCGGTGCCACGCGGAGCGCGTCGACGTCGGGCCGGTAACTGGTGACCGCCACGGACCGATCGGAGAGCAGCGGGTCGTCCCGGGAGCCGTCGTCCTCGACCGGCATCCCGAACGCCGCCGGGTCGGGCAGGGGCCGGGCGAAGTAGTCGTCGGTGAACTCGCCGCGCCACGACGTCATGGCCACGAACGCGGCCATCCCGGCACCCCAGCCGTTCTTCTGGTACGCCTCCTGGCAGGCCGCGGTGGCCCGCGCGGCGGCGTCCGCGTCGGGCAGCAGCGTGACGAGTGGCGGCTCGTGCGCCACCAGCGTGCCCACGGTGTCCGGGTACGCCGCGACGAGGGCGAGCGCGGTCACCGCGCCGCCGCTGCTGGCGAACATGTCGACCGGGCCCGTGCCGAGCGCGTCGACGACGGCCCGTACGTCGCCGGCCTGGGTCTCGGGCACGGAGTCGGTCCGGCCGTCCCGGCGCACGCTCCGGCCGAGCCCGCGCGGGTCGTAGGTGATCACGGTCCGGTCCGGGAAGTACGAGGCCAGCGCCGCGAAGCCGTCGGCGCACATCGGCTGGCCGATCATGAACAGCGGCCGGTGCCCGCCGGTGGTGGTGTTCGGGGCGTGCACGTCGTAGACGAGGTCGACGTCGGGTGTCTGGAGTGTGTGCGTGGTCATGCTCCGGTCGACAGTCGTCGGCCCGGAAACTCATCGGTTCGCCGGGATTCCCATGCCGGTGCGGCTGGCGGCGGTGTCCACGCCCACCGCCACCCGTCAGGCGCGGGGACCGTGCAGCCGGTCGTCCGGGGCGGGCCGGACGTCGCCGGCCTCCTCCCCGACGGACGAGTCGCCCTGCTCGACGGACGTGACGTCGTCGAGCAGTTCGTCGACCTCGACCACCGTCGCGTCCGCCTGCGGGGCGGGCTCCGTCGCGTCCGCCGCCGACGCCGGCTTCGCGATCCACTCCTCCCACGACAGCCCGTGCTTCTCCGCCAGGTAGCGGGCGCGGTAGAGCCGGGTCGCGTCCTCGATGGCCGACTGGAGCATGGCGAAGCTGAGCCCGGCGGCGACGAGCGCGCCGGCGATCGGCACGACGTTCGCCAGCCGCGTCCGGACCAGCCGCAGCCCGAGCAGCTTGAAGATCTGCTGGATGACCCGGACGAGAGGGTCCCGGCCCAACTGGGTCCACGTGGCGCGGCGCATCATCTGCTGGGTGAGGCGCGACAGGCTCGCGAGCGCTGCCGTCTTGCTCGCGGACGACGACGCCATGCTGTAGTTCAGGACCCCCATCAGGAACAGCTCCTCCTCGGGGTCCCGTGGGTCGTAGCCGTAGTGGACCGCCACCTCGGCCACCGCCCGGCCGAGCAGTGCCAGCGAGATCACCACGTCCGACGCCACCGCGGCGACCGCGACACCCGCCGTCGTACCGCCGCTGACGGTGGTGCTGACCGTCGCGCCGGTGACCGCGACCGAGGCGAGGCCGGATTCGATCACCCCGACGAAGGGGATCGTCATCGCGGGCCGACCCTTGTCGAGGTCCTTGAGGTCGAGCGAGCCGAACGGCGAGCCGTCGGCCAGATCCGGGTGGTCGCGGCGCAGCCGCTCGGCCCGCTTCGTCAGCGACGCCGAGCGCACGGCCGGCAGGAAGATCGCCCGGAAGCCGCCCTCCAGCGCCTTCATGATGGTGTCGTCGCCGAACTGCATGGTCCTGCCCCCGCCGGGGATCTTCTTGATCTGTTCGCCGGCACGCCTGGTGAGCGATGCGACCTGGCCGACCATGCACGCCGACCCCGATCGCAGTCCGGAAAGGACCACAGCAGGCAGCCTTCGAACGGCGCGGGACCAAGAGGGATTTGCACCCGCCATGCCGGGTGACGTCCGACAAGTCAGTCTGAATAGGAACACGGCGGCGATTGTCATGCACTCTCGCGGTTTTACCGACAGCTACATTTGGGAGCGCTCCTCACGCGGTTTACGCGTCGCCGTCCCCTCACCCCATCGACGTTCACCGAACGGGGGTAGACACAGTGGACTATGCTCACCGGAGATCGCTGGGGGGCGGCGGGTGTGCCGATTCCCCGGATGTCGTGTTCAACGAACCATGAAGGCACCGAATGCGGTGCCCGGGAACGGAGTTCGTCATGAAGCTAGCCCGAAGGATCGGATTCACCGCCAGTGCCGTGGTGGCACTTGTTGCCGCATCCGCGACCCCCGCCCTCGCCGACTCCGGCGACACCATCTACGGATTCTGGCCGAACCGGATCGCGCACGCGACCTTCACCAGCTACGGCGACAAGTTCACCGTCTGGGACGACGAGAGCGACGGGCGGGCCGCGATCGCCTTCTGGCAGGTGGGCAGCCGCAGCGGCCAGTGCGTGAACAGCAACGGCGCGGGCACCTCCAAGACCTGCAACTACGACTTCCCGGAGAACACGACGATCGTCTGGAATCTCACCGCGCAGGGTTGGGCGAACCCCGGCTGCTGCACGGCGATTGTCGGCGGGGAGCAGCGGGACAAGACCTGATCCGAACCGGCGAATGACGCGCGGAAAGCCACCACGGCACCGCCACGCGTTATCTAGTCGGACGGACCGATAAACGATGTGGTGGGGTTGCCGCAGGCAGTGGGATGACGCAGGATCGGCATCCCAACTGTCTGCGGCAACCTCGCCGCTCACCCACTCGCTCTGAACTTCCGCCGACCATTGGCGTCAATGGTGCAGGCGCATCTGCCTTCTCGATACGAACCGGCCGCGGACGGATCGGGTGGAGGCTCGCCCGACGTCAATCAGCCTGCGCGGAACGTGGAGAATCCACCGGCGGCGACAATCAGCCGGTTGCGAATCGGGGCCAGCGACAGAAACGACGCGGTCATGGTCAGCCCACCCCGAGCGCCGCGGCGAGGTGGACGAGCATCGCCGGGGCGCGCGGATCGTGGGCAACCCGGGCGAGGACATCCCGGCCGTCCGGCCGGTGGCGGATCTCGGCCGGCGCGACCCGTTCGGCCTCCACCACGAGCCGGCCGGCGCCGACCGGGTCACCCGCTTGCAGGTACGCCCGGGCGACGTCGATCAGGTACGCGGCCCGATGCTCAACGGTCAGCCACCGCCACCCGTCCCGCGTGATCACCCGCTCGTGCCGGGCCACGGCCTCCGCCGCGTCACTGCGTTCCGCCGCTACCGCGATCCGGACAAGCTCGACCGCCGTCGGCCCGAACCCGGTCCGGTGGTGGTCGTGACCGTCCCCCACCCGCGCCGCCATCCCCGCGGCCTCGTCGACCAGTTCGACGGCGGCCCGATCGTCGCCGTCGCGGGCAGCGGCCAGGGCACCCTGCGCCAGCAGGGCACCGCACAGCGACAACTCCGCCGCGTCGCCGAACTCGACCACCGGCGGAACGATCCGGTACGCGGCAGCCAGCATCACCGCCTTCGCCGTCCGCGCCCGCGACGACGCGCGCAACACCTGACCGAGCTGCACGGCGGAGGCCGCCACCAGGACCCGGTCGCCGGTGGCGGCGCTCATCGCCCGGTCCACCGCCAACCACGCCACATCGGGAGCGCCGAGCTTCACCAGCAACGCCGCCGTCACGCGGTACGCCTCCACCAGCGGGACCCGGCCCCCGCCGGGATCGTGGACGTGGGTGCGCTGCGCGTCGGCCACCACCTGCGGCAGCAGGTCGACCACCTGCGGGTAGCGGGCGCGCTGGAAGGTGGTCCAGGCATGCGCGACCTCCCGCGCCATCCGGTCCGCCGGCACCACCGGGCGGCGGGAAGCCGGCCGTTGCAAGGCGATCTCGTACGTCGACAGCGCCGCCCGGATCCGCTCGACGCCCTCGGCGCGCTCGGTCACCTCGACCGGCCGGCTGTCCGGGCCGAGCAGCACCGCCGTGTCGATCCGCAGCACGGCAGCGATGTCCTGGAGCGTCGACACCTTGTCCAGCGACCGGACGCCGCGCTCGACCTTGTCGACCCAGCTCTTCGACTTGCCCAGCCGATCGGCCAACACCTGCTGCGACAGCTTCCGTCGTCCTCGCCAGTACGCCACCCGACGCCCGACCGGCAACAGCTCAGCGCTGTCCACGGCGCCACCGCCGATCCGGCACGGCCCGGGTGGTCTCCTCGGCCGGTATCCGATCCGCTTCCGCCTGCGCGAGGATCCGTTGCCGCGCGGCCTCACGTTCCGCTGCTTCGATCCGCTCGCCTCGGCTCTCGACTGGGGCGTCCTCGCTCATCCGTCCCTCCGCTGGCAGGGGCGCGGCGGCGTGCTCGTGAAAGGACCGACCGGCCGCACCTGGTTCCAAGCGGGTCATGCCTGACCGACAACGAAGCATCGTGAACCCGCTGGTCACAGCATCGAGTGATCAGGCGGTGACGTTCCAGGAAGAGCGCGTCCGGTCAGTTGTCCATGGACGCGGACAGGCTGCGCACAAGAGCGGACAACCGGCCGGACCGGTTCCGGGCAGCGATCGACCGCGCCCGTTCCACGGACTGAGCTGCGCTGTCCCGCTCACCGACCGCCAGCTGCGCACCGGCGAGATGACACACATAGGTGCCGGTCCAGTCGGCCCAAGCCGAGTCGGCGTCCAGACCGTCGAGGCCGGCGGTCAACAACTCCACCGCCTGCTCGTGCTGCCCCAGCGCGGCTCTGGTGGTGCCGGCCTCCAGGTCGAAGAACGCCCGGTCCCGGTAGTAGTCCCACGGCGGCATCTCGCCCTGGTGTTCCAGGGCGGCGATCGCGCGTTCGTCGGCCGCCACCGCCGTGTCCAACGCCGCCTGCCGGTCATCCGCAAGAACGTATGCGCGAGCAAGTTGGTAGTGGTCGTACGCGAGCTGCCCCGGAGACATCCCCGGCTTGGTCAGCGCCGCCCGGGTCATCCCGAGCAGGGTGCCGGTGTCCCCCATCTGTCCGGCCAGATCGGCGCGAAAGGACAGCACCGTGCCCAGCAGCGCCTCCTGCCCGCCCTCCACGGTCCACTCCAGCGCCTGATTCAGCCAGCGCCGGGACCAGTCGTGATCGCCAGCGGCGATGCCCAACCAACCGGCGAACTGCGCCCACTGCGCAGCCTGATCGACCAGCCGGCCCCGCAGGTCGTCGTGCGCCTCCCGGGCCAGGTGGCTGACGAGATCCAGGTTCGCCCGAACCGCCGGCATGACAGCGGCAGCACCGAGAACATCGTCAAGACGGCGCTGGCTGGCCAGAAGATCCGCGAGCGCGTCGACCGTAGCCGGGTCAGTCCGCGTCGGATGACGAGCGGCGAAGGCAATCCGGTCGGCACTGTCACCCGGCAACTCGGGCGGACGCGCCAACGCGACCAACTGGCCGTCCGCGTGGAGAGCGTCATCCAGTCGTCTCGCCACGTCCTCGCTCGGTCCCCGCCGCGCGCCCTCCAGGTCGTGAAGCTGACTCTTGCTCTGGTACACCACCTGCGCGAGATCGCGGAGCGAGATCCGCGCCTCGGTACGCAGCCGGCGAAGCTCCGCGCCGAAGCGCGGGTCAGCAATGGGCGACACGGCGTACTCCCAGGTAGAGAGCTGGGGCGGCGGCCCCCGCCGGCCTGTACCCCGACGTGCCACCACATCGGACGGTACACCGAGACGCCACGCTAGGTGATGCCGAAGGTTGCCTATGCCCAAGATCCACTTGGCGGAACCCACCGCCATCGGACAAGCGCTCGCCAACCGATCCGGCGCCGTCCTCGACAGCGACCAGATCTCCGCGCAGTCCCGCAAGGAACTAACCCCTGTCGTCTACAGCCTGCGTACCGAGGCATCACCGGCACAGGGACGGGCAGATGAGCGAGGACCAGTACGCCGCAGGGATGAGGTTCATCTTCGAGGCCGGAGTCCTGAAAAGCGCGGCTCGTACCGGCTGGTGGTTCGCCGGGGTCAAGCACCCTGAATCGATCGCCGAACACTCCCACCGCACCGCCCTGATCGGCATGATCCTCGCCGCCCTGGAGGGAGCCGATCCCGCGCGGACCACCATGCTCTGCGTTCTGCACGACACCCAGGAAACGCGCATCACGGATATCGGGGAATGGGAGCGGATGTCGGGTTGGGATCGTCGCCAGGCGGTGATGGCGGTCGTGAACTGGTCGAGTCGTTGCTGCGCGGCAGCGGGCAGGCCGGCGGTGAATCCGACGGTGAAATCAGCAGCTCGCATCTGTCGAGGCTGGCGATCGTGTATGTGCGGCAGTCGACGGTGGCGCAGGTGCGGTTCAACACCGAGTCGACTCAACGGCAGTACGGCCTGGTTGGCACCGCCGCCGAGTTCGGGTGGCTGCCGAGCAGGTCGTCGTGGTCGATGCCGACCTGGGCGTGTCCGGCCGGTTCGGCGCCGAACGCGACGGCTACCGGCAGATCGTGGCCCGCATGTGTATGGGCGAGGTCGGCGCGGTGTTCGGCCTGGAGGTCTCCCGGTTCGGCGCTCGAACGCCGACCTGACCAGGCTGATGGAACTGGCCCGGCTGACCGACACGCTGCTGATCGACACCGACGGCGTATACGACCTGGCCAACGTCAACGACCGCATCCTGCTCGGCCTCAAGGGCCAGATGTCGGAAATCGAGCTCGCCGCGCGCCGGTGGGAGCCGATAGTGGCAATCATCATTGATCAGTGAACTGGTGCCTGACCCGCTAAGCGGTGATCAAGGACTCCGGCGGCCGATGGTCGGGATCAGTACGGCAGCCACTGCGGCGTGCATCAACGCCAGGATCGTCTTGGTGGCGCCGGTCGCCTCGACGGCGAACAGGGGCAGGAAAGATGCGAGCAGCACCAGAATGGCCAGCACGGTCCAGACAAGTGATGCCCGGCGGACCAACCGATCCAACAGCGCACGAACGCCCCAGCCGGCGGCGGAGACGACGAGGGTCAGGGTGGCAGCGAACGGCAGGCTGATAACCCCGGGCGGCCGGCCGTTCCGCGGATCTACGCGCAACTCGATACCCAGAAACTGGGCCGCTGTCCACAGCAGCGCCGTCGCGAGAACGGTACCGCCGACCGCGAGGGCGCCGACGCGCAGCCGTACGGTAGGTGAGGTGGCGGGCGTGGTGGTCATCAGAAACTCCCTCACGGAACAAGGATCGTCTTGCCGCGGATGCGGCCGGACTCGGCATCGCGGTGCACCGAGGCCAGATCGGCGAGCGGACGCGACGCGGCGACATCGACACGAACGGCGCCGGCGTCGACGAGCTTGACCAAGGCAGCGAGGTGGCTGGTGTCGTTGCGGGCCACAAAATGAACCGCCGTCACAGGGGACCCGGCGGGTGCCTTCAGGGCAACGGTGGCGGACACAACAACGCCGCTTGGCCGCACCAGCGACATCAGCGTCCCGGCGTGCCGCGCACTGACCACGACCAAGTTAAGGATCGCATCGACCGGCCGGTCGAACGCGTCACCGAGGGGCGTGGCCGTGTAGTCGACAATTTCGTCGGCTCCGAGTTGGCGAACCACGTCGGTACTGCGCGGGCTGGCCGTGGCGATGACGTGGGCTCCGGCGTGCTTGGCAAGCTGGACCGCGAACCCGCCGACGCCACCGCCCGCGCCGTTGACCAGCACCCGCTGCCCAGACGTGATGCCCGCATGCTCGAGCACCGCCTGCCAGGCGGTGACACCGGCGACCGGGATGGCGGCGGCGTGCGGGAGGGGAACGGCGGTAGGCGCCACAACAACGGTGTCAGCCGCGGCGGTGACGTACTCGGCCGCGGCCCCGCCTGTGTCGAGTCGGCCGATGACCCGGTCACCGACGGCCAGGGTGTGCACGCCGTCGCCGACCTCGACGATCGTGCCGGCGACGTCCCCGCCGAGGGTGTACGGCAGATCCAGAGCAAACACGGAGCGCAGCAGCCCGCGACGTAGCCCGATGTCAGACGGATTGAACGAGGTCGCGGCGACGTGGATCAGCACGTCACCGCGGCCCGGCACCGGGCGTGGAACCTCTTCCTCGTGGATGACCGAGGCGTCACCGTACTGGTGAATTCGCATAGCTCTCACCGTTCGAACCTATGGCGGCGCGCAAAGACGAGCCATGCTTTGTGGTCCTCAATTCATACTTGTTCGTCTCTACCGCGATACTCTGGCCGCGTGGACGTACTCAGCGACGTGATCACGGTCATGCGAGCCGGCCAGCCGCGTTCCGCGCGGGTGGCGTGGCAGGCCCCGTGGGCGCAGCAGTTCGCCTCCGTACCCGGCTCCGCAGGCTTCCAGATAGTCCTGCAGGGACCGTGCTGGCTCATCGCTTCGGACACCGGCCCAGTGCCGCTTGCGGCAGGGGACATCGTGTTCCGGCCGCACGGGCGTGGGCACACGCTGGCCGACAGCCCAACGACGGTACCTGCCGCGCCCGCCTGCGACCCGAACGACCCGCAGGCACTCCAGCGCTACGCCACCGACCTCGTCGGCACCCCCGCCGACCCCAAGGTCCCCGCCACGGTCACCCTGTGTGGTGCGTACGAACTTGATCCGGCCCGCACCCATCCGCTGCTCAACGACCTGCCCGAACTCATCCATCTCCCCGCGCACCTCGGGCGACACCCCGGACTGCGCGCCACCGTGGACCTGCTCGCCACCGAACTAGAACGACCCCGGCTCGGTACCGACGCCATCATTCCTGCACTGCTCGACACCCTGCTACTGCACATCCTGCGCAGCTGGCTCGACCAGAACCCCACGCCCGGGACCGCGACCACCGGCTGGGCAGCGGCACTCAACGATCCGGCCACCACGGCCGCACTACAGGCCATCCACCGCGACCCGGCGCGGCCGTGGACCGTCGCGACGCTCGCCGCCGAAGCGGGCCTGTCCCGGGCGCCGTTCGCCCGCCGGTTCACCACTCTGCTCGGCCAGCCGCCACTGACCTACCTGACGTGGTGGCGGATGACCACCGCCGCCCGACTTCTCCGCCAATCCGATGCGCCACTGAGCGCCATAGCAGGCAGCGTCGGCTATACATCCGAGTTCGCCTTCGCCAACGCATTCAAACGCCAGTACGGGGCCGCCCCCGGCAGATACCGCCGCACTTGATGCCACAACACGGGCATGCCGGAAACGCGCATATCGAGCCCGCACCCGGTGATGTGCCGCAGTGACGGGCTCGCACAGGTAGCCACCATAGGCTCCCGCGCGGGCATCGACGCCTACCTCCGTGCCCAACCTCCTCATCGTCGCGGCACAACGGGCGAACCAAGCCGCACGTCACGACAGCTGACTGGCCCGGTAGCCTCCGATACCGGCAACAGCGGCCAGGAACGCCCGCAACGCAGCCGGAGCACCCAGAAGACCCAACCCACGACAACCGCTAGAGAAGGCAGTATGAAGCGCCCGCCGGGGTGTAGGCGGACGGGATGCCGGGTACCTCGCGCCCCAACCCCGTACCCCTGCTCAGGAGGCCCTTATGACCGTCGTGCTCGCCGTTGTCTGCAGCGACGGGGTGGTGATCGGTGCGGACTCCCAGATCACCGAGAGCGACCGCGGTCTGAGCTTCCCCGCCCAGAAGCTGCACCCGCTGGGATCCTGCGCCGCCTGGGGCGGCAGCGGCGCGCGGGGGGTACTCAACGACCTGCGCCCCCTCCTCCAGGACTCGGCCACCGCCATCCTCGAAGCACCCGACATCGGCGACGAGTTGCAGGAGCGCGTCCTGCCCGTGTTCAAGAAGCACTATGAGAACTACATCCCGGACGTACCCGGCGAGGGCAGCGGCGGCGGGGTGTCGGCGTACCTGCTCGCGGCCGGCTACAGCCAGGGCGGGCCGTGGGTCGTGGAGATCAACCCCAACGGGCTCATCGGCCGCTACGAGGACGTGGGCTTCCACGCCATCGGCTCCGGAGCGCCCATGGCCCAGCAAGCCGGCGCACTGCTGTCCCACTTCCGGATGACCACGCGCACCGTCGAGTACGGCGTGGTGGGCGTGGTACGGGTGCTGGAGGCGCTGGAGCGGACCTCGCCGTCGGTCGGCGGGCCGTTCAGCGTGGCGTGCATCCGCGAGGAGGGTGCCCACCACCTCGACGAGAAGGAGATCGCCAAGGCGCTGAAGGACTGTCAGCGCTGGCGCGACCTCGAACAGGAAACGCTCGACCGGCTGTTCGACTGACGCCGCGGACGACCGGCGACGTAGCGGCTCGTCGGAGACGGCAGAAAAGGCCGTCTCCGACGAGCGGAAACGGCCTTTGAACTGGGGTGGAGCTGAGGGGATTTGAACCCCTGACCCCCTCGATGCGAACGAGGTGCGCTACCAGTCTGCGCCACAGCCCCTCCGCTGGCGAACCAGCGTCGGTCCCACCCGGCTTGCACCGGGCGGGCCGGCACAAGGCTAACAGGTTGCCCACCCACCACGCGAACCACCCCGCCGCCCAGCACGATCTTGGAAAGAAACGGCCCTCAGCGGGGCCCGAATCTTCCAAGATCGCAAACCGGCGGCGGAAGGACAGGCGCGGTCAGGCGCCCCGGCCGGACTGGTACGGGCGACCGCGCAGGCCGCCCGCCCGCCGGTAGGACACCGAGCCGCCGCTCGCAGCCGGCGGCAGGTCCGCCGGCCGGTCCAGGCCCATCGCGGTACGCCGGACCGCCTCCCGCTGGGCGGCCAGCCGGCGCTGTGCCTCCCGCCGGGCCGCCGCGCGCCGGGCCTGCTCGCGGCGCACCTCGGCCTGGCGGGCGGCCAGCCAGGCGGCTTCCCGGGCGTCCGCGCGCCGCCGCCGGCGTTCGGCGAGGGCCCGCTGCCGCAGGTGTACGACGTACGCGACGAGCAGCGCACCGGTGACCGAGACGCTGATCCAGAACCCGGGCCCGACCAGCATCACGCCGACCAGTTCGACCAGGTTGAGCAGCAGCAGCGCGGCGAGCACCCGGCGTCGGCGGTAGACGGCCGGGGTGTGCCGTCGGCGGGTCGGGTGCCGTCGGCGGGACTGCGCGGGGACCGCCGAGACGGGCCGGAGCCGGCCGGAGCGCCGCCGGACGGGGGGCGCGGAGACCGGACGGGCCAGACCGCCCGTGTCGGAGTTCTCACTCAAGGTGACGACGAGGGCGCGGGGCGGATGTACCGGCGCGCGTCCGGGCACGGTGCGTCGACGACGCTGGCGCTGAAGCACCCGCGCCGTCGACTGCGCCCGCTCCGCCACCAGCCGCTCGGTGGCGTCGTACCGGCGGACCAGCGCCGGAGCGAGGGCGAGCAGACCGGCGGCGGCGAGGACGGCGAGGAGCACCGACGTCGGCACCCTCACCCCTCCCGTCACCAAGTTCGGGGCGAGCGCCACACGGCCGCAACTTCTTCCGTCGACTCTCGTTAACGGCGCACATCGTGCGGGCCAGCAGCGCTTGCCACAGCTTGCAGTTACTTGAGGTTACGGGCCGCCAACCCGCTTCACCGTGCGCCGCGCCGGGCGTCACGGCCGGAACGGCTCAGCGCCGGCTGTCACGTACGCGGTGCCACCGCGCCAGCAGACCGCCCTCGGCGGCCACTTCCTCGCCGGTCATCGCGTATCCGATGTGGTCCCGCCAGGCGCCGTCGATGTGCATGTACCGCACGTGGTAGGCCTCCTCGCGGAAGCCGAGCTTCTCCACCACCCGCCGGGACGGGACGTTCTCCGGCCGGATGTTCACCTCGATCCGGTGCAGGCCACCGGGGCCGAACGCGTGGTCCACGGCGAGCGCGACAGCGGTCGGGATCACACCCCGCCCGGCGACCCGCGAGTCCACCCAGTAGCCCACGTACCCGGAGCAGAACGCCCGCCGCACGATGCTGCCCACGTTGAGGTGGCCGACCAGCCGCTCCTGCCCGTCCTCGCGCAGGCAGACCGCGAACGGCATGCCGTCCCCGGTCCGCGCCGACCTCCGCTGGTCGGCATGGACCAGACGGAACGCGGCCGGCGAGTTCGTCGCGTCCCAGCCGCCCGGCACGTGCGACTCCCACGGGGCCAGCCACTCCCGGTTCGCGCGCCGGATCGCCGACCAGGTCACCGCGTCGGACCGCCGGTACGGCCGCAGCACCACCGGACCGTCCACCAGCACCGCCGGCCACCCCGGCGCCCGCCGAAACCTCACCGGCGCCGGTCCAGCAACAACACGTCCACGGTGGAGCCGGCGGCGGCGGTGGTGACCCGCTCGCCGAGCACCAGCAGGCCGTTCGCCTCGGCCAGCCCGGAGAGCGTGTACGGCCCACCGGCCAGCGGCTGCACGGTGTAGCCGCCACCGCGCCGCTCGGCCACGTGCGCGGGGCGGAACTCGCGCAGCCCGCCCGGCGACGAGACGGTCTCCAGCAGGTGCGCGCGCACGCTGGGCCGGAACACCGGCTCGGCGCCGGCCAGCAGTTGGATGGCCGGGCGGGCCAGCACCTCGAAACCGATCAGCGCCGCGCCGGGCTCACCGGGAAGACACACCACCGGCACCTCCTCGGCGCCGACCGTACCGAACCCGAGCGCCGTGCCGGGATAGAGGGCCACCTCTGTGAAGGCCACCGGCCCGGCCCGGCCGCCGTCGCGGCGGGACAGGATGCGGCGGACCATGTCGCCCGGCCCGGTGCCGGTGCCGCCGGTGGTGATGATCAGGTCGGCCCGCAGCGTCTGGTCCTCCAGCAGGCCGCGTAGCGCCTCCGGGTCGTCGTCGCAGATCCCGACCCGGTACGCGAGCCCGCCCGCCTCGGCCGCCGCCGCGGTCAACGCGTGCGAGTTGGTGTCCACCACCTGACCGGGCTGGCTGCCCCGTCCCACGTCGACGAGTTCGTCGCCGGTGGCCACGATGACCACCCGGGGGCTGGGCCGCACCACCACGTGCCCGATGCCGGTGGCGGCGAACACCGCGACCAGGGCCGGTGAGACGTACGCGCCGGCGCGGGCGAGCAGCGTGCCGGCGACGAGTTCCTCACCGGCGCGGCGCAGGCCGTACCCGCGCTTGGGCGCGCGGAAGATCTCCACGGCGGCCATGCCCTGGTCGGTCCACTCCACCGGCACCACCACGTCGGCGCCCACCGGCAGCGGCGCGCCGGCCGCCACCGAGAAGCAGGCGCCGGGGGTGAGCCGGACCGGCCGCCAGCTCGCCGCGCCCAGGTCACCGACCACGTTGAGCCGGATGCTGCGCCCGCCGCGGATACCGGAGGGGGCCGGGACGTAGCCCGGCCCCCGGCTCCCTCCGGAGATGTCCTCCCAGCGCGCGGCGTACCCGTCCACCGCCGCCTGGTCGAAGGCGGGGAACGAGTGCGGGGCGACCACGTCCTCGGCGAGCACGTTGCCGTACGCCTGGGTCAGGTCGAGGTCGAGCGGAGGCAGCGCGCGTAACCTGCGCAGCACGCTGCCCAGGTAGTCGGCGAGCGGCGTCAACTCGTTCGCGGCCGCCTCGGCGTCGGCCGTCGCGGTCATGTATCGGCACCGCCGGACGCGTTGCGCAGCCCGCCCAGGACCGCGTCGGTGACGGTCTCGTCGCCGTTGTTGACGAACTCCGCGAGCCACTTGCGGAACTCGGTGCCGATGTCCTCCCGCTCGGCGGCGATCTGCACCACGGTCTGGAGGTAGCCGAGCGGCATGCCGGTGTCGTAGCGGGTGCCCCGGTAGACGATGGCGTGCACCGGCACCCCTTCGGTGCGCAGCAATTCCATCGCGTCGGTCAGTTGGATCTCGCCGCCGCTGCCCGGCTTCGTCCGCCGGATCGCGTCGAAGATCCGCCCCGGCAGCACGTACCGGCCGAGGACGGCCAGGTTGCTGGGCGCGTCCTCCGGGCTGGGCTTCTCCACCATGCCGGTGACCCTGACGACCTCGGCGATGTCGGCGTACTCCGATTCGGCCGGCTCGACCGAGGCGATGCCGTAACGGCTGGTCTCGGCCGGGTCGACCTCGAAGAACGCGAGCACCACGCCGCCGGTGCGGGCCTGGAGTTCCAGCATGGCCGGCAGCAGCGGCTCGGAGGGCTTGACGAACTCGTCGCCGAGCAGCACCGCGAAGGCGGCCTCACCGACGTGCGACTCGGCGAACCCGACGGCGTGGCCCAGGCCGAGCTGCTCCGGCTGGCGGACCGTGTAGACGGCGGCCAGTTCCTCGGTGCGCTTGACGGCGGCCAGCAGCTCCGGCTTCTTGGCGAGCCGTTCCTCCAGGTCGGGTCGCCGGTCGAAGTGGTCGACCATCGAGGTCTTGCCCCGCCCGGTGATCAGCAGCACGTCGGTGATGCCGGCCTGGGTGGCCTCCTCGACGATGTACTGCAGAACCGGCCGGTCGACGACCGGCAACAGCTCCTTCGGGACCGCCTTGGTGGCCGGCAGGAACCGGGTGGCCAGGCCGGCGGCCGGGATGACGGCCTTGACCGCACGGGAGCGACCGGGGGCCGCTGAGGGGTTCGCTGAGTGCTCCGACATGCCGCGAGACTATCGGCCACGGCTCTGCCGCGGCGGGTGAGGACCGGAAGACGCGCCGCCCTGCGCGGCGCCCGCCGGGTCCGCCGCGCCGGCCCGGGGCAGCCCGTCGGGCGGACTGACGGTGGCGGCCGCCACCGGAATCTCCTGGGTGCGAGCCGGATCTCCGACGGCCACGGGGGCCATCCGGTAGCCGTCCCGCCCGGCCGCCTTGGCCGCGTACAGCGCGTCGTCGGCCGCGTCGAGCACCTGCTGGCCGCCGGCGGCGTGGTCCGGGTAGACGGCGATGCCGATGGAGACCGTCACCGGCACCCGCAGCGGCTCGTCGCCGTGCCCGTCGACCGGCACCGGCTGGTCCCGCACCACCGCCCCGAGCCGCTCGGCGACGATCGTGGCGCCCCGGGCGTCGGTCTCCGGCAGCAGCACCACGAACTCCTCGCCGCCCTGCCGGAACGCCAGGTCCACCTCGCGGATCACGCCGCGTACCCGGCGGGCGAACTCGACCAGCACGGCGTCCCCGGCGGCGTGCCCCCAGGTGTCGTTGACGTGCTTGAACCGGTCCAGGTCGAGCGCGAGCACGCTGAGCATGCGGCCGAACCGGTTCGCCCGTTCCACCTCCCGCCGGATCGACTCGCGCAGGTAGCGGTAGTTCCACAGCCCGGTCAGCGGATCGGTGAGGGAGAGCCGCTGCGCCTCCTCGTGCACCCGGACGTTCTCCACCGCCACCGCCGCGTGCCCGGCGAAGGTCCGCAGCGTGACCAGGTCGTCGTCGTCGAACTCGTGCCCGCCGAGCCGGTCGTAGAGGGCCAGCACGCCGAGCGCCGCGCTGGGCGGCGCGGCCGGGTCGCCGTCCAGCGGCGGATGCCCGGGACGTTCCGGGCCGCGCGGGTCGGGGGCGGCGAACGGCACCGCCACGTACGTCTCGCAGGTCGGCTCCCCGGTCGGCGGGTCCGACGCGGTCCAGCGGCCCCGCACCGGCTCGCCGGTGGCGGCCACCGCGCCGACCACGCCGGTGCCGACCGGCACCCGCAGCGTCGCCGGGTCCGCCGGGTCGTCGGTCGGCCAACGCCCGGCCAGCCCTTCGACGCACTGGCCGACCAGCACGCCGTGACCGTCGAGCAGCAGCACCGCGCCGGCCCGCGCGCCGGTCCCGGCGATCGCGCTGTCCAGGATCACCCGCAGGATGCGTTGCAGGTCGTGCGTGCTGGCCAGCGTGTCGCCGAGCACGACGAGGTGGTTGCGGAGCTGGTCCCGGCTGCTGGTCAGCGCCGCCACGTAGCTGCCGGTCTCGCGCATCATCCGGTTGAACGCGGCGGCCAGCCGCCCGATCTCGTCGCGGCTACGGACCGGCACCCGCGCGGTCAGGTCACCGTGCGCCACCCGGTCCACCGCGCCGGCCAGCTCGACCAGGGGCCGGGTCGTCACCCGGGCCAGTCGCCAGGCGGCCAGCACGGCCAGCAGCGCGGCCAGCGCCACCGCCCCGGCCAGCGCGCCGAACAGAACGGGTGGACGCCGGGCCGGCACCGAGAGCACCAACGGCAGCGGCTGCCCCGGGGACGGCCCGACCCGGCGCACGTACCGCCCGTCGCCGGTCCCGGCCACCCGGTCCCCGACCGCCTGGCCGGCGGCGGCCAGCACCGCTGCGCGTACCCCCGGGTCCTCGGTCGTGTGGGTGATCCGCCCGGGGCCGTCGAGGAGGGTGACGTCGACGCCGGTCACGGCCGCGAGCCGCGCCACGAAGGCCGGGTCGACGGGCTGCGCGGCGACGACCGCGCCCAGGTCGGCGCCGGCCGGGTCGCGGAGCCGGACCTGGACGGCGAGCGCCCCTACCCGGCCGGCCGGCGCGCCGGCGCAGTCCTGCCACGGGCCGGCCGGCCCACCGGCGCTGGCGTAGGTGGTCCGGCCGGCGGCGTCGGCGATCACGACGGCGGTGGCCAGCCCCCGGCCGACCACCTGGTCGGCGGCGCGCGACCGAGCGACCGGGTCGGCCACCAGCGCGACCGCGTCGGCCGCCGCGCGCAGTTGCTGGCAGAGCGCGTCGACCGAGGTACGCACACCGGCCGCGGCCAGGCCCAGGCGCTCGGTGGCGCGGCTGCGGTCGACCGCGCTGAGGGTGGCGCCGACGAAGAACGCGCCGAGCAGGACGGGGCCGAGGACCACCACGAGGAAGGCCACCGTCAACCGCCCGCGTAGCGTCAAAAGCCTTCCCCCCGGAAGTTCCGCGCCCTTTGGTGCGATGCTGACACAGAGCGACCGGTAGGCAAGCGTTGCGTCAGGAGTGTTGCGTGCCGGATTTTTCGGATGAGGTGCACGAGGCGAAGCGGGAACTGCGCGTCGCGCTGCTCGCCGCCCGCCGGTCGCTGTCCGCGCCGCGCCGCGCCGAGGCGGCGGCGTCCGTCCAGGCCGAGCTGACCGCCCTGGTACGCCGGCTGCGCCCGGCCCGGATGACCGCGTACGTGCCGGTCGCCTCCGAGCCCGGCGGGGACGACCTGCCGGAGGTGCTACGGGCCGCGCTGCCGCCCGGGGCGGAGCTGTTGCTGCCGGTGCTCCGGGACGACCTGGACCTGGACTGGGCCGCCTACACCGGGCGGGAGTCGCTGCGCGCCGCCGGTCGAGGGCTGCGTGAGCCGACCGGGCCGCCGTGGGGCCGGACCGCCGTGGCCGGCGCGGACCTGGTGGTGGTGCCCGCGTTGGCGGTGGACCGCCGGGGCGTCCGGCTGGGCCGGGGCGGCGGCTCGTACGACCGCGCGCTGGCCCGGGTGCCCGCCACCGTGCCGACGGTGGCGCTGCTGCACGACGGGGAGCTGGTCACGGCCGTGCCCGCCGATCCGCACGACCGGCCGGTGCACTGCGTGATCACGCCCGGGGACGGGCTGGTGGCGGTGCCGGATGTGGGACCGGGCGCTTCCGCTGGACGAATCCGGGTGCGATGACGCACCATTGGCACTCGAAGACCACGAGTGCCAGACCGGCCGTGCCAGAGATCCGGAGGAGAACGTGCCCACGTACCAGTACGCCTGCACCGCGTGCGGCCACCAGCTCGAGGCGGTGCAGTCCTTCTCGGACGAGCCGCTGACCGAGTGCCCGGCGTGTGAGGGGCGGCTGCGCAAGCTCTTCAACTCGGTCGGCATCGTGTTCAAGGGCTCCGGCTTCTACCGGACGGATTCCCGTTCGTCCGGTTCCGACAGCGCGTCGAGCCCCACGAGCAAGCCGGGGAAGTCCGACTCGTCCTCGTCCGAATCCTCCTCGTCCGGTTCGTCCTCGGGCTCGGGCTCGTCCTCCGGGTCGGGCTCCGGCTCGTCCGGCTCGGGGTCCGGCTCTTCCGGGTCGGGCTCCGGCCCTTCCGGGTCGGGCTCGTCCGGCTCAGGCTCCGGCTCGGCCAGCAAGGCGCCGGCGGCCTCCAGCTCCTCCTGATCGCGCGCTGACCCGACGTGGCCGTCCCCGTCCCGGGGGCGGCCACTTCCGTGCCCGCCGTCGCCGGTTGTCCACAGGGCGGCCCGGGTTGTCCACAGGCGTGGTCGACGGGGCGACGCGGCGGTACCGGGCGCGCCTAGCCTGCTGGCGGAACGGTCGGCCGGCGGGCGGGAGGCAGCGGTGACGGGTCGGGAGGCGACGTTACGGCCGGTGCGTTGGCGCGGGCTGCCCCGACGCCGCACGCTGGTGCGGGTGACGCTGATCGCGGTGCTGCTGGGGCTGGCCGCGGCGGTGCTCCGAACGCCGGCCGGCTGTCCGCCGGGGCCACCGCCGCCCGGGTCGGCTCCGTCCGGGTCGGCTCCGCCCGGGTCGTCCGCGGGCACCGGCGTCACGGCGTCCGCCGACGTACCGTCCGCCGGCCCGCCGCCGCTACCCGACGGGTCGGTAGGCGTGCCGATCCGGCTGGCCGAACCGGCCGCGCTCGCGGTGCTGCGTCCTGGCGCCCGGGTCGACCTGCTGGTGGTGCCCGCCGGCGGCTCACCGGACCCCACGCTGCTCGCCCCGCGCGCGCTGGTGCTCGACGTGGTGGGGGCCGGCGGGGCGGTCGACGGCTCGTCCGCGCTCTACCTGGCTCTGCCGCCCGAGCAGGCCCGGCGCGCGGTCGGACTGCCCGAGGGCAGCCGCTTCGCCGTGGTGGTCCGCAGCTGACCACCGCCGCCCGGACCAGCCCGCGCCGCCCGGCAGGGGTCAGCCCCAGTGCGGAGGACGCTCGGCGAGCAGCCAGTCGTCGCCGCCGCCGGGCCGCTCGCCCCAGCCGTGGTCGGTGTCGTCGGTGGTCTGCTCGGGCAGCACCACGAGATCGTCGCTGAGGTCGACCACGCGGTCGTCGTCGCCGCGCGGGACGCGGATGCCGGGTTCGGTCACGAGCAGCAACGATACCGCCGCCGGGCGGGCCACCCCGCCCCTCGGTGACCCCGCCCGCAAATTTACGGAAAGAGGGGTCATTACGCGCCCGATAGCCACGCTTTCCGT
Organism: Micromonospora sp. DT227; assembly: GCF_049841835.1. Taxonomy (NCBI): domain Bacteria; kingdom Bacillati; phylum Actinomycetota; class Actinomycetes; order Micromonosporales; family Micromonosporaceae; genus Micromonospora; species Micromonospora sp. DT227. Next base: position 1,297,023 of record NZ_JBNCLA010000001.1, on the reverse strand, counting down.
GAATCAGCGGGCTGGACGGGGTGTGTGGGGTGCGGCGTGGGTGGGTCGGGCTTCGCCGCGTCGGGCGGCCGGTCGGCCGCGGCGTTGGTAGCGTCGGTCGGCGTGACGACGCCGAGTGGTGGCAGCACCGACGACGAGACCTGGCGACGCCCCGAGCAGCCGGCCGCCCCGGACGGGACACCGCCCGACGACCAGCCCGCTGACCATCCGCCAGCCGGGGTGAGCCCCGAAACGCCCTCAGAGGCAGATCCCACCGTCGACGCCGACCCGGCCGCTGCCGACCTGACCGATGCCGATCACCCCGGGAGAACGGACGCGGACCTTCCACCCGGCACCGCTGCCATCGACCGCCCGACAACCGGCACCGGCGACGGTCCGGACACTGGATCGACCGAACAGCCCACGATCGCGGCCGGCACGGCCACGTGGTCCGCCACCGGGACGGACCCGGTCGAGCGCTCCACCGCCGGGACGGACCCGGTCGAGCACTCCGCCACCGGGACGGACCCGATCGGACGCTCCGCCACCGAGGCCGGCAGGGCCGAGCCACGCACCGGACCGCATACGGCCGAATCGCACACCGCCGAACCGCACACGGCCGAATCGCACGGGACCGAATCGCAGGCCGCCGGGCCGCACACCGTCGGGACGCACGGGACCGAGCCCTCAGCCGGTGGGGCCGGCGTGGTCGAGGGGGCCGCCAGCCCGTGGTCGCGCGCGGGTGCGGCGGAAAGCCCGTGGGCCAGGCCGGACCCGGCCGCACCGACCGGTGGCTGGACCGCGACCGGCGGCGAGTGGCCCGGCACGCCCGGGACCGCCGTCGAGCCGGCAACCGGCGGGTATGCGGGTGGGCCGGCAACCGGCGGGTACCTCGGCGGGCCGCCCAACGTCGGCGGGCCGGCAACCGCCGGGTACGCCGGGCCGCCGCCGAGCACGCCGCCGCCCCCCGGCTGGCGACCGCCGGTGCATGTGCGGACGCCACCGCCCCGGCAGCTCCCGCCGCAGGACATGGCTGCCATGGACCGCTCGGAGCAGCGCGCCCAACAGCTCACCTACGGCATCGGCGCGGTCGTCGGCGTGGTGCTGGTGCTGCTGATGTGCCTGCTCTGCTCGCGGTTGCTGTTCTAGCGTCGGTGTCGGTGTCGGTGTCGGTGTCGAGGTCGTTCAACGCTGAAGCGCCGGCTGCCGTGTTCCGGCGTGTCGGGGCCGGCGACACTGAAGTGCGTGAAGCGATATACCTCAGAGTCATATTTATGACTCTGAGGTATATCGCTTCACACTTGATAGTTCCTTCGCCGGAAGTCACGCACGGTAACTGGCGGCAAGGTGCAGCCCGTAGCGGTCAGACGATGCCGTCCCACACCATCTTGGCGCCGCTGTCACCGGTCAGGTAGACGTAGACCAGCGCGAACACGGCGAGCACGGCGGCCACGGCGGTGAGCGCCAGCGGCAGCCAGCGGGGCAGGTTCCGGGCCCGGGCGAGGCCCGCGGTGGACAGCAGCAGCAGGAGCGCCACCACGGCCAGGCCGAGCGTGAACCAGAGCAGCGTCTCGCCGTACTCGGCATGCTCGTGGATCTTCTGAAGGCCCTCGGGCGGGTAGCCCCGCGACCGCAGCGCCTCCTCCAACTCCTCGCCCGACTCGGTCGCCACCCAGGCCACGATCGGGGTGACCACGGCCAGCGCCGCCACCGCCCAGTCCAGTCGGGGCCGCCAGCGGGGCAGCACGCCGTACGCGACGGTGAGCACGGCCAGCAGCGGCACCAGCACCACCACGGCGTGGATGACCAGAACGTGGCCCGGGAGGCCGTTGATTTCCCTGAACACCGACACCTCCGGCGAGTGGACGGATTCGCGCGGTCAGCGTACGACGCGGTGCCGCCGCACACCTGCTCACACGCACGGGTCGCCGCGCCGGTTCACGCGACGGCCGGGACCGGCGTGGTGGAACGCTCACTTGTCGGCCCGGCCGGCTCCGTGCTGTCATGAGCGCATGGCCACGGGTGAGGAACTGCTCCGATCGCGAGGGCTGCGGGTCACCCGGCCGCGGCTGGCCGTGCTGGCCGTGCTCGCCGACGGCGGTCACCTGGAGGTCGACGAGATCACCCGGCGGGTCCGCGAACGGCTCGACTCGGTCTCCACCCAGGCGGTCTACGACGTGCTGGGCGCGCTCTCCCGCGCCGGCCTGTCCCGGCGGATCGAACCGGCCGGCAGTCCCGCCCGGTACGAGGCCCGCGTGGGCGACAACCACCACCACGTGGTGTGCCGTGGCTGCGGCGTGATCGCCGATGTCGACTGCGCGGTCGGCAGCGCTCCCTGCCTGGACCCGAACGAGGCCCACGGCTTCCAGCTCGACGAGGCGGAAGTGACGTTCTGGGGTCTCTGCCCGGCCTGCCAGTCCCGTCGTTCCGCCGACGACTGAGCCAGCCCGGCCGGACCGGTCCGACCGGCGTGGCACTCTTGATCGGTGGACACCGACGACCTCGGCCTGTTCGGTCCGGGATCGGTCACGTGGAAGGTGCACGAGGAACCGATCCTGATCGTCGCCGGCCTGCGCTCGCTCTACCTGCAGGCGTTGCACCCACGCGCGATGGCGGGCGTCGCGCAGAACAGCAACTACCGCGCCGACGCGTGGGGCCGGCTGGTCCGGACCTCGACCTACGTGACGACGACGATCTACGGCACCACCGCCGAGGCGGAGGCGGCCGGCCGGCGACTGCGGACACTGCACGCCCGGATGCGCGCCACCGACCCGGTCACCGGCGAGGAGTTCCGCGTCGACGAGCCGGACCTGCTGCTGTGGGTGCACGTCACCGAGGTCGAGTCGTTCGTGAGCACCGCCCGCCGGGCCGGGCTCGCGCTGACCGACGACGAGGTGGACGGCTACTACACCGAGCAGCGCCGGGCTGCGGCCCTGGTCGGCCTGGACCCGGCCGGGGTGCCGGGCACCGCCGCCGAGATCGAGGCCTACTACCGGGACGTACGCCCGGAGCTGCGGATGACCCGCGAGGCGGCCGAGACCGCGCTGTTCCTGACCGCTCCGCCGATCCCCTGGAAGCTCAGCCTGCCGGCGCGGCTCGGCCTGAACCTCGGCCCGCCGCGCTGGGCGTACCTCGGGGTGGCCGGCACCGCGTTGGGTCTGCTACCGCCCTGGGCGCTGCGGCTCTACGGCGGGCTGGGCCTGCCCACCACCGCACTGTCGGCGGAGGTGGGTGTGCGGGCGTTGCGGCTGGCGCTGGCGGCGGTGCCGCGGCGCTATCGGGAGGGTCCGTTGCAGCAGGCCGCCAAGGAACGCGCCGCCCGCCTCGCGGCGGCCTGAGTCGGCGGCCTGAGTCGGCGGCCTGAGTCGGCGGCTGCGGCGGCCGGCAGCGGCGACAGCGCGGGTGCCGATGAGGGCTGCGGCAGCGGGTGCCGGTTTCAGCCGGCGTCGGCGGTGGGCTGCGCGGGGCGGTCGACGGCGGACCACGGCTCCTTGCCGGGGACCTGCGCGCCGGTGGGGCAGGTGCGCCGGTAGTCGCACCAGCCGCAGCGCGGCCCCGCCTCGGTGGGGAACGCCTCGTCGGGGTCGGCCCCGTCGGCGACCGCCCGCTCGGCGGCCATGATGTCGCGGGCGGTGTCCTCCGCGCGGGTGAGCTGCCGGTGCAGCGACTCCGGGGTGTGCTCGTGCGCGGCGACCGTGCCGGTGGGCAGGTGGTGCAGCTCGACCCGGCGGCACGGCCGCCGGAACACCCGCTCGGCCGCGTACGCGTAGAGCGCGAGCGCCTGCGAGCCGCGCGCGTCGTCGGCGTCGAGCCCGGTGCGGCCGGTCTTGTAGTCGACGATGACCAGCTCGGGTCGCCCGTCGGGGCCGGGGCGGGAGTCGATCCGGTCGGTGCGGCCGTTGAAGGCGAGCACCGCGGTCTTCACCGCCACCACCCGCTCCACCCCGACCGGCTCGTCGGCCGGGTCGAGGCCCGCCACGTAGGACTCCAGCCAGGTCAGCGCCCGCCGGAACGCGTCGCGCTCCTGCTCGTCGTCACGGTAGCCCTCGCGCACCCAGGTGCCCTTGAGCAGCGTGCCGAGCACCTCGGGGTGGCGGCGGTCGGGGGCCAACGCATACCAGTTCTTGAGCGCGGTGTGGACGCTGGCGCCGAGCGAGTTGTGCGCCCACGGCGGCCCCTTCGGCGGGGCGGGCCGGTCCACGTACGCGTAGCGGTAGCGCCGGGGGCAGTCGGCGTAGGCGCCGAGTTTGCTGGGTGTGCAGACGAAGAGCCGTTCCGGCATGCCCTCGAAGCCGAGCTGCTCGGCCTGCTCGGCGCGGGGCCGGGGCGCCCGGCCGCCGGCGGGTCGGCTGCTCGACGCGGGGCGGCCGGTCGATGGGGGTCGTCGCACGCCTGCGATCCTGCCACCCGGGTCCGACAGCGGACGACAGGCTCAGGCGTTGTTGACGTATTCGGTCACGAACGCGGCGATCGCGTCCGCGATGAGCTGCACCGCGATGGCGGCCAGCAGCAGGCCGGCGATCCGGGTGAGCACCTCGATGCCGCCCGGACGGAGCACCTTGACGATCCCGCCGGAGAAGCGCAGCACCACCCAGACCGCGACCATCACCGCGACGATGGCCAGCGCGATGGCGACGTAGTCGGTGACGCCGCCGGCCTGCTGCACGAACAGCATGGTGGCCACGATCGCGCCCGGCCCGGCCAGCAGCGGGGTGCCCAACGGCACCAGCGCGATGTTGGAGGTGACCTGCTGGCTCGGGTCGTCCGCCTTGCCGGTCAGCAGCTCCAACGCGACGAGTATCAGCAGCAGCCCGCCGGCGGCCTGCAACGCGGGCAGGTCGACGTGCAGGTAGGCCAGGATCGTCTGCCCCGCCACCGCGAAGATCACGATGACCCCGAGCGCCAGCGCCACGGCCTGCCAGGCGGCCCGGTTCCGGTCGCGGGCGGGCAGCGGCCCGGTGAGCGCGAGGAAGATGGGCATCATTCCGGGCGGGTCGACGATCACCAGCAGGGTCACGAAGACCTCGCCGAAGAGCTTGAGATCCACGCGGACACGGTAGCCGTGCCGCCGGAACGCTTCAGCCTGAAGCGACCGGGGTCACCCCCCGGGCCAGCGCGACGATCCGCTCGTACGCCTCGGGGGCGGTGGTGTACGCGCCGAGCCGGACCGTCTTGTGCGTGCCGTGGAAGTCCGACGCGCCGGTGACCAGCAGCCCCAGCTCGGCGGCGAGCCGGCGGACGTGCTCCCGTTCGGCCGGGCTGTGGTCCTCGTGGTCGGCCTCCAGGCCGGCCAGTCCGGCCGCCGCCAACGCCGCGATCAGCTCGTCGGGCACGATCCGGCCGCGCCGACTGGCCCTCGGGTGGGCGAAGACGGGCACCCCGCCGGCGGCCCGGACCAGCGCGACCGCCCGGAACACGTCGATGTCGTCCTTGGGCAGGCGGTACCGCTCCCCCAGCCAGTCCCTGCCGAACGCCTCGGTGGTGGTGGCGACCAGGCCGGCCCGGATCAGCGCCTGTGCGATGTGCGGTCGGCCGACCGTTCCGCCGGCCGCCCCGGCCAGGATCTCCGACCAGCTCACCGGGATGCCGTCGGCCTGGAGCAGCCGGACGATCCGCTCGCCGCGTTCCTCGCGGGCCCGCCGGACCCGGGCCAGTTCGGCGGCCAGCTCCGGCTCGGCCGGGTCGAAGAGGTACGCGAGCAGGTGCAGCGGGAGCGCCGGCTCGGTGCCGGACCAGCGGCAGGAGAGTTCCGCACCGCGGACCAGGGTGAGGCCGGCCGGCAGGGCGGCGACGGCCGCCGCCCAGCCGGCCGTGGTGTCGTGGTCGGTCAGGGCCACCACGTCGAGCCCGGCGTCGGCGGCGGCCCGGACGAGTTCGGCCGGGCCGAGCGTGCCGTCGCTGGCGGTGGAGTGGGTGTGCAGGTCGATGCGGGCGGGAACGCTCACCGGCCCGACGCTACGCCCCGTCGGGCAGCGCGGGGGTGTCGGCCACCACCACCGGCCGTTGCCCGGGCGCCATCCCGTCGATCGTGGACGGGGTCGGGCGTTCGCCGGCCAGCACCCGTTCCGGCCGGACCCGGACCAGCCCGCCGGCGGCGTCCACGTGCAACGCGACACCGGCCCGGGTCCAGGCCACCGGGCCGACCAGCTTCGGGCCGGCCGGGTGGGTCGCCGGCGCGGCGGCCGGGTCGGCCAGGTCGATCAGCAGGGCGGTACGCCCGGTGCCGTTCGCCAGCAGCCACCGCCCGTCCGGCGAGACGGCGCCGAGCCCGTCGGCGGTCAGCTCGGCGACGCAGCCGGTCCGGGTCGGGGTGAGACCGCGGGCCGGGTCGAGCAGTGCCACGCAGGGCCGCTGCGCCGGCCCGGTGGTGACCAGGGCGACGAGCCGGCCGTCCGGACGGGTGCCGTAGACGACGCGGACGTTCGGGTTCACGGTGCCCGGCACGCCGCCCATCGCCCGCCGCCAGACGCTCATGCCACCCTGGCCGGGCTGGGCGATCAGCACGTCGTCGCCGGTGAAGCCGACCGGCACGACGCCGGTCGGCGCGCTCACCCGGCTGGGCGCGATGAGCTGGCCGGCGACCACGCTGGCGGCGACCACGTCCGGGCCGTCCCGCCAGGCCACCTGCCGGCCGTCCGCGGAGACCGCGACCGCGTCCGCGGCGGCGAGCATCACCTGCGGCGTGCCCCCGTCGGCCGACACCCACCAGAGGGTACGGCCGGCGGCGGTGGCGGCCGAGGTGAGCAGCCAGCCCTCCCCGTCGTGGATCCGCTGCGCCCGTTCGACTCCGTCCACGCCGGTCAGCTCCCGGCGCTGGCCGCCGCTGGTGTCGAGCTGGCCACCGACGAGCAGGTCGAGTTCGGCGCGGACCGGGCCCGGCCGGTACACCGGCGTCGGCTCGCTGGGCAGCGGGGAGAGGGAGAGCCCGGGCGGGTCGCCGAGCACCACGGTCGGCGTGCCGCCGCGCCCGTCCGGCCCGCTGAGCTGCACCATGCCGGTGGTGACCAGCACCGTCGCCGCGCCGGCCAGGGCCAGGCCGGTGAGCGTCCGGCGGCGCCCGGCGCGGCGGGCCCGGCGCAGCACCTCCCCCGCCGGGTCGGCGCGGCGCGGCGCGGGCGTGTCGACCCGGCGGGAGAACGTCTCCCGCAGCGCCCGTTCCAGCTCGGCCTCGCCCACGGGGAGTGGACGCTCCGGGCTGCTGGTTCGGTTGTCACCGGAGGGCCGGACGCCGCTCATCGGGTCTCCGCCGGGATCGGAGTGGCGGGGCGGACCGGGGCCGGCGCGGTCGCCGCCGTCGGCGCGGCGGGTTCCCGCGTGGACCCGGCCGGAAGTCGCGGCGTCGACGTCTCGACGGATGACGGCGCGGACCCGGCCGGACGGCGAGCGGGTCGGGAGGCGGCCGGCTGCCGGGCCGACCCGGCCGGAAGGCGGGACGTCGGCGGCACGACGGGCTGCCGGGCCGCCGGCGCGCGCCCGACCCGCGGACCGGCCGGGGCCGGTAGGACGCGGGGTGTCGTGGGGGCCGGGGCGGGTGCCGGGGCCGGCTCGCCCGGCAGGCCCAGGGCGGCCTCCGAGCCGAGGCGGCGGCGCAGCGTGTTCAACGCCCGGGAGGTCTGACTCTTGACCGTGCCCGGGGAGATCTCCAGCAGGGCGGCCGTCTGCGCCTCCGACATGTCCTCGTAGAAGCGGAGCACCAACACGGCCCGCTGGCGGGCGGGCAACGCCTGGAGGTGCCGCCAGAGCGCATCCCGGTCGAGTTGGTGTTCGATCTCGTCGACGCCGGCCCGCTCGGGCAGCACCTCGGTCGGCCGTTCCCCGTGCCAGCGGCGACGCCACCAACTGGTCGACGTGTTGACCAGGACCCGGCGGGCGTACGGCTCGATGGCGTCGATCCCGCCGAGCCGCTTCCAGGCCAGGTAGGTCTTGGTCAGCGCGGTCTGGAGCAGGTCCTCGGCGGTCGCCCAGTCACCGGCCAGCAGATAGGCGGTACGCAGCAGGGCGCCGGACCGGGCCGCGACGAACTCGCGGAACTCCTCCTCCAGCGGATCCCTGCTCGCCACGCCCACCTCCGCGCCCCCGTCCTGCCTGGCAGGCTCCCACGACCGAGCAGGTCGGGTCGACGGCGAAAGGTGCGCAGTCCTTGAGATGTTCGGACGAAAAGTTTCAGGCGCCGTCGTCGGCCTTGGCCTCGTCGGCCTCCTTGCCCAACCGCGCCTCGACGGCCTGCGGCTCGTACATCTCCTCCACCACGCGCAGGTAGAGCTCGTTCGGGTTGGGCAGGTTCTTGACCTCGCGGAGCGCCTGCTCCTGACCCGCCGACTCCAGCACGAACGTGCCGTAGTTGAGGGCCCGGCCGGTCGGGGTCTGTTCGTACTTCATGTCGGTGACCCGGACCAGCGGCATCATCGCGACCCGGCGGGTGATGATGCCGTTGACCACCATCACCCGCTTGTTGGTCAGGATGAAGCGGTCGTACCACCAGTCGGCGACCCGCCAGGCGACCCAGCCCATCACCGCGAACCAGAGCAGCACCGCGATGGTGGTCAGCGCGCCGACGTCCCGCCCGGCGAGGAAGCCGGAGAGGTAGCCGAGCACGAACGTGGCCGCGATGCCGACGATGATCGGTGTGCTGAGGTGGATCCAGTGCCGCTTCCACTCGCCCCGGTAGCGCTCGGTGGGGAAGAGGTAGCGCGCGACCAGCGAGCTGGGCTCGTCCTCCAGGGGCAGCACCCGGCGCGGGGCCATGCCGGAGGCGTCGACCCGGAGACCGGCCAGCTCCTCCTCGGAGATCGGCTGCTCCGGATAGCCCTCCGGGTCACGCGCCCAGGCGCGACCGGAGCGACCCTCACCGGCGAAACCCGGTCCGTCGCCGAACGCGGCGCCGTCCGAGAGGGAGGGGCCGGCCCCGTAGCCGGGACCGGCGCCGTAGCCGGGACCGTCGTCCGGGTCGATCCGGGGGATCGGCTCGGTGTCGCGCTCCCGGCGTGCCCGGTCGGGATCGTCCGGGTCGAAGGGGGGACCGGAAGGGCTTCCCATGGCCGGCTAGGCGACCAGGTTGGTGAAGAAATCACCGAAGCCCTGCGCGATGTCCATGATGCCGCCACCGAGAGACTTGAACACGTCGGCCGCCGAGTTGGGTCGGTAGGCGACGAAGAAGATCAAGAATGCGATGCCGGCCCAGGTGAGGACCTTCTTGACCATAGCGGGCCATCCTCTCGCGCGGAGCCGGGTCCAAGTACCGCAGCGGCACCCAGAGTATCAGCATGGTGTCTTACCGTGAATATCTGCGTCCGTTCCCCGACTCGCCGGTGCCGGCCGGTCAGGCCTGCCCGTGCAGGTACGGGGACGGTGCGCCGTACACGAGCTCGGGCGGTGTCCACTCGGTGAGGTCGCACAGGACGACTTCTTCCGCGAGGAGGTGACCCGCGCTCGCCGGCCAGGCTATCGCATGGAGCCACATTCCCCGAGCCTCTCCGGCGTACGCGCTTCGATCCGTTTCGGACCGGACGAGCCACAGTGGAGTCGGATGGCCGGCCACCCGGATCTTCGCGTGCGGCACACGCTCCGGGTGACCAGGGCCGGGATCGGTCAGCGCCTCCTCGACCTGGGGGCCGGGATCGGGGCCGGGCAGTCCCGCGAAGCGGGATCCCAGGCCCACACCGGGCTCCTCGGCGACGAAGATGAGGTCGGCCGGTCCACCGTCGAGCGGCGCCGGGCCGGCGCAGGCGACCACCGTGGCCCGGATGCCGGCCCGGTCGTCGCCCACCCAGGCCACGCCGGTCAGCGTCCAACCCGGTGGGAGCGGCCACGGGCACCAGAGCGGCACGCCGGGCCGGTCGGGCGTGTCGCCGTCGGCGGCCACCCGCTCGACCACGCTCGCCATGATCTCGGCGCCGATATGCTCCGGCACGTGCAGGGGCGGGACCGGGCCGCAGCGCAGGCACCGGTACTCGCCGTGCATCAGGTCCGGCTCGCGTACCGGGCCCGCACATCTCGGACAACTCACCGCGACAGTCACGCCTTCACCGTCCCGCCGGGGCGGCGGGCCGTCAAGCGGGGCGGGCCGACGAACGTGGGATTTTCGCCCGGCGACACACCCGCGATCCGTCAGCCGGGCGGCGGCGGGCCGGCGTACGACCGGACCCAGGCGTGCATGGCGATGCCGCTGGCCACCCCCGCGTTGATCGAGCGGGTGGAGCCGTACTGGGCGATCGAGAACAGCGCGTCGCAGGCCGTCCGGGCCACCGGCGACAGCCCCGGTCCCTCCTGACCGAAGAGCAGCACGCAGCGGCGGGGCAGGACGGCGGTCTCCAGCGGCCGGGAGCCGGGCAGGTTGTCGATGCCGACCACCGGCAGCCGCTCCCCGGCCGCCCACGCGACGAACCCCTCGATCGTCGGGTGGTGCCGGACGTGCTGGTAGCGATCGGTCACCATGGCGCCCCGACGGTTCCACCGCCGGTGCCCGACGATGTGCACCTCGGCGGCGAGGAACGCGTTGGCGTTGCGGACCACGGTGCCGATGTTGAAGTCGTGCTGCCAGTTCTCGATCGCCACGTGGAAGTCGTGCCGCCGCCGGTCCAGGTCGGCCACCACGGCCTCGCGCCGCCAGTAGCGGTAGCGGTCCACCACGTTGCGCCGGTCGCCGGCGGCGAGCAGCTCCGGGTCGAGTCGCGGGTCGTCCGGCGGGTCACCGGTCCACGGCCCCACCCCCACGTCGAGCTGGTCGTCGGTCACGGTTGCCGAGGGTACGCACCCGGCGGCGCGCGCCGTCAGCGCAGGTCGAGCGCGCCGGCCAACCGGTCCAGGAACCGCCGGTCGGCGGGGCTGGGCGACGTCCCGCCGGCCCGGCACACCCGGGCGGCCACCGACTCCACCCACTGCCGGTACGCGGCGGAGTCGGCCGGGTCGGCCCGGCGGCGCAGCACGCGCACCGCGGCCCGGGCGGCGGCGAGCAGGTCGACCAGGTCGGTGAGGCGCTCGGCCCGGACGGCGGCCCCGTCGTGGCGCGCGTAGATGGCGGTGACCACCGCGCGGATCAGATCACTGTCGAAGGCGCGGCCGGCGGCCACCGCGTCCAGACCGGCCAGCCCGGCGGCGATTCCCCGTGGCGGGCGGCCCGGGCCGGGCGACGCGGCGGCGACGAGGACCCGGCCGGGCAGGTCGGTCAGCAGGTCCCACTCCGCCGCGGAGTAGGCGGCGGTGGTGAGCGGTGCGGCGCGGCGACCGGCAGAGGGCGGCTCTCCGGCGACGGAGTGGCTCATGGGGACCTCCAGCCAGAGCATATGCCCCGGAGGCCGGTCCGGGTCCCGTCCCCGGGGAACGGGACCGGGACCCGGTCGGCGGGGTGCCCGACTCAGCGCGGCTCGGGGAAGCTCGGGCGCTCCGGGTCGACGCCCTCCGGCACGGCGGCGGCCGCGTACTCCTGCTTCGGGACCATGACCTTGCGGCGGAAGACGCAGACCAGCGTGCCGTCCTGGTTGTAGCCGCGGGTCTCGACCGCGACCACGCCGCGGTCGGGCTTCGAGGCCGACTCGCGCTTGTCCAGCACGGTGGTCTCGCCGTAGATGGTGTCGCCGTGGAACGTCGGGGCGACGTGTCGCAGGGACTCGATCTCCAGGTTGGCGATCGCCTTGCCGCTCACGTCGGGCACGGACATGCCCAGCAGCAGCGAGTAGATGTAGTTGCCGACCACCACGTTGCGCTTGAACTGGGAGGCGGACCCGGCGTAGTGCGCGTCCAGGTGGAGCGGGTGGTGGTTCATGGTGAGCAGGCAGAAGAGGTGGTCGTCGTACTCGGTGACGGTCTTGCCCGGCCAGTGCCGGTAGACCGCGCCGACCTCGAACTCCTCGTAGTAGCGGCCGAACTGCATCCTGGTCCCTTCGACGGGCGGCGATGGAGTTCGGCACAGCATGCCTTACCGCTGGTTAAGGCAAGGGGCGGGGCGCTCGCGCGGTGGAAATGTCACACCGGGCGCCACCCGGGGGGAGACGCAATGAGCGGCGGGGCCCTCCCCGGCACCCGCCGCCCACGCTCTGATGTGAAAGATTCTGCCGTACGGGGCCAGGGTTCGACAGAGACCGGCGTCACATTTATCTTTTCGTAACAATACTCAGAGTTACCGCTCGCCTCCCCCCAAGCGATCTCCGCAGGCCGGATCACCGCTTGTCAGCACGCAAATTACCGATTCGTAGCGGCAACACAGCGTGATCTCCTTGGAAACGCTCCCATCACGTCCCGTCACGCAAATGCGTCCTGCACTTGCAAGCCGCACGATCTTGCGAACAGATAAGGTTCGATGTGCTGGAGGACACGTCCGGAGCGGTCAGCGTTTCGTCGCGCAGGTCACGGGAATTCTCACGGACCGACCCTGGTTCCACCGGACGTACGGCAATCCGCGGTGATCGGAGAGAGCACATGGCAACGGTTGAGCTGACCACGGCCAACTTCGACGAGGTGACCAGCCGGGACGGCATCGTCCTGCTCGACTTCTGGGCGGACTGGTGCGTTCCGTGCAAGCGCTTCGCCCCTGTCTACGAGCGCTCCTCGGAGAAGCACCCGGAGATCGTCTTCGGCAAGGTCGACACCGAGGCGCAGCAGGAGCTGGGGGCCAAGTTCAACATCAGCTCCATCCCGACCGTGATGGCGATCCGCGACGGCGTCATCGTGTTCGCCCAGCCGGGCGCGCTGCCCGAGTCGGCGCTGGAGAACCTCATCGAGCAGGTCGAGCAGCTGGACATGGACGACGTCCGCAAGAAGCTGGCCGAGCACAAGCACTGAGCACGGCGCGTCTTCCGCCGCCGGCCGGGCCCCGTTCGCGGGACCGGCCGGCGGCGTTTCGCGTACCGGGGTGACCGGCGGGACGGGCAGTGGGAAATGGCCAACTGAGGGACAGTTCCGGACGGTTCACTCCCGTATCGTCACGACCTGATGGAGACCTTGACCGCACGCGGGCGCGCCGTCCGGCTCGGCGCCACCCTGCTCGGGATGGCGCTGCTCCTGCTCGGCACCGTGCACGGCACGGACGACGATTTCCCGTTCGGGCCGTTCCGGATGTATTCCACCTCCGACCCGCCGGACGCGCCGGCCCCCGACACCCGGGTCGAGGGCGTCGACGAGAGCGGCGCCGTGGTCCCGCTCGGCCAGGACGCCACCGGCATCCGCCGCGCCGAGATCGAGGGCCAGCAGGACCGGTACGCCGCCGATCCCAGCCTGCTGCGCACCGTCGCCGAGGCGTACGCGGAACGCCATCCCGGCGCGCCGGCGCTGGTGGAGGTGCGCATCGTGGTCCGCCTGCACGACATCCGGGGCGGACGCCCGACCGGCGGGTGGACCGACCGCACGGCCGTACGCTGGGACACCGCCGGATGACCGGCTGGCTCACCGAGGCGGTGCCGCGCGGCCGGGTCGCCGCGTTCCGCACGCTCGTCTACCTGTTCGTCGCCGCCGACCTGGTCGTCTTCACCCCCTGGGTCCGCACCCGCGTCGACGTGCCCGGCGACCTCTACCAGCCGCTGCTCGTCGGCCGGCTGCTGCCGCTGCCCACGCCCACCCCCGCCCTGGTCGGCGTGGTCTTCTGGGTGCTGCTGGTGGCCGCGCTGCTGGCCGCGACCGGCCGCGCGCCGCGGCTGCTCGGCTGGACGGTCTTCGCGCTCTACTTCGAGTGGATGATCGTGGCGATGAGCTACGGCAAGGTCGACCACGACCGGTTCGGGCTCCTGGTGGCGCTGGCCGCGCTGCCCACCGCCGGCCGGGCCCGGCACGGCGACCCGACCCGCACCGAGGCGGGCGGCTGGGCGCTGCGGGTCACCCAGATCGCGGTCATCTGCACCTACTTCCTGGCCGCCTGGGCGAAGTTCCGCTTCGGCGGTCTCGACTGGGCCACCGGCTCGGTGCTGGCCCGGGCGATCATCCGCCGCGGCACCGACCTCGCCGACCTGATCGCGCAGGTGCCGCACCTGCTGATCGTGGCCCAGTTCGGCATCCTGGCGTTCGAGCTGCTCAGCCCGCTGGTGTTCGTGCTCCCCGCACGGTGGCGGACGGCCATGGTGGGCTTCTTCTACTCGTTCCACCTGGTGACCGTCGCGACCATCACCATCTCGTTCGCGCCGCACCTGGTGGCGATGACCGCGTTCCTGCCGCTGGAGAAGGTCCGCCCGGTGGTGTTCGCCCGCCGCCTGCGCCGCCACCCCACCCCACCACCGTCCTCCCCACCCGCCACGGTGATCAAGGAGTTCGCGTCTCCGCAGAGATCGACGCCGATACAAACTCCTTGATCACCCCACGCTGGGGTTGGGGGTGGGAGTGGGAGGGTCAGGGGGTGGGGTCGGGGCGGCCGGTGGGGCCGTAGAGGCGTTCGCGGGCCTCCTGGGGCAGCGCGCACGCGGCGGTGCCGCCGGGCAGCCGGTGCCGGTTGCGGGCCACCCAGCGGTACGCGGGCCAGGCCGCGGCGCGTACCGGCGGCAGCCGCAGCCCACCCCCGGCGACGCGCCAGAGCGGCCCGCTGTCGCCGAGCAGCCGCGCGATGGCGTCCGGCCCGGCGGCCCGGGAGCCGTCGGCGCCCACCCACTGCACCGCCTCCTCGCACTCGGCCTCCGTCAGGCCCAGCGCCGCCAGGTCGGCGAACTGCCACGGGACCACCCGGGCCCCGGTGGGGATACGACGTTCGATGAACTGCGCGCACCGGGTGCAGAAGGCGCAGTCGCCGTCGTACACGAAGGTCGACGTCTCCATGCGTCCATCCTGCACCCGCGTCGGTCGCGACGGCACGCGGTGTCCGGCGCGTCACTTGCGCTTCGTTCGTACACGTGTTCGAATGAACGCCATGCGCTGGGACAACCTCTCCGCTCCCCCGGACGAGGGGACTCCTGACCGGGCAGCGCCGGCGGCTCCACCCCTGCCGCTGGCGCTGCCCCACGCGGTCGTCCGCACGTTCGACACCCCCGACTTCGCCGGCATGACGTTCTACGAGGTGCAGGCCAAGTCGATCATCAACCGGGTGCCCGGTCAGTCGCGCGTGCCGTTCGAGTGGACGGTCAACCCCTACCGTGGCTGTTCCCACGCCTGCACCTACTGCCTGGCCGGCGACACGCCGATCCTGATGGCCGACGGGCGCACCCGGCCGATCAGCGAGCTGACGCCCGGCGACCGGATCTACGGCACTCAACGGCGCGGCGCCTACCGGCACTACGTCGTCACCACCGTGCTCGACGCCTGGTCGACGGTGAAGCGGGCCTACCGGGTCACCCTGGCCGACGGCACCACGCTGGTGGCCAGCGGCGACCACCGCTTCCTCACCGAACGCGGCTGGAAGCACGTCACCGGCGGCATGCGCGGCGGCGCGCGGCGCCCGCACCTGACCACCCGCAACCGCCTGCTCGGCACCGGCCGGTTCGCCGTCGCGCCGAAGCGTTCCACCGACTACCACCGGGGTTACCTGCACGCGCTGGTCCGCGACGCCGACCGACGCCGGCTGCCCCGGCACGAGGCGGAGGCCGACGGCCCGCGCCTCCGCTTCCGGCTGCGCACCGTCGAGGCGGAGGCGCTGGAGCGGGCCGAGCGGTTCCTCGCCGACGCCGGGGTCGACGTCGAGCGGACGACCGGGCGACCGGCGCGGCGGTTGACCACCCTGCGCACGGTGGGGCCGGTCCGGGCCGAGGTCGTCGCCGCGCTGGTGCGGCCACCCGACGAGCCGACCGACGACTGGCGGCACGGCTTCCTGGCCGGCATGTTCGACGCCGCCGGCAGCTGCCGCCGGGGCGTGTTCCGGATCGGCGTCACCGACGACGAGAGCCGACGCCACACGGTCGAGGCGCTCAACCGGCTCGACTTCCGGTGGGCGCTCGACGATGCCGGCAACCGCAACGGGGGGCTCCAGATCCGGCTGACCGGCGGCCTGCCGGAGCGGCTGCGCTTCTTCCACCTGACCGACCCGGCGGTCACCGACCGCCGCTCGATCGAGGGCACGGCGCTCAAGTGCGCGGCGCGGCTCCAGATCACATCCATCGAGGACCTCGGGCTGGAGCTGCCGCTGTGGGACATCACCACCGGCACCGGCGACTTCATCGCCAACGGGGTGGTCAGCCACAACTGCTTCGCCCGCAACACCCACACCTACCTCGACCTGGACGCCGGGGCCGACTTCGACCGCAAGGTGATCGTCAAGGTCAACGCCGGCGAACTGGTCCGGCGCGAGCTGGCCGCCCCACGCTGGCGGGGCGCGCACGTCGCCATGGGCACCAACGTGGACTGCTACCAGCGGGCCGAGGGGCGCTACCACCTCATGCCGCCGATCCTGGCGGCGCTGCGCGACTTCGCCAACCCGTTCTCGATCCTGACCAAGGGCACCCTGCTACTGCGCGACCTGCCCCTGTTGCGCCAGGCCGCCGAGGTGACCCGGGTCGGGCTGTCCTACTCGGTGGGTTTCGTGGACGAGACGCTCTGGCGCCTGGCCGAGCCGGGCACACCGAGTCCGCGCCGCCGGTTGGACGCGGTCCGCCGGCTCACCGACGCCGGCTTCCCGGTCGGCGTGCTGATGGCCCCGGTCCTGCCCGGCCTCAGCGACGACGAGGAGTCGATCGACGCCACCGTCGCGGCGATCGCCGCCTCCGGGGCCGTCGACGTGACGCCGCTGCCCCTGCACCTGCGCCCCGGCGCCCGGGAGTGGTACGCACGCTGGCTGGCCCGCGAGTTCCCCCACCTGGTGCCCCGCTACCGCCAGCTCTACCAGGCCGGGGCGTACGCGCCACAGGCGTACCAGCGGGAGGTGACCGCGCGGGTCCGGATGGCGGCCCGCCGGCACGGCCTGCACCGCGGTGAGGTCGGCGACAACCGGCGGCTGCCCGACACCGCGCCACCGGCACCGGCCGCCGAACAGCTCGCCCTGCTGTGACCGGGCCGGCGGGTTAGTCTCGGTGGATGCGGTCCGCCCAGCAGCTCCTCGCCGACTCCGCCGTGATCGCCGTCGTCGGGGCCTCCCGTGACCCGGGCAAGGCCGCGCATCGGGTGCCGTTGGAGATGCAGCGGCACGGGTGGCGGATCATCCCGGTGAACCCGACCGTGGACGAGTTGTTCGGCGAGAAGGCGTACCCGACGCTTGCCGACATCCCGCACCCGGTCGATCTGGTGGACGTGTTCCGCCCGGCGCCTGACGCGGTCGAGGTGGTCCGGCAGGCGGTGGCGATCGGCGCGCCGGCGGTCTGGTTGCAGCTCGGGATCGTCTCCGCCGAGGCGCGTCGGATCGCCGAGGCGGCCGGCATCGACTACGTCGAGGACAGGTGCCTCATCGTGGAGCGGGCCGCGGCCGGCCTGACCCGGCACGGCTGACCGTTTCGACAGGCGACTCACGGCCGAAGATCAGGTCGAGCTGGGCGTCCAGCGCGACAAGCGCGGTCTCCGGCGAGTAGTGGCCGCCGAGCACGTGGATGCCGAGCCCTTCCAGCACGGCGAGCAGGCCGACGGCGGCCGGCTCCGGCTCCACCCGGCCGGCCGTGGCCAGCGGTGACCTGGCGATCTGGTCCGCGACGAACGCCCGCAGCGCCGCCGTGTCGTCGTGCAGCGCGGCGGCCACGGCGGGCCGGACGGCGGTGTAGGCGAGGAAGGCCAGGGCCACCCGGCCGTCCGCCAGTCGTTCCTCGTCCAGCGGCAGCAGCTCGGTCAGCATGGCCCGGAGCAGTGCCCGGGGTGGCGGCGTCGCGCCGAGCGCCTCGACCGCCCGACGGATCCGGGTCTCGTTGCGCTCGCTCACCACGGCGAGCGCGAAGACCATCATCTCGTCCCGGGTACGGAAGTAGTGCTGCACCATCCCGGCACTGACCTGGGCCGCGGCTGCCACGTGGCGCAGGCTGACCGCCTCCAGCCCCTGCTCGGCCGCGACCCGCATCAACGCGTCCGCGATCAGCGCTCGGCGCTCCCGGTGGTCCACCCGTTTCGGCATGCCTCCATGTTTTCACAATACAACTGCATTGACACGTCGGCCGCGACACCTTTACCTTGCAACTGTATTGCAAAAACGAGGAGGGCGACGATGAGGCTGATCCGACGGGTCGTGGCGTACGAGTGGGGCATGTGGCGCAGCCTGGCCCGGTGGGTGCTGCGCCGCCCCTACCCGGTGGCGGCCGGCGCGACGACGTTCGCGTACGTCGGCGGCGTACAGCCGATCCTGCTGGCCTTCATCGTCATGTCCGCGGTCGAGATCCCGATCCTGGACGTGATCCTGCGGCACACCGTCGACTCGCCGACGATCCGGCACGCCGCCGTCGGGCTCGGCGTCTGGGGTCTGCTGTGGATGTTCGGGCTGATGGCCAGCCTCCGGATCCACCCGCACGTGGTCGACGGCGACGGCCTGCGGGTGCGCAACGGCGTCTCGCTCGACGTCACGATCCCGTGGGCCGCCGTCGCCGACGTGGCGGTCCGCCGCCGGTCGCTGCCGTCCAGCCGCGCGGTCCGGTACGACGAGGACGACCCGACGGTGCTCAACCTCTGCGTCGGCAGCCAGACGGCGATCGACCTGGTGCTGCGGGAACCGCTGTCGGTGCCGCTGCCGAGCGGGCCGAGCACCCCGGTCCGGGAGATCCGGATGTACGCGGACGACCCGGCCGCGCTTGTCGAGCACGCCCGCCGACACCTTGCCGCCGACCCCGTCGCGCGCCGGCCGAAGCGTTGAGAGGGGGCCCCTTCTCTACCGGAAACGTTAAGAGGGGGCCCGTCCTTCAGAGCTTGTACTCCTTGAGCAGGCCGCGGGAGATGATTGTCTTCTGGATCTCCGAGGTGCCCTCGCCGATCAGCAGGAACGGGGCCTCCCGCATCAGGCGCTCGATCTCGTACTCCTTGGAGTAGCCGTAGCCGCCGTGGATCCGGAACGCCTCCTGGACCACCTCGGCGCAGTACTCCGAGGCGAGCAGCTTGGCCATGCCGGCCTCGACGTCGTTGCGCTGGCCGGCGTCCTTGAGCCGGGCCGCGTTGACCATGAGCGCGTGCGCGGCCTCGATCTTGGTGCCCATCTCGGCGAGCTTGAACGCGATCGCCTGGTGCCGGGCCAGCGGCTGGCCGAACGTCTTGCGCTGCTGGGCGTACGCGACGGCCAGCTCGAACGCGCGGATCGAGATGCCGCAGGCGCGGGCCGCCACGTTGACGCGGCCGACCTCGATGCCGTCCATCATCTGGTAGAAGCCACGGCCGACCTGCTCCTCGCCGCCGAGCACGGCGGAGGCGGGGACGGCGACGCCGTCGAGCACCATCTCGGTGGTCTCGACGCCCTTGTAGCCCATCTTGTCGATCTTGCCGGGGATGGTCAGGCCGGGCGCGGTCTCGCCGAACCCGGGCTCCTTCTCCAGCAGGAACGTGCTCATGTTGCCGTAGACCGAGTCGGCCCCGGTGTCGGTCTTGACCAGGGTGGCCACCACCGAGGAGTACGCGCCGTTGGTCAGCCACATCTTCTGGCCGTTGAGCACGAAGGTGTCGCCGTCGCGGACCGCCTTCGACTTGATCGCCGAGACGTCCGAGCCGCACTCCGGCTCCGACATGGAGAACGCGCCGCGCACCTCGCCGGTCGCCATCTTCGGCAGCAGGCGGGCCTTCTGGTCGGCCGAGCCGTGCTGCGAGATCAGGTACGCCACGATGAAGTGCGTGTTGACGATGCCGGAGATCGACATCCAGCCCCGGGACAGCTCCTCGACCACCAGCGCGTAGGTCAGCAGCGACTCGCCGAGACCGCCGTACTCCTCGTCGATGGTGAGGCCGAACAGCCCCATCTCGCGCATCCCGTCGAGGATGTCGGTCGGGTACTCGTCGGCGTGCTCAAGCCGCTGGGCGTGCGGAATGATCTCCTTGTCGGCGAACTCCCGGACCGTTTCCAGGATCGACCGCTGCACATCGGTCAGGCCGGGCGTCTGGGCGAGTCGGGCCATCTCAGCCTCCGGGGTCGGCGCATTACTCATGGGTAACTGAACGCTCGGTCAGTATCGGCCCCGCAACCGGCCGCGCCAAGGTGACCAGTCCACACAACCGCTGTGAAAAGGTTCACCGCTGCGGGTAGCGTCCGCAAGAGAAAGGGCGGTTGACCTGCGGATCCGAGGGGGCCGGCGTGACCGACGAGCAGCCACCGTCGCCGTACGAGCCACCGGACCGCGGCCAGCCGCACGGGCCGCAACCGTCGTACGGGCACCAGCCGCAGTGGGGACAGCAGCCGCCGTACGCCCCGCAGCCGCCCTACGGCCAGTACGGCCCGCCCGGCGAGGGCCCGCGCCCGCGCGGCGGCCCCAACGTGCTCGCCATCCTGTCACTGGTCTTCGCGTTCGTCTTCGCGCCCGCCGGCATCGTCTGCGGCCACCTGGCCAAGCGGCAGATCCGGCAGACCGGCGAGGAGGGCGACCAGCTCGCCACCTGGGGGCTGATCCTCAGCTACGTCTTCACCGCGCTCGGCCTGCTGGTCTGCTGCGGCTGGATCGGGCTGGCGATCTGGGCCAACGCCGACAACAACGGCTACTGACGCGTCAGCGGAACTGCGCCTCCCGGACGCTGTTGCCGCCGTCGACCACCAGCATCTGCCCGGTGATGTACGACGCGGCCGGCGAGCAGAGGAACGCGATCGCGGCGGCCACCTCGTCCGGCAGGCCGGGTCGGCCCACCGGCGTGCCGAGCCCCTGCTTGATCTCGGCCATGGTGGACGCGGCGGTGTGGATGATGCCCGGTGCCACCGCGTTCACGGTCACCCCGTCGGCGATCATCTCCATCGCCAGCGCCCGGGTCAGCCCCACCACGCCGGCCTTGGCCGCCGCGTAGCCCGCCTCGGTGGGCAGCGCGTTGACCGGACCGGCGGTGGCGGCCAGGTTGACGATCCGCCCCCAGCCGCGTTCCGACATCCCGTTGATGAACGCGCGGCTGCACAGGAACGCGGTGGTCAGGTTGCGGTCGATCTCGCCGCGCCACTCGTCGTAGGTCAACTGGGCCACCGGCCGCAGCACCTCCGGGCTGGCCCGGCTGGCCAGTCCCGCGTTGTTGACCAGCACCTCGACGTCGCCGAGCTGCTCGGCCACCGCGTCGGCGAGCGCGCCCACCTCCGACTCGTCGGTGAGGTCGGCGACGAAACCGGTGACGCCCAGCTCCTCGGCGCGGTCGTGGATCCGTCGGGTGGTCGACACGATCGCCACCCGGGCGCCCAGGTCGGCCAGCCGGCGCGCGGTCGCGTACCCGATGCCGTCCGCGCTGCCCGCGCCGGTCACCAGCGCGACCCGGCCGTCCAGCCGCATGGTGGCCGGTTCCGGGAGCGGTGCGGCCCGTTCCTGGTCGGCGGCGCCCGCCGGCTCGCCGGCGCGCGGGCGGCGCACCGACCCCGGCCGGCTCGTGTCCCGTCGCGACCGACCCCCACGCGCGTCAAGTGCCATGTCGAGGATCCTGCCCGCTGTGGACCTTCCGGGCAATGCGGCACCCGGAAAGGGGGTGCTCCGGGTTTTCCGGTGGTGGCTACCCTGACCCGGACCACGTACCTGGAGATGATCAGATGAGCTATCCCCCGCCGCCCGGTGGCTGGCACGACCCCTCGGCCGGGCCGCAGTCGAGCCCGCCGGTCGACCCCTACGCGCCCGAGGACCCGTACGCGGTCGGGAAGTCGCCCTACGCGCCCCCGCCCGGCGACCCGTACGCGGCGGCCGGCTACCCGCCGGCCGGCTATCCCCCGCCGGGCGCGTACCCGCCGCCCGTGCACCCCGGTTACGCGCCGCCGGCGAGCCGGACGAACACGCTGGCCATCGTGGCGCTGGTGCTCTCGCTGGTCGGCCTCACGTCCTGCATCACCGCGCCGATCGGCGCGATCATGGGGCACGTGGCCCAGCGGCAGATCCGGGAGACCGGCGAGCAGGGCGAGGGGATGGCGAAGGCGGCCATCATCGTCGGCTGGATCCTCACCGCCCTGCTGGTCGCCGGCATCATCTTCTACATCGTGATGATCGCGATCGCCATCAACTCGGACAGCTCCACCAACTACTGACCCGACCGGGCCGCCCCCGACGCGGGGCGGCCCGGCGCGCGGTCACGCCGAGGGCGGGGTGAACGAGGAGGTACGCGTCATCCCGGCGGCCCGGCCCTTGGCCGAGATCACCAACGCCATCTTGCGGGACGCCTCGTCGATCATCTCGTCGCCGAGCATCACCGCGCCGAGCTTCCCGCCCGCCTCGGACGTGTAGTAGTCGTACGCGTCGAGGATCAGCTCGGCGTGGTCGTAGTCGGCCTGCGCCGGCGAGTACACCTCGTTCGCGGCGTCGATCTGGCCGGGGTGCAGCACCCACTTGCCGTCGAAGCCGAGCGCGGCCGAGCGCTTCGCCACCTCGCGGAACGCGTCGATGTCGCGGATCTGGAGGAACGGGCCGTCGATGGCCTGCTTGTCGTGCATCCGGGCGGCCATCAGGATGCGCATCAGGATGTAGTGGTAGGGATCGCCCGGGTAGTCCGGGATCAGCGCGCCGACCACCAGCGACTTCATGTTGATCGAGGCCATGAAGTCGGCCGGGCCGAAGATGATCGTCTCGACCCGGGGCGAGGCGGCGGCGATGGCGTCCACGTTGACCAGCCCGGCGGCGTTCTCGATCTGCGCCTCGATGCCGATCCGGCCGACCTCCAGGCCGAGCGTCTTCTCGATCTGCGTGAGCAGCAGGTCCAGCCAGTGCACCTGCTCGGCGTTCTGCGCCTTCGGCAGCATGATGCAGTCCAGGTTCGCGCCGGCGCCCTCGACCACCTCGATGACGTCCCGGTAGGTCCACGGCGTGGTCAGGTCGTTCACCCGGACCACGCGGGTCTTGCCGGCCCAGTCCCCCTCGTTCAGCGCGGCCACGATGTTCTTGCGCGCGTCCGGCTTGGCCAGTGGGGCGACCGCGTCCTCCAGATCCAGGAAGACCTGGTCGGCGGGGAGGCCCTGGGCCTTGCCGAGCATCTTGACGCTGGACCCGGGAACCGCCAGGCAGGACCGGCGGGGGCGACCGACAGCGGTCATGGATGCGCTCCTATCAGCGTCGGGCGGCAGCACGCGACGCGGCGGTGGAAGTCGGAACTTAACGATCCCAAAGGACGGGGCTACGTCACGGTAACCTCGTGCCGTGACCGGGGTGAATGGACCTGTGGAAGATCTCACTGAGCGTCGGATCGTGGTGCTGACCGGCGCAAGTTCGGGCATCGGGCTGGCCGCCGCCGTCGAGCTGGCCCGCCGCGGTGACCAGGTGGTGCTGGTCGGCCGGGACCCGGCCCGGCTGCGCGCCGCCGGCGAGCGGGTGCGCGAGTCCAGCGGTGAGCAGCCGGAGCTGTTCCGCTCCGACTTCGCCGTGCTCGACGACGTACGCGGGCTCGCCGAGCGGCTGCGCGCGAACTACGACCGGATCGACGTGCTGGCCAACAACGCCGGCGCGATCGCGCTCGAACCGGTCACCACGGTCGACGGCTTCGAGCTGAGCATGCAGGCCAACCACCTCGCCCCGTTCCTGCTCAGCAACCTGCTGGCCGACCGGGTACGCCGGATGGTGGTGACCGCCTCCAACGCGCACCGCAGCGGCGTGCTCGACCCGGACGACCTCAACGCCACGCTGCGCCACTACCGGCCGTTCCGGGCGTACGGCACCAGCAAGCAGGCGAACATCCTGTTCACCGCCGAGGCGGCGCGGCGCTGGCCACGGGTGCGGTCGTACGCGTTCCACCCCGGCGTGGTGAGCACCCGGTTCGGCAACGAAAGCCGGGTGGTGGCGCTCGGCATGCGGCTGCTGCCGTTCCGCACCCCGGAGAAGGGCGCGGAGACGCTGGTCTGGCTCGCCGGCCAGGACCCGTCCCGGCTGATCGACGGCGGCTACTACGCCGACCGCAGGCCGCACCGGCCGCGCCCCTGGGCGGCCGACCCGGCGCTGGCGGCCCGGCTCTGGACGGCCAGCGCCGAGGCCGTCGGTCTCGCCGGCTGAGGGACACCGCACCGGTCGACCGGCCGGGCCGCCGCGGGACACCGCGCCGGTCGACCGGCTGGGACACTCGACGCCATGACGACGGGGAACGAGGTCCTGCTGGTCGCGTTGGTCGACCTGAGCGCCGACGCCGACGCCGGCCGGCGCTACGAGGACGCGGTGCTGGCGCTGCTCGACCGGCACGGCGGGCGGCTGGAGCGGCGGTTGCGCACCGGGGACGGCGAAACCGAGGTGCACGTGATCCGGTTCGCCGCCCGCGACGGGCTCGACGCGTTCCTGGTCGACCCGGAGCGCGCCGCGCTCCGCGCGGAGCTGGGCGACGCCGCCCCCACCACCCGCGTGCTGGAGGTCCACGACGTCTGAGGCGTCACTGCGACACGTGCACCGGGACGCTCGTCACCACCACGCCGGGCAGCGCCCGCAGCGCGGCGCGCAGCCGCTGCTCGGCGCGGCTGTGCAGCAACCGGTGCCGACGCCGGCGCAGCACCACCTCCGGCACGATCACGGTGAGCGTCAGCTCCGGGCCGGCGGCGTGCAGCGCCTCCAGGTAGTGCGCCAGCGGCCCGATCACCGACCGGTACGGCGACACGATCGTCTCCAGCCGCAGGTGGTCGCCCCAGGCCCGCCACTGGTCCCGGAACCGGTCCGCCTCGGCCTCCTCCGGCGCGATGTGCACGGCCAGCGTCGGCCGGCCCAGCGAGGCCGCGTACGCCAGCGCGCGCAGCGAGGCCCGGTTCAGTCGGGCCACCGGCACGATCACCAGGTGGCGTACCTGCTGGGGCAGCTCCTCGCCCTCGGCGGAGCCGGCCGGGCCGGGCGGCGCCCCGGGCGGCGGCGGGTGCAGCGCCAGCGCCCGGTGCAGCGTGGCGTAGTGCCGGTGGATCCGGCGGAACAGCAGCACCAGCAGCGGCACCGCGACCACCACCACCCAGGCGCCCTCGGTGAACTTGGCGACCGCGGCGGTCAGCAGCACCAGCCCGGAGAGCGTCGCGCCGACCGCGTTGACCGCGAGCCGCCGGCGCCAGCCCCGCCCGCGCCGGCGTCGCCAGTGCACCACCATCCCGGTCTGCGACAGCGTGAACGCGAGGAAGACGCCGACCGCGTAGAGCGGGATCAGCGTCTGGGTGTGCCCACCGAAGGCGACGAAGACGGCCGCCGCGGCGAGCGCGAGCGCGACCAGCCCGTTGCTGAACGCCAGCCGGTCACCCATGTGCAGGAAGCGGCGCGGCGCGTGCCCGTCCCGGGCCATGAAGAACAGCAGCCGGGGGAAGTCGTTGAACGCGGTGTTCGCGGCCAGCAGCAGGATCAGCGCGGTGGTGGTCTGGAGGATCGCGTACCCGGGGCCGGTGGGGAACGTGACGCGGCCGAGCTGGGACAGCAGCGTCTCGTCCGCCCGGGGCGCCAGGCCGTCCAGGTGGATCAGCCCGACCAGCCCGGCGAAGAGCGTGACCAGCATGGCGACCATCCAGCCCAGCGTGGTGCGGGCGTTGCGCCACTCGGTCGGGCGGAACGCCGGCACCGCGTTGGAGACCGCCTCGATGCCGGTCATCGACACCGCGCCGGAGGAGAACGCGCGCAGCACCAGCAGCAGCCCCAGCCCCTCCGCGGCCGGCACCGCCGGCGGCGGCACCGGCGCGAAACCCCGCGCCGCGGCCTTCGCGTAGCCGACCGCCAGCACCGCGAGGACCACCACCACGAACGCGTACGTGGGCAGCACGAAGATGTTGCCGGCGGTACGTACGCCGCGCAGGTTGCCGGCGAGCAGCACGGCGATCACCAGCACCCCGAGCGGCACGGTCCACCTGGTGAACCCGGGCAGCGCCGAGGTGACCGCGTGCACGCCGGCGGCCACCGACACCGACACGGTCAGCACGTAGTCGAGCATCAGCCCGGCCGCGGCGGCCAGTCCCGCCGTACGCCCCAGGTTGTCCCCGGCCACGAGGTACGACCCGGCGCCGTGCGGATAGGCCGGGATGGTCTGCCGGTAGGAGAGCCCGACCGCGACCATCAGCACCGCCAGCAGCGCGGCCAGCGGCAACGCCAGCCCGAGCGCGGCACCACCGGCCAGCACCAGCACGGCGAGCATCGCCTCCGGCCCGTACGCGACGGAGCTGAGCAGGTCCGAGGAGAGCACCGGCAGCGCGACCAGCTTGCGCATCCGCTCGTAGAGCACGGAGCTGCTGGCCAGCGGCGGGCCGGTCAGGGTCCGGCGTACCCGGGCCACCGCCCGGCCGGCCCGGCTGCCGGGCAGGTACGCCGACCCGGTGGCGACCAGTTCGTCCGGTTGCGCCACGGTGAACAGGTCGATCGGGGCCAACCGCCCGAACCGGGTGGGTCGGGGCGGCTGCCCGCGCCGGCCGAGCGTCGGGTCGACGGGCAGCTCGCCGGCCTTCCGGGGGCCGTGCCAACGCGTGCCGAGCCGGCCGAGCGCGGCCCGCTCCTCGGCGCCGAGCGGCGGGAACTCGGCCGACGGCGTGACCACGGTGCCCGGCTCCGCCGCGTCGTCCCGCTCTGCCTCCACTCCCGCACTGTCGTGCACCGCGGCCGCTCCGGTGGCCGGTTCGGCCACAGTTCGGCCCGGGGAGACACCTCCGATCGGCCCGGGGAGACGTCTCCGGCATCCCGGATCGCCGGAACGCGCATGATCGGAGCCGTGCACACCGCTGGACACCGCCCGCCGCTCGACACGCTGACCCTCGGCGCGCTCGCACTGGCCGTCGCCGCCGTCTCGTCGTCCGCGCCGCTGGTGGCGTTCGCCGCCGCGCCGGCCCTGGCCGTCGCGTTCTGGCGCAACATGTTGTCGGTGGCGGTGCTCGGTCCGGTCGCGGTGACCCGTCGACGGGCCGAACTCCGGGCGCTCCTGGTCGGGCCGGGCCGTCGGGAGGGGCTGTACTGCGTACTCTCCGGGGTGGCGCTGGCCGCCCACTTCGCCACCTGGATGCCGAGCGCGAAGCTCACCTCGGTCGCGGCGGCGACCGCGCTGGGCGCGACGCAGCCGGTGTGGCAGGGGCTGATCGCCCGCTGGCAGGGGCATCGGCTGCCGGCGGCGGTCTGGGCCGGCATCGCGGTGGCGGTGCTCGGCGCGGCGCTCGCCACCGGCGCCGACGTCGCCGTCTCCGGCCGGGCGTTCGCCGGCGACCTGCTGGCCGTGGCCGGCGGCATGTTCGCGGCCGTCTACACCGCCCTCGGCGAGCGTGCCCGGGCCAGCGTCAGCACCACCGGCTACACCACCGTCTGCTACGGCGTGTGCGCGCTGATCCTGCTGGTCGTCTGCCTGGTCGGCGGCGTACGCCTGCACGGCTACGACGGCGGCACGTGGCTGGCCATCCTCGGCCTGGTGGCCGGTGCCCAACTCCTCGGGCACTCGATGTTCAACTACGCGCTGCACCGGGTCTCCGCCACCACGGTCAGCGTGCTGATCCTGCTGGAGGCGCCCGGCGCGGCGCTGATCGGCTGGGTCTGGCTGGGTCAGCTACCCCGGCCGCTGGCCCTGCCCGGGCTGGCGTTGCTGCTGGTGGGCGTCGCCGTGGTCGTGCTCGGCGGCGCGCGGGCCGGTCGGCGCGCCGCGCCGGTCCCGGTGCCGGTCGACCCGCCGCCGCTGCGGGACTGACCGCCGGCCCCACGGTCCGTGGCGGGGCGGCGGCGGCGGGGCACCGGCGGCGGGGCGGCGGCGGCGGTTTCAGCGACGGCGGACTCGGTGCAGGCGGAACGGCTTGCGGACGGCCCGGACCGCGGACGCCGGGCGCGGTTGTTCGGTCAACGGGCCGTCCGGCAGGTCGGCACCGCTCACCGCCGTGCCGGCCGGCGTGAGCCGGTTGAGCGCGCAGCCCTCGGCCGCCCACCGGGCCACCAGCTCGGTGGCCGAGCCGGACGCGTTGAGCCGCTTCGCCGCCACCAGCGGCGCGACGGTGTCCCACTCCTCGGTGCCGGGCCGGAGCCGACCGACCCGCGCCGGCCAGCTCACGATCCGCCCGCCGTGGTCGCCGCGCAGCGTCACCTCGGCCGCGTCGGTGTCGGCCAGCCCGGGCGCCGCCTGCTCGCCGGGGCCGGTCACCACCAGCAACGCGCCGTCCAGCGGCAGGCACCACAACGCGTACGCCGGGCCGTCGCCGACGCCGACCCAACAGACGGCGGCCTTCTTCACCGCCTCGTCCACCAACGGCGGGGTCACCCGTTCGTCCACCTCGTCGCTCACGCCACCATCCTCCCGCATTCCGCCGCCCGAGGGCCCGTCGGAGCGGGCGGGCTCGCGCGGGAGACTTCACCTACGGCGCTACCAACTTGATGGCGTGGATGAGTCACCGCTACCCGGTCGCCAGGAGCCGATGCCGGTTCCCGATGCCGGTTCCCGGGAACGGGAACGGGAACGGTGACTCGTTCACGCCATCAAGTTCGTAGGCGCGGCGGGCTGTTTCTTCCCGGCGCGCCGACAGAGCCGGCGCCCCGCCGCCGGGAGACGGCTCAACCGACAACGGGCCGTTCAGCCGACGAAGGGCGGGACGGTGATCTCGCCGCGGGCCACCGGCACCACCTGACCGGAGACGGTCGCGCCGACCGCCGTTCCGCCGGCCGCGGTCACGGTGCAGGCCAACGACGAGGGGCGGTGGATCTCGATGCCCTGGCGCACCGCGTACGGCGTCCGCCCCTCGCCCGGCAGCAGGCCGCTGGCGACCAGCCAGACGCCCAGCCCGAGCGCGGCCGAACCGGTGGCCGGGTCCTCCGGAACGCCGATCCCGGGCACGAAGACCCGGGCGTGCGCGGTTTGCGACTCCGGGTCCCAGGAGAAGAGGCTGACGTGCTCGACGCCGTACCGCTCCGCCGCCGCCGTGTTCAGTCGCGCCCGGGCCACCGCGTCGGGGCGTACCGGCAGGTAGGGGAACTCCAGGCCGCACCCGGCGACGCGCGGCGGTGGCCCGGCGTGGTCGGCCGCGGTGAGCCCGACGATCTCCAGCAGCGGCTCCGGGTCGAGTTCCGGGCCGAGCGTCGGGGTGCCCCCGGTCAGCGTCGCGCCGGTGGGGGTCACCTCGACCGGCAGCACGCCGGCGCCGCATTCCTGGGTGACCCGGCCCACCTCGAAGAGGCCGCGCCGGCCGGCGGTCACCGCGGCGCCCACGCTGGGGTGCCCGGCGAACGGCAGCTCGTCGGTCGGGGTGAAGATGCGGGCCCGGTAGGTGGCGCCGGCCTGGGTGGGCGCCAGCACGAAGACCGTCTCGGACAGGTTGAACTCCAGCGCGAGCGCCTGCATCTGCTCGGTGGCCAGCGCTTCCGCGCCGAACACCACGGCCAGCGGGTTGCCGGCGAACGGGCGGTCGGTGAAGACGTCCACGATCTCGTAGGCCAAGGTCGACATGCTGTTAGAGAGTAGGCCCTTAGGCTGGTGCCCGTGAGCACGCCGAACCGGGTCTACATCGCTCGACTCGCCGGAGTCGCCGTCTTCGACCCGAACGGCGACCAGGTCGGCCGCGTCCGCGACGCGGTCGCCCGGATGCGTCCGACCCAACGACCGCCGGAGGTGGTGGGGCTGGTCGCCGAGATGCCCATGCGGCGACGCATCTTCCTCTCCATCAACCGGATCACCTCGATCGACCCGGACGCCGTGGTGCTCGGCAGCGGCACGCTCAACCTGCGCCGGTTCGAGAAACGACCGAACGAGCTGCTGGTGCTCCAGGAACTGCTCGACCGGCGGGTCCAGCTCGAGAGCGGGCCGGCCGGCTCGGTCGTGGACGTGGCCATGGAGCACAGCCGGGGCGGCGAGTGGGCGCTGACCCGGGTCGCCGTCCGCGAGCAGACCGGCCGGCTCACCCGCCGCGGCCACCTGCACCAGGTCGAGTGGGACCGGGTCCGCGGCCTCGGCGTCGTGGGCGACAACCGGGGTACGGCCAACCTGCTCGCCGTGCTGGAGGACATGCGCCCGGCCGACCTGGCCAACGCGCTCCAGGACCTGCCCGACGCCCGGCGCAACGAGGTGGCCGCCGCGCTCGACGACGAGCGTCTCGCCGACGTGCTCAGCGAACTGCCCGAACGCGACCAGGTGGAGATCCTGGCCGCCCTGGACCGGGAACGGGCCGCCGACGTACTGGAGGAGATGGACCCGGACGACGCCGCCGACCTGCTCAACGAGCTGCCCCCGCCGGAGCAGGACGTGCTGCTCGACCTGATGGAGCCGAACGAGGCCGACCCGGTGCGTCAACTGCTGCGCTACGCCTCGGGCACCGCCGGCAGCGTGATGACCTCCGAGCCGGTGATCCTGCCCCCGGACGCCACCGTCGCCGAGGCCCTGGCCCGGATCCGGGAGGTGCAGCTCTCGCCCGCCGTGGCCGCGCAGGTCTTCGTGACCCGCGCGCCGTTGACCACGCCGACCGGGCGTTACCTGGGTATGGTGCACTTCCAGCGGTTGCTCCGCGAGCCTCCGGCCGACCTGCTCGGCGGCATCGTGGTCAACGACATCGACCCGCTCCGGACGTCCACCCCGCTGACCGAGATCACCCGCCGGATGGCCACCTACGACATGGTGGGCATGCCGGTGGTGGACCGGAGCAACCGGCTGGTCGGCGCCGTCACGGTGGACGACGTGCTGGACCATTCCCTGCCGCGCGACTGGCGGGACCGGGACGCGGCACCGACCCCGTCCGCCACCGACGACGGGACCGTGGACGATGAGTGAGCAGCGACGCGGCGAGCGGCTCGACCAGCCGCGCGCCCCCCGGGGCCTGCACCTGCCCCGGATCGACGCGGATTCGTTCGGCCGCTGGGCCGAGGGCATCGCGCGGGGCATGGGCACGGCCAACTTCCTGGTCTACATGACGCTGATCCTGGCCGCCTGGTTCCTGTGGAACACGCTCGCCCCGGCGCACCTGCGGTTCGACCCGTACACGTTCACGTTCCTGACGCTGGTGCTCTCCCTCCAGGCCTCGTACGCCGCCCCGCTGATCCTGCTCGCGCAGAACCGGCAGGCGGACCGGGACCGGGTCTCGCTGGACGAGGACCGGCGGCGGGCCACCATGCAGAAGGCCGACACGGAGTACCTGGCCCGGGAGATCGCCGCGCTGCGGATCGCGATGGGGGACGTGGCGACCCGGGACTTCCTCCGCTCCGAGCTGACCCGGCTGGCCGAGGAGCTGGACGAGGCGGCGGAGCGGCGGCGCAAGCTGGAACGGCGGCAGCATGAGCGGGGACAGCAGGACCGCGGACAGCAGGACCGAGGGGCGCGGCGACCGCCCGGTGGGCGCCCGCTCGACGAGCCCCGCGACGAGCTCGACGGTGACCACGCCCACGACGTCCGGCACCAGAGCCCGACGTAGCATTACCGGCATGTCAGCACCCGTCAGCACCGTCTCCGACGCGATCCAGGCCGCGCTGGCCACCGTCAACGACCCGGAGATCCGCCGGCCGATCACCGAACTCGGCATGGTCCGCTCCGCGGAGCGGGACGACGACGGCGTGGTGCGGGTGGAGCTGCTGCTCACCGTGGCCGGCTGCCCGCTGAAGGACAAGCTGCGTACCGACATCACCGCCGCGGTCGGGGCGGTGCCCGGGGTGAGCCGCGTCGAGATCATTTTCGGGGTGATGAGCCCGGAGCAGCGCCAGGAGTTGCAGTCGAAGCTGCGCGGCGGCGGCACCGCCGAGCCGGTGATCCCGTTCGCCCAGCCCGGCTCGCGGACCCGCGTCTACGCGGTGGCCAGCGGCAAGGGCGGCGTCGGCAAGTCCAGCGTCACGGTCAACCTGGCTGCCGCGTTGGCCGCCCGCGGCCTGTCGGTCGGCGTGGTGGACGCCGACATCTACGGCCACTCGGTGCCCCGCATGCTCGGCGCCGACGGCGCGCCGACCCGGGTCGAGGACATGATCATGCCGCCGCAGTCGCACGGCGTGAAGGTCATCTCGATCGGCATGTTCACCCCCGGCAACGCGGCGGTGGTCTGGCGCGGTCCGATGCTGCACCGCGCGCTCCAGCAGTTCCTCGCCGACGTCTACTGGGGTGACCTGGACGTCCTCCTGCTCGACCTGCCGCCGGGCACCGGCGACATCGCGATCTCGGTGGCCCAGCTGCTGCCGAACGCGGAGATCCTGGTGGTCACCACGCCGCAGGCAGCCGCCGCCGAGGTGGCGGAGCGGGCCGGCGCCATCGCGTTGCAGACCCACCAGCGGGTGGTCGGTGTGATCGAGAACATGTCCTGGCTCGAGCTGCCGGACGGTTCCCGGATGGAGGTCTTCGGCGCCGGCGGTGGCGCGGCGGTGGCCGAGTCGCTGACCCGGACCATCGGCGCGCAGGTGCCGGTGCTGGGGCAGATCCCGATGGACACCCGGGTCCGCGAGGGCGGCGACGCCGGCCAGCCGATCGTGCTGACCCAGCCGGACGCGCCGGCCGCGAAGGCCATGTTCGAGGTGGCCGACCGGCTCGCCGTCCGCCGCGAGTCCCTGCTCGGCAAGCCGCTCGGCCTCAAGCCCGCCGGCCGCTGACCCACGTCCCCTCACCCCTCCCCCGCGGATCCCGTGGGGGACGGGGTCAGGTGGCGTCGTCGTAGGACGGGCGCGGGGTCGGGGTGGTGGGGGTGGCGGTGGGGGTAGCCACCGCCGGGCGGGGGGTCGGGGTGCGCAGGTCCGCCGCCTTGGCCACGTCCTTCAGCTCGTCGTGCACGCCGGTGACGTCCGAGCGCAGGTTGTCGTACATGCTCTGCAGCGGCTTCCGGATCGCCTGCTCGTCGTCCTCGCTGAGCAGGTGCTTGCGGATGAACGCCTTCGGGTGCAGGTCCTCCAGTTGGATGTCGGTCCCCAGCTCGCGGCTCAGGTCTCCGGTCGCGTTCCGCGCCATGTTCCGCAGGTTGCGCACCATCCGCAGGCCGTCGTTGATCACGTTGGGCAGCCGGTCCCCGAAGATCAACAATGCCAGGAGCAGCAGGGCGCCGATCTCCCACCAGTTCAGGTTCTCGAACACTCCGGCCTCCTCGTCCGTGTCAGGGCAAGACTACGCACGGAAGGCGGCCCGGCGGGAGGGGGTCACCGGTCCTCACTTGGCGTCCGCGGCGAGCGTCACCGAGGTGTTCTGCCGGGCCGAGCCGCGCCGGTACTCCACCGTCACCACCGAACCCGGCGCGTACTTGCGCACCAGCGCCACCAGGTCGGTCGGGTCGGTCATCGGGTGCTTGTCCAGCCGGAGCACCACGTCCCCGGTACGCATCCCGGCCGCCGCCGCCGGACCGGCCGGCTCGACGGCGTTGAGCCGCACCCCGCCGCCGGTGGCGCCGGTGCCGCCCACCGAGGCGCCGATCACCGTACGCCGGGCCTTGCCGGTGCCGATGATCTCCTCGGTGACGCGCTTGGCCTGGTTGATCGGGATGGCGAAGGCGAGCCCGATGTTGCCGGCCTCCTGCCCGTCGGCCACCAGCGACTTGATCGTCGAGTTCACGCCGACCACCCGGCCCGCCCCGTCCACCAGCGGGCCGCCGGAGTTGCCGTGGTTGACCGCGGCGTCGGTCTGGATCGCCGCGTAGTAGCGGGTCGGGCCGCCCGGCTCACCCGCCTGCATGGTGCGGTCCAGCGCGCTGACGATGCCGGCGGTGACGGTGTTCGCCAGCGACAGCGGCGAACCCATGGCGAGCACCGGGTCGCCCACCGCGAGCGCGTCCGAGTCGCCGAACTGCACCGGCGTCAGCCCGCTGCGGGTGACCTTGATGACCGCGATGTCCGACTCCGGGTCCTGCCCGACCACGGTGGCGGCGGCGGTGCTGCCGTCGTTGAACACCACCGTGGCCTTGCCCGGGCCGTCCGCGACCACGTGGTCGTTGGTGACGATGTGCCCGTCGGTGCTCACCACGAAGCCGGAGCCCTCGCTGGTGCCGCCGAGACTGGCCACCCGGATGGTAACCACGCTGGGCAGCACCCGCTCGGCGACCCCGGCCAGCGACTCCGGCTTGCGCTGGGCGAGCGCCGGGGCCTGCCCGGCCTGCGCGCCCAGCGTCGGCACGGCGCCGCCGCCCAGGAAGGCGTAGGTCAGGGCGCTGCCCAGTGAGCCGGCCAGCAGCGCGGTGATCAGCGAGATCAACACCACCTGACGCAGCCCCGGCCGGGTCGGCGCGTCCGGGTCGGTGACCGGCTCCGGTTCACCCGCCCCGGTGGGCGCGGTGGCCGGGACCACCACGGCCGCGGGCGCGTACGGGTCCCGCCACGGGTCGGCCAGCGCGTCGGACCACCAGGGCGACGTCGTGCCACCCCCGGCGCTCGGCGGTGGCTGCCCGGGCACCGGCCCTCCCGCCGGTGCGCCCGAGCCGCCGGGCCGGCGCCAGTCCCAGCCGTCGGTCACGTCCGTGCCTCCCACATTCGTCCCGCGCGTCCCGCGCCGACGCCGGCGGAGCCGGACGATCGAGACGCGCGGGACCCATCCAGGATTGCACGGATGCCCCGGGTGGAGTCAGGGGTTGCCGCCCGTGATCGCCCGAGGGCCGACTCGCGGCTGCGCGCGTACCGGCTCGCCTCTACGCTCACAGTGCCAACCGACCCCTCGCACCAACCCCGCCCCCAGGAGGTGCCCCATCGCCACGGTCGCCGGTCCCGGCGGTTCGACGGCCCAGGCGTTGCAGTTCGCCGAGTCGTACGTCACCGAGGACATCGTGCTGCGCACGGCCCGCGCCCTCGCCCACGAGGTGGGTGTGGAGGCGGTGACGTCCGGTGCCGGTGCCGCGCT
The DNA here is from genome assembly GCF_049841835.1 of Micromonospora sp. DT227. Classification (NCBI taxonomy): domain Bacteria; kingdom Bacillati; phylum Actinomycetota; class Actinomycetes; order Micromonosporales; family Micromonosporaceae; genus Micromonospora; species Micromonospora sp. DT227. Next base: position 1,262,436 of record NZ_JBNCLA010000001.1, on the reverse strand, counting down.
GCGCCTGCTCGCCGCCGCCGGCAACGCCCGCGCGGTGGTGGAGATCGGCACCGGCACCGGGGTCAGCGGCGTGTGGCTGCTGCGCGGTATGCGCCCCGACGGCGTGCTCACCACGATCGACGTGGAGGTGGAATACCAGCGCATCGCCCGGCGGCTGTTCCAGGAGGCGGGCTTCCCGTCGGGGCGTACCCGGATCATCACCGGTCGGGCGCTCGACGTGCTGCCGCGTCTCGCGGACGGTGTCTACGACCTGGTCTTCGCGGACGCGCCGGGGCCCGGCTTCGCGGCGTACGTGGACGCGGCGCTGCGGCTGCTGCGCCCCGGCGGGGTGCTCGCGCTCAACGGCGCGCTGGCCGCCGGCCGGATCGGTGACCCGGCCGCGCGGGACATGGAGACGGTGACGGTGCGGGAGACCATCAAGGCGATCCGCGAGTCGGAGCACTGGGTGCCCGCGCTGCTGCCGGTCGGCCACGGGCTGCTCGCCGCCGTGAAGAGCTGACGCCGCCCGCTCAGCCCAGCGTCGCCAGCCAGCGCAGCAACCCGCGTACGCCCCAGCCGGTGGCGCCCCTGGTCAACTCGCCGTGCACGTCGTCGGACCAGGACGGGGCGGACATGTCCAGGTGCGCCCAGCGGTCCCGCAGGTCGCCGGTGAACTCGCGGAGGAAGAGCGCGGCCACCACCGAGCCGGCGCCCCGGGCCGGGGAGCTGTGCAGGTCGGCGACGTCGCTGGCCAGGTATTCCAGGTAGTCGTCGGCGAGCGGCATCCGCCAGGCCCGCTCGCCGGCCGCGGTCATCGCGGCCAGCAGGTCGGTGGCCAGGTCGTCGTTCTCGGCGTAGAGCGCGGCGTGCCGCTTGCCCAGGGCGACCGCGTTCGCCCCGGTCAGGGTGGCCAGGTCGACGAGTAGGTCGGGCTTCAGCTCCCGGACCGCGTACGCCATCGCGTCGGCCAGCACCAGCCGCCCCTCGGCGTCGGAGTTGGTGCTCTCGCTGGTCAGCCCGCCGTAGTGCCGGATCACGTCGCCGGGGCGGAACGCGGAGCCGCTGACCATGTTCTCGGCCAGCGGGGCCAGTGTGGTGATCCGGACCGGCAGGCGCAGCGCGGCGGCGCCCAGCGTGGCGGCCACCACGGCGGCGGCGCCGGCCATGTCCTTGCGCATCAGCTTCATGGCCGGCACCGGCTTGATCGAGATGCCGCCGGTGTCGAACGTGATGCCCTTGCCCACCAGCACCACGTGGGTACGCGCGCCGGCCGGCCGCCAGTCCAGTTCGACCAGGCGCGGCCCCTGGACGGAGCCGCCGCCGACGGCCAGGATGCCGCCGAAGCCCTCGGCCGACAGCTCCTCCGGGCCACGCACGCGCAGGTGCAGGTCGGGGCGGTCGGCGGCGGCGGCGGCCACCTGGTCGGCGAACCACGCCGGATGTTTGGTGGAGGACGGGGTGTTGGTCAGGTCGCGGGCCAGCCGGGTCATCTCGGCGGTGACCCGGGCCGCGGCCAGCGTGTCGGCGAGCGCGTCCGGGTCGGCCACCAGCACGTCCACCCGGGCCAGGGCGGGTTGCGCGCCGGACTCGGTGAGCCGGAACCGGTAGGAGCCGAGCAGCAGCCCCTCGGCCAGGCCGCGCAGCGCCGACTCGGACCCGTCCGGAACCGAAATCGTGATCTGCGTCTCATCCTTGCCGGCACGGGCCAGCGCGGCCCCGGCGGAGCGCCAGCCCGCCTCGTCGCCGTCGCCGACGCCGAGCAGCCAGAGCCGGCTCGGGGCCTCACCGGGACGCAGATGTTCGCGGATCTCGCCGGCCGCGCCGGTGAGGCGGGCGGCGGGCAGCAGCGCGGTCGCGGCGACCCGGACGTCGTCATCGGGCGGGACGGCGGTCGGGACCAACGTCGGCGGGGCGTCCGGCCCACCGGGACGGATGGGCAGGACGAGGGCGTCGGGTCGCGTGGACCCGCTCACCAGACGAATGGCCAGCACGCTGGACCGTACCTCCGAAAACGCTCTAAGCGGGACGCGTTGCCGCTTACCGGCCGAGGAAGGCCCTGAGCCACCGGGCAAGCCGGTGGCTCAGGGTAGGACGAACCGTCCGCGCGGTGGGACACCACGCGGCCTGCTCCTCGAATCAGCCGGCGGCCGCCTTCAGCGCGTCACCCAGCGCGGTGGCCTCGTCGGGAGTCATCTCGACGACGAGCCGGCCACCACCCTCCAGCGGGACCCGCATGACGATGCCCCGGCCCTCCTTGGTGACTTCCAGCGGACCGTCGCCCGTCCGCGGCTTCATCGCCGCCATGTTGTCTCCCCTCAGACCTACGCCAGGGTCGGTGGGTTGCCCCACAGCCACTTCGCCATCGCACCCGCAACAGTCGCGGAGGCGTCGACCAACGATTTTCCCTGATGAACACCGCCGGACCCAAACCGAAGCAGCATTGATGTAACAGCATCTAGCTTATCTTGGGTAGGCCTGTCACAATGTGCGGTCATGCAGGCACGGTCGGCACTCTTCGACCTGTACGGCGACCACCTCCGCGTCCGGGGTGGCCGTGCACCGGTCGCCGCCCTGGTCAAGCTGCTGGCGCCGCTCGGGATCGCCCCACCGGCGGTACGCACCGCGGTCTCCCGGATGGTCCGTCAGGGCTGGCTGGAACCACTCCGGCTCGCCTCCGGACCGGGATATTCGATCACCCCGAAAGCGGGTCGTCGACTCGACGAGGCGGCCTCCCGGATCTACCGGACCGGTCGGCACAGTTGGGACGGACGGTTCGATCTTCTCGTCCTCACGGCGCCCGCCTCCCGCCGGGACCGGCAGCGGCTCGCCGCCAACCTCACCTTCCTCGGCTACGGCACACTCGACGACTGCACCTGGGTGGCCACCCGCCCCGGCGAGGACGTCGACCTGCTGCTCGCCGAGGCGGGCGTGCGCTTCGAACGGTTCACCGCCGCGCACGCCGCCGGCACCCCGGGCGCCATGGGCGTGGTCCGCCGGGCCTGGGACCTGGTCGAGATCGGCCGGGCGTACGAGCGCTTCGTCGCCGAACAGAAGCCGCTGCTGTCCGGCGTCACGGTCCGCAGCAGCGACGAGGAGGCGTACGCGGCCCGGTTCCGGCTCGTGCACGCGTGGCGTACCTTCCTGTTCCGGGACCCGCAGTTGCCCCCGGCGCTGCTCCCCGAGCGCTGGCCGGGCACCAGCGCGGCCGGGTTCTTCGACCGGCACGCGGCCCGGCTCCGGCCGGCCGCCGACCGGTACGTCGAGCAGTGCCTCGACGCCAGCCACCGCCTCGCCCGACAGAAGGGTCGTTAGAAACGTGACCGAGCCGCTGCTCGTCGACCGCACCGACGCCGTCGTCACCCTGACGCTGAACCGCCCGACGGCGATGAACTCGCTCGACGTGGCGCTCAAGGAGGCGCTCCGGGAGACGCTTGCCGAGTTGGAGACCGACCGCTCCTGCCGGGCGGTCGTGCTGGCCGGCGCGGGCGGCTCGTTCAGCGCCGGGCAGGACCTGCGGGAGCACGTGCAGACGCTGGAGTCGGCGGACGCCGACCCGCTCGCCACCGTGCGGGCGCACTACAACCCGATCGCCGCCCGGCTGGCCAACCTGCCCAAGCCGGTGGTCGCCGCGGTGCGTGGGATGGCCGCCGGGGCCGGCGCCTCGCTGGCGTTCCTGGCCGACTTCCGCATCGGCGGCCCGAAGACGCGGTTCCTGATGGCGTTCGCCGGGGTCGGGCTCGCCGCCGACACCGGGGCCTCCTGGACGCTGCCCCGGCTGGTCGGCCACGCCAAGGCGGTCGAACTGCTCATGCTCGCCGAGCCGGTCGGCGCCGAGGACGCCTGCCGGCTGGGCCTGCTCACCCGGTTGGTGGACGACGACGAGCAGGTGCTCCCGGCCGCGCAGGAGCTGGCCGTCCGGCTCGCCGCCGGCCCGACCGTCGCGTACGGGGCGATCAAGCGTCAGCTCTCCATCGCCGACGCCGGCACGCTCGCCGACGCGCTGGCCGCCGAGGCGCAGGCGCAGGCCATCTGCGGCGGCACCGCCGACCACCGGGCCGCCACGATGGCGTTCGTCAACAAGCAGAAGCCGGTCTTCGAGGGGCGCTGAGGCTCAGTCGTCCTCCTCCGGGTCCTGGTTGGCCTCGACGCCGAGCACGAACGCCTGCATGGCCAACTCGTCGCCGGCCGGCGAGACGAACGCCGGCAACTCACGCGGGCCCAGCTCCTGCACGTAGGACCAGAAGATCCGGACCGCCTCGGCCCGCGTGGCCGCCTCGATCGGCAGGTCGAGGCTGACCAGCCAGGTACGCCGGGCCGGCGGCGGACCGAGCCGGTCGGCCAGCGCCCGCCAGCGCGCCGGGTCGAGCGCGGCGACCGGGCCGTCCGGGGCCGGGCCGTCGACCGACACCGGCTCGTCGAGCGCCCGACGGGTGTACGTCACCACGAGCGCGCCGGCCGCCGGGTCGGACTGGGGGTCGTCCGGATCCTCCCGGCCCCCGGCGCCGGCCCGCGTCACCCGGCCGAGCGCCACCAGCCGCAGCGGCTCCTCGACCAGCACCGCCACCCGGTCACCCGGGCGCGGCCGGGCCGCCCCCGGCAACCCGGTCAGCTCCAGCACGTCGTGGTGCACCAACCGCTCGGCCTGGTAGCGCTCGGCGGGCAGCAGCACCGCCCAGGCGCCCGGCGTGGTGTCGGCGTCGGTCGTCCCGCTCGTCCGTGGCTCGGTGTCGGTCATGCCCCAATCCCATCACGCCGCGTCGTCACACCCCGGCCCGGTCACCACCGGCGTGGCATCCGGCGAGGTGATCGTCCACCATGCCGGTGGCCTGCATCAACGCGTAGGCGGTGGTCGGCCCGACGAAGCGGAAGCCGCGCTTCTTGAGCGCCTTGGCCATCGCGGTGGACTCCGGGGTGAGCGCCGGCACGGAGGCGAACGAGCGGGGGCGCGCCGGTCGGGGCGGGGGCGCGAACGACCAGAGCAACGCGGAGAGCCCCTCGGGCAGCTCCAGCGCGGCGCGGGCGTTGGCGATCGCCGCCTCGATCTTGGCCCGGTTGCGGACGATCCCGGCGTCGGCCAGCAGCCGGGCCGTCTCGGCCTCGCCGTAGCCGGCGACCGACTCGATCCGGAACCCGTCGAAGGCGAGCCGGAACGCCGGCCGCTTGCGCAGGATGGTCAGCCAGGACAGGCCGGACTGGAACGCCTCCAGGGTGAGCCGCTCGTAGAGCGCGTCGTCGCCGCGCAGCGGCCGACCCCACTCCTCGTCGTGGTAGGCGGCGTAGTCGGGGGTGCTCGCCCCCCAGGCGCAACGGGGCAGCCCGTCCGGGCCGGTCACCAGGTCAGTCACGCCGCACAGGGTAGTGCGACCCACCGACTCCGCCGGCACGCCACGGTCAGGGCAGGCGGCCCTGCTCGACCAGCCGGGCGAACCTCTTCAGCGCCTGGGTCAGGCCGAACTTCGAGCCGGGCCAGAGCACCGGCCAGGCCACCCGGCCCGCCGTCCCGCCCGGCAGGTGGAACCACTCGTGCCAGACCACCTGGGTGCGCTCCCGGTCCATCGGGGTGCACCGCAGCACGCCCGGGCCGCGCAGCAGCTTGCCGCAGTGCACCACGCCGACCTCGTACGGCGCGTCGACGCGCACCACCCGCATCTCGTCGCGGAGCACGGCCGGGCCGACCGCGGTGACCGCCTCGACCAGGCTGCCCTCGCCGCCGTCGCCCTCGACCACCCGGACCGTGGTGAACGGGATCCAGTCCGACTGCCGTTCCCACGCGGTCAGCGCCGCGAAGACGCGCTCCGCCGGCGCGTCGACGATCACCGTGGCGGTGACCTCGGCGGCACCCGGCTGGGCCGCCTCGGCGAAGCCTGCGGAACCCTCCGCGCCGGTCACGCCGGCTCCGAGCGGGCCACCGGCCCGCGTGCCCGGTCGTCCGCGTCGCTGTCGTCCGCGCTCGCGCCGGCCGGCCCGGCGGTGATCCCACCGGCCGGGGACGTGGTGTCCTCGACCGCGGCGGCGGCCGGCGCCTCCGCCACGCCCGCCTCGGCCGGCGGAGCGGTCTGCGGCTCAGGTGTCGACAGGTCGATTATCACCGGACCGGCGCCCGACGGGTCGAGGGCCGACTCGTCGGTCCCGGTCCCGGCTCCGGCGGCGACGGCCTCCTCGCGCGCCCGGCGCAACGCGTCGGCCTCTTCGGTCCGGCCCTCGCGCAGTGCGGTGTTCTCGGCCTCCAGCACGCCGATCAGCTCGGACTTGTAGCCGATGTCGTAGGCGGCCCGCCGGAGCGCCACGTCGACCTGGGCCATCCGGTAACCGCGCAGCGCGGTGTCGAACCGGACCCCGGTCACGTCCGACTCGTCGAGCGGGCGGCCACCCGGCAGCGGCACGGCCCGGCCGTCCGGCTCGGCCGGCACCAGCCCCGGATCCCGCCCGGAGACGAGCACCGTCACTCCGAACACCACTGCCGCGACGGTCAGCGCGACGACCAAGAGGAGCAGAACCTCACCCATGGAGAGATCGTGGCATGCGGGCCCGGATCGGGCGAGCCCTCCACGGCCTCCGGTCCGCAAAACCCGCGTTCCCGACGTGGTGGAGGTTCGTTCCCGACCGCCGCCCGCCTTCCACATTCCAGGAAACCCGAAGATCTTGGTACGCAAGTGCCCCGGAAGGGGCCGTTACGTACCAAGATCTCGGGGCGGTGGCGGGTGGCACCGCGGGGACATGCGAAGGTGCGACGGTCGGCGCGGGGACGAGGAGGCGGGGATGACCGGGATGTTGCGGCTCGGTGGACGGGCCTTCGCCCCGGGTGAGCTGGTGGTGATGGCGATCGTGAACCGCACCCCGGACTCGTTCTTCGACCGGGGCGCCACCTTCGCCCGGGACAGCGCGCTGCGGGCGGTCGAGCGGGCGGTGACCGAGGGCGCGGAGATCATCGACATCGGCGGGGTGAAGGCCGGGCCCGGCGACGAGGTCGACGTGGCCGAGGAGATCCGCCGCACGGTGGACACCATCGCCGCGGTCCGGGCCGCCTTTCCCGACGTGGTCGTCTCGATCGACACCTGGCGGGCGGAGGTGGCGGTGGAGGCGGTCGCGGCCGGCGCGGACCTGCTCAACGACACCTGGTCGGGGGCGGACCCGGCACTGGCCCGGGTCGCCGCGGCGACCGGCGCCGGGCTGGTCTGCTCGCACGCCGGCGGGCTGGCCCCGCGTACCCGGCCGCACCGGGCGGCCTTCGACGACGTGGTGACCGACGTGCTCGACACCGTCACCGGGCTGGCGGAACGCGCGGTCGGGCTGGGGGTACGCCGGGACGGCATCCTGATCGACCCGGCGCACGACTTCGGCAAGAACACCCGGCACTCGCTGGAGATCACCCGGCGGCTGGCCGAGTTGACCGACACCGGTTGGCCGCTGCTGGTGGCGCTGTCGAACAAGGACTTCATCGGCGAGACGCTGGACCTGCCGGTGCCGGAACGGCTGGAGGGGACGCTCGCCGCCACCGCGGTCTCGGCCTGGCTCGGCGCCCGGGTGTTCCGCGCCCACCAGGTCCGCCCGACCCGTCGGGTGCTGGACATGGTGGCGTCGATCCGGGGGGACCGGCCGCCGGCGGCGACCCGGCGCGGGCTGGCCTAGGGGGTCAGGTCCAGCGCAGCACGCCGCGCCGCCAGGCGTAGAGGATGCCGAGCGCCACGATCGCCACGAAGACGCCCATCTCCACCACCGTGGTCGCCCCGAAGCCGGGCCGGTCGAAGACCAGCGCCCACGGGAAGAGGAAGACCGCCTCCACCGCGAACAGGACATAGAGGTACGCGTAGACGTAGTAGCGGATCTGCATCTGGGCCCAGTCGCCGCCGACCGGGTCGAGCCCGCACTCGTACGTGGCCCGCTTGCCCCATGGCTCCGCCGGTCGGGCCGGACGTAACATCCGGTTCGCCGAGAACGCCGTCAGGAAGAAGAGCACGGCGGCGAGCAGCAGTAGACCGAGCGTGGCGTACGAGCCGAGGTATCCGGTCACGACCCGGAGCGTACCGGTCCCCTCGAGACGTCTCGGACACGTTACGAATTCGTTTCCTGGCGGGACTAGTGCCGGAGGGCAACCGTCCCCGAATAATGAGACCTCGTTGACACGTCCCCGGAGGACAGATGACCCGCCCCCGCGTCCGGCCTGCCCACCGGGTCACGCCTCGCCGTACCCTCGCACTGTTCGCGCCCGCGCTGATCGCCGCGGCCGCGGCGGTCGCCGTGGTGGCGCCGGGATGGGCCGCGGTCACCCCCGCCGCCGCGGCCGGGGTGGTCCGGGTGGCCGACCCGGGCGCGCCGGGCGACCCGGGCGGCGACCCCGGCGACCCGACCGAGCCGACGCCGACCGGGGACGCGACCACCACCGCCCCGGCCCCGACCACGGCACCGCCGACGGAGGCACCCCCGCCGCCGACCACACCCCCGCCGCCGGTCACCACCGAGCCGGCCCCGCCGCCCACCACGGCGCCGGCCCCGCCCGCCACCACCGCGCCGGCCACCACCACCGCACCGCCCCCGCCGCCGGTCGGACCGCCCGTCAAGCCCCCGCCGCCACCGCCCACCCAGGCCGCCGGCGGGCCGCTGGGGGTGCAGGTCAGCACCGGCGACCTGGCGCTGACGCCGGACTACTGGAACGCCGACAGCACGGTGGCCACGCTGCGGGTGACGGTGACCAACACCGGTGGACGCGAGGAGCAGATCAGCCTCGGCTACTCGTTGCCGGCCGGGCTGGTCGACGGCGGCACGCCGGGTTGCGTCGACGCCGGGGGCGGCAACCACCGCTGCGGCGGGTGGACCGTCGCGCCCGACGCCCGGTTCAGCGCCACCATCCGGGTCCGGGTCGCCGGGGACGCCTGGCAGACCATGCCGCTGAGCGGATCGGTCCAGGTCACCGCCGTCGCGCCCGGCGTCGCCGGGGCGGCGTACGACGACGAGGGCTTCGCGGTGCTGTTCCCGCCCGGCCCGCCGGTGCCCGGCATCTCGCTCCGCGCCGACGAGGTCCTCTTCGACATCAGCGGCGCGCCGAGCACGCTCACCGTACGGCTGGGCAACACCGGCGAGGTGGACGCCGCCGGACGGGTGGAGGTGCTCCTCCCGGGCGGGGTGACGGTGAGCGACACCGGGAACGCCTGCGCCCCGGTGGCCCCGGACCGGACCCGGTGCGAGCTGGGCACGCTGCCGGCCGGCCGGACCGCGACGCTGCGCCTGCCGGTGACCGCGTCGGCGGAGGCCCAGCGCATGGCCCCGCTCGCCGGCGCGGTGATCGGCCGGTTGGACCCGCGCAGCGGGCGGGACCGACAGGTGCAGATGAGCTTCCGGATCAGCGCGGCGGCGGCACAGTCCACGCCGGTGGCGGGGGCGCCCGCGCCCACGGGTTCTCAGGGAGTGCTGACTGCGTCGGAGCGGTCCGATTCCGGCGACGGCCCGGCCCGAGGGATCGCCATTGCCTTGATCATCATGTCGGCGTTGCTCGTCGTTTTCGCGTTGACGCTGGCCACGCGCTCGCTGCGACGCCGCAGCGACGTCACCGTGCCGGAGCCGACCACGGAGCGGTGAGCCGCGCGGCGCGGTGATCTGGATTACGGTCGGCGGTACTAACCGTCCCTAATCAGGGCATACAGCAGCCCGTTCGGGTCTCACCCGTCGGACCACCACCAAGGCGGCCCTAACCGTACGACGTAGGCTCTGACGGTGAGAAACGGAGCGGGCCGCGTCGACGAGGGCGACGGCGCTCAGCGAAGCGAGGTGCGGGCGTGACCAAGCAGATCCGTCAACTGGACCGGGTGGTCATCCGGTTCGCCGGCGACTCCGGCGACGGCATGCAGCTCACCGGCGACCGGTTCACCTCGGAGACGGCACAGTTGGGCAACGACATCTCCACGTTGCCCAACTTCCCGGCCGAGATCCGCGCGCCCGCCGGCACGCTGCCGGGCGTGTCGAGCTTCCAGGTGCACTTCGCCGACTACGACATCCTGACCCCCGGCGACGCGCCGAACGTGCTGGTGGCGATGAACCCGGCCGCGCTCAAGGCCAACCTGGCCGACCTGCCGCGCGGGGCGGACATCATCGTCAACACCGACGAGTTCACCCGCCGCAACCTGGCCAAGGTGGGCTACGCGACCAACCCGCTGGACGACGACACGCTCGACGGCTACGCGGTGCACCCGGTCGCGCTCACCTCGATGACGATCGGTGCGCTGGCCGAGCTGACGGTGTCCAAGAAGGACGCCGAGCGGGCCAAGAACATGTTCGCGCTCGGGCTGCTGAGCTGGATGTACTCCCGACCGTACGAGTCGACGCTGCGGTTCCTGGAGCGCAAGTTCGCCCGCCGGCCGGAGCTGGTGGCGGCGAACGTGGCCGCGTTCCGGGCCGGCTGGAACTTCGGCGAGACCACCGAGGACTTCTCCGTCCGGTACGAGGTCAAGCCGGCGAAGATGCCGCCCGGCACGTACCGCAACATCACCGGCAACGCGGCGCTGTCGCTGGGCCTGGTGGCCGCCGGGGTGCGCTCCGGGCTGCCGGTGTTCCTCGGCGCGTACCCGATCACCCCGGCCTCGGACATCCTGCACGAACTGAGCAAGCACAAGAAGTTCGGCGTGGTCACCATGCAGGCCGAGGACGAGATCGCCGCGGTCGGCGCGGCGCTGGGCGCGTCGTACGGCGGCTCGCTCGGCATCACCACCACCAGCGGGCCGGGCGTGGCGCTGAAGAGCGAGACGATCTCCCTGGCGGTGGCGCTGGAGCTGCCGCTGGTCATCGTCGACGTGCAGCGGGCCGGGCCGTCCACCGGCATGCCCACCAAGACCGAGCAGGCCGACCTGAACATGGCGCTGTACGGCCGGCACGGTGAGGCGCCGGTCGCGGTGATCGCGCCGAAGTCGCCGTCGGACTGCTTCCACGCCGCGCTGGAGGCGGCACGGATCGCGCTGACCTACCGCACGCCGGTGATCCTGCTCTCCGACAACTACGTGGCCAACGGCTCCGAGCCGTGGCTGCTGCCGGACGTGGACTCCCTGCCCGACCTGCGGGTGGAGTTCGCCACCCGGCCCAACGGCGAGGACGGCACCACGTTCCTGCCCTACCTGCGCGACCCGCAGACGCTGGCCCGCCCGTGGGCGGTGCCCGGCACGCCGGGGCTGGAGCACCGGATCGGCGGCCTGGAGAAGGCCGACAAGACCGGCGACATCTCGTACGACCCGTCGAACCACGACTTCATGGTGCGGACCCGGGCGGCCCGGATCGAGACCATCCCGGTGCCGGACGTGGAGGTCGAGGACCCGGACGGCGACGCCCGGGTGCTGGTGCTGGGCTGGGGCTCGACGTACGGCCCGATCGGCGCGGCATGCCGGGGGCTGCGCCAGCGCGGGCTGCCGGTGGCCCAGGCGCACCTGCGGCACCTGGCCCCGATGCCGGCCAACCTCGGCGAGGTGCTGCGCTCCTACGACCGGGTGGTCGTTCCCGAGATGAACCTCGGCCAGCTCGCCCACGTGATCCGGGCGAAGTACCTGGTCGACGCGATCGGCTACAACCAGGTCCGCGGCCTGCCGTTCACCGCCGCGGAGCTGGAGACGATGCTGGAAGAGGTCCTGAAGAATGTCTGAGCCCGTCGCCCTGAAGCTCACCGCCAAGGACTTCAAGTCCGACCAGGAGGTGCGTTGGTGCCCCGGCTGCGGCGACTACGCCGTCCTGGCCGCGGTGCAGGGCTTCATGCCGGAGCTGAACATCCCCCGGGAGAACATCGTCTTCGTCTCGGGCATCGGCTGTTCGTCCCGCTTCCCGTACTACATGAACACGTACGGCATGCACTCGATCCACGGTCGCGCCCCGGCGATCGCCACCGGCCTGTCGGTGTCCCGGCCGGACCTGTCGGTCTGGGTGGTCACCGGTGACGGCGACGCGCTCTCCATCGGCGGAAACCACCTGATCCACGCGCTGCGCCGCAACGTCAACCTGAAGATCCTGCTGTTCAACAACCGGATCTACGGGCTGACCAAGGGCCAGTACTCGCCCACCTCCGAGGTCGGCAAGATCACCAAGTCGACGCCTGTCGGTTCCGCGGACGCCCCGTTCAATCCGCTGTCGCTGGCGCTCGGCGCCGAGGCCACGTTCGTGGCCCGGACGCTCGACTCGGACCGCAAGCACCTCCAGTCGGTGCTGCGGGCCGCCGCCGAGCACAAGGGCTCGGCGTTCGTGGAGATCTACCAGAACTGCAACATCTTCAACGACGGCGCGTTCGAGCCGTTGAAGGAGCCGACCACCCGGGACGACTACCTGATCCGGCTGGAGCACGGGCAGCCGATCACGTTCGGCACCGACGGGCAGTTCTGCGTCGTCCACCCGCCGGGCGGCTTCGGGCTGGAGGTGCGGGAGACCGCGGCCACCCCGGCGGAGCAGATCGTGGTGCACGACGTCACGGTCGCCGACCCGGCGTACGCGTTCGCGCTGTCCCGGCTGCCCGGGCTGGATCTGCGCAACACGCCGCTCGGGGTGTTCCGATCGGTGGACCGGCCCTCCTACGACAGCGTGGTGCAGGAGCAGGTCGCGTCCGCGCGGGCGAGCGTCGACCAGACCCCGGAGCAGCAGCTCTCGGCGCTGCTCGGCAGCGGTGACACCTGGACGATCATGTAGCTCCATCTGATCCGCGCGTCCGAAAGGGCGGGCCGTCCCGGGGGACGGCCCGCCCTTTCGCGGTTTCCGGACCGGTCAGACGGTCGCCGGCACCCACAGCTCGCCGATCGCCCGCTCGGCGGCGGCGAGGCTCGCCTCGTGCAGCGGGACCAGCTCGGCCATCGCCGGGTTGACCGGGGCCAGGGTCAGCTCGGCCGAGATGAACCGCGGCTCCAGGCCGGTGCGCGACAGTCCGTGCGGCAGCCAGGGCTCGGCGTGGTCCCAGCCGGCGCGCGGGGTGCCCGCGCCGTAGCCGCCGCCCCGGGTGCCGAACACGATGAACTCGCGACCGCCCAGCAGCCCGGCGCCGGTGGCCGGGTCGAGCGCGAGACCGGGCGCGATCAGGTGGTCGACCCAGGCCTTCACGCTGCTGGGCGGACCGAAGTTGTAGAGCGGCAGGCCGAGCAGGATCGTGTCGGCACGCAGGACCTCGCTCACCAGGTCCTCGGTCACCCGCCAGGACGCGCGCTGCTCGGGCGTGTGCTGGTCGGGCGGCACCGCCCGGGCGAGACCGCCGGCGGTGTCCAGGTGCGGCACCGGGTCCTGACCGAGGTCCCGGTAGGTGACCGTGCCGCCGGGGTGGGCGGCACGCCAGGCGTCGGCCGCGCGGGCGGTGAGGCGACGGCTGACCGACCGCTCACCGGTGATGCTCGAGTCGATGTGCAACAGGTGGGCCATCGTTTACTCCTCCATCGATCGTTCGTGTAGCACGAACCATTTATAGCAGGTCGATGTTCCTTGTTCGCCGTAGACTGGGTCACATGCCAGCCGAGCCCGCCGACGAGCGCCGCTCCGGGCCGCTGCTCCAGCACCTGGCCCGGCGGATGCGGCTGCGCTCGGAATCGGTGCTGACCCCGCTCGGCCTGCGCGTCCGGCACCTGGTCGCGCTCACCGTGCTGCGTGACTCGGGCGACATCAGCCAGCAGGGGCTGGCCGGCACGCTCCAGATCGACGGCACCAACGTGGTCGGGCTGCTCAACGACCTGGAGTCGGCGGGCCTGGTCGAGCGCCGTCGCTCCCCGACCGACCGCCGGCGGCACGTCGTCAGCCTCACCAGGGCGGGCGACACCCGGATCCGCGAGGCCGAGTGCGCGCTCGCCGACGCGGAGAACGAGGTGCTCGGCGCGCTGGCGCCCGACGAGCGGGAACTGCTCTACGACCTGCTCCGGCGGGCCAGCCAGGGCTGCGCCCCGACCTGCACCGAAGCGGTCACGGAGAGCCCGGACGCCTGCTGACCGGGCCGGCGCCGGTCACGCCGGGACGGTCGACGGCGCTCAGGCCGTGGTGGTCGCCTGCGGGCGGTCGTCGCGGACGTGGACCAGCATGTCGCCGGTCTCGATCACCGCGCCGGCCCGGTCGTTCAACGCGACCACCTTGCCGCGCCGGACCAGTGCGATGACGAGCGACTCCAGCTCACGCGGCGAGCGACCCACCTCACTGCGCTCGGCCGAGCGCATCGCCAACGCCATCCCCTGACCGGGGGTGAGCAGGTCCTCCACCACGTCGATCAGGGGCGGGGCCGAGGTGGAGAGGCCGAGCAGCCGACCGGCGGTGGCCGACGAGACGATCACGTGGTGCGCGCCGCTCTGCTTGAGCAGCGGCGCGTTCTCCGCCTCCCGGACCGCCGCGATGATCCGGACCTGACCGGCGGTGAGCTGCCGGACGGTCAGCGCCACCAGCACCGAGGCGTCGTCGCTGTCGGTCGCGATGATGACCGCCTTGGCGGTGCGGATGTGCGCCTCCTCCAGCACCGACGAGCGGGTCGCCGAGCCCTCGATCGTCACCAGTCCGTTCGAGGTGGCCTGGCGCAGCGCCGGCCCGCTCCGCTCGACCACCACGATCTTGGACTTGTCCGCCCCGTTCTCCAGCAGCGCGGAGACCGCGCTGCGGCCCTTGGTGCCGTAGCCGCAGATGATGACGTGGTCCTTCACGGATCTCCTCCACCGCGACAGGCGACGGCCGGTCCGGTACTGCTCGGTCAGGACTTCCAGGGTGGTGCCGACCAGGATGATCAGGAAGAGCACCCGGGCGGGGGTGATGAACAGGACGTTGATCAGGCGGGCCGACGGACTGGCCGGCGTGATGTCGCCGTACCCGGTGGTGGAGAGCGAGACCACCGTGTAGTAGAAGCAGTCGAGCAGCGTCAGGCCGTCCTCGTTGACGTCGCGGTAGCCGTCGCGGTCGAGCCAGACCACGAAGACGGTGGCGAAGACCAGGCCGAGGGCGGCGAGCAGGCGCAGGCTCAGCGCGCTCAGCGGCCCCCGCCGTTGCGCGGGAAAATGGATCACCGTCGGTCCCGCTCCGCCACCGTCGCCTGCACGCCCTCAAGATAGCGGGTACGCCGGGAGTCGGCCGGGCGGGCCGTGGACCGGCCCCCACGTCGCAAGCGGTAAGGATCTCGTCACATCCGTCGACGCCCCGGTGGGTGAGACTCGACCCGACGAATGTGACGAGGGGGAGTCGGATGCGTACAGGTGCGGCACTGACCACGCTGGCCGTGGTCGTCGGGGTGGCTCTGGCCGGCCCCTCACCCGCGGTGGCGGGCACGCCGAGGCCCGCCGCGATGCCGACGGCGAAGCGCACCGCCGTCGTGCTGCCGTCGCTGACCGGCCGGGGCAGCACGGCGTACGACGTCAACCCGGCCGGGGTGGTGGTCGGGTCGGCGGAGCTGGCCAGCGGCTACTGGCACGCGGTCCGCTGGGTGGACGGGCGGATCGAGGACCTGGGCACGCTCGGCGGGCCGAACAGTCAGGCCCAGGCGATCGACGAGCGGGGCCGCATCGTCGGCACCGCCCAGGCCGCGGACGGCAGCAGCCACGCCGTGGCCTGGGTCGACGGGAAGATCCAGGACCTCGGCCTCACCGGTGGCATCTTCTCCATCGCGTACGACACCGCCGGGGACCGGGTGGTCGGCGTGTATCACGTCACCGACAGCTTCGCCGGGCGGCGGGCGTTCGTCCGCACCGGCAACACCGAGATCACCATCGACGCGCCGCCGGGTGCGAGCGCCGTCGCGGTCAACGAGGCGGGCACGGTCGCCGGCACCTACGGCTACCGGGACTGGACCGACCCGCCGTTCGTCAACCAGGCCTTCGTGTGGCGCAACGGGGTCGTCCGGCCCCTCGGCACCCTCGGCGGTCCCACCAGCGACGCGAGCGGCATCAACGACCTTGGTCAGGTGGTCGGCACCAGCCGGACCGCGGACGGCGCGTTCGCCGCCTTCTTCTGGGACGGTAGGACGATGCGCCGACTGTCCACCGGTTCGGCGTCCCCCACCGCACAGGCCGTGAACGACTCGGGTCTGGTGGTCGGCACCGACGGCACCGCCGGCCGGGCGATGCTCTGGCCCTCACCGACGGCGGGCTCCCGACTGCTGCCGCTGCCGGACGGGGCGGTGGGCAGCGTCGCGATCAATGTCAACGACGCCGGTCTGATCGTCGGTCAGGCGGACTTCCTCTCGCCGAGCTTCCACAGCCGGGCGGTCGTCTGGCGTTGACCGACCCCGGCCCGGTCGGTACCACGGGGGCCGACCGGGGCGGTCCACGCCGCCGGGACGGGGCATGATGGGTAGCGTCGGCGAACGGCGACCGCGAGGAGGCCGGCATGTCGTTGCTGCGACGGGTGATCGGCGGGGTGCTGCGTCGGATCCGCCTGCGTCAGGGCCGCACGTTGCGCGAGGTGGCACAGGCGGCCGGCGTCTCCCTGCCCTACCTCTCCGAGGTCGAGCGCGGGCGCAAGGAGGCCTCCTCGGAGGTGCTGGCCGCGATCTGCCGGGCGCTCGGCATCCACCTCGCCGACCTGCTGGAGGAGGCACGCGACGAGCTGCGCCGGGAGCGGCCCACGCCGGTCGGTCCCGGGGTGCCAATGGCCCGGCTCGACCGGGTGCCATCGGCCCGCAGCGGCCCACAGCTCCGGGTCGGCCCGCCCCGCCTGCACGCCACCCGACGCCCGGGCGGCCCGAACGCGCCGCATCCGGCCCGGCCGGTCACGCCGCCGCACACCGCGCACCCGGTCCGGTCGACCCCGCTGCTCGGCGGCGGGCTGCGCCCGATGGGCGTGTCCCCCATGCCGGTCGGCCCGCCGCTCGGCCACGCACCGGAGCTGTTCGGCACCGGCACCCGGATCTGGCTGATCCCGACGCCGACCGCGCGCCCGCGCCCGCGTACCTCACCGGCGCTGGCCCGGCGCCGGGCCCGCGCGGCCCGACGGCGGCCGGTCGCGGC
Source organism: Micromonospora sp. DT227 (assembly GCF_049841835.1). Taxonomy (NCBI): domain Bacteria; kingdom Bacillati; phylum Actinomycetota; class Actinomycetes; order Micromonosporales; family Micromonosporaceae; genus Micromonospora; species Micromonospora sp. DT227. The sequence goes on along the minus strand of NZ_JBNCLA010000001.1, from coordinate 1,245,550 downwards.
GTAGCGCCCACGGTCGGGCCGGACGAACGCCGACCGGGCGTGGCGCCGGGCACCGCGACGGACGACCGAGGTACGGCCCGCACCGACCGGCGGCGCCCACCCGGTTCTGCCGAGGGCGAGTCTGCCCGGGGCAGAAAGCCTGGGCCGCGCGGGTGCGCCCGGCGGACGCTGGAGACCGCCGGCTCGCCGGGCGGTCCCCCGCCCACCGGCGTCACGGAGGTGGGCAGTCATGAGTGGCATCTGGATGCGGGACGAGGGGCAGCCGGTCTTCGGCGACCGGGTCTTCGAGCGGCTGCTCAAGGAACGGATCATCTTCCTCGGCACCGAGGTCACCGACGACTCGGCCAACCAGATCTGCGCGCAGATCCTGCTGCTCGCGGCCGAGGACGCGGAGCGGGACATCTACCTCTACATCAACTCGCCGGGCGGCTCGGTCAGCGCCGGGATGGCCGTCTACGACACCATGCGGTGGGTGAAGAACGACGTGGCGACGCTGGCGCTCGGGATGGCCGGCTCGATGGGGCAGTTCCTGCTCTGCGCCGGCACGGCGGGCAAGCGGTTCGCGCTGCCGCACTCGCGGATCATGATGCACCAGCCGTCCGGCGGGTTCGGCGGCACGGTCGCCGACATCACCATCCAGGCCGAGAACATGCTGCACGTGAAGCACACCATGCAGGAGCTGATCGCCCGGCACAGCGGGCACACGCTGGAGGAGATCCAGCGCGACTGGGACCGGGACCGCTGGTTCACCGCCGAGGAGGCCCGCGAGTACGGGCTGGTCGACCAGGTCCTCTCCCGGGTCGACCAACTCGTCGGCTGAGCCGCGGACGGCCGGCTACAGGAACTCGCTGCGGTAGGCCGGGGCGAGTTCCACGGCGCGGCCTTCGGCGGGGATCCGGTGGCTGATCAGGCGTCGACGACGACGACGGTCTTGCCGCTGGGCAGCGCGCCCGCGGCGGCGTCGGCGTGCAGGGCCGGCAACTCGGCCAGCGGCACCCGCCGGGCCACGTCGACGTGCAACTCGCCGCGGTCGACGAGGCTCACCAGGTGCGCGAGCTGGTCGGCGTCGCTGCGGACGAAGAGGTCGACGCCCCGCACGTCGCGCTCGTCGTCGGCGGGGGCGGGCATCCAGACGGTGGTGTTGACCAGCACCCCGCCCGGACGGATCACCGTGAGCAGGTCGGCCAGCCGGGCCGGGTCGACGGGTGCGAGGTTGAGGACGACGTCGACCGGCTCGGTGACCGCGGTGGTCACCTCGGTCGTGGTGTGGTCGACGACCTCGTCCGCGCCCGCCGAGGTGACCGCCGCGCTGCTGCCGGGACCGGCGACGGCGACGACGTGGGCGCCGGCGTGGTGGGCGAGTTGCACGGCGTACCGGCCGACCGCACCGGCCGCGCCGTTGACCAGGACACGCTGCCCGGTGGTCAGTTTCGCGTGGTCGAAGAGCGCCTGCCAGGCGGTGAGCCCGACCGCCGGCAGTGCGGCGGCGTCGGTCAGCGGGATGCTCGCCGGCGCCGACGTCAGGGCCTCCGCCGGTGCGACGACGTACTCGGCGGATGCGCCGGCCGCCGTCATGGGCAGGAAGCCGATGACGTTGTCGCCGGGACGGAAGCCGTCGACGCCCTCGCCGAGCGTGTCGACCGTGCCGGCGACGTCGAAGCCGGGGGTGTGCGGCAGCGCCACCGGGATGGGGCCCTGCATGAAACCGGCCCGGATGTTGCCGTCGACCGGGTTGAACGAGGTCGCCGCGACGCGGATCCGCACCTGACCGGCGCCGGGGACCGGCTGCGCGGCGTCCTCCAGACGCAGGACGGACGGGTCTCCGTACTCGTGGAAACGCACTGCCTTCATGGTGATCCCTCATCTTCCCGAGACGAGTGCTTCGAATGCGAAGCACTTCATGACCATAGCTCACTTCAAATTCGAAGCAAGTGCGCTGGGGTGTGAGCCGGCCGACAGTCCGCGTCGGCCCGGCCAGTCGAGCATCGCGGAGTTCGGGGAACGGAGGAATGTCGTCGTCATCCACGGATCGACAGTCCGTGGACAACTGCCGGCTCAGGTCAGCCGGCGGAGTCTCGCCTCGCTCGGCGAGCCGGGCTGCGCCAGGAAGACCAGCAGCTCCTGACCCTCGTCGGGATCCACCAGCCGGCGCGAGTGCAGCTCCAACTCGCCCAACTCGGGGTGTCGATAGCGCTTGAGGTCGTGGTGGTGGGTGACATCCACCTCGTGCCGTCGCCAGACCTCGGCGAACTCGGGGCTGACCGACAGCAGCGCCTCGACGATCTCGCCGGCCGTGCCGGTGGGGTCCGCCGTGTACGCCGCGCGGAGGTCGACGGTGAACACCCGGCCCCGGATGGCATGGTCCTCGGGCGGATAGATGGCCCGTTGCGACGCGTCGGTGAACCATCGATAGACCAGGTAGCGGGACATGCCCTCGAACCTGGTGTAGTCGCCGAACAGGGCGACCGCGGGCGGGGTCTGCAGCAGGGCCTCCCCGAACCGGGAGAAGACCAGCGCGGGCGTGTCCGAGAGACGCTCGACGATCCGCCGCATGGCGGGGCTGACCCGCTCGTCCCGCAGGACGCGCCGCGGCGCCGAGTGGCCGCCGAGGGCGAACAGGTGGTCCCGCTCGCCGGGGCTGAGCTTCAGGGCCCGGGCCAGGGCGGCGAGCATCTGCTCGGACGCCATCGGGCCGCGCTGCTGCTCCAGTCGGCTGTAGTAGTCGGCCGACATGCCGGCCAGCACCGCGACCTCCTCCCGCCGCAGTCCGCCGGTGCGGCGCCGTCGGCCCCGGGGAAGCCCCACGTCCTCCGGTTGCAACGCCTGACGACGGGCCCGGAGGAAGTCGGCGAGCAGCGTACGGTCCATCCCGTCAGCAGCCGGTGCGGGCGCGGCCGGCCCGGGGCCTGGCCGACCTCGGCGGGTTGGCGCGCATGTGGTCGCGCACCCGGCCGAGGACGGCACTGACGGCGGCGAGGTCCCGGTCGGCCATCGGCTCGAACAGCAACTGCCGGACGCGGTCGACGTGCCCGGGTAGCACGTGGGCAATCAGGTCCCGGCCCGCGTCGGTGACGGTCACCCGGACGCTGCGCTCGTCGTCCGGCGAGGGCGCCCGGGTGACCAGGCCGCGCTTCTCCAGCAGGCCCGCCTGGTAGGTGAGCCCGCTGCGGCTGTACACGACGCCGTCGGCCAGGTCGGTCATCCGCAGCCGGCCCTCCGGGGCGTCCACCAGCCGGGCCAGGATCTGGAACTGCACGTAGCTCAGGTCGCCGGCGGCGCGCAGGTGCTCGTCCACCGCATACTGCAGGAGGCTGCTGACCTCCATCAGGGCGAAGTACGCGCCGAGCTGCTCCGCGTTCAGGCCGGCCGCCGGTTCACTCACCCGATGATTCTACGTGCTTTGAACTCGAAGTTTCCCGGCGATCGGCGGTCCACCCGGACCGCCCCGGCCGCGCGGACCGGGGCCGTCCGGGCCACCGCCGCCGGTCAGGGGTAGCTGACCACCGGGCTGGTGCCGTACGAGCCGACCACCGGGGTGCCGACCTCGTTGATCGTGCGCTCGATCCCGCCGCTGCCGTTCAGGAACACGGTGATCGCGTCGTGGAACCGTACGCCGGCCCGCCGCGGCGCCTCGATCGCCCGGTCGCAGCGGATGTCCACACCCTGGTTGAAGTACGCGTAGACGCCCAGCCCCCACGCCTCGTGCGTGCGGACGTGCGGGGCCACCCGGTAGGAGGCCCAGCCGTCGCCGGTCGGGCTGCGCCAGGCCGCCTGGCTCGGCGGGTCGTAGGGCAGCTCGCTCTGGTAGAACACGGTCCGGCCGCGCTCGCCGTGCCAGCGGGTCTGCCAGCGCTGGTAGTGCTCGACGAAGAGCCCGTACGCGGTGACGTCGTCGCCGTTGACGACCACCCCGGTGGCGGCCGTGTTGACGTCCCAGCCGATGGTGCCCGGCTGGCCGTGGTCGCCCCGCCAGGCCCAGATGTTGTCGATCAGCGTGTGCCGGCTGTGCACCACCAGACTGGTCACCGCCCGGCCGGCGGACGGGCCGCCGACGCGGAAGAAGACGTCCTGCAACGAGATCGGGTTGCCGGCGTGCGCCCGGTGGCTGTGCCGCCCACCGACCTCGACAAGCACCTCCGACTCGACCGGCCCGGCGTCGACGAGCACCCCGGCGATCCGTACCCCGTCGACGTCCTCGATCCGCAGCGCCGCGTCGCCGGTGACCGGCGCGAGGCTGGGCATGCCGAGTCCGAGCACGACGGTGTTCGGCCGGCGCACCCGCAGCGCCCGGTCCAGGCGGTAGACGCCGGGGGTGAGCAGCAGGTGGCGGCCCCGGGCGAGTTCGGCGTTGATCCGCGTCGCGGTGTCGGTGGGCCGGGCGATGAAGAAGTCGGTAAGCGGCAGCGACGGCGTCGGTGCGCCGCCGGCGGCCCAGGTGGTGCCCGCGGTGTCGCGGCGCAGACGGGGCACCGCCACCCGCCAGCGGCCCGCGTCGTCCACGAAGAGGTACGGCTTCTCCCGGATCACCGGGCTGGTCGGCAGCGTGGTGTACGGCGGGTCGGGGAAGCCCTGCGCGGGCGCGCCGATCACGCCGGAGAAGACCTGGTTCCACACGCCGTTGGTCCACTCGCCACCGAGTTCGCTGTCCCGGGTGAGCCACTGCTGCTGGGAGCCGTTGATGGTGATGCCGTCCACCTTGGAGTCGGCGATGAAGCCGCCGCTGGAGTAGCCGCCGTTGCCGGGTTCCAGCCAGAGCACGCCCTTGACGTGCACCCGGCGCATCGGCGACGCCTGGGAGACGGCCCACTGGTTCGACCAGTCGGTCGGGGTGACGGCGAGGTTCTCCGCCGAGCGCCAGAAGTTGGTCAACGCGGAGATGCCGGCGGGTGAGTTCGGGTCGGGCTGGCCGACCACCCGGACCGCGCCGTGGATCTCCACGTCGTCGGGGTGGGCGCCGAGCCCGGCCACGGTGGTGTAGTAGCCGAGCCGGGCGTCCACCTCGTAGCGGCCGGGCTTGAACAGCACGGCGTACCGGTCGGCGCCCATCTCGTTGTGCTCCTGGGCGGTGAAGATCCGGTCCAGGGTGGACTGGATCTCCTCGGTCGGGGTGCTCGGGTCGTAGACGAAGACGTTCGGGCCGAGGTCGGGCTCGCGGGCGGGCCGCGCGGTCGGGGACGCGACGGCGGTGCCGGCCGGGAGGCCGAGGGCGGTGAGCGAGGCCGCCGAGGCGGTGAGCGCGAGGAAGCGGCGGCGGGAGGGGTCGGATGATCGCATCTGCCTGCCTGTTCGGTGGTGGAAGGAGAGCGGAGAGCGCTCTCTCGCCGTTCCTACCGCATCCCCGTCGATCCCACCAGAGCCCGCCGGTTCCGGAACCGGGAAGCATCGCGGCGCGGCGGTGGTTGTTCTCAAAGAAGTTGAACTCGCAACCAAAGGGAGCGCGCATGTCCATCGCCGTCACCGGAGCCACCGGCCAGCTCGGCCGCCTCATCGTCACCGCGCTGCTCGACCGCGGCGTACCGGCCGGGGAGATCGTGGCGATCGGCCGCGACCGCGAACGACTGGCCGACCTCGCCGGCCAAGGCGTCGTCACCCGCCCGGCCGACTACGACGACCCCGACTCGCTCCGGGCCGCCCTCGCCGGGACCGAGAAGCTGATGTTCGTCTCCGGCAGCGAGGTCGGCCGGCGTCGACCCCAGCACGCCAACGTGGTCTCCGCCGCCCGGGAGGCCGGCGTCGGGCTGGTCGTCTACACCAGCATCGCCCACGCCGACACCGCCGAGATGCGGCTGGCCGGCGAGCACCGGGACACCGAGCGGCTCATCCGCGACTCCGGGCTGCCGTACGTCTTCCTGCGCAACAGCTGGTACCTGGAGAACTACACCGACCAGCTCGACGCGTACCGGGAGCACGGGGTGGCGGGCGCGGCGGGCGACGGGCGGGTCAGCGCCGCCACCCGCGCGGACTACGCCGAGGCCGCCGCCGTGGTGCTCACCTCCGACGGTCACGACCACCAGGTGTACGAGCTGGGCGGCGCGCCGTTCACGCTCACCGACCTCGCCGCCGAGGTGGCCCGGCAGACCGGCGCGCCGGTCGGCTACACCGACCTGCCGGCGGACCGCTACACCGAGGTGCTGGTCGCCGCCGGCCTGCCCGAGGGGTACGCGGCCGTGCTCGCCGACAGCGACCTCGGTCTCGCCCGGGGCGAACTGGAGGTCGGCGACGATCTCGCCAAGCTGCTCGGCCACGCCCCGACCACGCTGGCCGAGGCGATCCGCGCCGCCCGCTGAACGACCGGACCGCGCCCGTCGCCACCCCAGGGATCGGCGGGCGCGGTTCCCGTCAGGCGCGCTCGGCGCGCTGCTTCACGAGGTCGTCGACGAGCGTCTCGACGTAGTCGGCGGTCTCCTCCCAGCGGGTCACCGCGACACTGCGGATGCCCATGGCCTTGACCGGGTAGTCGTTGCCGCCCACGTCGAGCCGGTCCCCCACGAACAGCACGTTGTCGATCTTCAGATCGAGGTGCTCCAGCAGCTTCCGCATGCCGTACGCCTTGTCCACGCCCTGGCGCGTCACGTCGATCGAGGTCGAGCCGCCGCCCCGGACCTCCAGGTCGGGCAGCTTCGCGGCGACCGCGTCGCGCAGCCGCTTCTTCTTGCTGCCGTCCGGGTCCCAGCCGTACTTCTCCGCCGGCGGAGCGGACTGCCCGAGCGCGGAGAACGTGATCTGGCTGCCCCGGTCCTCGACGATGTCACCCCACGTCTTCGTCTCCCACAGCCCGAGCGCCTGCGCCGACTCGGTGAGCGCGGCGATCACCCGGGCCTTGTCCGCCTCGCTCAGATCCTCCGCGTAGACCAGCCGCCAGTCGCCGGACGACCACCGGTAGTAGCGGGTGCCGCAGGTCGGCATCAGGTGCAGCCGGTCACGCTGCTCCTCGGTGAGATCGAGGTGGGCCAGCACCTGCGACTGGAACTGCTCGAACCGGCCACCGGAGATGATCAGGACGTCCACCTCGGTGAGCAGGTGACCGAGCAGGTCCGCCATCCGACGATCGATCTGGGACTTGGAAATCGCCAGGGTGTCGTCGAGGTCGAACGCCACCACTCGAAGATCGTTCACGAATACCTCATGTGTCGTCGCGGGCTGGTCGGGACTAGCAGGGTACCGATGCGGCCTGACGCGTTCCTGAGCGCCCGGGGGCTCCACCCATTGACGGAGAGTAACAAGCAGGCCGCGTACGACGACCGGAAAGCGCTGGACACGCGGCGTCCTCGACGTCGATGGTGAGCCGATGCGCCAGGACGAGATCTGGGACGGCGAGGCCGCCCGACGCTACGACACGCCGGGCACCGGGATGTTCGCGCCGGAGGTGCTCGGCCCCACCGTCGACCGGCTCGCCGCGCTCGCCGGGACCGGCCGGGCCCTGGAGTTCGCCATCGGCACCGGCCGGGTGGCGGTGCCACTCGCCGCCCGCGGCGTGCCGGTCAGCGGGATCGAACTCTCCGTACCCATGGTGGAGCAGTTGCGGACGAAGGTCGACGCCGCCACGGTCCCGGTGGTGGTCGGCGACATGGCCGGCGCGACCGTGCCGGGCGAGTTCAGCCTGGTCTACCTGGTCTACAACACCATCGCCAACCTGCTCGACCAGGACCAGCAGGTGGCCTGCTTCCGCAACGCGGCGCGGCACCTCGGGCCGGGCGGCCGGTTCGTGATCGAGCTGTGGGTGCCGGAGCTGCGCAAGCTGCCCCCGGGTCAGCAGGCGACCGTGTGGCACACCGAGGCCGGCTACATCGGCCTGGACACCTACGACGTGCTGCGCCAGCGGGTGGTGTCGCACCACTTCCACTTCGGTGACGGCCGCGAGGCGCGGGTCTTCCGCACCCCGCACCGCTACATCTGGCCGTCCGAGCTGGACCTGATGGGCCAGTTGGCCGGCTTCACGCTGGAGAGCCGGCACGCCGACTGGGCCGGCGCGGAGTTCACCGAGGAGTCCCGCTCCCACGTGTCGGTCTACCGACTGGCCTGAGCGCCCCCCGATGACGACGGCGCTCGTCGCCGGCACGTCCGGTGCCGGCACGCCCCTCGCTGGCAGCCCGGCGTCGGACAGTCGACGCACCGCGCGGGCGCACTGGCACCGGTCCACGCGCTTCCGCTACTATCGGCAATCGACACGTCACGATGAGCTGATCACCCCGGTTGCTCCGGGGGTGACCCGATCTGCTTCGGGGGTCGACCAATGCCGGACGTCGCCAAGGTCACCGCGCAGCCGTACCCGTTCAGCCCACCCGACCGGCTCCACCTCGACCCGCGCTACGCCGAGCTGCGGCGCACCGAGCCGCTCATCCGGGTGCGGCTGCCGTTCGGCGAGGAGGGGTGGCTCGCCACCCGACACACCGACGTGCGGACCGTCCTCGGTGACGCGAGGTTCAGCCGGGCCGCCAGCGTCGGCCGGGACGAGCCGCGGCTCACGCCGAGGCAGATCGAGGGCGGCATCCTGTCGATGGATCCGCCGGAGCACACCCGGCTACGGCGGCTGGTCGCCAAGGCGTTCACCGCCCGCCGGGTCGAGCAGCTCCGGCCCCGCACCCGGCAGATCGCCGACGAACTCATCGATGCCATGGTGACGGGCGGGCCGCCGGCCGACCTGGTGGAGCACTTCGCCACCCCGCTGCCCATCCAGGTGATCTGTGAGCTGCTCGGGGTGCCCTTCGCCGACCGGCACCTGTTCCACGTCTGGTCGGAGGCGATCGTCTCGACCACCTCGCTGCCGCCCGAGCGGATCCAGGAATACCTCGACAACCTGTACGCGTACATCGGCGAGCTGGTCCAGCAGCGACGCCGGGCGCCCACCGACGACCTGATCTGCGCGATGGTGCGGGCGCGCGACGAGGACCAGGACCGGTTCACCGAACAGGAGATCGTGCAGCTCGCCGCCGGGCTGCTCGCCGCCGGCCACGAGACCACCGTCACCCAACTGCCGAACTTCGCGTACGTCCTGCTCACCCACCCGGAGCAGATGGCCTGGCTGCGGGCCGACCCCGCCCGGGTGCCGACCGCGATCGAGGAGCTGATGCGGTACGTCCCGCTCGGGGTGGCCTCCTCATTCGCCAGGTACGCCACCGAGGACATCGAGGTCGGTGGAGTGCTGGTGCGGGCCGGGGAACCAGTGATCGGCTCGATCTCGTCGGCGAACCGCGACGAGACCGTCTTCGCCGACCCCGATCGGCTCGATCTCGGTCGGGAGACCAATCCGCACATCGGTTTCGGGCACGGCGTGCACCACTGCCTGGGGGCCCAGCTCGCCCGGATGGAGCTACAGGTCGGGATCGGCACGCTCGTCGCCCGGCTGCCCGAGCTGCGGATCGCCGTCCCCGAGCCGGAACTCAGCTGGAAGAGCGGCATGATCGTCCGAGGTCTGGCCCGGATGCCGGTGGCCTGGTGAGCGCCGGCTGGCGGATCGCCGTCGACGCACGGCGCTGCATCGGATCGGGCGGCTGCGTCGGCATGGCGCCGGCCCACTTCCGGCTGGAGTCCGGGTCGGCCACGCCGATCGCGGCGACGGTCGAACCGGACGAGACGGTGATCGACGCCGCCGAGTCGTGCCCGGTCGAAGCGATCACCGTACGCGACGACGACGGTGAGCTGGTCGCTCCCGCCTGACGCGACGACGCCTGACCTCGACGCACCGGAATCGTTTCCGCGGTTCGTGGGTCACCGGGGGTTTCGGGGAGCAATGCGGATTCATCAAGGCCCTGGTCACCTCTTTGCTGGCCAGGGCCTCGTGTCGGCACCCCCGGCAGAATTCGCGACACACAGTCCAGGAAGGAAATAGCGCTACCACGAAGACCCGGCGTCCTACGGGACGTTCACCTTCGGGCACCCCAGCTAAACGCCCCGTTCATTCCGCGTATGTTTTGACTCTTGTTGACACCAGGCAGCGCTGGCTTCCGCGCAACCGCCGTCAAGCATGCAGCCCTCCGAGGATCGAGCCCGCTGAACTGAGACATCGTCATGGTTCGGGCGCTTCGGCGGCATGAACCAAGCATTCATCGACGCCGGATCGAGTGTCCGATTCGCGATTGTCGCTAGTGACAGGGTGTGGCAGCGTGCATGAACTGATGTAGTGCCGTCACGTCCGCGGATCGCCATGGGCGTCGCGACATCGGGTGGAGAAGACAGCGGGGCAAGTGGTCCGCCGAAGCGCAGCACTCTAGGCAGGGAGGTTGCTCCACTCGATGGACAGTGCAGGCCCGACGGGGTCAGCGCCTCCTAGCCGCTGGCCTAAGATCGTCCAGGCGGTGGAGGTGCACCGGCTGGCCGTCGCCGGCCGCGAGGCGGCCATCGCCCGGCAGGTCAGCGGCAGGGTGGCCCGGGAGTGGCTGGCGACGTCCCGATTCGCTGACGTCGAGGCACTGACAACCGCCACCCTGAGCCTGGGCCCGGATGCGGGTGCGTTCTACCACCGCGGCTCGGCCAGACGAGCCACCGGCCAGCCCTGGCCAGCGCTGGCCGACTACAACCAGGCCCTGACCCTGTACCGCGACGCCGGCAACCGCGGCACCGAAGCCGCCACCCTCAACAACATCGGCGCCGTGTACGACGGGCTCGGCG